>CAVZCZ010000010.1:0-959885 GCA_963773935.1 uncultured Actinomycetota bacterium
CATCCGCAACGGGGTGGAGGCGCCGCAGGAGCTCAAGTCACTCACCGAGCAGGAGCGGCGGATCCTCATGGATATCGCCGAGGGCCTAACCAACCGGGAGATCGCGGCCAAGATGTTCCTCGCCGAGAAGACGGTGAAGAACTACGTGTCCAGCCTGCTGGCCAAACTCGGGCTGGAGCGGCGCACGCAGGCCGCAGTGCTCGCCACTAAGCTGCTCGGCGAACACCACTGACTCCGCCGCCGCAGAGACGGGCTCAGATCGGCACCGACCACTCGACGAGTGTTCCACTTGGCGTGTTGGGGCGAATCTCGAACGAGCCGCCGCGGCGCGGGGCGCGGTCGCGCAGGTTCTCCAGCCCGCTGCGGGCGGCGTCCTCGGGGATGCCGACGCCGTTGTCGGTGACCGTGACGTGAACCGGCCGCCGGCGACGCGCACCCGCACCGCACGCGCCGGCCGCGCATGTCGGACCACATTGGACAGCGACTCCCGCAGCACGGCCAGCACGTCGGCCCGGATCTCCGGCGGGGCCGCGCTGTCGACCGGGCCCGGCAGCTCCAGCGACGGGCGCAGGCCCAGCCGGTCGGCGGCGGCGTCGACGAGCGCCGCACCTCCGAGCGCAGGGTGGCGCTCATCGGCGTGCGCAGCTCGAAGATGGCCGACCGGATCTCCCGGATCGTGGTGTCGAGGTCGTCGACGGCGGCGTTGATGCGCTCGCCGACCTCCGGCCTGGCGGCCAGGCGGGCCGCGGTCTGCAGGTGCATGCCGGTGGCGAACAGGCGCTGGATCACCACGTCGTGCAGGTCCCGGGCGATGCGCTCGCGGTCCTCGAGGATGACGTACATCTCCCGTTCCCGCTGGGCCTGCGAACGCTCCAGGGCGAGCGCGGCCTGGCCGGCGAAGGCGGTCAGCATCGCCAGGTCCTCGTCCGTCGCCGCGCTCGTCGGCGGCCGGCACGATCAGCAGGCCGTGCAGGCGTCCGCGGTGACCAGCGGCACGACCGTCGCCGGACCGGGCACCGGCGCCTCCCAGGCCGCCGCCTTGCCCAGGTGCTCGACCACGAGCTGACGCCGGGCCAGACCGCGTCGGCGAACTCCGTGTCGCCCGCGGCGACGGCGTGCCGACCAGCGCGTCGGGAGCTTCACCGGAGTCGGCGACCTCGACCGTCAGCAGGCCGGAGTCCTCGTCGTGCAGCAGCACCAGAGCCGAGTCGGGCCGGCCAGCTCCCGCGCCCGCCGGGCGATCAGCTGCAGCGCGGTCGAGCCCTGCACCCGGCCGAGCAGCACCGAGGTGATCTCGGCCGCGGCCGAGAGCCACCGATGCCGGCGCTGGGCCACCTCGTACAGGCGGGCGTTGTCGATGGCGGCCCCGGCCGCGGCGGCGAGCGCGACCACGATCTGCTCGTCGTCCTCGCTGAACTCGCCCGCGCCCTCCTTCTCGGCCAGGTAGAGGTTGCCGTAGACGGTGTCGCGGATCCGGACCGGCACACCGAGAAAGCTGTGCATGGGTGGATGGTTGGCCGGAAAGCCGAACGACTGCGGATGCGTGGTGATGTCGGGCATCCGCACCGGCCGGGGCTCGTCGATGAGCAGGCCGAGCACCCCCCGGCCGGTGGGCAGGTCGCCGATGGCGGCGTGCTCGGCGGCGCTGATGCCGTGGGTGATGAAGTCGACCAGGCGCCGGTCCTCGCCGAGCACCCCGAGCGCCCCGTACCGGGCGCCGACCAGCCGGCACGCCTCCACGATGCGCTGCAACGTGCTGTGCAGTCGAGGTCGGTGCTGATCCCGACGACCGCGTCGAGCAGCGACCGGAGCCGCTCGCGGCTGGTCATCACGTCGCCGACCCGGTCGAGCAGCTCGTGCAGCAGCTCGTCCAGGCGAACCCGCGACAGCGGCGTCAGCCCCAGCGCCGGCGCCTCCCGGGCGCGTCGGCCTGGTCCGGGACTTCAGCGGTCACGAGGCGGATCGTATCGGGCGGTGACGACCAGCAGTGCCCGGTCGGCGCGCGGTCAGGCGGGCGTCCGCAGCCGGCGCAGGCCGGCGTCCGGCTCGGCCCCGACCTCGGCCAGGCGCAGCTTGGCGTCGACGACCACCGCTCCGTCGGCCGAGACCAGGATCGGGTTGAGGTCCAGCTCGGCCACCTCGGGCAGCTCCTCGGCGAGCCGGCCCAGCCGCAGCAGCAGGTCCTCGACGGCGGCGGTGTCCACGGGCTCGCTGCCGCGGTAGCCGGTGAGCAGCGGGCGGCCTGCAGCGAGCGCCACATCGGCCGGCGTCGCGGTCGGTCATCGGCACCAGGCGGAACGCCCGGTCGGCGAACAGGTCGGTGTGCACGCCGCCGAGGCCGGCCATGACCAGCGAGCCGAACAGCCGGTCGTGCACGATGCCGGCCACCAGCTCGACCTGGCCCGACGCCATGGGCTGCACCAGCACCGGCGGCTCGGGATGCCGAGCGCAGCGCGATCTCCCGGTAGGCGGCCCGACCGCCGTCGCGTCGGCCAGCCGCAGCTTCACCGCGCCGACGTCGCTCTTGTGCACCAGGTCGGGGTCGGCCGCCTTCATCACCACCGGGTAGCCCAGCTTGGTCGCCGCCTCCGACGCCGCCGCTGCGCCGACGCGGTGGCCGTCTCCAGCACCGGGATGCCGTAGTGGCCGAGGATCTCGGCGATGCGGTCGTGGGGCTGCCAGCCACCGCCCTCTGCAGCGGCCGAGCGTGCGACTGGCGGGCGGCGGCGGTGTCCACACCGGGCAGCGAGGTTGCTGGCCCAGCGGCTCCCGCCGCCAGGCCGCGTAGCGGGCCGCCTTGCCCAGCGCCGCGATGGCCCGCTCCGGCAGGTCGAAGACGGGCAGGCGCCGCTCGCCGACGCTGGCGGCGCCGTCGCGCCGAGCACGACCACGGCGATCGGCAGGTCCCGGTGGCGGTCGGCGACCGGGGCCAGCGCCGAGCACGGTCCCGACGTCGTTGGCCCGGGTGGCCGCGACGATCACGACCACCGCGTCGACCTCACCGCTGGCGCGAGCAGCTCGAACGCGGCGCGAACGCCTCGGGCGTGGCGCCGGCGCCGAGGTCGAGCGGGTTGCCCGCACCGGCGATCAGCTTGCCCAGCCGGGTCGCGAGGTCGGCGCTCGCGGCCGGCACCCGCAGCCCGGCCGGCTCGGCCGCATCGGCGGCGAGCACGTTCACCCCGCCGGCGTTGCCGAGGATGGCGATCCGGTTGCCCGCCGGCAGCGGCTGGTCGGTCAGCATCCGCGCCGCGTCGAGCAGCTCGCCCAGGTGGTCGGCGCGGACGATGCCGGCCTGGGCGCACAGCGTGTCCACCGCGACGTCGGGCGAGGCCGCGGCGGCCGTGTGCGAGGCGCCGGCCCGCTTGCCGGCGACCGACCGACCGCTGACCACGGCGAGCACCGGCTTGCGCCGGGCCAGCGCCCGGGCGATCCGGGCGAAGCGGCGCGGGTTGCCGAACGACTCGAGGTAGAGCGCGACCGCCGTCGTCGCCGGGTCGTCGAACCAGTACGACAGCAGGTCGTTGCCGCTCACGTCGGCCTTGTTGCCGAGCGAGACGAAGCTCGAGACGCCGGCACCGGTCCGGGCGGCGTGGTCGAGCACGGCGATGCCGACGGCGCCGGACTGGGAGGCGAGCGCCAGACCACCGACCGGCGGCAGGACCGGCGAGAACGACGCGGCCAGCCGTACCGCCGGGTCGGTGTTGAGCACGCCGAGGCAGTTCGGCCCGACCAGCCGGATGCCGTGCCGGCGGGCCATCCGCACCATCTCGGCCTGGCTCTCCCCGCCGCCGGCCTCGCTGAACCCGGCGGAGAGGATGACGGCAGCCCGCACGCCGGCCGCGCCGGCGTCGGCGAGCACGCCGGCGACGCCGGCCGCCGGAACGGAGATGACGGCGAGGTCGACCTGTTCCGGAATCGCGGAGACGCTCGGATAGGCGGGCACACCGACGATCTCGCTCGCGTTCGGGTTGACCGCGTACAGGCTGCCGGCGAAGCCGTACTCGAGTATCGCCTGCAGCGTGGCGTGCCCGATGCCGCCGGCGACCGGCCGGCCCCGACCACGGCGACGACCCGCGGAGCCAGCAGCGGGCGCAGCGACGCCGTCGCCGCGACCCGGTCCCGCGCGTCGGCCACGGCGATCGCCTCGTCGTCCGGGCGCGTGCGCAGCCGCACGTCAACGACCCCGTCGGCGAACTGCAACGAGGGCTGGCCGTCGAGGTCATGGGCCACCCGCAGCATGCCGGCGTTGCTGGGCAGCACCTCGCCCATAAGTTCGCGTCACGCCACGCTCGCGCGCCCGGGCGGCCAGGTGCTCTAGCAACAGCGTGCCGACGCCCCGGCCGTGGTGCGGCCCGTCCACGAACACAGCGAACTCCGCAGTGGGAGCCTCGGGCCGCAGGCGTTCGAAGGATGCCACCGCGATCAGGCCGCCGCCGTCCTCGGCCACGACCGCCTCATGGTCGGGCGACGGCGGACGGACCAACCGGTCGACCTCATCGGCGATCACCTTGGTGCTGGCCGGACCGAAGAACCGCAACCTTAGGGCATCAGCCGAGCCGCGGCCGTAGAGGGCGCCGAGCTTCTCCCGGTCATGTTCGGTTGCCGTCCTGAGCCGGACGATCCCCCCATCGGCAGCCAGTGCGTCCGAGGCCAACTGCTCCACCTCTACCACCACGACTCCTCCGCATCCTTTGATCGCGCAACCAGTGCATCACAGGCGGCGGGCCCACGGGCAGGGACTAAGGTCCCGACCGCGAGCCGTCCTTCGACCCTGAGCTCGCGCACACTCCCGACGTAACGTGACAGGCACGAGACAATGCCGTCATGGCTAACTGTCCAATGAGGATATTCGTTCGTTCCGGCCTGGTTCACGGTGGTGGCTCACCTTCGACACCGTTCCACGACGGCGGCCGCACCGACCGGGCAAGATAGAGCACGGATGACGGACATCGACGGAAGGGGCCGGGGCCATGACCGTTTCGGAAGAGGTCGCGCTCGCACAGGCGGCCCGTACCGCAGGTCTTGCACCGTCGATCCACAACAGCCAACCCTGGCGCTGGCGCGTTGACGGAGCACAACTCGACCTGCGTGCGGAACGGTCGCGGCAGCTCGCGGTCACCGACCCCGAGGGACGCATGCTCGCCATCAGCTGCGGCGCCGCCCTGCATCATGTCCGGCTCGCCCTGGCCGCCGAGGGGTGGGCGGTCACCGTAACCCGGCTGCCGGACCACAATGATCAGGACCTGCTGGCCCGACTGTCGATGACCGGGCGGACGAATGTGACACCCGCCGCGATGCGCCTGCTCCAGACGGCCCGCATCCGCCACACCGACCGTCGTCCGCTGTCCGATACGCCGATCGAGCCGGCCGTCATCGATGCATTGCGCGCGGCGTGCGCCGACGAGGGCACCCGGATGCACGTGCTCAGTCCCGATGCCGTGGTGGAGTTGGCTGCCGCTGCGGTGCGGGCGCAGAACGTCGAAGAGCTCGATCCATCCTGGCGCGACGAGTTGGTTTACTGGGCTGGCGGTGCGCGCGACGGCGGCCTCGGCGTCCCCGCCGAGGCCATCCCCAGCACTGAGCCAGCCACTACCGTGCCCGGCCGCTATTTCGGTCCCGTGGGCGATCTGCCCGTGGGATCGGGTCACGACACCGCTGCGGTATACGCGATCCTCTACGGCGACGAGGACACCCCGATGGCCTGGCTGCGTGCGGGCGAGGCACTCAGTTCGGTCTGGCTCGTCGCCATCGAGCACGACGTGGCGCTCGTCCCGCTCAGCGCCGCGGTCGAGGTCATCGAGACCCGGCTCGCACTGCGCCGGATGCTCGCCGATGTCGGCGAACCATTCCTGGTGCTCCGTCTAGGCCTCGCCGACCCCGATCACCCCGGGCCACCCCACACGCCGCGCCTGCCCGCCGACCAGGTCGTCGAGATCGTCAAGCACTGACCTGGCATCAACGCTCCCGCGCCGGAGAGCGACTTGGCGCAGGGTGGTCGCCAGCACGCGGCAGTGGCGCCATCTGAAGGCCGGTCCTCGCGATCAAGTGGCGGCTCGGACGATGGCCACCGGACACGGGGCAGATTCGAGGAGTGCCCGGCTCACCGAGCCCAGCGGCGACGGCCCGATGCCGGACGTCCCCACGACGAGCATCGCCGCACCCTGTGCACTTCGGCGTAGCCCATCGGCCGGTGTCGCGGCGACCACGGCCCGCATCACCTGCACTCCCGGGAACTTGTGTTGCCAAGGCTCGACTTCGCGCGCGAGCATCACAGCCGACTCCGGATCTCCGCCGAGATGCGTCTCCAGCATCCGGTCGTCGAACCAAACGTCGCTGTCCGTGTGCTGGGTAACGGCCACGGCCGCCAGCGGTTGCCGATGGTCCGACGCGTACGAGAAGCCGAACGCGAGCGCCTGGCTCGCCGCCGGTGACCCGTCGACGCCAACCACGACGTGGGAGAGGAGAAAGCGCCCAATCCCGTCGACCGCGACCTGCGCGGCCGAAGCATGCACGATAACGACCGGGCAATGGGCCCGGGTGGCGACGCGGTAGGTAGTCGATGCCCGGGCCCACCATCCCGACCGGGTCGGTGGTCCGATGACGACCACATCATCGGGCGTTGCCACGGAGAGCAAGACCTCGCCAGCGGGCCCTGGGTCCACGATGACCGCGACCCGTTGCTCGCCCCGGGTCAGCCGGGCGGCCACGACGGCCCGAGCGACTGCAGGGTCGATGAGCTCGAGGGCTTTGACGCCTCCCGGCCCCGCACCGCGTTGGGCCGATCGTCGCGGCGCGTCGGCCCGGACGACGGTCAGGTCGCACCCGGCGGCTGCCGCTTCGCGCAAGGCCCAGGCGAGAGTGCGTCCCGCGGTCTCGCCGCCCGAGATCCCCACCACGATCCGCTCCACCCGCCATCACCTCCATCCGTCATGGCCGCACCTCTGCTCTATCTGAATGGGGTCTCGGCCGGCCGGGCAGATCCAAAGGTCCCGTTTCCTTGTGGCAAAAGACCGACCGTCGCCGCCCATGTCCACGCGTGACCGCCAGCCGCTGAATGGAGGACCTTCGACCCTCCCGTTGCGTCGGCTGGCACGAAAGGCTGATCACAGAGGACAGTGGAGGTTGCGATGAAAAGGAATTCAGTCGGCGAGATCATGACCCGGGATGTCGTATCCGTGCGCGGGACGACGGGTTACAAGGAGATCGTGGCGACGCTGGCCGAGCACACGCTCACCGCTGTTCCCGTCGTTGACGACATCGGCCAGGTGCTTGGCGTCGTGTCGGAGGCGGACCTCCTGCACAAGGTTGAAATGGCCGGCGTACAGCGCCCGCACCGGCTCCTCGAGCGCAAGCGGGCTCGGATCGCTAGGGACAAGGCCGAAGCCGACGTCGCCTATCACCTCATGACCGCACCTGCGATCGTTATCCGCGCACACGACAGCGTGGCCCATGCCGCGAGACTGATGGACCTCGAGCGGGTCAAGCGCCTGCCGGTAGTTGGGGCGGACGGCAGACTGATCGGCATCGTTTCCCGCGGCGACATCCTGCGCCTGTACCTGCGCGATGATGAGGAGATCCGACGCGAGGTCACCGAAGAAGTACTGCTCCGGACACTGTGGATAGACCCACAGAACCTTAACGTCGCAGTGGATCACGGCGTAGTGACCCTGGCCGGCACGCTCGACCGCCGTAGCGCTATTCCGATCGTATTGCGGCTGGTGCACACGGTGGCCGGTGTGGTCGATGTGGTGAACCACCTCAGTTACCACTACGACGACGTCCGTCGACGGTCTGAACGCGACGAGCAACCGATCGTGATCTGAGGTCGAACGACCCGGCTGCACCGTACGGAGAGGAGCGGACCGGGCACTGCGATCCCACGAGATCCGCCTGCGGCGGCCGACTTCGGCATGCCCGCCAACGGGCACGGCCCGAGTACGGCGCCGCGGCACTTCCTCGCGCTAACCGGAGGCCCACATCGCCATGCCGATAGTCGTCTGGGCCGGTGGGACGCCGCGACAAGGCGCCCTGCCATCCCCAAGGGCGCGATCACCGTGGCTAGCGCCGGACTGAGCATCAGGATGGCCAGGTCGCTGAGGCCAGCGACACGGCCGTAGCAGAACCAGGACAATCTGTGCCATGAAGGCTGACACCTTCACGGCACAGATGGCATACATGCTCAGGGAATGGTGTCCCTGACCGTCGGCCCCATAAGGTTGCGACGGTTGAGGTCGGCAGTGTCGTCGTACTCGTACCTGAGTTGGTCGATGACCTCCGTAACACCACCCACGCTCTCGCACAGCCGCACGGTGATCTGTGCCGTGCTGCGCCGGTCGGCGGTGCCGTTGAGTGTGACGACCCCGCGTTCGACGACGACGGTGATCGTGTCTGGATCGATCCACAACGTTCGGCGCAGTACCTGATCCCGGATTTCATCCTGGATGGCCTCGTCGCTGCGCAGATACACGCGCAGCAGGTCGCGGCGCGAGACGATGCCACTCAGGCGGCCTTGATCGTCAACGACGGGCAGTCGCTTTACCCGTTCGTCATCCATCAGCTTCGCCACGGCCGACAACGACGCATCGGGGGAAATGGTCACGGCCGGACTGCTCATCAGATCGCGGGCAACGTCGCCCGCGGCTTTGGCCCGCGCCACCCGCCGCTGCTTGCGCTCGAGTATGTGTACGTGCGGCTCGAGTCCCGTGAACTCCATCTTGTGTAGGAGATCCGCCTCCGACACAACCCCGATGACCTTCTGGGCGGAGTCGACGACGGGCACTGCACTCACCTCGTGCTGGGCGAGCAATTCAACGATTTCCTTGTACGACGTCGTGTCTGTGACCGATACGACGTTCTCGGTCATGACGTCTTTGACTGTCCATCGCCGCATGGCGCCACCTCCTCATTCGTTGGGCGGCCGAACGGCCCGGCCACACCCTGAGAGTGCCGCCCGGGCTACCTCCGCCCCAAGGGCCGAAGGTCCCACTAGAGCGAGACCTTGCTCTCCAAATTGGACAAGGTCCGCCCGGTACCGGTTCTAGCGCGACGGCAGATCGTCCGCTATCGCGGATGCCCACGCCCGGATGTCTTGCCAGTCGCGAAAGTCGCCGTATGGTGCCCGCAGCGCTAGTGCGATCGCCTTCTCGGCAAAACCGAGCCGTTCCTTGTCGAGCTTTCCTGCAAAGACACGATGTTCGCGTGCCGCCGTGGCCTCGATCATGGACGCAGCATCGACTGGGTCCTCGTCGGGCTTCGGTGGATCGCCGATGGGTCCACTCGAGAAGAGCCATACCGGAAGGGTGGCTAGCTCCACCGCGTAGCCCCACACGAACCGCGTGGCCGACTCCAGCCAGTGTCCGGCGTAGACCGCCGAACCAAGCACGATGGCATCGTAGGCATCGATCGACGCAACGTCCTCCACGGGCAGCACTGCGGCATCCGCACCGCGTTCGGCCAGCAGGTCACCGATCGCCTGGGCGATCTCCATCGTAGAGCCGTGCTTCGACGCCGCGGTCACCAGTACTCTCATCGCTTCGCCTCTCAGATGTGTTGGTCTTACGCCGACGCCCACGAGTGTCCGAACTCGTCCAGCGGTCGGCCAGGGCCGAACAGCCCAAGCGGCCTACGTCGTATTGCCCGAAGCCATGCCGCGCCAACAACTCCTTCACGGGGCGTCCGGATGGGTCCACCGGCCGGGGGCGGGTCGGTCAACGCCTCGGGCTTGCGTGGAGCGGGCCTGTCGGCCCCGGGAGCCTGGGACTTCCGGCTCTATGGGCGTCAACGTTCGCCGAGCAGCCTTGAGCTGAGAATCGATCAACCTTACGGACGAGGAGGCGAGGCGCAATGCGTGCGCTGGTCTACCACGGCCCCGGCCAGAAGAGCTGGGACGAAGTCGCGGATCCGATTATTGAGCAGGACACCGACGCCATCGTGCAGGTGGACTCGGTGACCATCTGTGGCACCGACCTACATATCCTGAAGGGCGACGTCCCCACGGTCACCGATGGGCGAATCCTCGGGCATGAGGCCGTCGGCACCGTCCTCGAGGTCGGTCGGGGCGTGAAGAACGTACGGACCGGAGATCGCGTGCTCGTCTCGTGCATCACGGCATGTGGTCGTTGTCGGTACTGCCGTACCGGAAGTTACGGGCAATGCCTCGGCGGCGGTGGTTGGATCCTTGGCCACCGTATCGACGGCACACAGGCCGAGTACGTCCGGGTTCCGTTCGCTGACAACTCGGTGTACCCCATACCAGCCGGAGTCAGCGACGACCAAGTCCTGATGCTCGCTGACATACTTCCCACCGGCTACGAAGTCGGCGTCCTCAACGGCGCCGTCCGCCCAGCCGACACCGTCGCAGTCGTCGGCGCCGGCCCGATCGGGCTCGCCACGATCCTCGGCGCCAAGCTGTTCACGCCAAGCCATGTCATCGCGATCGACCTGGCCGCAAGCCGCCTCGAAGCGGCAAAACAGTTCGGCGCAGACGTCCTGATCAACAGTGGTGACGAAGACCCACTCGCCCGCATCCACGACCTCACCGACGGACTGGGCGTCGACGTCGCCATTGAAGCGGTCGGCATCCCCGAGACGTTCGAGCTATGCACGCGGCTGGTCCGCCCCGGTGGGCGGGTCGCGAACATCGGCGTTCACGGCAAGCCGGCAACTCTCCACCTCGAGGATCTGTGGATCAAGAACGTCACCATCACCACCGGGCTGGTTGACACCTACTCGACCCCAACCTTGCTCGGCCTCGTGGCCACGCACCAGATCGAGTCGGCCCGTCTCATCACGCACCACTTCGCGCTGGGCGAGTTCATGCAGGCCTACGACGTCTTCGCCCGCCCTAGCGAAACCGGCGCGCTGAAGGTCGTGCTCAGCAGGTAGCTCCAACCGGCGGGGTCGGATTGATACGTGACGGCATGGGGATGCCAGCGGAGTGGCTCGACTCGACGCCGTTCCGATCCTGGGGTCTGCCCGGCATCTTGCTTCTCACCGTCATCCCGGTGCCGATGTTCACCGCGGCCGCGGCCGAAATCGTACGGTCGCAGTGGGCCTACTTCGCCTCGCTGACCGCGGCGGCGTGCGAGCCACCCACCGACCGCCCCCGCCGGATGGCATCGACCGCCCGGATTGTGGGCGCACCCAGCGCTCAGGGCGGCGGCGCAGGCAGCCGGAGTCGCTCACGGATCTGGAGTTGCACGGTCGCCTTGTCGGGCCAGGCGTCGACAGTCACCACGAACTCCTTACGCCGGAACAGGTCCAATACCGGATTGGTCTTGGCGTGGTACGCAAGCAGCCTGGCTGCGAGTGCCTCCTCCGTGTCATCCTCGCGGCTGACCAGTTCACCGCCGCAGACGTCACACGTACCCTCCCGCTCGGGGCGGTGTGCGATCAGGTTGTAGTCCAATCCACAACGCGAACACAGCCGGCGTGCCAGCACCCGTCGGCGGACTTCGGAGTCGGGCAGGTCAAGGTGGATCACCGCGTCGATGTCGTAGCTCTCGAGGAAGAACTCGGCCTGCCGCTGGTTGCGGGGAAAGCCGTCAACGACGAACCCGTAGTTCCAGTCGTGCTGTCCCAGTCGTTCGCGCACGACCGACTCAACCAGGTCGTCGTCAACGAGGTGCCCGGAGGCCATGATTCGTCGGACCTGAGCACCGATCTTGGTGTGCTGTTGGACATGCCAGCGGAATATGTCCCCCACACTGATGTGCGTCAGGTCGAGGTCGGCCGCCAGCAGCGCCGCCTGAGTCCCCTTACCGCTGCCCTGAACGCCCATGATCACGTACTTTCGCATGCTGGCACGATGTCATCGCTCGGCACTTCTGGCTAGGGCGCGGCTGGCGATGGGCACAAGTCCGGCGGAGCGTCTGCTCGCTGCAGCGTCAGACCACCGTGTCCAGGATGAGGTTGCATCGAACAGTCGATGCTCGTCAGTCTCGACTTCCGTGGCCCACGAGCCGCGATCGACTATCTACGGTCCAAAGGCCCGAACATCGCCCGAAGACCCATGCGGCCGTTGACGCAAAGACTCTAGCGTGGACGGGCCGCCTGGCTTCGGCGCAACACCTCGGCAACCACCGCGGACGGCATCTCGCGGGCAGCGCCTCGCACGCGGCGTCTCGCACGGCTGGCGAGATCGCCGGACCTCAGGTCCGCAGTGGACGGCCTCACTCCGGAGCGGGTTCGGGGATGAAGGTGTCGCGGATGTAGATCACGGTGTCGCCTGGCTCGAGGGCCTTGACGTCCTCACCGACGACCGATTTCAGCTGGCCGCGACGGAACACCGCAACCACCACATCCTCGAGTTCGCGCGGTGGCCGGCCGATCTCGTCCCGCGTAGCTGAGCGTGTGGCAAGGGCCATGCCGGTCCCGGGCGAAAGCAGGTCCTCCATCAGGTCGATGATCGGTGGCGAGGTCGTGGACAAGCCGAGTAGCCGACCCGCATTCGCCGACGACACCACGACATGGTGGGCGCCGCTCTGCCGAAGCAACGGAGCGTTCTCATCTTCGCGTACCGCTGCGATGATACGAACGCTGCCCGCGCTCATCTGGCGTGCAGTCAACGCGATCAGAACGGCACTCTCGTCGGTGTGCGTCGCGATGATCACAGCCTGGGCATCGCCTATGTCTGCCTGACTGAAGTCGGCCGACCTGGTACCGGTGCCCTCGACCACGACCAGGCCGTCGTCGTTGGCCTGGCGGACGCCGGCCGCACTCGGCTCAATGACGACGATGTTCTTCTTGTCGATGCCGTCCTCGACC
The DNA here is from genome assembly GCA_963773935.1 of uncultured Actinomycetota bacterium. Taxonomy (GTDB): domain Bacteria; phylum Actinomycetota; class Actinomycetes; order Mycobacteriales; family Micromonosporaceae; genus DATBGZ01. Next base: position 12,766 of record CAVZCZ010000010.1, read on the forward strand.
AACGCGCGGACCGCGCTGCGGCCCTTGGTGCCGTATCCGCAGACGATCACGTGGTTCTTCAATTTCCTCCTCCAGCGGGAGAGCCGGACTGCGTTTCGGTACTGATGGGTCAACACTTCCAGCGTGGTACCAATCAAGATGATGAGGAACAGCACCCGGGCCGGCGTCACGACCAAAACGTTGGTGAGCCTGGCCCCTTGCGTCGCCGGGGTGATGTCGCCGTAGCCCGTGGTCGACAGCGACACAACGGTGTAGTAGAAGCAGTCGATCAGGGTCATGCCATCTTCGTTGACGTCGCGATACCCGTCCCGATCCAGGTAGACCACAAGACAATGAAGAGGATGAGTGCGATCGCGATGGCGAGCCGCACCCCTAGCGCGCGCAGCGGTGCCGTTCGGCCAGCGGGAAGGCTGATCGTCATGGCGCGGCATCCTGCGCGCGTTCCCGGTCGAAACTCACGCGATCACGTTAGACCCACGATCAGAGTTCGCGCAGTATGTCCTCGACACGCGCTTTCGCGTCGCCGAAGAGCATCGCGCTGTTCTCCCGGAAGAACAGCGGATTCGGCACCCCCGCGTAGCCCGCGGCCATGGAGCGCTTGAAGACCACCACCTGCGCGGCTTCCCAGACCCTCAGCACCGGCATGCCGGCGATCGGGCTGCCCGGGTCGTCCTCGGCGGCCGGGTTGACCGTGTCATTGGCGCCGATCACGAGCACGACCGACGTACGGGGGAAGTCGTCGTTGATCTCGTCCATCTCCAGCACGATGTCGTACGGGACCTTCGCCTCGGCCAGCAGGACGTTCATGTGGCCGGGCAGTCGGCCGGCGACCGGATGGATGCCGAAGCGCACCTCGATGCCGCGCTCGCGTAGCCGGCGGGTGAGATCGGCGACCGGGTACTGCGCCTGTGCCACCGCCATGCCGTAGCCCGGTGTGATGATCACCGACGTGGCATCGAGCAGCAGCTTGGCCGTCTCCGCGGCGGTGATCTCGCGGTACTCGCCGAGGTCGGCGTCGCTTGACGTGGTGGCCACCGCGCCGAACCCGCCCGCGATCACGGAAAGGAACTTCCGGTTCATCGCTTTGCACATGATGTTGGACAGGTAGGCACCCGACGAACCGACCAGGGCGCCGGTAATGATCAGCAGGTTGTTGTTCAGCAGGAAGCCAGAGGCCGCCGCCGCCCAGCCCGAGTAGCTGTTCAGCATCGAGACCACGACCGGCATATCCCCGCCGCCGATGGATGCGACCAGGTTGATGCCAAGCAGCAGCGCGATCACAGTCATCACGGCCAGCAGGATGATGCTCGGACGGATCACGAACGCCACGGTGAGTCCGATGAAGGCGACCAGGGCACCTAGGTTGAACACGTGCCGACCGGGCAGCATCAGCGGGCTCGAGCTGATCTTCCCGGAGAGCTTGAGGTATGCCACGACCGAGCCGGTGAACGTGACCGCGCCGATGAAGACGCCGATAAACACCTCGGCGTGGTGGATATTCAGCAGCGCGCCGGTGAGGTCGGTCGGCGCCGAGGCGCTCGCCTGTACGTCAAGGTAGCTGTTCCAGCCGACGAGCACAGCGGCGACGCCGACGAAGCTGTGCAGGATCGCGATCAGCTCCGGCATCGCGGTCATCTCGACACTGCGGGCGCGCCACAGGCCGATGCCGGCGCCGACGACCAGTGCCGTGGCGACTAGTGTGGCCCCGGCCGCGCTGATCGACTCGCGACGCGAGGCCGACCGTCGCCGCGAGCGCGATCGCCATGCCGGCGATGCCGTAGACGATGCCCGGCCGCGCGGTCTCGTGTTTGGACAGACCGGCGAGGCTCATGATGAAGAGCAGTCCGGCGACGATGTACGCCGCCTGTGCCGCAGTGGTGGCAGTCATCGGCTCAGCCCTTCCCGCCCGCCACGGCACTGGCACGGGTTCGTCGATCGGGCTCCTTCGAAAACATGCCGAGCATACGGCGGGTGACGCTGAAACCGCCGAAGATGTTGATGGCCGCGAGCAGGGCCGCGACGAAGGCGAGGATGGTCACCAGCGGGTTGCCCTGTCCAATCTGGAGCAACGCGCCGACGATGATGATCCCGGAGATCGCGTTCGTAACCGACATCAGCGGGGTGTGCAGGGCATGGTGCACCTTGCCGATGACGTAGTAGCCGATGACCACGGCCAGCACGAAGACCGAGAAGTTGCTCGTCAGCTGGTTCGGCGAGTATGCGGTCAGCAGGAACAGAGCAGCGATGCCGATGCCGACCAGCAGTGTACATCCGGCCCGTACGGATCGGCTTCTTCTCCGGTACGACTGCGCGCGCCGGAGCCGGTACGGGCGCCGCGGCCGCCGCCGAGACCTGAACCGGCGGCGGTGGCCACGTCTTCTCGCCGTCGCGGACCACGGTGATCGAGCGCTGGACCACATCGTCGAAGTCGAGGACCAGCTGCCCGTCCTTGGCGGGCGTCAGCAGCTTCATCAGGTTCACCAGGTTGGTGCCGTAGAGCTGCGACGCCTGTGCCGGAAGCCGGCCGGCGAGGTCGGTGTAGCCGATGATGGTCACGCCGTTCGGGGTGGTGACAATCTCGCCGGCCCGCGACCCGGCGACATTGCCACCCTGCTGCGCCGCCATATCGACGATCACGCTGCCCGGCTGCATGCTCGCCACGTCCGCAGCGGTGATCAGCTTCGGCGCGGGCCGGCCCGGGATCAGCGCGGTCGTGATGATGATGTCGACCTCGGCCGCCTGCTCGGTGTAGATCTCGGCCGCCCGCCGGTCGTACGCCTCCGAGGTGGCCTTGGCGTAGCCGTCGGTGCTGACCTCCTGCTCGACGTCGACATGGAGGTACTCGCCACCGAGCGACTTGACCTGGTCGGCGACCTCGGGGCGTGGGTCGGTGGCCCGCACGATCGCGCCGAGGCTGTTGGCCGCACCGATCGCGGCAAGCCCGGCCACGCCGGTCCCGGCCACGAGTACCTTCGCCGGCGGCACCTTGCCGGCGGCGGTGACCTGGCCGGTGAAGAACCGCCCGAACGCGTGCGCGGCCTCGATCACGGCGCGGTAGCCGGCGATGTTCGCCATCGAGCTGAGCACGTCCATCGACTGGGCCCGGGAAATGCGTGGCACTGCGTCGAGCGCGAGCGCGGTGATCGGACGGGCGGCCAGCGTGTCGACGAGTTCGGGATTGAGCGCCGGGCTCAGCAGGCCGATCAGGGTGGACCCCTGCCGGAGCAGGCCGATCTCGTTGTCGCCGGGTGGGTTGACCTTGAAGATGATGTCGGCGCCCCACGCGTCACCGATGCTGGCGCCTGCCTCGACGTAGGCCTCGTCGGTGAAGCTGGAGCGGTTGCCGGCGCCGGTCTCGACCACGACCTCGTAGCCCAGGCCGATCAGCTGTCGCACCGTGGCCGGCGTCCCCGAGACGCGGGTTTCCCCGTCGCGGGTTTCGCGGGTGACTCCAATGCGCAAGGCGCACTCCTTCATTGCCGGCGACCTCAGGAACCCAGCGCCTGGCCTGGTGCGAGAGGAATCGAAACGGGGCGATCAGCAGGATAACGCTCACGATCTCCCCGGCCGCGGGCGTGTGGCCAGGGTCTCATGGCGGCCCGCGATCGGGTCGCCCACCCGGCCAGCGACCGTGTCAGAACGCTCATACCGGAACATTAGCCCGGTCGGGTCGCCATCTCCCGCCCCGACTCCCGCCACGGTTCACCGGTCGGATCAAGTCCCCTGCCGGATCAGGTCGGCCGCTCGTTCGGCGATCATCATGGTCGGGGCGTGGGTGTGACCGCGGATGATGCGCGGCATCACCGAAGCATCGACCACGCGGACGCCACTCACACCCCGGACCCGCAGCTCTTCGTCGACGACCGAGTCAGGATCACTGCCCATGCGGGCGGTTCCGACCGGGTGGTAGAGCGTCTCGGCGTAGGTGCGCATGAGCTGCTCGAGCTGAAGGTCGTCGGAAGGCCACACGTCTGGTCGCATGGGTTGGCCGACGTGTGGTGCGAGCGCCGGTTTCGCCAGCATCTCCTTGGCGAACCAGCCCCCGGCCACCAGGCGGCGTAGGTCGTCGGGGTCGTCCAGATAGTTCGGGTCGATCTCCGGTGGCACGGTTGGATCCGCGCTGGCAAGTCTCACCGAACCCGTACTGGCGGGCTGCAGCAGGATGACCCCGAGGGTGAAGCCATGACCGGGCGGATCGGTGAAACCATGGTCCAGGAACGGCACCGGCGCGAAGATGAGCTCGATGTCGGGTCCGGGCAGCCCCGGCTGGGTGTGGATCATCGCCACTGCCTCGGCCACGTTGGAGGTGAGCATTCCGCGCCGGCGCAGCAGGTAGCGCAGGATCTGCTTCGGCTTCTCGGCATCCACCATCGTGACCGGGGTGGGCGTGTGCACGATCCAGCCGGTGCTGAGGTGATCCTGGAGGTTCTTGCCGACGCCCGGGCGCGGCGGCCACGAGCGGCACGCCGGCCGCGGCCAGTTCGTCCGGGTCGCCCACGCCGGAGAGCAGCAGCAGATGCGGCGAGCCGATCGCTCCCGCGCAGAGGATGACCTCGCGGCGCGCGGCCAGCTCCCTCCTCGCGCCATCCGAGCCGCGGTACGCCACACCCGTGGCGCGCCCCTCGGCGAAGACCACCCGCTCCACCAGACCGCCCAGGATCACCTCGAGATTCGGGCGTTTGCGGACCGGGTGCAGGTATCCGTCCGCGGCACTGAACCGACGTCCCTTGTGGATGGTGACGGGCGTGGGCGAGAAACCGGTGTTGTCCGGTTCGATTCAGCTCCTGCAGGCGGGTCAGTCCCGACTCCGAACACGCGGTGAGGAACGCGGCGGTCAGCGGGTTCGGATCCCGCAGCTCCTCGATCCACATCGGACCGTCGGTGCCGTACGTGTCGTCGAAGTTGCTTCCGATCCGGTGTTCGATGCGATGGAAGTACGGCAGAACCTCGTCGTAGCTCCAGCCGGGCAACTGCCAGCCGTCGTAGTCGGCCCGGTGACCGCGGATCCACATCATCGCGTTGATGGACGAGGTGCCACCGACCATCTTGCCCCGGGGCCAGTACATCCCCCGGTCGGCCATGTGCTTCTGCGGTTCGGTGGTGAAATTCCAGTCCAGCGGCGTCTTGAACAGCTTGCTGAACGCGGCCGGGATGCGGATCTCCTGCTTGCGGTCCGGGCCGCCGGCCTCGACCAGGGCGACGCGCACGTCGAGGATCGGCGGACAGACGGTTAGCCAGGACGCAACCGGCCGAGCCGGCGCCAACAATCACGTAGTCGTACATCTGTGAACCTCCGAGGGCGGTGCCAACGACCGTACCGGAGGCAGGGCCCCTCCGACAGGACGCCCTCGATCGGCGATGACCGGCTAGTCGCGACGTCAGGCGTGGACACCGGCCGTGTCGCGGATCTTGGCTGCCGCTGCGACGCCGCTGGATCGGGCGCAGTGGGCGCAGCAGAAGAACCGTCCGTCGACCTCAACGCCATGCCCGATGATGCGGCACGAGCAATGCTCACAGATAGGCGCCAGCCGTTGGATAGCGCACTCGAACGAGTCGAACGTGTGAACCTGCCCGGCTGCGTGAACATCAAACGACATCCAGTAGTCGTTCCCACAAACCTCACATGTGGCCATACCCGGTAGCCTGCGCCCGCTTACGACCGACGGCAACCGCAACGCGGAAACCGCACTCGCAGGGACCGATTCGATGACAATGGGTCGGTCAATCGTCGCTGACTCCGGTGAAGGCGGGTTCAGACCTCGGTGGTGGTGATCAGGATGGCGAGGCACATCTCGTCGCTGGTGCCGTCGCCCCAGACGACGTAACGCGGCTGCAGTGGCTTGAGCTCCGGAAGCTGTGCCCGCAGGGTCGCGTCGTGGGTGCAGGTCACCCGTACCCGATCACCACTGTGGACCCGGACCGGGTCGGTGAGCGGCACGCTCGACTGGTCGTCGAAGTTGAACGCCTTCTGATCCAGGAGCATCCGCGCGCCCGCCGTGCCAGGGTTCAGCTCCACCGAGATCGCGCGGCCCAGCAGATGCATGTGCGGCGCGACTGAGTACACCAGTGCATCGCGGCGGATCGGGATGTCGCAGTGCTGGGTGACGCCGGCGACTGGCGTACTGCCACGACCGCAGAGCAGGTTGAGTCCGGCGACGACGGTTCGCGCCTGAGGGCCGGTACGGGCGACGAGGTCGTCGATGGCCTTGTCCCGATCGCAGAGTGGACCCGACTCCTCGGGAGTGCACGGCAGCTCGATCGGTGCCGGCAGCAGCAACGCCTTCAGCGGCGTCACGGGCGCTGTACCAGGCATAAGCCGCAGCCGTACCGAGGACTGGTCGAGCGGGCCCGGCCGCCCACCGGTCGCCAACAGGTTGTAGTGGACCTGCAGCACAATCTGGCTGCCCGGCTCGACTCGGAACCCGGCGATGCCGGCGACCAGCGTCTCCTTGCTACCTGGTGCCCAGCCGCCGATGAAAGTCCCGCCGCCGAAGAACCCCAACCCACCGGAGAGCCCGGTGCCGCCGAAGCATTGCCAACCATCGCCTTCGGTGCCGGCGTCCACACTCTTCGCATGGTCCACATCGGACGGCGCGATCTCGTAGAGGATGGCGTGGTGGACGATCGCCCCGTTCTCGGGCAGGAACTGGCTGCCGGTGATGTACGAGGCCTCGTTCAGTCGCGGATCGACCAGGAAGCAGCGGTACTCGTCGGTGCCACCTTCCGGCGGTCCCGGTCGGTACGGCTGAGCCAGCCCGACCTCGAGGAACCGTTCGCCATCGCGCAGCGGGGCCGGCGGCGGCGGGGGGCTTCCGTGGACATGGCCGGGATAGGACTCCGCGACCGGGCCGGCGGCGTCGGGTGTGGATCCCTGGCACGCGACCAACGCGACCATCGAGGCGGCCGCTGTCGCGACGGCGACGACGTGTCGGATTCCCACCCTCATGTCCGATGACAGTACTCCCCGCACTACCTCAGGTGCCGTCACCGATTCGGCGCTCCGACTCCGCTGCCGGCGTGACCTGTGAGGGCGCTACTCGCCAGCGAATGCGGTCACCGCCATGACGCCACCGAGTAAGATCAACAACAGGCCCGCCAACTGCTCTGCCCGCTCCCGCCAGGCTGCGCCGATACGGGCACCCAGCGCTAGACCAAGCTGACTGGCGACAAGGGTCTGCACCGCGATCGCGACGATGACCGCTCCAATCGGCAACCCGGCTAAGCCCAGGGTGAAACCGATCGCAAGCTCGTCCAGGCCGATGGCCAGTCCGACGGCGAGCGCGGCCCAGCCAGTGGCGGAGAGCAGCCGATCTGCGAGGCGTTCCTCGTTCTCGTCCGAAGAGAGCAGGAGCCACACGCCTACGGCCACCAGCGCAGCGGCCGCCAGGTACTCGGCCACGGATCCAACCAGCGCGGCGATCGGCGCGCCGAGCGCCAGCCCAACCAGCGGCATGCCGGCCTCGCAGAGCACGAAGAGTCCGGTCACCCGCCACCGCTGAGCCCGATCCGGGCGCCGCGCACCAACCGCAGCCGCGACCGCGAACGCGTCGAGGCCCAGTGGGAGAACGAACGCCAACACCGCGAGCATCGCCCGATTCTCCCGATCGAGGCAATCGCGTGCGCGACTGGGCGCGGCCAACCAGGCCCAGACCGGTGCTTGGGTGTCGAAATGGACATTGCGATCGCTGTCCGCTCTACTCCGAGCCGCGCGGGTCACCTCACGTTCAGGCGACTACCCGGGTAGCCGCAGCGACGATCGCTTCGAGGCGCTTCGTGTGTGCCCCGCGCCAGTACAGCCGCCCGCACGCGTCGCACTGGGAGAACTCTGTGTACGAGCGCCGAGTTCCCGCGAGCAGAAGGTGCTCAACCTGACGCTTCGCGACCGAGTGCACGACGCCATTGCAGGCCGGACAACGAGTCCACGGGCGCAGCGCGGGCGCGAAGCGGTCGAGTACGTCGGCAAGCTGCCGGTCGGGACGGTCGCCCGAAACATAGCCACCGGCAAGCAGAGCGCGCCTGCGTAGCAGACCGCGGTCCTGGGTCAGGAGGACCCGTTGCTCGTCAGCAGCCTGTGCAACCAGCTCGTCGTCGGTCGCATCGTTGCGATAGGCCACATCGATGCCAAGTAGTCGCATCCGTCGAGCCAACGCACCCAGGTGCACATCGAGCACGAATCGAGGATATTCGATCGGCTGCGGCCGCGGCTTCGCCGCCACGTCGAGCACATCGCCGTTCCGAAGTCGCGAACGTGCGTGCGCCGGCTGATCGTTGACAAGCAGGTCGCCCATCTCAGTACGAGGTACTCCGAGCGCCTCGACGATGTGGCCCAGAGTCGACGTGCCATCAACAGCCACCACCACTACGCCATGGCGGTGGCGCACCGGCAACATGAACCGCAACGATGAGGCGATCCGCACGGTGGCGGTCTCCCCACGCATCCCACCATGGTCTCACGCCATCCGAACCTGGCGATTGACACCAGCCCGCTGAGCGCTAGCTCGGGCGTCAGAAAGGTGGGGGGTCGTCGTCGGGCGCGACTGGTGAGGGCGGCGGTGTGCTGCTGCTGCTGCTGGTGGTGGTTGGGGTCGTTCGGGTTGCATGCACGTGCTGTTGCGCCAGTCCTCTGTGGACGGTCGAGTGATCTCGTCAGCTTCGGCGTCGTCCTCGTCCTTGCTCGCCGCGGGGCAAGGGTTCGGGGAGGTCGTTGAGGTCGGGTGGGGGTTGGCGGTGGTAGGTGTGGCCGAGGCGGCTGGTCCAGGTGACCTGTCCCGGCGTGCTGTGCGTGACGGTCCAGCGGCCTTCGTGGCGCAGCCGATGGTCGTGCCGGCAGGCGTGCGCGACATTTGTGTCGACCGTTTCTCCGCCGTTGGTGTGCTCGGTGCTGTGGTCGGCGTCGGACCGGTGGGCGGGTACCCGGCAGCCGGGAAATACACAGGTGCGATCTCTGACTTGGGTCCAGCGGCGCAGCGCCGCCCGGGTAGCCGCGCGGTCGGGTCGCCGTTGGGCGGGCCGGTGTTGTTATCGGCCTTGGCGGTGATCTCGGCGATGACCCAAACCCACCCGGGCGGGTGGGAGGTGCGGGCGAGGGTGTCGAGGGTGTCCCGGTCGACTTGCAGCCACAGCTGCAGTCCCGCATGGCCACGCCCACCCCCCTGGGCCGGGCCGTCGGGCCGGGACCGGATCTGGCCGATGGCAACCGGTCCGCCGCCGGCGCCGGTGAGCACATACCACCAGGACGCGCCAGGCTCGGAGGCGATGGTGCGGGCGAGTTCGGCGTGCACCGCACCCCAGCCGAGCAGCTCACCCGGACGCGAATCGGCCCCGGCCAATGTGGCCAACCCGACCAACAGCCGCAACCCACCAGAACTCCGCCCCACCACGCCACCCCGGCCGTTGTCCGCACCGCCACCCGACGGATCGCCACCCGACGGATCGCCACCGCACGGACCGCCACCGGACGGACCGTCACCGGACGGACCGTCACCGGGCGGGTCGGCGCCGGACGGGTCGGCGCCGGACGGGTCGGCGCTGGGCGGGTGGTTACCGGTGGGGTGGTGACCAGACGGGTTGTTGGTGGGCGGGTCTTCGGTGGACGAGTCGTTTCCAGGCTCGTCGTCCCTGGACTCGGCCGGTGCGGGTTGGGTGAGGTCGGCCTCGGCGAGGAGTCGGGCCAGGATCTGGGCGTCGGTGAGTCCGGCGTAGGTTCCGTCGGTCATGCCCAGGAACAGGTCGGCGCGGACGTGGTCGATCGGATCCGGGTGCCCGGCCTGCTTGGCGGCCTTGGCCAGCCGGTCGAACCGGTCACAGGCGGCGGCGACCCGATCGACCGGCAGGTCGTAGCCGGCCAGGTTGGCCGTCCCGTCCTCGTTGCGGCTGCCACCCACCCGCCGACCCGCAAGCGCCCGCTCATAGCGCCGCCGCGCCCACGTCGGGTCCAACGCGATGGCATGCCGCTTGATCTCGTGCATCAACTGGGCGGTGGTCAACTGCCCCGCCCGGGGCAGCAACGCAGCCACGATCGCCGCCGTGTGCTCATCGGACAGACCACAGGTCCAATCGCGAAACACCCGCACCCGGGGCTGGTCGATCACCCCGGCGGCGAAGGCCCGGAACACGCTCGGCAGCCGCTGCACCACACCCTCGGCCAGGTCGCACAGCGAGTCCGCGGCCCGGCGGGTCAACACCAACGCCGCCCGCACCTCATCGGAGGCGAACTCCCCCGGATACTCCTCCAACACCGACGTCTCGGCCTGACCACGGTGCAGCACCTCCGCGATCACCGCGAACAACTGCGCCCGATCGTGGTTGTTCTGCCGATACCGGGCCTTGAGCACATCCACCACCTGCGACCCGGTCAACACCTTCAGATCCAGGCACGCCAACGCCGCAGCCAGCCCGGGCCCGGAAGAGATGAGCGCCAACCCGGCCACCGCATCGGCGATCGGATCTGTCGGTGTCTCCCCAGGCACGACATCAACCTACCATCGGCCTCCGACAATTGTTCGATGCAATGCGCGGGCGTGTCACGCCGATGCATAAGGATCAACGAAAGTTGACTCAATCCACAATGGAGAACAATGACGTACATCGAGGCACTGCATCGACGCAGCTAGCAGCCCGACCCGAGGCGTGCCCTGACGCCATCGACCGTACCTTCGTTCGGGTCCTTCACGCGGCGCTGATGGCCGGGATATCCTGTGCCCGCTGTGGACCACCAACACACCCCCGACCAAAGCAACGGCTCCCGCTCAAAGCTGGTGCACCGCATCGACGCTGCCGCGCACGGTCTGCTGGACCGCCAGGGGTTCGTGGCGCCGATCGAGGTCCTCATCGAGATCGGCTGGCTCGCGGCATCACGGGTCGAGGACTGGCGCCGCGGCCGGGTGGACTACCTGGAACAGATTGCGGCGGTGGACCGCGAGCGAATTGACGAGGCCCTCCGTTTGCTGGACCTTTGGGCAAGCGCTGCCAAGCTGGAGCCGGGCCAGGTCGCCTACGTGTCCGCAACCCGCGACCGACGAGACCTCCGGTTTACCGCAGACGCCAGTCCGGTGCTGGAGCGCGCGTATCGGACGCATTACGTGTCGCCGCTGCTGTCCGCGGCCATGCAGCGGCGGATCACCGAGAAGCAGAGCAGCCCGCCCGATCTGGTGGTGTTCTCTCCCATCAAGGACTGGGTCTGCGATGGCTGCGCCAACGAGTACGGCGGACTTCTGGTCAAGGACGGCGATCGCGCCCTGTGCCTCACCTGCGCCGACATGGACCACCTCGTGTTCCTACCGTCGGGCGACGCGGCGTTGACCCGGCGCGCCAAGAAGGCCAGCACCCTCAACGCAGTTGTGGTGCGGTTCAGCCGAGCCCGCAAACGGTACGAGCGACAGGGCCTCCTGGTTGAGGAGGCCGCACTGGACGCGGCCGAGCAACAGTGCTTCGGTGACGAGGACGCGCGCGAGCGCCGCCGCGAACGGGACCGGCAACGCCGCCTCGACGAAGACCTGGCTCTGGTCGCGGCGACGGCCGACCACGTCCGGCGGCTGTTCCCTGGAATTCCCGACGCAAGGGCCGACGCGATCGCCGCTCACACCGGCCAGCGGGGAAGCGGCCGGGTGGGACGAACCGCCGCTGGACGCGCACTGGCCGATGACCCCATCATCAGCGCGGTCGTAGCGTCGGTACGCCATGAGGACACCGACTATGATCAGCTACTCATGTCGGGTGTCCCGCGAACCGACGCCCGCGAACGTGTCCGCGCAGACATCGACCGCGTTCTCGACGGCTGGCGTTAACCAGACTGACCGAGCTACGACCCTTCTACCCGACTGGATTGATGGCGGCTGAGGCGGAACGATCCGCGGACAGCTAGAAGGGCGTGCCTCCCTCGGGCCTAAGGACGTAGGTGGAACGCGCCCGCAGCTTTTCGTCAAGCGCGGTGGCAAGTGGACGAGGCAGGACGGGGAACCCGTTGGTCGTCAACACCCGGTGTCGGTGATTGTGCTCGAAGGAGCCCCGCACGACGGCGCCCGACTCCACCGCGACCACGCCCATGATGTCCTCGGGCACGACGCGGCCGCCGGGATCCGGGGCACGCCCGTCGATCAGGTACGCGTACCCATTGCCCTGCCGTTCCGCCTGCGAGCAGAGTTCCTCGATGCTGTCGATGCCCTCGTAGATCACCCTTGAAAGGCACCTGACAAACGCCGGGTTCTCACGGAAGTCCTCCGGCGCAAGCCGGTCGAGATTGGCGCCTGCGGCCATGAAGCCGACAACGGCCTCGAGCGGAAGACCGTGCTCGAAGACCCATTCGACGTCCAGCGTGGACACGGCATCGAGCTCACCGTCGTCGGTGTCCAGCCGATAGACGAAAATCTGCCGCCCGGGTACCTGCACGCGCGCAGGCTATCAACCGAGCAATGAGCGTGCTGCCCCTGAAAGCTCCACTTGAAGCACGACGGGGGTCCCATCAAGATAGCGGGATGGGCACCGAAGTCGATGACGAACTCCTCCAATGGCTGCTCGACGGTGATCCAGCGATCCGCTGGCGGGTCCTGGAGGGTCTGACCGATACGTCCGAAAAGGAGGTGACCCGAGAACGGTCCCGGGTCGCCACCGAAGGATGGGGAGCCCGGCTGCTGGCTGCGCAGAGTAGCGACGGTGGTTGGGGTCAGGGTGTCTACTCTCCCAAGTGGACATCCACGACGTACACGTTGCTCCACCTTCTGTGGTTGGGACTGCTGCCAGGTCACCCCGCCGCCCTTCGCGGATGCGAACAGCTCTGGGAGTGGCGTGCGCGTTGGCGGGTCCCCGAGACCTGCATCGTCTCCATCCTCGTCCGGCTCACCAGCTCGCACGGCTACGAGGCGGACGGGCTCGACGACTTGGTGGAGCACCTCATCGAGCAGCAGTTGGCCGACGGTGGGTGGAACTGCAAGACCCTGACCGACAAGAGCATGCACAGCTCGTTTCACACCAGCATCCAGGCGCTCGAGGCGCTTCAGGCATACGCCAATGCAGGCGGTCGGGTCGGTACGAGCGACTCGATGCGGCGCGGCCACGAGTTCTTCCTAGCGCACAAGCTGTACCAGTCCCATCGCACCGGGGCGGTCGCCGTTCGAGCCAGCACCCGGTTTCCCGCGTTTCCCGAGTGGCACTTCGACGTGCTCCGTGGCCTGGAGCACTTCGCCCGGGTTGGTGCCCCTCGCGACGAGCGGCTAGGAGACGCGATCGACCTCGTGCAAGCGGCCCGCCGCAAGGACGGCAGGTGGTCGACGTACTCGGCCTACGCGGGTCTGCAGTGGTTCCAGCTCGAGCCACCGGGTCCCAGCCGGTGGAACACCAGCCGCGTGCTGCTCATGCAGCAATGGTGGCGCTCCTGAACGCAGGGCTGCTCAAAGTGAGCCAGTGGTGTTGGTGCAATGGCTCGCGTTGGTGGCATTCGCATAGATGCGGGTGTTCCTCCGGCGACCGGGGCGTTCCGCGTGGCGGGTGCGAATCGCGTAGCTCCTTAAGCCTGGTGCTAGTCAGTTCCCCGCGAGGGAACGCAACGCGGCGACGAACTCATCCGGTCGCTCGATGTGGGGTGAGTGGCCGCAACCGTCGAGCAACACCTCGGTGAACGAGCCTCCGGCCACGGCGTAGCGCTCGAGCACCGCGCGGGTCTGGCCGACCATCGGCTGCGGCGGACATGACTCCAGTCCGGGCCAGCCAGGAACGGCCCCGAGCTGACCGAGGTAGGCGAGATCGAAGAGCGACGTGTCGCTGACGATGGCGTCGGCCGATCCGCGTACCCAGGTGACCGGCGGTTTACCGCCCAGGGCGACCAGGTCGTCCGCAACCGAGAACCACTTTGGCGACATGGCGTTGAGCACCCCGCGCGTGCCCGGCCCGGTGGTGGGCCAACTCTCGGCGGTCGCCGGATCTCCCGGGTAGTTGTCCTCTCCGACCACAGTGGATAGCACGGTCTCGAGCATCGCGTCCTCATCGGCACCGAAAGCGTCCGGGTCGGCAACATAGGTCCCCCGCATGACCAGGCGCGGGCTCGCCGGATCGTCGCTCGAGCGGTCCTTGGCGGCGAGACGGGCCACAAAGGACGGATTCACCGCGCCCGCTCCGGTGCCAGCGAAGTCAGGGGTCGTCAGCGTGCCGACGAGGTCCCGGGTGCCGCCGAAGCCGTACGGCGACAAGGGTGACTCGAGCAGCAGTCCGGCGACGCGCTCCGGGTGGTCAACGGTGATGTGCATCGCCACTCCGGCGCCCATGGAGTGCGCCACTACGATCGGCCTGGCTCCCGGTTCGAAGAGTGTGTCGCCGCTCGGCAGTGTGGCGTCGAGCAGCGCCGCCACGTCGTCGGCGAAGTCGCGCAGTCCCCGGGTGCCATCGACCGGGGCCGGTTCGCTGCCGCCGTACCCCCGCAGGTCTGGCGCGACCACCCGCCACGAGCCGGTGGACAGGAGCCGCCGCACAAACGGCTCCCAATACCCACCCGAGGAACAGTTCCCATGAATGAGCAGTACGGGCCTGCCGCCAGGCGGACCCCACACGTGCACGTGCTGGTTGATGCCGTTCGCGTTCACCGTGACGCCCATGGCGGATCCTTTCACGACCCAGACGCGGACCTAGCTGGAACAAGGCGGCGCAGCGGCCCAAGCCGTTCGGCCAAGCCGGCCAGCCCGCCCGGGAAGAAGTACACCGCCAGGATAAAGACAGTGCCGAGGATGAACAGTGGCTGCGACAGCGGTCCACTGAGGATGCTCGGCATGCTCGCCACCGCATCGGAGTTGCCGGCGGCGGTGAGACGGTGGTCGAGGAAGGCGAACGTGATGCCACCCGCGAGCGGACCCCACCGAGTGCCCGGCCCGCCCAGCACCACCATCACCAGCAGCGACAGAGTCAGGTCCGAGGAGACCGCGTGCGGCGAGGCCCCGCCGACGAGCAGCACGTAGACCACCCCGCCCGCGGCGGCCAGCGCGCCCGCGAGCACGAACGCCAGTAGCCGGAAGCGGTACGGGTCAAGGCCCAGCACATCCACGCGACGGTCGTCGTCGCGCACGGCGGCCAGTACCCGTCCGGCAGGCGCGTCGCCGACCCGGTGCACCACGAACGCCACCAGGGCGACGAAGGCCAGGGCCAGCCAGTACAGATTCACCGTGTTGACCACTCCCACCAACGCCGCGGGCAGCCGCGCTCCGTCAATCGACAGGCCCTCCTCGCCACCGGTCATGCTGCCGGGATTGCGCGCCACCGTGATCGCGCCGATCTGGGCGAACGCGAGCGTGACCATGGCGAACGCGATCCCCTTGGTGCGCAACGCAACCGCACCCAGAAGGAGGGCGAGCACCGCGGTGCCGGCGATGGCCGCGACCCCGACCAGCCATAGTGGCCAGTCGGTCTGTTCGAGCAGGATCGCCGTGCCGTACACGCCACCGGCGAAGTAGAGCGCATGACCGAACGAGAGCATCCCGGTACGGCCGAACATCAGGTCGTAGCCGAGCGCGAGCCCGCCGAAGATGAGACAGATCGCCAGCAGCTGCAGGGTGCCCGGCGAGTTGAGCGCGCCGTCGAAGAGGATCGGAATCTCGAGGTTCGAGTACGGCAGCACCGCGAACAGCACCAGTACCGCCACGGGTATCCACCGCCGGATCATGCCGCGGCCCCTTCCGTCACGCCGGCCAGGCCCTGCGGCCGTACCAGAAGCACGAGCGCGAGTAGCGCGACCACGCAGACATCCCCCAGCCCGGGCTCGTAGTAGTTGACGAACTGTTGCAGCAAGCCGACTGCGACCGCAGCCCAGGCCGTGCCGGTGACCGATCCCATGCCGCCGATCACGACGACGATGAAGCCGAAGATGAGCAACGAGGTGCCCTGGGCGGGCGAGACGGTACCGAACTGCACCCCGGCGAGCACGCCCGCGAGCGCCGCCGCGGCGCCGCCGATCGCGAAGACAAGCGTGAATGCCTTGCGCACGTCAATGCCAAGGGCGGTGACCATGCTCCGGTCCTCCACACCGGCCCGGATCACCAGACCGATCCGGGTGAACCGGAGGAAGGCCAGCAGCCCGGCCAGCACCGCACCCGCGCCGACGACGAGCAGCAGCGAGGAGTTCGGCACCGAGGCGCCGCCGACGGGCGTCACCTGAGATGCCCACGCCGGGCGCGGGAACGGGCGCGCGTCGGCGCCCCAGACCGCCTGCAGCAACGCGACGCCGGCGAGCGAGAGCCCGACCGTCACCAACACCTGCTGGATCGTCCGTTGGTACAACGGCCGGATCAGTACCAGCTCGACAACCGCCGCGACCGCGGCGCCGGCAACCACCCCGATCGCGGCCGCGAGAACGAACCCGAAACCCTCGGCACTCGCTCCCGGCACGTTCGTCGCCGCCCACCAAGTCGCGTAAGCACCCACGGACAAGAACAGCCCATGCGCGAAGTTGAGCACGTCGGCCAGCCCGAAGACGAGCGACAATCCCGAGGCGACCAGGAAGTAGAGGCCGGCCAGGCCCAACCCCGTCAGGGTCAACAGGATGAACGTGCTCATGCCTTGTCCCCTGATTCGCTCGCTCGCGCGGCGCTAATGGGCGACGCCTTTGCGTGCTGCCGGTGCCCGACTCCGAGCAAGGACCGGGTCTGGTCCTCGTCCTGCAGGAGCGGTCCGATCGGACCGGAGTAGGCGACTGCCCCCGCCGCGAGCACGACCGCGTCGCGGCCGACCCGGCGGACCAAAGCGAGGTTCTGCTCCACCAGCAGGATCGGCACCGATTCGGCCACTCGGGTAACCACCTCGGCGACCTCGGTGACGAGGCGCGGCGCCAGCCCCTTGGTCGGTTCGTCCACGAGCAACAGACGGTTCGGATTCAGCAGCACCCGCGCGATGGCGAGCATCTGTTGCTGGCCGCCGGAGAGTGTGCCCGCCCGCTGTTTCCCGCGCTGGGCCAGTTCCGGAAACAGGCCGTAGGCGGTGTCGTAGTCCGGAGCCGGCGACCGCTCGGCCAGCCGCAGGTTCTCCGCGACAGTGAGTCCGGCGAAGATGCCACGGTCCTCGGGCACGTAGCCGAGACCACGCCGGACCAGCTGATAGGTCGGCAGTCCGGTCACCGGGGCGCCGTCGAAGCGCACTTCACCGGTGATCTGGGCCGCGGCCGGAGTCAGCCCGAGTACCGCCTTCAGGGTCGTACTCTTGCCGACCCCGTTGCGTCCTAACAGGACAGTGACGCCGGCGGCGGGCACGTCGAAGCTCACGCCCTGCAGGATCTGGGAACCGCCGATGCGTACCCGAAGGTCGGTAACGGAGAGAATTGGTAACACCCTAGAGCTCCTCCCCCAGGTACGCCTCCTGCACGGTGCGGTTGGCCATGACCACTGCCGGTGTGTCGCAGACGAGCATCGCGCCGTGGTGCATCACCGCCACCCGGTCGGCCAGGTCGAGCACGACGTCCATGTGGTGCTCGACCATGAGCACGCTCTGACCGGACCGGGTCAGGCCGCGGACCACGTCCACGAGCGCGGGCACCTCCTCGGCGCTCACGCCCGCCATCGGCTCGTCCAGCAGCATCACCGTCGGCTGCGCGGCGAGCAGCAGCGCAATCTCGAGCTTGCGCTTCTCGCCATGGGCGAGGGTGCCGGCAAGAGCCGCCGCCCGCTCGACAAGGTTCACCTGCTCGAGCACCTGTGTCGCCTCCTCCGCCACCACCCGCTCGCCACGGCGCGAACGGAAACAGCCGCATGCTCCCGCCGCGACGGGCGGCAACGGCCAGCCGTACGTTCTCTTCGACCGGCAGCGACGCGAACACCGCCGAGGTCTGGAACGTGCGGCCGAGCCCGAGCCGGGCGCGCCGGTGCGGGGTGAGGCGGGTGATATCCCGCCCATTGACCGCGACCGTACCGGCGGTCGGCCGGCGCAGCCCGGAGACGAGATTGAACAGCGAGGTCTTGCCAGCGCCGTTCGGACCGATGACGGCGAGGAACTCACCTGGCGCCAGGTCGAGGTCGACATTGTCCACAATGGCGACTCCGCCCACCCGCCAGGTGAGCCCACGCAGAGCAAGTGCCGTCACGCTATTCCTTGAACGGAACCGACGGCGGGGTGACATCCTCCGACGGAAGGGCCTTGACCAGTTCCGCCTTCATGGTGGTGCCGCTGCCCACCAGCTTCGTCTGGAACATCGGCTGCAACAGCGCGTGGTCTGAGGCCCGCACGGTCGTCTTGCCCTTGACGCCGTCGAAGCTCCAGCCCTCGAGCGACTTGATCATCGCCTCGACGTCGGTGCCGCTCGACTCAAGCGCGCGCACCACCATCTGGGCGGCGGTGAAGCCGTCCGGGTGGAACAGGTCAATCGGAGCGCCCAGCGTCGCCTTCAGCGCGTCGGCCGCGGGGTTCGAGGAGGCACCATCGAAGTAGTGCGCCAGGAACGAGATCTTCGTCCCGGCCGCGCCGAAGGTCGCCCACGAGGCCCGGATGTCCAGACCCGTGACCACAGTGGTCGAAGACAGCACGCCCTGCTGGTCCAACGCCTGCCACATGGCCGGCGCGGTGGTGCCCGCCCACGCGACGAAGAGCAAATCCGGCTTGGCGTCGAGCGCCTGCTTGGCGAAGGTGGTGAACTCGTTGGCCGCCGCCGGAACCGGGATGTTGGTGACGGTGGCACCGAGGCCGCCGATGACCGCCTTGACCGCTGCCACATTGCCCTGCCCGAACGCGCTGTCCTGGGCGAACACGACGACGTTCTTGCCGGCGGGGTTGCCGATGAAGGACTTGGCGGTGAGCACGTCTTGGTATGACTGCCGCCCGGACCGGAAGGTGTACCGGTTCACGCCGGTAAGGCCGTCCGAGGCAGCCGGCCCGGAGATGAACAGCACCTTGTTCTGCGCCGCGATCGGGGCGACCTGAAGTCCGACACCCGACGCGGTCGACCCCGCGATCACCTTGGCACCCTTGCCGATGAGGTCCTTCGCCGCTGAGACGGCTTTCGCCGGGTCTCCGGCGTCGTCGACCTCGGTGAGCTCGACCGGATGGGAACCGACCTTGTTGCTGCCGTTCGTGGCGTACGCCAGCCCGGCCTTGAATCCCTCCAGGTACTGCTTGCCGTAGGAGGCGAGCGCGCCGGACTGGGAGTAGACGATTCCTACCTGGTAGGGCGACGTGTCACCGGTGTCACCTGTCGCCGCTTGCTGGGGGCTGCTGCATCCGGCGATGGCCAGGGCTGCCGCGCCAACCAGCGCGACGCTGGAGATGAGTCTCCGAGCTATGCGCATGACGAAATCTCCTCGGGGGGCTGCAGTTGTGGGGGACGTGCCACGTTTGTCTGTGGTCGAAGGTTAGGGGCGAGCCGTGACGGCCGACATGTGTCCGCGCCCCACACTTCCGGCCCCACACATGTGGGCTGACTCAGGAAGCCGCGACAGCTTGAACCACTAACCCCTGAGGCGATGCAGGCGAAGAGCGAGCTGGAGCTCCAAGGCGCGGTCGGGGCGTTGCCAGTCCTCGCCGAGAAGCGTCGAGAGCCGTTCCAGACGCTGGGTCACGGTGTTGACGTGAACGTGCAGCAGCTCCGCTGCCCGGGCCGGGCTGCCACCGGCGGCGAAATACGACTCGAGGGTCTGTCCGAGCACTGTGCCGCGGCGCCGGTCGTACTCGAGAACCGCACCGATGGAAGTCGTCACGAAAACGTCGATGCTGTCCTCGCCGCCGCCCATCAGCAAACCGACGAAGCCGAGATCGGCGGGGCCGGCGCTCGTACCGGGCATGCCAAGCGCAGTCAGCGCATCCACGCAACGCTCGGCCGTACGGTAAGCCTCCGCGATCTCAACCGGCGCGTAGGCCGGCCCGCCGGCCCCAACAGTGACCGCCGCGCCCACGTTGGCCTTTACCTCCCGCCCGACTCGACGAGCCAGCGCGCTCGCATCATCGCCGGGGAGCAGAAGGACACTGGACCCGTTGCGGTCGGCGGCAAGACCACCGTGTTCGGACGCCTGATTCGCGGCCCAGGACGCCACGCGGTGGCGGGCGCCGCTCGGCGCCCGCAATACGAGCACTGTGTTCGCCTGGGAGAGCACGACCCCTAGCCGCCGGGCGCGCTCGTGCAGCATCTCCGCGTCATCCACCGGGCGCGCGACGAGGTCGTCGAGCAACTCACCGCGGACCCGGCCTTCGGCCTGGGCGGCACTACGCCGGGACAACAGCAGGAGTGCGGTCACGACCGCGGCCCGCTCGAAGATCCGCAGGTCCGCCCCGACCGGCGCGGACGACGGCACGAACACAAGGCAGCATTGCGCCTCGCCGGCCCGGCCCACCGCAGTGGCCCAGAGATCGCCCTTCTGGACCGTACGGCCGAGACCGCGAGCGAGGTTCGCCGCGTCCTCGACGGCTGGGGACGCGGTAAGCCCGACCGAGGCGAGGCACCGCCCGTCGTCGTCGAAGATGGCCAGTCCACCACCGAGAAGCTCTGACACGCTGGCCGCAAGATCTCCAACGTCGCCGCCGTGCAGCACGAGCTCGGCCATCCGATCGTGCGCCTCGGCCGCCCGCTCGACTGCGTCGCTATGTTCCCGGCCGGTCTTGTTGGCCAGGCTCAGCTCGGCCAGCGCGGCCCGGGTCTCTTCGAGCAGGCGCGCGTTGTCGATTGCTACGGCCGCGTGCGCCGCGAGGGACGCCAGCAGTGCCACATCCTCCCGCGCGAACGGCCGCGAGGTGCGGTTGGCGGCGAACAGCACACCGACGATCCGGGCCCCAAGCCGCATCGGCACACCGAGGATCGCGATCAGCCCCTCCTCCGCGACCGCCGAGTCGATGTCGCTAGCGTGCTGAAAGCGCGCATCGTCCGGGTAGTTGTCCGAGGCGTACGGCGTGCCCTTGGACGCGACCAGGCCACCAAGACCGCTGCCCATCGCGAGCCGCAGTGACTGGAAGTTGGCCGAAACCGAGCCGTCGGTGACCCGCATGTAGGTATCGCCGCGCTCCTCGTCATGCAGCGTCATGTACGCCACGTCGGTGTCGAGGAGCTTGCGAGCGCGGCGCACGATCGCCTCGAGAACCCCGTCCAGATCATGCAGCAGCGCAAGATCGGACGCGGTGTCGAAGAGCGCGGTCAGCTCGGCTTCGCGCCGGCGGCGCCGGTCGAGCAGGGCGCGTACCCGCAGGGCCACAGCCCGGGCCTGCTCCAGCTCCTCGATGACCGCCGGCGCGGCCCCGGCGGTACGGGCCTCGAGAACCGGACGCTCGAACTCGATGCTCGGCGCCTCCCGGGCGAGCAGCTCTAGAAAGGCCACCGCCGACGACGCCATGTCGGCACCTCCCATCCGGTTCCCACGAGCGTTGGTCGTTCAGTGTGCGCTCCACCCGCCGTCCATCATCATCGAGCTGCCCGTGATGAAGGACGCCTCTGGCGAGCAAAGGTACGCCACCATTTCGGCCACTTCGGCCGGCTCGATGAGCCGCTTGATCGCGGCCGGCGCGAGCATGATGTCGCGCACGACGTCCTCGGCCGGCAGTCCGTGCACCTGCGCCTGGGCGGCGATCTGCTGCTCCACCAGCGCGGTGCGCACGTACGCGGGGTTGACGCAGTTGGACGTCACCCCGTGCGGCGCGCCCTCCAGCGCGATGACCTTGGAGAGTCCCTCCAGGCCATGCTTGGCCGAGACGTACGCCGACTTGTACGGCGACGCACGGACGCCATGCACGGAGGAGATGTTGATGATCCGCCCCCAGCCCTTGGCGTACATGCCCGGAAGGCAGCGCTGCGCCAGCCGGAACGGCACCACGAGCATCAACGTCACGATGTCGGCGAAGATCCCGGGTGGAAACTCCTCCACCGCGGCCACGTGCTGGAAGCCGGCATTGTTGACCAGAATGTCGGCGGCGAGGTCCAACTCCTCAAGGGTGTCCTGGTCGAGCAGGTTCGCGGTGACCGCCTTGCCCCCGATGAGCTCGGCGACCTCCTTGACCCCGGCCTCGTCCCGATCCACGACGGTCACCGCGGCGCCGGCCCGAGCGAGCCTGATGGCGCATGCCCGCCCGATGCCGTTGGCGCCCCCGGTTACCAGCGCGGTGCGACCGTCAAATGTCGCCTCAGTCCGCATGTACGCCTCCGCCATGACCTCTTTCCGGCGGACCCGCCGCCGACGAGTCCGAAGACTATGGCGCCGTCTGAGCTGGTGGCCATGTGTGGCCGAGCCACAGCCAGCCGGCCGGATATGTCTCGCGCGAACAAACGTAAGAGCTTCTCCGGCTTGCGACTCAGGTCAGGGCTGCGCGGGCCACGGGGAAGTCGAAGTACTGCCCGTCGTACGGCGGGTTCACGAGGTCGTAATGCCACCACTCCCGGTCGTAGTTCACGAAGCCGCCCGTTGCCATGAGGCGTTTGAGCCGCAGCCGATTGTCACGCGAAGCCCCGGTGATCCGGGGGTCCAGGGTGTGCGAGAGGGAGTCGAAGCAGTCGTACCCGGTGCCCATGTCGACGGTGTTGTCCGGGAACCGCTGGTCGGGTGGGGCGGTGCAGGACACGAGCGGTTCCCCGGGCACATACGGTCGCTGCCCCGCGGCGGTAGCGCTACCAGGGTGACATCGACTGCGCTGCCACTGCTGTGCGATGTCGCGCCCCCGCCGACGTAGCCCTGGCTGAACAGCTGCGGCTTGTCCAGGCCGGGATAGAACTCGGCCTTCGTCTTCCGATCGGCACGATCGCGCGCCCACCGGACGAAGTCCTGCCCTGCGCGCCTCGGGCGGTAACAGTCGTACATCTTGAGGCTGTACCCCTCGGCGCGCGCGTTCGTCTGGACCCGGCGCAGCGCCTCCGCGGTCTGGCGGGGCAGGACGCACAACGGCTCGAGGTAGCCGTCGACCTGGCGCCCGAGGAAGTTGTGCTCGCCGTGGTAACGGATTTCCTCCAGTATCGTGGGGTCCACATCGGACAGACTGACCCACCCTTGCGGCGCGTAGGTGTCGATGCTCAGCGCCGGAGACGGTGTCGGCTCAGCCGAGGGCGACGCGGTGGTCGCGGTGCCTGGCGGCGTGGCGGTACCAGCGGTCGGTTCCGGGGCGGGCGACGTACAGGCGGCCACCAGCCCGAATGTCATCCCCAACAGACCAACCATCGCGCCCAGCGAAGCGGTTCGTCGAGCCGAGCGCGGCATAGCGCCTGTCTACCATGACCAGCACAGCGGCCTCAGCCGTACCGACCACCGGAACCACGCTGGCATGCCCGGCGACCCCTCGATGGGTTCGCGTCTCGTCGCACCGGGTCAGGCCACGCTGCCGAAGTCAACCTCCTTCGTCTCGGCCGTCCCGGCCGTACGGCCTGGTGCCGTCTGGTCGGTCCAGTAGAGATTTGTGTGCGCGATGACCTGGCCCGGCGGCGGCGCCCCCCAGGCAGATTGGTCCTCTGTCGTGTGGGCGTCGCTGACAAGGGTCGTGTCGTAACCCCTGACAAACGCACCGTGGAGCGTCGAGCGGATGCACGCATCAGTCTGTGCGCCGACCACGACGAGTCGTCCGACTCCGAGGCTGGACAACACGGTCTCGAGGGTGGTGCCCTCGAAGGAGTCGCCGTAGTTCTTCTCGACGAGTGGCTCGGCATCGCCCGGACTCAGCTCGGGAACGATGCGCCACTCGTCGCTCCCTCTCTCAAGCTGCTCGTCGGAGTGTTGGACCCAGACAACGGGCACCCGTTGCCGCCGCGCGTTCTCGACCAGGCTGGCGACGTTCGCCACGACCGCGTCGCGCTCGTGAGCCCCCGCGACGACACCGTTCTGAACGTCGACGACGAGGAGTGCCGTGTTCGGCCGGTTCTCGAGTGTGGTCATTGGTTCCCCTTCCCACGATGGGTTCCCGTGCTCAGCCACGCTAGAACGTCCCACCGACATTCCCGTACCGCTCGATCCGGTCCGGCGTCGTGCCGGGTGTCCTTCACGATCGTAGTCCACTATGGATCATAGGGCGACTCGCAAACTATAGTTGCGAATCTGTCGGTGGTCTGGGTTAGACTGCCAACATGTGTTCGAGCGGGGGTTCCGAGCCGTGGCAGCGGTTGCAGTCCGCTGCGCAGGTGTTGGCCGCCGAGGATGTGACGTCGTGGTCGGATGGGCAGGTCCGCGACGGGCTGCTGGCGTTGCTCACGGTGGTCAACCAGCTCACCGCGGTGGTGTCCACCGTGTCGGCGTCGTTCGACACGCGGGACCTGGCCGAGCGGGACGGGTTTCGCACCGCCCGGTCGTGGTTGATCGCGTTCGGGCGGATGAGTCAGCGGGCGGCCACCGGCTGGCTGTCGCGGGGTCGGCTGCTGCGGCAGTTGCCGGCGCTGTCGGCCGCGGCGCACACCGGGGCCGTGTCGGCCGAGCATGTCCGCACCGTGGGTGATCTGGCCGGGCACGTCGGCGTCGAGCAGGTGCAGCCCTTTGATGAGATCCTGGCCACCCTGGCCGCCAGCACCGGCCGGCACGCCGACGTGGAGGCGGCCTGTCACCGCATCCGCGCCCATGTCGACCCGGACGGGCCCGACCCCGATCCGCACGCCGCCGACCGGCGGGCACTGTCGATCTCCCGGTGCGGATCGTTGTTCTCCGTGTCGGGACGCCTCGACCTCGAAGCCGGCGCGACGGTGTTGACCGCGTTGGACGCGTTGATGCGCCCGGTCACCCCGGATGAGCCGAGCACCGCGGTGCAACGCCGCGCCGACGCCCTGCTCGAACTGGCCCGCCAAGCCCTCGACCGCGGCACCCTACCCACCGTCGGCGGGCTACGACCCCACCTCGGCCTGCTCATCACCCCCGACACCCTGCTCGGCCTCCGACACGCCACCAACACCCCAACCACCCACCCCGCCACCACCCCAACCGCCAACGGTGCCGCGACCCAGAACGGTGCCGCCGCGCATCACGGCGCGGCGAACGGTGCCGCCGCCCACGGCGGTGCCGCGAACGGCGGTGCGGCGGTCGGCGGTGCTGGGGCCGACGGTGCGGCTGCCGATGAGGCGGCGGGCTGCGGGTCCACCGCGGACCCGCCACCGCAACGCCAACCTGATGCGCTGCAGTGCGCCGGGGTGCCGATGGCCCCGGAACTGCCCTGGTCCGACTGGGCCGACCGGCTGCCCGCCTCGGTAGCTCAACGGCTGGCTTGCGACTGCGAAGTGTGGAGGGTGATCTTGGATCCGGCGACCGGGCTGCCGTTGGAGGTCGGCCGGGCGCACCGGATCGTGCCAACCTGGATGCGCAAGGCGCTCATCGCCCGCGACCGGGGCTGCCGATGGCCCGGATGTAGCGCTCCGGCGAGCTGGTGCGAGGTCCACCACCTACTCGCCTGGTACTCCGGCGGACTGACAAATGTGGACAACGCGCGCGCTTTTGTGTCGTTGGCACCACGGCAAGGTCCACGACGGTCTCCCCGATCACCAACGCTGGCAGATCACCCTCGACCCCACCACCGGCGACGTCACCGTCGCCCGCCCCGGCGGCCAACCCTACGAACTCGGCCCAAGCCAGCCACACCGACCCACCACACCAGACAACCACATCCACGTACCCGACTAGCATCAGCCGACGCTTCTGGAACCGCTAGGCGGGCCTGCCGGCCAATGCGCCCTCCACCGCGGTGACTGGCGGGAGGCGAGCGGCCGAAGATAGACGGCCCGGTTCGCGGAGCGCCGGTGTGTTCGGGTCCGAGTGCTGGCTTTTGACATGAGCGACGCATCGCTGCAGGGCGCCTTGGTCGTCGGCAGCAGATGGCGCGCGGGGGCCAGTCGCGTGGCCGATGCGGTTTGAATTTCACTGGAACCGGCACGCCGAAGGTCTTCGACCAATCGTCTCCCCCACTCAGGCGGAACCGAACCGCGAAGCCAGCAACTCGCGTACCGCGCGCACATCGATCTCCCCAGCCTGAGCGCCGGTGAGCAGTTTGGCCAACCGCTTCGGCCAGAGGACGTGAACGCCGCGCGATGTGAAGGCTCCGCCGAACAACGGCCAGTCGGCCTCAACGAAACACAACACCCCGGTGACCCGGATGTCGCCCGCTACCTGACGAACCTGTTCCGCCTGCGTGAGGACTCCGTCGACAAGCTTGGTGCAGTCCCGTCGCCCCACCAGCACCTTCTCGGTCCGAGGCCGGAGAATTCCACCCTCGATCGTCAACTCGGGGCGCCCCTGGTAGCGCTTGGCGTCGATGACCCAGATCCCGGCACGGGTCACCACCATATGGTCGATGTTGGCCCTCGTCCCGGGAATGCGTCGGTCGTGGAGTACAGCGATGTCCTCAGATGCCAATGTGTCGAGGAGGGCGCCGAGACGCTCCTCACCAATGGCACCTCGTGCCCACGCCTGGGTGCTCTGGCGCTCGCCGGACATGGCCACAGCGAGGCCGCCGAGCCGACCCCACTTCTGCCTGAGACGCTGTCCGTCCTTGGCCCGGCGCCGCTCGTACTCGCGCCGGGCCGAGGACCCGGCCCTGCCAGACCCGGCGGCCTGCGGCCGCTGAGGACCGGCAGGCTCAGATCGCGACGCCACATCGGCGGCAGCCTCGCCAGTCGCCGGGCAGACTATGCAGCGAACGGTGCTGGTGACGCTTTCGTACACCGCAGACATGCCCGCACGCAGGTCGGCCCCGCACAGCCTGCACGTCCCGGCGTAACGAAGCCGAATCCGCCTGCTCGCAGCCTGCTCCGGGCTGCCCGATGGAGTCTCGTCGAACACCGCCGAACGTTAGCCCAGACGTCAAACCATGATGAGAACCGCCCGCCAGCCGCGCGTCACCG
The DNA here is from genome assembly GCA_963773935.1 of uncultured Actinomycetota bacterium. GTDB lineage: Bacteria > Actinomycetota > Actinomycetes > Mycobacteriales > Micromonosporaceae > DATBGZ01. Next base: position 39,494 of record CAVZCZ010000010.1, read on the forward strand.
TGGACAACAGAGCCGCCTTCGTGCGGAGCCGACAGTGTGCAGCGGCCGCGCTGCGGTCGATCTGTACAGATGCTCGGGCGCGGAAACGCACCGGGCCTGGTCGTGAGAGAGTCGGGCCATGAACGCGCCAGCGGGCAATTTGGTCGTGCAGCTGAAGTGCGTGCTCGGTGTGCCGCGGGAGCTGATCTTCAGAATGCTCACTGACCCAGCAGAGCTGGCGAGATGGTGGGGGCCACACGGGTTCACGACGCCCGAGGTAGACGTCGACCTCCGTGTCGGTGGGGTCTATCGCTTCGGCATGCAACCACCCGACGGCGACTTGTTCCACCTCACAGGTGAGTTCCTCGAGATAGACCCGCCGAGCCAACTGGTCTACACCTTCCGCTGGGAAGAACCCGATCCCGACGACCAAATGACAGTCGTCCGCTTGTCACTCGACGACGTCGGAGAGACCACGGTGCTCTCGCTTTCGCAGGGCGAGTTCGCGACCGAGGCGCGTGTCTCATTGCACCGAAGCGGCTGGACCGACAGCTTGGAGAAGCTGCGCGCGCTCACCGGGTCATGCGGATAGCCACGCGGAATATCCCGTTCTTTCGAGTTGGCTGTTGTCCGAGCGCCCGCTTCCAGCCGATCAGCGCGCAACGGTTGCGAGGCTCGGGCCGAGCAAATGCGTTGGGTTAGCCAGCGATGGTGTCACTCAGCTGGTCCGCCGGCCTCAATCCGGGCGACAACAGCGACCGCAGGATCCACCTATTCTCGGGGCGGAATCTGCTGCAGCGCCCACGTGTTCCCGTCCGGATCGGCGAAGGTGACGAACAGTCCCCACGGCTGCTCGTCGATCTCGCTTGCCTCGACGCCGTTGTCGAGGAGCTGCTGCCGCGCGGCTGCCACATCCGCGACCACGACCTGGACGCCCTTCTGGCTGCCCGCCGCCATCTCAGTAACTCCGGTGCCCAGCAACACCGAACAGGCCGACCCGGGAGGCGTGAGCTGCACGAACCGCAGCGACTCGGTCACCCGGTGGTCGTGGTCGGCGTTGAAGCCCACCTGATCGACATAGAACGCCTTCGCCCGGTCGACGTCGGTCACGGGAATGGCGATGAGCTCAATCTTCCAGTCCATGGCGCCACCGTACGGGCGCGGTCCGACACTCTCCAGCCGAACGCACCGAACCCCGAGGCGAATGCACCGCAGGCCACGCTCGCACCCCCCGGGCGGCGTGGCTTCACGCGCCGACTCGGGTGAGCACGACGACGGCGCGCTGAGCTGCGGACCGTACCCGGTCCGTCGGATCCGTCCGGAGAACCAGCACCACCGGCAGCAGATCGCCCAACTGGTGCCGAGCCACCACCTTGACCGCCATCTCGCGGACTCGCCAGGCCGGGTCGGCCAGCGCAGCGCGAACCGCGTCCATGCCGACGTCATCCCATACCCAGAGCAGACCCCGCGCCGCCCACACCCGGAACCAGTAAGCCTGGTCGTCGGGCACGCCGTCGTCGAGGATGTGGCGTGCGTGTCCGGCGCCGAGCACCACGATCAGGCCGGCGTCGCGGTCGTCGCCGAGGATCAACTCCGCGCACCCGCGCACGAACGCCTCCCGACCCCGTCGGGCGCACTCGGCCTCGATCCGCTGGCGCGGACTCACGTACGCGTTCGGACTCACCACGACTCCGCCTGTCCTTCTACTCCGCCGGGTCCATCGTGAGGTAACCCTGCAGCGAACGCCAGGCAACCCCGGTGTTCTCGTCGTCCACATGTGGCGCGTGAAACCCTGCTGTGTAGCCGCAGATCTCCGAGAGCTCCCAGGCCAGCCGGTAGAGCTCCATCGCTATCGGGTCGGCTCCGGAGGCGACACCATACGCCGCCCAGTCCTCCTCGTCGCGTGGCTGGATCATCCACAGGTCGCGCTCGCGCGGTGCCAGGGCGGCGGTGTCCCAGTCGATCAGAGTCAGCGCATCGTCCACTGTGGTCATCACGTTGCCAGCGTGTGGCTCGCCGTGGGTCACGACCCAACTGTCCGATGTAGACAGCACCGCCGGAACCAGAGCGTCGTAGCGCGCGAGCAAGCCGTCGATGTGGCCGAGAGCGGCCTGTACCAACGCCCGGGTCGGTTCGGCGTACCGGCCGCCCGACCATGCTCGGTCCAGCTCCCGGCGCGCGGACTCGAACGCCGATCTGTTCGGCACCATAAGGTTGTCCCGGCGGGTTAGGTCCAAGGGCAGCGCGCTGGTCGCCGCATGCATCCGGCCGAGCGCGGCGAGGGCGCGCCGCCGCAGCACGTCGGTGGGGAAGTCGCCGTACGGATACGACGTGCCGACGATGAAGCTGAACACCGAGACGGCGAACTCGCCCATCGGTGCCACCACCGACCCGCCCGTACGGCGACGGGGACCATGCACGAATTCCAGCCCGGCCTCGCGCAGCGCCGCGGCCGTCCCGAGCGAACGTTCCAACCCGTCAATGACTTGAGCCCCGGTGCTGCCCAGCGCGGTCTTCGCCGCCAGCTCGTCAACATTGACGAACCAGGCGGTGCCGTCCCGAGCGACGACACGGTAGTGGTGTGTGCCGAACCCCACCGGCTCGTAGCTCACGTGCGCGGCGTCGATGCCCCAGTTCGCCGCAAGGACGTGGCGCAGCCTTTCACGGTCCAACTCCGCCGGCTCTGCGAACACGCCGGGATGGTAGCCGCAGGACGACCTTGAGCGCCCGACTTTTCTGCGCGGAGGCGCGAGCGGCCGCCGGACGACGGCATACCGCGTCGTGTGAGACGGCGCACGCCGGTCGGATGGTCTACGGCATACGTTCGGACGAGCACCCGGTCCGCACGACGGCAACAGACTCAACACATGAATCCGTCCCGTGACCTGGCTCCACTCGTCGACCGATGGGTCGGCGCGGGGATCATCAGCACCGACCAGGCCGACCGCATCCGCGCCGACCTGGCGAGCATGCCGCAGCGGCCGAACGACCCCCGTGGCGGGTCGCTCGTCGCCGAAGCGATGGGGTACCTCGGCGGCGTCATCGTCCTGGTTGGACTCGGGCTCGTCGTGGGCTGGTTCTGGGACGAGATGTCGACGCTCGCGCGCATCGCCCTGGCGGGTGCGCACGGCCGTGTTGCTCGTCGTTGCCGGTGCCCTCGTCTCCGGTCCTCTGGGCGAGGCCGGAGGTCGCCTTCGCGCGGTGCTCTGGGCCGGCTCATCGCTCGCCCTGTTCGGCTGCCTCGCCCTCGTCGGCTCCGACAGCCTGCACTGGGACGGCGACCGCGTGCTTACCGTTGCCGCCACCGGAACCGCTGTGTTCTCGGCCGTGCTGTGGGCCGTGCACCGCCGACTGCCACAGCACATCGCCACACTCACGTCTCTGCTCATCGCCGTCGCGGCCGGCACCACGATGCTCACGGAGGCGTACCCATGGTCGGGCCTGGCCGTGTGGTCAGTCGGCATCGTGTGGGTCGCGCTGTCGTGGTTCGATGTCTTCCCGCGTCGGTCGGGCATGGCCCTCGGCGCGATCAGCGCCATCATCGGCGCAGTGATCGTCGAGGGTGAAGAGTGGGGCACCGCGCTCGCGCTGGCGACCGTCGCAGCGCTGGTGCTGGCGGCGGTGGCGAAGCGCGACCTTGTCGTCCTCGGGGTCGCGAGCGTTGGCACGCTGATCGTGTTGCCGATGGTGGTCGACCGATACTTCCCCGGCGTGTTGCCGGCCGCCCTGAGCCTTGTCGGGGTCGGCCTGCTGCTCGTGGTGCTGGCGGTGTTCGTCGCCCGGCGGCGCCGGGAGGACTAGCACTCAGGCGAGATGATGAGCGGATGTTGCGGCGGGTAGACCGAATCGCGGGCGGGCTGCTCGGCGTGCACGCCGGCGATAGTTTGGGGGCCACGGTCGAGTTCTCGCCGTGGGCGAACATCCGCGATCGGTACCCGGACGGGCTTCGCGAGATCGTCGGCGGCGGGCCGTTCGACTGGCCTCCCGGGCACGGCACCGACGACACCGACCTGACCCGAGCGGTACTGCTCGCCTATCTCGCGCCGGGCGACGACGTGGTGCGCGCTGCTGCCGACCACATGGTTTCGTGGCTGCTCGGCGATTGGCCCGACCGGGAGCCGGGCGCCCCACCGCGCGACATCGGTGCGGCGACCGCGGCTGGACTCCGTCGATACATCCAGACCGGTAACCCTTACGACGCTGGAGCCGGGCCGGGCCACGCCGGCAACGGTTCCCTCATGCGCTGCCTGCCCATCGCGCTCGCCGTCGCGGATCGCGCGCGGCGGATCACCGAGTCCATGCGCATATCGGCGATCACCCACGACGACGAACGTTGCACCGTCGCCTGCGCCGCCTACAACGAGATCGCCGCTGGCCTGCTCGTCGGGCGACAGCCAACGGAGTCTGTCGTGATAGGACAGACGACGGCCGCAGAGCTCGGAGTACGGGCGGTCGCCGACGCGATCGAGTACGGCCGCGAGCTCGAACCGGCAGCGATGGCCCGCACCGGGCAGACCTCGCTGCCGGACGGCGGCGGCGGCTACGTGCTCGACTCGCTCAGCCTCGCCGTCGCCGCCGTGCTCGACCGGCGTCCGCTGCCGGATGTCCTGGTCGACATCGTCCGGATCGGCAACGACACCGACACCAACGCCGCCATCGCCGGCGGGCTACTGGGTGTGCGCGACGGTATTGACGCGATCCCGGCGCGCTGGCTCAGCACTCTGCAGTACCGCGAGGAGTTCTTGGCGGCGGCCGAAGTCCTTGGCACCTCACCGGGCGGACCGAACTGACCCGGCGGACCGGGCTGACCCGGCGGACCGGGCTGACCGGGCTGACCCGGCTGACCGGGCGACCCGCAGCCCCCAGCACACCAGCGGCACCTGCAGCGGCAACCGAGCGTAGGCCGCCACCCGGTGCGGAAGCGGGCGGTCGCGCCAGTCGCGGGCCATCTTCACGTTGGCTGGGAAGACGCCCAGGAACAGCGCGGCCGCGGCCAGGCCGCCGAGGCGCCTCGTCCGCGGAAGCGCCAGCGCCACCGCGGTGCCGAGTTCGGCCGCCCCGCTCAGGTACGTCCAGGCTCGCGGCGAGCCCGGCAGTGACGACGGCACGATGGCGTCGAACGGCCGCGGCGCGACGAAGTGGCTGAGACCCGTGGTCGCCAGAAGCACCGCCAACCTCAGCGCCTGGAGGTCGGTTGAGGATCGGCGCGCGCTCACCGCCGGGTGCGGGTCGGGGTGGCGTCGTTCTCCCGACCGTTAGGCCCGGGCACCGCGCCGGGCGGCATCGTGTCACCGAGGTAGTTGGGCGCGTTGAACTTCGTGTTCACCTTCGGCTCGTTCATGGCATTGGCCGCTTTGGTCATGAACGACTGCCAGATGCTCGCCGGCAGGCCGGCGCCGTAGATCTTCGCGTTCGATTTGTCGCGGATCGGTCCCTCGTCGCCGTGGTTGCCGACCCAGACCGCGGCCGCGATCTTCCGGGAGAAACCAACCATCCACGCGTGCCCGTTCTCGCCCGGCTTCGGCTGGTACTCCCAGGTGCCTGTCTTGCCGGCGGTGTCCCAGCCAATGTTGACCTTCGCCGAACTGACCTGACTCAGCGCGTAGGTCAGGTCGTTGGCCTGCTGGGGCGTCAGGACCCGTTGCTGGTCAGACGGCGGCAGGGTCTCCCCGTACACGATGTTCTCGCCCTTCATCACCTTCTGCACGAAGTGCGCCTGCGCCCGGAGTCCGGCGGAGGCGACGGTGGCCACCCCGTTGGCGTGGTCGAGCACGGTGATCGGGTACTGCCCGATGCCGAGGATCGTGTCGAACTGGCTCGGCACCACGGTCTTGATGTCTGTGGCGCGCAGGTCGAGCCGCTCCCGATCGTCGTTCCACATGTAGTCGATGCCCATGTCCCGCGCCATTTCCAGCACCTTGGTCGGTGTGACGCTCAGCGTCAGCGCGTAGTACGGAACGTTCAAGGACGAGATCGTCGACTGCAGCAGGCTGCACGGTTGGTCGGGCTTCTGGTTGCCGCAGGTACTCGCGTTCTGGATCCTCGCCGCGCCCGTCCGGCCGGGCATGTCGTGCGGGTTCCACTCCCAGTACGACTTCAGTGAGTAGTTCGCCTTCAGGGCCGCGGCCAACGTGTAGACCTTGAACGACGATCCGGACGGGAACCGGCCCACGCCGGTGGCCTCACCGCTCTCGTCGAAGTAGAACCCCCCGTAATCGTTGCCCTTGCCGTCGTCGCCGCCGTAGTAGGCGAGCACGCGTCCGGTGCCGGGCTGGATCGCGACCAGCGCACCCTGCAGGTTCTCCGGCTGGCCCGCCATCGGACTGCCCGCGACGGCACGGCTGGCCGCCGCCTGCGCGGCTTCCTGCGCCCCCCGGTGCAGCGTGGTGTGGATCTGATATCCGCCCTCGCGGATGAACTTCCAGTTCTTGGCGCCGTAGAAGGGCGACCCCTCGGTGTGGGTGAGCTCGCTGAGCACATGGTTGACGACCAGACCCGCTGGCGCCTCGAGTCCATTACCCTCCACTGTGTACGGACGGACGGTGTCCGGGAACACCAGCGCCGCGGCGTCCGCCTCGCTCAGTGCGCCCATCGCGACGAGCTGGCCGCGGATGTAGTCGAAGCGCGCCCTCGCATTCGCATCCGCTGCCGGACCGACGGTCGGGTCGTATCCCGGCAATCCCTCGGGGTCAGCCGGATCCGGATACGGCTGCTTCACCATCGCCACCAGCACCATGGCTTCGGCCCAGGTGAGCTGCTGCTCGGGCGGTACGGTGTTGTTCGCGGTCTTGCCGAAGAAGGCTCGCGCGGCGGCCTCGATGCCGTACGTCTGCCGCCCGAACGGTACGGCGTTCAGGTACGCCTGGAGGATCTGCTCCTTCGTCAGTGACCGGTTCATCTTCCACGCCAGCACGGCCTCGCGCGCCTTGCGTTGGTATGTCTCGCCGTCCAGGTCGAAGGCCAGGCGGGCGTACTGCTGCGTGATCGTCGATCCGCCCTGAGTAGTACCGCCGGTGAAGTTGTTCCACGCCGCGCGCATCACGCTGCCCAGGTCGACGCCCTCATTGGTCCAGAACGTCTGGTCCTCCGAGGCCACAACGGCCTGCTTGACTGATTCTTGGATCTGGTCGTACGGCAGCTCGTACCGGGTCACCTCACCGAGTTTCGCCAGCACCGAACCGTCGCTGTAGAGCACGGTGGTCGTGGCGGGGAAGGCGAGGTCCGACGTGAGCTTCACGCTGTCGAGGAAGTAGGTGCCGCCGAGCATTCCGGCGCCGGCGAGTATCAGCACGATCGCCACCGCAGCCGGTAGCAGCCTGCCACGAAGGTACTTGCCGTTGATGGACAGCCTCGGTGGCAGACCGCCACTTCCTCCGCGGACGTGCCGGCCGCCGCGACCGGGCGTTGATCCACCCGGCACCTGGGCTCGGGCCGAGACCGGTTCGTCCGGTAGCGGTGTGAATTCGTCGGGACGCCTCGCTGAGAGCGGCATGGGTTCGCGCCAGCGCGCCGGCGGTTCCCCTGGGCGCGCCGGCCCATCGGTTGGACGCGAAGCGCCGCCGCTCGTCGGCCGGGATCGGACCGGGAACCGATCGACGCGGTCGGCCGCCCGGCAGGCTCGCCCATCGAGGACGGGGCTCGTCGGGAGGCGGCGGGTTCTCCCGCCCACGCGGCATGTGTTCCCGGTCACCCCGCATCGGTTCGCGACCACCCGGCTCTGGGCTCCCGGCCACCCGGCTTGGGCTCCCGGCCGGGCATCGGGCCCTGGCGGCGTGGGCGGTGCGGCGGCGGCCCGCCGGAGGTGCGGCCCTCGTACCACGCCACCCTCGTGCCCGTCGTCGTCGCGCTCGTGGCGCGGAGGGTTGGCGCCCGCCCAGTCGTCGTGCGTGGAACCCATGCGTCATACCTCGTTGGCTGCGTCGCCTCGGCTTTTGGCTGTGGCGATCCTACAGACCGGTCCTGGACCCGCGCCTGATATGCCCTGCGCGGGACGAATCATCATTAACTACTTAAAAAGACGGCATTCGACGGTGGATCGCCCGCACCGTCTCTTCCACGAACTCATGATGCCTGCTCAGTCGGCCACATCAAGCAACGACGCGGGCCGTGAGGATCGCAGCGGTACTTGTGACGGTGAAGGTCCGCGCCTGTGCGAAATGGGCTAGCACGGTGCGCGTCGCCTCGCGGAGCACCTCTGTCCATATCGGACCAATGCCGACACCAGCGGCGCCCGGCGGCCAACTCCCGAGATAGTCGATGATCGCCGCCGGGTCAGTGACCACACTCACGCCGCCGGCCGGTACGGCCGCGACATCGTCGAACACCTCAGCGAGCATGGCCCTGGCGGTCTCGGTGTCAAACCGCCGCAGATCCCAATCGGGATCGACGCCCGTACCAGCGACCCATCGCGCGGCGCCATCCAGCACCGATTTCAGTTCCGCAACATGACCGAACCCATTGGTCGTTATCAGGGCGAGGCCGCCCGGACACAGCACGCGCCGAAGCTCACGTATTGCCAGGGCGATGTCCGGCACATGGTAGAGCGTGTGCAGACACAGCACGACGTCCACGCTCCCGGCGCGCAGCGGCAACGCCTGCGCATCGGCAACCGCCGTGGGCGCATGCGCCGAAGCGACCTGCGCCATTCCCGGCGAGAGGTCGAACCCAACTAGGGCGGGATTACCTCCGCGCCGCCCCAACCGTTCGAGGTAGATGCCGTTGCCGCAGCCCACATCGGCGACGACCGCATCGGGCGGCACCAGATCCACCACCCGGGCGGGCAGCGTGGGCCCAGGCAGGAACCGCCACAGCGACTGGCGCGCGGTCAGCTTGCCCGGATCGGTGTACTGCTCATCGATCTCCGTCACATTCACCGTTGCGTCCATCGACACGCCTCCCTCCGAACATCCCGCCATGCGGGCAGTATCCACAGGTGCGCAGTGGAGGGTAGCGCGCGGCGCACGTCGCCACGCATCATGACGGACATGTCTGGGTTGCGCATCATCACCGCGATCGGCACGGGTGAGTCTCTGGCCGTGGGCCACCGGAGCACCAACGGATGAGCGATTTCGGCCATGCCTTCGGCGCAACATCGCAGAGCACGGCAGGTCAGCCGTACGGGCAGCATCCGCCGTACGCGCAGCATGACCCGCACATACAAGACGAAGTGGATCACCTCGCCGAAGTCCACGCGCGGGCCAGGCTGCTCGCCGAGGGCGGCGACCTGACCAGCTCCCGATCGCTGATCGAGGAAGCGCTGGCCGGCGGCGAGCTGCGGCTCGGTCCGGACGACCAGCGGCTCGCGCCCCTCATGGTCGATCTGGCGACGATCGCGCGCCGGCTGGGCAACCTGACCGAGGCCCGCAACCAACTGCGCCGGGCGTACGCGATCATCGTCGCCTCCGCCGGACCAGAACATGCCAGCTCGCTGTCGATAGAAGGCAGGCTCGCCGCGGTGGTCTACCGCCTCGGTGAGCCAACTGAGGCGTACGACTGGCACCTCGTCGATGCCGGCCGGCGCGTGCTGGGCACCGAGCATCCCGCGGTGCGGGGCGCACAGAGCCGGCTTGCCGCGAGTACCCAATCGGCGCCCGCGGGGGTCGAGCAACCTGCTGCGTCAGTCCCTCCCGCGGCGACCTATGCGCCGGTGGCGAGCGGCGTGTACGAACGGCAGGCCGACATCGAGGTGATCCCGCCACCGCCGTTGGCAGCCCACGACGTCCAGGTGTGGGCGGAGCCGCCGCTGGCCAGCCGTGAGGTGACCGTGCAGCAGCGGAGAGGTCCCGGCGGCGCGGTCGCCATCGTGGCCTCGGTCGCGGTGGTGATTCTTGTCGCAGGCGTCGTCGTCGCAGTACAGCTGGTCCGCCCCGACGGCGGGCCGGCCGCGCCCGGACCGGTCGGCAGGTCCAGCGCTATCACGGTGCCGGCAAATCCGTTGCCCGCAACTGGGTCGCCCGCCCCGTCACCATCGCCGACCCGGGTCCTGCTCAAGGACGAGGGCGGCTCGGTGACGTTGAGCTGGGACGATCCGAGTGCGGGCAAGGTCCCGTTCATTGTCTCCGGCGGGCGTGAAGGAAACGCCCTGTTGGCGATGGCCTCGGTGCCGGCAGGTCAGACGACGTCGACGATCCACGGACTCAACGTCAACTACAACTACTGCTTCACGGTCTCGGCGGTGTGGTCCTCGGAGAACATCCAGGCAAGCATCCGCACATGTACATTCCGCTTATCCACAACCCGCGCGTCGTAGGTCGCGTCCGGACGTATTGACCTCCTAGAATGAGTGCGCTCTACGGGCTCGCCCCGGGGGCGACCTGGGGAGGACGCCGACACGAGGGGCTGGCCGCAATGAGCGACTTGAAGCTCGAAGATCAGGAATTCATCGATGCCGACGCCGTGGAACTGCCCGGCGGCAAGGAATCCGGCGGGCGCGGCACCGTCATCACCCTCACCACGGTCATTGCGCTCCTCGCGGCAACCGCGCTAACGGTTCTGGGACTCGGTGCGGCGGACACCGCCGTGACGAACTTCGACGCCAGTTCCTGGGTGTGGAGCTCCGGAAAGAGCGAGGTCGAGCGCATCAACGGTGTGACTGCGCGCGTCGACACCCGAGCGAAAATCAAAGATTCGCAGGACCACGAGATCCACATCACTCAAACCGATAAATACCTCATCCTTCGCGACCTCGAGACCGGACAGGTGACCGCTCTCGACCTGACCACGCTGCAGGTCAGCGCCGTCATGCCCAGCACGCCGGGCTTCGGCGTGTCGGTGGCGCTGCACGGCGAGGCCGCGTTTGTCATCGACAGCGTGCTCGGGCAGGTCCGCCAGCTCGACCCGCGGACGTTGAGCCCGAGCGGAGACCCGATCACCCTGCCGAAGGGCCTGACGCCTGGCGGCTTCGATGGCTCCGGCCTGCTGTGGATCGCGGTGCCGTCAGAGGGCACGGTGGTATCGATCCAGCCCGGAAGCGGCGGCGCCTCCCCCAAGGTGGCCCGCACGGTCAGCGTGGCGAGCCCCGGCCACGACTTCGAACTGTCCGCATTGGACTCCGGAGTCGCCGTGCTCGACAACACGATGCAGAAGCTGAGCATCGTCGGCGAGTCGGTGCAGACCGTTGACATCCCGATTCACAAGCCTGGCATCATGCCCGACCGTACGGTCGGGGCAACGATCGCGATCACCGTAGCCGACGACCGCGTGGTGGTGTTGGTCGACGGAACGAACGTCAAGCAGCTCACCGTGCCGGGCACCGGTCAGGTCGGGCCAGCGGTGGTGTACGCGGGCCATGTCTACACCCCCAACTCGGGCGGGGGCGTAGTGCACGAGACCGATGCCTCGGGCAAGCTGCTCAACGACATCAAGAGTCCCTCAACCACCGGCAAGGTCGAGCTCGAGGTCCGGGAGAACTACCTGTTCATCAACTCCCCCGACGGATCTCATGCGAAAGTGGTCAACGACCAGCACGTGGTCCGCGAGGTGAACAAGTACCAGGACGGAGTGCTCGGTGGCGATCCGCTGCCACCACCGGCACAGCCGACCCCGCCGGTCCCACCGATCGGCCCGCCCGGGCTGCCGCAGGCCGTCACGGCCGCGGCTGGTAATGCCTCAGCGACGGTGACGTGGCGCAAGGCCAGCGACAACGGCGCGCCTGTGCTCCGCTACGTCGTCGAGGGCTTCGGCGCGCCCATCACGGTCGGTGCATCTCAGCGCTCGGTGGACATCACCGGCCTCACGAACGGCACGTCCTACCGGTTCAGTGTGTACGCGGTCAACTCGCAGGGCGCCAGCGCGCGGGCGTATGCGCCGCCGGTCATCCCCACCTCCGACGTGCCCGACCCGCCGGCGTCGGTGACCGCGACGGCAAACCCGGACGGCACCGTGACCATCACCTGGCCAGCCGCCAACGGACAGGGACATGCGATCACGTCGTATCGGGTCACCTCGATCAGTGGCGGAGTCACCGCATCGGTCGGGGCGGTCACCACGACAACAATGGTGATCGCACGAGGAGGGCTTCCGTTCGGAACTCAGTTCGCGTTCACGGTGGTGTCCATCAGCGACATCAACGCTGCCAGCACCGATTCACCGGTGAGCAACACCGTCATTGCATTCACGACGCCCGGGGCTCCGGTCGGCCTCACCGCGGCGACGGTCCCCAACCAGCGCGGCGCGATCCAGGTCAACTGGGGTGCGGCGCCAAGTAACGGCCGGCCGATCACCAAGTACGAGGTGGAGCAGTCAGACGGCACCATCACGGACGTGACCACGGGCACCACCGTGACACTCAACGGATTCCCGGACGACACAGCGATCCAGGTCAAGGTGCGCGCCGTCAATCTTGCCGGCAACGGCCCCGATGGCACCGTCTCAGCCCGCACGATCGGCGCGCCGTCGCTGACCGTCACCGGCTCGGCGCCGAACTACAACGCGATCAGCGTCACGTTCACGCCCAACAACCGGGGTGGTGCGTCGACCTGTACGTTCGCGGTCGCCGGCGCCGGCAACGCATCGACGGCATGCTCCACCGCACCGGTCACACTCACCGTTGGTGGACTGTGGCCGAACAACACCTACAACTACTCGGTAACTATCGCTAACCCGGTCGGTTCAGACTCGGCGAACGGCACCCAGGCATCGAACCAGATGCGGTTCACCGCGATCTGCACCCCCAACCTTCCCCAGTTCCCGTGCAACGGCGGAGTATGGGCCTATCGGACGCCGAGCCAGCAGGGCCAAGCGGTGAGCGGGCCGCTCATGCCGGGAGACACGGGCACTCCGGAGTGCTGGACGACCGGCAGCGCCCAGATCAACGCACAGCCGTGGGGTGCGAAGCGGAGCGACCGGTGGCTGCGCTTCCAGAAGAACGGCACCGCCTACTTCCCGTGGGCGTGGTCGGTCCTCGACGGTGGCGACAACCTGAACATGATCCCTCAGTGTTGACGCTTGCCAGCGACGCAATTGGTCACCCTTCGCGCCTGCGCATTGAGAAATCAGCAGCAATCGGCGACCAATTGCGTCCGTCACACCGGGCGCACGGTAGGCAAATGCCGCGCATGTAGGCGACACGACATCCGCCATAGAGCGACGGTGCTCGCTTCCCCCCGGTGCGGAGCACACACTCAGCCTCGGCAGGGTTCATCGCAGCCGACGCGGTCCATTGCGGACGGCGTAGGGAGGGGTTGAGCAACCATGATGGGACCATCGCACGCGCTGTCCGGCGCCGCGGTGTGGCTTGGTGGTTCGTGGGCCTTGGAGGTCTTCGCCGGCTATCACCAGTCGTCGCTCGAGCTTGCGGTCGGTACGGCCGTGTGCGCTGGGGGGGCGCTGTTGCCCGACCTCGACCTCTCCGGCCGGGTGACCGCCGGCAAGGGCGGCGCAACGGTGGCGAACACCTTCGGTCGCGTGTCGCTCTTCGTCGCCGAGGTGGTCGAGAAGTTCTCCCTGACCGTGTACGACCTGACGAAGATGAAGCGCGACCCGGATCGTCGCAACGGGCATCGAACGCTCACGCACACGCTTCCGTTCGCGGTCGGCATGGGGGCATTGACCACGTGGGGCTGCGGCGCAGGCGGCAAGTGGGCCGTGATCGGGGTTCTGTTCCTGATGCTTGGCCTGGCGCTGCGTGGCATCCTGCACACCTGGGCGGAGCGAGCCGGCTGGATCCTGGTGACGATCGTGTCTGCCGGCGCGGCGTACGCCACGTTCCTCTACCTGCCTGCGGGCCGCGGCTATCCGATGTTGGGCGTCGCCGTCGGCGTCGGCTGCATCGTGCACCTGCTCGGCGATGTCATCACCAGTGCCGGCGTGCCGATCCTGTGGCCGATCCCCACCGGGCGGCGGCTGTGGCGCATGATCGGCGTGCCCAACCTGTTCGCGGTCACCGTCGGTGGCAAGGTGGAGACGGTCGTTCTCCGCGGCGCGTTCCTCCTCATCTGCCTCGCCGCTGCGTTTGGTCTGTCAGGTCTCACCATCCTGGAGAGTTTCGACATTCACATCTGACGCCGCGCTCTTTGCTGTGAACACGGAGATCTTGGTGCCGAAGGGCTGCCATATGGCGACCGCTTGGTGCCAAGATCTCCGTGTCCTTTGCGACTACCCGAGGGCGAGCCAGACGACGACTCCGATCACAGCCAAGGCCACGATGATGAGCACCGGCGCGGCCCGGCGCAGCATGCCCTTGGCCCCGGAGACGGCGAGCAGATCGATCGGCTCCGCCTCGCGCGGCGCCGGTACCGGGACTGAGGTCGGTGCGACGGGCTGTGCCGGCGCGGCCTGCACCGTCGGGGCGGCCGGAGTCGCGGCAGGCGGCGTTGTCGCAGGCGGCGGTGCGGCAGGCGGAGTCGGCTGCGGAGTCGGCTGCGGATCTGGCGCATAGGCATACGTGGACTCGAGCTTGCTGACCGGCACGGGTTCGATCGGACCCGCAGGTGTCGGCGATGTCGGCGGCGCGTAGGCGGCCGCGTCAGCCGGCGGTTCCTGCAGCGCCAGCGGGTGGTACTCCGGCGGGGCGCTGTTGGTCGTCGGTGGCGGCGTGTAATCCGCCGCCGGCTCGACGACCGCAGGCGGCGCGACCGCAGGCGGCGCGACCGGAGGCTGGGCTACCGGAGGCTGGGCTACCGGAGGTGGTGCGACCGGTGGCGGCACCGGCTCGACGAACACCGGCGTCAACGGTGGCGGCAGGGGCAGCGGCGTGGCGTCGACCGCCGGAGCCGCCGCTGAGGCGGCAAAAGCGGCGGCCGGCGCAGGCGCGACGGGCGCTGAGGCCCCGATCGTCTCGGCAAGGCAGTCCGCGAACTGCTTGATCAGCTTGCCCGAAACGTCGGCGATCAATCCGCGACCGAACTGAGCGGCCCGGCCCGCGATGTCGATGTCGGCGACGACCCTGACGAGGGTCGCCTGCCCGCCGTCACCCGCGTGCAGCACCGCGGTGACCCGGGCTGACGCGCCGCCCGCGCCTCGACTGTCCTGGCCCTGCGCGACGAAGGCCATCCGTCGCGCCTCTACGTCCCGCTCAGTGAATCGACCGCTTCCCTTGTAGGCGAGTGACACCGGTCCAAGCTTGACTTTCACGTTTCCGGTGAAGCCGGTGCCGTCGAAGCTGGTGAGGGTGGCGCCGGGCATGCACGGCGCGATGCGTTCCAGATCAAGCAGCACACCCCAGGCCTGTTCGACCGGAACCGGAACCTCGAAGCTCTGCTCCATCCGCATGCGTTACTCCTTCCAAGTTCGGGCAGCTGCTCGGCTACGTCAGGCTCGCTCGACCATCGACTCGGGCGCGCTCGCGCGAGTGTGACTCACCCGTGAGTCCGCCGTGTTACCGACTCGGTCAGCCGGGGCTCGATCAGCCGGGAACACGGCGGACTCCTAGGTGGACTACAACCTTGCCGCCGCGGCCACGGCCCGCCCGGCGAGCACGCCGGCAAGGTGCCGCCGGTACTCAGCCGAGCCGTGGATGTCCGACGGAGGCGACGTCGCCTCGCCGGCCCGAGCCGCTGCTGATCTCACCGCGCCGAGGTCCTGGGCGCCGATGAGAGCGGCCTCCACCCCGCTCGCGCGCACCGGCGTGGGCCCCATGTTGGTCAGTGCGACGCGCGCCTCCGCGATCGCGCCGTTCTCCCGCCGTACCGCGGCCGCGACGCCGACCAGCGCCCACGCCTGGGCCGTGCGGTGGAACTTCTCGTAGCCCGCGGTCCAGCCGGGCATCCGTGGGAACCGCACCTCGACCAGCACCTCGTCCGCCGACATGGCGGTGGTGAAGATGTCGGTGAAGAAGTCCCGGGCGGCGATCGAGCGCGGCCCGGACGGTCCGGCCACCACAATCGTCGCGTCGAGCGCGACCGCGGCGGCGGGCATGTCACCGGCCGGGTCGGCATGGGCGATGGAGCCGCCCAAGGTGCCGCGGTGGCGAACCGCGCGGTCGCCGATGGTCGCGGCCATGGCGGCGACCAGCGGCGCCTCGGACTTGACCAGTGGCGACGCGGCGACCTCCGCGTGGCTGGCCATCGCGCCGATGACCAGCGAGTCACCGTCGATGCGGATGCCGCGCAGGGCGGCGATTCCGCCCAGGTCGACGATCATGGCCGGCCCGGCCAGCCGGAGCCGCAGGACCGGCATCAGGCTCTGCCCGCCCGCCAGCACCTTGGCTTCGTCGCCGCCGGCCTGCAGCGCGGAGACCGCCTCACCGACGGACCCGGGCCGCACGTAGTCGAACGCGACCGGGATCATGCCGCACCCCCTGAGTTAGCCGCCCGCCACACCCGTTCCGGGGTCAGTGGCATCTGAATGTCATGCACGCCGCGCGGACGAAGTGCGTCCACGACCGCGTTGACCACCGCCGGCGTGGAGGCGATCGTGCCTGCCTCGCCGACTCCCTTGACGCCGAGCGGGTGTGTGGTCGCCGGTGTCTCGGTACGGTCGGTGGTGATCGTCGGCAGGTCGGCCGAGCTCGGCAACAGGTACTCCGCGAACGAGCCGGAGATCAGGTTTCCGCTCTCGTCGTAGACCGCCTCCTCGAACAGCGCCTGAGCAATGCCCTGCGCCACGCCGCCGTGGACCTGGCCCTCGACGATGAGCGGATTGATCACTTTGCCCACGTCGTCCACCGCCACATAGGTACGGAGGGTGACCTGCCCTGTCTCGGTGTCCACCTCGGCGGCACATAGGTGCGTGCCGTGCGGGAACGAGAATGTGGATGGGTCGAAGGTGGCCTCCGAGTCAAGCGTCGGTTCCATCCCCTCGGGGTAGTTGTGCGCCGCGAATACGGCGAGCGCGGTCTCGGCGATGGTCTTCGCCGCCTCGGGGTTGCCCCGTACCCGGAACGCCCCGTCGGTGAACTCGAGGTCATCTGCGGAGCATTCGAGCAGGTGTGCTGCGACGAGCTTCGCCTTGCCGCGTACCTTCTCGCAGGCCATCACCATGGCGACGCCGCCCACCGCCAGCGAGCGGGAGCCGTACGTGTCCATGCCCTTGTGCGAGACCCGGGTGTCTCCATGAAGGACAGTCACGTCCTCGAACGGCACCCCGAGCTGGTCGGCGACGATCTGGCTCCACGCCGTCACATGCCCCTGGCCGTGCGGCGTGGATCCGCTGACCACCTCGATCTTGCCGGTGGGCAACACCCGGATGGTCACCGACTCCCAGCCGCCGGCGCCGTACTTGAGTGCGCCGAGAAGCCGGGACGGGGCGAGGCCGCACATCTCGGTGTAGGTCGAGATGCCGATGCCGAGTTGTACCGGGTCGTTCGACGCTCGCCGCGCGGCCTGCTCGGCCCGCAGTGCGTCGTAACCGAGCAACTCCATCGCCCTGGCGGTGGCGGCCTCGTAATTGCCCGAGTCGTAGACGAGCCCGGCCACCGTGGTGAACGGGAACTCCTCGTGCCGGATCCAGTTCCTCCGCCGTACCTCCATCGGGTCCAACCCCAGCTCGGCCGCGAGCTCGTCCATGATGCGCTCGATGGCGTACGTCGCCTCCGGCCGGCCGGCGCCGCGGTACGCGTCGGTCTTGGTGGTGTTGGTGAAGACGCCCGTGCACTCGAAGCGGTAGGCCGGGAACTTGTAGATGGCGTTGTACATGAACGCGCCGAGAATCGGCACGCCGGGCGTCACGATCCCCAGGTAGGCGCCCATGTTGGCGATGAGACTCGCCTTCAGGCCGGTGACCGTGCCGTCGCGGCGAGCGGTAAGGGTGATGTCCTGGATCACGTCCCGGCCGTGGTGCGCCGACAGGATCGACTCCGATCGCGTCTCGGTGTACTTCACCGGACGACCGACCTTTGTGGACACCGCGAACGCGATCCACTCCTCCGGCGTAACCGCGAGCTTGCCGCCGAAGCCGCCGCCGACATCCGGCGCGACCACGCGGATCTTGTGCTCCGGCGTGCCGGTGGTCGCGGCGAGCAGGAACCGGGCCACGTGCGGAATCTGGGTGGCCGAGTACATCGTCCACTCACCGCCGCTCGGGTCGACGATGACACTGCGCGGTTCCATGAACGCCGGAATCAACCGCTGCTGCACGTACCGGCGTTTGATAACGACCTCGGCCTCGGTCTCGGCCGCGGCGAAGCTGCCGCCGGAGCCGGCATCGGCCGAGTCAAAAACCCAGGTGTACGTCTTGTTCGTGCCGGCGCTCTCGTGCACCAGCGGTGAGCCGGGCTGCAGCGCCGCCTCCATGTCGAGCACGACTGGCAGCGGCTCATAGTCGACCTCGATAGCCTCGAGCGCGTCCACCGCGCTCGCCTTGTCCCGGGCCACCACGACCGCGACCGGCTCACCGACATGACGCACCTCGTCGATCGCCATCGGCAGGTAGGTCGGGGCGACCATGTCGTCCGTGACCGGCCAGGCGCAGGCAAGGACGCCCTGGTTGTCCAGGTCGGCACCGCTGAAGACGGCGATGACGTTGGGCTGGCTCCGCGCCGCGGAAATGTCGACCCTGGTGATCTTCGCGTGCGCGTACGGGCTGCGCAGGATGGCCAGGTGCACCATGCCGGGCAGAGTCAGGTTGTCGGTCCAGCGGGTGCGGCCCGTCACCAGGCGCGCGTCCTCCTTGCGCAGCCGGCTGCGACCGACCTCGGGTTGGTTCAAAGTCGCGGTCATCCCGCCACCTCCGCGCTCGCGGGGACGGCTGTGCTTGTCGGTGCGGCGCCGTTCGATGCGGCCTGTACGGCCCGGACGATGTTCTGGTAGCCGGTGCAGCGGCACAGATTTCCAGACATGCCTTCACGGATCTCGGCCTCGCTCGGGCGTGGGTTCTCCCGCAGCAGGTCCACGGCTGCCATGATCATGCCGGGCGTGCAGAAGCCACACTGCAGCGCGTGCTGCTCGTGGAAGGCCTGCTGCACCGGGTGCAAGGTGCCGTCGGCGGCGGCGAGCCCTTCGACCGTGGTCACCTCACCGCCATCGGCCTGTACGGCCAGCACGGAACAACTCTTGACCGCCTGCGCGGGTCCGTCGGGTGTGGCCAACAGGATCGTGCACGCACCGCAGTTTCCGGTGTCGCAGCCGACCACGGTGCCGACCTTGCCAAGCTGATCGCGCAGATACTGGACAAGAAGTGTGCGTGGTTGCACCTCGTCGACGTAGCTAGTGCCGTCGACGGTGAGACTGACGCGAGCCATCGCGCCTCCCCCCAAGGAGTAGGGACGGGGCTGGCCCACAAGCGGACGCGCGTGGGCCGCTGGGAGTAGCCAACCGCGCTGTGACGCGATCCACAAGTGCTTGCTCGCGCGCCGCACGATCTTTCTCACCAAGCGGCCTGTTTGCCCGTTTACCCACGTCAATTGGCCGGGCGCGCGGGCCGTACCGGCTCCAAGGCCCGGACCTGTGGTGGCTCGATCAGGCAGTTGGACGGGGCTCCGGCTGCAGCTGCGGGTCGTGGTGGATCCGGCCGTCAGTCTCGGTCAGCCGGGCGCCACCACCGCCCCACCGGGACGCGATGATCTCGGCGGCGATGCTGACCGCGGTCTCCTCGGGCGTCCGAGCACCGAGGTCGAGTCCGATCGGTGAGGCGAGCCGAGCCAGCGCTTCATCCGGGACGCCCGCCTCCCGCAAGCGCTTCATCCGGTCGTCGTGGGTGCGACGAGAACCCATCGCGCCGATGTAGGCGAACGGGTGGCGAAGCGCGACCTCCAGCACCGGCACGTCGAACTTGGGGTCGTGGGTCAGGACGCAGACGACGGTACGGGCGTCGAGGCGCCCGGCGTCGACCTCACCGGTCAGGTACCGGTGCGGCCAGTCGACGACGACCTCGTCCGCGTCCGGGAACCGTTTCGGAGTCGCGAAGACGGGCCGCGCGTCGCAGACCGTCACCTGATAGCCGAGGAAGGCGCCCACCCGGGCGACCGCCGCGGCGAAGTCGATCGCGCCGAAGACGAGCATCCGCGGGCGGGGGGCGTGGCTCGCCACGAACAGGGCAAGCTCATCGCCGCGGCGCTCGCCATCATGTCCATAGTGGACGATTCCGGTACGGCCACCGGCGAGCAGGCCCCGGCTGTCGTCGGCGACCGCGTCGTCCAGACGGGTCGAGCCCAGGCTGCCGGCCCGACGGTCGGGCCAGACCACCAGCCGCCGGCCGAGCCGGTCGGGCGGCCCTTCGATGCACGTCACCACGGCGACGGGCTCCGCGGTCTCGATGGAGTGCGCCACGGAGTCCAGTTCCGGGAACACGACCTGGTCCACCTTCTCGACCCAGAGATCGATGATCCCGCCGCAGGTCAGGCCGACCTCGAAGGCATCGTCGTCGCTAATGCCGTACCGCTGCAGTTTCGGGGTTCCGGTCTGGATGGCCCGCTGGCACAGTTCGTACACCGCACCCTCGACGCAGCCGCCGGAGACGCTGCCGACCGCGGTGCCGTCCGCGCCGACCAGCATGATCGCGCCCGCCGGTCGGGGGGCACTGCGCCAGGTCCCGACTACCGTGGCCATGCCCACCGGCTGGCCTTCGCGCCACCAACGAGTGAGCTCCGTCAGCACGTCGCGCACTGGACCACCTCGTCCCTGCCCTGGCTGCGTCGCCGCCTGCCTGACTGTGTCTTGCCCGACTTGCTGCCATGCCCGACTTGCTGCCTTGCTGATTATTGCCGGGCGAAACATCGCCCCTTCGGCCAACTATGCCCCGCTAGATGGCGGGCGACCAGCACTCCGGCAACGGCCGATCAATAGGCGGTAGTTAGGCCGGCGGCAGTTAGGCCGGCGGCGCCTCGGGGACGTCCATGTCGGTGTCGTCGGCGATGTCCTCGCACGGCACGGTATGCACCTCCGCCGAACGGGCAGACAGGTAGGCACGGGCTCCGACGTCCGCTGAGGCGAGCAGACTCACGCCGACCCAGTGGTCCCGACCGAGTAGCACCGGATGGCCACGCCGGTTGCCGTACGTCGCCGCGACCAGTGCGTCTCGGCCGTCCTTCTGCGCCACCCGCCGTACTGCCTCGGCGGTCACGCCCGGGGTATCCACGAGCAGCACGATGACCGCGTCGGCGTCGGTTGCGCCGAGGGCGTCCAGGCCAGCGCGCAGCGACGAGCCCATGCCCGACTTCCAGCCCGCGTTCTCGACCAGGGTCACGTCGCCGAGCTGGGCCTGCGCCCGGACCTCGGCCGCGGCGGCGCCGAGCACGACGAAGATCGGAGCGCAGCCGCCGGCACGGACCGTAGCGACGGCCCGTTCCACGAGCAGGCTGCCCTCATGGCGGACCAGTGCCTTGGGTCCGCCGTACCGGCGTCCTCCGCCGGCGGCCAGCACGAGACCTGCGACGTTCAGCTCGGCGCTCCCTATCCGCGGAACTGCACGATCAGTGACTGCCAGGTGGAGGTTAGCTGAGGGTGCCCGCAGAAGCGACCATCCCCCGGGCATGGCCGCGCGGTAGCGTCAAGGCATGCAGCACGACCACTGCTCCTACTGTGGTGCCCGGTGGGCCGAGGGGCTCGGCTGGCCGCGCACCTGCCCGGTCTGCGGCGAGACCACATGGAGCAACCCCTTGCCGGTGGCCGTGGTGCTGCTTCCCGTGTCCTATCAGGACGGTCGTGTCGGCGTGGTCGTGGTCCGTCGGGACATCGAGCCATTTCGAGGCGACATCGCTCTGCCCGGCGGATTCATCGAAACGGGCGAGTCTTGGCGAGAGGCCGCGGTGAGGGAGCTAGAGGAAGAAACCGGACTTATCGCCGAGTCCGACGATGTCGGGCTTTTCGACGTACACAGCTCGCATAACGGATACTCACTGCTCGTGTTCGGAGTGCTTCCTCCGCGGCCGTCCGAGTCCCTGCCTCCGTCGGCGCCGACTGCGGAGTCGATGGAGTGGTTCGTGCTCACCGAGCCGACCCGGCTCTGCTTCCCCACGCACACGAAGGCCATGGCCGCGTACTTCCGCAACCCAATCGGCGTAGCCGCCAACGTAACGTCCCGGACGTAGGACGGGACATCGGCTCAGGTCACTCGGCGGCGGCATAACACTCTACTGTGGACACATCGAGCGGAAAGCGCACCACCGACTCGCCGAAGACCAACCGCGTGGCCCGCTCCCCCGCCGCACGCACCGTCGCCACTACAGCCTCCGCGTGCTCCTTCGGCGTGTGCACCACAATCTCGTCGTGCTGGAAGAAGACCAGCCGGGCCGGATCGGGCAGCTGCGTCCGTACCGTCGCGAGCAGTGCCAGCGCCCACTCCGCGGCCGTGGCCTGGACCACGAAGTTGCGGGTGAACCGCCCCCGCGCCCGGGCCTGCGCCCCCGACATGGAGCCGTCGGTGGGCGGGCAGGTACGGCCGAGCCAGGACCGGACCAGGCCGCCGCCCTCACCGGTGCGGGCCGCCGTCTCGACGAACTCCCACGCGACCGGGAACCGTGCCTGAAGCGCCGCGAGAGCTGGTATGGCCGCACCTCCGGTCTGGCCGTACATGGCACCGAGGAGCGCGACCTTGGCCTTGGCCCGGTCGCCGCCGAACGCCTCCTCGGCCAGGGCGTGGTAGAGATCGCCGGTGCGTCCGGCCGCGGCCAGCCCGGCGTCGCCGGCCATGGCAGCGAGCACCCGCGGCTCCAGCTGCCCGGCGTCGGCAACCACGAACGTCCACCCGTCGTCGGCCACCACCGCGCGCCGGACCACCTTCGGGATCTGCAGCGCTCCGCCGCCCCGCGTGGCCCACCGGCCTGACACCACACCGGCCGGCACGTACTCGGCCCGGAACCGGCCGTCACGCACCCACTGCGCGCGCCACGACCACCCGTGCGCGGTCCACACTCGATAGAGCTCCTTGAATTCCAGGAGCAGCGGTACGGCTGGATGGTCCACGCCACGGAGCACGTACGCCCGGGTCGAGGGCAATACGATTCCGGCCCGGGAAAAGGCCCGCAGCACTTCGGCCGGCGATTCAGGGTGCATGGCGGCATCGCCGAACGCCGCCCGGATGCCCTCGGTCAGTTGCCGTAGCCGGGGCGGAACGCCGCCGCCCGGTGGTTGCTCGCCGAGCAGCTCGACCAACACCGCGTCGTGTACGTCGGCTCGCCACGGCAGGCCGTCGTACCCCATCTCGGCGGCGGCCAGTGCGCCCGCACTCTCGACGGCGGTGAGTAGGCGAAACCGGGCCGGGTTCTCGGTACGGGCGATCCGCGCGACCTGGTCGGCGTACCCGGCCGCGACCGCATCGACCGGGTCACCGGCGGACCGGAGCACCTCCGGCGCGGGCAGGTCGTCGAAGAGTGCAGCCTGCCCGGGCATCCCGGCAGCCGCGCCGTGGTCGGGTGGGACTGGTAGACCCTGACGCCGAGCCCACAGTGCCGCCAAGGCCCGCGGCTCGCCCCACCGGCCGTCGTAGCCCAGCAGAAGTCCCTCGGTCAGTTCGAGGTCGTGGCAGCGTCCTATTCGGACTCCCAGCCGGAGCAACCGCGGGTAGATGCCCGCCGTCGACGCCCACACCCAGCGCGGCTGGTCGGCCCGGTCCCTCGTCGCCACGGCCCCGGCGAGGTTGGCGACCGCGGTGATCGGGCCGGCCGGGGTGCCCGCCTCATCGAGGTCTCGCAGCCACCCCGAACCGTCCTCGCCCGAGGCGACCGAAACCAGCACCACCGCATTCTGCGCCCAACCCCCGTCAAAGTCCCGAACGAAGATCACTCTCGCTGTTCCGTTGCATCTGCCGTGATCACCGTGACCACCCGCTCCCGCATCTGCGCCGATCCGGACTGCGGAGCTGTTCCCGGTGACCTTGGGCGAAGGTCACCGGGAACCGTGGATGCGAAGTGGCGGCGCAGTGGCGTCCGCGTTGGGGACAGCGATCACCGGCGGCGAGACGGCCGGACGGCGGTCAGCCTTTTGATCGCGCACCGGCGGCGAGCGGCCGGTCGGCGGTCAGCCCTTGATCGCGCCGGCGGTCAGTCCGGTCGCGATGTTCTTCTGGATCGCCATGAAGAAGATCACCACCGGCACCGAGGTGATGATGGCGCCGGCCATGAGCGGTCCCCAGAACGTCTGCCGCTGGGTCTGGTTGTTCAGCAGCCAGGACATCAGATTCTGGTTCTCCTGGGCGTTCAGCGTATTGATGATGATGAACTCGTTCCAGGCCAGGATGAAGCCGTAGATCGCCGTCGCCACCAGGCCGGGGCCGGTCAGGGGAAGGATCACGCGGGTGAACGTCTGCCAGCGGGTGCAGCCGTCGACCAGCGCTGCCTCGTCGAGCTCCTTGGGCACGTTGGCAATGAAGCCGCGCAAGGTCCACACGGTGTACGGCAGGATCAGCACGACATAGACCAGGGTCACGCCGGGCAGGGTGTTCGTCAGCTCCCAGCTGTTCAGCATGAGGAACAGGGGGATGAGCAGGGCGATGAACGGGACCATCTGCACCAGCAGCACGACGAAGATCAGTGCCTTGCGGCCATAGAACTTGAATCGCGCCACCGCGAGCGCGCCGAGGAACCCGACCACCAGGGCACAGGCCACCGCGGAGATCGTGATGATCAGGCTGTTGACCATCACATCGATGAAGAGCTCCGCACCGAGGGCCGACTTGAAGTTGACTAACGTCGGGTGCTCCGGCAGGAACAGAGGCGTGAACCTCAGCACCTCGTTCGGCGGCTTGAAGGCCGTATTGACCATCCAGTATGCCGGGAAGGCCATGATGACCGCGAAGATGAGTCCGACGCCGTTGGCGATCCATGTTCCCATGCGGCGGCTGCGCCCGCCGGCCGCGACTGTCTCGGCCGGACCAGCGGTGCGGGGGCCGACCATCGGAACGTCGACGTTAACCATCAGTCCGCCTCTCCGATCTTGAACATCTGCCGGACGTAGAACGTCATCACGCCGAGGATGAGCAGCACCGTAATGATCGACACCGCGGAACCGAGGCCGTACTTGCCGTTCTGGAAGGCCTGTGAGTAGGCGTAGGTGGCCAGGGTCTGGAAGTCCCGCTCAGGCTTGCCGAACCGCAGCGTCCAGACCTGGGTGAACACCTGGAAGTTCCAGATCACCGACAGCGTCGTGACGATGCCGAGCAACGGGCGCAGGATCGGCAGCGTCACCGCCCGGAAGACCTGCCACGCGTTGGCGCCATCGATGGCCGCGGCCTCCTTGAGCTCCCGCGGCACCATCGACAGCCCCGCGTGCAGGGTGATCGCGAGGAATGGTAGCCCCTGCCAGACCACGAGCGCGGTGATCACGATCCAGCCCTGGTTGGCATCGGCGAACCAGCTGTGCTTAGTGAAGTCGACCCCGGGGATCTGGTCGATGAGCCAGTTCAGAACACCCCAGTCGGCGTCGATCATCCAGACGAAGACCTGGGACGAGACCAGTTGGGGCATGGCCCATACGATCATCATCGCGGTGATCATGATGTAGCGCGCCCACGACGAGGCGCGGCCCATCAACAGCGCGATGCCCAGACCGAGCAGCACCGAGATCCCCACCGACGCGACTGTGAAAGTGGCGGTGCGGCGCACGACCCCCCAAAAGACGGGGTCGGTGAGCAGATTCCGGTAGTTCTGTAGGCCGACCCAGCTTGCCGGCTTGAGGCCCCACAACTGGGGCTGTTCGTACTTCTGTAGCGAGACCACAGCCATCCGGTACAGCGGATAGCCCAGCAGCCCGAAAACCAACACGACAACGGGAATCGCGAGCAGGTATGGCGTGCGCTCCGTCTTGCGCCAATTGAATCGAGGCGGCGCAGTGGGGCGTTCGCCGGGGTCGGCGCCCGAGCCCCGATCGCGCCCTCTGTCGACTGATCGATCAGTCACCGTCAGACTCACGGCCACCTCCTTTGATTACCTGGAACGGTTTCCGTTCTCGGCGGGTGCGTTTGCGCCTCGAAGTCGCTTGCGCATATGTCACTACAGAGAAGAGTGCCTCAGATGGTGGTGGGCCGCCTGTTGGGGCGGCCCACCTCCGTACTGGATTAGCTGGCGTTGAGAATCTTCGTGATCTCGCCGTCAGCCCACTTCGCCGCGTCCGACACCGACTTGGTGCCGGTGGCGATGTCACGCAGCATCTGCTGCAGAACGTTGCCGGACTCGACGTCGGCCCACTTCGGAGCCATCGGCACGAACCAGCTGTTCTTGGCCGCGAGAGCGGTGGCCTCGTTGCCCTTGACCGCAGCCGCGGCGTCGAGCAGCGAAGTCGCGTTGGGCAGCGCGCCCTTGGCGATCAGGCCCTGCTGTGACTGGGTGTCGGTGAAGTACTTCACCCAC
Source organism: uncultured Actinomycetota bacterium (assembly GCA_963773935.1). Classification (GTDB taxonomy): domain Bacteria; phylum Actinomycetota; class Actinomycetes; order Mycobacteriales; family Micromonosporaceae; genus DATBGZ01. The sequence goes on from CAVZCZ010000010.1 coordinate 65,631, forward strand.
TCCTGCGCCAGCGCCTGGTTCTGGCTCTTACCGGTCACCCCGATGGCGGAGCCACCGAGGAATGTCGGCAGGCCCTTACCGGCCGTGGCGCCTGGCAGCGGAATCGCCGCTACCTTGTCCTTAACCGGGCTGTCGACGTTCTTGGAGTCCGGGTTGTTGGGGTCTTCCTTCTGCGACTGCACTGCACCGACTTCCCAGCCGTTGCCGTACAGGAACGCGGTGTGACCCTGGGCGTAGATCGCATCCTGGTCGTTCTCGTCCTTGGTCGGGTCACCCTTCGAGTACTTCTTCTGCAGGTCGGCCCACTTGGTCAGACCGGCCAGGGCCTTCGACTCCGACAGCGCGCCACTCCACTTGCCGTCCGAAGCCTTGGTCGCGATCGCGCCGCCCTCGCCGTACACCCACGACATGGCGGCGTACCAGTTGGCGCCGGCCATGTAGAAGGCGGTGAAGTTCGGGTCAGCGGCGTTGTCGACCTTGAGCTTGTCCGCGGCGGAGAGCAGCTCGGAGTAGGTCTTCGGCGGCTGGATGTTCGAAGCCGCCAGCAGGTCGGTGCGGTAGATCAGCACCCGGGCACCGGCGTAGTAAGGCACGCAGTAGACCTTGCCGTCGAGCGTGCACGGGTCGGCCAGACCGGTGAGCCAGGTGCCCGAGTTCTCGAACCGGCTCTTGTCGATCTCTGCGAAGGCGCTGTTGAAGACGTACTTGGGCATGTCGGTGTTGCCCAGCTCGACCACGTCCGGCGCGTCGCTGCCGGCCAGGGCGGTGTCCAGCCGGGTGTACCGGTTGGCCCACTGCTGGTACTCGACCTTCACGTTGGCCTTCGTCGCGGCCGTGAAGCGGGCCGTCGCACTGTCGACGACCTCCTTCCAGCCCGACTCGGCGTCGACCATGAGCCAGACCTTGATGGTCTTGCCAGTACCGTCGAGTGGGTTAACGGCGGGGGCGTCGTCGCCGCACGCGGCGGCGCCGGCGAGCGTTGCCGCGAGAGCCGCGGCAATCGCAATCGTGCGCCTCACGGTTCCTCCTTGAGTTTCTTGTGGGGCCCGGGGATGTGGGGGACTGTGGTTGCGGATCCTGGAGCGAGTGGGCTTGACGGCCCGCTCTGCTGAGTCAGCCAGTCATGCGATCGGCCCGATCACTTAACTGTCCTATCAGAAAAGAGTCTTAACTGTTTCGGAGTGAAATCTCTCTCCCCCGGCGGCATCTGTCAAGGGCGCCAGCCAGGTCTGGCGAAACTGTTATCTGACTTAACCGTGCAGGCGGCCCGGTCTGCGCCGCTCATTGTGCCCGTGAGCAGCGCAAACGTCCATCTGGGTCAGGACCGACTGAGCTCCCAGAAGGCAACGGCGGCGGCGGCGGCCACATTCAGGGAGTCGACGCCGCGGCGCATCGGGATCACCACCCGGGCGCTCGCCGCCTTCATGACAGGTGCGGACAGGCCGGTGCCCTCGGCCCCCAACACCAGCGCTGGGCGCTCCCGCTGCGCCGCCGTCAGGGCCTGGATCGGGACCGCGTCCGGCGCCGGAGTCAGCGCCAACACAGTGAACCCGGCATGGGCCACAGTGGACAAAGCATCTGGCCATGGCTCAAGACGGGCATACGGTACGGCGAAGACCTCACCCATGCTGACCCGGACACTTCGCCGATAGAGCGGATCGGCACAGGAGGGCGAAAGCAGCACCGCGTCCATGCCGAGCGCTGCCGCCCCCCGGAAGATGGCCCCGACATTCGTATGGTTGTTGACGTTCTCCAATATCGCGAGTCGGGTGGCGTTGGCGATCACCCCGGCCGGATCAGGCAACGGGCGCCGATGGAACGACGCGAGCACGCCCCGGTGCACGTGAAAGCCGGTCAGCCGGCGCAGCAGCGCCTCATCGGCATGGTAGACGGGGCCAGTCGAGCGCAGGTCGGCCACCTGCATCAGCCGCTTCGTCTCCACCAGGACGGACCGGTCCCGGTAGCCAGCGGCCAGCGCACGCCGCAGCACAAGCTCACCCTCCGCGATGAACAAGCCATGCGGCGCCTCGAAGCGAATGCGTAGGTCGACATCGGTCAGCGCGCGATAGTCAGCGAGGCGGGGGTCGTCCGAATCAGTGATCAGCTCGGCCACGTAGGTCCCGGTCGTCCGTTCGTCGGGGAATGACCCGAGCCTAGGCCAGGCGGGGCGCCGTGCCGCTGGCCGCATCAAAGCGGCAATCACGCGGTCAGATCAGTCGGCCCCCGTGAGGCTGCCGTCAGGACTGAGGCGGGACACGGTCCAGGCCAGCCCGAGGGTCGCCGCGAGCATGACCATCGCGGCCAGAGTCAGCAGGAACTCCCAGGACAGGTAGGCGGCGAGGGCCGCCACTGCGATGGAGCCCAAGACCAGCCAACCGTCCATGCGGTTCAGCACCCGCGACCCGAGGATCGTCCCGGCCACCGCGATCGCGCCGAGCCCGAGTAGCGCGAACCCAACTATGACCAGCCACCGGCCCACGGTGCCGTCGAGGAACTGCGCCTGCAGGCTGCCGGCCGGGTCGGCCCCGATCACGGCGGCGGTGCGGACCACGGCCGGACGGGCCAACCCAAGGACGCCGAGCACCGGCGCCACCAGGACGGTGCCCCCGATGGTGGCGGCCACGGCGACGATCCCCCACGGCCGCAGCGGGGTGGCGGCCGCCAGCGCGGCCAGCGCTATAACGCCGACCAGCCACAGGCCGAGCCCAAACAGGTTCAATACGAGCCAGGTGCCCGGCGACGCACCGCTCGTCTCCGACGTCGGCGTCGGCCAACCAAAGACGCTGGCCACCGCGATTGCCAGCACCGCGGCCGGAAGGCACCAGACGCTCGCCCGGGCGAACCGGCGCAGGCCCCCGGCCCATTCGATGTCGCCGACCGGTTGGCGCGGGGCCGCCGTGCGATAGTGCAGGCCGCCGAGCACGGTGTCGTCGAACTCGGTGTCGGCAAAGGGATCGGCAAAGGGATCGGCGACAGCGCTGGCGTAGGGATCGGCTGGCACCGTCGCGGCGTAGATCCGACCATCGTGCTCCGCAGGGGACCTGGTGCCGCTCGCGGCGGAACTCGCACCCCCAACGCTGGCGTCGTAGGCCATGTCAGTATATGTCGATGCCTCGACCAGTCCGTGCGGGTCTGCCGGGGGTGCCGCGTCGCGGGGTGCGGCGTCCTTTTCGTTCGGTGAGACGAAGCCGCTGCGGGTGGCCGCGGGGTCCGCTGGATTGGTCTGCTTCTCCGGTCGCTTCCTGCCGTTGAGCCGCCAGCCGTCCCGGGCCTGATGATCCTGTTTGCGCGTGCCTGCCATCGTCCCCCCCGTTGGCATCCCCTGAACGCGAGCCCGCCCCGGCCCACCACCAACGATCGTGGCAGGGTGCCGGGGCGGCAGTGGCTGACTTCGCCCGGTTTCGATTGGGTTTCCCCGAACGAGCGGGCAGGTCACGCCTTTTCGCGCTGGGATTCGCCGAGCACCTCCGAGGCTGGCGTACCCGGTGCCGCGGGTAAGCCAGCGGTCTCGCCGGTCTCAGCCGCGACCGCGGCGGCGACCTCGGCCGCCTTCTCGGCAGCCTCCTGCGCGGCGGCGTGCGCCTCCGCGGCGGCCTGCTCACCGATGATTGCCGCGGGTACCTCCGGTACGGCCTCGCCGCTGGCCGGTCCGCCAAGGGTGAGCCCGCCGAACGCTCCGCTGATGCCCTCGAGGGCCTTGGTCAGTTCGGCCGGCACGATCCAGATCTTGTTCGATGCGCCCGCGGCGATCTGCGGCAGTGCCTGCAGATACTGGTACGCCATCACCTTCGAGTCCGGGTTCGCCGCGTGGATGGCGGCGAAGACCGTGCTGATGGCCTTGGCCTGGCCTTCGGCGGTGAGGATCCGGGCCTGCCGGTCGCCGTCGGCCCGCAGCACCGCGGCCTGTTTCTCGCCCTCGGCGGTGAGGATCTGGGATTGCTTGTGGCCCTCCGCGGTAAGGATCACCGCCCGCCGGTCCCGTTCGGCGCGCATCTGCTTCTCCATCGAGTCGCGGATGCTCGCCGGCGGCTCGATCGCCTTGATCTCGACCCGAGTCACTTTGATGCCCCACCGGCCGGTCGTCTCATCGAGCACGCCGGAGAGGTGCCGGTTGATCTCCTCGCGGCTGGTCAGCGCGCGTTCCAGGTCCAGCGAGCCGATCACATTACGCAGGGTGGTGACCGTCAGCTGCTCGATCGCCTGAAGCGCGTTCGCGATCTCGTAGGTGGCGCGAACCGGATCAACAATCTTGTAGTACAGAACGGTGTCTATGGACACCACCAGGTTGTCCGAGGTGATCACCGGCTGCGGCGGGAAGCTCACTACTGCCTCGCGCATGTCCACTTTGGAGCGTACCGCGTCGATGAACGGCACCAGTACGTTCAACCCCGGCTTGAGCGTACGGTGGTAGCGGCCCAGCCGCTCCACCACGTCCATCCGCTGTTGCGGCACGACCCGGACCGCGCGCGACAGCGTCACGACCACGATCAGGGCGATCCCGGCGACGAGCACCCAGACGAAGATGTCAAATGGGTCCACCACGGTTCCTTCCGGTTGAACTGGGGCTGCATCTGGTTAGTGACTGTGAGTCCGCCGTCGGCGAGGTCGACAACCGCGATGGCGGGCGAGAGGTCGGAGTGTCGCGGGTGGCCAGCGTGAGTCGGCCAAGGGCGCGATGGTGATCAGTGTAGCGGATGGCATCGAACCGTCCACAGTGCTCACCAAACCCGGACGCGAATGGCATCGGCGACAAATGCGGTCCACTGTGGAGCGCTGGCAGCCGCAGCGCCAGAAGCCCCCCGTCGCGACGAACCATGCCGGCGCGTCACTCCCTCCAGACGAGCGCGGTCGCGCCCCGCACTTCGACGACTCGTACCTGCACACCTGCATCGATGACCTGGGTCACGTCGTACGGCCGGGCCGACCACAGCTCGCCGCCGATCTTGACCATGCCCCGACCCTCGGCGATCTGCTCGATGACCGTCGCCTCGGAGCCCTCGATCGCATCCACGCCCATGACCGCCGGATCGGCGCCGCGGTGCAGGCGCTTCCTGATAGCCGGACGGACCGCTCCCAGCCCGGCCGCCGAGACGAGAGCGAACACGAGCGCCTGAATCGGGATCGATGCGTCGGCAACCCCGGCGAGGGCGGCCGCGAACGCTCCGGCAGCGAGCATGATCAAGACGAAGTCGAGCGTGAAGAGCTCGGCGATCGCGAGCAGAACACCGGCGACGAGCCAAATGACGGGCACCACTGAATCGTGTCACGCCGAGTCCATCCGCGGCGACAGGCAAAAGCCGCGAGTCAGGCAGGGACGGAATCCGGCCCGATCTTGCCATTGCTAGGGTGACCACCATACGGGTGACCCAGCATGGAGGTCTCACCACGCATTCTCGCGTGCTCCCCGATGCCAGTGAGCCCGCCATACGGGTGACCCAGCACGCAGGCCTCGCCACGCATTCTCGCGTGCTCCCCGATGCCAGTGACCCTGCGGAGGTGGATAGTGACCGTACCTGCGCGGGGACTGACCCCGCAGACGGCCAAGGTCGTCGACTCGATCGTGACCGGCGCCCAGGCCGGGTCACGAGCGCCGGCGCTGATCGCGGCGGTGATCCGGGGTGGCGAGGTCGCGTATGTCAGCGCCGCCGGTGGCACCCCAATGCCGCACCGCGACCTGCAGTTCCGGCTCGGCTCGATCACCAAGAGCCTCACCGCCGCGCTCGTGCTCGGCCTGCGCGACCAGGGACGGCTGGACCTCGACGACCTGGTCGCCGCGCACCTGCCCGGCTGCGAGATACCCGGAGTACGGGTGCGCGAACTGCTCGGCCACGCCTCCGGCATGCAGCGCGAGCCGGATGGGCTGTGGTGGGAGCGCCACCCGGGCGGATCGCTGCCGGACCTGCTCGCCGGAGTCACCGCGGCGAAGCTCGCCCTTGGCCGGTACCAGCGATTCCACTACTCGAATCTCGCCTACGGGTTACTCGGCGGCATCGTGACCGATCTGACCGGGCAGAGCTGGTCCGAGGCGGTGACGACCCGGCTGCTCACCCCGCTGCGGATGCACCGCACCAGCTACCAGCCGCAGGAGCCATTCGCACGCGGTTACGTGGTGCATCCGTGGCACCAGACGCTGCGCGAGGAACCACGCGAGGACTCTGGCGCGATGGCGCCCGCCGGCCAACTATGGTCCACAGTGGACGACATGGCTCGCTTCGCCGCCGCTCTTGCCGGCAGCGGACCGGGTGTGGATGTGTTGCCGAAGGCGACCGTGGCGGAGATGTCTGCCCCGGTCGTGCTGGCCGACCTCGACGCATGGACCCACGGGTATGGCCTTGGACTACAGCTGTGGCGATCGGGTGAGCGAGTCTACATCGGACACACGGGCTCCATGCCCGGCTATCTAGCGGTGTTGGTCGTGCACCGCGGCTCGGGCACGGGTGTCGTCGCCTTCGCCAACACCTACTCGTTGCCGGGACTGGGCATCGGAAAGCTCGGCATCTCGGTGCTCGACGCGGTAATGAACGGCGAGCCCGTACCGGGCACCCCTTGGCAGCCCGCTCCCCCGCCGCCGGACGACGTTGCGCCACTGTGTGGCCGGTGGTGGTGGATGGGTCGGGAGTTCGAGGCCCGGTGGGACGGTGCGCTCGTGCTCCGTGCCACCACGCCCGGCGCTGAGTCGTGGCGGTTCACCCAGGAAGGTCCCGACCGCTGGCGCGGGCTGACGGGTGAGGAGGCCGGCGAGATCCTGGCCGTGCTCCGAGATCCGGACAGCACCGTCACCGGCCTGGACATCGCCACCTTCGTGTTCCGGCGCGAGCCGATGGCCGACTGAATTCGTCCTCGCCACCCGGCCGGAGCGTCAGCCATTGACAAAGGGCCCGGCCTGCGAGACACGTCGCGAGCCAGGCCGTACCCTTTTCTGCATGTCCTCGGCACGCACGGTGACGAACGCGGCGCGCCGCTCGGCGCGCTTCGTCACCTGGGCGCGCGCGTGGCGGGCCGGCACCGTGTCGTATGACGACGTCGCGGACGAGACGGAACGCGACGAGGAGCACCTGGTCGCGGACGCTCCCGGAAGCTGGACCGACATTCCGCTTCGGGAAGCCGTCAAGGCGCTGGCGAAGGTGGATCCAGACGAGATCCGGCTCGTGCTTCCGGTGCCTGGCGACCCGTACGGTCTGCCCGAACCGGGGCCCTTCTCCGCCAACGCGCTCGACGTTGGCGAGGGCGTTGTCGCGGGGCAGTTGGGTCTGGTGCCACGGGTACGGACACACACGTCCGGATCGGGGGACACGTTCGAGATCGTCGTCTGGCAGGCGTACCCGTTGACGCAGGACCTCGGACCCAACGTGTCCAGTGCGGCGGAGGCCGAGGCGGAGCTCACCGCCGCGCTGGCCGACGCCACGACCACGCTGACCCGGCTGGACGTGACGGCGTGGCGGCCCGAACTCAGCGGGGCGCTGGCAGCGCTGCGCAAGCCGGACAACGGCACCGATCTGCCGCCGGGATTCTCACCTCGAGCGCGCCGGCTGTTCGCGCGGGCGTCGGTGCTGGACCGCATGCTGGCGCTGGCGGCCGAAGTGGCGCCGGGCGGAGCGATCAACGGGTACGAGGCCCAACAACGCGACGCCGCACTGCGCCCACTCACGGTGGCGTGCCGGCGAGCGCTGGTCGCGGCCTGCAACTCCCCCCTCGAGCCCTGACACCAGATCAGGTCTTGGTCGCCCGCTCCTTGCTCGCCGCGTTTCGGCACTTCGGTGGCAGCCAGCTCCTTGATCGCCGCGTTCCGACGGATCGTGCAGTCGAACTGCGCGATCCGTCGGAACGAGGAGATCATCACGTGCCGGCGTCGCGGGGGCGGCAGCAGTCGGTCGGGCAGGTGTCCCACATCGGAAGCCGGCCGAGCCGCGCCCGGGGCACGGAGGGTTTGAGCCGCTCGAGGATGAGGTCGCGCGCCATCGAGACGAACCGGTGGTCGGTGCCGGGCGTGGCGGCCCGCTCGAAGCGCAGGCCCAGTCTGCCGGGCCGTCTCGGCGGCCTCCGTGTCGAGGTCCCAGGCAACTTCGAGGTGGTCGGAGATGAAGCCGATCGGGCTGACCACCACACCGCGCACGCCGGCGTCGGCGAGCGCAGCCAGGTGGTCGTTGATGTCGGGCTCGAGCCACGGTACCTGGAGAGGGCCGGACCGGGACTGCCAGACCAGGTCCCACGGCATGCTGTTTCGGCTGGCCCCGCCGCCCCGCCCAGGCGCCGCCGCCTCGGCGACGAGTGTCGCAGTCTCGCGTAGTTGGGCGGAGTACCTGTGACCGGTGGGCCCGCTCTGTGCCTCCATTGTGGAGGGGATGGAGTGGGCGGTGAACACCAGTCGTACCGGCTCCACATCGGAGAGTGCGTGCAGCGCCCGGCGGACCGCGTCCGCGTGCGGGCGGACGTACCCGGGGTGGTCGTGGTAGTGGCGGATCTTGTCAAGCTCGGGCGCGCCAGGGCCCACCGCCTTGCGGGCGGCCTCGAAGTCGTCCAGATACTGGCGGCACGACGAGTACGAGCCGAACGGGCTAGTCACGAACGCGAGCGCCCTTCGTACACCGGCGTCACGCATCTGCGCCAACGTGTCGGCCAGGTAGGGCGTCCAGTTTCTGTTGCCCCAGTAGAACGGCAGGTCTACGCCGGCGCCGGTCATTTTCTCCCGTAACGCCGCGAGCAGTTCTCGGCACTGGGCGTTGATGGGCGATACACCGCCAAAGTGGTGGTAATGCTCGTGCGACCTCGACCAGGCGCTCGTCCGGGACCCCGCGGCCTCGGACCACGTTACGCAGGAACGGCATCACGTCGTCGGGACCTTCGGGGCCGCCGAACGACACCAGGATCAATGCGTCGTAGCCCACGCCACCATCTTGCCCTGGCCAGGACCCCAACCATACGGGTGACACGATACGGAGAACGACCCGCGCATGTACGCGTGAACCAGATGCCACGGTACCGCCTACCCTGGCAGGGTGACCGTCTTTACGATCTGGCCCGACGACGTGGTGTGGCGGCGGGTCAGCCCCCGGCTCTATTGGCTGCACGTGTTGAGCCGAATGATCTTCATCCTGTTCCTGGCCGTCATCGCCGCGTTCACGTGGCTGCTGTTCGAGTTCTCGCCGCCGGTGATCGGCATCGGCGTCGTGATCGCGTTGATCTTGCTCCGGCTGCTGTTCCTACCCCGCAGCTTGCGCTCCTGGGGGTACGCGGAGCGCGCGGACGACCTGCTGGTCCGCCACGGGCTGTTGTACCGGCGCGTCTCCATCGTCCCCTATGGACGGATGCAATTTGTCGATGTCACGGCCGGCCCGATGGAGCGTCTGTTCCGGCTCGCCACGGTCCAGCTGCACACCGCAGCGGCGGCCACGGACGCCAAGATCCCGGGACTCCCGCCTGAAGAAGCGGCCCGGTTGCGGGACCGACTGGCCGCACTCGGCGAGTCCCGGGCGGAAGGCCTGTGACGGGGGCGGAGTCAGCGACCGGCGCCACCGGGGTGGAGCCGCGCCGCCGGCTGCATCCGCTCAGCCCACTGTTGCGCGGCGGACGGCTGGCGGTGCTGGCGGTTGTCGCGATCTCCTGGCAGGGCTACCAGAATCTAGGCACCGAGCGCTGGCTCCTGGCCGTACTCGGGGTTGCGATGCTGACCCTCATCGGCTCGGTGCTCAGCTACCTGGTGACCGGGTACCACGTCGTCGGCCGGGAGCTGCGCATCTACGAGGGCCTGATCTCGCGCCGAACCCGGGCCATCCCGGTGGACCGGCTCCAGTCGGTCGAACTGGTGCGTCCCCTGCTGGCTCGCGCCTTCGGGCTCGCGGAGCTTCGGCTCGAGGTGGTCGGCGGGTCGAAAACCGAGGCGCCGCTGGCGTTTCTGACCCTGGATGATGCTCGAGCACTTCGGGAGCGCCTGCTCGCGTTGACCCGGGCCCGCGCAGCGGCGGCCACCGGTCCCGCCAGCACGACCGGCGAGGGCGTGGACGGGTCCTGCGTCCGCCGCCTCGGCTGCCCCGCCCGAAGCAGTCGCGCCGGAGCGCCTCGTGCACGTCGTGAACAATCGGGATCTGCTCGTCTCGCAACTGTTACGGCCGCAGTGGCTGGCGCTGCCGTTCGGCATCGCGGCTCCGATCCTCTACTTCGCGTTCGAGTTCCAGCTCACGTTCGTCGCCGTCGCCAGCACGGCGACCGCGGTGGTCGGTGCCATTCAGGCGCCGGTGCGTGCGCTCCTCTCCGACTGGCGATTCACCCTGGCCCACGCCGCGGACGGGCTCCGGCTTCGCCGTGGCCTGCTGGAAACGCGCAGCCAGACCGTGCCGCCGGGACGGATCCAGTCCGTCGGCGTGGAATGGCCCCTGCTCTGGCGGGGATCGGGGTGGGTACGTGTCTCCATGCATGTCGCCGGAGTCTCCGTGCGGGAACAGGCCGAGCGGGCCGGGCTGCTTCCGGTGGGCACAGTGGACACCGCCGAGCGGGTGCTGGCTGAGGCGCTCCCGGACTTCATCCTGCGCGCGGTCGCCATTCATCCGGTACCCCGGCGAGCCGGATGGCTGGCTCCGTTGCGCCGCAACGTCCTGGGCTATCAGCTCGCGCCGACGGCCTTTGTCACCCGCGATGGCCTGCTGACCAGGCGGCTCGTGATCGTCCCCTATGGACGGATCCAGAGTGTGCGCAGCCGGCAGGGTCCGCTGCAGCGCATACTGCGCCTGGCCAGCGTCTGGGCCGACACAGCGGCCGGAGGGAGCGCGGCGGTGGCGCTGCACGTGGACCAGGCCGAGGCGAAGGCACTCGCCATCGAGCTCGCTGAACGCTCCCGCTCCGCCCGCCGTAGCACGCCGTGAGATTGAGGACGGTCGCCCAGACGAGGTGCCGCTAGTGGCCCATGCCAAGGCCGCCGTCGACCGGGATGACCGCCCCGTTGATGTAGCCCGCCGCGTCAGACGCGAGCCAGGTCACGACGCTGGCCACCTCGGCAGCGCTGGCCAGCCGGCCGGCCGGGATGGCCTTGAGGATCTCCTCGCGCCGGGCGTCGGTCAGTTCCGCGGTCATGTCCGTCTCGACGAAGCCGGGCGCGACCACGTTCGCGGTCACGTTGCGGGTGCCCAGCTCGCGGGTGATCGACCGCGCCATGCCGACCAGACCGGCCTTGCTGGCCGCGTAGTTGACCTGGCCCGGTCCGCCGTAGAGCCCGACCACGGACGACACGAAAATCATCCGACCGAACCGACCGCGGACCATCTTGGTGGCCGCGCGCCGGGCGCACCGCCAGGCTCCGGTCAGATTCGTGTCGAGCACCCGGGTGAACTGCTCCTCGCTCATCCGCATGAGCAGCGTGTCGTCGGTGATGCCGGCATTGGCGACCAGCACCTCGACCGGCCCCAGCTCCGCCTCAACCATGGTGAAGGCGGCATCGACCGCGTCCGGGTCGGTGATGTCGCAGGTAACGCCGAACAGGCCGTCGGCGACGGCGCTTCCCCGGTGGGTCACCGCGACCCGGTCCCCCTGGTGGGCGAACGCCTGGGCGATCGCGAGCCCAATCCCCCGGTTTCCCCCGGTGACCAACACCGTGCGGGCCATCGCAACGCCTCCGCTCTATCCGGTCGTCATGTTCTGCCGAGCGCCGTAGCCGCGAGTCGACGGCGGGGCGGCGGGGTCAGCGGTAAACAAAGTACGCGCCGGCACCGCCCGAGGCGGACGCGGGTCCTGACAGCGCAGGTCCAGCATGGCAAAGATCACCGAACGGACGATCCTCGACGGTGCCGAATGGTGGAGCCGACGGCGTTCCGCAATGAGTATCATCAGACCCGTCAGAGGTCTGCCCACACGACCCCCAGGAGGTGATCGCTGTGCGAGATAGCGATCCTCCCAGTCGTGGCCGGGCCTCTGGTCAGCGGTGACGCCGGTCTGACGCGACTGAGCCACGCCTGACCCCACCTGGTCACGACTTCCCCGTTCGCCCTCGCCTTCCGGCGCGGCGGGGAGACCCGCGCGCCGACGTAAACGTCGGGAGCTGTCGATGAAGCGCTACACCGCCACCTTGGGGTTCACTCTCTTTGCCATCTGGATCGCCATCGTCTTCGTGCTGGCAAGTGCCTGAGGTGCTGGCCCTGACTGCCCGCGGCCCCAGAAACTGACTTCTTGGGCACCTGGACCGGTCCTGGTGCCCAAGAAGTCAGTTTCTGTGCAAGGTCACGGGAGCCGAGAAGTCCACAGTAGACCCAGACTGGCGGCGGCCAGCGCGAAGAGCAGGCCGATCCCCAGGAACACGCGTCCAATCTCCTTGGCCACAGTCTTGTAGCCGATGGAGCTGCCCATGTCCTCGTACACCTGCCTGAGCGCCTCCTCCGAGGCCGCCTCATAGAAGAAGCCCTGGGTCGACTCGGCAAGCTGCTCGAGCGCCTGCCGGTCGACCGGCACCCGTTGGCGACTGCCGTTGATGTTCACTGTTCCCTCGTCGGTGCCGAAGGCGATCGTCGAGACCGGCACGCTGCCGGTGGCGGCAGCTGCCGCGGCGTCCTCAATGGACCTACCGAACGTCCGGTAGCCGTCGGAGAGCAGAACGATCCGGGCCGGCGGTGCGCCTTCGGCTCCGTCGGCGGGGACGCCCGCGATGGCGTCCAGGCAGGTGAATACGGCCTCGCCCGTGGCCGTGGCCTCGGCCAGCTGCAGCCCGTCGATGGCGGAGACGACGGCCGTGTGATCTTTGGTCGGGGAGACCACCACGTTCGCCGCCTTGGCGAAGGACACGAGGCCGACATTGAACTGGCTCGGCAGCTGCTCCACGAAGTCCTTGGCCGCCACCTGAGCGGCCGCCATCCTGCTGGGCGCAACGTCGTCGGACATCATCGACAGCGATACGTCCAAGGCGATCATCACGGTGGCCCGCTCCAAAGGTTCCCGGCCGTCCACGGACGGTCTGGCCATCGCCAGTGCCAGGATGAACAAACTCAACACCAGCGCGACCGCGGGCGCATGCCGGCGGTACGGTCCGATCCCGCCGGGCGCGACCGCGCGCAGCAGGTCCACGTTGGAGAAGCGAACCGCGAACGCCTGGCGCCGGCGCTGTCGCCACACGTACACACCGGCCAGGCCGAGCACCGGCAGCAGCGCGAGCAGCCACCACGGCGACAGGAACCGGATCATCGGGTGGTCCCCCTCGTCCTCGCGTGTCGCGCAGCGGCCACGAACTTCACGATATCGAGCAGCCAGTCCGAGTCGGTTCGGAGCCGTAGATGGGCCGCGCCAGCGCCGCGGATGGCTGCGGCGACCGCCGTGCGCTCCTGCGCCGCGGCCGTGGCGAACCGCTCCCGCAGCCGCCGATCGGAGGTCTGGATCTCGTGCACCACACCGGTCTCCGGGTCGGCGACGGCTAACACACCCACGTCGGTCAGCTCGAGTTCGCGCGGGTCGACGATCTCGATGGCGAGCACGTCGTGCCGGACCGCGAGTTTGCGCAGAGGCCGGGACCACTGGGCCGGCGGGGCCATGAAGTCGGAGATCACGGCGGCCAGCCCGCGTCGGCGCGGCGGACGGTTCAGCGTGTCGATGAGCGCACCGAGATCGAGGCCGTCCCGGTAGCGAGGCAGTCCGGGCGATCGCACGCAGCAGTCCTTGGGCCTCGATCGCGACCGGAGCGGGCCGGAAGGCGTACCACCGATCGTCCGTCACTCACCACTGCGCCGATACGGTTGCCGCCGCGCACGGTCAGGTGGGCGACAGACGCGGCCGCGGCAATCGCCAGATCACGCTTGAGCGAGCCCGCGCTTCCGAAGTCGAGGCTCGCCGACAGGTCGACCGCGAGCCACGTCTCCAGTTCGCGGTCGGCGATGGTCCGCCGTACGTGCGCGACCGTGGTCCGAGCGGTGACCGGCCAGTCCATTCGGCGCACGTCGTCACCCGGCCGGTACTCGCGGGACTCTCCCGCCTCGCTGCCCGGTCCCGGCAGCAGACCGAGATAGTCACCTTGGAGCAGTCCGTCCAGGCGACGGGTGATGACCAGTTGCAGCCGGTTGAGGGTCGCGTCCGCACGCTCGGCGTGCAGCGGGAGGCCGTGCTGCGAACTGGTGCCACCGCCGCTCGTACGGTCGGAATCCATCCGAGGTGAGAGCACCTCAGTTCCTCGGCCACGATGGCAACGGGGCCGGCTGGGTCGGGGCAGTCGGCGGTAGCACGAAATCGGTCGGTCGCGCGGTTGCGCTCTGCCGTGGTGCCACGCTCGGCAGCGGTACGGACTGAAGGATCCGTTCCACGATCCGATCCGCGGGTATGTCGTCGGCGAGGGCGTCGTAGCTCAGCACGAGACGGTGCCGGAGCACGTCCGGGGCGATATCGGCGAGGTCCTGCGGCAGCGTGTAGTCCCGGCCCCGCATCAGCGCCAAAGCCCGAGCCGCCCGCACGATGCCGAGCGACGCCCGGGGGCTCGCGCCGTACTGGATCAGCGGCGCCACGTCGGGCACGCCGTGTGCGGCCGGTTCCCGGGTAGCCACCACCAGCCGGACCGCGTAGTCGACGAGCGCGTTGTGCACGAACACCGCGTCGGCCTTGTCCTGCAGCCGGATGAGCTCGCTCGGGTTGAGTACCGGGGCCGGGGTCGGTATACGTACACCGACCCGGTAGACGATCTCCCGCTCCTCGATGTCGGTCGGGTATCCCACCACGATCTTGAGCAGGAACCGGTCCCGCTGCGCCTCCGGTAGCGGGTAGACGCCCTCTTGCTCGATCGGGTTCTGCGTGGCCATGACCAGGAAGGGTCGCGGCACCTCGTAGGTCGTGCCGCCGATGGAGACCTGCTGCTCCGCCATGACCTCGAGCAATGCCGACTGCACCTTCGCCGGTGCCCGGTTGATCTCGTCGGCGAGGAGGAAGTTCACGAACACGGGGCCGAGCTCAACATCGAACTTCTCGCTCGAGGTCCGGTAGATCCGGGTGCCCATGATGTCCGCCGGAACCAGATCCGGGGTGAACTGGATCCGGGCGAAGCTGCCGCCGACGACCGTCGCGAGAGTCTCGACGGCCAGGGTCTTCGCCACACCCGGCACGCCTTCGAGCAGGCAGTGGCCGCGGGAGAGCACCGCCACGAGCATCCGCTCGATCATCCGGTCCTGCCCGACGATCACCTTCTTGACTTCGAAGAGGGTGCGTTCCAGGAGCGACGCGTCCTCGGCCGGAGTGGTTGGTAACTCGGCGGCCGCCTCCTCGTCGGAGGTGTTGGGCGGCGGGGGCTGGTCGGACACGAGCTCTCCTTCGGCCTCGACGGGGCACTATTCGATCAGACACCAGCGTCGCACGCCCGGGCGCAGCCTGGGCCGTCAATCCGCACTTACGCTGCGCTTGCAGCCGATCCGTCCTCGCCGCTCGTTCCTCGCGGCTCGGACTCTTCGGCCCACCTCACAGTCATAGTCAGCGGATAGGGGAATCCGCGGATCCCTCGACTGAGCGACGTCCGATTGGCGGCAAATGGTGCTGTTACTGGCCGGAAATCAGCCGGAGGTCGTTTGCGAACCGACCGAACGGCCATCGCATCGGGGTGGCCGATGCCGCTTCGGCGTGTTTACCATGTGACCGTCGCCGGGCAGCTTCCCCCGTGGCTGCCCGGCGCACCATGGCCCACCGTGAATGCCCGGTCGTCGATGCCCAATCGGCGATGGCCAATCGGCGAGGCCCAATCGTCGAGGCCAGGCAATCGCGAGTTGCCCGAAGACATATTCGAAACGCACAGAGGAGCCGGTCGCGGATGCCGCGGCCGGTTCTGTTGTCGCGGCCGGTTCTGTTGTCGCGGCGGTTCTGTTGTCGCGGGCTAGGCTCCGGGCGTGGAGCCGCTCATCTGCTCGGCGAAGGGTTGCCGCGCCACGGCCTTATGGGCGCTGGCCTGGAACAATCCCAAACTGCACGAGCCAGACCGGCGCAAGACCTGGTTGGCCTGCGACGAGCACCGCGACTCGCTCACCGCGTTCCTCGACGCCCGCGGCTTTCTTCGAGAGACCGCACCTCTGCCCGGGCGCGGTGACAACGCTCAGTAGGCCCCGGCACGGCACTCATAGGCGGCCGGACAGGTCGGCGAACCCGCGTCGCACCGCGACCAACGCGACGTTCGCCTGGTAGGGAGCCTTGGCCGCGACGGACTCGGGCTTGGCGCCGTCGGCATGGCCGTCCCGGATGAGCCAGGCCAGCTCGGTCAGCTCGTCGTGCTGGGCCCGCACGAAGTCCAGGTCAACCGGGGCGCCATGCCCAGGCACCACCCGGGCTGTCGGCGCCAGGAGCGCCCGCAGTGCGGCCAGCGTCTCTGGCCACTCCACCGGGTAGGAGTCCTCAAAGGACGGTGGCCCCCCCTGTTCGACGAGGTCGCCCGCGATGATCACGTCGGCGTCGGGCACGCATACGATCAGGTCCCCATCGGTATGCCCTCGGCCCAGATGGCGCAGTTCCACGACCCGCCCGCCTATGTCCATGATGGACTCAGTGTGGACGCCCCGGTCCGGTGGACGCAGAGTTACCGACGCGACGCCGTCGGCCAGCTCCGGATCGATCGACAGCAACTGCTCGTACCACGCCCGCTGTAGCTTCGCCCCGTCCTCCCGGAGGGTGACCAGGGTCGCCTCGTGCGCCCAGATCTGGCTGCCAGGGCTGAGGTCGCCCAGTACCGCGTTGCCGAAGCAGTGGTCGTAATGATGGTGGGTGTTCACGAGCACCAACGGAAGCGGTGTGATCGCCCGGACCGCGACCGCGAGCTCCATGGCCTGCGCGGTCGTGGAGAGCGTATCGACCACGACTGCGACCTCGCCGCCCACGATCAAGCTCGCGTTGACGTCGAGTGTTGGATAGCGCATCACGTAGACGCCGGGTCCAATCTCGACGAAGGGCGCAGCGCACATCTCAGGCCGGCTTCGCGCTCGCCTTGGCCAGGAACCGCTCCCGGTCGACCACCACCCGGTCGACCCGCCCTTGGGCGGTCACCGCCGTACCCTCCCGCAGCACGACCTCGAAGCTGAGCTTGCGACCCTCGACGCGGCTCAACCTGGCCTCAGCAACGACAGTCGCGCCGACCAGAGTGGCGGCGTGATGGTCGAGCTCGACCCGGGTGCCGACGGTCGTACTCGCCGGATCCAGGTGACGCGCGACCGCGGCGACCGTTGCCGCTTCCACCAGAGCCACCACCCGCGGCGTGGCCAGCACCGGCACGTCGCCGGAGCCCACCGCCGTAGCAGTGTCAGCATCGGTCACAGTCAGTTCGACCGCGGCGCTCAGTCCGGCGGACAGGTCCATAGCAGGCAGCCTACGGTCTCGGTTACGGTCGCGCCCATGACTGCCGAATCACCGGACCTGAGGGGATCGACGCCAGAGGCTCTCAAGGATGTGTCGGAGCTGCTCGCCGGTGCGCACCACATCGTCGTCCTCACAGGCGCCGGCATCTCGACCGACTCAGGCATCCCGGACTACCGCGGCCCGAACGGTGTGTGGACCCGCGATCCGGAGGCGGCCCGGCTGGTCACCCTGCAGCCGTACCTGGAAGATCCGGCCGTACGGGCCAAGTCCTGGCTCGCTCGCCGCGACCACCCGGCGTGGTCAGCCGTACCGAACGCGGCCCACCATGCCCTGGTCGACCTGGAGCGGGCCGGGCGCCTGGACGCGATCGTCACCCAGAACATCGACGGCCTACACCGGAAGGCTGGCTCCGATCCGGACCGGGTGATCGAGGTGCACGGATCAATGTCCAGTGTGGAGTGTTGGAGCTGCGGCGCCCGGTGCTCCATGACCGCCGCGCTGGACCGGGTCGCCGCTGGCGAGGACGATCCACCGTGCCAACTCTGCGGCGGCATTCTCAAGTCATCGACCATCTTCTTTGGACAGTCGCTCGACGAGGCGACGCTGCGCCGCGCCGCGGACGCCGCAACTGACGCCGATGCGTTCGTCACCGTAGGCACGTCCCTGCAGGTCTACCCGGTGGCCGGGCTGGTGGATCTGGCCGCCCGGGCCGGAGCTCAGATCGTGATAGTCAACCGCGAACCTACGCCGTACGACCGCATGGCCGACGCGGTCCTGCGGGACCCGATAAGCCAGGTCGTGCCCGCTCTCGTCGCCGCCCTCACCGGTGGACATAGGTTACGTTGAGATCATGGGAGTCAGGCTCACCGAGATTGTGATCGACTGTCGCGACCCGGTCTCTCTGGCGGCGTTCTGGGCCGCCGCACTCGACTATCACGTCGTACACACCCAGGATGGCCAGGTCGAGATCGGACCGTGGGAACAGGAACCACCGGACCTGGCCGATCAGGTCCGCTCGGCTCCGGTCGTGCCGACGGTTGTCTTCGTGACCGTGCCTGAAGGCAAGGCCGTCAAGAACCGACTGCACCTCGACGTCCGGCCCACCGGCTCGCATGAGGCCGAGGTGCAACGGCTGATCGACCTCGGCGCGCGCCGGGCGGACATCGGCCAAGGCGACGTGCGGTGGGTGGTGCTGGCCGACCCCGAGGGCAACGAGTTCTGCGTTCTCGGCCCTCTTCCCTGACGAGTGCTGTGGCCGCCTGCTGTGGCCGCGGCGGTCCGCGGGGGCGTGATCGTCAGGAGACCATCGAACCGACGACAGGCTTGGTCAGCAGAGCTGACGCGTTGCGGGTGATGCCCGGGTCGAGCGAGCGCTCCACGAAGATGGCGTGCCAGATGCAGAAGATCAGGATGGTCCACACCTCGCGCGACTTGTCCGCCTCACCCTTGCGGTGCATCTCCAGGAGGTTGCGCGCGTACGACAGGTCGAGCAACTCGTCCGCGCCCGAACGGGTCAGGATGTCACGCGCCCACTCGTACATGTCCTTCTTCAACCAGACCCGGGTCGGCGTGGGGAAGCCGAGCTTCTTCCGGTTCACGATGGCCGGCGGCACGACGCCTTCCAGCGCACGGCGCAGCGCGTACTTGGTGGCCACCGACTTCGGCGGCAGTTTGAGGTCGACCGGGATGCCGGCCGCGACCTCGAACACCTCCCGGTCCAGGAAGGGCACCCGCCCCTCCAGCGAGTGCGCCATCGTCATCCGGTCGGCCTTGACCAGGATGTCGCCGCGTAGCCAGGTATAGACGTCGATGTACTGCATCCTGGTGACCGGGTCGAGTTCGGCCGCCTCGGCGTAGAGCTGGGCGGTCACGTCGGTGTAGCGGACCGTCGGGTCGTACCGGCGCAGCAGCTGCTTCTTGTCCTCTTCGGTGAAGATGCGCGCGTTTCCGTAGTAGCGCTGCTCGATCGGCGTGGTGCCGCGCTCGAGGTAGCTCTTGCCCTTGACCCCGTCCGGTATCGCACGTGAAACCGCGCGCAGGCCGCGCTGCAACGGGGTGGGTAGTCCATGCAGGCTCGCCAGCGACAGCGGCTCACGGTAGATGGTGTACCCACCGAAGAACTCGTCCGCACCCTCGCCGGACAGCACCACGGTGACGTACTCGGCCGCCTTCTTGGCGACGAAGTACAGCGGCACCAGCGCGGGGTCGGCCACCGGATCGTCGAGGTGCCAGACGATGCGCGGCAGCGCCTCCATCATGTCCTCCGGACCGATCTTGGTCGGGATCGTGGTCACCTCGAGATGCTTGGCCGAGTCCTGCGCGACCTCGATCTCGGAGTATCCGGGCACGTCGTACCCGACCGTGAAGGTCAGGATCTTCGGGTTGAACTCGCGGGAAAACGCCACCATCGCGGTCGAGTCGATGCCAGACGACAGGAACGCCCCTACCGGGACGTCGCTGCGCATGTGCAGCCGGACGCTCTCCCGCAGCGTGTCCTGGATCCGCTTGTAGAGCGCCGCGGGGTTGTTGACCGGCGCGGGTCGGAACTTGGCTCGGTAGTAGCGTCGCGTGACGATCTCGCCACTCGGGGTGTAGGTGAAGCACTCCCCTGAGCCGACCCGGTTGATGCCGTAATGCAATGTGCTCGGCTCGGGCACGTACTGCAGGGTCAGGTAGTGCGAGAGATTCGCCGGGTTGAGCCCGGCGTCTCCCCGCAGCGCCGACGGGGCGAACGGCAGCAGGGCCTTCTTCTCGCTCGCGAAGTACACGCCATCCGGGGTCTGCAGGTAGTGCAGCGGCTTGATCCCGAACGGGTCGCGGGCGCCGAACGCCCGGCCAGCCGCACTGTCCCAGATCAGGAATGCGAACATGCCGCGCAGCTTGTCCAGCACCTCCTCGCCCCAGTAGTGGTACCCGGCGACAACAACCTCGGCGTCGCCCTGGGTGGCGAACTGGGCGCCGAAAGTGTCGATCAGCTCCTGCCGCAACTCGATGTAGTTGTAGATCTCGCCGTTGAAGGTGATCAGGTACCGACCCGCTTCGGGGCCGCTCGTCGGGTACGGCAGCGGCTCGTGGCTCAGCTCGACGTCGATGATGGACAGGCGCTTGTGGGCAAAGATCACGTCACGGTCGGCCAGGACGACACCGGTATCGTCCGGACCACGGTGGTGCTGGCTCTCCAGCGCCGCCGCGATCGCGTCACTCTGGGCGGCCGCGGCCCCGGCGTCACTGATGAACACAAGCACTCCACACATGGCCGCCATCTTTCCACGCACGATCCAGGCAGGCGGGTCCGCTCCTCGTTGCTCGTCCCTCGCAACTCGCCGCTACCCCGCAGAGTCCCTTGGGCGGGTCCGCTCCTCGTTGCTCGTCCCTCGCAACTCGCCGCTACCCCGCAGAGTCCTGCTTGGGCGGGTTCCGCTCCTCGTTGCTCGTCCCTCGCAACTCGTCGCTACCCCGCGATAGCCTCGGACTCGGGTTGCGGGATGATCCCCGGACCGCCGTCGGAAGGGGCGCCACATGACTGACCAGGATCGGACCGCGGGCGAAGGCACAGTCACTTCCGCCACGGATGCGGCGCCGGCCACCGGCACGACCGCCGACCCCGATACCACGCCCCCGGCGGTGAACCCCGAGCCTGGATCGCGCCCGTACGACGTGGACTACCCCGAGGCGTTCAAGGCCTTCATGCGGACGGGTTGGGGCGAGTCGCCGCTCACCGTGCACCGCAGGCCGGAGGGTGACCATTACGCCCGGCGTCGCGCCGAGTTGGCGGCCACCTTCCCCGGCGAGACCCTGGTCGTGCCTTCCGGGCGGGAGAAGGTCCGCGCCAACGACACGCTCTACCCGTTCCGCCCCGGCAGCGACTTCATGTGGCTCACCGGCGAGCACGACCCCGACTCGGTGCTCGTCATCGATGCCGGCGGCGAGGCCACTCTGTACGTGCGGCCCCGCTCGCCTCGGGATACGGACGAGTTCTTCCGCAACGCGGTCTACGGCGAGCTGTGGGTCGGTCGCCGGCACACTCTCGGCGAGAAGACCGAGGAGCTCGGGGTACGGACCGCCAACCTGTCCGAACTGGGCGATGTGCTGGCCTCGGCCGCGCCCGCCCGGACCCGCGTACTGCGCGGCTACGACAGTGCCGTCGATTCGTCGGTGCTGCCGTACGACAGCACCGAGGTCGGGCTGCGAGACCGGGAGCTGGCGCAGGCACTGGCCGAGTTCCGCCTGGTCAAGGACGAGTGGGAGATCGCCCAGCTGCAGGACGCGATCGACGCCACCGTGCGCGGCTTCGAGGACGTGGCCCGCATCCTGCCGGCCGACCGAGGGGTGAGCGAGCGGCTGCTCGAGGGGATCTTCGGGCTGCGCGCGCGCCATGACGGCAATGCGCTGGGCTACTCGTCCATCGTCGGAGCCGGTTCCCATGCGACGACGCTGCACTGGATCACCAACAGCGGCGCCACCACGCCCGGTCAGCTGCTGCTCATGGACATGGGGGTGGAGAACCGCAACCTCTACACCGCCGACGTCACCCGCACGATTCCGGTGAGCGGCCGCTTCTCCCCCGCGCAGCGCGACATCTACGAGATCGTGCACCGCGCGCAGCAGGCCGGCATGGACGCGATCGCGCCCGGGGTGCGCTACGAAGACGTGGCGCTGGCGTGCAACCGGGTCCTCGCCGAAGGACTCTACGAGCTCAAGCTGCTGCCGGTGTCGGTCGAGGAGGCGCTGGAGAAGGAGAGCATGCTCTACCGCCGCTGGTCCCTGCACGGCTTCGGCCACATGCTCGGCCTGGACGTGCACGACTGCTCGGCCGCCCGCAAGGAGCGCTACCGGGATGGCTCGCTGGGCGAGGGTTTCGTGCTCACGGTCGAGCCGGGGCTCTACTTCCAGCCTGACGATGAGCTGGTGCCGGAAGAGCTGCGTGGAATCGGCGTACGGATCGAGGATGACGTCCTCGTGACTGCCTCGGGTGCGCGCAACCTGTCGGACGGGCTTCCGCGCACGGCCGACGACGTCGAGACCTGGCTCGCCGCCCAGCGCGAAGCCGGCCCCCGCCTGCCCGTCCTACACCCCACCCGTCCTCACCCCACCCGTCCTCACCCCACCCGTCCTACCCCACCCGTCCTGACCCCACCCGTCCTGACCCCACCCGTCCTGACCCCACCCGCGTGATCGCTGTGCACCGACACGCCACGACACACCGTGTGATCGCTGCACGGTGACCTTCCACCAAGGTCACCGTGCAGCGGTGCTCACGAATCTCAACGTCGCCCTACTCTCCACAGTGCACAGTGATCACGGGCGGTGGCGGAGCCCTCACCTGCGCGGTTCAGCGCCAGTTGGCCGGGTCGGGGTAGATCTCCATGCTGCGAAACAGACCGACCAACCCGCCGGGGAGCACGGCCGTGGCCTGCTGGCTGTGGGTGAGCATCTCGAGGTAGACCCCGTTGACGTTGAACAGTTGTAGCCCCGATCCACCGTCGATCCCGGACGAGGTGCGGGCCGGGTGACCGTCCACAGTGGTGTTCGGATCGCCGATCACCGACCCGTCACCGGTCTCGGCGGTGCTGGTGAACGCGATGATGCTCAACGGCCAGTCCCCGTACTGCGTTCGCTCAGAGCCGTACTGCAGTGTCGCCCACCATTGGGAGCCGTACGTGTTGCGGGAAACCTGCACCGAGACGACGGGTAGTGAGGGCGGGATCGCCGTGGTACGGAACGGCAGCACGACCGGCGTGTTGGTCGCGAACCTCACGTCCGAGGCGACCGCGCGGGCGACGTCTTTCATGTCGTCCACATTGGATACGGTGACTGCGGCCCAAGCTCCGGGTGCGTACTCCCACCGCAGGGCCAGCCGGCCATCGTCGAGGTTCAGCCACGCCGCCCGGCGATCGTTGACTGGCTCTGCATCGAGGCCGGACGCCATGCCCTCCGGCGGCACGGACGGGTTGTCATAGCTCGACGGGTCGACGCCATGCCCAGCCGTCACGATGATGACCTGCACCGACGGCGAGGATTCACCGTCGCCACCGGGGCCAGGAACCATGACCGCATCGAGCCGCAGCGAATCAGCTGTGGCCGTGAAACCGAGGTCCGATACTCCGTCTGGCAGCCAGCCAAACTCGGCGTAACGCATCATCGGATCGAATGCGGTCGGCGCCCGCTCCGGCATCGGCCGGTCCGGTGGCGGCGTCTGCGACGCGGTACCGATTGGACCCGGCTGCGGGGTCGATCCGGTCCCGCCATTGATCAGCACGCCGAGTACTCCGGTTAGCGCAACAACCGCGATCGCAGCCGAGCCGCCGGTGAGGGCCCGGCGCAGCCGGACCGTCCGCCGGCCAACTGACGCAGCCCGCCTGATGTCCACCGTGGACGGTGGCGCCGGGCTCTCGGCCAGGTCATGGAGCAGTGTGTGCACAGTGGAGCGTTCCATGTCATCCCTCGACCGTGATCTGGTGGGCGTCGAGCGCCCGGCGGAGTGACTCGAGGCCGCGCGAGGTCTGGCTCTTGACGGTGCCGGTCGAGCAACCGAGCATCTCGGCCGTCTCCTCCACCGAAAGGTCGCAGTAGAACCGCAGCACGAGGGCGGCCCGTTGTCGGGGTGGCACGTCGACGAGCGCGGTGCGTACTGCCATCCGCAAGGCGGGGTCCGCATCGGTGACCGCGCCGCCGCCGACCGGGCCGGCGGTCAGATCGACCCGGCTGGCCCACGCCGTACGGCGCGCACCGAGAAACTCCCGCACCAGTACCCGCCGCGCATACCCGTCCAGGTTCTCGGCTTTGCCGGCGGAGCGCCAGTGTACGTACAGCTTGGTGATGGCCGCCTGGGCGACGTCGTCCGCGCGGTGCCAGTCCTGGCAGAGCAGGAAGGCGACCTTGCGCAGCCAGGGCAGCCGGGACGACACGTACTCGACATAGCGCCGCTCGTCGTCATCCTTCACAGGCACACCTCCGGACGTCATGCCTCGCAGTCCTGATGCGACCGAGGCCGACCGGGGTTGCACGGCGAAGTGGAAAGTGTGCCACTCGAAAAGCTCAGGCCAGGGAGAGGAACTTCGTTCGGGTCTCGGTGTGGAACCGGCGCTTATCCGGGTGGGCCTTGCGGGCATGCACCTGGGCACACACAACCGGCACGGATACACTGCAACTCATGCAGGGCAGAAGACCGACTTTGGTCGATGTCGCGCTCGCCGCTGGAGTCTCCCGGTCCACCGTGTCGCGTGTGATCAACGAACAACCTCGGGTGGCACCCGAGCTGCGCGAGCAGGTGTTGCGGGTGGTCGCCGAGTTGGGCTACCACCCCGACAGCTCCGCCCGGGCACTCGCCTCGGGACGGGTCGACGCGCTCGACCTCGTGGTTGTCGAAGAGGACACGAAGGCGTTCGCGACAAATCCCTTCTACGGCCGCGTGCTCGCCGGGATCCTGGCGGCGCTGGCCGGCAGCGAAGTGCAGATGCGGGTCCACCTGGTGCCTGGCGACGCAACCGGGGACGTGCTCGACGAGATCGCCGAGTCGGGCAGCCTCGGCACCCTGCTTGTCAACGTGCCCGCGCCGTTCGCGCAACGATTCCATGACCGCTACCCGCATGTGGTGTCGCTCGGTCGGTCGGCCGGGCCGGTGCCGTTCACCGAGCCGGAGAACGCAGCCGGCGCGCAGCTGGCAGTGCGGCACCTGGTCGAAACCGGGCGGCGGGTCGTGGCGGCGATCGACGGCCGGCGAAGCAACCCGTGCGCGGTCGACCGTCACATCGGCTATGTCGACGCAGTCCGTGAGGCTGGCCTTCGGCCGGTCTGGGCCGACGGGGACTTCCGCCGACAGGGAGGGTACGCGGCGACGCTGCAGCTGCTCGACGCGCGGCCCGACGTGGACGGGATCTTCGCGGCCTGCGACCTCAGCGCCACCGGCGCCCTGCAGGCGCTGGCGCAGGCGGGCCGCCGGGTGCCCGACGACGTGGCGGTGGTGGGCTTTGACGGCAGCGTGCTGGCAACCTGCGCCAGCCCGCCGCTGACCTCGGTCGCACAGCCGGTCGAGGACATGACCGAGCACGCGGCCCGGGCACTGTTGGATCGGCAGGTGGGCGAGTGCTGGCACCAGGCCTTCCCCGTGTCGCTGTTGGTCCGTGCTAGTACGGCCGCCTGAACTCCACCTCGAATCCAGAACCAGACCCCTGCGACCCTGACTGCGCTTGACTGCTTAACAAGACGGACGTACGGTTTGGTTGAAAGGCTGTTCGAGCTCCGCGGGCGTCGCTCGAAACCGGGACGGCACCTGCGGGTCCGCCAACCTCATCGGCGGCGCTGCGAGAGACTGCCAACAGGACGGAACCCGAGCGAGGGAGTGGGACGTGGCGAGCCTGGATACCTTCGGTGCGAAGAACCAGCTCAGCGTCGGCGACGCGAGCTATGAGATCTACCGGATCGGCACCGTGGCGGGGCATGAGCGCCTCCCCTACAGCCTCAAGATTCTTCTGGAGAACCTCCTGCGAACGGAGGACGGCGCCAACATCACCGCGGAGCACATCCGCGCGTTGGGCAGCTGGGACGCGGGCGCCGACCCGAGTGTGGAGATCCAGTTCACCCCGGCCCGGGTGCTCATGCAGGACTTCACCGGAGTGCCGTGCGTGGTCGACCTGGCGACGATGCGAGAGGCCGTTCGCGACCTCGGTGGGGACGCGACGAAGGTCAACCCCCTCGCCCCGGCCGAGCTGGTCATCGATCACTCGGTGATCGCCGACGTGTTCGGCCGGCCAGACGCGTTCGAGCGCAACGTCGAGTTCGAGTACGGCCGCAACAAGGAGCGCTACCAGTTCCTACGCTGGGGTCAGACCGCATTCAACGAATTCAAGGTGGTGCCGCCGGGTACCGGCATCGTGCACCAGGTCAACATCGAATATCTCGCCCGTACGGTCATGGTGCGTGATGGGCTGGCGTACCCGGACACGGTGGTCGGGACCGACTCACACACCACAATGGTCAATGGCCTCGGTGTGCTCGGCTGGGGCGTCGGCGGTATCGAGGCAGAGGCCGCGATGCTCGGTCAGCCGGTGTCGATGCTCATTCCGCGCGTGGTCGGGTTCAAGCTCCACGGTTCGCTGCCGGAAGGCACCACCGCCACGGACCTGGTACTCACGATCACGCAGATGCTGCGCAAGCACGGTGTGGTCGGCAAGTTCGTCGAGTTCTACGGCTCCGGAGTGGCCGCGGTGCCCCTGGCGAACCGGGCCACCATCGGCAACATGAGCCCCGAGTTCGGCTCCACCTGTGCCATCTTCCCGATCGACGACGAGACCATCCGGTACCTGTCGCTCACCGGCCGGCCCGCGTCACAGGTGGCGCTTGTCGAGGCGTACGCCAAGACGCAGGGCATGTGGCACGACCCGGCCGCCGCGGAGCCGGTGTACTCGGAGTACCTCGAGCTCGATCTGTCCACTGTGGTGCCTTCGATCGCCGGTCCGAAGCGGCCGCAGGACCGGGTGTCCCTTTCGGACGCCAAGACCGCGTTCCGCACCGTGCTGCACGACTACGTGACCGACGACGACGGCGTGGACGAGGAGAGCGAGGACAGCTTCCCCGCCTCCGACCCACCCTCGTCGAACTCGCGAGCCAATAACATCCGGGCGCACAAGCCCACGCCGTGCGTGCTGCCCGACGGCACCACGTTCGACCTGGACCACGGTGCCGTGGTGATCGCGTCGATCACCTCGTGCACCAACACCTCCAACCCGCAGGTGATGATTGGCGCGGCGCTGCTCGCCAAGAAGGCCGTCGAGCGTGGACTGTTGGCCAAGCCGTGGGTGAAGACCAGCCTCGCTCCCGGGTCCAAAGTGGTCATGGACTACTACGAGAAGGCCGGGCTGGTGCCGTACCTGGACAAGCTCGGATTCCATCTGGTCGGCTACGGCTGCACCACCTGCATCGGCAACTCCGGCCCGTTGATCGAGGAGGTGTCCGCTGCGGTCAACGCGGCCGACCTCGCCGTGGTCTCGGTGCTCTCCGGCAACCGCAACTTCGAGGGCCGGATCAATCCGGACGTGAAGATGAACTACCTCGCCTCGCCGCCGCTGTGCGTGGCGTACGCGATCGCCGGCACGATGGACCTGGACCTGGTGAAGGAGCCGCTCGGCATGGACCCGTCCGGGCAACCCGTGTACCTGCACGACATCTGGCCTTCGCCGCAGGAGGTCCAGTCCGTCATCGACTCGGCCATCTCCTCGGAGATGTTCGGCAAGGACTACTCGGACGTGTTCGCCGGCGACGAGCGCTGGCAGTCGCTGCCGACGCCGACGGGCGAGACATTCACCTGGGACTCCGACTCGACGTACGTGCGCAAGCCCCCGTACTTCGAGGGCATGGCTGCCGCGCCGACCCCGGTCACCGACATCACCGGCGCCCGGGTACTGGCCAAGCTCGGCGACTCGGTGACTACCGACCACATCTCGCCGGCCGGCTCCATCAAGGCCGACTCGCCCGCCGGTCGCTACCTCACCGAGCACGGCGTGGACAAGAAGGACTTCAACTCGTACGGTTCCCGGCGCGGCAACCACGAGGTGATGATCCGCGGTACTTTCGCCAACATCAGGTTGCGCAACCAGCTCGTGCCCGGGGTCGAAGGCGGCTTCACCCGCAATCACCTCACCGGCGCCCAGGAGTCCATCTACGACGCGGCGGTGTCCTATCAGGACGCCGGAGTGCCCCTGGTGATCCTGGCCGGCGAGGAGTACGGCTCCGGCTCGTCACGGGACTGGGCGGCGAAGGGCACCATGCTGCTCGGGGTACGGGCGGTGATCGCCGAGTCGTTCGAGCGCATCCACCGGTCGAACCTGATCGGCATGGGCGTGCTGCCATTGGAGTTCCCGCCCGGTCAGAGCGCGGACTTCCTGCGCCTCACCGGCACCGAGACGTTCACCATCTCGGGCGTGACAGCGCTGAACGACGGGACGACGCCCCGGACCGTGCAGGTCAGCACGGACACGGGACTCTCGTTCGATGCTGTCGTGCGCATCGACACCCCCGGGGAGGCGGACTACTACCGCCACGGCGGCATCCTCCAGTACGTGCTCCGGAAGATGCTCGCCGCCTGACGTCTCGGTGTAAGGAAGGACGCCCTCCAAACCGTTTTCGTGATGGAGGGCGTCCTTCCTTGCACGGTGAATTCAACGGACGCCCGCCGACCGGCGTAGCTCAGCCGCGAGCACGTCGCCGTCGGCTTCGGCGACGCCGTGGCTGGCGAACCAGGTCGCAACATTGCGAGCATCCCGGGCTAGGAACTCCGGCCCCTGCGGGTTGGCCACCACGTCCACGATCTGCGGCAGGTCGATGACCACCAATCGTCCACTCTGGACGAGCAGGTTGTACGCCGACAGGTCGCCGTGGGCGAACCCGGCGATCGCCATCGTGTGCAGCGCGTCGACCAGCTGCTGCCACAGGTCCGCCAGGTCGGCGGTGTCGTGGCGGAGCTGCGCCAGCCGGGGCGCGGCCTGGGAGCCGTCTCCGATGAACTCCAACAGCACCTCCGTGCCGAGGATCTGCACCGGGTACGGCACGGGGACGCCTAGCTCGTACAGTCGGCACAACGCCGAGAACTCGGCCGCCGCCCACTGCCCGGCGATGACCTCGCGTCCGAACCCGGAGCGCGTGGCCATGGCCCGGTTGACCCGGGTCTCCCTTACCCGCCTGCCTTCGAGGTAGCCCGCGTCGCGATGGAACATGCGGTGCTCGGACGCGCGGTACCGCTTCGCCGCGAGCAAGCACGATCGGTCGGTGTCGGGGACGCCGCGTTCGATCAGGAAGACATCGGCCTCCTTGCCGGTCTTCAGAACGCCGAGTTCGGTGTCCACCGCCGCCAACTCCGTGACGAGCCAATCGGGGTAGGGCCGCGGACCCCGTTCGGTCGGGGTGGACTGGTCCCATGTGGACCATCGGGCGCCCTCATCGGGCGTATCGTCGACCACTTCCAGGTGCTGGCGGTGGCCGCGTCTGGCGAATGTTGCTTCGTCGTCGTCGAAGCGTTTCTTACTTTTCCCGGCGCGCGCCGGGGCGAAATCGTGCGAATGCACGGTCGGGTCTCCTTGAGATCGGGTCCCCGCGGGCGCGCTTACCGAAGCAGCGTCAGCCCTGTACGGGGCGAGGGAAGGCGGCAGCAAAGCCGCGCACAGGCGCGTACATGTCGGCTCACCCCTCCCTTCGTGGCGACACCCGATGGTGCCGCTCCGATCGGGCACCATGCTTGCACTCCAGGCCACTAGCGCGCAACAGGTTATGGCCAAGGCCACCGCGACGCAGGGGCGCACCTGCGGTGCAGCACAATGTCGAGCGTGCCCGACGCCTTCTACCTCCCGACAGAACACCCCGAGGTCTTCGTCTCCACCGTGCACACACAGGGGCCGTGGGATCCGGCGCTGCAGCACGCCGGGCCGCCCTCGGCATTGCTCAGCCGCGCGATCGAGCGCCTCCCGTCGAGCATCCCCGGCGCCAGCCAGATCGCGCGCATCACGGTGGAGATCCTAGGTCCCGTGCCGACGGAGCCGGTGCAAGTGCGCGCCGCGGTAGCCCGACCGGGTCGCGCGGTCGAACTCGTCGAGGCGGAGCTCGAGTCGGGAGGTCGGCTTGCGATGCGGGCACGGGCGTGGCGCATCCGCACCGCCGACGTGGCTCTCCCTCCGCTCCCCCCGGCTCGCACACCACCGCCGATTCCGGACGGGAATGTCCCTTCCCCGTGGTGGAGCAGCGGATACATCGAAGCGGTGGACTTCCGTTTCGTGTCGGGCGACTTCACGACGCCGGGGCCGGCCGCAGCGTGGACCCGTTTGCGCTATCCGCTGTTGCCGAACGAGGAGACCAGCACGACCCAACGGCTGATGGCTGTGGCTGATTCCGGCAACGGGCTGAGCGCGATGCTCGACGTCGCCACATGGTGGTTCATCAACACGGAGCTGACGGTGCACCTGGTGCGGCCGCCGGCGGGTGAGTGGGTCTACGTCGACGCCCACTCCACAATGGACCGATCGGGCGTCGGCCTCGCCGAGACCGACCTGTACGACGCGACCGGACGGGTTGGCCGGGGCGCGCAGTCCCTGATGGTCGGCCCCAGATCTGGGTGATATCGCCCATACCAAACCGTACGTTCGTATTGCATAGAGGTCGGGCGGCTGTCACGATCGACATGTGCCCCGGGTCAGCGCCGCCCAACTCGAGGCCCGCCGCCAGCAGATTCTCGCCGGCGCCCGGGCCTGCTTTGCGCGGCACGGATACGAGGGCGCCACGGTGCGCCGGCTCGAGGAGGAGATCGGCCTCTCCCGGGGCGCCATCTTCCACCACTTCCGCGACAAGGAGTCGCTGTTCCTCGCGGTGGCCGAGGATGACGCCGCCGCGATGGTCGAAACCGTGGCCCAGGACGGCCTGGTGCAGGTGATGCGCGACCTGCTCGACCGGGCGAACGTCTCCTCCCCCGACGGGGAGGAACCCGAGGTGGCCGGCTGGCTTGGCACCCAGCTCGAGGTTTCGCGGCGGCTACGCACCGACCCGGAGTTCGCCAAGCGGTGGGCCGCTCGGGCCGATGCCATCACCTCCGCTACCCGCGATCGGCTGGCCCGGCAGCGCGACACGGGAACGCTCCGCTCCGATGTGGACCTCGCGGTGCTCGCCCAGTTCCTGGAGCTCGCGTACGACGGACTGGTGCTCCACCTCGCCATGGGCCGCCCGCTGGGCGATCTGAGTCGGGTGCTGGACCTCGTCGAGACAGCGGTCCGGCGGCCCGACCACCGCTGATCCAGTCATCGCTGATGGTGCGGCAGGTTCGCCGCGTGCGACCAAGAGGTGGTGGGCATTGCGGAGTGTGCGCACAATGAGCCATGGCCGTACACCCCGGACGGTCGCCGCTCACGGGAGGCACACTCATGCCGGCACTCAGCGCTCCGGATGACACCTGGGGAATCACTGGACCCGACTTCCTCGAGATCTACATCGGCGCCGCGGTCGTCTTCCTCGTCGTCGCCATCGTGACCCGGCTCTCGGTCACGAGGTCGAACCCAGGCACCCCGCCGGGCCGCCTCCCCAGTCCGGCCGAGGTGGCGTTCCTTCTCGGCGGCCGGGCCCAGGCGGTCTACTCCTCGCTCGCCAGGCTGCGTGCGGCCGGCGTCATCGGGGTGGGCACACAGCGCGCGCTGATGGTCACCGGGCCGGTACCGGCCGGGGCCAATCGCCTTGACCTGGCCGTCTACTCCGCCGCGCAACGCGACGTACGAGCTCGCGACCTGCCCGACAACAGCGATATCCGGTCGGCCGTCGCGGAACTCGAGGACACCGTCGAACGCTACGGCTGGCTGCCCGACTCGGCCGTGCGCACCCGGGCGCGGATCGGGGCCTATCTGCTGCTCGGGCTGACCGTGTTCGGTCTGGTCCGGGTAGCCGCCGGGGTCATGAACGACCGCGGCGTCCTCTTCCTCCTCGGCATGTGTGCGATCACGTTCGTGATCGGACTGCGCCTTCTCCGGGTGCCCCGCCTGACCCGCGCCGGTCGGCAGGCGGTCAAGGAGACCCAGGCTCGCAACCTGCACCTCGCGCCCAAACAGTCACCGTCCTGGACCACATACGGGATGGACAGCGCCGCCATGGGCGTAGCCCTCTACGGGACGGCCGCGCTCTGGGCCGCCGACCCCGGGTTCGCGGCCGAAGCGGGTGTCCGCCGGATGGCCACCTCGGCCGGTTACAGTTCCGGCTCGAGCGGCGGTGACGGAGGCAGCGGCGGAGGCGACGGCGGGGGTAGCGATGGCGGCGGTTGTGGTGGCGGCGGTTGCGGCGGGGCGGTTGCGGCGGATGACGTCCGGCTACGGCGTGGGAATCGGCTGGCGGCGGGAGATCGCCGGATTCGTCGCTGACCTGCCGGGCCTGCGCTTCACCGAGGTCGTCGCGGAGTCGCTTCCCGCCACCGGTCCCGCGCCGGCGGCGCTGACGGCGCTGCGCGAGCGCGGAGTCATGGTGGTGCCGCATGGGATCCGGCTCTCGCTCGGCGGGACCGACCCGGTCGACCCGGCCCAGGTCGCCCACCTCGCTCATTGCGCGGACATTCTCGACGCCCCACTGGTGAGCGAACACATCGCCTTTGTCCGGGCCGGCGGCACCGAAGCCGGCCATCTGCTCCCCCTTCCGCGGTCCTGGGAGGCGGTTGAGACCATTGTGGACAATGTTCGCCGGGCGCAGGCCGATCTTCCGGTCCCGATCGCCCTGGAACCGATCGCCGCGCTCATCGAATGGCCCGACGACGAGCTCACCGAGGCGGCCTTCCTCACCGAGATCCTCGACCGTACCGGCGCTGCCCTGCTGCTGGATGTCGCCAATGTGTACGCCAACGCGCGCAACCGCGGCGAGGACCCGCTGGCGCTGATCGACCAGTTACCGCTCGAGCGCATCGCCTACGTCCACGTCGCCGGCGGCGCAGTGCACGACGGCCTCTACCACGACACGCATACCGATCCGGTGCCGACGGCCGTACTCGAGCTGGTGAGCGCGCTCTGCGAACGACACGCGCCGCCGGCCCTGATGCTTGAGCGCGACGGGCATTACCCACCCGCGCAGGCGCTCACCGCCGAGCTCGACGCCATCGCCGACGCGGCCGGACTGGACCGGATCACGTCTATCCCGCAGACCCCACTGCCCCAACCATGACGCCACCTGGACGCACACTTGCCCAACGCCAGGCCGACCTCATCGCAGCCCTCGTGGCGGGGGGGCCGGCCCCACCAGGTTTCGATCCGGTCCGCGTCACCGCCACCGCCGACGCCCTGCTGCGCAAGCGAGCCGACGAGGTGGGCGCCCGTTGGCCGAGGCTACGCGTCCAGTTCGGTCCACAGTGGACCAACGACTTCACGCGATGGGCGCGCAGTCGGCCGCCGCTGGGCTCCTGGCGCGACGGCTGGGACTACGCACGCCACCTCGATGCCGCCGGCCGCCTGGGTTCCGTGGCCCGCGCGGAGCTGGCCGCGACCGAGGCACGGTACCGGTACGACGGGGTCAATCCGCCGCGACCGCGGCGCTCCCCAACGCTGCGGATCGCCCGCGGCGTGGTAACTGTGCAACTGGGCGGCCGGGTCTGGACGTTCCTTCGGCGGCCCTGAGCGCGCCGCCAACGAGGTTAGGCTGAGGCCGTGACGCAGCCCTCGCCCCGACCGCCGCGCCGGGTCTGGACCCGACCAATGACGGCCCGCGACACCCGAGAGTCGCACCGGGTTGCCACGCCGTTGGAGCTGTTCTTCGACCTGTGTTTCGTGGTCGCCGTCGCGTCCGTGTCGGACCGGCTGCACCACGCGGTGGTCGAGGACCAGATCGGGGAGGGCGTGGTCGCCTATGCGACGGTCTTCTTCGCCATCTGGTGGGCGTGGATGAACTTCACCTGGTTCGCCTCGGCCTACGACACGGACGACGCCGCCTACCGTCTCACCACGTTCGTCCAGATCGCCGGCGTGCTCGTGCTCGCCGCTGGCGTGCCGCGCGCCTTTGACACCAAGGACTTCTCGATAGTCTTCGCCGGATACCTGCTGATGCGGATCGGGCTCGTGATCCAGTGGCTCCGGGCGGCCAACGGCGACCCGGAACGCCGACGCACCGCGATCCGCTTCGCCATCGGCGTGAGCGCCTGCATGCTGGGGTGGGCGTTGCTTGTGGTAGTGCCCGCCGGGTGGCGGCTGCCGGTGTTCGCGGCGATGGTCATTGCCGAGGTGAGCGTGCCGGTCTGGGCCGAGCGGGCGCGCAGGACACCCTGGCACCCGCATCACATTGCTGAACGGTATGGCCTATTCACCATCATCGTGCTGGGCGAGACCGTGCTCGCCTCGACCGCTGCTGTCCAACGTGGACTCGTCCGGCGAGGTCGGCAAGTCCACGCTGCTCGGGGTCGCGTTCTGCGGTCTCGTCATCGTGTTCGGCATGTGGTGGATCTACTTTGGACAGCAAGTTGAGTGGTTCCTCCGGTCCAACCGGGAGGGATTCCGCTGGGGATACGGCCACTACTTCATCTTCTCCTCGGCCGCAGCGGTCGGGGCCGGCATGGCGGTCATGATCGACTACGTCAATCACGTCGGACACGCCTCGGCTACGACCGCCGGCGCCGCCATTGCCGTGCCGGTGGCGGTCTTCATCGTGTGCGTATGGCTGTTGCAGGTGCGGCCCCAGCACCCGCGACTCGCCGTCGATCTCGCCTATCCAGGCACGGCCGTCCTGGTCCTTGCTGCGGTGGCCACGCCGTGGGCGCTGCCGCTCACGGCGCTGCTCGTGGCGCTGCTCGTGTCCGCCCAGAACCTGCTCGAACCCGTGGCCATGACCGGCGAGACCGGCTAGAGCTCCTCGGCGATGAGTTCCCGTCCGATCGGAGGCGAGTCGACTACCGCGAACTGGGTCCGGTAGAGGTCGGAATAGAGCCCACCACGGGTCACGAGTTCGTCGTGGGTGCCGCGTTCAACCACCCGTCCCTGATCCAGCACCAGGATCAGATCGGCGTCCCGTACGGTCGAAAGCCGGTGCGCGATGACGAGCGCGGTGCGCCCCTGTAGGGCCGCCGCCAGCGCGCGTTGGACGGCCGCCTCCGACTCGCTGTCCAGGTGCGCGGTGGCCTCGTCGAGGATGACGATCGACGGTTCCTTGAGCAGCAGCCGGGCAATCGCGATCCGCTGCTTCTCGCCGCCGGAGAAGCGGTAACCGCGCTCCCCCACGACGGTGTCGAGACCATCCGGCAGGGTGCGCAACAGCTCGCCGATCTGTGCCCGATCGAGCGCCGTCCACAGTTCTTCATCGGTAGCGTCGGGCCGGGCGTAGCGCAGGTTCTCCTCGATTGTCTCGTGGAACAGGTGCGCGTCTTGCGTAACCACACCGATGGTGTCGCGCAGCGACTGCAGCGTCGCATCGCGGACGTCTATGCCACCAACGAGCACCGAACCGGCGGTCACGTCGTATACCCGCGGCACCAGCATCGCCGTGGTCGACTTGCCGGCGCCCGACGGGCCGACAAGCGCCACCATCTGTCCGGGCTCGACCGTGAAGCTGACCCCGCGCAGAACCGGCTCGGTGATCGTGCGGTCGAGCGTCGCGACATCCTCGAGGGAGGCCAGCGACACTTCGCTCGCCGGCGGGTAGCGGAACCGTACGCCTTGGAATTCGATCTTGGACGACCCCTTGGGCACGGTCACCGCGCCCGGTTTCTCTGCGATGGCCGGAGTCAGGTCGACCACCTCGAAGACCCGCTCGAACGAGACCAGAGCACTCATCACGTTGATTCGGGCATTGGACAGCGCCGTGATCGGGCCGTACAACCGGGACAGCAGCAGCGCGAGGGACACTACCGTGCCGGGCTGGAGCGTGCCGCGCACCGCGAGCCAGCCGCCGACGCCGTAAGTCAGCGCCGTCGCCAACGACGCCACCATCATCATCGCGACAAAGAACGCGGTGCCGTACATGGCCTGCGTGACACCGATGTCGCGGACCCGAGCCGCACGCGAGGAGAACCGCTGGGCCTCGGTCTCGGGAACGCCGAACAGCTTCACGAGCATGGCTCCGGCCACGCCGAACCGCTCGGTCATGGTGGCGTTCATGGTCGCGTCGAGCTGATAGGACTCGCGAGTGATCGCTGCCATCCTCCGGCCGACCAGACGCGCCGGCAGGAGGAAGGCCGGCACGAGCACCAGCGACAGCAGAGTGACCTGCCACGACAGCGAGACCATCACGGCCGCCGTGAACACCAACGCGATGACATTGCCGACCGTGCCGGACAGGGTCGACGTAAACGCCTGCTGGGCACCGATCACGTCATTGTTCAGTCGGCTTACCAACGCGCCGGTCTGGGTGCGGGTAAAGAACTGCAGCGGCAGGCGTTGCACGTGGTCGTACACCTGGGTCCGCAGGTCGTAGATGATGCCCTCGCCGATCTGCGCCGATAGGTATCGCTGGGCGATGGACAGCACCGCATCGAGGACGGCCAGGCCCGCGATCGTCAGCGCGATCATGATGACTACGCGGCCCGCATCGGGCTTGCCGCCGGTGATCGCGTTGATCACGTCTCCGGCGAGGACAGGTGTGGCCACGGCGATGCCCGAGGAGATGACAACCAGCAGCAGGAAGAGCGTGATGAACCGGCGGTACGGCCTGGCGAACCGGAGCACCCGCAGCGCCGTCGCCTTACCCACGCGCTTGTCGCCAAGCTCGTCCTTGCGCCGCATTGAGCGCATCATGTTCCAGCTGCTGCCGGCCATGCCTCCCATCGAATGGGTCACCCGCGTCACCTCCCCGCCCGTACCCCGAACCCGCCGCACTCAGACACTAAGTCCCGCCTCCGACAACCCACGCCGCGGCAGTCGTGTTCCGCGGGGACGGGCTTGTTCGCGCAAAGCGTGACGGGCCGCCACGCCAGGAAGGGGCCCTTCATGGCCGGCAAACGTATGTGGACGCGAGCGCGAGGAGCGAGCGCCAGCGAGCCCCGCAGTCGAAGGTGCCCTTCCAGGCGGGAACGGGTTACTCGCCCTGACCGACGATGTCCCGGATCCGGCGCACCTGCGCCTCGCGCTCGGCGGACTCCTGCTCGGCGAAGCTGCGCCCGGATGCGCCGGCGAGCAGGGCCTTGATCTCCACCACGGCGTCTCGACGCGCGGCCAGGATCTGCGCGGTCATGGTGGCGACGGCCTGATCGAGGTCGTCCTCGGCGGCCAGGGTGGCCAGGCCGATCCGTTCCGCCTCGGCGGCGCTGATCCGGCGCCCGGTGATGCAGATCTCCAGCGCGCGGGCGTACCCGACCAGATCCACGAGACGCTTCGTGCCGCCGAGGTCGGGCACCAGGCCGAGTGCCACCTCGGCCATGGTGAATTGAGCGTCCTCGGTGCAGATTCGCATGTCGCACGCGAGCGCGAGCTGGAAGCCAGCGCCAATGGCGTGCCCGCGCACAGCGGCGATGCTGACGATGTCGGGTCGGCGCAGCCAATCGAACCCGGCCTGGAAGCCGGCGATCCGGGCCGTCGCCTCGTCATCGGTCATGCCCGCCATGCGGGCGAAGCTGAAGTTCTCGGAGTCATCGGCGTCGGCGGCGGCGCTGACTGCGGCGAGGTCGAGTCCCGCCGAGAAGGCGCGCCCCTCGCCACGTACCACGACGACCCGGATATCGCCGGGCAGATCCCGACCGATGGCGCGTAGCTCCCCCCACGTCGCGGGGGTCTGTGCATTGAGGACGTGGGGCCGGCTCAACGTCACCGTCGCGACCGGCCCGTCACATTCCACGCGCACTCCAGGGTCGGCCATCAATGCCTCCGGGAGCGCAATAGAGCGATTATCCGCGGCACACTACGCGGTCTTCTTGCGCCGCCGCGCCCCACCACGCTGACGAAGCTGAACTCCGGACTCGGTGAGAACACGGTGCACGAAACCGTACGAACGGCCGGTCGAAGATGCAAGAGCGCGAATGCTCTCGCCTGACGTGTAGCGCTTGACCAGGTCTTTTGCCAACGTCGCGCGTTCGGCGCCGACGATTCGACGACCCTTTTCCGTGGACGTCGCCGTGCTGGTAGCTGCCATCTCGATATCCCTCACGTCCTACAGTGGGCGGTTTGGTGGAGCACCGCATCGTGTGAAGCGATGTCCGCCGGTCTCACCTATTAGACCGTCTTTGACGATCATGCGCTAGACATCATTTAAACGCGAGTGGACACACGTTTACGTGGCGACGGCCCAGTACCGCTACCGTGTCGCGGGTGACCGCCGAGGCCGACGAGCGCCGCGACCTGCTGACCTGGCTCGGGCTCAGCGTGGTCGGAATTGCCCTGACCTGGCTGGTCGTGCAGGCCGGTGCACCGCTCGGTACCCGTTCGGCGCCATTCCTGGGTTCCTACCGGTTCGCACTGGGTTGGTCGTCGGTCCTGGCTCCACTCGTCGCCTGGGGCGTGCTCGTTGCCACGGCCCGGGGCCGGTTCGAGCAGGCCCGCTGGGGAATCGTACTGGCGTTGGGCTGGGCCGGGACGTTCGTGTGGGCGCTGAGCCTCGCGCTCGTGGATGGTGCGGCGGGGCTGACCCGGTCGCTGCAGGCACCGGACAACTACCTCAGCGATGTGCCCGCGGTCGGTGACAGCGTGCTGACGTATCTGAGCGGGTACACCGACACTGCGGGGCACCTCTCCAGCGCGGCACGGGGGCACCCGCCCGGGCCGGTACTGCTCCTGTGGGTGCTGCACCGTCTGGGTTTCACGGAGCGGCTCACCCTGGGGGTACTGATCACAGCACTCGGGGCCGTGGTAACGCCGCTTGTGCTCTCGGCGGTCAGGGGTGTCTGTGGCGAGTCGGCCGGGCGGCGGTTCGCGCCGCTGCTGATGCTCGCGCCCTACGCGGTCTGGGTTGCGGTCTCGGTCGACGTGGTCGTGGCGGTGCTGGGGGCGGCGATGGTGGCCATGGGCGTGCGCGCCAGCGCCGGCGCCCGGACTGGGCTGCGCGCCGCCGGCTGGGCGCTCGCGTGCGGAGTCACGCTTGGCGTCGCCGCTCTGTTCTCCTACGCGGCGCCGTGGCTCGGGCTGTCGGTGGTATGCCTGTACTTCGCCCGGCGCCGCGCATTCCTGAATGTCGCGACCGGCCTCGGCGCGCTGCTACCGGTGCTGGCCGCCCAGGCGGCCGGCTTCGGCTGGTTCGAGGGCCTACTGGTGGCACGGGACGACTATGCCGCCCGAGTGGAGCCGAACCGTTCCGCGCTCGTCTGGAGCGCGATCAGTGTCGTGGCGCTGTTGCTGGCGGTCGGACCGCCGCTGGTGCGCAGCATGCGCCGGATCCGCAACACGCCCGGCTGGCCGTTCCTCGTCGGTGCCGGGGTGGCGGTGGCGTTCTCCTTGGTGGCCGGACTTGCCCGGGGCGGGGCCGAGGCGGCTTGGCTGCCGTTCTTCCCATGGCTGACCGTTGCCGCGGTGGCCCCGCCCGTTCAGGGCGGCGAACCGGCGCCTACGCCGAGGCTGTTGGTCGCGGTTGGAGCGTTGACCGCCGTCGTAGTCGAGGCCGTCCTCGCCACGCCCTGGTAGCTGAGCCCTGGGTACGCTAAGCCCGCGTGCAATTGGTCGCCAATCGGGCTCCGATCCCGCTGGGGAACCCCGATCGGCGACCAACTGTGTGGATCTTGGCATAACGTGCG
The DNA here is from genome assembly GCA_963773935.1 of uncultured Actinomycetota bacterium. Taxonomy (GTDB): domain Bacteria; phylum Actinomycetota; class Actinomycetes; order Mycobacteriales; family Micromonosporaceae; genus DATBGZ01. Next base: position 105,046 of record CAVZCZ010000010.1, read on the forward strand.
CCGGTACGGGGTCAGGCGAGCTCGACGAGCTCCAGCAGGTCGTCGCTCCAGGCGTCCTCGACGCCGTCCGGGAGCAGGATCGCGCGGTCGGGCTTGAGCGCCATCACCGCGCCCGGGTCGTGGGTGACAAGCACGATCGCGCCCGGGTAGCGGGCGATCGCGTCCAGCACCTGTTCCCGACTGATCGGGTCGAGGTTGTTCGTGGGCTCGTCGAGCAAAAGCACGTTCGCGCCGGAACAGACCAGGGTGGCCAGGGCGAGGCGGGTCTTCTCGCCACCGGAGAGCACGCCGGCCAGCTTGTCCACATCGTCACCGGTGAACAGGAACGCGCCGAGGATCTTGCGGAGGTCGGTGTCAGTCTGCTCGGGTGCCGCGGCGCGCATGTGCTCGAGGATGGTGCGCTCGACGTCGAGAGTCTCGTGCTCCTGGGCGTAGTAGCCGAGCCGCAGCCCGTGCCCAGGGTCGACTGAGCCGGTGTCCGGCGGCAGGAGTCCGGCGAGCATCCGTAACAGGGTGGTCTTGCCCGCACCGTTGAGGCCCAGGATGGCCACTCGGGAGCCCCGGTCGATGGCCACGTCGACGTCGCAGAAGATCTCGAGCGATCCGTACGATTTGGACAGTTCCTTCGCCGTCAGCGGCGTCTTGCCGCACGAAACGGGCGTCGGGAACCGTACCTTGGCCACCTTGTCGCGGACCCGCACCTCCTCCAGCCCGGACAGCATCTTCTCGGCTCGGCGAGCCATGTTCTGCGCGGCCACGGTTTTGGTCGCCTTGGCGCGCATCTTGTCGGCCTGGGCCATGAGGGCGCCGGCCTTCTTCTCCGCGTTGGCGCGCTCCCGACGGCGGCGGCGCTCGTCGGTTTCGCGCTGCTCCAGGTAGGCCTTCCAGCCCAGGCTGTACATGTCCACAGTGGACCGGTTGGCATCGAGGTACCAGACCTTGTTGACGACCGCCTCAAGTAGCGAGCCGTCGTGCGAAATCACGACGAGGCCGCCCTTGTGGTTGCCGAGGAACCCGCGCAGCCAGGTGATCGAGTCGGCGTCGAGGTGGTTGGTGGGCTCGTCCAGCAGCAGTGTCCCGCCGCCGTTTTCGTTCGCGTCGGCGAACAGGATGCGGGCCAGCTCGATGCGGCGGCGTTGGCCGCCGGAGAGCGTGCCGATCGTCTGTGCCAGCACCCGGTCGGGAAGCCCGAGATTGGCGCAGATCCGCGCCGCCTCCGCCTCGGCCGCGTAGCCACCGAGGCCGGAGAACCGGTCCTCCAGCGCGCCGTAGCGGCGCACCGCCTGGTCGGACGGGTCGGTGGCCATCACCGATTCGAGCTGCTTCATGTCGGCGAGCAGGGTGTCCAGGCCGCGGGCGGAGAGCACCCGGTCGCGCGCGGTGATCGACAGGTCGCCAGTCCGCGGGTCCTGCGGCAGGTAGCCCACCGCGCCCCGCCGTGTCCACTGAACCGCGCATGCGGACTGCCCTCGCCCGCGAATACCTTGAGCGTCGTGGTCTTGCCGGCGCCGTTGCGCCCGACCAGACCGATCCGATCGCCGGGCTGCACGCGCAGGTTGGCCTCGGCGAGCAGAATGCGCGAACCAGCGCGCAGTTCCAGGCCGGTGGCGTTGATCATCGGGAAGTCTCGCTCTCGCGTTCGTGGACCGGGGACGGGGCAGACGTCTGCACCGGCCGCCACCTCGGCGAGCTTGCGAGCCGAGCATGCAAGCAACGTGGCGAGCTCGCGAGCCGATCATGCAAGCAACGGGGTCAGCGGTCGGTGCGGGGCCGGTCAGTCTTCGCAGCGGAGCACGCACCGAGTGTACCGGATGAAGGGACGGATTAATTATCATGATCATCGGGTACGGCTGAGACGAGCACCACGTCGTTAACCCGAGGAGCCATCGATGACACTCAACCCAGATGCGAGACCGGACACCGGGCAGGTCCGAAACGCCGGCCGCGGTGGCGGCGGGCTGGGCGGCCTGCCGATCCCCATCCCCCGCGGGCCGGTCGGGCTGATCGTGCTCGCCCTGCTGGTCATCGGGGGGCTTGTCGGCGGCAACTCACTGCTGGGGGGCGGGGGAAGCGACCCAGGCGACGACACGCTCTCCTGCCCGGTCGGGGCACAACAGGACGTCAAGTGCCGAAACGCGCTCTACGTCACCTCTATCCAGGACTACTGGGAGTCGGCCCTGCCCCAGGCATACGGCGTCGCGTACCGCCAGTCCGACACGGTCTTCTTTGAGCAGGCCGTGAACACCGGCTGCGGCGCCGCCGACAGCGGCGTCGGCCCCTTCTACTGTCCGGAGGACGAACTGATCTACATCGACGTGTCGTTCTGGAACGAGCTCGCCAACCGCTTCGGCGCGGAGGGCGCGTTCGCGCAGCCGTACGTGCTGGCACATGAGTACGGCCACCACGTCCAGGACGTGCTCGGCATCGAGGCGCGGGTCCGGGATCAGATGCAGCGCGACCCGGCGAGACAAAACGAGTTCTCGGTTGCACTGGAGCTGCAGGCCGACTGCTTCGCCGGTGTCTGGTCCCGCCACGCCACCCAGACCGCCGACGCCGACGGACGACCGATCTTCACGCAGCTCACCGATGCCGACATCGCGCAGGCGCTTGACGCCGCCGCCGCGGTCGGCGACGACGCGATCCAGAAGAAGATGGGCGGCTCGGTGGACGAGTCGCAGTTCACCCATGGGTCCTCGGAGCAGCGGCAGCAGGCGTTCACCACCGGGTACTCCAGCGGCGATCCCACGGCCTGTGGCAGCGCCACCTGACCCGCCCGAGGTTCTACCGTCGAGGCATGGATGGATACACCACGTCGCCCGCCACCGCGCCGGCCCTCGACGCACGCGCACTGGTCGCGCTCGTCGCCACACTTGAGCGAACCCAGCGGCAGGAGGACGTCGACGGATTCCTGTCGCTGTTCGATTCCGACGCCGTCTGGGTGACCGGCGCCGGTCGCCGCCTGATCGGCCTGAACGTCATCGGCGATTTCACCCGCCAGGTCCTGCCGGGCGGGATGGGCGGCGGATCGGTGACCTACGAGGTCGAGCACATCGCGTTCATCACCCCGGATGTCGCCCTCACCGGCGTCCGGCAGCAGTACACCGATGCCGCCGGCCGCCCGCTCGACGACGCGACTGGCTGCCCGAGCTATGTCTGGCGCCGTACCGGCAGCACCTGGCGGATCGTGGCCGGTCAGAACACCGCTGTCATCGACGGCAGCTAGGCATTCTCGTTGCGTAGCGGGTCGGGGTCTTCGACGAGCAGGCGTACGGCTCGAGCCGAGGCGATCGCCTTCTCAAGTACCGCGAGCCGTGGTTCCCGCACGTCGAGGAACCGCTCCGACCGGAGCGCGGCGATCGGGGCGAGTCGACCGTCAGCGAGGATAGCGTCGACCGTACGCCGGTCACCTCCAGTAACCACTGTGGACAGTCCTGACACGACGGGAAGAAGCAGGCGTACCGCGAGATCCGACGCGGACTCCGCCGCCGCCTTGGCCTGGTTCTCGCGACGGCGCGCATAGCGGTGCTGGGACCAGCCGCCAGCCGCGGTACGCGACTGGACATAGGCGGTCTGAACCTTGGAGGTCAGCAGGCGGGGTCCGTCGGCGACCCCGATGGCGACCGACGCCTGCCGGGCCAGCAACAGACCGATCCGGCGCTCCCTCTGCGCCGCTTGAACGAATGACTCCACATCGGAGCTCGGCGGCGCCCCCGGTGGCGGCGGGAGAGTAACGGCGGAGCCGTCGACGGCGAGGATGTGAAGGGTGCCGTCGGCGACCTCAATGACCTGGTACGCCCCGTGCCGGCCCGCGAACCCGTTGAGCCAACCCGGCAACCGGGCCGGGTCAACGTCAACGAAGCGCCCGCCGCCCGCGGCGGGACGGACGGACATCAGGCCGTGAGCGCGTCGAGCGCGAGGTCGACGTCGCCCTCAGTGGTGTACACGTGAAACGATGCTCGCACCCGGCCGGCCCGGACTGCCGCGCGCACCCCCGCCGCCTCCAACCGCTCTTGCGCACCCGGCACGTCCACGGTGACGATGGCGCTGTCCCCCGGGGGCCGACCCAGCCCGACCAGGAACCGGTTGGCCAATGCGACATTGTGCTCGCGGATCCCCTCGAGTCCGATGAGCTCGATCAGCTCCAAGGTTGGCGCCATCGCCACCCAACTGAACCATGCGGGCGAGACGTCGAACCGGCGCGCGTCGCCGGCAAGCACCATCGGTAGCCCGTAGTACGAGTGGTACGGGTCTTCACCGGCGTACCAGCCGGCGGCGATCGGACGCAACCGGTCCCGAAGCGCTGGGGCGAGGTAGGCCAGCGCCGTGCCGCGGGGCGACATCAGCCACTTGTAGCCGGCGACGAAGACTCCGTCGGCCAGGCTCGCGTCGAACGGAAGCCAGCCACAGGCCTGGGTCGCGTCGACCAGGACCAGCGCACCGACCGACCGGGCTGCCGCCACGATCTCCGGGTACTCGGCAACGTCTCCGTTGGAGGACTGCACCAGGCTGAACGCGACCACGTCGATCCCGGGGCGGATGGCGTCCAGGTAACCGGCGGTCGCCGCGGTCACGACCTCCACGCCGCGGTCGGCGTGGGTCACGAACGGGAACACCAACGAGGTGAACTCGACGTCCGGCACCAGCACCCGGGTGCCGTCGGGCATGGCGGCCGCGACCGGAGCGAGCAGAGCCGACACCTGGGACCCGACCGCGACGTCGCGGGCGTCGACCCCGACGAGGCGAGCGAACGCCTCCCTCGACCGTTTGGTCGAGCCATCCCAGCCCTCCCAGGACGTTCGGCCGGCCCGCCAGTCGGCGAGCGCCGCCATCAGGTCGTCCCAGGCCGGGCGGGGTGGCAACCCGTAGCTCGCGGTGTTGAGCCAACCCGGCAGCGGTTGCCAAAGATCCCGAGCCTTCGCGATGTCCATCCCGCCAGTCTGCCAAGCTGGCCGCGGGTACGCCGCATCCAATTCTGCGATCCTGGACGCCATGCCGCGTACGCCACTTGCCACGACCGTCCTGAACCGTCTCAGCCAGATCTACCCGGCTGCGGCGGATCCGGTACGGGCAGTGGGAGCCCGTGCCTATATGCGCGACCAGTTCCCGTTCCACGGCATCACCAACCCGCGGCTGACTGCGCTCAATCGCGAGGTGCTGGCCGGGCTCGATCGGCCCGGCGAGGCCGACCTGGCGGCGGTCGCACTCGGTTGCTGGGCGAAGCCGGAGCGGGAGTACCAGTACTTCGCCTGCACCTACCTCCGCAAGCACGTGCGCGTCGGGTCGCCTCGGCTGCTTGCGACCATCGAGGAGCTCATCACGACGAAGTCGTGGTGGGACACAGTGGACACTCTCGCAGCGCACACCGTCGGGCCGCTGGTGACTGCCCACCCCGAACTCGTCGAGACGATGGACGACTGGGTGGCGGACCAGAACATGTGGGTCGCGAGGACCGCCATCCTGCACCAGTTGCGATACAAGGACCGCACCGACGCCGAGCGCCTGTTCCGTTACTGCACGGCTCAGGCCGGCCACAAGGACTTCTTCATCCGCAAGGCGATCGGCTGGGCGTTGCGGGAGTACGCCTACACCAACCCTTCGGCGGTTCGTCGGTACGTCGAGGAGCACCGTTCGATGCTGTCACCACTGTCGGTCCGCGAGGCGAGCAAGCACCTGTGAGTCGCGCTCGGGCTGCTATGTGGCTCGGCGGGTTTGTATCCAGGAGCGAGCCCATTCGGCGAACTCCGGCCCGGCGCCACGACTCTCCTCCATATCATCGAGCAGCGGCTCCAGCTGCTCGAGTGGCCCATCGTCGAGGAGCATGATGATCTCGACGTCGATACCGGAGCGTGGAAGCTCCGGACCCTCGCGGACCCGCCGGAGGAACTCGCGCCGATCCAGCAAGCTGACGAGTTCTTCCAGGCGAGGCGGCAGCATTTCGGCTAGTCGCCGACCGACGGAGTGACCCGCCTCGTCCGAGTCGATGGTCCACGTTTCCCAGAATCTGTTGGAACGCAGGCGATCCGCATAAAGTCCGTACCCCGCGGTCGGCTCAAATGTCTCCGCGTCACCCCACTGCCGTCGCAGCCAGGCGATCCAGGGCAGGGGCGCAACGGCAAGGTTGACATAGAACACGTACGCCTCAGGATGCGCACCGCTCGACGCCTGGAAATTGACGAACGCGATATCGCCATTGCCGCCGCGGCGCCGGTAGGTGCGTCCCTTCTTGGTGAATCCCTGAGCCCTGAGGATCGGGTCCGCATAGTCGCGAAAGAACACGCTGACGCCCGGCGTACGGCTCGCGGCCATCGTTATCGACCCATCTCCGCGGCCTGCGGGACTGGCGAAATGGGCACCTCGAGCGCGCCGTCGGGGGACGCGGCGTGCAGGCGCCCCGTCCACGCCGCCCACAGCGCCAGCAGCAGCACGGCCAACACCTCCGCTAGGGCCAAGCCGCGCTCCACGAGCCCCAACGGAATCGCCCGCCACCAGCGCACGCCGGTGTATGGCTCGACCAGGTAGGCGATAGGGATCGGCGCGAACGCGAGCAGCGACACCACACCGAGCACGATCGAGCTTCTCCCCCACCAGCTGCGCCGCCCGGTCCACCCCACCAGAATGGCCGCGATCGGCAGGCTCACAAACGCGGCTAGGCTCAGCCCGCGGTGCACCTCGCCCGACATGCTCGGTCCGAGGGCCCAGTTGTGCTTGGGAAACACGACCACGCCGGCGAGGGCCGCGCACCACACCGCCAGCGCCAGCGACGCAACCGACGCCGGTCGCAGCAGGCCGACTCGGGCTAAGGCCAGGGTCGTGGCGATCGAACCGGCCACGACGAGCAGCACCGCTGTGTTGAACAACCAGGCGTTATCCCCGAGCGCGTACTCGCTGATGGTGCGGCGCACTGGGCTGACCGACGGGTGGAGCACATGCAGCAGTCCCACGAGCGCCGCGCCGGCGAGCGTTGCGGTCACGCCGGCGAGGGCGAGCAGATGACCGGTCGGTCGCGTCGCGAGCATGCCGCCATCCTGCCAGAGCAGGCTCATCCGGAGGATCCGCCGCGATCGGGAAAACCCGTCGCGGGGCGCTCATCCGTACCGCAGAATCGTGCCGTGACCGACGCCCGACCGCACACCGCGCCCGTGACCGCTTCGGCGGATGGCGTCGCGCGACAGCGGTTCGTCCCCGGGTCCGGTCCGACCGCCGTTTTGCGGTCGTGAGCGGGGCGCTGGTCGCGGGACTGCTTGCCGGGTACGGAGTTGCCATACCCGTCGGCGCCATCGCGGCCCTCATCATCAGCCTGACCGCCCGTACATCGTTGCGGGTTGGAGCCGCCGCCGCCATGGGTGTGGCCACCGCTGACGGGATCTACGCGCTCGCGGCGGTGCTCGGTGGCGCAGCACTCGCGCGCGTGATCGAGCCGATCGGCACTTCCCTGCGCTGGGTCGCGGCCACCGTTCTGGTCGGGTTCGCGATCCGCACGGCTGTGGTCGCGATCCGGCATTACCGGGAGCCAACCGCCGCCCGATCGAGCGAAGGGCTGAGCACTCCGACGCGGGCGTACTTCGGCCTGCTTGGCCTGACCCTGCTCAACCCGGCCACCATCGTCTACTTTGGAGCTTTGGTGCTGGGCCGGCAGGCTGCTGACGAACTCTCCGCTGCGGGCGAGGTGGTGTTCGTACTCGCCGCGTTCGCTGCCTCGGCGAGCTGGCAGTTGGTGCTGGCCGGCGGTGGATCGTTGGTCGGCCGGGTACTCACCGGACCACGCGGCCGCCTCGGTACCGCCCTGGCATCCAGCGTGGTCATCGTGGTGCTCGCGGTGGGTCTGGTCGCTTGAGTCTGGATCCGGTTGCCTCGGTAGCCGCACCATGATCGCTGGACAGCACCACGCCGCAGAACGCGCCGAACGCCGGCCGTGCCGTGCACAGCGATCACGGCCGATGATCACCGTGTAGCAGCGACGCCGCAGCCTCGCGCCGAACGCCGGCCGTGCCGTGCACAGCGATCACGGCCGATGATCACCGTGTAGCAGTGACGCCGCAGACCGCGCCGAACGCCGGCCGTGCCGTGCACAGCGATCACGGCCGATGATCACCGTGTAGCAGTGACGCCGCAGCCTCGCGCCGAACGCCGGCCGTGCCGTGCACAGCGATCACGACCAGCTGATCACCGTGTGAGCAGTGACGCCGCACAACAAGCGCGGATGTCGACCACATGGACACGGTGATCACGGAAGCAACACGTCGCTGGTCTGTGACGCGCGCGTCAGCGCGCTCGATGGGTGGCGTCAGACGTTGAAGCCGAGCGAGCGCAGCTGGTCGCGCCCCTCGTCTGTGATCTTGTCAGGACCCCATGGCGGCATCCAGACCCAGTTGATCCGGAAGTCAGAGACGAGGCCGCCCCCCGGACCCGAACACAGCGCTGACCGGGTCTGGTCCTCGATGACGTCGGTCAGCGGGCAGGCCGCCGAGGTGAGGGTCATGTCCAATGTGGCCACATTGTCGTCGTCAACGTGGACGCCGTATACCAGGCCAAGGTCGACCACGTTGATGCCGAGCTCCGGGTCGACCACGTCCTTCATGGCCTCCTCGATGTCCGCCAGCGCCGCCTTCGTGCCACCAGCGGGTAGGGTGTCCTCACTCATGCTGCCCCTCCTTCTGCGGCGACTGCCTGGACGGTCGCGTCCTTGAACGCCATCCACGACAGTAGCGCGCACTTGACCCGGGCCGGATACTTCGCGACCCCGGCGAACGCGACGCCGTCGTCGAGCACATCCTCGTCCGGTGTGACTTCTCCCCGCGAGCTGATCATCTGGGTGAAATGGTCCACCGTGGACAATGCATCGTTGACCGTTCGACCCACCATCAACTCGTACAGGACGCTGGCCGACGCCTGACTGATCGAACAGCCCATGCCTTCGTACGAGACATCGGCCACAGTTCCGTCAACCAGGTGCACCCGAAGATCCACCTCGTCGCCGCACGTCGGGTTGACGTGCCGCACCTGCGCTTCGTACGGCTCACGGAGCCCTCGGCCACGTGGCTTCTTGTAGTGGTCCAGGATGATGTCCTGGTACAGCTGCTCCAGCTGCATCAGCCAAACACCCCCCGCACGCGGTCGACCGCCCGGACCAGGGCGTCGATCTCCTCCGTCGTGTTGTAAAGGTACAACGAGACGCGGGTCGTGGCCGAGACGCCAAAGCGGATGCAGGTCGGTCGGGCGCAATGGTGGCCCACGCGGACCTGTACGCCTTCGGCGTCGAGCACCTGGCCGACGTCGTGCGGGTGCACGCCGGCGAGGTCGAACGAGATCGTGCCACCCCGGCCGACCGGCACCTGTGGGCCGATGACGCGCAGCCCGGGCACGGCTCGCAGCTCCTGCAGCGCGTAGGCGGTCAGCTCCTTCTCGTGGAGCAGGATCGACTCCATGCCGACCGCGGACAGGTAGTCCACCGCGGCACCGAGCCCCACCGCCTCCGCGATCGGCGGCGTACCGGCCTCGAACCTGGCCGGCGGCGGCGCGAACGTCGACCGCTCCATCGTCACCGTCTCGATCATCGACCCACCGCCGAGGAATGGCGGCATTGCCTCGAGCAGCTCGCCCTTGCCCCACAGCACCCCGATGCCGGTCGGCCCGAGCATCTTGTGGCCGGTGAACGCGACGAAGTCGGCGTCGTAGCCGACCACGTCCATCGGCCGGTGCGGCACCGCCTGGGAAGCATCCAGCATGAACAGGGCGCCCACCTCGCGGACCCGGTCATGGATGCGAGAGGTCGCGTTGGCCGTACCCAGGATGTTGGAGACCAGCACCATGGAGACGAGCTTCGTGCGTGGGTTGACCAGGTCGTCCAGTGTGGACTCGTCGAGTCGCCCGTGGTCGGTGATGCCAAACCAACGCAATGTGGCACCGGTGCGTTCGCAGAGCAGTTGCCACGGCACGATGTTCGAGTGGTGCTCCATCTCGGTGATGACGATCTCGTCGCCGGGCCCGAGCCGGAAGCGGGGGTCGCCGCCGTGGTCGAGTGAGGCGCCGAGCAACGCGTATGCCACCAGGTTGATCGCCTCGGTCGCGTTCTTGGTGAACACGACCTCGTTGGCCGAAGGGGCGTTAATGAAGCGCGCCACCTTCTCGCGCGCGCCCTCGTACGCCGCAGTCGCCTCGGTGCCAAGCGTGTGCACGGAGCGGGCCACGTTCCCGTTGTGCAGCTCGAAATGCTCCCGCATCGCCTCGATGACCAGGCGCGGCTTCTGGGATGTGTTGGCGGAGTCGAGGTAGACCAGGCGGCGCCCGTTGACCTCACGGTCGAGGATCGGGAAGTCCGCCCGGATCTTCTCCACGTCCAACCGCGGGATGTCGTCGCCGTGGTCCGGCATCCCCGGATGCAGTGTCGTGGCGGTCATGCTCGACTCCTCTAGCAGGTCCTGCTGGTATGCCTTTCCTATGCGACTGGACGCCGGCCCGGCGTCGACGAGGTAACGCTCGTAACCCTCTGCCTCGAGCCGCTCGGCGAGCTCGGGCCCACCTTCCTCGACGATGCGACCGCCGACGAAGACGTGCACGAAGTCTGGCCGGACGTAACGCAGGATCCGGGTGTAGTGCGTGATGAGCAGGATCCCGGTCTCGCCGGTCTCCCCGGACCCGGTTCACCCCTTCGCTGACCACCCGCAGTGCGTCGATGTCGAGGCCGGAGTCGGTCTCGTCGAGGATGGCGATCTTCGGCCGGAGCAGCTCCAGCTGCACGATCTCGTGCCGCTTCTTCTCGCCACCGGAGAAGCCCTCGTTCACGTTGCGCTGGGCCATCGCGGGATCCATGCCCAGACGCTCCATTGAGGACTTGAGCTCGGTGCCCCAGGTGCGCAGCTTGGGTGCCTCGCCGGTGATTGCGGTCTTGGCGGTCCGGAGGAAGTTCGCGACGCTCACGCCGGGCACCTCGACCGGGTACTGCATGGCCAGGAACAGACCCGCCCGCGCCCGCTCGTCGACCGACATCGACAGCACGTCGTGGCCATCCAACATGACCGAGCCACCGGTGATCTGGTACTTCGGGTGTCCCGCGATCGAGTAGGCCAGGGTGGACTTGCCGGAGCCGTTGGGGCCCATGATGGCGTGCGTCTGCCCGGCAGCCACGCTCAGCGTGACGCCCGAGAGGATCGGCTTGAGGCCGCCATCGGGCAGCTTGACGGAGACCTGAAGGTCGCGGATGTCGAGGACGCTCATTCTTGGGCTGACTCCATTACTCGGTACGAGGCTGACGTAGATGTCGCCGTCGCGGACTTCAACGGGGTAGACGGGGATCGGCTCGACCGCCGGGAGGGCCGGTCGGTTCGCCCGTGCGCAGGTCGAACCGCGACGTGTGCAGCATGCACTCCACCGTGCACCCGTCCAGCTCGCCTTGGGACAGCTCGATCTGCTGGTGCGAGCACTCGTCGTAGACGGCGTGGTAGCTGCCGTCGTCGCAGTGCGCCACGGCGATCTGAGTACCGTTCACGTCGAACGCAGCCAACGTGCCTTTGGCGATCTCAGCCGCCGGGCAGACCCGCTCGTACGTCGCGTCTAGGGTCATCTCAAGCCCCCGCCGCCGCGAGGCGCGACTCGATGGCCGCACCCAACCGGTCGTGCAGCTCGGGCACCGGGATCTTGGCGAGGAGTTCGGCGAAGAAGCCGCGGACGACGAGCTTGCGGGCCTCGGTCTCGGGGATGCCGCGAGACATCAGGTAGAACAGCTGCTCGTCGTCGAAGCGCCCGGTGGCACTGGCGTGCCCGGCTCCGATCACCTCGCCCGTCTCGATCTCCAGGTTCGGGATCGAGTCGGCCCGGGCGCCGTCGCTGAGGATCAGATTGCGGTTGACTTCATAGGTGTCGGTTCCGGTCGCCTCGTTGCGGATCAGCACATCGCCGACCCAGACCGTGTGCGCCGACTGGCCCTGCAGCGCACCCCGGTAGGAGACGAAGCTGCGGCAGTCCGGCACCGAGTGGTCCACCAACATGCGGTGCTCGAGGTGTTGGTTGGCGTCGGCGAAGTACAGGCCGTACAGCTCGGCCTCGCCACCGCGACCGGTGTAGTCGACGCTGGTGTACTGGCGCACCAGGTCGCCGCCGAGGGCCACCTGCACGTGGGTCACCTTGGCGTCGCGGCCAACTCGGAACCGTACGTGCTGCGCCTGCACGGAGTCGTTGGCCCAGTCCGCGACGGTCACGAAGACCAGCCGGGCGCCGTCGCCGACGAGAACCTCCACATTGTCCGCGAGCGTCGCCGACCCGGTGTGCTCCAGCACCACCGTGGCCTCGGAGAGATCACCGACGTCGACCACCGTATGCCCGTACGCCGCCTCGGCCGCACCGGCACCGACCAGGCGCAGCAGCACCGGCTCGGTAAGCACCGCCTCCTTCGCCACCTGCACCAGCAGCGCGCGCTCGGCCTGGCCGAACGCGAGCGCGCTGATCCGGTCGAACGGCGTGAGTGCGCTGCCCACCCGCGCGTCCGAACGCTCCACAGTGGAGATACTTGCTCCCGAGGGCAGGTCGCCGTACTCATGCTTGGGCGGCTCGGTGACGGCACCAGTACCGTCCGATGTAGCCAGTCCGCGCAAGCGCTTAAGCGGCGTGAACCGCCAGTCCTCCTCGCGCCCGTTCAGGGCCGGAAAGTCGGCCACGTCGAAGCTGCGTAGCGCCTGGGACTTGGATTTAGGCGGTACGAGGGTCGGCGCACTCATTAACCGACGGCCCCTTCCATCTGGAGTTCGATGAGACGGTTGAGCTCCAAGGCGTACTCCATCGGAAGTTCCTTGGCGATCGGCTCGATGAAGCCGCGCACGATCATGGCCATCGCCTCGTCCTCGGTCAGCCCACGGCTCATCAGGTAGAAGAGCTGGTCGTCGCTGATCTTCGAGACGGTGGCCTCGTGCCCCATGTTGACGTCGTCCTCGCGGATGTCCACATAGGGGTACGTGTCGGAGCGGGAGATCGTGTCCACCAGCAGCGCGTCACACTTCACCGTCGACCGGCTGTGATGCGAGCCGTCGAGCACCTGCACCAGGCCGCGGTACGAGGTGCGGCCGCCGCCCCGAGCGATCGACTTCGAGATGATCGTTGAGGAGGTGTGCGGCGCCGCGTGCACCATCTTGGCGCCGGCGTCCTGGTGCTGGCCCTCGCCCGCCATCGCAACCGAGAGCACCTCGCCCTTGGCGTGCTCACCGACCATGTAGACGGACGGGTACTTCATCGTCACCTTGGAGCCGATGTTGCCGTCGATCCACTCCATCGTCGCGCCCTCGTGCGCCACGGCCCGCTTCGTCACCAGGTTGTAGACGTTGTTCGACCAGTTCTGGATCGTGGTGTAGCGGCACCGGCCGCCCTTCTTCACGATGATCTCGACCACCGCGGAGTGCAGCGAGTCGGACGAGTAGATCAGGCGCGGTACAGCCCTCGACGTAGTGCACGTAGGCACCCTCGTCGACGATGATCAGCGTCCGCTCGAACTGACCCATGTTCTCGGTGTTGATGCGGAAGTACGCCTGCAGCGGGATCTCCACGTTGACGCCCTTGGGCACGTAGATGAACGACCCTCCACTCCAGACGGCCGTGTTCAGCGCGGCGAACTTGTTGTCGCCGACCGGGATCACCGTGTTGAAGTACTCCCGGAAGATGTCCTCGTGCGTGCGCAGACCCGTGTCGGTGTCGAGGAACAGCACACCCTGCTCCTCGAGATCCTCGCGGATCTTGTGGTAAACCACCTCGGACTCGTACTGGGCCGCGACCCCGGCCACGAGGCGCTGCTTCTCCGCCTCCGGGATGCCGAGCCGGTCGTACGTGTTCTTGATGTCCGCGGGCAGGTCTTCCCAGCTCGTCGCCTGCTTCTCGGTCGAGCGCACGAAGTACTTGATGTTGTCGAAGTCGATGTCCGACAGGTCCGCGCCCCAGGCCGGCATCGGCTTGCGCTGGAACAGTCGCAGTCCCTTCAGCCGAAGGTCGAGCATCCACTCGGGCTCGTTCTTCTTGGCCGAGATGTCGCGGACCACGTCCTCATTGAGACCGCGCCGCGCGCCGGCGCCGGCATCGTCGGCGTCCGCCCAGCCGAACTGGTACCGGCCTAGGCTCGCCAGCTTTCGGCCTGGCGTCGGACTCGTCTGCTGTTCGGTCATGACTGCACCCTCTCGATGTGTGTCGGGTCAGGATTGGTGCGCGACCATCCGTCGTGGGTCGGGAATGTGGGTGGTGCATACGCCGTCGCCATTGGCGATGGTGGCCAGGCGCTGGACGTGCGTGCCGACGAGACGCGAGATCACTTGGGTCTCGGCCTCACAGAGCTGCGGGAACTCGGCGGCGACGTGAGCCACCGGGCAGTGGTGCTGGCAGAGCTGCCCACCGGAGGCGATCGTCGAAGCTGAGGCAGCGTAGCCCTCGACCGACAGCGCCTCGGCGAGCGCCTCGGCCCGGGCGAGCGGGTCATCGCCGGCGTGGGCGGTGGCCGTGCTGCACCGGTCTTCGAGGCCGCTGGCGAGGTTGGCCGCGAACGCCGCCACGGCCGCGTCGCCACCATCGCGGGCGATCCAGCGCAATGCGGCGTTGGCCAAGTCGTCGTACGTGTGCCCGCCACAGCGCAACCGACCCGCATCGGTGAGCGCGAAAATCTTCGCCGGACGGCCGCGGCCACGGTGGCCGCAGCACATGCTGCTCGCGGCGCGGACACGTCACCCTCGACCAGCATCGCGTCAAGGTGCTTGCGGATCGCGGCCGGGCCGAGGCCGAGTGCCTCGCCGACCTCCGCGGCGGTTGCGCCCCCATGGGCCAGCAGGTACGCCTTGACCCGGGCGCGGGTACGGCTGTCGCCCGCGCCGCCCGCGCCGCGCCGCCGCCAGGCGCGCGACGTCGGGCGCGAGGCAGCCGCCATCACCGGAACCGTCAAGGTTTTCACAACGGCAACGTTACGTAAATCGGTGCCGTGGCGCAAACCGGACCTCCGGTGACCCCCTTCACGAATGGTAAGGCTTACCTAACCTGCCAGACATCTCGCCCCGCTCGTGCCCTCGATGTCACTTCTTGGGCAGTTTGGCGCGTCCGGGAGCCCTCGAGGTCACTTCTAGGGCAGGGAGCGCGGCCAAGACCAAGATCGACGGGGGCACCAAGCGGGCGTAATCGGACCTCGCCGTACCATGTGCGCGTGTCCAGCCCGCTGTTCCGCTCGGCTGACCTGCTCCGACAGGTCGCCCTGGCCTCCGTGATCGCCAACGTCGGCATCGTGATCACCGGCGGGGCGGTGCGGCTCACCGACTCCGGGCTGGGCTGCCCGACCTGGCCGCGGTGCACCGACGACTCGTACGTCGCCGACCCCTGCAGGGCATCCATGGCGTGATCGAGTTCGGCAACCGGCTGCTGACCTTTGCGGTCGGCTCTCATCGCGGTGGCCGGGTTCGTGCTCGCGCTGCGCCAGCGGCCGCGCCGGCGCCGCGTGGTACGCCTGTCGGTGCTCGTGGCGCTCGGGATCCCGGCTCAGGCGGTGATCGGCGGCATCACGGTGCTGACCGATTTCAATCCGTGGGTGGTGGCGTGCCACTTCCTGGCCTCCATGGCCGTCATCGCCGCCGCGTACGCGTTCTGGCGGGCCACCACGCGTCCGACGAAGCGCCGGTGCCGACCGTACCGACGCCGCTGCGGGCACTGGCTGGCGTACTCGTCGCCGCGTCGGCCGCCGTACTGGTCGTGGGGACCATGGTGACCGGTAGCGGACCGCACGCCGGAGACGCGGACGCCAAGCGCAACGGGCTGGACCCGGAGTCCATCTCCCAGGCGCACACAGACCTGGTCTTCCTTCTTGTCGGGCTGTCCGTGGCGATCTGGTTCGCGTTCCGGGCGGTGCAGGCCCGTGACGCCGCCCAACGGGCCGGGTGGCTGATCGGGATCATCGCGGCGCAGGGCCTCATCGGCTTCGTCCAGTACGCCACCCACCTGCCCGAGATTCTCGTCGGCGCCCACATGGCCGGCGCCTGCGCGGTCTGGCTGGCAACGCTGGCCACCTTCTTTTCCACCCAACGCCGCCCAACGACAGCCACGGCGCCGCCGGCACCGGCCGTAGTCAGGTCGGCGGCCAGGAGCTGACGAGCGGGCGCCGGGCGCCATCTCTACCTGAGCAGACGATCACCGCCGCACTGGCGCCGCCACTCCGACCAGCAACGTGAGCACGCCGAGCGCCGCGAGTGCCGCGAACACGGCCCGGTACCCACCGGTGGCGTCGCGCACCGCACCGGCGGCGACCGGACCGGCCGCGGCCAGGAGGTAGCCGATGAAGAAGGCCATCCCGGTGTATGCCGGCGCCGCTTCGGGCGTCGGCGCGTTTTGAGTCAGCACCAGCAACGCCAGCGCCAGGTTGCCACCCATGCCGAGCCCGAGCAGGCTCGCCCAGATCCACGGGGCGGTCGCGAAGCCCTCGGGCACGAACGCGACCAGGGCCAGCCCGAGTGCCGTTGCTCCGACGGACACCGCGATCCAGGGCCTGACGTCGCCGCTGCGATGGGCCAACGCGGGCAACGTGAACGCTGTGATCAGCTGGGTCGCGCTGAACACTGCCAGCAGAAGTCCGGCGTACGACGCGCTGTAGCCCCTACTGGTGTAGGCCGCGGCGAGCCACGCGAGCGTCCCGTAGAAGAGCAGCGACTGCCCGCCCATGAAGAGCGTGCCGAGCCAGGCGGCCTTGCTGCGCCACGGAAACGCGACCCGGACCGGCCGCGTTGAGCGCGGCACGTGCGGCAGTAGCAGCCACGCGGCCACGGCCACGCCGGCCGGGATCGCCCACAGCGCCAAGGTCACCTGTGGCGAGAGGCCAAGCACATCACGCAGCGGCTCGGTTGCTCCAGCCGCGAGCAGGGCGCCGCCGATCAGTGCGGCGGTGTAGGTCCCCGTGACGGCACCGACCCGGTCCGGGTACCAGGTTCGAACGAGGGACGGCAGCAAAGTACCCGTGACCGCGATACCCACACCGGCGACGATCGCTCCACTGTAGAGCCCGACGGTCCCGGCAACCCCGCGAAGCGCCGCCCCGACTGCGATCACGGTGACCGCGGCGGCGAGTACGGCCGACTCGTCGAAGCGACGGGCAAGCACCGCGGCCAGCGGCGCGAACAAGCCCATGCATACGACCGGCAGCGTGGTCAGAGCCCCGATCTCGGCGCCGCTGAGTCCGAACTCCGCCACGAGCCGATCGACCAAAGGCGGCACCGAGGTGATGACGGGTCGGAGGTTCAGTGCGACCAGTACCAGCGCTGCCAACCATAAGCCGGTGCGTGCGGCGGGCGCACCCACCGGCTGTCGGCTCACCCCCAGACCTCGGCCGCGGTCTCGACAATCAGTCGGAGCTTGGCCACCTGTTCGTCGTAGCTGAGCACGTTACCCTCCACAGTGGAGGAGAATCCGCACTGCGGGGAGAGGCAGAGCTGCTCCAGCGGTACGTACCGGGATGCTTCGTCGATGCGGCGCTTCAGCTCATCCTTGGACTCGAGTTCGCCGCGCTTGGTCGTCACCAGTCCGAGCACGACCATCTTTCCCGGCGGTACGAACCGCAGTGGTTCGAATCCGCCCGAGCGCTCGTCGTCGTACTCGAGGAAGAACCCGTCGACGGCGAGCTCGGAGAAGAGCGCCTCGGCGACGAAGTCGTAGGAACCCTCGGCCGCCCACGACGACCGGAAGTTGCCCCGACACATGTGCGTCGTCACCGTCAGTCCGGCCGGCCGGTCCGCGAGTGCGGCGTTGATCTGGCGGATGTAACGGAGGTGCTGATGCTCCGCGTCATCGCCACGTGCGGTCAGCTCGGCGCGTTGGGCGGGGTCGTTGAGGTACGCCAGACTCGTGTCGTCCAGCTGCAGGTAGGTGCAGCCGAGGTCGGCCACGCCGCGTACCTGGCGGGCGTACGCCGCCGAGAGGTCGGCCCAGAACTGCTCCTCGTCGGGGTACACGGCCGGGTCCAGTGCCGCCCTCCCGCCCCGGTAGTGGACCATGCTGGGCGACGGGATCGTGAGCTTCGCGGTCACCCCCGGGCCAGCGGCGGAGCGCAGGAAGGCGAAGTCATCGCCGAAGATGGTCGTTGGCAGGCCGACCCTCTCACTCACCCTCAGGGCCGCGGTGGTGAACTCGATGTCGCCATTGGGGTTGTGGAACTTCACCTGGATGCGCCCGTCGGAGGCGCTGATGCCGCCCAGCTGGTAGATGAAGTCCATGTGCCACGACGTACGCCGGAACTCCCCGTCCGTCGCGGACCGCAGACCGACGTCCCGCTGCATCGCCACGACCTCGCGAATGGCGTCGTCCTCGACCGCGCGCAGCTCGTCGGCGGTGATCCGCCCGCTGGCGCGGTCATCGCGGGCCCGGAGCAGTTTCTGCGGGCGCAACAGACTGCCGACGTGGTCGGCCCGGAACGGCGGGGTCGTTCGAGTCGTCGCGATCGTTGGTGATGCCATGGTCGCCCCCTGTCCTCTTCTGTTGCAATGGGTCACTACCCGCGTCCGGGCAGCGGTAGCCCGACGTAGTTCTCCGCGAGCGAGGTTGCCGCTGCCCGCGAGCTCGTGATGTACCGCAGTTGGGAAAGCTGAAGCTGGTGGGTGAACGGGTCGGCGTCGGGCGCCCGGTGCAGCATGGACGTCATCCACCACGAAAAGTGCTGCACCCGCCAGACCCGTCGCAGGCACGTCTGCGAGTAGGCGTCGAGGAGCGCGGCACTCCCGCTCCGGAACCAGGCGTCGAGCGCCTCGGCGAGCACCAGGACGTCCGCGACCGCGAGATTCAGCCCCTTGGCGCCGGTCGGCGGCACGATGTGGGCGGCGTCGCCAGCGAGAAAGAGGCGGCCGTAGCGCATCGGGTCCATGACGAAGCTGCGCATCGCGGTGATCCCCTTTTCGAGGATCGGCCCGTCAGCCAGTGCCCATGCCCCGTCGCGGCGCGCGAGCCGGGTACGCAGCTCGGTCCAGATCCGTTCGTCGGGCCATTCTTCGAGGGGTTCGTCTGGGCGCACCTGAAGGTAGAGACGGGTGATCTCCGGGGAACGCATGCTGTGCAAGGCGAAGCCACGGTCGTGGTAGGCGTAGATGAGCTCCTCGGACGACGGCGGCGCCTGAGCCAGGATGCCGAGCCAGGCGAAGGGGTAGTCGCGCTCGTAGTGCGTGGCCACTCCGTCGGGCACGTGACCGCGGCTGATGCCGTGGAAGCCGTCGCACCCGGCGATGAAGTCGCACTGCAGTTCTTGCCGGACCCCGCCGTCGGTGAACGAGATGGTCGGCGCGGCGCCGTCGAGACCGTCCAGCACGACGTCGTCGACCTCAAACAGCAGCGGTTGCCCGGTGGCGATCCGCGCGGCGATGAGGTCCTTGACCAACTCGTGCTGCCCATAGATCGTGATGTCCCGACCCGACAGGTCGCTCAGCGGAATCCGGTGCGCCTCAGCCTCGAACAGCAGCTCGAGCCCGTGATGCACCATCCGCTCGCGCAGCAGGCGGTCGGCGAGTCCGACCTCCGTCAGCAGGTCGACGGTGCCGTGCTCCAGCACGCCCGCGCGGACACGGCGCTCCACATGCTCGCGGGATTGCCGCTCCAGGACAACCGAGTCGATGCCGTGCCGGTGCAACAGGTGCGCGAGCACGAGTCCCGCCGGGCCCGCCCCGACGATCCCGACCTGCGTTCGCACATACACTCCTGCCCTAGAAGAGACTTGGCGGGCCCTAGAAGGGGTACGGCGGGATCTCGCCTCGTACGGTGATCCACCGCTGGTCGGTGAACGCGTCGAGGTTGGCCGCGCCACCGAAGCGGGCACCCGGTGCCGGAGTCGAGAACGCCGCCGAATGGTGCGACAGCCTCGTCGTTGACGGTCTGGTCGTTGATGTGCACGATCCCGCTCGGGATCCGGTCGGCCAGGGCGAGACCCTTCATCACGTCGCGGGTGAGGATGGACAGCGACAGGCCGTAGCCGGAATCCGACGGCGAGCCGGACGGCTTCGTCCACTGTGGTGAAGCGGATGACCGGCGCGACGGGGCCGAAGACCTCCTGCGCGTATGCCGGCACGGCGCCGTCGACCTTGTCGAGCACGGTCGGCCGGTAGAACAGGTCGTCGTAGCGGCCACCCGCGGCCAGCGTGGCGCCGGCATCCACACTGGACGTGACCAGCGAGTGCACCTTGTCGCGCTGGCCGGCGTCGATCAGCGGGCCGAGGGCCACCTGTCCGGAGGCTGGGTCGCCGACGGGTAGGTGGTCGGCGTGCTGCCGCCAGCGCGGTCGACGTAGGCGTCGGCGACCGACTCATGCACGATGTGACGGCCGGCTGTCATGCAGATCTGCCCCTGATGCAGGAAGGAACCCCAGGCCCCCGCCGAAACCGCGCGCTCGAGGTCAACGTCGTCGAGGATGACCAGTGCCGAGTTTCCACCGAGCTCCAGGTGCACGCGCTTGAGGTGGCGGGCGGCCGCCGCGGCGACGAGGCGCCCGGTCGCGGTGGAGCCGGTGAAGGAGATGACCCGGATCCGCGGGTCCTCGATCAGGGCTGTCCCCGCGTCGGCGCCGCCGGGGAGCACGTGCAGCAGCCCGTCGGGCAGCCCCGCCTCCTCGAAGACCCTGGCCTGGATGAAGCCGCCCGCCATCGGCGTGCGCACGTCCGGCTTGAGTACGACCGCGTTGCCGAGCGCGAGCGCGGGCGCCACCGAACGAGTGGAGAGGATCAACGGCACATTGAAGGGTGAGATGACGCCGACGACTCCGACGGGAACCCGCCGCAGCAGGCTCAGCCGCGGCTGGTTGGTCGGCAGGATGTCGCCCAGCGGACGCGACGCGAGCGCGGCCGCCTCGTAGCACTCCTGCGCAGCGACGCCGACCGCGAACTCGGCGAGCCCGCCGATCGCCCCGGTTTCGCGGATCATCCAGCGCTGGATCTCGGCCGCGTGGGCGTGGATCAGATCGCCGGCGCGGCGCAGCACGGCCGCGCGCTCCTCGAAGTTGGTGCCGGCCCAGTCCGGCTGGGCCGCTGCGGCGATCGTCGCCGCCCGGGCCACGTCGTGCCCGTCGGCCACGCCGACTCGGCCGAGCACGGCTGCCGTCGCGGGCTCCACATCCGCGGTGTCACCGCCATGCGAAGTCACCCAGCCTCCACTGTAGACGCGGCTGTGCCAGGCGTCGGTGTCCAACAGGGTGTCGGTGCTCATCGTCGGATCCCCTCACGATGTCGGGACGGTTGTCCGCTTGGCCTTCTGGATGTGGGAGTAGATGCGGCCGCGCAGCTCGAGGAAACGTGGCTCGGCCCGGGTGGTGAGCTGGTCGCGCTCGGCGTCGAGGTCGACCAACAGATCCTCGGCGACCACGGTCGGCGACGCGGACAGGACGATGACCCGCTGCACCGAGGTACACGGCCTCGTCGATGTCGTGGGTGACGAACAGCAGAGTCACACCGAAGCGCCGCCAGACCGACCGGATCAGGTCCTCCAGATCGGCCCGGGTCTGCGCGTCGACGGCGGCGAAGGGCTCGTCCATGAGCATGACGCGCGGCTGGAACGCCACTGCCCGCGCTATCGCGACCCGCTGCTGCATGCCCCCGGAAAGCTGCCACGGGTACGCGCCCTTGGCGTCGGCAAGACCGACCGCATCAAGCGCCTCGGCAACCAGCGGCCCGCGTTGCTCCGGACGGCAGGCCCTTGGCCTTCAGCGGCAGTTCGACGTTCTCGTGCACGCGCAGCCAGGGAAACAGGCTCCGCCCGTACTCCTGAAACACCATGGCGACACCGTCGGGCGGTCCAATCACGCGCTCGCCGGCGATCCTGACCTCTCCGGCGGTCGGCGCCAGGAGACCGCCGAGGCACCGCAGCAGGGTGGTCTTGCCGCAGCCGGAGGGGCCGACCACGCAGACGAGCTGACCGGCGGCCACGTCGAAGGTGACGTTCGCCGATCGCCTCCACCTGGCGGCCGTGACCACCGTAGACCTTGCGAAGACCGCGGATCTCCAGCAACTCGACTCCCTACTTCGTACCGCGCTCGGCCGCGCGAACCCCGTGGTACCAGTTGAGTACCCGGCTCTCGACGAGCCGGAACAACAGCGCCAATATGACCCCGATGATTCCGAGCAGCAACACGCCGCTCCACATCGCCGCGATGCGGAAGGTGCGCTGGAAATCCACGATCAGATAGCCGAGCCCGTCGCTCGACGCGAAGAACTCACTGATAACCATGAGGATGATCCCGATGGCGAGCGCCTGCCTGGCGCCGGTCATGATCTGTGGACTCGCCGCTCGCAGCACGAAATGTCGCAGCCGGAGCAAGCCGCGGATGCGGTAGCTGCGACAG
This sequence comes from uncultured Actinomycetota bacterium, assembly GCA_963773935.1. Classification (GTDB taxonomy): domain Bacteria; phylum Actinomycetota; class Actinomycetes; order Mycobacteriales; family Micromonosporaceae; genus DATBGZ01. The sequence continues at coordinate 127,346 of CAVZCZ010000010.1, forward strand.
GTGTCGTCGAGCAGCTCGTCGGCGCCGCGCACTCCTTCGACCGTGTTGAGCAGGATCGGCCAGAGGGCGCCGGAGAGGATGACGATGACCTTCATCAGGTCGCCGATCCCGGCGATGATGATGATGACCGGAACCAGGACCGGCGGCGGGATGGCGCGCAGGAACTCCAGGGCCGGCTCCGCGAACGAACGCAGCCACCGGTTGGAGCCGATGAGCACGCCGAGACTCACACCGAGCACCAGTGCGGCCGTGTAGCCGATCGCGAGGCGGGTCAGGCTCGGCGCCACGTCGGACGTCAGCGCCTCGCCGAACCAGGTGTCGCGGAACGCTTTGAGAATGCGCGACAGCGGCGGGAAGAATGGATCGACGCTGTCCGCGCTCGCAAACCACCACGTGGCGACCAGTATCGCGGGCAGGCCCAGCAGCAACGCCGCACGGCGTAATGCGTACGTCATACCGCCGCCTCCCTGCGCACCGATGGGTGCCAGGCGAGAACCCACCGTTCCGCTGATCGCGTCAGCAGATTCGCGAGGACGCCCATCAGCCCGGTGACCAGGACGAGCGCGTACATCGTCGGCACCGCATTGCTCGTCTGCGCGACGAGGAGCCGCTGACCCAGGCCGGGCGTGCCGATGACGAGCTCACCGGTCACGGTGAGGATGAGCGCCACCGAGACGGCGAGGCGGATTCCCGTCACGGCGTACGGCAGCGCGGTCGGCCACAACAGGTAGCGGATCCGGGCCCAGCGACCGAGGCGGTACGACAACGCTGTGTCGCGGGCGACCGGGTCGACGTCGACGACGCCGTGCAGCACCTGGACGAGCACCTGCCAGAACGACGCGTACACGACGAGCAGAAGCGTCGCGCCGCGCTGGGTCTGGAAGAGAATGACCGCCAGCGGGATGAGCGCCACCGAAGGGATCGGGCGAAGAAACTCTATTGTGGACGCCGTCGCCGCCCGCAGGAACGGCACGGCGCCAATGACGACACCGAGCACGATCCCAGCGGCGAGAGCGATCCCTAGGCCGGTCATCCAGGTGCGCAGGGTGCTCCGAAGCGCCTCCCAGAATTCGGCCCGACCGAACTCGTTCGCCAACGCCGCGCCGATCTCGCTCGTTGGTGGGAGGTAGTCGGCCGAAACGATCCCGAGCCTCGGGACCACTTCCATCGCGAGGGCGAGCGTCAGGAGTCCGAGCAGACCCAGCAGCGCTCGACCCGCCCGCTCGCCGAGTGCGCCCGTCCACGCCGCAGCGGCGAGCGCACCCGGCTCACGAGCCTGGGTCACGGCAGGAGCAGGTTGAGGTCGGGCTGCCCGGTCAGCAAGCCGTCGGTGACCGCGAGACCGCCGAGGGTCGTAATCGAATCGCGGTTGATCTCGGCCGGCCACTTGGGCAGTGTGATGGCCTTGCGCACTTCCTCGGTGATCTGCGTGTAGGTGCCGATGATCCGCCTGGCTTCGTCCGGGTTGGCGTCGGCGAAGGCCAGGGACTCCTTCATCGCGTCGGTGAACCGCTGGACGAGATCCGGGTTGTCGTTGGCGAGTTCGGTCGACGTGAAGTAGAGCGCGACGCACAGGTTCGGCCCGACGTTCGCCCAGGTCGCGATCGAACGGAAGCCCTGCGCCTTCGCGGCCGAGTAGAACGGCTCCACGACGAAGATGGCGTCGACCTGGTTGGCCGCCAGCGCGGCGGCCATGTTCGGGAAGGGCAGCTCGACGAAGCTCACCGCCTTCGGGTCTCCCCCGTCCTTACGAACGAGTTCCTTGACGGAGGTGTCGACGATGTTCTTCAGCGTGTTCGTCGCGACCTTCTTGCCGACGAGATCCTTCGGGCTCTGGATCGTGCTGTCGGCCTTCACCACGACGCCGCCAAAGTCCGCCGACGGGTTACCGGTGGAGTTGTTGCCGTTGCTCACGACCTTGAGCACAGGACCGAGGTTCTGCTGGGAAACGAGGAGGGAGATGACGTTGCTGAAGCCGAACTGGTACTGGCCGGAGACCACCGCCGGGACGATCGCCGCGCCGCCCTGGGCGAGCGTGAGGGTGAGGTTGATGTTGCGGCTTGTGAAGAATCCCTTCTCTTTGCCCAGATAGATCGGCGCCACATCGATGATCGGGATGACCCCGACGGTGACGTTGTCGGGCTGCCCGGGCGTCGACGGTGTGGTGGGTTCGTCGGAGCCGCACGCGGTGGTGGCGAGAAGTGCCGCCGCCGCGACGACCGCCAGCGTTCGACGCCCAAACCAACTGCTGATGCTGCGTCTCATGGGGACTCCATCAACGTGAGTTGGATCAACGGACTACGTTCGACAATCGCACGGACGTTCTCTCTGGGAACATATTGGCGCGCCGGTGGGGAGTCAATGGTTGCGATGGATGTATCGTGAACCGCTGGATTCATCGCCGATCCAGAATTTGGGCCGGCGCACCGGTTGACTCGCCCGGGCCGGCCTACCTAGCCTCGGCATTGAGTGACCTGTTCGCATCGCGCACAACGTGGAGAAGTTTTGGCGGAATTGACCTCACTAGAGGACGCGGTTGCTGCGCTGGTCCGCGACGGCGACACGGTCGCGCTGGAGGGCTTCACCCATCTGATCCCCTTCGCCGCCGGGCAGGAGATCATTCGCCAGCGCCGGACCAACCTGACGCTGGTGCGGATGACGCCGGACATCGTCTACGACCAGATGATCGGCGCCGGCTGCGCGAGCGGGCTGGTGTTCTCCTGGGGTGGCAACCCCGGCGTCGGTTCGCTGCACCGGTTCCGCGATGCCGTGATGCACGAATGGCCGGCACCGCTGCGGCTGGAGGAGCACAGCCACGCCGGCATGGCCAACCGGTACGTGGCCGGTGCGTCCGGCCTGCCGTTCGCCGTGCTTCGGGGATACACGGGCACCGACTTGCCGGCCCACACCGACAACGTGGCGACGGTGACGTGCCCGTTCACCGGCGAGACGCTGACCGCTGTGGCGGCGCTCAATCCCGACGTCGCGGTCATCCATGCGCAGGTGGCCGACCGGCACGGCAACGTTCAGATCTGGGGCATCACGGGGGTACAGAAGGAGGCGGTGCTCGCGGCTCGGCGCAGCCTGGTGACAGTGGAGGAGATCGTGCCCGAGCTACAACCGCGGCCGGGCGCCGTCGTGCTGCCGACGTGGACGGTGACCGCGGTGGCGGTGGCACCCCGCGGAGCGCATCCGTCGTACGCGCTCGGTTACTACGAGCGCGACAACGCCTACTACCACGCCTGGGACGGGATCAGCCGTGACCGGACCAGGTTCACCGCGTGGCTTGACGAGCACGTGTACGGGACAGCGTGACCGTGATGCCGCTAGGAGCACCCAGATGAGCGAGGCCTGAAACGTGATGGACTGGACCGCCGACGAGATGATGACGGTGGCCGCCGCCCGCGCGCTGACCGGACGGACGACCTGCTTCGTCGGCATCGGGTTACCCAGCACCGCAGCGAACCTGGCCCGCCGCCTGCACAGCCCGAGGCTATCGCTGATCTACGAGTCCGGCACGATCGGTGCCAAGCCAACCACGCCGCCACTGTCCATCGGGGACGGTGAGCTGGCCACGACCGCTGACGCCGTGGTGAGCTCCGCGGAGATCTTCAACTACTGGTTGCAGCCAGGGCGGATCGAGGTCGGTTTCCTCAGTGCCGCGCAGCTCGACAAATACGGCAACATCAACACCACCGTGATCGGCAACGACTACATCAAGCCCGCGGTACGGCTGCCCGGCGCCGGCGGGGCCCCCGAGATCGCGGCATCGTGCCAGGAGGTGTTCGTGATGCTGCGGCAGAGCCGCCGGGCCTTCGTCGACCGGGTCGACTTCGTCACCTCGGTCGGCCACGGCGATGGGCCTGGTTATCGGGCTCGGCTCGGGTTGCGTGGCCGGGGCCCGGTCCTGGTTATCACCGACCTCGGCCTGCTCGAGCCCGACCCGGTGACGTGCCAGCTCACCCTCACCGCCGTGCACCCCGGCGTCGAGGTCGAGGCGGTCCGCGCCGCCACCGGGTGGGACCTGGCCGTAGCCGCAACGGTGCGGACCAACGACGCGCCGACGAGTGCGGAGCTGACCATCCTGCGCGAGCTCAACGCCGGCCGGGCCCGGGCAACCGAGTCCACAAGGGAGGGTTGATGCAGGACCAATACCGGCGCGACTCCGGAGTGCACCCACCGCTGGCGTACGACGCGTACGGGTCGTCCCGGCTGCGCGCGCCAGCGCGAGCACCGCTGGTGATTCCCCAGACGGTTACGGAGACAACCGGGCCCGTCCTGGGCGAGCGCGACTTCGGCGCTCTCGACGCCGACCTTACTCGGCAGCACACCGGCGAGCCGCTCGGCGAGCGGATCATCGTGCACGGCCGAGTGCTCGACGGCGCCGGCCGCGCGATCCCGAATACCTTGGTCGAGGTGTGGCAGGCCAACGCCGCCGGGCGGTACCGACATGACCTCGACCGCCACCCGGCACCGCTCGATCCCAACTTCTCCGGCGCCGGGCCGCTGCGTCACGGATGCCGAGGGCCGGTACCGGTTCGTCACCGTGAAGCCTGGGGCGTATCCCTGGAAGAACCACCACAACGCGTGGCGGCCGGCGCACATCCACTTCTCGCTCTTCGGCCGGGCCTTCGTGCAGCGCCTGGTGACGCAGATGTACTTTCCCGGCGATCCACTCTTCGATCAGGACCCCATCTTCAACTCGGTGCCCGACCCGAAGGTGCGGGATCGAATGATCGCCCGGTTCGACCTCAACGCGACCGAGCCCGAGTGGGCGCTGGGCTACGAGTGGGACATCGTCCTTCGTGGACCGACCGCGACCGCATTCGAGTCGGGGGATGATCACGATGACTGAGTACCGGCTTACCCCATCCCAGACGGTCGGACCATTCTTCTCGATCGGCTTGCCGTGGGCCGAAGGCCCGTACGCGGTGCCGAGCGGCACGCCCGGCGAGGTCTGGCTGCGCGGGCGGGTCTTCGACGGCGCAGGTGATCCGGTGCCGGATGCGATGGTTGAGACGTGGCAGGCCAATGGTGACGGCCGCCGGTTCGCGCGCTGTGCCACGGAGCCGGACGGCAGCTATGCGATCCTGCTCGTCAAGCCGAACGCAGTGCCTGGGCCGGGCGGTGGTACCCAGGCTCCCCACCTGGCCATGTCAGTGTTCGCCCGTGGCCTGCTGGACCGGGTGGTGACCCGGGTCTACTTCGACGACGAGACGGCGGCGAACGCGACCGACGCAGTGCTGGCGCTGATCGACGATCCGGACCGCCGGGATACCCTGATCGCCGTGAGCGACGATGACGGCTACCGTTTCGATATCCGGCTGCAGGGTGATGGCGAGACGGTCTTCCTTGCGATCTGAGCCCGCCATTCCCACTGAGTCCGCGACACCAGCGGGCCTGTTCGACCATGTCCTCGCGCGCGGCAGAGTACGGTCCACGGTAGACGATGCCGCGTGGCTACACGCCATGCTTCAGGTCGAGCGCGCGCTCGCACTCGCGAACTCGTCGGCCGGTGTCATTCCGACCGAGGCCGGGGCGGCGATCGGGCTTCTCTGCGACACGGTACGGCTCGATGTTGCCGGACTCGCGTCGGCGGCCGCGGCAAGCGGCAACCCGGTGGTTCCCCTCGTCGATGCGTTGCGCGACGCAGCCGGGACAGACCTCGCCGACTACGTCCACAAGGGAGCCACGAGCCAGGACATCATTGACACCGCCGCGATGCTGGTGGCGCGAGATGCGCTCGGTTTCATCGTGGATGACCTCCAGGGTGCCGCCGAAGCAGCGGCGGACCTCGCGAGGCGCCACCGGGATACCGCAATGGCTGGCCGCACCCTACTGAAGCAGGCCGTGCCGACAACGTTCGGGCTGAAGGCAGCCGGATGGATGCTCGGGCTCGATCTGGCCACCGCCCGGCTAGCGGTCATCCGGATGGGCCTTCCGATCCAGCTCGGCGGTGCCGCCGGCACCCGCGCGGGGCTCGACGGCAGGGGCGGCGACGTGGCCCGCGTCGTGGCCGACGCAGCTCGGGCTCGGCAATCCGACGTTGCCATGGCACACCATCCGGGTACCGATCGCCGACCTCGCGATGGCGTTGGGCTGCGCGGCCGGCATCGTCGGCAAGGTCGCCCGCGACATCACCCTGCTGTCGCAGGACGAGGTCGCCGAGGTCAGCGAGGGCAACCCCGGTGGCTCGTCGGCGATGGCCCATAAGCGCAATCCCGTCGCCGCAGTGTCCGCGCTCGCGGGCGCGTCGCAGGCGCCGGGACTTGTCGCCACGCTGCTCGCCGCCATGACGCAGGAGCACGAACGCGCGGCCGGTGCCTGGCAGAGCGAGTGGCGGCCGCTTCGTGAACTACTGGTGGCGACGGGCTCCGCCGCCTCGTGGTTACGAGCGTGCCTGACTGACCTCGTCGTCCACCCCGAGGCGATGCAGGCGAACCTGCTCACGCTCCGGCGGACCCTCGGCACGGAAGCGGCAAATGTCGATGTCGGAGAGGCGCACCAGCTTGTGGACGCCGCGCTGCGGCACCGAGAGGTGAACCCATGACAGCCGTGTCCCTGCACTACACAGTGGATGGTCCGAGTGACGGGCCGGTGCTGGTGCTCGGGTCCTCGCTGGGAACCACTGGCGCGCTCTGGGAACCTCAGCTGGCGGCGCTCACCAAGGAGCTCCGGGTGGTCCGGTACGACCACCGCGGGCACGGTCGCTCGCCCGTGCCCCCCGGGCCGTACCGATTGGACGAACTAGCCAGTGATGTCCTGGCCATAGTGGACAGTCTCGGCGTTGATCGATTCCGCATCGGCGGCATCTCGCTCGGCGGCATGGTGGCCATGTGGATCGGCTCGCACGTACCGGACCGGGTCGAACGGATGGTGCTGGTCTGCACGTCCCCGAAGATCGGGCCGCCGGAGATGTGGCAGGAGCGGGCACGGACGGTGCGGGCCGAGGGCATGGGCGCGATCGCCGACGCCCTGCTGGGCCGCTGGGTGCCGGCCGAGTTCGCGACCCGCCGGCCAGACATCGTCGCGAACCTGCGGGCGATGCTGGAGAGCACGCCGGTCGAGGGTTACGCCGGCTGCTGCGCCGCGATCGAGACGATGGACCTCGAGCCCGACCTGGCTCGGGTGAGCGCCCCGACCTTGGTGATCGCGGGGCTCGAGGACCAGTCCGCCCCGCCGGATCACGCGCGCCGCATTGCCGCGGGCATCGCCGGTTCCCGGTTGACGCTCGTCGCCGGTGCCGCGCATCTGGCCAACGTTTCCCACCCCGAATTGATCGGACAGCTCATGTCGGACTACCTGACGCGAGGAACGCACCATGACCGACGACGCGCTCTTCTCAGCGGAGGAGCAATCATGACCGAGGAGATTCGGGGCACGGCAGTACGACGAGCCGTGCTCGGAGACGCGCACGTGGACCGGGTCCGCGATGCCGCGTCGGAGTTCTCCGGCCCGTGGCAGGACCACATCACTGCCACCGCGTGGGGCCGCGTGTGGGCTCGCGAGGGGTTGGACCTCCGCACCCGAAGCATGCTGACCGTCGCGCTGCTCACCGCCCTGCGCAGTGAGGCAGAACTGGCCATGCACGTCCGGGCCGCCGTCTCCAACGGGGTAACCGCCGACGAACTGCAAGAGGTGCTGTTGCACACATCCGTGTACGCCGGTGTGCCCGCAGCCAACACCGCGTTCGCCATCGCCCAGCAGGTACTCGCCGAACTGGGTGTGCCCGAGGCTATCCACCCGTACCAGCCCGGCCCGACGGCGCCGTGACCGAGCTCAAGGCCGAGCGCGACGCCGACTTCGTCCAGTCCCTGGAGCGGGGACTCGCCGTCATCTGCGCGTTCGACAAGGATCGCGCGGACCTGACCCTGAGCGAAGTCGCCGCGGCGACCGGTGTCACCCGGGCCACCGCGCGCCGGTTCCTGCTCACGCTGGTGCGGCTCGGGTACGTCCGCACCGATGGTCGCTTCTTCTCGCTGACGCCCCGGGTACTCGAGCTCGGGTACGCCTACCTGTCCAGCCTTTCGCTGCCCGAGGTGGCCGAACCGCACATGGAGGCACTCGTCGCCGAGGTGAACGAGTCGTCGTCCGTGTCGGTCCTCGACGGCGCCGACGTCGTCTACGTCGCGAGGGTGCCCGTATCACGCATCATGACGGTGGCGATCAGCGTGGGCACCCGGTTTCCGGCGTACGCCACGTCGATGGGTCGGGTACTGCTCGCCGGGCTCAGTGACGCCGAACTCGACGCCTATCTGGCCACAGCGAACATGCGTCGGCTGACCCCGAAGACCATGACCACACCGTCGGCGCTCCGGGCCGAGTTGGCCAAAGTGCGAACGCAGGGATTCGCCATGGTGGACCAGGAGCTCGAGGAGGGACTGCGCTCTGCCGCGGCGCCGATCCGCGATCGGGCCGGCCGGGTGATCGCCTCCGTGAACATCTCGACGCACGCGAGCCGGACGTCACTGGAGTCGATGCGCCGCACGCTCGTGCCACCGCTGCTCGCCGCGGCGGCCCGGATATCCGCCGACATCCCCGCCGACTCTCGGGGAGCCCGCACCTAGACCGTCGACGACCGATGACGACACTGCCGGGACGGACGGTCTTTCGTCGACTCCACACCCCACCGAGTTGTGACTACAACCCCGTGGGGTGTGAAGTCGACGCGGCCTCCGTACCTCCCGGGCATCACCTTCAGTTACCCGGATTGGTCGGAGCGTCACGTGCTACGTGGACGAGCGTCGCTGTCGCCCGGGGACGAGAGCAGCCGCTCCCGGGCGCGGACGAGAAACGTCCGCTCAGGAACGTTCCCGGTGAGCGCGATCGCGGCGTCGTAAGCCGAAGCCGCCTCGACCACACGGCCAAGCCGACGGAGTAGATCCGCCCGGATCGCGTGGTAAAGGTAGTAGGAGTCGAGCGGGAGGCCGTCCACGAGCGGAAGCGCGGCCGCCGGACCGTCCACTTCGGCCACTGCCACCGCACGGTGCAATGCCACGATCGGGGTCGGCGTGAACGCCAGCAGTTGGTCGTACAGCGCTAGGATCTGCCCCCAGTCGGTGTAGCTGGCGACCAGCGCGTCGCTGTGCACCGCGTTGATCGCGGCCTGGATCTGATATGGGCCGGACTGATTGCGGCGAAGGCACGCCCGCACCAATGCCTGTCCCTCGGCAACGAGGTCCTGGTCCCACCGGGTCCGATCCTGGTCGGCGAGCAGCACCAGATCACCGTCCACAGTGGTACGCGTGGCCCGGCGAGACTCGGTGAGCAGCATCAGCGCCAGCAGCCCGGCCACCTCCGGCTCGTCCGGCATCAGGTCGGCCAGCAGCCGGCCGAGCCGGATCGCCTCGGCGCACAGGTCCTCGCGGACGAGTCGCTCCCCCGAACTGGCCGTGTATCCCTCGTTGAAGATGAGGTACACCACGGCCAGCACGGTTCGCAGCCGGTCGGGTAGGTCCGCCTCCCGGGGGACCCGGTACGGTATCCCGGCGTCGCGGATCTTTCCCTTCGCCCGCACCAGCCGTTGGGCCATCGTCGGCTCCGGCAGCAGAAACGCGTGGGCGATCTCCGCCGTCGTGAGCCCTCCGAGCAACCGCAGCGTGAGCGCGACCTGCGAGGCGGGCGCCAGGGCCGGATGGCAGCAGGTGAAGATGAGCCGGAGCCGGTCATCCTCCACCGCACCCTCCTCAGTGGACTCCTCCGGACGCCAGCCAACAGCAGCGAGGCCTGGGCATGTCGGTCGGTCCGGGTCGCCTCCCGGCGGAGCCGGTCGATCGCCCGGTTTCGCGCCGTGGTGATGATCCAGCCGGCCGGACTCGGCGGCATTCCGGTGGACGGCCACCGCTGTATCGCCGTGACGAACGCGTCCTGCACCGCCTCCTCGGCGGAGTGGATGTCACCGAGCAGCCGTACCAGTACCGCCACCGCGCGCCCGTACTCCTCGCGGAACACCCGGTCGATGTCTGCCGTCGAGACGGCCGGTGTCATGAGTTGAACGGGTCCCGCGTCGGCCGTACCTCGATCGGCAGACCGATAATCTCGGCGAGCCGGCGGCCCCAACCGAGCGCCGCGTCCAGGTCGGGCGCCTCGATAATGGTGAACCCGCCAAGGTGCTCCTTGCCCTCGGCATAGGGTCCATCGGTCATCAGGGTCTCGCCGTCACGCGCCAGCAGCACCGTGGCCGTGCTCGGTGGATGGAGCCCGGCCGCGAACACCCACACCCCGGCGTCCTTCATCTCCTGGGTCAGGGCCGACAGTTCCCGCAAGACCGGTTCGAGCACCTCGCGCGGGCGGCGGATCGCCATCCGGCTGGTAGATACCGAGCAGGTACTGCTTCATGGAATCAACCTCCCTACGCAGCAACCTACGCGGAGAGCGGCCATCCGGCGGCGGGTGCCGGCGCCGGTGCAACCAGGACCTGGCCGGTACGTTCGGTGAGGTCCATGTTCTCGAAGCCCCGCCACTGCGCCGCGACTATGAACAGGGTCGTCCGGTCCGGGCCGCCGAGCATGCAGGCGAAGCACCCACGGTCCACTGTGACCGTACCCAGAACCTCGCCGCCCTCCCGCACGCGAACGCAATGCGTGCCGGGCACGCTGGCGTACCAGACCGCGCCCTCGGCGTCGAGACAGATGCCGTCCGGGAAGTCATCGCCGAGGTCTGCCCACACCCGGCGGCCCGATAGCCCGCCGTCCGGACCGATGTCAAAGGCCGTGAGCCGGTGGCCGTACGACTCGGCCACGATGAGCGTCGAGTTGTCCGGCGTGACCGCCATCCCGTTGCCGAACTCGATCCCATCGGCGACCTGGCGAACCGATCCGTCGGGCCGCACGAGCGCGACCATGCCGGGCTCGCCGAAGTCGCCGCCGTTGACATAGGCGTTGCCGCGGCCGTCCACGACGATCTCATTGCAGATCGGGGCCAGGCCGGTGAGGTCGGCGTGGGTCACCAACGATCCGTCCTGCTCCTGCCGGAGCAGTCGCGTCTCCTGGCCGGAGACCACCAGCAGGCGGCCGTCCGGCAGCCAGTCGATCGAGTACGGCAGCGTGGTCTCCACCTTGGCAACTACTTCCGAACGGCCGTCGAGCCCGACCGCGACGACCTCTCCGGTGCCCCAGTTCGCGAACCAGAGCCGTCCCCCGTGCCACCGCGGCGACTCCCCGATCGCAAGGCCCTCAAGCAGTACGTCAGCCATGGTGTGCCCCCTCGTAGGTCGCAATCACTACTCCGGTGGTCGTGACGACGGAGTTGGCGAGGCGCAGGTTGGCCAACGACCCGCCTTCGCGGAACAGCCGCTGTCCGACGCCCAGCACCACGGGATGGATCAGGAGCTGGTACGTGTCGACCAGGCCGTGCCGCATCAGGGTTTGCACCAGATCGCCGCTGCCGAGAATGCAGAGGTCCTTGCCTGGCTTCGCCTTCAAATCGGCCACAGACTCGGCCGCGTCACCCTTGAGCAGCGTCGAGTTCTCCCATGGCAGCTCGGCGGCGAGGGTGCGCGAGGCGACGTACTTCTGCGTCTGGTTCAGCACTTCGGTGAACGGGTTGGGCTCGGTCTGCTTCGGCCAGTAGCCGTAGAACGCCTCGTACGTACGCCGTCCGAACAGCAGCTCTGCCGCACCCATGCCCTTGCCCATTTCGGCGGCCATGACGTCGTCGTTGTCTGACGCGGCCCAACCCCCGTGGCTGAATCCGCCACGCCGATCCTCGTCCAGCCCGCTCGGCGACTGCATCACGCCGTCGAGGGTCAGGTGCTCGACGACCACGATCCTTCTCATTTCCCGCTCCTCACGACCAAGGTGCCGGCAGGGCCGCTCTAGCCTGGCTACTCCTACCCCCATACGAACGGAGGTACCCCGGATCGACCGTAGGAGACGAGAAATCTCAGGCGTGTTGCGGTGCTCGCCAGTCGTTGCGCGATCGCGGTGCTCAGGCGCTCGGCGGCACCGGGAGCCGTACCCAGGAACAACGACGGCTCGGTGAGCTCCAGCTCGACCAGGAGCGGCTCGCCATCCAGGCCAGGGATCATGTCGATCCGGGCATAGAGCAGCCCGTCGGCCCCGCCGGGCACGGCGGCGAGGGCTGCCTCCGCGACCTTCAGCTCGGCCGGTGTGGGCAGCCGGGCCGAGACGGACTCCTCCTTGTACAGCCCGGCCTCGCCCAGGTCTGGCCCGACCAGCACCGGTCCCTTGCGGATCGAGTGCGAGTACGCGCCGTCCAGGTAGAGCACGGCGGTCTCGCCGTACGAGTCGACGGCGGGCAGGTACGGCTGAATCATGACCAGACGGTTCGCCGCCTGCAGTCGGGCCACATGGGCGGTGGCCAGGTCGCGATGGGCCGGGTCGGCCAGGTCATAGCGGCCGGTGTCCTTGCTGCCCGCACTGACCGCCGGCTTGATCACCCACTCGCCGCCGACGGGTGGCGACCACGGGTCAACCGGCTCGAGCCACGACGTCGGCACTACTCGCACGCCGATTGCGGCCAGCTCACGCAGGTACCGCTTGTCGGTGTTCCACACCACCACATCGGCCGGATTGACCAGCGACGGTACGGCCGTTGCCCAGGCGACGAAGTCGTCCCGCCGCTGCGCGTAGTCCCAGGTCGAGCGCAGTACTACCAGGTCAAACGACGCCCAGTCCACGCCCGGGTCGTCCCACACAGCCGCGATCACCGCAATCCCGTGCTCGGCCAGCGGGTCGACCAGCAGCCGGTCATCCGGGTCGAGGTCGGGCAGCTCGGCGCAGGTCACGAGCGCCACCATGGGCAGGGTCGCGGTCCGAGGACGCGCTTGCGCGCCCGACTCGGACCTTGGAGCCCGAGCCGGCATGGGGTTCGCCGGCGAGGGCGGAAAGGCCATATCCGACTCGACAGCGTCGATCATGACGGAGAGCCTATGCGGACACGAAGAACAACCTCCGACCAGGGAGGTTGAGTGTGATCTGGGTCCAGCGCGGGCTTACTGACGTACGATGGAAGGCCTAACGGCTGAGGACGCGACGCCCCATCGAACGCCACAGGTCGTTGCTGGGGCGCATCTGCTCGACGAGCTCGCGCTCCCACTCGTTCTCGACGCTCACGCCCGCCTTGGCGCACGCCGCGCGGGCTGCGTCGGTCGACTCAGCGAAGTGGTCAACGCCGGTGCCGTCGCCGCCCACGAGCACGATCTTGGCGCCCTTGCGGCCGACGTACTCGATCACCGCTGTCGCTCCGCCGTGACCGGCGGCGAACGAGCGCAGCCCGGACACGAGCCCTGCCGGTGTGCTCACGGGAATTTCGGACGCGAATGCGTTGAGGGAACCAAGCGTCGGATAGGAACCATCTGCCATGCCGGCCAGCCTAGGCAGATACCCCCGGGACAGACGTGAACCCGACAGACTGATGTGACGCCGGTTACCAAATCACTCGATTGAGTTCGACCAAACCCGGACATTGCTACCGGACAGGCAGGCATCAGCCCGGCTATTCGGGCGTTTCCCTGCCTAACGCGGCTCTTGGCGCGCGCGGGGCTCTTCGGTGCGTCTGGGTCAGAACCCGACGATGACGCTCACCGCGACCGCGACGAACACGATCGTCAGGTACGTCGTGGACCAGTGGAACAGCCGCATCGGATGCGCCGGCTCACCCCGGCGGATCCGGCCGTCCATGCGGTGCGCCTCGAGCACGAACAGGCCGCCCGCGAGCAACGCTGGTACCGCGTACGTCCAGCCGAGTCCGAGCGGGATCATCGCCAGCGAGGTCAGCACGGTCAGCCAAGCGAAGATCACCGATTCCAGCCCGACCCGCCGCAGGGTCGCCACGACAGGGAGCATCGGGATGCCCGCTCGCGCGTAGTCGTCCTTGAACGTGATCGCCAGCGCGTAGAAATGCGGCAGCTGCCAGAAGAACACGACGCCGAACAGGACCACCGCCGGCCACGCCAACGAACCCGTCACGGCGGCCCACCCGATCAGCACGGGCAGCGCCCCGCACACGCCGCCCCAGAACGTGTTCTGCGGCGTGGTGCGCTTGAGCCATCGGGTGTAGACGAGGTCGTAGTAGAGGATCGCCCCGGCCGTGAGCAGGGTGGCGAGCCAGTTAGTGAAGACCGCCATGATCGTCACGGAGACGACGGCGAGGATCAGCCCGAACCACAGTGCCGACCGGGGCGCAACGGTGTGCGCCGGCAGCGGACGACGCGACGTGCGCCGCATCACCTCGTCGATGTCGCGATCGATGTAGCAGTTGAGCGCGTTCGCGGCACCCGCGGCGAGCGATCCGCCGAGCAGCACGACGGCGACCAGGCCCAGACGTGGCACCCCGCCGGCGGCCAGCATCATCGCCGGGACGGTGGTGACCAGCAGCAGCTCGACGATGCGCGGCTTGGTCAGCGAGACGTACGCCTTGATCTTGGTGGCGAGGGGCACGGTACGCGGACTGGTTGGCCCGTCGACCGTCGGCAGGGTGACGACGGAGCCGGCCGGATGATCACTCACCGGCACATCCGCGACACTCACGATGGCGGTCACCTTCCGGCTTCGATGGCGTACGCGCCCATCCCGGCGCGTACCGACCTGTGCGGCACACGATCATGGCCTGCGCACGTCGGAGACAGACTAACGCCCTGCCCAGGACCATTCGCGGCCGAGGGCCGCCCCATCAGCAAGGTCACAGCTACCCCATGATCTTGGTGGGAGGCCCGTACCAGGGCATGTTGATCAGCGGGGCGTGGGCGTAGCGGAGGGCGATGGACGCAGGCGCTGAGCCAGGAAGGTCTCGATCGCGGTCCGGACCTGGGCCGCCTCCGGCGTGTCCGCGGCGACGAACTGGATGCCATGCTGCGGCGCGCTCACCACGATCAGGTTGCGCAGCTCCACCGGCGTCGCCTGGTTGATCTGCCGGGCGTAGACCTCGTAGTCACCATCGTCATCCCCGGCGACGAAGAGCGCCGGCGCGCGCAGCGACGGGGCAGCCTTCTCCGCGTTGACTCCGCTGAACGTCAGCGGCGGAGACAACGCGATCACCCCGTCAACGGGCGGCGTGATGGCCGCCGTCGCCACGATGACCATCGTGGCGCCCATCGATGCGCCCATGACCACGACCCGCGGGGTACCGCGATCGCGCAGATACGACACGACCGTACGGATGTCCTCGAGGTAGGTCCGCTGCTGTGGCCTCGACGAGGCGCCGAAGCCGGCGAAGTCGAACGCCACGCACGCGGTAGCCCTTGTTGGCGAGCAGGGTGGCGTACGGCAACCACTGGCACATGTTCGCGTCACTCTGATGCGCGAGCACCACGCCCATCGGGCCAGAGCCGAAATCGACCGCCGCAAGGCTGGCTCCCGCGGCGTTCACCAGGCGAAGCGTCCGGCCCTGCATGGCCAGCTCCCGGCAGCCCGTTCCCACAGGTGGCAGCGTCGCCCCCGGCGAGGCGGAGCTCGACGCGGTCGCATCCGGCGGCGGAACCGGACCGGTGGGTTCTTCGGCACATCCAGCGCCGACCACGAGAACCAGCGCGCCGAAAGCGGCGAGCAGCGTTCTGGCCAGGCGGGGCATGCGTACTCCGTCACGACACGATTTGGGGGATACCGAGAAAGACTAGCCGGTGTCCGCGAATGCGCGAGGAGCCGAGCGCCAACCCGGCCCAGCCGCGCGATGCCGAGTACCGATGCGGAGATACCCACGGCCCGGACATCTGGGATGCGGCGGGTGGGTAGGGTCCTGGGTGACGGCTGAGACATCGCCCGGCACCCACAGTGCGCCGGTTCGTTACGGCGTCCGCGCGCCCGGCCGGGCGAGTACATGGGCGAGGAGTAGCAACGTTGTGAGCACTCTCGACTGGTCCGACCTCGACCGCCGCGCGGTCGACACCGTGCGGACGCTGGCGATGGACGCCGTGGAGCAGGCCGGCAACGGCCATCCCGGCACCGCGATGAGCTTGGCGCCAGCGGCGTATCTGCTGTTCCAACGCGTGATGCGGCACGACCCGAGCGACCCGACCTGGGCCGGTAGGGACCGGTTCGTGCTCTCCTGTGGACACTCCAGCCTCACCCTTTACATCCAGCTGTACCTATCCGGATACGGGCTGCAACTGGACGACCTGCGACAGCTGCGCCAGTGGGGCTCGCGTACCCCGGGGCATCCCGAGTACGGGCACACGGTCGGTGTGGAGACCACGACCGGTCCGCTGGGACAGGGGCTGGGCAACGCGGTCGGCATGGCGATGGCTTCCCGTCGGGAGCGGGGCCTGTTCGACCCGGACGCCGACCACAGCCCGTTCGACCACTACATCTACGCGATCTGCTCCGACGGCGACATCGAGGAGGGTGTCAGCCACGAGGTGAGCTCGATCGCCGGCCACCAGAAGCTGGGCAACCTCATCGTCATCTGGGACGACAACCAGATCTCCATTGAGGACGACACCACCATCGCCAAGTCGGAGGACGTCGGTGCCCGCTACGCGGCGTACGGCTGGCACGTGCAGCACGTCGACTGGCGGCATGATGACGGATACCGCGAGGACGTCGACGCCCTCTACGCCGCGCTCGAGGCGGCAAAGGCCGAGACCGGCCGGCCCTCGTTCATCGCGCTGCGCACCATCATCGGCTGGCCAGCTCCGAACAAGCAGAACACCGGAAAGATCCACGGCACCGCGATGGGCGCGGAGGAGGTGCAGGCGACCAAGAGCCTGATGGGCCTGGATCCGAAGGCGTCGTTCCTGGTCGACGACGACGTGCTGGCACACGCCCGTGAGGTGGTGGCACGGGGCCGCGCCGCCAGGGCGGCATGGCAGAAGGACTTCGACGCATGGGCCGCGGCGAACCCGAGCCGTTACGAGCTGTTCACGCGGATGTCGACCCGCACGCTGCCCGCGGGTTGGACTGACGCACTGCCCACCTTCCCGGCCGACCCCAAGGGAATGGCCACCCGCAAGGCCTCCGGTGAGATTCTCGCCGCACTTGGCCCGGTGCTGCCCGAGCTGTGGGGCGGCTCGGCCGACCTGGCCGAGAGCAACAACACCACGATCGAGGCTGACCCATCGTTCGTCCCGCCGGAGTATGCCACGAAGGTCTTCCCCGGCGACTGGTACGGCCGCACCCTCCACTTCGGAATCCGCGAGCATGGCATGGGCACGATCCTCAACGGCATCGTGCTGCACGGCGGCACCCGGCCGTACGGCGGAACGTTCCTCGTCTTCAGCGACTACATGCGACCCGCGGTACGGCTGGCAGCGCTGATGAAGCTGCCCGTCATCTACGTGTGGACCCACGACTCGGTGGGTCTGGGCGAGGACGGCCCGACCCACCAACCGGTGGAGCACCTCTCCACACTGCGTGCGATTCCGGGCCTGGACGTGGTACGGCCGGCCGACGCGAACGAGACGGCGTGGGCGTGGCGACAGGCACTGGAGCACACCGACCGTCCGACGGCGCTGTGCCTGACCCGACAGAACGTGCCCACCCTCGACCGCGCCAGCCTGGCCGACGCCGCAGGCACGGTTCGCGGTGGCTACACGCTGGCCGATGCGAGCGACGGCCAGCCTCGAGTGATCCTGGTCGGCACGGGCTCCGAAGTGCAGCTCTGCGTGACCGCGCGGGAACGGCTGGAGGCCGACGGGGTGCCGACACGGGTGGTGTCGATGCCCTGCCAGGAGTGGTTCGCCGCCCAGGACGAGGCCTACCGGGCCCGTGTTCTTCCGCCCTCAGTGAAAGCGCGGGTCAGTGTCGAGGCGGCGGTGAGCATGTCGTGGCACCATCTCGTCGGAGACACCGGCGAATGTGTGAGCCTCGAGCATTACGGGGCGAGTGCGCCGTACCAGGTGATCCTGGAGCAGTTCGGCTTCACGGCCGACCACGTCGTGGCCGCGGCACGCGCGGCCCTGTCGCGGTCGGGTCAACTCAAGGGGTCCGCCACCGGCAACTAAGTCAGTACCGGCGACTGTGCCGGTAGGGCGACGAGGAGGAGAACATGAGCGACAGGTTGGCGGAGCTATCCGCGGCCGGCGTGGCCGTGTGGCTCGACGACATTTCCCGACAGCGCCTGGCCACCGGTGGCCTGGACGCGCTTCGACGCAACCAGCACGTGGTGGGCGTGACGTCCAACCCGACCATCTTCGCCAACGCACTCGCCGACTCCGACGACTACGCCGAGCAGATTCACGATCTCGCCCTGCGCCGGGTATCGGTCGAGGAAGCAGCGCGGATGATCACCACATATGACGTGCGCTGGGCGTGCGACGTGATGCGACCGGCGTACGACACAAGCTCCGGTGTGGACGGTCGGGTCTCGATCGAGGTCGATCCCGAACTGGCCCACGAGACGAAGCGCACCGTGGCGGAGGCGAAGGCGCTGTGGTGGCTGGTCGACCGGCCCAATCTGTTCATCAAGATCCCCGGCACCGACGCGGGCATACCCGCTATCACCGAGACCCTGGCCGCCGGCATCAGCGTCAACGTGACGCTGATCTTCGGGCTGGCGCGGTACGGGCAGGTGATGGACGCCTTCTTCGCGGGCTTGGAGCAAGCTCGGGCCAACGGGCATGACCTGGCCGGGATCGGCTCGGTCGCCTCGTTCTTCGTGTCCCGTGTGGACACTGAGTACGACAAGAGACTGGAGCGACTGGGCACACCGGAGGCGTTGGCGCTGCGTGGCCAGGCCGCCATCGCCAACGCGCAGCTCGCCTACCTACGCTACGAACGCGCCTTCGACACCGACCGGTGGCGTGCACTGGCCGCCGCGGGCGCTCACCCTCAGCGTCCACTGTGGGCCTCAACCTCGACCAAGAATCCGAACTACCGCGATGTCATGTACGTAGAGGAGCTAGTGGCACCCGGAGTTGTGAATACGATGCCGGAGGCGACGGCCCATGCCTTTGCCGATCATGGCGAGGTGAAGGTCGGAGTGGTGCAGTCGTCCTACACCAAGGCCCAGGCCGTCATGGATCAGCTCGCGGCGCTCGGCATCGACTACGACGACGTCATAGCCACGCTCGAGCGCGAGGGCGTCGACAAGTTCGAGGCGAGTGCCTTGGAGATGCAGAAGAGCGTCGAGACGCAGCTCGGAGGAGCTACTACATGAGTGAAGTCGAGGGGGCCGCTGGGCTCTCGGTTCGTGGGGCGGACGCGGTGCCGGGTGCCGCGGCGGCCCGCCAGGAGCTGTCCGATCGCAGCGTTGCCGGGCTGTTGGCCGAGAAGGATCCCACGCTCTGGGGCAAGGACGCCGAGGCCGAGGCGGAGGTGCGGCTGGGTTGGGTGGACACCTTCCGCCGCAGTCGTGATCTGCTGCCGCGCCTCGCCCAGCTGCGCACGGAGCTGGCCGGGCTCGACCACATCGTGCTCGCCGGAATGGGCGGCTCCTCGCTCGCACCGGAGGTCATCGCTCGTACGCTTGGCGTTGAACTCACGGTGCTCGACACCACCGATCCGCACCAGGTGCGTACCGCCCTGGCCGACCGGCTCGACCGTACGGTCGTGGTCGTGTCGAGTAAGTCTGGCTCCACTGTGGAGACTGACTCGCACCGCCGGGTGTACTGGCAGGCCTTCGTCGACGCGGGCGTCGCCGAGCCCGGCCAGCGCTTCGTCGTGGTCACCGATCCGGGCTCGCCGCTGGAGATGATCGCGCGTGACAGCGGGATGCACCTGGTGCTGGCCGACCCCGACGTCGGCGGCCGCTACAGCGCGCTCACGGCGTTCGGCATGGTCCCCGCGGCCCTGGCCGGGGTCAAGGTGGCTGAGCTGCTCGACCAGGCGGAGGAGCTCGGCCGCACCATCGCCA
The DNA here is from genome assembly GCA_963773935.1 of uncultured Actinomycetota bacterium. Classification (GTDB taxonomy): domain Bacteria; phylum Actinomycetota; class Actinomycetes; order Mycobacteriales; family Micromonosporaceae; genus DATBGZ01. Next base: position 147,095 of record CAVZCZ010000010.1, read on the forward strand.
ACGACGAGGGACCCAATCCCGCGCTGGCGCTGGGGGCGGCATTGGGTGCCGCGGCCACGGGCGGTCGGGACAAGCTCGTCCTGGCCGACGACGGCACGGGCATCACCGGCCTCGGCGACTGGGTCGAGCAACTGGTGGCCGAATCCACCGGCAAGAATGGCACCGGAATCCTCCCGGTGGTGGTGGAGACACCCACCGCCCCCGGGGCTACGGGCAGCGACGTGCTCACCGTCACCGTGGGCGGAGCGTTGCCCCCGGCGGAGATGCCGGGCCGTGGCGTCGATCCGCACGTCTCGGTCAACGGCCCGCTCGGGGCGCAGTTCCTGGTGTGGGAGGCGGCCACCGCCATCGCCGGTCGGCTGCTGGGGATCAACCCGTTCGACCAGCCCAACGTGACCGAGAGCAAGGACAACACGCAGCAAATCCTCACCAACGGCCTTACCGCGCAGACACCGACCTTTGTGGATGGCGCAGTGGAGGGCTACGGCAGCCCTGCATCCACTGTGGAGGAATCGCTGGCGTGGCTGCTCGGCGAGGTCGGCGAGCGTCGGTTATCTCGCGGTGATGGCGTACCTGGACCGGTTCGGCGACGCACCGCTGGCGAAGATCCGGGCGCGACTGGCCAAGGCCAGCGGGCGCCCGGTCACATTCGGCTGGGGCCCGCGGTTCCTGCACTCGACCGGGCAGTACCACAAGGGCGGCCCGCAGGTGGGGTCGTTCCTCCAGGTGACTGGAGCGGTCACGGACGACCTGGCGGTGCCTGGCCGGCCGTACTCGTTCGGTGAACTGCAGGCGGCCCAGGCCGGTGGCGACCGGGTCGCGCTGACCGGCCGTGGCAGGCCACTGCTGTGGCTACACCTGACCGACCGCCGCGCTGGCGTGGCGCAGCTCCTCGCCGCCGCCACCGCTCTGGCCGACCGGACCTGAGATGCTCACCAATCCGCTGCGCGACCCGCTGGACCGGCGACTGCCCCGGATTCCGGAGCCGTGCGCGTTGGTCATCTTCGGGGTGACCGGCGACCTGGCCAAGAAGAAGTTGCTCCCAGCCGTCTACGACCTGGCCAACCGTGGGCTGCTGCCGCCCGGGTTCGTGATGGTCGGCTTCGCGCGCCGCGATTGGGGCGACACCGAGTTCGAGACGATGGCGCGGGAGGCGGCGCAGGCGCACGCCCGCACGCCGTGGCGGGACGACGTGTGGGCCCGGTTGTCCGGGAGCATCAAGTTCGTCCCAGGCTCGTTCGACGACGACGCGGCCTTCGACCACCTCGCCGCGACGCTGGACAGCTTGTGCGAATCGCACGGCATCGAGTACAACGCCGCGTTCTACCTGTCCATCCCACCGGCCGCGTTCCCCGTGGTGCTCAAACAGATGCAGCGCACCGGATTGGCCGACAACGAGCGCTCCGGCGGGTGGCGCCGAGTGGTCGTGGAGAAGCCGTTCGGCCACGACCTGGCCAGCGCTCGGGAGCTCAACGAACTGGTCGATGACGTATTTACTCCTGCCGATGTCTTCCGCATCGACCACTATCTCGGCAAAGAGACCGTGCAGAACATCATGGCGCTGCGGTTCGCCAATGCGTTGTTCGAGCCGGTGTGGGATTCGCGGTACGTGAACTCGGTACAGATCACGATGGCGGAGGAGGTCGGGATCGGTACCCGCGCCGGCTACTACGACAGCGCCGGTGCCGCGCGGGACGTGCTGCAGAACCACCTGATGCAGCTGCTCGCCCTTGTCGCGATGGAGGAGCCGACGAGCTTCGGCTCGGCCGAGATCCGTACCGAGAAGCTGAAGGTGTTGCGGGCCATCGAACTGCCCGAGGACATCGCCACCGGCACCGTGCGCGGCCAGTACCAGCAGGGGTGGGTGGCCGGTGAGCGGGTCGTCGGCTACCTCGAGGAGCTCCGCATCCCGCCGACCTCGACCACCGAGACGTACGTGGCGGTGCGGCTGCACATCCGCAACCGGCGCTGGGCCGGCGTACCCTTCTACATCCGTACCGGCAAGCGCCTACCACGCCGGGTCACTGAGATCGCGGTCGTCTTCAACAAGGCACCGCACCAGCCCTTCCACGCCGCCGACGTGGAGCTGCTCGGCAACAACCAACTGGTGATCCGGGTGCAGCCGGACGAGGGGGTCACCGCTCAAGTTCGGGTCGAAGGTGCCCGGCACCACGATGGAGGTCCGGGACATCACGATGGACTTCCAGTACGGCGAGGCGTTCACGGAATCGAGCCCCGAGGCGTACGAACGATTGGTGTTCGACGTGCTCCTCGGCGACTCGACCCTGTTCCCCAACGCGGAGGAGGTCGAGGCGAGCTGGCGGGTCATTGATCCGCTCGAGCAGGCCTGGGCGGGCACCGTGCCGTTCCCCTACCGGGCCGGCGAGTGGGGTCCGCGAGCCGCCGACGAGATGATTGCCCGCGACGGCAAAGTCTGGCGCCGACCATGAGCGAGCGAGCTGGCGCGGCGGCGCCTGGACTGACGAGCGAGCGACGAAGGAGCGATCGAGGAGGGAAGGCGTCGCCTCAAAGCGCCGCGCGAGCGAGCGAATCAAGAGACACGCCGCGCGAGCGAGCGAATCGGGGAAAAAATGATCGCGCTGTGGGATACCACCGGGGACAAGGTGGTGAAGGCGCTCTCCGCGGAGCGGCGTATCGCCGGCGGTGTCGCAAGTGGACTCGCGCTGACTCTGATCGTGGCCGTCAGCGACAAGCGCGTCCGAGAGGCCGAAACCGCGGCTGCGACCGCCGCGGCTGCGCACCCGTGCCGCCTGATCATGGTGGTCCGGGGTTGGTCACCACCACCGGACTCCGGACCGTCGGAGTCCAGATTGGACGCCGAGATCGTGGTCGGCGGACGGCTGGGTCCGTGCGAGGCAGTGGTGCTGCGGATGCACGGCAGGCTGACCCACCACGCCGAGTCGGTGGTGATCCCGCTGCTCGCGCCAGACGTGCCGGTGGTCACATGGTGGCACGACGTCCCACCGACGCTGATCGCCAACGACCCGCTAGGAGTGGTCGCCGAACGCCGGATCACGGACTCGGCCCAGGATGCCGACCCGATCGCCGCGCTGAACCAACGAGCCGAGGACTACGCGCCAGGGCGACACCGACCTGGCCTGGACCAGGGCCACGCCGTGGCGCTCGCTGATCGCCAGCGCGCTCGACACCGGTACGTCGCCGGTGATGTCGGCGGTAGTCCGCGCTGCGCCGACCGACCCGACCGCGGCATTGATGCGCGGTTGGCTTCAAGCCCGACTCGGGATCGAGCCCGAGGCCCGCGCCGAAGGGGTGCTGCTGCAAGGGCGTGACGTTGCGTCTGGAGTTCTGGTGAGGAGATCACGATCCAGCGCGATGACGGTGTCGCCACCCTCAGCCGTACCGGCCTGCCGGATCGAGCGTTACCTCTGCCCCGCCGCCAGCTGGGTGACCAGCTCGCGGAGGAGCTGCGCCACCTCGACCCCGACCAGGCCTACTCGGCCGCGCTCGAGGCGGCGACCGGGGCGACCGGCCTGGACGACCGTCCGCCGGCACGGGTGCACATCTGGCATGACCCCACTGCGTCCACTGTGGGCGGTGTCTGACGATGCCGGAGACCGCGGTACGGGTCAACGCCGATCCGGACGTGCTCGCCCAGAGCGCGGCCGCACGGCTGGTGGTACGACTAATGGACGCCCAGGCCGAACGCGGCCTCGCCTCGATCGTGCTGACCGGCGGACGAATCGCCGATCGGATCTACCGGGCGGTTCGGGAGAGCCCGGCCCGCGACGCGGTCGATTGGCGCCGGGTCGATGTCTGGTGGGGTGACGAGCGTTTCCTGCCGACGGGGCACGAGGAACGCAATGACACCCAGGCCCGAGCCGCGCTGCTCGACGTCCTGCCACTCGACCCCGCCCGGGTCCACCCGATGCCGGCCCCGGACGGTCCGGCCGGAGCCGACCCGGAAGCAGCGGCCGCCCAGTACGCGGACGAACTCGCGGCGTCGGCCCGGCCCGGTACGGCGCGGCTGCCCCACTTCGACCTGCTGCTGCTCGGTGTGGGCGAGGACGGGCACGTCGCGTCGGTGTTCCCGGAACATCCCGCGGCGTACGAGACCCGGCCGGTCGCGGGGGTACGCGGCAGCCCCAAGCCGCCCCACACGCGGATCACGCTTACCCTGCCGGCGATCAACACCGCCGAGGAGGTGTGGCTCCTCGCCGCTGGACCGGAGAAGGCGAGCATCGTCGGGATGGCGCTCACGAGCAACGCCGGACCGGTGCAGCTGCCCGCGGCCGGAGTGCACGGCGTCGAGCGCACGCTCTGGCTGCTCGACCGCGCCGCCGCCGCCGAAGTCCCCGCCGGCCACCGCAGCCTGCGCTAGGTGTGCTCCGCACCACCGCGGTAGACACATTGAAGATCAGCAATGGTGGCTAGTTACCGCCCCTGTAGGGGCCGAAACTTACCAAGATTGGTGATCATGGCGAGGCGGAAGCGGGCGCAGGTGGCACTCGACGCGACTACTCACCGCGGCGGGCGCGCAGCCGCTGCATGGCCTCGGCGAGGATAGCGGCGCCGTCCTCGTCGGTGCGCCGCTCCTTCACGTACGCGAGATGGGTCTTGTAGGGCTCGGCCTGCGGACGGGCCGGCGGGTTGGACTCGTCCTGCCCGGCCGGCTGGCCACAGCGGGGGCAGTCCCACAGCGCGGGTACGACCACGTCGGTGGCGAAGTGCGTGCTCGGTGTGGTGGCCGTTGGCGCACCAGTAGCTCACGGTCCGGCGGGGCACGGATTCCATGCGCTCTGCGGTGGCGTCGACCCACCGCACGGGACTTGAACCGACTCTGCTGCCACGGATGGCGTTACTACTTGCCACAGCTTTCGCTCCTGGTGTCCGGGGGTAAGACTCAGGCGAAACTCACTGCTCAACCGCGCGGCGACGCGACCACCGGAGTTTAGGCCGGTACGGGCCAGTGGGAAAGCCGACGGGCGAAGAGGACGCCGAGGGGCAGCGATCACGTCGTGACGAGCTTGATCCAGAACCCAAAGCCGACAATGCACGCGAACCAGATGATACCGACCACCAGGGTGTACCGGTCGAGGTTCTTCTCCGCCACCGAGGAACCGGCCAGGCTGGACGAGACGCCGCCACCGAACATGCTTGACAGACCGCCGCCCTTGCCGCGGTGCAGCAGGATCAGCAGCGTCAGCAGCACGCTGGTGATGATGAGCAGTACCACCAGGGTGTATGCGAACGGATTCATGGCGGAGCGTTCCTCTCGGCAACACAGTGTGAGCCACGCACGTGTGCCGGTGACCCGGCGCCAGGTGGCGACCCGACGATGATAGCGGTACGGAGGCAGACGCCCGCCTGCAGGCAGCGGCGCCAAAGCGGGCGGTCGGCGGCTAGGCCGGCTGAGTACCGGACGATCTTCACAAACTCATCGGCGTCGATGCTTGCTCCCCCAACCAGGGCTCCGTCGATGTCAGGCTGCTCCATGATCCCGGCGATATTGTTCGCCTTGACCGATCCGCCGTACAGGATCCGTACCGCGGCCGCGACTCCGGGGTGGGTCTCGGTCAGCCGCTCGCGGATGGCCCCGATGACCTCCTGCGCGTCCTCTGGGGTGGCGGTCTTCCCGGTGCCGATAGCCCACACCGGCTCGTATGCGATCACGATCTTGCTCACCTGCTCGGAGGTGAACCCGGCCAGCCCGGCGTCGAGCTGGGCGAGGGTGTGCGGCACCTGCTCCCCCGCCTCCCGGATGTCCAGCCCTTCGCCGATGCACAGAATCGGTGCGATGTCGTTCGCCAAGGCGGCCTTGGCCTTCGCGTTGACCAGTGCGTCGGTCTCGTGGTGGTACTGACGACGCTCGGAGTGGCCGACCACGGCGTACGAGCAGCCCAGCTTCGCCAGCATCGCGCCGGAGACCTCGCCGGTGTACGCGCCGCTGGCGTGCGGCGAGATGTCCTGCGCGCCGTACCTGATGTTCCACTTGTCCCCGTCCACAGCTGTCTGCACGCTTCGGATGCTGGTGAACGAGGGCAGGACGGCGACCTCGACCTGGTTCAGCTCCTTCTCGTTCAGGCTGTGCGCGAGCTGCTGTACCAGCTTGTTCGCCTCGTAGTGGTTCAGGTTCATCTTCCAGTTGCCGGCCATCAGTGGCCGGCGTGGCTCATCACTCACAGTCAGTGCTCCAGGGCCGCTAAACCGGGAAGGATCTTGCCCTCAAGGTACTCCAGGGACGCACCGCCACCCGTCGAGATGTGCCCGAAGGCGTCCTCCGGAATGCCCAGTGCCCGTACGGCTGCGGCCGAGTCCCCACCGCCGACGACGGTAAATCCATCGATCTTGGTGATTGCCTCGGCCACCCCACGGGTGCCGGCCGCAAAGGGGGCGAGCTCGAAAACACCCATCGGGCCGTTCCAGAACACGGTCCGGGCACCGGCCAGAGCGTCCGTGAACGCCGTCACGCTCGCCGGCCCGATGTCCAGCCCCATCCGGTCGGCCGGGATCGAATCCGCCGCCACCACGTCGTGCTCGGCCTCGGCGCTGAATGCAGTCGCCGCGACGATGTCGGTGGGTAGGAGGATCTTCCCTGCGCCACGCGCGAGCAAGCCCGTGCAGGTCTCGACCATGTCGGCTTCCAGCAGCGATTTTCCGACTTCGTGACCCTGGGCTTTGAGGAAGGTGAAGCACATCCCGCCGCCGATGATCAGGCGGTCCACGTTCGGCAGCAGGGCTTCGATCACGGCGAGCTTGTCGGACACCTTGGCCCCACCAAGCACCACGACGTACGGCCGCTGGGGATCCGTGGTGAGGCGCTGGAGCACCTCGACCTCGCGCAGCACCAGTTGGCCCGCGTAGTGCGCGAGCAGTGCCGGTACGTCATAGACGCTCGCGTGCTTGCGGTGCACCGCTCCGAATGCGTCGTCGACGTACGCGTCACCGTAGGCCGCGAGCGCCCGGGCGAAATCGCCGCGCTCGGCCTCGTCCTTGCTGGTCTCGCCCGGATTGAAGCGCAGGTTCTCCAGCAGCACCACTCCGCCGTCGCTGAGCTGGCTCACCACGGCCGTGGCCTGCGGTCCGACCGTGTCGGTGACGAATACGACCTGGCTGCCGAGCAGCTCGGACATCCGCTTGTGCCACCGGGGCGAGCGAGTACTTGGGGTCGGGTGCACCCTTCGGGCGGCCCAGGTGGGACATCACCACTAGTCGGGCACCGGCGTCACGGAGCGCGGTCAGCGTCGGCAGGACCGCGCGGATGCGCCCGTCGTCGGTAATGACCCCAGGCTCCTCTTTGGAGAGTGGGACGTTCAGGTCGGCGCGCACCAGCACGCGCCGACCCGAGACTCCCTCCGCCAAGAGGTCGTCGAGCGTCTTCATCAAGCTGGAGCCCACGTAGAGCACGAGGTCGGCGAGCCGGTTCGAGTAGCCCCACTCGTTGTCGTACCAGCCGACCACCTTGACCTGGTTGCCGATCACCTTGGTCAGGCCCGAGTCGAAGATGCACGACGCCGGGTCGGTCACGATGTCGGCGGAGACGATCTCGTCCTCGGTGTAGGTGAGGAAGCCCTTGAGCGGGCCGTCCGCCGCCGCCTTCATGGCCGCATTCACTTCGTCCACAGTGGTCTCCCGGCCGACCATCGCGGTCAGGTCGGTGGCGGAGCCGGTCGGGATCGGCACCCGCAGGGCGTACCCGTCGAGCTTGCCCTTGAGCTGCGGCAGCACCAGCCCGATCGCCTTCGCCGCGCCGGTCGAGGTGGGCACGATGTTGATGGCTGCGGCGCGGGCCCGGCGCAGGTCCTTGTGCGGGCCGTCCTGCAGGTTCTGGTCCTGCGTGTACGCATGGATGGTGGTCATCAGGCCACGCTCGATCCCGAACGTGTCGTCGAGGACCTTGGCCAGCGGCGCCAGGCAGTTGGTGGTGCAGGAGGCGTTGGAGATGATCGTGTGGTTGGCGGGGTCGTACTTGTCATGGTTGACGCCCATGACGATCGTGATGTCCTCGCCCTTCGCCGGGGCCGAGATGATCACCTTCTTGGCGCCGTTGGCGGCGTGCACCTTGGCCTTGTCGGCGTCGGTGAACAGGCCGGTCGACTCGATCACCACGTCGGCGCCCAGGTCACCCCAGGGCAGCTTGCCCGGGTCGCGTTCGGCGAACGCCTTGAAGGTCTTGCCTGCCACCGTGATCTCGTCCGCGGTGGCCTTCACCTCGAACGGCAGCCGGCCCAGGATGCTGTCGTACTTGAGCAGGTGGGCCAGGGTGGCGTTGTCGGTCAGGTCATTCGCGCCGACCAGTTCGATGTCGGCGCCGGAGGCGAGAACCGCGCGGTAGAAGTTACGGCCGATCCGGCCGAAGCCATTGATGCCAACACGGACAGTCACAGGAGTCTGCTCCTCCTCTGTGCGCCGGCGCGATCCGGCCGGCGGCCGATACGTCCATCACATGCCGCCCCGACAGCGGAGCCTCCACACCTGGCTGGTGCCGTGCGGGTCGGCGTACGCGGTCGTGCGGCCGTCGTCGGCCTCATCGCCGCACAAGCCGCACACTATCGGTTCCGGGCGCTGCCCGAGGCGGCGGCCCGGGCAATGCCCCGCCCACTGCCCCGCCCACTGCCCCGCCCACGACGCAATTGGTCACCATTTGGGCGTCGCGAACGCATCGACGCCCCAATTGGCGACCAATTGCGTACGCGTCAGCTGGCGAGCATGTCGGCGGTGACAACCGACTCGGTGTCCGGGATGCCCAGGTCGCGGGCTCGCTTGTCGGCAAGGGCGAGCAACCGGCGGATCCGACCGGCGATGGCGTCCTTGGTCAGTGGCGGATCGGCCAGCGTGCCGAGCTCCTCGAGCGACGCCTGCTTGTGCTCCAGCCGCAACGCACCGGCACTGGTCAGGTGCCACGGGGCGTCGTTGCCGAGGATCTCCAGCGCCCGGGTGACCCGGGCGGACGCCGCAACGGCGGCCCGGGCGGAGCGGCGCAGGTTGGCGTCGTCGAAGTTGGCCAACCGATTCGCGGTGGCGCGCACCTCCCGCCGTACCCGCCGCTCCTCCCAGGACAACACGCTGGCGTGGGCGCCGATCCGGGTCAGCAGTGCGGCGATCGCGTCGCCGTCCTTGACCACGACCCGATCCACGCCGCGCACCTCCCGGCTCTTGGCCGCGACGCCGATCCGGCGGGCGGCGCCGACCAGGGCCAGGGCGGACTCCGGACCCGGACAGGTGATCTCCAAGAGCACACGACCGGCCCGGCTCCGTCAGCGAACCGTGGGCCAGGAACGCGCCCCGCCATGCGGCGACCGCACAGCAGGTGCTGGCCGAGACGACATGCGCGGGCAGGCCGCGGACCGGACGCCCGCGGACATCCAGCAGACCGGTCTGGCGGGCGAGCGCCTCTCCGTCCTTCACCACCCGGACGATGTAGTGACTGCCCTTGCGCAGTCCGCCCGAGGCGAGCACATGGAACTCGCTCGGATAGCCATAGACGTCGGCGATTTCCCGGCGCAGGCGACGCGCGGTGGCGCCGGTGTCCAGTTCCGCCTCCACCACGACCCGGCCGGACACGATGTGCAGTCCCCCCGCGAACCGAAGCAGTGCGGCCATCTCCGCCCTGCGGCAGCAGGGCTTCGAAACATCGACGCGACTCAACTCGTCCTTGACCGATCCGGTCATCGCCATCGGGGGGTCACCTCGCGTTGCTGTCGGGACCGGGCGGTCCGTCGTGTGGTGCAGCCGCCACGTCGGCCGGGGTCGTTACCCGGTCCGCCGTCGGCGGGTCTGTCGATCCTCTCCGCCCTCGCTCCGCCCTCGCTGCGATGCTCGCTCGAAGGCGGGTCGCTGACGCGCCAATACCTCGTACAGCGCGTCCGCTAGCGCGGCCGGATCGTGCCTTGGCGAACCGTCGGCGACGGCGACCGACGCCAGCACCACGCGCGCACCCAGCGATTCTGCCGCAATTTGCAATCCGATGGGATCGCCAACTGCGTTCCCATCGGCTAGAACTACATCGACTCGCAGGCCGGGCAGGTAACGGGCGAGTGCCCGGAGATGGTCTGGCAGGGAAAGCCCGGACGTCTCCCGCTCGACTGCAAGATTGAGGGTAACCACCCGACGCGCCCGGGACGAAGTGATCGCTGCGGCGAGATCCGGGACGAGCAGGTGCGGAATGACACTGGTAAACCAGGATCCCGGCCCGAAGACGAGCCAATCGGCTGAGCTCACCGCCTCGATCGCCTCGGTGCACGCCACCGGTTCGGGTGGGTCGAGGCGTACGTCCAGCACCTCACCGCGGCGTGACCGCGACCGAATGCTGACCCCGTACGGTCGTCAGCCATTCGGATAAATAGGGTCATCGCCACGAATGGTCGCTTCGATGCTCACCGGCGACGGGCTCATCGGCAGCACCCGACCGACGGCATGGAGCAACTGACCCGCCCGGTCCAACGCCAGCACCGGATTGCCGGTCAGCTCCATGAGGCCGGTGAGCAGCAGGTTCCCCACCGCATGACCAGCCAGCGGGTCCATGCCCGTCGAAGCGGTACTGCCACAGGTCCACCGCGCGTTGCGACGGCTTCATCGCCGGGGTCGGCCAGTGCCGTCAGCGCCTGCCGCAGGTCGCCCGGCGGCAGGCCACCGCGATCGCGACGCAGCCGGCCACTGGATCCGCCGTCGTCGCCGACGGTAACCACCGCGGTCAGGTCCAGCGGCATCGCGGAGCGGAGCAGCTTCAGCGCCCGCAGCGAGGCGGATAGCCCGTGGCCGCCGCCGAACGCCACCACACGGAGCGGAACGCCGGGTTTGCTCTCGGGCCGACGCGGGCCCCGGCCGTTGGTCACTCCCGCCCCAGGTCGCGGTGCTGGGCGCCAGCGGCGAGTCGACCCTCCCGCAGCCGGCGAGCCAGCTCCTCCGCGATGGCGACGCTGCGGTGCTTGCCACCGGTGCAGCCGACGGCGACCGTGAGGTACCGCTTGCCTTCGCGTTCGAATCCGGACACGGTCGAGTTGATCAGACGAACAAACGTGTCCAGGAAGGTGGCCGCGCCGCGCTGCGACAGCACGTACGAGCTGACCGGCGATCCTGCCCGGTCAGGTCGCGCAACTCCGGTTCCCAGAACGGATTTGGCAGGAATCGGGCATCGACGACGAAGTCCGCATCGGGCGGCAGTCCGTACTTGAATCCGAACGACAACACGGTGACCCGGAGCCGACGCGCGTCCTCGCCACCGAAGAGCTCCTCCACCCGGGCCCGGAGCTGGTTCACGTTCAGGTGGCTGGTGTCGATGATCACGTCGGCGGTGTCGCGCGCCTCCATCAGCAGCAGCCGCTCTGCCGCGATGCCATCGGCCAGCCGGCCGTCGCCCTGCAGGGGATGCGACCGGCGCACGCTCTCGAACCGCCGGATGAGCACATCGTCGTCGGCGTCCACGAACAGCACCCGGGGCGAGAAGCCGCGCTCCTTCAGAGCCCGGACGGCGCCGCCGAGGTCAACCGTGAAGGCACGGCGACGTACGTCGAGCACCACAGCGGTGTGCTTGGCCGCCCCGCCCGCGGCGTGGGCCAACTCCGCCATGTCGAGCAGCAGCACCTGGGGCAGGTTGTCGACCACGTAGAAGCCGACGTTCTCCAGCGCCCGGGCCACCGTGCTCCGACCTCCGCCGGAGACGCCAGTGACGATGACCAGGTCCGTATCGGCGCGCGACGATGCGCCGCCCGGGCGGGCGCGGACCTTCGGCCGGGTCCCGTTCGTCGGCTCGTCGGATGGCACGCCGTTCGGGCTCGGCTGGTCTCCTCGCCCCACTCCCCACCGGTTCGAGAAGCGCCGGCACCGGAAAGACTGTCGTCCACCGACCCCCCTCGAACCGCCGACGACTTCTTCTCAAACCCGCCGATCCAGCCTCAAACACTACTGGTCGGCGGAGCCTCTTCGGTCGCGGGAGGCGCGAGGGCGGCCAGGATGGACTTCCGCGGTACGTCGTCCGATGCCGGGCACCTCCGCGATCTCCTCAATGCTGGCGGCCGCGAGCCGCTTCACGGACCCGAACCGGCGCAGCAGCGCCTTGCGCCGGATCTCGCCGAGGCCCGCGACGCCGTCGAGCGCGGACGCGGTCATGCGCTTCGACCGCCGCTGCCGATGGAACGTGATGGCGAACCGGTGCGCCTCGTCCCGTACCCGTTGCAGCAGGTAGAGACCCTCCGAGGTGCGCGGCAGGATCACCGGGAACGCCTCATCCGGCTGCCACACCTCCTCGAGCCGCTTGGCCAGCCCGCACACGGCCACGTCAGAAATGCCCAGTCCCTGCAGCACCGCGCCCGGCGGCGTTGACCTGGGGGGCACCGCCGTCGACCACGACCAGGTTCGGCGCGTACGCGAACTTGCGCACTTTCCCTGTCTCCGGATCGATCGCTGGCTTGTCGCTGTCGGTGAGCTCACCGGTCTGCTTCGCGGCCAGCGTACCGGGCGAACCGGCGGCGAAGCACCTCCGAGATCGCCGACACGTCATCGGTGGCGCCGGTGATGATGAACCGTCGATACTCCGACTTGCGGGCCAGGCCGTCCTCGAAGACCACCATGCTCGCCACGACGTCCGTGCCCTGGATCTGGGACACGTCGAAGCATTCGATCCGGAGCGGGGCGATTGGCAGACCCAAGCCCGTCGGCGATCTCCTCCAGCGCCTGGCTGCGTGCGCTCAGGTCACCGGCACGCCGCAGCTTGTGCTGGGTCAATGCCTCGCCAGCATTGCGCGCCACGGTCTCCATCAGCGTCTTCTTGTCACCCCGCTGCGGCACCCGCAGGCTCACCTTGGCGCCACGTAGCCCGGTGAGCCAGGTCTGCAGCGCCTCGGTATCGGCGGGCAACGCCGGTACGAGGATCTCCCGGGGCAGGTCGGCCCGCGCGCCCGCCTCGGCCTCGCCGCCGTATACCTGCAGGCAGAAATGCTCCACAAGGTCCCCTGTGGACAGTTCCTCGGTCTTCTCGACCACCCAGCCTCGCTGGCCCCGAACCCGTCCTGCCCGGACATGGAAGACCTGCACCGCGGCCTCGAGCTCGTCCTCGGCGAAGGCCACCACGTCGGCGTCGGTGCCGTCGGTGAAGACCACGGTCTGCTTCTCCATCGCCCGGCGCAACGCCGCCAGGTCGTCTCGCAGCCGGGCGGCCCGCTCGAACTCCAACTCGTCCGATGCGGCCCTCATCTCTTTGGCGATGCGTCGCTCCATGGTCTCGGTACGGCCGGCCATGAAGTCGCAGAAGTCGTCGACGATCGCCCGATGCTCCTCGGCGGTCACTCGCCGACGCACGGTGCCGAGCACTTGTCGATATCACCGAGCAAACATGGCCGCCCGATCTGGCGATGCCGCTTGAACACCCCCGCGCTGCAGGTGCGGGCCGGGAACACCCGCAGGAGCAGGTCGAGCGTCTCCCGGATCGCCCAGGCGTGCGAGTACGGCCCGAAGTACCGGACCCCTTTGCGCTTGGCGCCACGCATCACCATCAGCCGCGGGTACTCCTCGTCGAGGGTGACCGCGAGGAACGGGTACGACTTGTCGTCCCGGTACCGGATGTTGAAGCGGGGGTCGTACTCCTTGATCCAGGAGTACTCGAGCTGCAGCGCCTCGACCTCGGTAGCGACGGTGACCCAGTCGACGTCGACCGCGGCGGCGACCATCTGGGCGGTGCGGGCGTGCAGGCTCCACGGGTCGGCGAAGTACGAGTTGAGCCGCTGCCGCAGGCTTCTCGCCTTCCCGACGTAGATCACCCGACCGGTCGCGTCGCGGAACCGGTACACCCCCGGCGCCTCCGGGATCGTGCCCGGGGCGGGGCGGAAGCTGGTTGCCGGGCGGACCACGATCCGAGCCTATCCCCCGAATCTGACGGTTCCAGACCTCACCGGCGATCATGTCCTGCGGCTGACCATGATCACGGTGATCTTGAGTGCGCTGGTCAGCCGACCGTGAACGTGTCTCCGGTGACGGTGACCCTAAGCGGTGCGAGTCCTCGGGTCAGCGGCTGGCCGGTGTTAGGACCCTTGGCTACGGACCCGTCCGCGATCCTGAACTGGCTCAAGTGGCATTCGCAGGTCATCAGGCCGCCGCTGATCTCGCTGACCGTGCAGCCCATGTGAGTGCACGTAGCGTCGAAGGCCTTGATCTCGCCCGCGGTCGGCTGGGTCACGAGCGCGTGGCGATCCTGAAGGTACTTGCCGCCGCCGACCGGGATGTCCGCCACCTTGAACTGCTCGGGCGCGGCAGTGGTCCGGGCCTGCCCGGGAGTGGTCGTATTGCCTCCGGGTGGCGTCGTCGTCGGGCTCGTCCCCGCCGCAGGCGGCGAGCAGCCCGGCGGCACCCACTGCGCCCGCACCGAGGATGACCGCCCTCCGGGTGGTCCCGGCCAGTGCCCGCGTCCAACTCACCCATGCCGACTCCTTCTTCGCCGAGTACTCCAATGTTCGTTGACACGGCACGAAGCGGCATGCGGTTCGGCCCGTCCTGGCGCAGCGACCTTGGAATAACCGGGGTGAATGGAGATCAACTAACCCCGATATGTCCAAGGTCACCGGGAGATCCTGGGGCTGGACGGGGCTGGACGGGGCTGGACGGGCTAGACGGCAGCGGTGGCCTTCGCCGCCCGGGCGCGCGATCCATTGGCCTTCGCCGAACCGTTGGATTTGCTGGTGCCGTTGGGCTTCGCGGCGTCGTTGGCCTTGGCGGCGCGGATCGCGGCAACCGTCGGCGCGGTGGCGGTGGCCTTGCCCTTGAGGCCGAGCACGTGCCGGAGCCATTCACCGGTGTAACTCTCCGGTGTCTCGGCGACCTCCTCGGGCGTCCCGATCGCGACCAGCAGACCGCCCTTGTGCCCGCCTTCGGGACCCATGTCGATGATCCAGTCGGAAGTCTTGATCACGTCGAGGTTGTGCTCGATCACGATCACGGTGTTGCCCTTGTCGACCAGGCCCTCGAGCACCAGCAGCAGCTTGCGGATGTCCTCGAAGTGCAGGCCGGTCGTGGGCTCGTCCAACACGTACACGGTCCGGCCGGTCGACCGCTTCTGCAGTTCGCTCGCGAGCTTCACCCGCTGCGCCTCACCGCCGGAGAGGGTCGGCGCCGGCTGGCCCAGCCGGACATAGCCGAGCCCGACATCGACCAGCGTCTTCAGGTGCCGGTGAATCGCCGGAATCGCCTCGAAGAAGCCGGATGCCTCCTCGATCGGCATGTCCAGCACCTCGGAGATCGTGCGGCCTTTGAAGTGGACCTCGAGCGTGTCCCGGTTGTACCGCGCCCCCTTGCACACCTCGCACGGCACATACACGTCGGGCAGAAAGTTCATCTCAATCTTGATCGTGCCGTCGCCGGCGCAGTTCTCACACCGGCCGCCCTTGACGTTGAAGGAGAACCGCCCCGGACCGTATCCACGCACCTTCGCCTCGGTCGTCTCCGCGAACAGCTTGCGGATGCTGTCGAAGACACCGGTGTAGGTGGCGGGGTTCGACCGTGGCGTCCGCCCGATCGGGGACTGGTCGACGCCGACCACCTTGTCGACCTGGTCCATGCCACTGACCCGGGTGTGCCGACCCGGCACCATCCGGGCGCCGTTGATCTGGTTGGCCAGCACCGCATGCAGGATGTCATTGACCAGCGTCGACTTGCCCGAACCGGACAGACCGCTGACCGCGATGAACTGTCCCAACGGGAAGCTCACCGTGAGGTTGCGCAGGTTGTGCTCGCGCGCACCGTGCACGGTCAGCTCGCGACCCGTCTGCTGCGGCCGGCGCACCATCGGCAACGGGATCATCTTCCGGCCGGCGAGGTAGGCGCCAGTGATCGAGTCGGTGTTCTTGACCAGGTCCTTGACTTGTCCACTGTGGACGATATTGCCTCCGTGCTCGCCCGCTCCGGGACCGATATCGACCACCCAGTCCGCGGTGCGGATGGTGTCCTCGTCGTGCTCCACGACGATCAGGGTGTTGCCGAGGTTCTTCAGCCGTACCAGGGTTTCGATCAGTCGGTGGTTGTCCCGCTGGTGTAGGCCGATGCTGGGCTCGTCGAGCACGTACAGCACGCCCACCAGTCCGGAACCGATCTGCGTGGCCAGCCGGATCCGCTGCGCCTCACCGCCGGACAGGGTGCCCGCCGGCCGGTCCAGCGAGAGGTAGTCGAGGCCGACATCGACCAGGAACCGCAGCCGTGCGTTGATCTCCTTGAGCACCCGTTCGGCGATCATCCGCTGACGGTCGTTGAGGACCATCGCGTCGATGAAGTCGTGGCAGTCGCCGACCGACAACGCGCACACCTCGGCGATGTTGCGTCCGGACAGGGTTACCGCGAGGATCTCCGGCTTGAGCCTGGTGCCGCCGCAAGTTTCGCATGGCACATCCCGCATATAGCCCTCATACCGATCCCGGGACCACTCGGACTCGGTGTCGGAGTGGCGCCGTTCGAGCCACTGCACCACACCCTCGTACCCGGTGTAGTACGAGCGCTCGCGCCCGTACTTGTTGCGATACCGCACGTGCACCTGGTCGTGCGCACCGTGCAGGATCGCCTTCTGGGCTCGCAGCGGGAGCTTGCGCCACGGCGTGTCGAGGGTGAACCCCTCCCGCTCACCGAGCGCCTCGAGCAGACGGTTGAAGTACTCCAACGTCGTCCCCGACGCCCAGGGTTGGATCGCACCCTCCCCGAGCGACTTCTCCGGGTCGGGCACGATCAGCTCCGGATCGACCTCCTTCTTCGTGCCGAGACCGGTGCAGACCGGGCAGGCGCCATAGGGCGCGTTGAAGGAGAACGCGCGCGGCTCGAGGTCCTCGATCGCCAGCGGGTGGTCGTTCGGGCAGGCCAGGTGTTCGGAGAACTTGCGCTCCCGTTGCGGGTCGTTATCGGGCAGATCGACGAACTCGAGCAGCACGATGCCACCGGCGAGCTTCAGCGCGGTCTCGATGGAGTCGGTCATCCGCTGCTTGGCGTTCGCCTTGACCGCGAGCCGGTCGACGACCACCTCGATGGTGTGCTTCTCCTGCTTCTTGAGCTTGGGTGGCTCGGTGAGCGGGTGCACCGTGCCGTCGACCCGGGCCCGCGCGAAGCCCTTGGACTGCAGCTCGGCGAAAAGGTCCACGTACTCGCCCTTGCGACCGCGGACCACCGGCGCGAGCACCTGGAACCGGGTGCCGTCGGCCATCGCCAGCACCCGGTCGACGATCTGCTGCGGGGTCTGCTTGGAGATCGCCGAACCGCAGATCGGGCAGTGCGGCTCCCCGGCGCGGGCGAAGAGCAGGCGCAGGTAGTCGTAGACCTCGGTGATCGTTCCGACCGTGGAGCGTGGATTACGCGAGGTCGACTTCTGATCGATCGAGACGGCCGGGCTCAGGCCCTCGATGAAGTCGACGTCGGGCTTGTCCATCTGGCCGAGGAACTGCCGTGCGTACGAGGACAGCGACTCGACGTACCGACGCTGCCCCTCCGCGAAGATCGTGTCGAAGGCGAGACTGGACTTGCCCGAGCCGGACAATCCCGTAAAAACGATCATCGCGTCGCGCGGCAGATCCAGGTTGACGTCGCGCAGGTTGTGCTCCCGCGCCCCACGAATGATCAACCGGTCTTGCACAGCCACCAGCCTTACCGGTACGTCGAACGGTTACACGCTTCTTAGCGTCCCCAGGTCACGCACGCCGCCGCAACTCTAGCCGCGCCCCCCGACAAGAACGCCCCGGGTGCGAACCAGTTCCGGTCTACCCCTGGAAGATCTCGATCCGGTCGATCGCCGGAGATTCGATATCGGGATGGGTGAGACGGATCGTGTTGAAGGTCGCTCGTAGTGTCACATTCACGTTGAGAACGGTGATCGTGGCGACGGGACTGAACTGCTGGTTCGGCAGGATGTTTGTGCCGTTCACGATCACGTTCATCCTGCGCTCGGCGTTGCTGGGGCGCGGGGCCTCGGGCGACTGATTCGTATAGACGTAGTAGATCTTGAGAACGTACGGCCCAGCGGCGAGCCCGGTGATGTTGCGGAACTCCAGCCAGCCGTCCGTGTCGGTGCCCGGCCAGTGCTCGCCGAGCTCATCGACGACGGTCGCTCCGGCAAAAGTGACTGGAGGACCTGCCGTGCCGCCCCACGCTGTCGCCGTGCCCGCCTGCTCTGCCTGGACGGCCCGAAGAGGCGCAGGTGGAGTGGGGGATGGTGTCGGGGATGGAGTGGGCGACGGTGTGATCAGCGGCGAGGCGCCCACGGCGGGAAACGCAGCGGCGCTGGTCAGCGTGGGCGAGGGGGGCGACGAGGTGCCCGAGATGCTGCCCGAGTCGCCGACGGTCGGAAGCTTGCCGTCCGGAGTTCGACCGGCCGTCGGGGGCGCATCGCTCGACGTGAGCACGAACGGGATCGCGATCGCCGCGACGAGTGCGGCGACCACCAGGCTGATCACCAGCCACAGACGGCCGCTTCCGGTCCCGACCCGACGGCGGCGGCCCTGATACTCGTCCTGCCGGACGGCTGGCAGCAGACCCGTGTCCCAGGAGTCGGACTCGATCAGACCCGGCCCGGGACGGACCAGCTCGAGCACCGTGCCCGGCTCCCGGATCGGCTCCGGCTGCCCCATGATCCATTCGTCGGTTCGGGCCTCGCGGAAGGCGACCTCGGTCAGCGTGCTCACCATTTCGGCCGCGGCGGCGGTGACGCTGACCCGCGATGGCGGCGGATCGTCGAGGATCTCCGCCTCGAGCACTTCTGCATTCGCCACCGACGACGGCTGCCCCATGACCTGCGTTGCCGTCAGCTGACCGCCGCGCGACACCGGCATCTCGTGTGACCGCGTCGGCGCGTCGGTGGCGATCGGCTCGGGGTCAGCGCGCCGATCGGCCCGCTTCGGTACGACCGGAGTCACGGGTGCTGCCCCGGCCAGTCCACGTAATGCCTCGCGGTCGGCCGCGGAAAAGCGTGCGGCCTCCGACTCGGCTGAACCACGTCGCGCCTCGCCGTCGGCCGCGGAAAAGCGTGCGGCCTCCGACTCGGCTGGTGGGAGCGGTTCAATGACAAGCTCGACGGCCCGTACGGTTTCTGCCACCGGCTCCACGACTGGCTCCGCGGCTTCGGCGGGGTCGGCGGGCGCAAGGACCTCAACCGGCGTCGCTGCGGCCAACGCCTGCGCCACTGCGGCCTCGGGTGAACCCGAACCCGCTTGCTGGTCGCCCGTGGAGTCGGCCTCGAGAGAGGCATCCGGCGTGGGCGTGCCGGGTGTGGCCGCGTCGTTGCGGGCGTCGGCCACTGCCCGGCGGCGGCGGCCGGCCGTGGTTCGGGCGGAGAGCGGCGCATGGGTGATCTCGTCGCGGCCCAGCGCTGGAAGCGCCGAAGCGACCCGGCGTGCCACCGCCCGTATGCTCGGCGACTCGCCGGTGCCTTCGCGACGGACCATCGGCAGGGCCTGGGTGACGGAACTCTGCGCGGAGGCGACCGCCTCGGCGTCCTTCGCGGCGTCGACGTTGTCGGCTTGTGCGTCGGGGGCCACCGCATCGGGGGCATCCGCGTCGGGGGCATCCGCGTCAGGGGCATCCGCGTCGGGGGCATCCGCGTCGGGGGCTGCGGCATCCGACGCGTCGGGGGGTGCCTCTGCTGCTGTATCCGGCACGGTCGGGGCTGCGTGCAGCCCGCCGTCCTCCCCCACGCCCGCAGTCATCGAACCCCTCTGAACTTACGTACCGCATCCGGGCCATCAGCCCGAAGAAGCATCAAAGAGTCACGCGGTCAACGCCCGACTCGCGCAGCGCTCGCGTAGCCCCCCGGCCGCTGGCGCGGCCCGAAACGTACCGCCCCAGGGCCGGCCGGCGGGACCGGCCGACCGGTCAACCGTCGTCAGCCGGTCGGCCACGAGGAGGTAACCCCGCCGGGCATCCGTGCAGGCCAACCACTCGACTCCGTTCGGCCTGGGTCAAGGATCACATCCATAGTCTTAAATATTGAATCTAATCTCACAGTTAGCGATTCGTGACCGTCCCCTCACACACGGCTAATGATGACCTTGTCAATCGACGGCGCATGGGAGGTGGGGTTCGAGAATGTGATCGAGCGCGTTCCGGCGGGAATGGCAATGCTGACCGCGGTGGTCAGACAGCAGTTGGAGTTGCCGACGAAGTTGACCGTCACGGGGTCGGCGCCGGAGACCGCCACGACCGCGCTGCGGTTCGTTTCCCCATCCGGGTGCACGTAGTGGATCGTGATCGTGAACTCGGCGTCGTTCGGAAACACGATCCCATTGAGCGTGAGTGTGCCCGGGGTACCGCCCCAATTGCCGAGGTTGCGCACCAGGTTCACACCGGTGCCTTGGTAGTTCTCCCAGATGTGCGCGGAGCCGGTGGTCGTGCCGGTCTCGGCCTCGACGGTCAGGGGCGCGAACGGCGGCACCTCCGGGGGGTTCGTGCTTTGGACCGTCGGGTTCGCGGCCTGGCCCTGCGTCGGCGGCGCGGCCGGCGCTGGCGACGCCGACGGCGCTCGCGTCGCGGAGTCTCCGGTCGACATCGGCGCCGGCGATTGCAGGTACGCCGAACTCGGGACGAAGCCCGGTGGCGGTTCGTCGAGTTCGGTCGGCGAACCGTCCACCGCGACGGCTGGCGGCGTCCCGGGCTGCGAGCTGAGCACGAACGGCACGCCGATCACAGCGCCGAGTCCGATCAGGACGGCGACCAGCGCAACCCACACCCGCCGTGAGGGCAGCTGCGAGCGGCGTCCGTCCGCGTTCGATTCGTCGGGCATGGCCGGTGGCGGCTCGTCCCACGAGTCCTCTGCGATCACGGTCGGGCCCGCCCGGACGATGTCGGCGGATCGGCGCGGCGCGAGCACGACTGCGGTGCCCGGCGTGGCTGGTCCATCGACCGTCTCGGCTACGTTGGGGCGGGACACAACCGGCGCGGCACCCACGGCGCGCGGCGGCGGCGGAGCGGACGGGTCGTCACCTGTGTCGGGCCACGGTGCGATGATCGGCATGATCCTCGTGACCGCGTTGTCGACGAGGAACTCCGAGGTCGAACGCTGTTCGGGTACCGAGGAATCGTCGTCCCGGCCGGACTCGTGACTGTCGTCGGACTCGGACTCTGCGCGCCTGCTCACACGGCCACAACCTACCGGTCGTGCGCCGCAGAACGCGACCCGTCGGCGTGTCCGGAACCTGCGTAAGTGCCATCGATGTTCGTCATGGTCCTGATGCCTGAGTGATGACGATCCTGTCAATCCACGCCATTCGCCCCGTCGAGTTCGCCAATGTGATCGACCGGGTGCCCGCCGGAATGTTGATCGTGGCGACCACGGTCCGACAGCAGCTCCAGTCGTCGTCGGATCCGGAGTGTGAATGGCCTTTCACGCTGTGACAACTTACCGGTATCACCGTCGAGCGCGCGACGCACAGACGGTCCGTCGTCGTTGGACTATCGACCAGCGCGCGGATCTAGGATGTCCGCGGGTACGGGCGCGTCTGCCCCCGGACCCATCGCCGCCGCTCGTGCTCCGCAATCCGAACGTCATGCCGGCGGCGTTCACGCTCGATCTCCCGCTGGAGTTTGCGCCAGTGCTCCATCCGGCGCGGGCTCAGTTCCCCTCCGGCGAGTGCGGCCAGCACCGCACAGCCGGGCTCGTGCTCATGCGTACAGTCGTCGAACCGGCACCGGGCCGCGAACCCGACTATGTCGGCGAAGGCGCGAGCGAGTCCCTCGGTTCCGGCGAACAGCCCAACCGCGCGGATTCCCGGTATGTCGATCACGGCACCGCCACCGGGCAACGGGATCAGCGCTCGATGGGTGGTGGTGTGCCGGCCGCGACCATCGGCCCGGCGGATCGGTTGGGTCGGCATCACGGTTGTCCCGGCGAGCGCGTTGACGAGTGTTGATTTTCCCGAGCCGGAAGCCCCGAGCAGGCCGAGCGTACGTCCTGCGCAAGCCATCGCGCGCAGCTGCTCGAGACCGACGCCGGTCGCCGCGCTGACTCCAAACACCTCGACGCCCGGAGCGATCTCGCCGACTTCCTCGACGATCATCTCGGGATGGGCCGCCAGGTCCACTTTGGTCAGTGCCACCACCGGTCGGGCGCCGGATTCCCAGGCAAGAGAGAGCAACCGCTCGACGAGACCGAGATCCGGCTCCGGGTCAACCGGTACGACTGCCGCCACAGTGTCCACATTGGCCACCAGGATCTGCCCTACGGCCTCGGCGCCAGCAGAAGCCCGGATGACCGCGGTACGGCGAGGTAGAACCGCCTCTATGGTGAGCCGTTCGTCGGGCCACGTCCGCAGTACGGTCCAGTCACCGGAGCACGGAAGTCTGGTCGGATCGTGTGCCGCCGCGGCGAGCAGCGCGCCGCCGATGCTCGCCCGGCGGGTGCCATCGGCGCCGAGGAGGGTACACACTCCGCGGTCGACGCGGGTCACCCGAGCGGGCTCCTGATCGGGCCGGTCGTGACGAACGTACGCGGATCTGAAGTGTTCGTCCCAGCCAAGGGACGAAAGGTCGAACGTCATCGGGTCCTTCGTCAGGTGAGTCGGGTGGTGGGGCGCTCGGTCATCGGTCCCACCTCCCTCTGCCGTCGCCGACGAACGCGTTGGGACAGACGGTAGAGCCCCCGTCCCCCCGAGCAAACCGAATATTCTCCCGGTCCGACCGAACCGCCGGCAGCGCGCTGATGATCACTCCCGCGGGGCCCCTGCCGTCCGTACCCCCGCTCGGCTAGGGTTTCGATGTGACCTACACCGGCAAGGTGCGCGAAGGTGGGCCGCCCGACGTACGGGAGCTGGCCGACCTCGTGATCACCAAAGTCTCGGTCCGGCCGATGGACAACAACGCATACCTACTGCGCTGCAAGTCAACTGGAGAACAGCTCCTCGTGGACGCGGCGAACGAGCCGGACCGACTGCTTGAGGTCATCGGTTCGGCTGGGCTGTCCACTGTGGTCACAACCCACCGGCACCAAGATCACTGGTTCGGCCTCGAGGACGTGGTCTCCGAGACCGGCGCCCGGTCAATCGCTCACGCCGCCGACGCCGGGGAGCTCCCCGTCGTTCACGCCACCTTGGCGGACGGAGACACGGTGCCGGTGGGCAATTGTTCGCTTGAGGTGATCCACCTGGTCGGCCACACGCCCGGCTCGATCGCACTGCTGTACCGGGATCCTGGCGGCGTCCCGCACCTGTTCACCGGCGACTCGCTGTTCCCGGGCGGCGTGGGTGCCACGCGGGGGAACGCAGCCAACTTCACCTCGCTCATCGACGACGTGGAACACAAACTGTTCGACCGGCTGCCGGACGAGACCTGGTTCTACCCGGGCCATGGCAACGACTCAACTCTCGGCGCGGAACGACCGTCCATTCCGGAATGGCGTTCCCGCGGCTGGTGACATTTCCATCCCGAGCCGACGACGCATGATCATCCGGCGAGCCACGCCGCCGAACCAGAGCTGTTCACGAAATGCCGTCACCTCCGCCACGACCATCGCCCGGCCGAGGGGCTTATAGTGGTAGTCGGTTCGCTGCGGCGGCTGGGTAATGGATGAGGCGTGTTGCTGGCACTGGCTGTGGTTAGTTGGAGGGGAAATGGACGGGCAGGTTGGTCGGGTAATCAGGTTCGACACCAACAAGGGGTTCGGCTTTATCGCACCGGACGGCGGCGGTGACGACGTGTTCCTTCACGCGTCGGCTCTCATTGGCGATCCACAGACGCTTCGGCAGGGCATGAAGGTCGAGTTCGAGTCGATCGAGAGTTCCCAAGGGCTCAAGGCGGTCTCGGCCCGGGTCGTCCATGATGCGGCGAGATTTGCGACTGCGGACGCGGATGGCGAGCTATGCGAGGTCGTCTCGATCGCCGAGTTCACGCGCGAAGTCACTGACATCCTCCTGGCCGCTGCGCCGTCGTTGACCGGCAGCCAGATAGTCGCGATCCGCCAGGCGCTGACGAACTACGCGAATGATCGGCGGTGGCTTGACGGCTAGCGCCGGCGAGCACCTGCGATCACATGCGCCGTGGAAACGCGGCCACACGTCGCTCTACAAAGGAGAGACTCTCCGGCATCGCGACCGAGGACGTCGCGAAGGCGGACTGCTGGGCGGTCGGGTACATCGGCGACCATTGCTCTCATGGGCAGGTGACGGCGCACGCACGATCGTCACTGAAGGCGGCCGGTGAAAGCAAGAATCAACGTCTGGATCACGGTCGGCGGAATCGTTCATCACGAATGAGCGCCCACCGGTGGTCTCGGCGATCCGCGATAACGAGACCGAACCACCCGGTCGACAAGGGACGCAGGCGGCAGGATCATCGCAACTATGCCGAGCACCACCTTCGCCAGTTGCCACATCGTTCTCGAGCGCTTCGACACCGAATGGCGCGTGCTCGACGTCCAGGCCAGCACGCCGGTGCTGTGACATGCTAGCTCTCGTCACGGGCGGCGCCGGACATGTCGGAACGAATCTGGTCGACGCGCTGGCGGCGGACGGCCACCATGTGCGGGTTGTGGACATTCGAGCGCCGTGCAGCAAGTTGCCTGCAAACGTGCAGTGGCTCAAGGCAGACATCCGTGATCCGGCCGCCATGGGCACAGCCATGGACGGTGTCGACGTGGTCTACCACCTTGCGGCCGTCATCTCCATCGTCGGCGAACAGCGCGGCCTCGTGAGATCGGTCAATGTGGACGGTTCTGCGGCTGTCGCGGAGGCGGCGCTCAACGCACATGTCAGCCGTCTCGTCCATTGCAGCTCGGTGCATGCCTTTGACCTTCAGGGTCGCATCGGGACGGTGGTCGACGAGTCGAGCGCTCGCGTTGCGAGCAACGCACCCGCGTACGACCGTTCCAAGGCCGCCGGCGAGGAACAGATACGCCGCTTCGTGAGCCGCGGACTCGACGCCGTCTGCGTCAATCCGACCGGCATCATCGGCCCCCGCGACGACAAGCCGTCCCGCATGGGAACCGTGCTTCGTGCCCTTTGGCGCCACCGCTTGCCGGCCATCGTCGATGGTGGATTCGACTGGGTCGATGTCCGCGATGTTGTCCTTGCCCTGCGATCCGCGGCCACCCGCGGCCAGACCGGTCAGAACTACCTGATTCCCGGTCACCGGCTGAGCGTGCTGGCCCTCGCCGAGTTGGCCGGCTGGTGCTCCGGCTCGCGGATGACCACGCGCATCGCACCGAACTGGCTAGTGGACGCCGCCGCGCCTCTCGCGACCGCCATCGCCCGCCGTAGCCGGGCCGGCACGGCGCTGATGCCGACCCGTGAAGCAATGTACGCGTTGCGGTGCTTTCCCGCGGTCGATGGCACCAAGGCGCGGCTCGACTTGGCACATCGACCGCGTCCAATGGCTGAGACTCTCACCGATCTGTACGCGTTCTTCGCGAGGAGACGGCCATGGACGTTCGACTGGTGACCGACGCGGGAGTCGAGCTGTTGACGGCGGAGGATCTGCCGGCTTTGCTCGATCGGGACGACGGGCTTGTCTGGGTGGACATACCCTCCTGTGACGAGGCGTCCACGCATGTGCTCTCCGAGGTCTTTGGTTTCCATTCGCTAGCCGTGCGCGACTGCGTTGAGCGCAACCGGGTTCCGAAGGTGCACGCCTACGATGACCACGTCTTCGTGGTGCTGCATGCGCCGGAACTCGGCAAGGGCGGTCATGTCCACTTCGTCGAACTGGACCAGTTCATCGGGCCGCGGTACCTGGTTACCGTGCACGGTCCGATCAACCCCGCGGTCGACCCGGCGGTCGCCGTGCGGGAGACCGACGCCGTGGTTCGCCGGTTGGAGGCCGGACGGCTTCGCCCGTCATCGCCTTTTGAGCTGTCGTACGCCATCATCTCGGCTCTCTCACGGCACCAGGAGGCGTTCGTGGAGGTGCTCACTCGCGACGTGTGGCAGCTCGAGCAGCGCGTCACGGGAGGCGACCTCGGCAATGCCGAGGCGTTCCTCGACGAGATGTTCCGGGCTCGTCATGGCCTGCTCGCCGTCCGGACCATGGCCATGCTGAGCCGCGAGGCCTACGGACGGATGGCCGCTCTCGCCCGATCCGTCCCGGTCGAGTCCCGCACGCTGCTCCTGGACATCGTGGACATGTTCACCCGTGTTGGCACCGTCGCAGATGGACAGCGGGAGTACCTTCAAGGAGTCATCGAATTCTATCGAACCCGCACCGAGACCAAGATGACGATTGCCGCCGAGCGACTGGCCGTGATCGCTGCCGTCACCCTGCCGATCACGGCCCTGTCGTCGATATACGGCATGAACATCATCGTGAACGACAACACCGACTTCCCCGTGCTGGCTGTCGTATTGATCGTCATGGCGGCCATCTCGGGCTCGCTTCTGACCTGGGCCAAACGGCAAGGATGGTGGTAACGAGAGCCGGTCGTGGTCTAGCGATCTGGGGGACTGCTACTGGCCCGTACGGCCGTCGATGCACTCGCGTAGCAGGTCGGCGTGTCCACAGTGCCGGGCGTACTCCTCGATCATGTGGATGAGGACGTCACGGACGCTCGTCTGCTCGCCGCGTGGCGTAAGGACCATGGCGCCCAGGTCGATCTGCCCGTCCAGCCACTCGTCGGCCGCCGCGATCTGCGCCTTCCAGGCGGCGAACGCCTCCTCGACCACGGCCGGGTCGGCGACCGCGCCATTGAAGTCCAGGTCGTGGTCCTCCGGTGACCAGAAGAGCCGAGGCACCTCACGATGGCCCTGCAGCGTCCGGTGGAACCAGTTGTGCTCCACCCGTGCCATGTGCCGGACCAGGCCGAGCAGGCTCAGCGTGGACGGCGGTACGGACTGGGTGGCGAGCTGCTCAGGCGAGAGATCATCGCATTTCATGCCGAGCGTGAGGCGATAGTGGGTCAGGTACTCCCGGATGGTCGCGAGCTCGCCGACGGGGCTGCCCGCCACTCTCGGGTCGTCCTCGGGCTTCGCCCACATACCGTCGTAGCCGACCACATGTTCGTTTGCCATCGTGTCACCCTCGCCGATGAGGCAGGATCGGGCAATCCGCTGCGTGGTGGGATACCGCACACGCTAGGCATCCCGCCCTCTACCAGTCGCCGTCGGGTGGGGTGAACTGGCTGATCGTGAACTCAGCGCCTTGCGGGTCCCGCAGGAGCGCGTCCTTGGTCCACATGTTGTCCGACGACCTCACTACCGTGGCGCCGAGCCGCTTCGCGGTGGCGACGCTGTCGTCGCGGTCGGCCACAGTGAAGGTGACGTGCCAGCGTGGAGTCTCGTCGATGGTATTGCGACCAGACCGCCGATCACGTCTGCGAAACCGGCGGGTGCCGAGGCCTGCCGCTGATGGATGTCGGGGTCGACCGTGGCGGCGAGGTGGTCTCCGTATCCAGGGAGCTGAAGCATTGTGCCGGCACCCTGGTCGAGGTCTGCGGCGCGCCAACCGAACAGTGGTGTGTAGAAGGCCATCGCGGCCTCGCGGTCGGGCGTGTAGAGGTCGCTGAAGTTCCAGGCTCCGGGCGAGTTCGCGCGTTGCGCGCCCGGCCGACTACCGGCCTGCCAGAGTCGAAACTCCGCACCGAACGGGTCGGCGCACGTGGCGCCACGACCAGCGGAGCCGGCGTCCTTAGGCGGCGCCAGAAGGGTTCCGCCAGTGGCCGCGACCGTCGCCGCCGTTGCATCGGCGTTGTCAACGGCGACATAGGTGTTCCACTGGGCGGCGGCCGCCCCCGTGCGCGCGACCGCGGCGACGTCCTGACCGTCGATGGTGGCGATGAGGTACGACCCCGGCCCGTCGGGCGGGCTCGCATCGGTCATGGTCCAGCCGAACAACCCGGCGTAGAACAGGCGGGCGGCCTCCAGGTCAGGCTGCTCGGTGTCGACCCAGGACGTAACACCGTGCGGGTAGGTTCGCGGCTCGCCCATGGCGCCAACCATAACGGGAATCGACAGTCGGCGGCCTTCAATGCGGCGACGGTGCGCTACGGCAGTACGGTAACGCGCATGCATCGTGATCGACGGCCGATCATCGTCGCGGCGGGTACCGCGGTGGTCTCCTGCGGCCTGCTGGCACTGGGGATCTGGCGCGGCTGGCTCGGCACAAACGTCGGCCGCGGCGCGAACTTCTGCGAAGCGCCACGGGAATGGGTCGTTCTGCAACCGGCTAACACGTTCAGCAACATCGGCTTCGTCGCCGTCGGACTACTCATTGCGTGGCACGCCGGTGTCCGCAGAAACGACGATGCACATCTATCGATGCATCGCCGGATGGCCACCGCGATGGCGTGCCTGGTGGTCCTACTCGGACCCGGCAGCGCGGCAATGCACGCCACCCAGTCCGCCACGGGCGGGCACCTCGACCTCTTGAGCATGTACCTCTTCGCATCCTTCGCCGCCGCCTACGCCGCTATGCGGTGGCTGCACGGCGGGACCACAGTCCTCGTCGCAACGTTCGTGGGCGGCATCGCGTTCTGTGAGCTCGTCGGCTTGTGGAGCGTCAAGCTTCCGGTAGTCATGCACCCGGGGAATGCCGCGTTCGCGCTACTGCTCGTGGTCGCCACCGGGCTGAGGCAATGATCATGCGCCGGAGCGACGCCCATGCGCAGCGGAGGTACGCCTACGCCTCGCTGGCACTGATCGTGACCGCGTTCGCCATCTGGAATGGCACCAAGGAAGGGCTGTGCGACCCGCACTCGTTGATCCAGGGTCACGCGATCTGGCACATCCTCGGCGCGGCGGCCGCGTATGTCCTCTACCGCTACTACGCCAGCGAAGAGGTCGGTGATCCGGCGCTTCGCGAGCTGCCCCCCCGAGGCGCGAGCGGCAGCGTTCCAAGCCGGAGTCAGGTAACGACACGGCGATAGATGCAGCTGTAATGTCGTCTGCCTATGAGCAGGGTGGTCGAGCTACTGGTCCCGGGGCGGCTGGGGATGGGCTACCGCTGGCTGGTGGGTTCGACGTGGACGACCAACCTTGGCGATGGCATCGCGCTCGCGGCTGGCCCGCTGTTGGTGGCGTCGCTGACCGACGACCCGTTTCTGGTCTCTTTGGCCGCGCTCATGCGATGGGCGCCACCACTCGTGTTCGGGCTTCACGCCGGCGTGCTCTCTGACCGGCTCGACCGCCGGCGGATCATCGTCGTAGCCAACGCGCTCCGCGGCATCGTGCTGAGTGTGCTCGTCGCTCTGATGATCACCGACAGTCTCACGGTGATGGTGTCGCTGCTGGCATTGGGAGTTCTTGCCAGCGCGGAAGTCTTCGCCGACAACAGTTCTGCGACGTTGACCCCGATGCTGGTGCACCGCGACGATCTGGCCATCGCCAACTCTCGCATCGGGGCCGGATTCATCACGCTGAACCAACTCGTCGGCCCGCCAATCGGGGCGGCCCTGTTCGCCGCCGGCATGGCCTGGCCGTTCCTCGTTCATGCCGTCCTGGTCATCGCAGGCGTACTGCTGGTTTCCAGGGTCGCCCTGCCAGCGCGCGCCCGTGTCTCGACCGAGATCTCAGGTGGCGTTCTCCGCGATATCGCCGAGGGCTTCCGGTGGACCGTGCACCATGCGGCCGTTCGCACGCTGTCGCTCACGATTCTTATCTTCAACATCACGTTCGGCGCGGCGTGGTCGGTGCTTGTGCTCTACGCCCAGGAGCGACTTGGCCTTGGTGCCATCGGCTTCGGCTTGATCGCTACGGTCGCGGCAGCGGGCGGCCTGCTCGGCACGGGATTGTACGGATGGATCACCCGACGCGTGAGCCTCGGCAACGTGATGCGAGTGGGACTGATCATCGAGACCCTCACCCACCTCGCTCTTGCTCTGACCACGTCACCCTGGCTGGCCTCGGCGGTCTTCTTTGTCTTCGGTGCGCACGCGTTCGTCTGGGGCACCACGACCATCACGGTCAGGCAACGAGCCGTTCCCGAGCAGCTGCAGGGCCGGGTCAACAGCGTGAATACGGTCTGTGTGTTCAGCGGCCTGGTGGTCGGCTCGGCTGTCGGCGGGTTGCTGGCCTCCAAATTCGGTATCACGGCGCCGTTCTGGTTCGCCTTCGCGGGTTCGGCGGTCTTCGTGGTTGTGCTCTGGCGCGAACTGACGCGAATCGCTCACGCCGACGATCACTCCACGACAAAGCCCGTGGTGAGTCCGCACGGGGCCGTATCGTGAGCTCATGTCGATGTGGCACGTCGTGGCGAAGGAGCAGACGTGACGCGCGATGGCGGCCGGTCCGGCGGTGATGACTTCCCGCGCGGCCTGGCCGCACCGGCCCGCCGCGCACTTGCCGGCGCTGGTTACACGAGCCTGATCCAATTGACCGCCGTGACTGAGCAGGAACTCGTCGGGCTACATGGCATGGGGCCCAACGCCGTTCGTCAGCTCAAGGCGGCTCTCGCTGAGCGAGGCCTCGCCCTGGCGGGCGAGCCTCGCGCCTCCGAGTAAGACTCTCGTGCTCAAGGAACAGGCGCGCGGCCGTAACGTTCGGGCCATGGATATCGACCTGGCACGCGCCTTTGTGCGGCGCAACCGCCGCGCCGTGCTGACCACCTACTACCCGGATGGTCGGGCTCAGCTCTCGCCCGTGCTGGTGGGCGTCGACGACGCGGGCCGCGTGATCATCAGCACCCGCGAGACCGCGACGAAGATCCGCAACCTCGCCACGGATCCGCGGGTTGCGCTATGCGTTCTCACCGAAGCGTTCTTTGGCCAATGGGTGCTCGTTGAAGGTCACGCCCAGGTCATCCGCCTGCCCGATGCGATGGAGGCGCTGGTGGACTACTACCGCGGCATCTCTGGTGAGCACCCGGACTGGGACGACTACCGGACTGCGATGGTCCGTGAGCGGCGAGTGCTCATCCAGGTGACCATCACCCGGGCGGGACCCGACCGCCAGGGCTGACACGCTGAGGCGTCGCACCTCTGGCGGGTAGATTCTCGGCGTGGCCAACCCACCTCGCGAACGTAAGCCAGGTTCTCTCGGCTTTTCAGCCGTCATCGGTGCGCTCGCCGGACTATCGCTCACGTCGCGCTGGGGCGTGGCCGCGATGGCAATCGCGGCGGTTGTGGGGGGCGTGGCGCTGGCCGCGGCGGACGCACTAGCTCGGGCGCGCCAGCAGCCCGGCCAGATTCCGGCGCTGTGGTCCCGCATCGCGATGAGCGCCGCGCTGGCAGCGATCCTCGGCTGGATTCTCGGACTGACCGGAGCCGGACCGGTCGTCGTCGGCGTCGTGTTCGGCGTGCTTGCCGGTGCGCTGGGTCTGCGTCCGCAGAAGGTGGTGCTTGGTCCACTGGTCGGCGCCGCAGTCGGCTGGCTGATCTGGACGCTGTTCGGCGACGTACCGGCCGCCATCGTTGCCGCGGTCACGGTGCTCGCCTTCCGTATGCTTTCGGCCGCAGTCTTCCGCGACCCGCAGGTCGAACTGCTCGCCGAGCGGGTCGCTGCCGATCAGCTCCCCTTCGTCGTGCCGCTCGAGGCCCGCTCCCGCTACGTGGGCACCGGCTACGTCCGCGACCTCGCCGATGTGCTTGGCGGCGAGTACCGGGCGGATGCCGCTGATGTCGGCATTGTGGCCTCGCTCGACGAGCTGGCCGGTCCCGGATTTGACCCGGCCGCCGTCGACCCCAGGGTGCGCGAGTTCTACGAGCACACCACGCGCTTCAGCCTCGACATCGTCCCGCAGCTACGAGTATGGGGACGCCCCGGTTACCTGGTCTATCGGGCGTTGGTGGCCAGACCGCTCGGGCAGGCCAACGTGCCGATGAACCAACGCGAGGCGCAGCGGGGCGTCCGCAGTCGCATCGACACGATCAGTCGTGATCGTGATGGTGTCATCAGCATCCGCGGCTGGATCCGATCCTTTGTGGACAACGATGAACCGATCTACGTGGGCATCTACACAACGTACCGTCGCGACGGCCGGGGGTATGTGAGCGTCGGCTTTCCCCTTCCGCAGGCGAGCTTTACCGCGACACTGGTACCACAGCCGCGCGCCGGCGGCGGTCTGATCCTGACCAGCCGGGCGGACGATAGACAGGCTGGCCATTATCTGACCTATGTGGACCCAGAGACCCGCGAGCTGACCACCTTGGCGGTGCCGGGCTTCGCCGAACGGCTCGACGTCTATGTCGTCGACGACCAGGTGCGGGCCAAGCACGACTTTCGCGTCTTCGGGCTTCCGTTCCTGACTCTGCATTACACGATCCGCCCCAAGGACCCGTGAGAGGCGGAATTCGCCTGTCAGCACCGTAGGCTAGGGTCGCCGAGTGCCGACCTATGACCTCACCGCCGCAGCCGGCGGCACGTGGCGACTCGGCGACCGGGTGGTCAACCGGATGGGCTTCGGCTCGATGCGCCTCACCGTCAATCCCGACCGCGCGGTCGCGATCCAGGTGCTGCGCCGCGCGGTCGAGCTGGGCGTGAACCACATCGACACGGCCGCCTTCTACTACTCGCCCGGCGGCATCCTTGGCGTCGGCAGTGGTGCGATCCGCTACGCCAACGAGCTGATCAGAGGCGCTGGCGCCGTACCCGGACGATCTGGTCATCGCAACGAAGGTCGGGCCCGAGGTGGATCCCGTGACCGGCTACGCCGAGGCGACAAGCCCCGCCGGGCTGCGCGACAGGTCGAGGAGAACCTGCGCCGGCTCGGCCGCGACCACCTCGACGTGGTGAACCTTCGGATCGTGAAGCGCCCGGGCCGGGATTCGGTAGCCGAACAGTTCGCTGCCCTGGCCGAGCTCCGGGACGCCGGACTCATCCGGCACCTCGGCCTCTCCAACGTCCGCCTCGACCACCTCGACGAGGCCAGGCGATCGCGCCTGTCGTCTGCGTGCAGAACAGCTACTCGATCGACCTCAACCGCACCGACGACGAGCCTCGTGACGCGTGCGGCGAGCGGGGCATCGCGTTCGTACCGTTCTTCGCCATCGCGGGCGGCAGGCGCGAGGCAGGCGCGACCGCCGAGCACAGCCGAGGCCGTACGCGCGGTCGCGACCGCGCCACGGCGCGACGCCGCAGCAGGTACGGCTGGCGTGGACCCTGCACCGAGGGCCACACGTACTGGCGATCCCGGGTACGGGCGACCCGGGCCACCTGGAGGAGAACATCGCCGCCGGCACGCTGCGGCTCACAGCGGACGAACTGGCCCGGCTCGGCTGACGCGATCATCCACTGTGTTTGGTCAGCCCGGTGATTGTCGGTGCTGGGTGGTATGACCGTACCGCAACGGCGCGGATCGTGCGCCTGCCCGAATCGTCGTAGGTCGCCCACTCGGTGGCAACCGCCGCGTTCTCGCATCCAGTGACGTAGAGTGCCGTCGCATGACGTGGAAGGCTTGTAGGACCAGCCGCGACCGGTCCGCGTACGTCCTGAACGTCGAGGTCTTCCTCCGTCGTGGCGACAGGTGGTTGCTCATCAAGCGAGGCGCGCGCGAGGCCCATGCGCCGGGGAGCCTCGCTGGCGTCGGCGGCAAGGTCGACATTGAAGGCGACAGCACCATCGACGAGATCCTCGAACTGACCGCCCGACGGGAGGTCAGCGAAGAGGTCGGGGTGGACCTCAGCGGGGTCAAGCTCGCGTACGTCACGAGTGGCTACTTCGTCACCGACGACGGCGATCCGGTGGTCAACGTCGTCTTGGCCGGCGAATTGCCCGCCGGCGCCCAGCCTCGAGTCGCATCACCGGACGAGGTCGCCGGGCTCATCTGGCTGACCCTTGCCGAGGCAGAGGCGGATCTCAACTGTCCACCATGGACGCTGCGTAGCCTTCGGCACGCAACAGTGAGCTGAGGCATGGGTGCTCGGAATTGCCGGAGGAGGGAGG
Source organism: uncultured Actinomycetota bacterium (assembly GCA_963773935.1). Lineage (GTDB taxonomy): Bacteria > Actinomycetota > Actinomycetes > Mycobacteriales > Micromonosporaceae > DATBGZ01. Next base: position 180,817 of record CAVZCZ010000010.1, read on the forward strand.
GTTCGCCCGGAACTGCAGGTCGCGGCATACGCGGTGTGCGTTCACGACGACAAACTGCTCGTGGCCCGCTTCATCGGACACGGCCACCAACAGTGGACCCTCTGCCCGCCGACAGTATCGACGGTCGAGGGGCGCTTGGGCTGACCATCACGCGTTGCGCATCTTCTACACCGCGCGGATTACGGCCGGCCAACTGCGTGCTTGCCATGGACCGCCCTCCCACTGGCCACACCGGGCACTGAAGGCGCTCCGCCGACCCTGTGCAGCCGGCGTGGGACAAGCCCGTAGGCTCGCCGTGTGGCTAGCGAGAAGTGGGCCGTCGCTGATGCGTACGAGGCGTACATCGGCCGGTGGAGCCGTCAGGTAGCCGTCGCGTTCCTGCGCTGGCTCGACCTGCCGTCGGGGCGGCGCTGGCTGGACGTCGGCTGTGGCACCGGGGCGTTGACGGCCGCCATCGTCGCCAATGCAGATCCTGGGAGTGTGGTCGGAGTAGATCCGTCCGGGGGCTTCCTCGCCCAGGCTCGGACGAACCTACCGGGCGTGACCTTTCACGAAGGCGACGCCCGTGAACTGCCACTCTTCGACAACGACGCCGATGTCGTGGTCAGCGGACTCGCCCTGAACTTCGTCCCGGAGCCGGCCTCCGCCGTCGCTGAGTTCGCCCGGGTCGCCAAGCCTGGAGGCACTGTGGCCGCGTATGTGTGGGACTACGCCGAAGGCATGGCGATGATTCGATACCTGTTCGATGCGGCGGCGACACTCGACCCAGCCGCGGCCGAACTGGACGAGGGCAGGCGCTTTTCGCTGTGCCAGCCCGATGCGCTCGAGCGAACTGTGGACCGAACACGGGCTGTCGCAGGTCGCGGTCGAGGGGATCGAGGTGCCGACCACCTTCCGGGACTTCGACGACTACTGGGCACCATTCCTCGGTGGCCAGGGCCCCGCGCCCGGGTACGTCATGTCCCTGACCGAGGATCGCCGGGTCGCGCTCCGGGAGCTGCTCCGATCCCGCCTGCCCGCAATGGCCGACGGGTCGATCCACCTGACCGCCCGCGCCTGGGCCGTCCGCGGCAACGTGACCGCCGATGCCTAGGGAGGGCCGGGCTATTGGTCACCCGCCACCGGAGTCTCAGTAGACGACCCGATAGCGAAGATGCGTGACGCCTTTGCCCTCGATCACCGATAGTGGTCCGTCCAAAGTGACCGGTGCGATCGCAAGCTCGTCGAAGAACGGTGTCCCACCACCCAGCAGCACCGGCGCCAGATCTACCCAGATCTCGTTCAAGAGGCCGGCGTTGAGGCACTGCCGTGCGATCGTGCCGCCGTTGACGCCGACCACCTTGTCACCGGCGATCCGCTGCGCGGTCCGGATCGCGCTCTCGATCCCGTCACTGACGAACGTGAACGGGGCGTCCTCGCGCGGCCAGCCGTCGGGTACCTGATGGGTCACGACGACCACCGGCTTGCCCATCGGGTGATTGCCGCCCCACCCGCTAGTTATGTCGAAGAGACGGCGCCCCACCACCAGCACCCCGGTCATGTCGATCACGGCCTTCAGATGGTCCGCGCTCTGTGGCGCCAGCCGCCAGGTCATCTCCGGGTGGGTCGTCGGCATCTCCACGTCGCCGTTGCCGTACCACTGGAAGAGATGTTCGAAGCCAGTCTCGCCGGGCCCGGAAATGTAGCCGTCGAGCGACATCGTGCCGCCGGTATAGACCTTGGTCATGCCTCGACCATAACGTCGGAGGCCGTCGGCGTAGCAGCGAACGCATTGATCCGAGCATCGGCTCGGCTGGCGGCGGCAGGCGAGTTCGCCTACTGGTAGGAGACGAAGACCGGAGCCGGCGAGATGGCTAGGTCTGCTGCGGGGTGAAAGTCGGCCGGTCCTCGTCGTAGAAGTTCTTCCAGCCCCACCACACGTCTGCCGGTGCGTTGAGGTGCAACGCGTTCCAGGTGTTGAACTTCTGGCCCGGGGATCCGAAGCCGTCCGCGTGGATGACCACCTTGAGCTCGTCGTAGCTGGTGACCACGGCCGGCCGGTTGGAGATCATGTCGAGCCGGAACTGGTGCAGCATAAGGACTTTCTGCGGCAAATTGTTGTCGCGCGTCAGCTCGAGCCAGCCACTGGCCCACCTGGTTGATCTCCTCGGCGCTCACCGAGCCGATCTGTACCATGTGCACTGCCCCGGCTGGAGCCGCCACTCCGGGTCCAGCGCCAGACCAACGTGCGGCTGCATCAACAGCTCGGCGTAGAGCTTGGCCTGGGTGAGGAAGTCCGTACGGCCGGGCTGCAGGTCGAGCACGACATAGACGCCGGCCGCGCGGGCCGCGTCGACCCACGGCCGGATCTTCTCGATCGAAGACTCATTGGAGTAGTTGCCGTCGGAGCCGGCGCCGCTGGAGGCCACCGTCGTGATGACCTCGAAGGTCGGTACGACCGGCTCGCCCACCAGCGCGCTGTAGCTCGCGGCCACCTGCTTGGCGCGGGCGATCGCGGCGTCGACGGGTTGCTCGCCGAGCACGCCAAGCCCGGTGTCCCCGGGTGTCCGTACAGCGCCACCATGCGCCGGCCGGGAAAGAGCACCTGGCCGCCTCCCGGCAGTTCCACACCGGTCGCCGCCGTGGCGAGCCGTCGACGCAGCTGGTCGGCCGGACCGAACGCGCTACCCACGGCGAGCACGTGCTCGATCGGCTGCCCGGCAATCGCCTTGATGTTTTCGCTGGACGCACGAGGATCGGTGCTGCCCAGCACCACCACTCGCGCTCCGCTGGCGCGGGCGGTGGCCGCTGCCGCGGCGCCGGTCGATTGGTTCTGCACGAGTACCAGCAGCTCGTCCAGCGGCGCGGGCGGTGTGACGCCGGGGATCATCGCACCGACGGCCGAGTCGACCAATGGTGCCACGGTGGCCTGCGTGGAGACGGTCGCGACCCACGTGCTCGCGCCGTCGCCGACGGTCACGATGGTGCGCGGTTGCAGCCGGGTCAGTTCGGCCAAGGTGCCCGGGTCGAGGTCGCCAACCGGCCCGCTAGGAACCGGCGTCACCGTGGGTACGGGCGCGCTCGGCGCGAGCAGCAGCGGTACGCCGAGCTCTTCCGCCGCTTTGCCGGCCCGCTCGATTTCGGCTTCGGCATCCTCGGCGACGAGTACGATCGCCGGGGCGCTCTGGAAAATGGCCCGGCTCGTGGCGGCCGCCAAGGCTGCCGCATCGGCGCCGTCCACTACCGTGGTGCCGCCTTCCGGCAGCCCGGTCCTGGATTGGAACTCATTGACCGGCGTCGGTTCGATCGTCGGCTCTGGACTTGGCGTACACCCAGCGACCAGCAGGGCACTGAGCAGCAGCGTCAGGCGTGCGCGCAACCGTGGCAAGGCATCCCCAGGGGCTCGGACCAGCAACGGAGGTGGTTCCCGGTTCGGGCCGCCACCCTAACAGCCGGCGGACCGCCGGCACCACCGCAGGGTGCAACCGCGCGCCGGGACGCTTTGCCTCAGCTCAGTGGACCTGGCGCTCCTGGTCGGCCCAGAACGGCTCGCGCAGGCGGAACTTCTGCACCTTCCCGGTCGCGGTCCGGGGCAGCACGTCGGTGAACTCAACCCGCTTGGGGCACTTGTAGCCGGCCAGATGCTGGCGACAGTGGTCGATCACCTGCTCCGACGTCAGCTCCTCGTTGCGCCGTACCACCATGGCCGTGACCAGCTCACCCCACGTCTGGTCCGGGATGCCGATCACGGCCACCTCGGCCACGTCCGGATGCAGGCTGATCGCGTCCTCGACCTCGATGGACGACACGTTCTCGCCGCCGGTGATGATGACGTCCTTCTTGCGGTCGGAGATGGTCAGATAACCGTCCACAATGGAGCCACCATCGCCAGTGTGGAACCAGTTTCCCTCCTGGACCCGGGCAGTCTCGTCCGGGTTGTTCCAGTAGCCGAGCAGGTTGTGGTTGGTCTGGGCCAGCACCTCGCCCGACTCGTCGATCTTCAGCCGTACCCCGATCGCCGGGCTTCCGGCCCGGCCGAGGTTGCGGGCCAGCTGCCGCGGCTCCAGGTCGGTCCACTCCGACCGCATCCGGTTCACGGTCAGCACCGGCGCGGTCTCGGTCAGTCCGTAGATCTGGTTGAACTCCCAGCCGAGTTCGTCGCGGACCCGTTCAATCGTGCGGGTTGCCGGCGGTGCACCGGCCACGATGATGCGCACAGTGCCGCGGCCGGGGATCTCCCCCGACCACTGCGGCGCGGCGTCGAGCACGGCGTTGACGACCGCCGGCGCCGCGCACATGAACGTCACGCCGTACCGCTCGATCCGGCGCAGGATCTCCGGACCGTCCACTTTGCGCAGTACGATCTGCTTGCCGCCCATGCCGGTCACTGTGTACGGCATGCCCCACCCGTTGGCGTGGAACATCGGCAGCGTGTGGAGGTAGACGTCGTTGTCGTTCACGCCGGCGTGCCAGCCGAACACGGTCGCGTTGATCCACAGGTTACGGTGGGTCATCTGCACGCCTTTGGGACGCGCCGTCGTACCCGAGGTGTAGTTGATGGTCGCGGTGGCATTCTCGGCGCCGGCCCAGGCGACCGGCTCGATGCCCTCGGCGTAGATCTGGCCGTCGTCGTCGCCGAGCACGACCGGGTGGCGGACCTTGATGGTGTCCAGCAGGTCCTTGCGCTCGGGATCCACCAGCAGCACGTCGGCGCCCGAATGCTCGACGATGTAGCGGATCTCCGGCTCGGCCAGTCGGAAGTTAACCGGCACCAACACCCGGCCCCAGCCGCAGACGCCGAAGAACGACCCCAGCAGCCGGGCGGAGTTGTGCGAAACAATCGCGACCCGGCCCCCGACCGGCACGCCGAGCTGATCAAGGCGGGCCGCCTGCGCCGTCGCCAGGGGCGCGAGGCGCCGGTAGGTGAGGTTACCGAGTGAGGGTGCCGGCTGGTCCGGCTCGTCGACCACGCCGACCCGGTCGCCGTATACGACCTCGGCGCGGTAGAGGAAATCGGAGATCGTCAACGGGTACTCCATTCGATCACACTACCTCCGTGAACGGTCGCCGGTGAATCTTGCGTGTTCGCTTGGCAAGCCCTACGGCGAGCGTGTATAACCAAGTGGTTATGAACGCAACGGCCCTCGACTCGACGTTCGCCGCCTTGGCCGACCCGACCCGGCGGGCCATCCTGGCCCGGCTCGCCGTCGGCGAGGCGTCGGTCGGTGAGCTGGCCACGCCGTTCGCCATGAGCCAACCCGCTGTGTCCAAGCACCTGCGGGTGCTGGAGCGGGCTGGCCTGATCTCACGCAGCCGGGATGCGCAGCGCCGCCCGTGCCGGCTGGAGGCACCGGCGCTGCGGGTCGCGACCGACTGGCTCGAGGCGCTGCGCCGGCACTGGGAGGAGAGCTACCAGCGGCTGGATGCTTTGCTGGAGGAGATGAAAACGGACGAGGCCCGTCATCGGCGTCGGGGAGGCCGGCCGTGACCCATCAGCTGCTTCTCACCACGCCGTCGGAACGCGAGATCGTGCTCAGCCGCGACTTTGACGCACCCCGACGCCTGGTGTTCGACGCGTTCACCAAGCCGGAGCTGCTCGTGCGGTGGTACGGCGCGAACGGGTGGCAGATGGTCGTATGCGAGATAGACCTGCGCGTCGGCGGCACCTGGCGGTATATCTCAGAGGGTCCGGGCGGCGCCACCATGGGCCAGACCGGCACGTACTTGGAGATAACCCGGCCGGACCGGCTGGTCGTGACCGAGCTGTTTGACGACCAGTCGTACCCGGGCGAAACCACCATTACCCATGAGTTCATCGAGCGAGATGAGCGGACCACCGTGCGGACGAACCTGTGCTTCGCGACGGTGGCGGGCCGGGACATCGTGCTCGGATACCCGATGGCGCGCGGGGTTAGCGAAAGCTACGAGCGGCTCAGTGTGGTCCTAGCCGACCTGCACACCGGACATTTCTGGTGAGCGACTGGCTCACCCTGACTAGGAGGAGAACACCATGAACTGGACCTTGGAAGTCGTCGTGGTACCGGTGTCCGATGTGGAACGTGCAAAGGCGTTCTACGCTGATCAGCTCGGATTCGTGGTCGACCACGACACGAAGATCGGCGACGACGTTCGGGTGGTGCAGCTGACCCCACCGGGGTCCGGCTGCTCCGTCGTCATCAGCAAGGGGTTGGGGCCCGGCATGGAACCCGGTTCGTTGAAGGGCGTGCAGCTCGTCGTGAACGACATCCACAAGGCGCGGGAGCACCTGATCGAGAACGGCGTAGATGTCGGCGACGTGGTCGTGATGGGTGAGAACCCGTCCCCCACTGCCAACGAGCTCGACAACGTCGGCTTCGTCTTCTTCGACGACCCCGACGGCAACAGCTGGGCGGTGCAGCAGATCTCGTCGCGGTGAGCTCAGCCTAGGGAGAGACGTAGTGGCGGATGCGGTCGACCTCGGCGAACCCCATCGACTGCAGCGTGCTCCGCAGCTCCGGGTTGTCCACGACCGCCCGTGCGACCGCCGCCCCACTGCCGTCGGCCATCTTCAGCGCCGACGCGACCAGCGCCGTGCGCACCTCGGCCGCACTGCTCGGGTCGAGCCGGCTGTCGATCAGTACGTCGGATAGCAGCGCCTCGGCCGGTTCGTCGGGTGTGTCGTGCCGGGACGGATATACCAGCGCTGCGCCGGCGAGGTTGTCCGGCTCGCAGGCGAGCAGCAGACCTTCGGCGGTGTATCGCGCGTCGGCGCTCCACCGAGCGAAGGTGTCCCGGGCGATGCTCGGGCAGAGGTGCGGTCGGGCCAGCGCGAACAACTGCGCCAGCGCGGCGTCGACGTACTCCCTCGGCCGCACCGCCCGCACCGGTACGGTCGTCGGGATCGCAAGGCCGGCCGGCAGCGGGCGGGATAGCAGCGTCGACGGCGTGTCCTTGCGCCAGCCGAGCTTCTCGAACAGCTCCCACCCGGCCACTCGGGACTCGGGGATCTCGGCGGTGGTGAACGGAATCCCGGGCGTGACGTCAGCGCCGCCACGATCGTGTCGAGCAGCTCCCGTCCCACGCCGGAACGTTGCGCACTGGGGTGCACGATCGGACCCCACAAGCGCCCCGATGCGGACAGGGTGGCCGGCCAGCGCAGCGCGGCCGCGCCGATGAGGCGACCGTTGCGATCGCGACGCAGCGCGAGCGTGGTCGCGGTCATTCCGGCCGGCCGTAGCAGCGAGCGGACCACGGCCGGGGTGAGCGGCCGCTGGTCGGGCCAGCCCTTTGCAGCTGCGTAGCCAAGCTCGGCCAGCTGCGCGTCCAGGTCTGGAGTGGATCGGTAATCCTCGAGCAGGACCGTCATCGAACGCTCCACCATGGACCTTCGTCGGAGGTACGGGGCTTGAGATCGGATACCGGTTCAGCCGAGCTGCAGCTTCGACCGAGCCTAGCGATGCGGAGCCGAAATGCACCCGGGCGAGCGTGTCGGCGAGAGGGGCGCGCGGGGGTCGCGCCCGAGTCGCGTGGTGACACGCCCGCCCGGTCACCCGACGACGCGGAGCGGTCCCTGCGCGTCGTCGAGGAGTCCTGGAACTCCGTGCGGTACCGGCGTCCCATCACATTGCGTGAGGGTAACGGCACCGTCGCACGTGCGTCATCATGCTCTATGCGTTGTGCAGGCGCAAGAGCGGATGCACGCGGCGCCCTGCAGGCGCACGAGCGGATGCACGTGCATGGTTCAATAGCCGATGTGACGGACACCGGTGGCGACGCGACACGATGGACACAACCGGACCCAATGCACATCTTCAATGGAATGCCATCTTCTGATGTTCCGGTGCAGGGCCGATGGGTCAAGAGCCGGCTCAGCAACCCGAGCGGGAACTGCGTTGAGTTGGCCGAATTGCGCGACGGTGCCGGCGTGGCGGTCCGCAACTCTCGCGATCCAGACGGGCCCGCCCTGATCTACACCCGCGCCGAGATCGACGCCTTTGTGCGGGGTGTCGCAGCCGGCGACTTCGATCTGTTCCGCGCCTAGTTCGAGCGAGCGCCAGCGAGCTCGGGCGCGACGCAGGCCCAACCTGACACCGCCTTGTCCACTGTCGAGGGTCCGTTCCGACCGACAAGATGCCAGTCAGTCGGTGGATGTGCGTCACCTCGGGTCATGGCATGCTTACGGGCAGGTAGCAGGTGCTCCACGGGGCATCCTTTTCGGAGGGCTTTGACGTGTCGTCGCCTACCATCGAGAGCGGGTCGGCCGGCGGGCCGACCGTGCTCCGCATCCTGCTTGGAGCCCAACTGCGCCGGCTCCGCGAGGCCAGCGGGGTCAGCCGTGAGAACGCCGGCTGGGAGATCCGCTCCTCTGAATCGAAGATCAGCCGGATCGAGCTCGGCCGAGTCAGGTTCAAGGAACGCGACATCGCCGACCTGCTGAGCCTCTACGGGATGGCCGAGGACGACCCGGAACGCGACCGCCTGTTGGCGCTGGCTCGGGATGCAAACGCACCTGGATGGTGGCAGCCGTACGGCGACGTCATGCCGGGCTGGTTCCAGCCCTATCTCGGTTTGGAGGCCGCGACGTCGTTGATCCGCACGTACGAGGTGCAGTTCGTGCCAGGCCTGCTGCAGACCCGGGACTATGCCCGAGCGGTGGTACGGCTCGGTCATCCCCGCGCACCAGAGGCCGAGATAGAGCGCAGGATCGATCTCCGGTCAGCCCGCCAGAAGCTGCTGACCCGGGACGACCCTCCGCAGTTGTGGGCGGTTGTCGACGAGGCAGCACTGCGGCGTCCGATCGGTGGTCCGGCTGTGCTTCGGGGCCAGATCGAGGCGCTGATCGAGGCCACGCAACTGCCGAACGTGCGGCTGCAGATCGTTCCCTTCGAGGTCGGCGGCCACGCGGCCGCTGGCGGCGCGTTCACGATCCTGCGGTTCCCGGAGGACGATCTGACCGACGTCGTCTACGTCGAACAGCTGACTAGCGCGCTCTACCTCGACCGACGCGAGGACCTCGACCTCTACGCGGAGGCGATGGAGCGCCTTTGCCTCGACGCCAACCCGCCGGGCCAGACTGCCGATATGCTGGCTGGCATTCTCAAGGACCTGCACGGATGATCTGACCTCACGGGAGGGTCGGACCTACCGCTGAACCCGCACCCGCGCCGGTTTCCGCTCCCGACCAGGTACCACTACGCTTGCCATTGACGATCTCCTCTGGTGATGAAGGGCGCTGCCATGACAGACCCCGTGGCCGACCAACTGTCCAAGCTGGACACGAGCGTGGCTCACTCAGCGCGGCTGTGGAATTACCTGCTCGGAGGCAAGGACAACTTCGCGGTTGACCGCGAGGCCGCGGATCAGGTGCTCACGTACATGCCCGAGCTGGTGCAGTCGGCCCGGTTCAACCGTGAATTCCTGGGCCGGGCGGTACGGTTCCTGGCGGGCGAGGCGGGCATCCGGCAGTTCCTCGACATCGGCACCGGTCTGCCGACCGCGAACAACACCCATGAGGTCGCCCAGGCGACCGCACCGGTCAGCCGGATCGTCTACGTCGACAACGACCCGATGGTGCTGGTGCACGCCCGCGCGTTGTTGACCAGCACGACCGAGGGCGCCACCGACTACATCGATGCCGACCTGCGCGACCCGGAGCGGATCCTCGCCGAGGCCGCCCTCACGCTCGACTTCGAACAGCCGGTCGGGGTGATGCTGCTCGGCATCGTGAACTTCGTGGTCGACGACGACGAGGCGCTCGCCATCGTCCGTCGGATCCTGGCGGCGGTACCCTCGGGCAGCCACCTGGTCATCTCGCATCCGACCATGGAGGTCAATCCCGAAGCGGTGGAGCGGGCGATGCAGATGTGGAACTCGAGCGGGGCGGCTCCGATCACCGCCCGGAGTCCACAAGGGATCGCCGCGTTCTTCGACGGTCTGGACCTGCTCGATCCGGGCATCGTGACCTGCTCCCAGTGGCGGCCGGACGGCAACGACACGACCCAGGTCTCCGAGTACTGCGGCGTTGGGCGCAAGCCCTGAGGCCCTATCTGATGAGGCGTCGGCGATCCGGTGCCGCCATTTCGGGCAGCGGGGCCGGGCATGTGTCGCTTGAAGTCCACATACCAGCAGTAGTAGCTACAACCCTCAAGTTGTTGACTCGAGGAGGCATACCAAGACCCGACGGCTAGCTCCTGTCCGACGTGGATGGCACAACCGAGCGGAGGGCGCCGACGACCGCGCCGAGCTCGGCGACCAGGCCGGCCACGGTGGTCGAGTCGCGCCCAATCGTCACGGCGCGAAGCTCGTCCGGCTTCGGCAGCTTCGCCACGATCTCCGGCAGCGAGTCGATCAGCTTCGCTTGGATCGCCTCCGGAGACGCATCGTTGTCGATGGCCGCCCGGATCCGGTCCCGCTCCAGCTCGAGCAGCGCGTGGGCGTGGTCCACCTCGGTGCGTGCCTGGGCCAGTGCCAACTCCCCGTCCAGGCCGAGTCGCTGCAGCGCGTACTCCCGCTCCAGCCGCAGCCGTCCGACCTCGAGCTCCTGCTCGCCGCGCTCGCGCTCCAGTCGGAGATCGTGCAGCAGCGTCTCGTTCTGCATCTCGCCCATGCGCCGAGCCGATTCCTGATCCAGCTCGGCGCGGCGGACGCCCTCGGCCGTATCACGGTCGAACGTCGCCGCGTCGTTGCGGGCGCGCAGCTCAGCCAGCTCCCGCTCGGTCTCAAGCCGCTGCGTCTCCTGCACCCGGGACGCGGAGAGCTCCCGTTCGGTGATCGCCTCCTCGGCGTCGAGTTCGGCGAGCCGAGCGATCCGACCCTGGTCGGACCGGAACGGCTTCTGCAGGTTCTCCCAGAGCCGCGCCGAGCTGACGATCGCCTCCTTGATCTGGACGGTGACGATGCGCAGCCCGAGCCCGCGGTCATTGCCGCCTTCGCCTTCGCCCTCGCCTTCGGCCATCGCACGCAGCCGGGCGGTGAGCTCCTCGACGATCGGCTGCTTGTCGCTGAGCACCTCGTGCACGCTCATCGTCGCGACCTTGTCTTTGATGGCGGCCTCCGCCTGCTCCTTGAGCTGGAGGTTGACCAGGCGCATCGGGTCGCCGGTGTCGCTGAAGTCGAGCTTGCGGTAGGCGGTGGCGAAATCCTGGATGATCCATTGGACGTACGCCTGAACCACCAGGCCCTGCAACTCGCGACAGATGCAGAACGCGTTGATAAGGATCGTCTGCATCGCGCCCGGCACGACCAGGTACGAGTCCCGGCTCGGGTCGAACCGGAAGGACGTGCCGAGCCCGACATGCACCGGCTCGTCCCACCCACGCCGGGTGTGCACGACGAAGGCGTTCGGCGGTACCAGGACCGTCTTCCAGCGCCAGAAGCCGCTCACCCGGACGTCCACGGCCAACGGTGCCGGCGTCGACGCGGCACCACCGTCCCGACCGCCGCCGAAGCCGAGCGGAGCGCGGCTCTGCGGGGCCGGGGCTCCCGCCGCGGCGGCCGGCATCACCGGGGCGGAGCGCTTCGAGCGGAGGTCCTGCTCCAGCCGCTCCTGCTGGGCCACGGCCTGGTCCAGGTACTCGTTGCGGTTCCCCGCGTTCATACGGCCCTCCATTCCTCGACGCGTACCAATCTTGCCGACGGCGTCAAGTGGGCGGCCGTACGACACAGACGCACGATCAACCCGCGAGCCAACGGGACAATCGGACGGCCTGGCGGCAGAATGGCACGCCGTACGTCGTCCCACGAGTAAGGCGGTTCAGTGAGCAACGCGACCCCGGCGGACACCGCCCGCAAGATCGGCCAGAAGATCGCCGAGGAGCTCGGTGTCAAGGACTCCCAGGTGACCGCCGCGGTGGAGCTGCTCGACGGCGGCTCGACCGTCCCATTCATCGCGCGCTACCGCAAGGAGATCACCGGGTCCCTCGACGACACACAGCTACGCACTCTCGAGGAACGGCTGCGCTACTTGCGTGAGATGGAGGAGCGGCGGGCGGCGATCATCGAGTCGATCCGGTCTCAGGGCAAGCTCGACGACGCACTGCTCGGTCAACTCATGGCGGCGGACTCAAAGGCCCGGCTTGAGGACATCTACGTTCCGTACAAGCCGAAGCGGCGGACCAAGGCGCAGATCGCCCGCGAGGCCGGACTGGAGCCGCTCGCCGACGCGCTTCTGAACGATCCGACGCTCGACCCGCAGACCACCGCGCTGTCCTATGTGGACCCTGAGAAGGGTGTGCCCGACGGGGCGGCGGCGCTGGAGGGCGCGCGGGCGATCCTGGTCGAGCGGTTCGCCGAGGACGCCGACCTCATCGGCTCACTGCGCGAGAAGATGTGGAGCAAGGGCCGGGTGTCGGCGACCGTACGGCCGGGCAAGGAGGAGGCCGGCGCCAAGTTCGCTGACTACTTCGACTTCTCCGAGCCGTACCTCAAGCTGCCCTCGCACCGCATCCTGGCCATGTTCCGGGGCGAGAAGGAGGAGATCCTCGACCTGTCGATGGAGCCCGGCCAGGCGCCCACCGATCCTTCCGCGGATCCCGTAGTCGGGCCGACAGAGTACGAGCGTGAGATCGCCGTACGGTTCGGTGTCGCCGACCGGGGTCGGGCCGCCGACAGGTGGCTGGTCGACTCGGTCCGCTGGGCGTGGCGCACCAGGATCCTGGCCCATCTCGGCATCGACGTACGGATGCGCCTGTTCCAGGCCGCCGAGGATGAAGCGGTACGGGTGTTCGCGACCAACCTGCGCGACCTGCTGCTCGCCGCGCCGGCCGGTACGCGCGCCACGATGGGTCTGGATCCCGGATTCCGCACCGGTGTGAAAGTCGCCGTGGTCGACGGCACCGGCAAGGTAGTCGCCACCGATACGATCTACCCACACGTGCCGCAGCAACGCTGGCAGGACTCGTTGGCGACGCTTGCCCGCCTCGCCAAGGCGCACCAGGTCGACCTGGTCGCGATCGGCAACGGCACCGCCTCCCGCGAGACGGACAAGCTCGCGGCCGAACTGGTCTCGCTGGTGCCGGGGCTGACCAAGGTGGTCGTCTCCGAGGCGGGCGCGTCCGTCTACTCGGCGTCGGCGTACGCCTCGGCCGAACTGCCCGGGCTCGATGTCTCGCTGCGCGGGGCGGTCTCCATCGCGCGCCGACTGCAGGACCCGCTGGCTGAGCTGGTGAAGATCGATCCGAAGTCGATCGGCGTGGGCCAGTATCAGCACGACCTGGCCGAGCTCAAGCTCTCCCGTAGCCTCGACGCGGTCGTCGAGGACTGCGTGAACGCGGTGGGCGTGGACGTGAACACGGCCTCGGTGCCGCTGCTCACCCGGGTCTCCGGCATCGGCGAGGGGCTCGCCGCCAACATCGTGACGCACCGCGACGCCAACGGACCGTTCCGCACCCGCGCGGCGCTCAAGTCCGTGGCCCGGCTCGGCCCGAAGGCGTTCGAGCAGTGCGCCGGCTTCCTGCGCATCGCCGGTGGCGACGATCCGCTGGACGCGTCGAGCGTGCACCCCGAGGCATATCCGGTGGTGCGGCGGATCCTCAAGACCACGGGCTCGGATCTCAAGACGCTCATCGGCAACTCGTCTGTCCTTCGTGGACTGAAGGCGACCCAGTTCGTCGACGACACCTTTGGCCTCCCGACCGTCACCGACATCCTCAAGGAGTTGGAAAAGCCCGGCCGGGATCCCCGCCCCGCCTTCAAGACCGCGACCTTCGCCGAGGGCGTGGAGACGCTGGCCGACCTCACCCCCGGAATGGTGCTCGAGGGCGTGGTGACGAACGTGGCCGCGTTCGGTGCGTTCGTCGACATCGGCGTGCACCAGGACGGGCTGGTGCACGTGTCGGCGCTGTCGCACACCTTCGTCAAGGATCCGCGCGATGTGGTCAAGCCAGGCGACGTGGTACGGGTGAAGGTGCTCGACGTCGACATCCCGCGCAAGCGGATCTCGTTGACTCTGCGGCTCGACGACGAAGCGACCGCCGGCCGGCCAGCCCGCGACGGCTCCCGCGGCGCCGGTCGCCCAGGCGACGCCGGCAGCGGCGTGGCCAAGGGCGGGCGCGGCAGTGGTGGCACCGACGCAAGGGGCGACCGGCGGTCATCACCGTCGCAAGGGCGTGGACGGCCCGCGGCGGACGCACCGGCCAACACGGCCATCGCCGATGCCCTCCGTCGCGCCGGTCTGACCTGACCCGCACCCGGGGCGTTCCATCCGTCCCATCCGGGAGCGAGGCGGCTGCGAATCCCCCCATGACGGGTGCGCGGCACTGGCTAATCCGCCGTATGCGGGGCAGTGAGCGCTCGGAACCGGAGTCAGGAGGACGAGATGTCGAAGATCATCGCAAGGATCGGGGCTGTGCTTGTTGCGCTGACCGCCGCTGCGGCCCTCGTTGTTTCCGCCGGAACGGCCAGCTCGGCCAGCGAGCGGACCACGGCGGCCATTCCCGCCGCCTGCTACGACTTTTTCAAGCTCTGGAACTACTACATGAGCATCGGAGACACCGCGACGGCGAACGCGCTCCTCTCGAACCTGATCGGGATGGGCTGCTTCGACGACATACCGCCGCCGATGGAGTAGCGCCACTGCGTAGGTCCAGGAGTACCGAGTGTGCCCGGCGAGGCGAGCTGCCACGCCGGGCACATCTATATCGCCGGGAGTGCGACATCGAGGCATTGGCACAGGTGACACCTGAACCGAAAGCGTCGAGTGTGCGTGGGTCACCTCAGCGACACACTTAGCCAATCGGATCCATCTATCTCATGCGCGGACAACAACGTCAGTGCAGGATGGACGTTGTCCGATTTGGCGGCGCCGCCCAAGTGTGCCGTCCATCGAGATTGCCGAAAGGACCTATCCATGCATCGACGCACAAAAGGGGCGCTTGCCTGCGCGATCGCGGCAGTCTCGCTATCACCCTGATCCCCGCGGCCGCAGCTCCAGCGGCACCCGCCACCCGTACCGGCGAAATCCTGCCGATAAAGCTTGCTCTGCCCAACGGCTTCCTGCCTGAAGGCATCGCGATTGGCGTGCTGCCGTTCGCATTCTTCGGCTCGCGCGCGGACGGCGATCTGTTCCGGGTCAACCTGATCACCGGCGAGGGCAAGGTCTTCAGCCAAGGTCCCGGCACGGCCTCGGTGGGAATGAAGGTCGACCTCCGGGCCCGGCTGTTCGTGGCCGGTGGCCCGGCGGGCAACGGCCGTGTCGTCAACGCGATCACCGGTGCCGTCCTGGCGAGCTACGCGTTCACGACCGGGCCGACATTCGTCAATGACGTTGCCCTCCTGTCGAACGCGGCCTTCTTTACCGACTCGGCGCAGCCGGTGCTCTACAAGGTGCCGCTCGGCCCGCACGGCTCGCTGCCCGATCAATCTGCGGTGCAAACCTTGCCGCTTTCCGGCGCGTACGTGCACCAGCCCGGCTTCAACGCGAACGGCATCGCGCGGACCCCGGACGGCAAGGCGCTGCTGATCGTGCAGTCCGCCACCGGCCTGGTGTTCCGGGTCGACCCGACCACGGGTGTGACGACCACAGTGGACCTCGGCGGCTACGTGGTCACCAACGGGGACGGCCTGCTGACCGTCGGCCGCACCCTCTATGCCGTGCAGAACCTTCTCAACAAGGTCGCCGTGTTCGACCTCAACGCGGCGGGTACGGCTGGAACGCTGGTGAAGACGATTACCGACCCCCGGTTCGATGTACCGACCACGGTCGCCGTCTTCGGCCCCCGGCTCTACCTACCCAACGCCCGCTTCACCACGCCGGCGACGCCGGACACCGTCTATACCGCCAACGCCGTCCGCCGCTGATTCGACATGTCGTTGATCCACCAGCGTTAGGGGGTTGTGCCGGACTTAGATGTTCGAAAGGCTCCGTCCGTGTCGATGCCATCCCACTCGGCCTCCCGTGTCGGGCGCTTCAGCCTAGCCATTCTCATCGCTACCGCCGCGGGCCTCAGTGTGGCTCAGCCAGCGTACGCGGCGACGATCTCCGTGACCACCAACGGCGATGTGGTCAACGGCGGGGATGTTCTTGTCTCGCTTCGAGAAGCGATCACCGAGGCCAACGCAGTCGGCGAGCCAAGCACGATCGAACTCGTCGCGAACGAGACGTACACATTGGACTTGTGCGGCGCCGACGAGGACGTTAACGCCTCGGGTGACCTCGACTACGTGGCCTCCGACGCGCTGACGATCAACGGCAATGGTGCGACGATTGAGCAGACCTGCGACGACCAGCGCATCCTGCAGCACCTGGACACCACGGCCACGGTCACCATCAACAGCGTGACCCTGACCGGGGGCCAGGGAGCGGGTGCGGCGGTGAGCTACGCCGGCGACCTTGTGCTTAACAACGTCACCGTCGACACCAACGACGCGGGCGGTGCCGCGGTCCTCGACAGCGAGCCCATGATCACAGGTGCGAGCCTTGCCCTCACTGGGTCGACGGTCGGCCCCAATGTCGGCACCGGCATCCGGATCTCCTTCGGCGCCGTGACGATCGCCGACTCGAGCGTCTCGAACAATTCCCTCCGCGGCCTGGGTCTCATCGACGGATCGCTCAGCATCTCCGACTCGCTATTCGAGGCGAATGGCGGCGACGGCGTCTTCACGTCGGGGCAGGGACCGGGCTTGCTGACCTTCGCCAATTCGGTGTCACGCAACAATGGTGGCACCGGCGTGATCTGCTCCAACTGTGGCGACCTGCAGATGACCGACTCGACGGTCAACGGCAACGACGCGGGCGGCATCCGGGTCGCCGTGGACCAAGACGCGCCGGGCGACAACATCACCGTCAACGTCGAGCGGACTGCGGTCTTCGGCAACACCAATTCCGGCCCGGGCGGGGCGCTGGCCATCACGATCACCGAGCTCACCAACGATGCGCCGGTCGCGCAGATCCTGGTGAACCGGTCGACCCTGTCGGGTAACACCGCCTCCGGGGGCACCGGACGCGGCGGCGGCGTCTACGCGGCCACGGGCGATGTCCGGGTGAACAACTCGACGATCGTCGGGAACGACGCGGCGGTCGATGGTGGTGCGGTGCTGACGGTCACCGGTGACGTGCACCTGCAGCACGCGACCATGGTGGAGAACAGCGCGCCTCTCGGCGCGAACATCGCGTCCGGGGCTGACCTGCACGCGTTCGGCTCCATCGTCGCCGCGGGTGGCGGAGCCGGCGATGACTGCGAGGTTGCCGGCTCCACGATGTCGACCGGGTACAACGTCGGCGGCGACGCGTCCTGTGGCCTTGCCGGGCCGGGCGACGCCAACAGCGCCGGCGATCCGGGACTCGGGCCCTTGCAGGACAACGGTGGACCAACTCTCACTCGCGCGCCCCTGGCCGGTAGCTCTTCCCTCGGCAGGGTCCCGGCCGCCGCGTGCACCGTCCTCACCATCGATCAGCGGGGCACTACCCGGCCCCAGGGTGCCAACTGCGAGTCGGGAGCCGTTGAGGTCGCCCTCGACGGCGACGGCCTTCCGCCGACCGGCACGCCGGTCACCTGGTTCGTAGCCGGTGGTCTCCTCCTGCTGGCCGCCGGCGCGGCTCTGCTCCTCGGTGTCCGCCGCCGCCCGGGACCTAATCCGCTGGGCTGACCCCGGTTCGCCCACACCGCCTCGATATCGTCGCTGGTCTCACCCAGGTAACCGACCGGGCAGTTTCGGAGAAGCCGCCGCCGCGGCGGCTCTTTAACACGGCGTCATCCGCACTAAGTCTCGCAGGGAGGAAAGCGTGAGCTGAGGACTGTTCGCCGCCAGGTTGGAGCGAAAAGCGTTCGACTGGGCGGCAAACAGTCCCGGATCATTGGTCCACGTGACATTGACCCAGCAGCGCTCGTATTCCGCCCCGGCCACTGCGCCGGGTCGGCGTTTGGCGCCCGCGACGGCCCGCCGGCCGCTCGACGGCGCCGACGCGGGCGTCGGCCGGGTGATCACCTTCGAGGGCGGCAGCAACACCGTCAACCTCCTCGATACCTTCCTGATGGGGCCGTATCTCGACGGCACCCAGCCGTTCGCCCGGTCTCAGCGGCTGGACCGCGTGCGCGACGATGCGACGTTGGTGCCCCCGGATACCACTCCGAGCCGGTCCGCAGTGGTCGATGGGACCACGGCACACCTCGTCCTCGGAGACGGGTGGACGCTGCTCTGTCTACGTTGGACCAGTGGCGGCGGGCACGTGGAGGTTGTGGCCGCCACGGACGAGCTCGCCCGCTCCGTGCTGCAGCAGGCGACCGACGGAGCCGCTGACGAGCTCGAGCCGGACGACCCGAGGGTCGAGATCGGCTTCTGGCACTGGGCCGGCAACCACGCCCGGCGCCGGGAGTTGCCCATCGCGGCGGAGCCGTGGCTGGACATCCGGCGCAACTACGCCAGCGCAGCGGCAGCCGCGGTCGACGAGCTGGTCGCACTCGACGGCTCCGCGATCAATGGCCGCATTCTCCTTGTGCACGGACCGCCGGGTACTGGGAAGACCACCGCGCTGCGGTCGCTGGCGAAGCAATGGCGCGACTGGTGCCAGCTCGACTTCGTGGTGGACCCGGAGCGGTTATTCATGTCCCCTGGTTACCTCATCGACGTGGTCATGGGCGGCGATGACGATAAGCCGTGGCGCATGCTGCTGCTCGAGGACTGCGACGAGCTGATCCGTCCGGGCGCCAAGGCGTCCGCGGGGCAGGCGCTGTCACGGCTGCTGAACCTGACCGACGGTCTCCTCGGCCAGGGTCGCAAGGTGCTGGTCGCGATCACAACGAACGAGGACATCACCCGGCTCCACCCGGCGGTCACCCGCCCGGGCCGATGCCTTGCTCAGATCGAGTTCGGTCGGCTGCCGTGCGACCAGGCGACGGCCTGGCTCGCAGAGGCGAGCACCGTGCCGGCCACGCGTGCCATCGGTGCCGAGGGCGCGACGCTCGCCGAGCTGATCGCGCTGCGGGACGGCACAATGCCGGTCGGCACGCGCGAGGCCGAACCGACCGCCGGCCTGTACCTGTAGCCCATCAAGATCCCAAATGACCGGTCACGCGACCGGTAGCTCCACAAGGGACGGGCCATGGAAGACGTCGACGTCGACCGGTCGCAGGTCCGTCGCGGTCGCCAGCGGCTCACCGGTGCCCGGGTTGCGGGCGTAGCGCGGGTGTGCCCCGCCGCTGACCTGGACCCGGACGCGGTGCCCGGCCCGGAACCGGTGCGCGGCGGGCCACAGGTTCACGCTGACGTCGGTACGGCCGTCGCCGTCGCGGGGCTCCGCACCGGTCAGCCGGGCCAGGCCGTCGCAGATATTCACCGAGCGCCCGGACGGATCGACGTCGCACAGCCGGACGAACACATCGTGGTACGGCTGTGAGCCCCGGACGCACACGGTCGCCGTGACCGGCCCAATGATCTCCAGGTCCTGTGCCAGCGCGTCGCTGGTGTACACGAGCACGTCTCCTCGTGCCTCGATGGCGCGGTTGTCCCGCGGACCGGCGAAGTTCGCCAACAGCAGTGGCCCGCCGACGGTCGGCGTCGGGTCAGCCGGATCGAACCGGAACCTGTCCACAGTGGATGAGGGTGGCGGCACCGGAGCCAGCCGCCCGCCCGGGTGTAGGTGCCACGGTTGGCCGACGGCCGCCGGTGGCCACGACTCGAATTCGCGCCACGCCCCGGCCGAGGACGACTCGGCCCCGACCACGTACAGCCGTACCGGACGCTCCCGGAGCAAGTCGGGTTCCCCGCGCAGGTGGGTCCGCAGCCAGTCCACGCTCTCCCGCACCGACTCGGCCAACAGCCCGCCGCCGCCGTGCGTCCACGGACCGATGGTCAGGTACGGGTTCGCTCCGGCGGCCCGAAGCGTCGCATAGTCGTGTAGCTGCCACGGCAAGAAGATGTCGTACCACCCGCCCAGCATGAGCGTTGGTGCCGTGACCCCGGGCAACCGGTGCGCATGGCTGAGCTCGCCCCAGTACGCCTCCCGCGCGACGGGGTCGTCACCGGCGAGGTCGAGCCAACGCCGAAAGAACGACACCTCGGCGCCGGTGGCGCGCTCATCCGCTTCGACGAGAGGCAGATGGGTGAAGGCGCGTCGCAACCGCGGCTGCCCGCGGAATGCCTCCACGGTGCCCATGAGCCACGGTTCGGTCTGCGCCCGGAGCACCGTCGCCCAGGCCAGCGTGGTGAACAGGGCGAAGGAGTTACCGGCATAGACCGGGTCGCGGAACGACGAGGCGGTGACCACGGTGGCCATCGCCGCGAGCTCGGGCACGTCGGCGATGGCCCATTGGGTGTAGCCGACGTAGCTGGGGCCGAAGGTGCCGAGCTTGCCGTTGAACCACGGCTGGCGGCGCAACCAGTCCACTGTGTCCAGTCCGTCGTCGCGTTCGTGTCGCATCGGGTCGAACGCACCTCCCGATCCACCCGTACCGCGGCAGCTTTGCAGGACCACGTGAAAGCCGCGCTCGGCCAGCAGCCGGGCTGCGATGGCGGACACCCCGCCCCGGCCGTACGGGGTACGGATGAGGACAGTGGGTGAGTCGTCCAGCCGGGGCGCATAGTGATCGGTTCGAAGGATCACCCCGTCGCGGACGCGCACCGCGATGTCGCGTCGGAGCCGGATGTCGCGGGTCAGCGGCGGCGACAGGCCGAGCACCCGCGCCGCCAGCAAGACGACGGGATTACCGGCAGTCAGCGTCACCCGTCGAACTTACCTGTCAGTACGCGAGGCAGACGCACGAAGTCATGAGGGCTTCGACATTGTTCACGTAACCCCAGTTAGGGATCTTCAGGGTCGTGCCGTTGCCAACCTCGAGCGACCCCGGACCCGCGTTGTAGGCGGCGAGGACGAGGTCGAGGAGGCTGAACTTCTCACCGTTCGCGCCGAGTGGTGCTTCCAGTGCCAGGTCGAAGTTCGAGTTGAAGTAGCCGGCGCCGTAGTACATGATCAGCCACTCGATGTAGTTGGCTCCGACCTCGGTGTTCTCCTGAAGAGTGAGCGGCAGGCTGTACTCCATGCCGAACCGGAGATTGACGTGGTCCACTGTGGGCGCCATCACCTGCATGGTTCCGATGCCGCCATCACACGCCATGATTGCGGACTGCCACCCGCTCTCCTGCCATGCGATCGCCTTCATCAGATTGGCCGGCACCGTGATCACAGGACGCGGACCAACCAGGTTCGACGGAAGTTGAACGCCTTCCCAGTACTGCTTGGCACCGGCCGAGACGAGAGCGTCCCGAACCTGCGGCATCGGTGCGTTGGTGCCATCGTAGGTGGGCGTGCAGCCGGGTGCGGGCGGTGCGGTCGGCACCGGGTCCGGGGGCTGCTCGGCCGCCGGCGGCGGGGTGGTGGGCGGCGCCGTCGGCACCGGGTTGCGGGTTGGCACCGGCGCGGCTTTAGGTGTCGCAGTCGGGGTCGGGCTCGCGGTCGGCGACGGCGTCGCGGATGGCGTCGCCGATTCGGCCGCGGTCGATGTAGGACTGCGGTCAATGGCCGCCGGTGCGGGCTCGTCGCCGCCGCCGCTCAGTAGCGCGAAGCCGGCGGTGCCGAGCACGAGCAACGCCAACACGGACAGTCCGACTGCGAACGCGCTGCGGCTTCGCCACCACACAGAGTTCTCGTTCGGCGCTGGGTACGCCTGGTCGTAGGGCTGCGGGTAACCGCCGGCGTAGCGTCCCCGCGCACGATGGCTGGGGGGAACCGCGAACGCCGCGGTGGTCTCACCGGACGAAGGTGGCGACTGGTAAGGCCGGTACGGCTGGTCGACGTGACGTTGGTCGAAACTCCAGGAGGGGTGCGGTTCGACGCGGGGTAAATCTCTTGTCTCATCGTTGTCATGTCCGTACATAGGTCGCTGCCTCCCCGTTAGCGGCATCGACCATACCTCATCTCAGCGGAAAGGTCTGACCTCGCGCACCCGGGGAGCGCCGGCCAGGGTCTTCTCGGCCTCGGGATCGTCGGCGCGAATCCGGTCTCGGGTTCGCCACGCCACCGCGAACACGATCACCCAGGCGGCACCGAGCAGTACCGACGCAACGACCTCACTCGGCCAGTTCCAGCCCAGATAGAGCCGGGCCGCGCCGACCAGCACCACCACGCAGACGGCGGCCGTCCAAGCGGCCACGCGGCCGGCCCACGGAAGCTGCTGGCGGGTCAGCAGCCAGGCCACGAGTCCGACGCTGGCCGTGGCGAGAGTTACCTGGTTAGCGAACGGGGCCTGGCCGCCGGGCACGTCCGGCTCGCCCGGTCGAGCGAAGTCCGCGGCCACGGCGAGGATCAGCAGCGGAATGAACGCCCCGATCGTGCCGACCACGCCGAGCACATCGGCACGCCACCGGTCCGGGCGGCGGTTGAGCACCATTCCGACCAGGCCGGCCGCGACGACGAGGAACGAGCCGCGCAGGATCGACAGCATGGTGGTGGCGGCGTCGACCGTGCCGGGTGAACGCTGTTCGGCGAACCATCGGGCGACCAGCGGGTCGACCAGCGGTATGCCACTCTGCGCGATCAACAGGTCGATCACCATGGTCAGGAGCACGCCAGCGCCCAGCAGCAGGACCACCCCGAGGACGATGCTGGTCGCCAACGCGCCGCCGACGCCGACCCGGGCGGTGAGCCACCGGAATGCGGCGTCGTACGCCTGGTCCAGCACGCGCAGCGGCCCCCACTGGCCGATCCGGTCGCCGAAGGACGTCACCGGATCCGGATTATTACCCAGATACCGCCCAAACAGGACTAGAGGCGAACAGCACCGCGAGCAGTAGCACGAACGCCCCCGTCGCTCGGCCGAGGTACTCCGCCGCCGCCTGGTATGAACTGCCGACCGCGTAGCCGAGCGCGATCGAAGCGATCACCTGCGTGATCACGCCGAGCAGGTCCCAGCGGAGGAAGCGTTGGTACGGCATCCCGGCGATCGCGCACAGCCGGGGCATCAGCGTGCGGGCGAAGGCGACGTACCGCCCGATGAAGATGGCCCCGCCGCCATACCGGTCCAGCAGCGCGTCGGTGCGAGCCCACCGCCGCTCGCCGACCCACCGCCCGAGGCGGGACACCTCGAGCCGCCGGCCCGAGCGGCGGCCCATGGTGAAGCCGAGGCCGTCGCCCGCCAGCGCGGCCACGATCAGGATTGCCGCCGCGACAAGCGGGTCCAGCGTGCCGACCGAACAGAGAAAGCCCACGAACAGAAGCGTTATCTCGCCCGGCAGCACCAAGCCGATGATCAACCCCGTCTCGGCGAACACCAGCGCCGCGGCCACGACATAGACCACCACCGGCGGAAGCTCGCCGAGCCACGCGACCACATCCAGCACTATTGCTCCTCCCAGCAGAAATCATTTCAGGCCGATCCTCTGGGCCCAACAGCGCCAGGACGCCAAGGTCGAAACACCGGTGCCGAGAGCGCTGCGTCACCCTCGGTAGGGGTCACGGCCCGACCCTACGGCCGGCCCGGACAATGGAGGTCATGCCCGACACCACCGCCGCCCGCCGCGGCGACAAGCTCCGCACCGACCTGCGCAACGTCGCGATCATCGCCCACGTCGACCACGGCAAGACCACCCTGGTTGACGCGCTGATCCGGCAGGCCGACTCGGTACACACCAGGGCCGAGCTCACCGACCGGGTCATGGACTCGATGGACCTGGAGCGGGAGAAGGGCATCACGATCCTGGCCAAGAACACGGCCGTGCAGTACCAGCCGGAGACCGGCGACGCGGTCACCATCAACATCATCGACACCCCCGGCCACGCCGACTTCGGCGGCGAGGTGGAGCGGGGCCTCACCATGGTCGACGGTGTGCTGCTGCTGGTCGACGCGAGCGAGGGCCCGCTGCCACAGACCCGGTTCGTGCTCCGCAAGGCGCTGCGGGCCCGGCTGCCGATCGTTCTGGTGATCAACAAGGTCGACCGCGCGGACGCCCGCATCGCCGAGGTGGTCGACGACACGTACGAATTGTTCCTGGACCTGGACGCCGACGCCGACCAGATCGACTTTCCCATCATCTACGCCTGTGCCCGGGACGGCGTGGCCTCGCTCAAGCAGCCCGAGGACGGCACCGTGCCGACCGACTCCACGTCACTCGAGCCACTCTTCCGGACCATCCTCGACACCATTCCGGCACCGGCCTATGTGGATGGTGCGCCGCTTCAGGCGCACGTGACCAACCTCGATGCGTCGCCGTTCCTCGGTCGGCTGGCGCTGTGCCGGGTACACCAGGGCACCATCCGAAAGGGACAGACGGTGGCCTGGTGCCGCTCGGACGGTACGACTGAGCGGGTCCGCATCTCCGAGCTGCTGATGACCGAAGGGCTCGAGCGCAAGCCAGCCGAGTCGGCCGGGCCGGGCGACATCATGGCCGTCGCCGGCATCTCCGAAATCATGATCGGCGAGACGCTCGCCGACGCGGACGATCCCCGACCGCTGCCCCGGATCACCGTGGACGAGCCGGCAATCTCGATGACGATCGGCACCAACACCTCCCCGATGGTCGGCCGGGTCAAGGGCAGCAAGGTGACCGCTCGCATGGTCAAGGACCGGCTCGACCGGGAGCTGGTCGGCAACGTGTCACTGCGGGTGTTCCCCACCGAGCGCCCGGACACATGGGAGGTCCAGGGCCGGGGTGAGCTGGCGCTGGCCATCCTGGTGGAGCAGATGCGTCGCGAGGGCCACGAGCTGACCGTCGGCAAGCCGCAGGTGGTGACCCGAGAGATCGACGGCCGGCTGTGCGAGCCGGTGGAGCGGCTCACTATCGACTCGCCGGAGGAGCACCTCGGCGTCATCACTCAACTGCTCGCCACCCGCAGGGGCCGGATGGAGCAGCTCATCAACCACGGCACCGGCTGGATCCGGATGGAGTGGCTGGTACCCGCCCGAGGCCTGATCGGCTTCCGGACCGAGTTCCTCACCGACACCCGCGGCACCGGCATCCTGCACCACGTCTTCGAGGCGTACGAGCCGTGGTTCGGCGACCTGCGCACCCGCGCGAGCGGATCGCTGGTCGCCGACCGGGCCGGCGTCGCCACCCCGTTCGCGATGATGAACCTGCAGGAACGCGGCACCATGTTCGTCGAGCCCACCACCGAGGTGTACGAGGGCATGATCATCGGTGAGAACTCCCGCGCCGACGACATGGACGTGAACATCACCAAGGAGAAGAAGCTCACCAACATGCGGGCGTCCACCAGCGACGAGACCGAGAAGCTGATCCCGCCGCGGCGGCTCTCCCTCGAGCAGGCGCTCGAGTTCTGCCGTGAGGACGAGTGCGTCGAGGTCACGCCGGCCGCGGTACGCCTGCGCAAGGTGGTGCTCGACCAGACCCAGCGCGGCCGGGAAGCCGCCCGCCGCAAACACCAAACATAAGAGCTTTCGCGCAACCACCCGGCGAACGCAGTGAGCCGCTAGGCGGTCGAGTGAGCTTGCGAACTCGACCGCCTAGGTGGGATGAGAAGCCGTACCGGGAGCACGTGAAGTACGGCCGGACTCGCCTGGTTGTTCGGTCGAGCCGACAACCTGGTGGTAGTGACCACAACTGAGGGGGTGTGGACCGTGCGGAGGCCATGGCAACGTCGATACGACACGCCGGGCTAGAGCTGGGCGATGTCGGTACGGAAGACGGCGCCCTCGAGCCGTACTTGCGCAACCAAGGCGTACGCCTGCTCGCGCGCCGCTGCAACGCTGTCCGCCACGGCGGTGCAGCACAGGGCCCGCCCACCGGTGGTGACCAGTGAGCCGTCCTCCGCGCGGCGGGTGCCGGCGTGGATGAAGCCGGGTCCGTCGGCGCCGGTGATGACGTCGCCCTTGGTGCTGTCGGTCGGATAGCCGGCCGAGGCGATGACCACGGTCACTGCCGCACCGTGCCGCCATCGCGGCGGTGGCTCCTGCGCGAGGGTGCCCGTGGCGGCGGCGTACAACAACCGGGCCAGGCTCGACTCCAGCAGCGGCAGCACCACCTGCGTCTCCGGGTCGCCGAACCGGGCGTTGAACTCCACCACCTTCGGCCCCTTCGACGTCAGCGCCAGTCCGACGTAGAGCAGCCCGGCGAACGGTTGCCCCCGACGCGCCATAGCCGCGAGGACGGGTTCGACCACAGTGGACATGACCGTAGGGACGACATCGGCCGGCGCCCAGGCGACCGGCGTGTACGCGCCCATTCCCCCGGTGTTCGGCCCGGTGTCCCCATCGCCGACCCGCTTGTAGTCCTGTGCCAACGGCAGTGGCAGGGCGGCGGCGCCATCCGTTACCACGAACAATGACAGCTCCGGCCCGTCCAGGTACTCCTCGATGACGGTCCGTCCACAATCGACGGCATGCGCGAGCGCCAGTTCGTAGTCGCCGGTCACCACGACGCCCTTACCGGCGGCGAGCCCGTCGTTCTTCACCACGTACGGCGGTCCGAAGGTCTTCAACGCAACCTCAGCCTCGGCCTGGCTGGTGCACAGGTGCGACTGCGCGGTGGGCGCGCCAGCCTCGGCCATGACGTCCTTGGCGAACGCCTTTGACCCTTCGATCTGCGCGGCCGCCGCTGAAGGGCCGAAGCAGGCGATGCCCTCTTTCCGTACGGCGTCGGCGACCCCGGCCACGAGCGGTGCCTCGGGTCCGACCACGACCAGGTCGACCCGCTCCTCGACCGCGAGCCTCGCCACCGCGGCTGGGTCGAGCGGGTCGACTGTCCGCAGCTCAGCGACGGCGGCCATGCCCGGGTTTCCGGGCGCGGCGATCACTGTCGAGACGAGCGGATCGGCGGCGAGCGCGGCGACCAATGCATGCTCGCGACCGCCGCCGCCGAGGACCAGTACCCGCATGGGGCTCACTATAAGGACGCCCGTCAGAACAGGTCGGAGACGGTATAGCGGCCCTTCGTTTCACCGGCGAGGGTGAGCGATCCCGTGGTCTTCGCGGTGCGGCGTCCTTTGGGCCCGGTTGCCCGCCGGTGCCGGGCGAGTACCCCCGCGATCGCCAGTGTCAGGAAGGCGGCCTCGGACCGGCTCAGGTCAGCGAACCCCTCCGGGCTGGCGGTGAGCCACACGGGCATCCACGGTGCATCCTTGGGCCAGCCGTACCGGACCGCCTTCGCCGCCATGTCTGCGAGCGTGTCGTCGGGTGGGTTGAGGTGCAGCAGCAGGCTCCCCTCCTGGAACGGCAGCGGATCCTCGGGCTGCCAGTCGTCGGCCGGGATGACCACTGCGGATGTGTCCTTGCCGGGATAGAGCGCGAGTCCCGCCTGGATCCCCTCCCGGCCGATCACCACGGCCACGTACGAAGCGGCCTCGCCCTCGCTCGTCACGGCGACCTTGAACGGGAGATCGTCCGGCCAGATCTGCCACGGCTCCTCGCGGGCGTAGTCCAATGTCTGCTCGACCAACGCGGCCCAGTCCTCGGCAGTGGGCAGCTCGCTGGGCATGGTGCGGCCGGAGAGGTGGGCGACGAGCTCGTCCAGGATGTCTTCGGCCTCGGTTGGCAGCGGCATCTCCCGAACCGGCGGCACCTCTTTCATACCGAGTGCCGCGGCGAGGTCCTTTCTCAGCTCCGCGGCGCTTCCGGGCGCACATACCACCTCACGCGGCACTGGCGTGTTGGTGAAGGGTGTGACCGGCTCGGATGCAGCGGAGTTCATTGCGGCCGTACGGGCTTCGCTGGCCGTTCGTCCAATCGCGACACCCCGGGCGAGGCCGGTCGCGAGGTCCAACACCAGAGACACGATAGTTGGGCCGTCCTCGGCCAGGTCGGAGAGATCGCGAATCAGCACTATCCAGGTCGGGTGGTCCTCCCCGACGGGCTCAGCGTCCACATCGAGGAGTCTGCCAGGCCGGCTACGACTCAGGACCGTCGCCCACGCACGCGGAACCCCGGGTGGCCGAGCCGGCGGAAGAGGCAACGCGCGGCAGCGACGACTCGCGGCGGGTCGTGCGTGACACCGAACTCGAACACGTTGGGGTTCTCGGCGTCGGCGCGGGCGAGCATCGCCCCGGCAGAGCATGAGCTCAGCACGACTGTGGCCCACTCGTTGGTGATGTCCGGTTCGCCGCGCATGACCGGCGCCGCGAATGCCATCACCCAGCTCCGTCGGCAGCCCAGGCCCCAGAACGGCGGTGAGCACGCCCTGTCGGGCCAGGTCGCTCAGCCGGTTCCGTTCGTCCGACCCGAACAGCGACGGGTCCGGGAGGAGCCAGATGAGCAGCGCCGGCGCGGTCAGATCGGCCACGCACGGCTCAAGGTGCCGGCTGATCGAAGCCAGCAGTTCCGCCGATGCGCGTCCGTTGGCGTAGCCACGTAGGGCATCGAACGGCGCCGCGACTGTCGCCGGCGTCTCGGCTCGCAGCCGCATCGGCTCGGCCAGTCCCCGCCCGGGTTCTGGCTCCCACAAGGGGTGACCGAGGAAGTACCCCTGGCCGAGCGTCGCGCCGAAAGATCGGGCGAGGGACGCGTGACCGGCGGTCTCGATGCCCTCGTTCAGGAGCGTGGCGCCCGTGCGTTCGGCCTCCTCATAGGCGGTGGCCAGCACGTGAACCGTCTCGTCGTCGAGGTCGCCTTGGACGATGCTCCGGTCCAGCTTGATGACTGCCGGGCCAACCAGCGGCAGCATGGACAAGGTCGCGTCAGCCGACCCGACATCGTCGAGGGCGAAGCCAACGACGGTCGGCCGTAGCCGATCCAGTCCGTCCAGCAGCATGCCGGGGTCGCGGTCCAGCGTCCGCTCGGTTATCTCGAGCACGATCCGGAACATCCCGAAGGCGCGTTCGATGTCGGGCCACAGGTCGGGCGGACAGTCGGAGTCCAAGGCCAGAGGCTCGACGTTGAGAAAGAGGAGCTGTTCCGGATCGAGCCCTGCCGCCAATGCCGCTCGGCAGGCGGTGGCGCGAGCGACCCAATCGAGCTCGACGACGCGGTCGGAAGCGTACGCCGCCTCGAGCAGCGAGTCCGCTGACGCCAGCGGCGAGCCCTCCGGGCCGCGCACCAGGGCCTCATATCCGACCGTTGCGCCGTTCTCGAGCTGCACGATCGGCTGGAACAACGTCCGCAGTTGCCGCGCCCGCAGGATGCGGTCGAGCTCGCCGGCCGCGGATCCCGTTGCTTGCTTCGCAGCCATGTCCGCCCCCGCTCCATGACTCAGCCGCAGGCTTCCGAGTCACCCCCGGTGGCCACGCGGGCGACGCTACACCGGGCGCAGCGGAGAGTGCCCCGGTTCCGGCAGGGTCACCTCGATCGCATCGCCGGGGCGGACGTCGCCGCCGGTCAGCACGATCCCCATCACGCCGGCCCGGCGGATCAACTCACCGTCGCCGTCACGGTCCAGCACGGCCTGCATCAGTCCACTGTGGATGCCTTCCAGTTGCAGGCACGGGTTGCGCAGTCCCGTCACCTCGACGACTGCGCTCGGTCCGAGTCGCAGCCTGGTGCCAGTCGGCAGCGCGAGCAGGTCGACACCGCGAGTCGTCACATTCTCGCCCATCCTCCCGTACTCCACCGGCATCCCACGTCGGGCCAGCTCGTCGTGCAGCTCGGCCTGGATCAGGTGCACCTGGCGCAGGTTGGGTTGCGACGGGTCGCGCGCCACCCGAGACCGGTGCTTGACCGTGACGCCGGCGTGGGCGTCAGCTTCGACCCCGAGACCGGCCAGCAACCGGATCGCCGGCTGGCTCGCCTTGGCCATCGTGTGGGTCGGGCTGCGATGGACCGCGATCACGAGACCGGTCATGGCGCCCAGAGTAGCGTCGAAGCCCATGCGGCACCTGCGCGCTCTCACGTGGGACGCGATACCCGGCACGGTGTCGGTCTGGTGTGGACCGGTCGGAGGTCCGGCTGCGTTCGCCCGCACCGAGCACGACGCGCATTACGCCGCGAGCATGATGAAGGTCCCGGTCCTGGTAGCCTTACACCGCAAGGGTTTCGATCGCCGCCGAACCAGTTGCGGTGCATAACGACTTCGCCTCCGCCGCGCCGCAACAGGAGCGGTACGGCCTGAACCCGAAGCATGACGAGGACGAGGACGTGTGGCTGCGACTGGGCGATACCGCACCGTTGGGCTGGCTAGTCGAGCGCATGATCACGCGATCGTCCAACCTCGCCGCGAATCTGGTCCTCGAACTGGTCGGACTCGAGCAGGTGGCGACGGTGTGGCGCACCGTCGGAGCGAGGGTGAGCCAGGTCGGCAGGGGAATCGGCGATACGGCGGCCGCCGAGGCAGGCATCACCAACAACGTGAGCGCAGCCGACCTGGCCGCGCTGTTCGGCGCGATCATGGCCGGACGACTCGGACCGAGCGAGGCGATGGTAGCCACACTGCTCGCGCAGGAGCGCACCGAGGACTTGGCCGCCGGCCTGCCACCCGGCACCCGGGTCGCGCACAAGAACGGGTGGGTCCACGGCGTCCGGCACGCGGCCGGGGCGATCTTGCCCGACGACGCGCCGCCGTTCGTCCTCGCGGTCTGCACCACCACGCCGCTCGCGGTCAACGGGCCCGGTGACGACGCGTGCCGGCTCATCCGTACCGTGGCCGCCGCCGCCTGGCAGGACCGCCGCGAAATCGGCGGGTAGGCACGACGCCCGTCCTCGCATCTATGCAGACAGAGCATCCATGCAGACAGAGCATCTATGCAGACAGACTCACTCGTCGGTGAGCATCACCGCGCGCAGGCGCTCGAGGTCGTCCTCGGTCAGCCCGAGGCCCTCGCGTAGATATCCGTCCATCCCGCCGTAGCACCGGTCGGCCTCCAAGAAGGCGGCCTCGAGGTACTCCAGCCTGACCTCCAGCAGCGGCAGGAGGATCTCGGGCTGGTCGATCCGGCTGGCCATCGTCGTCATCGTGTAGTCACGGCCGACCGCGTTGAGCTCGTGGGTACGCAGGTAGTCGGCCACGATCGTGTCCCGGTCGACGTCGAGCGCGGTGAGTACCACGGCGGCGAGCCACCCGGTCCGGTCCTTGCCGGCGGTGCAGTGGAACAGCAGCGGCAGCTCGCCCGGCGTCACGATCACGTGTCACGCGCTGCGGCGAAGACGGCCCGCGACGCTTCGTGGTTCACGAATCGGCGATATAGATCGACCATCATCACTGCTGCCCCGCCGGTCGCGGCGTCGACGCGCAGGTGCGCGATCGCCTCGACTCCGGCCTGGCCCTTGAGCACGGCGCCTACGGCGGTGAACACGTCGTGGTCAGTATCGAAGAGCGGCAGGCGTACGACCCTCGGCGCGGGGTCGGGCAGGCGGTCTTCGCCGACCAGCTCGATCTCCCGCTGGTGCCGAAAGTCGATCAGGCAGGCGAGGCCGAGCTTGCCGACCGTGGCGACGTCGGCGTCGGAGAGGCGGTTGAGCGCGTTGGACCGGAACAGCAGGCCGGAGCGGACGACCCGACCGTCCCTGGTCCGGTAGCCGCCGAGATCGCGCGCGTTCGTTGCCTTCTCCAGCCCGAGCGACACGGCCGCCTCCTTCTCATCCCAGTCCGGCCGAACGCTAGCCCACGCATGTCGCGCGTCCTGGCCGCGCCCTCGCCGTTCTCCTCGCCGCTAACCGGCCACTGCGGCTGCCGTGTGCGCCGCGTAGGCTGCACACCACGAACACCGACGGAAAGGACGGGCGCACGTGAGCCTGGGGTCCCTGCTCGCCAGCAGCGAATCGATGCTCTCGCCTGGCGCGGAGGCGGTCGTCAGCGTCGGCGTCGCCACCCTCTGGGCCGCGCCCGATCGGGTACGGGCCGTCGATGAGCCCGCGGTGTGGGTGCCTTCGCGGCCCCGGGACTGGGTCGAGGCGATGAGCGCCGACGACCGGGCCGACCTGCGTGGGCGCACGCTCGCCCAGCTCCTGCTCGGCGAGCGGGTCGT
Source organism: uncultured Actinomycetota bacterium (assembly GCA_963773935.1). Lineage (GTDB taxonomy): Bacteria > Actinomycetota > Actinomycetes > Mycobacteriales > Micromonosporaceae > DATBGZ01. The sequence goes on from CAVZCZ010000010.1 coordinate 212,546, forward strand.
GGTTCGCCAGCTCAGCGGCGACTGGGCCCTCGTGGCCGCGCTGGAGCAGCCGAGCTCACAGGATCAGCAGGGCTACCCGGGCTGGATGCCGGTCGACCAGATCTCGCCGGTCGACGGCTTCCACGCCGCCGGGGTCCGGGTCGCGGCCCGACACCGCGATCGCGGCGACGAGGTCGAGGACCGTTCCGGCGTGTGGCACGTGGTCACCGCCACCGCGACGGCGCTGCGCGACGACCCGGACGCCGCGCTCGCCGTACCTGGGGTCACGTTCGGCACCCGGCTGATGGCGCTCGGTGCCCCGTTCGACGGCTGGCTGCCGGTCGCGGTACCGGGCCGGTTCGAGCCGGCGTGGGCAATCGAGGACGACGTGGCCGCGGTGCCGCCGGTGCCGCCGAGCGACCACGCCGAGGTGTCTGCCGTGGGCCGACCGGCTGCGCGACGTCCCGCACGTCTGGGGCGGCGGCTCGGCGTACGGGGTGGACAGCTCAGGCCTGGTCCACCTGGTCTGGCGCCGGTTCGGGGTGATCCTGCCGCGCGACGCCCACGACCTGGCCACGCGCGGTGACGCACGGTGCCGCCCGGCGAGGAGCGCCCTGGCGACCTCTACTTCTTCGGCCAGCCGGGTGGGCCCATCGACCACGTCGGCTTCGTCGCGGCGCCGTCCGAGGAGGCCTCGAACCGACCACTGCTGCACGCCTGCGATGTGCAAGGCACGGGTCGTCCTTGAGGACATGTCGCCCGAGCGGGCCGCCACCCTCGTCGGCACCGGCCGCGTCCGGTTGTAGCAACGTCCACTCGATGTGTAGCAACGTCCACCTTGACGTGGTCGCGGCGCCGCCGTCGAGCCCCGGTTGCGGCGCTGCCCTCTTACCGTTGATCGCCGTCCCCGCCGCGCCGGCGACACACCGGCGACACACCGGACGCCTGCTGCACGGTGACCTTGTGCGGTGATCGCGGTGCACACCGCTAAGCGCTCTCGAGCGCCTCGCGCGCGATCGGTGTGCACGGTGATGTTGCTGGTCGTTAGGAGCCGGGTGCGGCGCTGCCGTCTGACCTTTGATCGCCGTCCCCGTCGCGTCGGCCACACACCGGCGACACACCGGACGCCTGCTGCACGGTGACCTTGTGCGGTGATCGCGGTGCACACCGCTACGCGCTCTCAAGCGCCTCGCGCGCGATCGGTGTGCACGGTGATCTTGCTGGTCCTAGGAGCCGGGTGCCGCGCCGGCCTTGGCCGCTCGGTTCCGGTCCCGCCGGGAACTGACCAGACTCGCCACAGTGGTCACCGCGAGCGTGGTCGCGATGAAGATGAGCGAGAATGCGATCGAGATCTCGGGCACCGCCTTGATCGGCTCGCCACCGTTGATGAACGGCACGTTGTTCGAGTGCAGCGCCTCGAAGACCAGCTTCACGCCGATGAATGCCAGCACGACCGCGAGTCCGTACGACAGGTACTTCAGCCGGTCGAGCAGGCCGCCGAGCAGGAAGTACAGCTGCCGCAGGCCCATCAGGGCGAAGACGTTCGCGGTGAAGACGATGTACGGCTCCTTGGTGAGGCCGAAGATGGCCGGGATCGAGTCGAGAGCGAAGATCAGGTCGGTCGTGCCAATGGCCACCATCACGATGATCAGTGGGCTGAACATGCGTTTGCCGTCGGGCGTCGTGGTGAAGAAATGCGCCTTGGCGTCGTACTCCTTGGATGTCCGCAACGCCCGCCGGGCGAAGCGGATCAGGATGTTCTCCTTGAAGTCGCTCGGGTCCTCGGTGCCGCGGTGGCTGACCAGGCGTAACGCGGTGTAGAGCAGGAACACCCCGAAGATGTAGAAGACCCAGACGAACTGGCTGATCAGGGCCGCGCCGGCGGCGATAAAGAGGCCGCGCATCACCAGTGCCAACACGATGCCGATCAGCAGCACCTTCTGCTGGAACTGCCGTGGCACCGCGAACCGCGACATGATGATCACGAAGACGAAGAGGTTGTCCACGGACAGGCTGTACTCCGTGAGCCATCCCGCGTAGAACTCACCCGCGTACTTCGGCCCTGATACGAACCAGATCCCCAGCCCGAAGAGCAGCGCCAGCCCGACGTACAGACAGACCCACAGGGTCGACTCCCGCATGGACGGCTCGTGTGGCCGTCGGCCGATGATGAACAGGTCGGCCAGAAGCACGCCGACCAGCACGATCAGTGTGACGACCCAAACCCAGGTCTCGACGCCCATGCGCCAACCCTCCGCAGACACGTGCCACCGGCCGACGGCCCGGCAGTTGCCGGACATACGTGCACGGGGGCACTCGGTGTTCAGCGGAGGTCTCTCCCGCCACCGGGATGCTCGCCGGTGACCCGTGCCGCCGGGCCGCTCCCCACGGTGCTCTGGCTGAGCACCAACGGGGTTGAGCCGTGCTGACGACGACACAGCTTAGGGAATACTCCCCTCCCTGGTGCTGCCATTGTGCATGACCGACCCGTGTTCGTCCGCTCAGGGTCCGCTGCCTTCCCTGAGATCACAACCCGCAATGCGTCCTAGGAAGCTAGGCTCCAGCTGCTCCGCACCGACACATGATCTAGGGACGATCGGGGTTAGTCGATCTCCGTCCACCCTGGAAAACCCTAGATCACGGTGATCATGCATTGATCAGTAAGCTCCGGGCATGGTTCTCGAGGTTGCGCTCATCGACGTCCAGGCGGGCCAGGAGGACGCCTTCGCCGCCGCATACCGGACGGCACACTCCCTCGTCGCCAGTACGCCGGGCTGCCGATCGGTCCGCATGACGCGGGGAATCGAGTCGCCATCCCGGTTCGTGCTCCTGGTCGAATGGGACTCGGTCGCCGCGCACGTGGAGAACTTCCGCAACACCGACCGGTTCACCCAATGGCGCGGGCACATCGGGCCGTACTTCGCGGGACCGCCCACCGTGGAGCACTTCATTGACGTCCCGCCAGCAGTCGTTGGATAGGTTGATGCGGTGACCGCTGCCGACATTGACCGAGTGCCGCAGATCTCGACCCGGTACGCGGCCGACGGCGTGGCAATCGACGCCTGCCACGACCCGGGCCCGGGTGACCTGGCCATCGTGGTCGCGCACGGGTTCACCGGATCCTGGCAGCGACCAGCGATGCGCCGGGTCGCGGCAGAGTTCGGCCAGCTGGGCCGGCGTGGTGAGCTTCGACTTTCGCGGGCACGGCCGCTCCGGCGGTGCCAGTACGGTCGGCGATCAGGAGGTGCTCGACCTCGAGGCGGCGGTGGACTGGGCGCGTGAGCTCGGGTATACCCGCGTCACGACCGTCGGGTTCTCCATGGGCGCGTCGGTGGTGGTCCGCCACGCGGGGTTGGCCGCCGGGTCGGGGCTCGCGGCGGTGGTGGCGGTGAGCGGCCCCAGTCGCTGGTACTACCGGGGCACGCCGGCGATGCGCCGTACCCATTGGGTCATCGAGCACCCGGTCGGTCGCCTGGTCAGCCGGGTGGCGCTGCGCACCCGGATCTCGGCCGCCGGCTGGAATCCCGTGCCCGAGGCGCCGCACGAACTGGTGGCCCGGATCGCTCCGGTGCCGCTGCTCGTGGTGCACGGCGATGCCGACCACTACTTCCCCGTCGAGCATGCCGAGCAGCTCTACGCCGCCGCCGCAGAGCCCAAACAGCTGTGGATCGAACCCGGGTTCGCGCATGCCGAGAACGCGGCTTCGCCGGGCTGTTGCGGCGGATCGCGGCCGTGGATCGCTGACAACGCGGTCAGGACCAGCGCACCGTAGCCTTCGCGGTCCACAGTTCGAGCACGGCGAGGTCGCCGGTGACGTCAAGGTCGGTCGAGCTCGGCCCCGGTTCCACAGCGCGAAGTACAGGTCACTGGCCTCGCCCTGTACGGCACAGTCCGCCGGCCCGTCGCCACGCTCCGTCCGGGGGCCATCGGGTCCAATGTGGACCAACCAGCTCGACGGACCGGTACGGACCGCGAGCGTGCGCGGCGTCTCGCTACGCAACCGGCGGCCGGGGCGGCCGTAGAAGCCCATCAGCAGCTCGTCGATCCCGTCCGCCGCGAAGTCGGCCGGCACCGGGTCGATCGGACCCGAACACCCCTGGGCGTCGGCCCGGTGGACGGCGGTCTCGTGCGCCTGGCGCCTCGCCCAGAACGCCAGTGGCGAGGCGGCGGGCAGGAAACTCCAGCAGGCCAGGTCCGCTGGTGCTGTTCGCAGCGCGGCGACCAGCCGACCGTTCGCGGCGCGGTACCAGTCGACGACGTCGGAGTCGGCCGGCATCTCGCCCCACGTCGCCTCCGACTCCGCCGCGGTCTGCGGTTCCAACCGCGCCTGTTCGACGTGCGCAGCCGCCCAGTGGTGCGTCCGTCCAAGGTGATGGGTGAGCTCGCGCAGCGTCCAATCAGGACACGTCGGCACCGTCACGTCGAGATCACCCCGAGCGACGGCCGCGGCCATCAGCTCGCCCTCGCGGTGGATCGCCGCGACGTGGTCGGCCACAGTCAGGTCCTGCATGCGGGCGATTGTGCCATGGCCGCTCCGCCGGCCGTTACGCCCGGCGCGAACGGGCTTGCCGGCGCGGCTACGAACCTGGTCTGGTGGACCGATGCGGATCACGGTCATCGGCGGGACCCGGTTCATCGGACGGCGCATCGTGGCCGATCTCGTCGCGCGCGGCGACGAGGTGCTGGTGGTGCACCGTGGCGAGACCGAGCCCCCGGACCTCGCGCCAAGCCGGCACCTGCACGTCGACCGCGCGGACTTCGCCAGCATCGCGGGCGAAGTGGCCGCGTTCGCTCCCGATGCGGTCATCGACTGCCTGGCGATGACACGCTCCGATGTGGACGCTGTGCTGCCCCACCTGCCCGACACCCAGCTCATCCTGCTGTCCAGCATGGACGTGTACGAGGCGTTCGCCAACGTGCTGCACGGCGGCCGCGAGAGCGAGCCGGTGCCGCTCAACGAGAAGTCACGGCTGCGCACGGAGCTCTACCCCTACCGCGACGGAGGCGTTCGCCCCGACGACTACGACAAGCTCGACGTCGAACCGTCCTATCTGGAGCGTGGCGCGGCGCGTGCTGCGGCTGGCCATGATCTACGGCGAGCACGACCACCAGCGCCGGGAGGAGTTCATCCTGCGCCGGGTACGGGCGGGCCGGACCCGGATCCCGATCGGCACCGGTACCTGGCTATGGACGCGGTGTTACGTCGGCGACGTGTCCGCGGCGGTGCTGGCGTGCCTGGGCAATCCGCGCGTCGCCGGCGAGATCCTCAACATCGGCGAGCCGAGCGGTCCGCAGCATGCGCGGTTGGGCCACCGAGATCCTCGCCGCGGCCGGTCACGAGGCGGAGCTGGTGACCGTACCGGACTCGGCCTTGCCCGAGGACATGTGGATGACGAAGCGGATCGACCAGCACGTCCTCGTCGACGCGACAAGGCCGCCCAGCTGCTGGACTGGCGGCCCGACCCGGCCGCGGGACTCGCGCGGTCGGTCGCGTGGCACCTCGCGCACCCGCCGGCCGACGCCTCCACCGACTTCACCGCCGACGACGCCGCTCTCGCCGCCGCCTGACTGCCCTCGCGATCTTGGAGATATCGGTGTGATTGGAGATCAACTCACGCCGATATCTCCAAGGTCGGCGGGGCTGGACGGAGCGCCGCGGAAGGGCCGGCGGCAGGCGGTGGACGGGCGGGGCCGGCGGGGCTGGGCTCAGCGGCCGGCGACGTCCATTTGGCGGATCTCCTTCTTGAGCTCTGTGATCTCGTCCCGGATCCGGGCGGCCAGCTCGAACTGGAGCTCCCTCGCCGCACCGAGCATCTGGTCGGTGAGGTCGGTGATGAGCTTCGCCAGCTCCGCCCGGGCCATGCCCTTCGGTGGGTGCGGAGATGGACTTCGATGCCCTGCTGCGGGTCTCCTTGACCGGAGCCTTCCCCCGCGACATCTGCCGCCCGCTGCCGCCCACGATCGCCCCGCCTGGGCCGTGTCCCCCGGTCATCCCGCTGACGAGCGCCTCGTTCTCGTCCGCCTCGCGGTAGATGTCGTCGAGGATGTCGCCGATCTTCTTGCGCAGCGGCTGCGGATCCACGCCCGTTCGCCTCGTTGTAGGCGACCTGCTTCGCCCGGCGCCGGTTGGTCTCGTCGATCGCGGCCGCCATCGAAGGCGTGATCTTGTCGGCGTACATGTGGACCTGGCCGGAGACGTTGCCGGGCGGCCCGGCCGATCGTCTGCACCAGCGACGTGCCCGACCGCAGGAAGCCCTCCTTGTCGGCGTCCAGAATGGACACAAGCGACACCTCGGGCAGGTCGAGACCCTCCCGCAGCAGGTTGATGCCGACCAGCACGTCGTAGTCGCCCCGGCGCAGCTCGCGCAGCAGCTCCACCCGGCGCAGGGTGTCCACTTCGGAGTGCAGGTACCGCACCCGGATGCCGTGCTCGAGCAGGTAGTCGGTGAGGTCCTCGGACATCTTCTTGGTCAGCGTGGTCACCAGCACCCGCTCGTCACGCTCGGACCGGGAACGGATCTCGTCCATCAGGTCGTCGATCTGGCCCTTGGTGGGCTTGACCACCACCTCGGGGTCGATCAGGCCGGTCGGCCGGATCACCTGCTCCACCACGCTCTTCTTGACCTTGCCCATCTCCCACGGTCCCGGGGTCGCGGACAGGTACACGGTCTGGCCCACCCGCTCCTCGAACTCGTCGAAACGCAGCGGGCGGTTGTCCGCCGCAGAGGGCAGCCGGAAGCCGTGCTCGATCAGCGTCCGCTTGCGCGACGCGTCGCCCTCGTACATGCCGCCGATCTGCGGCACGGTCACGTGCGACTCGTCGATGACGGTGAGGAAGTCGTCGGGGAAGTAGTCGAGCAGGCAGTGCGGCGGGCTGCCCGGCTCGCGGCCGTCGATGTGCAGCGAGTAGTTCTCGATGCCGGAGCAGAACCCGACCTGACGCATCATCTCCACGTCATAGGTGGTGCGCATCCGCAGCCGCTGCGCCTCGAGCAGCTTGCCCTGCCGGTCCAGCTCCGCCAGCCGCTGCCTCGAGCTCGGCCTCGATGCCGTTGATCGCGCGCTCCATCCGCTCCGGCCCCGCGGCGTAGTGCGTGGCCGGGAAGATGAGCAGCTCGTTCACCTCGCGCACCACGTCACCGGTCAACGGGTGCAGGTAGTACAGCTTCTCCACCTCGTCGCCGAACATCTCCACCCGTACCGCAAGCTCCTCGTACGCCGGGATGATCTCGAGGGTGTCACCGCGCACCCGGAACGTGCCCCGGTTGAAGGCCATGTCGTTGCGGGTGTACTGGATGTCGACCAGCCGCCGCAGCAGCTTGTCGCGCTCGACCTCGGCGCCGACCGTGAGCTTGACCGACCGGTCGAGGTACTCCTGTGGTGTGCCCAGGCCGTAGATCGCCGACACGGTCGCGACCACGATCACATCGCGGCGGGTCAGCAGGGACATGGTGGCCGAGTGCCGTAGCCGCTCCACCTCCTCGTTGACGGAGGAGTCCTTCTCGATGTAGGTGTCGGTCTGCGGGATGTACGCCTCGGGTTGGTAGTAGTCGTAGTAGGAGACGAAGTACTCCACCGCGTTGCCGGGCATCAGTTCGCGGAACTCCTTGGCGAGCTGAGCGGCGAGCGTCTTGTTCGGCGCGATGACCAGCGTCGGACGCTGCAGCTTCTCGATGAGCCAGGCGGTGGTCGCGCTCTTGCCGGTGCCGGTGGCGCCGAGCAGCACCACGTGCGGATCGCCGCGTTTCACCCGCGTCGTCAGTTCCTCGATCGCGGTCGGCTGGTCGCCCGAGGGGGTGTAGTCGTGCACCACAGAAAAGGTGCCGTCCAGCCGCGGGATGTCCAAGCTCATGCCCCCAAACCTACGCCGAACCCCCGACAGGATGCCGGCACGGCCAGGGCTGAATCGATCAACACCGAGAGTTGTCAATGCTTACTGAAGATTATGATTGTGTGTGCCACGGGGGCGCGCTAACGTCGACTGCGTAGGCCGTCCGCGACGGCCGACCGGTCCCGATCGAGCCACCACACCGGCGAGGTCGAATCCGGCGCTCGGGTCAGCAGCCGCACGGCTCCTCGGGCGGATGAGCTCACGCTCACCGGCTGTCGCGGGCGGCCCTCTCGTCGGCTATCGCGGGTCAGCCGCCGACTTCGATCCGCGGACGGATCGCCTGATCCCACACCGCGTCGACGGTTTCGATCAGCTCCGCCATGGAGCCCTCGTTCACGATCTCGACGTCCGCGACTGCCCGCCGCTGCTCGTCGGTGGCCTGGGCCGCAAACCGTGCCCGTACCGTCTCCTCGGTCAGGCCACGCTCATGCACCAGCCGGTCAAGCCGTACGTCTTCGCTTGCGAGCACCACGATCACGAGGTCGAAGTTGTTGGCCATGCCGGACTCGACCAGCAGCGGAACGTCATTGACCACGACCGCGTCCGGAGCTGCGTCGGCGATCATGCGGGTGGACCGTTCGCGGACCCGGGGATGGATGATCGCCTCGAGGCGCCGGCGTTTGTCGTCATCGCCGAAGACCATCGCGGCGACTGCGGTACGGTCCATCGCTCCGTCCGGGGTGAGCACCCCGCTGCCGAAGGCCGCGACGACCTCGGCCAGTCCGTCCGTGCCGGGCGCGACGACCTCGCGGGCCAGCGCGTCGGCGTCGATCACGAGGGCACCGAGTTCGGCCAGGCGGCGCGCCACCGCGCTCTTGCCCGAGCCGATCCCGCCGGTGAGTCCGACCATGAGCACCCGCCCAGTGTGCCAGAGCGCCCCCGACCATGATCCACTGCCAGCCGAACGGATCAGCAGTGACACTCGCGTTCTATTCGGCTGGCAGGATCACCATCGCGGATCCGGGAAGGAAGAGCCCCCAGCACCACCGGACCGGTGCAGGGGGCTCTGTCGATCACCAGAAGTCAGGACTTGCCGCCGGCCAGCTTCTCCTTGAGGGCGGCGAGCGCCTCGTCGGTGGCGAGGGTGCCCTGAGGCTCCTCCGCCGGCTTTGCGGCAGTCGCGGTGGTCGTGGTCGCCGGGGCGCCGCCCTCGGCCGGCTCGGCTTCGCCCGGAGCGGTCTCGACCGCGCGAGCGGTCTGCACCTGCTTGGTGTGGGCCTCCCAGCGCTGGCGGGCCTCGGCGTACTGCTTCTCCCACTCCTCGCGCTGCTTGTCGAAGCCGTCGAGCCACTCGCCGGTCTCCGGGTCGAAGCCGTCGGGGTAGACGTAGTTGCCCTCGGTGTCGTAGGTCGCAGCCATGCCGTACAGGGTCGGGTCGAAGTGCTCCTCGCCCTCGACGAAGCCCTCGTTGGCCTGCTTGAGCGAGAGCGAGATCCGCCGCCGCTCCAGGTCGATGTCGATGACCTTGACCATGACGTCGCTGCCGACCTGGACGACCTGCTCCGGGATCTCCACGTGGCGCTCGGCCAGCTCGGAGATGTGCACCAGGCCCTCGATGCCGTCATCGACGCGGACGAATGCGCCGAACGGCACCAGCTTGGTGACCTTGCCCGGGACGATCTGCTGGATCGCGTGGGTCCGGGCGAACTGGCGCCACGGGTCCTCCTGCGTCGCCTTGAGCGACAAGGAAACCCGCTCGCGGTCCAGGTCGACGTCGAGCACCTCGACCTCGACCTCCTGGCCGACCTCCACCACCTCGGACGGGTGGTCGATGTGCTTCCAGGACAGCTCGGACACGTGCACCAGGCCGTCCACGCCGCCGAGGTCCACGAACGCACCGAAGTTCACGATGCTGGACACGACACCCTTGCGGACCTGGCCCTTGCCGAGCTTGTTGAGGAACTCGCTGCGCACCTCGGACTGGGTCTGCTCGAGGTAGGCCCGGCGGGAAAGGACCACATTGTTGCGGTTCTTGTCCAGCTCGATGATCTTCGCCTCGAGCTCGCGGCCGACGTACGGCTGCAGGTCACGCACACGACGCATCTCCACCAACGACGCCGGCAGGAAGCCACGCAGCCCGATGTCGATGATGAGGCCACCCTTGACCACCTCGATGACCGCGCCGCGGACGACGCCGTCGTCCTCCTTGATCTTCTCGATCGTGCCCCACGCGCGCTCGTACTGCGCCCGCTTCTTCGAGAGGATCAGGCGGCCCTCCTTGTCCTCCTTCTGGAGAACCAGGGCCTCGACATGATCACCGACGGAGACGACCTCGGAGGGATCGACGTCATGCTTGATCGACAACTCGCGCGAGGGGATGACACCCTCGGTCTTGTAGCCGATGTCGAGCAGGACCTCGTCCCGATCGACCTTGACGACCGTGCCTTCGACAATGTCGCCGTCATTGAAGTACTTGATGGTCTCGTCGATCGCGGCGAGGAACGCTTCCTCTGACCCGATGTCGTCGATCGCGACCTTTGGTGCGCTCGAGGTGGCCTCGATGCTGCTCGTCATGTGGGCAGTTGCTCCGGTGGATTGGATGTGTGATGGCTAACCGTGCCCCGCAGGCCCGTCGCCACGCACAACTCCGCCTCGATGATCAAACCGGGATTGTTATTGCTGCGCTTGTTCAAGCTCCGCAAGCGACGCTTGACGACGACCGCGAACCTGCTCCCTTCTGAGGTCGCAGCCCACGAGTGCATCGAACACTTTACTCTGCCCGGAACCGACCGGTCCAACCCTCCCGGTATCCTTACCGCCCTTCTGTTCCAACTCGTGACCTCGCCGGCCCACATCGGCGGCCCCGGGTACGGCTGTGGCAAGCCAAGACCATCGTGTTTCGTCGGATTCGTGGGACCAACGTCGCCGGGGTGATCTTCCCGCATCGGCCTGTGCTCACGCCTGCGGGAGTCGTGCCAGGTACACCGTGTTGGCCGCGTCCCCGCCCTGGAGCCGGTTGTGGAAGCGGACGATCTCGGCGTCGACGCTCGCGAACACGCCGCGCAGAGTCGCCAGGAAGTCGGGCTCGGGTGGGTCGTTCGACCACAAGGCGAAGACGCCCCCCGACCTGAGGTGACCGGCCAGCCGGCTCAGGCCCGACGGCGTGTAGAAGGCGGCATGGCTCGGGTGCAGCAGGTGACTCGGGGAGTGGTCGATATCGACGATGATGGCGTCGAACCGCTGGCCGGGCGTCTGTGGATCGAGACCGGACCCAGCGTTGCTCAGCGCCATGAAGTCGCCGAGCACGAACCGGCATCGCGGGTCCGCCGTCAACGTGGCCCCGGCCGGCACCAGTGCCCGCTCGTGCCAGTCGATCACGGCGCCAAGCGCCTCCACGACGATCAGCGACCGAACCCGGCTGTCCTCCAAGACAGTCAGCGCGGTGTAGCCGAGCCCGAGCCCGCCCACCGCCACGTCGAGGTCGGTGCCAGCGAGGTCCGCCAACGCCAGCTTGGCCACCTCTACCTCGGCCACCGTGAACAGACTCGACATCAGATAGTCGTCGTCGAGCTTGACCTCGTACACCTCGGCGTCGAAGACCGGATCGTGACGGCGGCGCAGGCTGACGGCCCCGATCGGTGTCGACTGCCAGTCGAGCTCCTCGAAGCGGGTATTCACCTGATCCCAGTCCGGGCGTCCATGCCGCAGAACCTACTCCCGCGCGCTGCGTCGCACACTGATCGCACCAGCTCTGCCGGGCCGGGACCGGACTAGGATGACGGCGGTACGACCAATGCGGTCCACTGTGGAGGAATGTCGGTGTCGGACGGGTGGGAGCTGCGCGTGCGGGCGCAACGGTGGCTCGCCCCGGTCGACTCGCTCGAAGCGGCCGGCCGCCACGTCGACAATCTCGGCGTCGTGCTTCTGTTTCCGGCGCAGCGGATCGAAGCGCCCTCGCTGTGGGAGGCTGTCGCCGGCGAGGACACCGTCCCGTTCGCCAACGGAATGGGCCGCGACGAGGCCCGGATCTGGGAATGGAAGGACGAGCTGCCTAACGCGGGGCTCACCTGGTACGGCAAGTTCCTGCACCGGCGCGCGTCGCTGGTTTCGCCGGACCTGCTCTCCGCGCTCTACTCCGGCCCGGGCAAGGACACCGACCATCGGAACATGGATCTCTCCCGAGAGGCCCACGAGATCGCCGAGGCCCTGCGCGGCGGGCCACTGACGACGGCGGCCCTGCGCCAACTCCTCGGCGACAAGGCGCGCTTCGATCGCGCGGTCGGCGAGCTGCACCGCCAACTGCTCGTCACGTCGGCGGGCGTGCAGCGGCGCGGCACCGGCTGGCCTGCCTCGGTGGTCGAACTGACCTGCCGGCTATTCACGGTCGGCGGGTCGGCGGACCCGGTGTACGTGAGCGAGCGGTATGTCGACACCATGGTGGTCACCACCGTGCGGGCGATGGCCCGGGCGCTCGGCTGGCCGGTGCCGGTGGTCCGGCAGCGACTCGACGCGCTGGTCGCCAGCGGCGTCGCCGACCGGCCGTCTCAGGACACCTATCGCGCCGCTGGCGCCGGCCGAGCTAGGCGCTGCTCCACGAACCGACTCCCGTCAGGCCCGCGGCAAACCGTAACCGTCCTTATGCGACGGTGCGCCGAGGCCGTACCGTGGCCGAATGAGCCGAGTGCCGTGGTGGGCGGTTGTGTCGGCCGCCTTGGCACCGGTGTTCCTGGTCGGCGGGTGGACGCTGGCCGCCGCCCGGCAGCCAGCCGGATACAGCTCGAGTCGAGACAGCATCAGCGCGTTGGCCGGCCTTGCTGCCACTGATCGCGCGGTGATGACGGCCGGCCTGGTCGGCCTGGGTGTCTGCCACCTGGTGACCGCGTGCGGGCTGCGGCCCGCACGACGTGCCGGTCGGCTCATACTGGCGGTCGGAGGGCTGGCAACGGTTCTGGTCGCAGCGTTTCCGCTCCCGCTCGTCGGCACCTCACAGACCCATGGACTTGTCGCGGGACTCGCGTTCGTCACGCTCGGATTGTGGCCCGCGTTCGCCTGGCGACACGGCCAGCCGGCGCCGTGGGGGCTGCGCCCGTACGTGTCGTTCACTGCCGCAGCCGGCCTCCTTGCCCTGCTGGGGCTGTTCGCGGCACAGCTTGTCCGTCGACGGTGGCTTCATCGGACTGACCGAGCGGCTCGTGGCGGGCGCTGAGGCGGTGTGGCCACTCGTCGTGGTCCTGACGGTGCGCCTGCCGATCGAGCGACACTGACGTCAGGCGATCGCCGCGGAGTACCGGGCTGACAGCGCACGCAGGCTCGCGGCCAGCTCCGGCGCGGCAGAAGAATCGACATCGGAAGTCGGCGTCGAGCAGGCCCAGATTCAGGGCGAGCATGTATGCGTTGTCGGAACCGACCTCGATCACGCACGTCTGCGCGTCGACCGGCTCGACGCTGATCGCGGCCGGCAGCCGGCTCGCAATCACCGCCGCCGGGGCATGCACGGTCACCCGGGCCCGGTAGTGCCAGGTCGCGGTGGCCAGTCCGTGGGAGAGGCGATCGGCGACCTCGTCCTCGGAGATCTCCCGGGGCGCGAATCGAGGCCCGGCCGGCGCGTTCAGCCCGATCCGGTCGACCCGGAACGTACGCCAGTCTCGCCGGTCGACGTCCCACGCCAGCAGGTACCAGCGCCGGCCCGCATGGACGAGGCGATGCGGCTCGGTCACGCGGACGCTGCCCTCGCCGTCGTGGGTGCGGTAGTCGAACGCAGGCGTTCGTGGTCGCGGCATGCGGCCGCGATCGTCGTCAATGTGTCGGCGTCGATCGACGGGCCGGAGCCCGGGAAGCGTGACCATGGCCGACGCGAGCGCGCCGATGCGGTGGCGCAGCCGGGACGGCAGCAGTCGCTCGCAATTTGGCCAGAGCCTGAACCGAACTGTCCTCGATCCCGGCGACCGTGCCACCGGCCGCGGTTCGCAGGCCGATCGCCACCGCGACCGCCTCGTCGTCATCGAGCAGCAGCGGTGGCAGCGCTGCCCCAACGCCGAGCCGGTAGCCGCCGCCGACACCAGGGACCGCGGTCACCGGATAGCCGAGGTCCCGAAGTCGTTCGACGTCGTTGCGGATGGTGCGGGTGGTGACGCCGAGCCGCTCGGCCAGCTGCGGGCCCGGTCCAGTCGCGTCGGGCCTGCAGCACCGACAGCAGCCGAAGCAGTCTCGCGGATGTTTCCAACACGATGTCAGTCTTACCACAAACGCGGAACGAAGCTTTCCGCAATAGCATCTAGCGTGGAGGCATGACTGAGAAGAGCGAGATTCGACCGTTCCGCATCGAGATCGCGCAGGACGCACTCGACGACCTCCGGGCCCGGTTGACCAACACGCGTTGGCCGGCTGCCTCGAGAGTTGACGGCTGGAGCCGCGGCGTTCCGGTGGAGTACCTCAAGTCGCTCGCCGACTACTGGGCTGACGGGTTCGACTGGCGGGCTCAAGAGGCGGCGCTCAACGAGATTCCGCAGTTCCTGACGGAGATCGATGGGCAGCGAATCCACTTCTTCCATGTACGGTCGCCGGAGCCGGACGCGCTGCCGCTGATCCTCACTCACGGCTGGCCGAGTTCGCCGGTCGAGTTCGTAAAGCTGATCGGCCCGCTGACCGACCCGCGCGCGCACGGCGGCGACCCCGCCGACGCGTTCCATGTCGTGCTGCCGTCGCTGCCCGGGTACGGGTTCTCGAACCCGATCGGCGAGGCCGGCTTCAATCTGTTCGCGGTCGCCGGAGCCTGGTCGAAGCTGATGAGCCGGCTGGGCTACGAGCGGTATGTGGCTCAGGGCACCGACGTCGGTTCGGGGGTCGCCGGGATGCTCCCGATGGTCGACCCACGGGTGGTCGGGGTTCACCTCACCGGCACCGCCGCCGGGACACCGTTCGGCCCGCCCATCGAACTCGACGGGCTTTCGCCAGCCGATCGGGCCAGGGCCGAGCGGTTCAACCGGTTCCGGGACGACGGCATCGGCTACCTCGCGATCCAGGCGACCCGACCGCAGACCTTGGCGTACTCGCTCAACGACTCGCCCGTGGGACAGCTCGCCTGGATCGTGGAGAAGTTCCACGAGTGGACCGATCCGGCGGCCGAGGTCCCCGACGAGGCAGTCGACCGGGACCAGCTGCTCACCAACGTGAGCATCTTCTGGTTCACCGAGTCCGGGGCATCGGCCGCCCACGCGGTGTACGAGGGGATGCAGGCATGGAAGGCGTTCGCCGCGCAGCAGGGATCGGGTGGCGGGCACGAAGCGAGCGAGCAGTCCGGTCCGCCGACCGGGGTCGCCGTCTTCGCCGCGGACTCGACGATTCGCTCACTCATGGATCCGAGCGGCAGGATCGGGCATTGGTCCGAGTTCGACCGGGGTGGCCACTTCCCCGCGATGGAGGTCCCGGATCTACTCGTCGACGACATCCGTACCTTCTGCCGATCGCTGCGCTGAATCGAAGGTCCGTACGGTGTGAGCCGTGACGAGCGAACACGACGGGTCCCGGGCCACCCGCCGGCCGATCTCCACCGACGAGAACCGGCGCGCCTCCCGGCATTGGTGGGACATCGACGCCGATAACTACCAGGCCGAGCACGGCGCGTTCCTCGGCGACGTCGACTTCGTGTGGTGTCCGGAGGGTCTGCGCGAGGCGGAGGTCGGCCTGCTCGGTCCGGTGGCCGGGGCCCGGGTGCTCGAGGTGGGCTGCGGTGCGGCCGCGGCGGCGCGGTGGCTGGTCACGCAGGGCGCGCACGTCGTAGCCGTGGACCTGTCCGCGGGAATGTTGCGGCACGCGGTCGCGGCGGCGGAGGCCACGGCCGTACGGCCGACGCTGCTGCAGTGCGACGCGCTCGCGCTGCCGCTTCGGGACGCGTCGTTCGACGTCGCGTTCACCGCCTTCGGCGCAGTGCCGTTCATCGACGATTCGGCCCGGGTGATGCGCGAGGTGTTCCGGGTACTTCGCCCGGGCGGACGGTGGGTGTTCTCGGCCACCCACCCGATGCGGTGGATCTTCCTCGACGATCCGGGGCCGGATGGACTCGTCGTCACCCATTCCTACTTCGACCGGCGGCCGTACGTGGAGTTCGACGACGCGGGCCGGCCGATCTACGTTGAGCACCATCGCACCCTCGGCGATCGGATCCGTGAGCTGGTCGCGGCCGGGTTCGTCGTGCGCGACGTGGTCGAGCCGGAATGGCCGGAGGGGCACGAGCAGCTGTGGGGTCAGTGGAGCCCGCTGCGCGGCGCGCTGTTCCCCGGCACCGCCATCTACGTATCCGACAAACCGACCTAGCCAGTGCCGCAGCCGGCCGGCTGGAACGAGCGCTTTCGTCGGTCCAGAACTGGCGGAACCGGCGTTGCGCACCGCTCCGGCGTTCGCTAGCTTCGGGCGACGCTCGGGGTCTGCCCGGCGCCGACATGGGGCGGGGATGTGGTGCTCGGATTCGGTGCGTTCACGCTGTCGGTGGCACGGTTCGGCCGGCTCACCGCGGCCGGCCTCGGATTGTCCTGTGTAGTCATCGGCCACGCCACTGGCACAGCCTCGCTGTCACTTTTCGTCCTCATCGGACTGCTCCTCGTCGGACTCGCCTTCCATGTCGTCGCATTCGCCCTGAACGACATCTTCGACCTCGAGCTCGACCGCACCGATCCGAGCCGGGCACAGAGCCCGCTGGTGGCCGGACAGATCAGTCCCTCGCCGCCGGCCTCGTCATCGCCGCCTCGTGCGCGGCGAGCTTCGTCATCGATCTCCTCTTCTTCGGACTCTCCGGCTCACGCAGCGGCACCTCCGGCGCCGTGGCGTTGGCGGCCGGGTATGCCTGCCTTGCGTTCTACGACGCCTTCAGCAAACGCCTGCCGGTGCCGCTAATGGCGGACACGGTGCAAGGCGTCGGCTGGGCCTGCCTGGTGTGGTATGGCGGGGTCCGGGCCGGCGGCGCGACCGCGGCCACGCTACTGGCCGCGCTGTTCGTCATCGGGTTCGTCGTCATTGTGAACGCGGTCCATGGGGGGTTGCGCGACCTACACAACGACTCCGTCCAGGGTGCCATTACCGCGGCCATCGCGTTTGGAGCCCGGCCGGTCGGCGATGGCGTGAGCGTGCCGCCACGACTGCGCGGGGTGGCCTGGGCCTTGCAGGGCGCACTCGCTCTCATCGCCCTGCTGTCGCCGCTGGGCGTATCGGGCGGGTTCGGCCTCTGGACGATCTGGTACCTGATCTGTCTGGCCACCACGGCCGCGGCAATCCTTCTGCTGCGCGAAGGGCTGCGCAGCGTCGACCGACCTGCAGCGGTTCCTCAACATCGGCGCCGCCCACATCTTGGCGCTGTGGCTGCCACTGACTGCCATGACGGCGATGTACGGCGGCCTCGGCCAGGGCCTGATCTCCCTGCTGGTCATGGCGCTGCCCATGCTCGGCAACGACGCGTTCCGAACTGCGTTCCGCGCCCTGCCGGCTGTGCTGACCGACGTCGCATCCGCCTTGCCACGGCGACCGACAACCCGAACGTAAAGGGGAGCAGACCGTGATGCTGCTGGACCGCCTACCGGAGACCGCGCTGCGCAGCCGCGGACTCCAGTTAGGACTACTCGCGGCCGGTCCCGCCACGGTGTCCGGCATCGTGTGGCTCGCCAACATCCTCACCGGTTCGGCCTTCGCGCCCGGCTGTGGCATCGGCGGCGTGTTGGTTGACGCCGCGTTCACCAACGACGTCCGCGACGTCCTGGCGCGGTTGCCCCTACTCGGCGGCATCGCGGCACCTACGTCGCAATGCACGTCGGTGCCCTTCTCGGCCGACCTGCCCAACATGGTGCTCTCAGTAACCGCGGGCCTCGCGGTCTCCGTGTTCGTGGTGTTCCACCTCCGGCTGCGGCTGCTGCGCGGCGACCTCGAGGCGAGCGGGCTCGTCTCCGCCGCCAGCCTGGACCGCTCGGGCCTCGAAGCGGCACTCGCGGCCGGCCGGCCCCGCCGGCGCCGGGATGTGTTCCTCGACGCCGGTCTCGCGCTACTCAGCATCGCGGGCAGCGCCGCCATGTACTACTGGCTCTACACGCACGGCCCGATCTTCCGCGACCTCGCCGGCTCCTACCGGCACATGGGCTCCACCGGCGTCACGACCGAGATACTGCGGCAAAACTGGTGGGCCAACCACGAGACGCACCCCTTCAATACGGCGTTGGGTATCGCGGTTGGCGCGGTGGGACTGTTCTTCGCGCTCAAGCAGCGCTCCATCTTCGTCATTGTCGGACGGTGGCTGCGCACACTCCGGACGGCGCCGCGACCGGTCGAGTTCGTACCGAAGTGGCTGGACCGCGACTACGGCTGGCGGCCGGTGAAGGGCCTGGTGTCGCTCGGGTATCTGGCCGCCTTCACGTTCCTGGCCTCGTTTTCGGCCGCTCTGTATGCGCTGCGCTCCGACGAGCCCGGGCTGTCGCGGCTGCTGTCGATCCTGCTCGGGCTGATAGCTGTGTTCGCCGCCGTCACGAACGGGCTCTTCCTCGTGTCGCTCATCACCACGATCCGACGCCTGTTCGCGGACTCCATCGCACACGAGCGGGCACGCATCCTGACCGCGTTACGCCAGGCCAACGGGCCGGTAGCGCGCCGGCGCCGGCGGTCGCTGGATCGGTTGTACCTGTTAACCGAGGGCTCTAATCTCGCGGACGTGCCGAGCTATCCGATCAGCGGACGATGGTTGCGCTCCCTGGGCGTACTGCCGGCGTTCGTTGGTGCATTGTGGACATTCGGCAGCGAGGTCGGCCGTGCCTTCGGGATCTGAGGGCTCGGACTACTGCCCGTACGATCTGTCGGACGACCCCGCCGAGTTCGGACTCGTCCGTGACCGGCTAAGCACCCGGTTCGGAGCGATGCTCGTCCTGCGCCGCCAGGTCCGGGGCGCCGACGAGGCGACCCTGCTGCTACATGGAGTCGGCGCCACGTGGACGACCTGGACGCCGCTGCTGCGGGCCGCCGCGGACAGCACCGCGGAGATGGTCCTGGTGGACCTGCCGGGCTTTGGCGAGTCGGAGAACCGGCTCGGGCACTTGAAGTCGCTCGAGGTGGCGGCCGAGCTTGGTGTGGTGCTGGCGCAGCTTGGTTACCGCCGGGCCCGGCTGGTCGGGCACTCCATGGGTGGGCTGCTCGCCCTGGACATGGCAGCGCGGCCACAGGCGTTGGAGATCTCGTCGCTGCACCTCGCCGCCGGCTCGGGCTTCGCGATCCTCCGGGCCGTCAACCACCCATGGCGGAGCCTGGTCACGGCACCGCTGCCGACATCTTTGTTCTGGACGTTGTACGCCTCCGGCCGCCGGCGGGGCAGTCGGGCGGTAGTGGCGACGCTGCACCGTCGGGGCCTGCTCGCCCCGCTGTTCTGGCCCGTGATCGCGCATCCGCGCCGGTTCCCGCCACGGGCGCTCGCGGCCCTGGTGACCGAGATGGCGCCAGAGTCTTTCCGGCACGCGGCGGCCAACCTCGCCGGTTATGACGCGCCCGCCCGGTGGGCATCGATCGAGGTACCCGTGCACGCCGTCTTCGGCGCCCGGGACCGTTTCGTCGACGTCACCGATCGGGAAACATTGACCCGGGTCAAACCACAGGCTGAGTGCACCGTCATTGACGACGCATCGCATTTCCTGCACATCGAGCGCCCGCACGAGGTGCTCGCTGCGCTCAAGCTCGGCTGAGGCGTTACGGGCCGGAGATCTCACCAGCAGCCAGCAGCCGCTGGCCGATGACGCGTGCGACCTCCTGAAGCTCGGGGCACCTCACGATCCGGTATGACGCCGGGATAGCCGCGAGCTGCTCGGCGTACCACCACGGGTTGCTGGTGCTGCCGACCAGGCGGGTGGTCTGCGCATCGAGCGGCTCGAGCACTCCGAGCGCGCGGGGAAGGCAACGCCCCACCCTGTCGAGTGGCCCGTCGATGACGACCTCGACCTCGTACTCCCATCCGATGGCGAGGTGCTTCTCGAGCAAGGCGACCGGGTCGAAATCTGCGGGTGGGCCGAAGGTCTCATCGAGCACCTCCGCCCCGCGGACCCGGTCGATCCGGTACGCCCGCAATGCGTCCGCGGAGTGGGACCAACACAGCAGGTACCACCGGCCGTGGCGGACCACGACCGCCCACGGGTCCACCTCGGTGACCCATTCCGATCCGGCCTCGGAGCGATAGCCGAGCCGCACCCGCCGGCGGTTCGAGCACGCCTGCACGAGCGCGGTCGCGGTCGCCGGGTCGGGCCGGGCGGCGGCGCGGTCGGGGGCCGGCGCCGTGGTCCGCCGGACGGCTTCCGCCTGGGCGGCCACCGGCGCTGGAAGTGCCCGCATGATCTTTGCGAGGGCGCTGCCGACCGGGTCGGCGGCATTGCTCGCGTCGTGGTGGCCGTCGAGCACGGCCATGACCAGGCCGAGGGCCTCGGCGGCGCTGAACATCAGGGGCGGGAGCCGCAGGCCGCGGCCGACGCGGTAGCCACCGTAGGGCCCACGGACGGATTCGATCGGGATCCCGGCCTCGCGGAGAATCCCGACGTACCGCCGGGCGGCGCGCTCCGAGACGCCGAGCTTGTCGGCGAGCCGGTCCGCCGTGATACCCGGGCTGCCCTGCACAAGTTCGAGTGCCAGCAGCGCCCGTGCGGTAGGGCTCGCGTCGGACCTCGCCATATCTTCGCCAATCCGGAAGCATAATGTCCGGAACGCATCCTACGTTGCTCGGCATGGACGTGGAAAACGACGAGATCCTCAGGGAGCCACCGGCCGCTGGCACCGAGCTCGAGACGCTCATCGGGTCGCTGGAGCGCCAGCGCCGGACCTTCGCCTGGAAATGCAGTGGCTTGGACGCCGCCGGCCTGCGCGCAACGACCGCAGCCACCACGATGACGCTCGGCGGGCTGCTGAAGCACCTCGCCTTGGTCGAAGACGACTACTTCACATTCAAGTTGCTCGGAGCGGACCCCGGCCCACCGTTGAACACAGTGGACTGGGAGTCCGATCCGGACTGGGAATGGCGCACGGCTGGAGAGGACTCCCCCGAGCAGCTCTACGCGGTCTGGGAGCAAGCCGTGGCCCGCGCCCGGGCGAACCTCGCCCGAGCGCTCACCGACGGCGACCCGGGGCAGCAGGCTAACTTCACCTGGCCCAACGGGGAATCGCCCAGCATCCGACGCCTGCTCGTCGACATGATCGAGGAGTACGCCCGGCACACCGGACACGCGGACCTTCTACGCGAGGCGGTCGACGGTCTGGTCGGGGAGGACCCGCCGCAGCCACATGACGGTTGCATGCGCCACGGTCCGTATGTTGTCGTCGAAGACGACAGCTACCCAGGCGTAGCCACAACTCTGTGGTTGTTGACTCGACGAGACACACATAGACCAGACCGAGTTATCCACAGCCTCGGCGAGCTGACTGGCGCCGTCGGAGCCAGTAGGCAAGGCTCAGTCCTGTGCATGAGGAGAACCTCACCGAGGCGTCGGCGCCCTCCTGTGCGCGGAGCGGTCGGGGCGAGGACAAGGATCACACGGCGTCTGGGCGGTGACTCCCCTTCGCGGTCCGGAAGGCTCGTTATCGTGCACGCGGCCTCACCTATCCCCTCGCCGCGGCCACGATCGACTTCGCCTGCGAGCGGGGCGCGTCAGGCCTTCGAGGACTCCGGGTTCGAGGAGAGCACCCACCCGACACCTCGGCGCGTGGTCATGCGGAGCGACTTCGAGGACGCGTTAGCCCGTCGGCGAGTTCACATGGCGCGTGGTGCCGATCGCCGAGGTCGAGCGGGAGGATGCCTGGCTGCATCGGCTCATGACCCGATGGCGCGAGCGTTCGGGCCCGACTCCGTAGCGATCTCACGCGACACGCTGAGGGCCGCCGTACGGCTCGCCGAGCACAGGATTCCCGCAAGGAGTTCAATGCCAGCATGGGACTTCGGCTCTCCAGCCCGGCCGGACGGTGGGCGCTGACTGCGACGGTGCTCGGCACCGGCGTCGCGTTTCTCGACTCCACCGTCGTCAACGTGGCACTGCCCGCGATCGGTGAGGATCTTGCCGCACCGCTCGGCGGTCTACAGTGGATAATCACGGGATACACACTCTCGCTCGCCGGGCTGATCTTGCTCGGCGGCGCGCTGGGAGACCGGTACGGGCGGCGCAAGGTGTTTCTGATCGGCGTGGTCTGGTTCGCCATCGCGTCCCTGCTCTGCGCGATCGCCCCGAACATCGGATTCCTGGTCGCGGCCCGGATCCTGCAGGGTATCGGCGGTGCGCTACTCACACCCGGGTCATTGGCCCTGATCCAAGCCTCGTTCGAGCCCGAGGACCGCGCCAAGGCGGTCGGGGCCTGGTCGGGACTGGCTGGGGTCTCCGCTGCCTTCGGGCCCTTTGTTGGCGGCTGGCTCATTGAGGGGCCGGGCTGGCGGTGGGTCTTCCTCATCAACCTCCCGCTGGCCGCGGCGGTAGTAGCAATCACGCTCCGGTATGTACCGGAGAGCCGTAACGACGAGGCCACCGGGCGCTTCGACGTCACCGGCGCCGTGCTCGCCGCGAGCGCGCTGGCCGGCGTCACCTACGCACTCATCGCCGCCCCGGACGCACCGGCCTGGGCGTTGGTCACCGGTGTCGCCGGTGTGGCGCTGGCGGCCGGCTTCGTCGCCGTGGAGCGACGGCAGGCCAACCCCATGCTGCCGCTGTCGGTCTTCTCGTCCCGCCAGTTCAGCGCCGTCAACGTCGTGACGTTGGTGGTCTACGCGGCTCTCGGCGGGATTTTCTTCTTCCTCACGCTGCAGCTGCAGATCGTGTCCGGCTTCTCCCCGATCGCGGCCGGCGCGGCGCTGCTACCGGTCACCCTGCTCATGCTCGTCCTGTCGTCGCGGGCCGGGGCGGTCGCGCAGCGGATCGGTCCGCGATGGCCGATGGTGGTCGGAACCGCGATCGCCGCCGCCGGTGTGCTCCTGCTGTCCCAGGTCGGCGCCGGGGCCTCGTACCTGATTGACGTGCTGCCGGGCGCGACGCTGTTCGGGCTCGGCATCACGGCTGTGGTTGCGCCGCTGACCGCGACGGTGCTCGCCTCCGCCGACGTCCGGCTCGCCGGCGTCGCGAGCGGAGTCAACAACGCCGTGGCCCGGACCGCGCAGTTGTTCGCCGTGGCCGGACTGCCGCTCGCGGTCGGTCTGTCCGGTGGTGACTACCGCGATCCGGCCGTGTTCACCGGCGGCTTTAGTACTGCCATGCTCGTCTGCGCCGGACTGCTGCTGGCCGGGTCCGCGTTGAGCTACGCGATGGTCTCCGATCGCGCACTGGCCCAGACGCCCGCCCGGCCGGTCGTCATACGGCCGCAGCGCGTGATGCACTGCGCCGTCGACGGCACGCCGGTTGAATCGCATCACGGGTAAAGTTCACCCGCTCGGCCGCCCAACCTTGCCCTCCTCGGCACCCGTTACCAGGGCAGACGTGAGGAGGTGGCGTGAGGAAACAGCACGAAGACGACTTCGTCGCCTACGTGACCGGGCGGCTACCGGTGCTCCGGCGGGTCGCCGCACAGCTCGCCGGCGATGCCCACCGGGGCGATGATCTGGTCCAGCAGGCAATCACCCGGCTCTACACCCGATGGCGGAGGGTCAGCCAGACCGAGCACCTCGATGCGTACGTGTACAAGATCCTGCTGCGGGTGTTCCTCGATGAGCGACGCCTTCGGTGGTCGACGGTACGGCTGGGTACGAGTCCTGCCGACGTCGCGCACCGGGTCGGCGACGAGCGCGCCGCCGGCGTCGAGGACCACGCCGCCGGTGTCGGGGACCGCATGCTGCTCCGCGAAGCGCTTGCACTGCTGCCGCCCAAGCAACGCGCCGCGGTTGACGCTCCGATTTCCTTGCCGACCGCTCGATCGACGAAGTCGCCGAGATCCTCAACGTCTCCCCCGGAACCGTGAAGAGCCAGACCCATGACGGCCTTACTGCGCTGCGCCGCATTGCTCGGGGCACACGACGGCGCGCGCGATAGCGGGCGCCGACCGAACCTGGAGTGACCACATGACCGACATCCTTGGCCAGTTCCGTGAGGACGACCTGCCGCCGTCCGGAGTCGATGTGCAGCGGGCGGTACGGACGGGCCGACGCCGCCGGAGCGTCCGGGTCGGCATGGTCGCGGCGAGTGTCGTCGCCGCATTGACCCTCGGCGCCGCGACCGCGCCCCGGTGGCTGGGTGCACTGCCCGGCCTCGAGGATCCGGTACCGCCCGGCCAGTTGGTCTGCGGTACTCCGACCACAGTGGACTCAGATACGTTGGCGAGTTTTGATGTTCTGCGGCGCTGGATCAACGTTCGCGACATCAACGGAGTCGAGGTGCTTGATTACGAGACGGCCCGGCTCTGGCAGCACGTGAGTCTGAGGGCCGGGGCCGGCGACGCCAGGCTTGACGTTGTGCTCTATGCCCAGCACGTGACGCCCATGGTCCGGTCGACGCCCACCGCGGCGCCGGGGCCGGTCGACCTGTCCGCGGCCACACCGACCGATGCGATGCCGGGCGCATACTGGCTTACGGGTGGTCCGGATGGGAATTCAACCGGCGCGGCCCGGCTCGCGTGGCAATGGGCACCGGACGCCTGGGTGCTCCTCACCGCCGAGGGCGCGGCGCAGCCGGCCGAGCTCCGGGCGATGGCTACCCAGGTGGCGTCCGAGCTCAGCCTCGGCCCAGATGCACCGGTCTACTCGCCGTTCATGATTCAGGTTCCGCGATGCACCCGGGTGGTCTCGACGTCGCTGCTGCACGGAACCAAGGCCGACAACACGCCGTGGACCCGGTTCGCGATCGGTTTCGGAACCGAGGACATTGTGGACAGCTCCAATCCGTGGCTTTCGCGGGCTGATACCGCGCCCTCGATCACGGTCACCGCCGACTCCGCGGCGACACCGGCGGACAAGCCGGGATCGGCGACGCGCGAGGTCGATGAACGTCCCGCGGCATACACAGGCGGCCTGCTCACGGTATACGACAACGATGGATTTGCCCTCGAGGTCTTTACAACGGGGGACTTCGATGCGGCAGTCGCGCTCTACCGGACCGTGTACATGCACACGGGCGCGAAGGAGAGTGAAGGTCTCTGGTACCACGCGACCGTCTCCTGACGCCACCTACCTCAGCGACCTTGGACTTAAGCGCGTGAGTGCGAGTGGACTCAGTGGTCGGCGGCGGCCCAGTTCGCGCCGGTGCCGACCGAGACCTCCAAGGGCACGTCGATCGGATAGGCGCCGGCCATGCTGGTGCGTACCAACTCCTCCAGCTGCTCGCGCTCCCCCGGCGCCACTTCGAAGACCAGCTCGTCGTGCACCTGCAGCAGCATCCGCGAACGTAGCCCCGCCTCGCGCAGCTTCTCGTCGACGCGCAGCATCGCCACCTTGATGATGTCGGCGGCGGAGCCCTGGATCGGGGCGTTGAGCGCCATCCGCTCGGCCATCTCGCGCCGCTGCCGGTTGTCGCTGGTGAGGTCGGGCAGATACCGCCGACGACCCAGCACCGTTTCGGTGTAGCCGTCGAGGCGCGCCTGGGCGACGATCGAGCGCAGGTAGTCGCGCACCCCGCCGAAACGTTCGAAGTACCCGTCCATCAGCACGCGGGCCTCCTCCGAGGCGATGCCGAGTTGCTGGGCGAGCCCGAACGCGCTCAGGCCGTACGCAAGCCCGTAGTTCATCGCCTTGACCCGCCGCCGGTGCTCGCCGCCGATCTCCGCCAGCGGCATCGCGAATACCACCGATGCGGTCACTGCGTGGAAGTCCGCCCCGGACTTGAACGCCTCGATCAGCTTCTCGTCGTGCGACAGGTGCGCCATGATGCGCATCTCGATCTGGCTGTAGTCCGCGGTGAGCAGCCCCTCGTACCCCGCGCCGACGGTGAACGCGCGGCGGATCCGCCGGCCCTCCTCGGTGCGGATCGGTACGTTCTGCAGGTTCGGGTCGGTGCTCGAAAGCCGTCCGGTTGCGGCCACAGTCTGGAAGAACGTGGTGTGGATCCGGCCATCGTCGCTCACCGACTTCAGCAGACCATCCACTGTGGACTTCAGCCGGGCCACGTCACGGTGTCGCAGCAGGTGCTCGAGCACCGCATGACCGGTCTGGACGTACAGGCCCTGCAGTGCGTCGGCGTCGGTGGTGTAGCCGGTCTTGATGCGCTTGGTCTTGGGCAGCCCGAGCTCGACGAAGAGGATCTCCTGCAGTTGCTTGGGCGAGCCCAGGTTGAACTCCCGCCCTACCACGGCGTAGGCGGCCTGGGCCGCGGCCTTCACCTCGGCGGCGAAATGTGACTCCAGTTCGGACAGATAGTTGGTGTCGGCGGCGATCCCGGTGCGCTCCATGCCGGCGAGCACCACAGACAGCGGCTGCTCCACCTCGACCAACAGTCGGTGCGCGGCCGCCTCCGCGTCGGCGCTGGCATCCCGGTTGAGCTCCGCGTCGATCGCGGCGACCAGGTCCAGCGTGGCCCGAGCCTTGAGCATCAGGCCCTCCTCGACCACCCGGTCCCCGACCACGCCGTCCAGCGTTGGCTGTACGGCGTCCTCGACACCCTCGATGCGAAGCTCGCGCTGCAGGTACCGAAGCGCCAGATCGACCAGGTCGTACGTGCGGTTGTCGGGCTTGGCCAAATACGCCGCGAGCGCGGTGTCGGTAGCCAGACCGGCGAAGCTCCAGCCGTGCGCGGAGAACGCGAGCAGCGCCGGCTTCGCATCGTGCACCACCTTGGGTCGGCTGGCGTCGGCCAGCCAGTCCGCGACCGCGCCCTCGTCGTCTTGGTCCAACTCGGTGGGGTCGAGCCACGCGGCCGGTCCCTCGGCGGTGGCGATCGCGAGCCCGGAGAGCCGGCCGGTGCCACGGCCGAAAACCCCCGACACGGCGACGCCCACCGGCACTCCGGTCGGCGCGTACCGCTCGAGCCAGGCGCGGACCTGCCCGGTGCCGAGCACCTCACCGGCCAGGTCGAAGCCGGACTCCGCCTCGGGCTCGACCGCCTCGAGGTACTCGTAGAGCCGGTCGCGGAGCACCCGGAACTGCAGTGTGTCGAACACCCTGTGCACCGCCTCGCGGTCCCAACCACGCCACAAGGTTTCGACTGGCGCGATCGGCAGCACCAGGTCGTGCAGCAGCCGGTTCAGCTCGTAGTTGCGAAGCACCGCGCCAAGGTGCTCGCGCATGCTGTCGCCCACCTTGCCCTTGATCTGGTCGACGTGCTCGACCACGCCGTCGAAGTCGCCGTACGTCTGGATCCACTTCGCGGCGGTCTTGTCCCCGACGCCAGGGACTCCCGAAAGGTTGTCGCTCGTCTCGCCGACCATCGCCGCGATCGCCCGGTAGTGCTCCGGTCCGACCCCGTACCGCGCTCTGACCGCGGCCGGGTCCATCCGAGAGAGCTCGGACACCCCGCGCTTCGGATAGAGCACTGTGACGTCGTCGTTGACGAGCTGGAACGCGTCCCGGTCACCGGAGC
Organism: uncultured Actinomycetota bacterium; assembly: GCA_963773935.1. Classification (GTDB taxonomy): domain Bacteria; phylum Actinomycetota; class Actinomycetes; order Mycobacteriales; family Micromonosporaceae; genus DATBGZ01. Next base: position 239,831 of record CAVZCZ010000010.1, read on the forward strand.
AGATCAACACCTGCATGCCCTGCGCCCGGGCCTGATCGGTGAGCGTCGCGATGACGTCGTCGGCCTCGTACCCGGGCATCTCGACGACCGGGATGCGCAGGGCGCCGAGTACCTCCTGGACCAGGCTCACCTGACCCTTGAAATCCGTCGGGGTCTCGCTGCGGTTGGCCTTGTACTCGGCGTACTGCTCGGTGCGGAACGACCTGCGGGAGACGTCGAAGGCGACCGCGATATGGGTCGGCCGCTCGTCGCGGAGCACGTTGATCAGCATCGACGTGAAGCCGTAGACGGCGTTGGTGGGCTGACCCGTACTGGTGGAGAAGTTCTCGACAGGAAGCGCGTAGAACGCCCGGTATGCGAGCGAATGTCCGTCCAGGAGAAGCAGCCTTGGCGCGTCCGTCACGGCTTGGACTCTAGCCCTCTGGTCTGACACCGGGCCCAGGCGCGAGCGTGCGGAGCGAGCGGAGCGAGCCCCGCAATCGCGAGCAAACGTAGACAGGCGCGAGTGCTGACCTCAAGCGCTCGCGGGGGTGCCGCCGCCAGCGGGAAGGTTCTCCGAGATGATCTTTTCGGCGATCTGCTTCATGGTCATCCGGTTGTCCATGGCGGCGCGTTGGATCCACTTGAACGCGTCCGGTTCGGTCATGCCGAACGCCGCCATCAGCGTGCCCTTCGCCCGCTCGACCAGCTTGCGGGTCTCCAACCGGTCGCCCAGACTCGCCACCTCAGCCTCGAGCGCGTGCATCTCGGCGAACCGGGACAACGCAATCTCGATCGCCGGGACCAGGTCGCTCTTCTGGAACGGCTTGACCAGGTACGCCATCGCGCCCGCGGCCCGCGCCCGCTCGACCAGTTCGCGCTGGGAGAAGGCGGTAAGAATCACGACCGGGGCGATCCGTCCTTCGGCGATCTTCTCGGCCGCAGCGAGACCGTCCATGATCGGCATCTTGATGTCGAAGATGCACAGGTCGGGCTTGAGCTCCTCGGCGAGCTTCACGGCGGCCTCGCCGTCACCGGCTTCGCCGCAGACGTCGTAACCCTCTTCGACGAGCATCTCGCGCAGGTCCAGCCTGATCAATGCCTCGTCCTCGGCGATGAGAACCCGGCGGTTCCGCCCCTCGGTCACGGCTAACCCCTCAGCATGATCATGTCTTGGTGGGTGCGGTGCATGCTCTGTTTACGGTTGCGGGGTCGGTACGGCCCAACCATCGTGCCCGTTCCTCGCGCGCCGCGCCCTTAGCGTAACGGGTAGGCTCTTAGCCGCCACGTCCCCGTAGGCCAACCGGCAGAGCCACGGAGCTCAAACCTCCGCCAGTGTGGGTTCGAATCCCACCGGGGGCACGATGTGATGTCTCCTGGACATCGGAAACCCTTGAACCGACGGTGTGTGGTTCAGGGTTGCGGCGTGTGCGGGATGGGCCGGTTCGTCGGCCCGGCCACGCCCTCTCTCTCCGACCCCGGGGACCAGCCCACGGTCAAGGCCGAGGTCCTGCCCGCCATCGCCAAGCTGATGTTGCCCAACGCATGTGCCGTTGGCATGACCACTACCATCCTCGGATCCAATGTGGACTGGACCTTCGCACGCATCACCGGGCCCCACAGACAAGCCGTGTCCGGTCGTCAGCGTGAGCTACGGCGATGTCACGGGCGGTACCGGGGATCGTCGACGTCGACGCCCTACCTCCCGTCCGCACCACCATCGCGACTGCCGAGCACGGCAGCTAACGCGCACGCGGTAATACGGTCGTACTCATGCGCCAAAGAAGTCCATAAAGGCCCTTGCCGAGTGGAGGCGGAGGAACCGACATCGTGACAGGGTCCCAGGTTCACGGTCTGAGCCCGCTCGGCCGCCCGCCGGACCAGGATTCCGTCTATCCATACACAGATATCCGCGCCTGGTTCGGTATGGAAGCGCGCGAGCAGCCAGATCTCAAGAAACGTCGCGGTTGCCACCGCATCGGCGTCGGCGCGATCAGGCAACATCGCGTGGAGGTCACCAACAACTCGGGCCCACAGCACGGCGCGTAGACCAATGATGGCGTCCTGGTCCTTGTCGGCGATTCGACGCACTAGCGGCGCCAACTCGGCATCACAGCCCGACACATGCCGAAATACCGTGCGGCGGTAGTCGGTTTTGCCCGACGACGAAGTAGTCGCTTGCATATGGACTCCCCGGCAGCAGCGTCCAGCGAACGTGTACCGCCGGGGACCGGAGCGACCGAACCTCAGGGTCGCAACCCCGGGCTCTTAGCGGGTGAGCGTACCGCTTTCGGACATACATTGCTCAGTCAGGCCGACAACGCCCTGTACCTGGCTACCAGCGATGTGAACGAACGGCAACATCGCCCTAAACGGCTACAGGTGGGCATTCGGCCGTCCTGAGCACGAGCTCGCCTGGCTTACCGCCGAACGCGCTGTCACGGCCAGCCAGCAGGCCCAGGACGACCCTCATCCACAGTGGACGTTGGCGAGGAGGGCAACGCACCTTTGAGCCGGGCATACCTCTCTTGAGCCACTCCCTGCCGCGGCGACCGGCGAGTGCACGCGGGATGAGAGTCCGAAGGTGTTCGTCATGCTGGTTTTCCCTGCGATCTGGCCTTGGAGAATGCGTCGTCGTAGATGTCGTGGTAGGTCTTCGCCACACTCGACCAGCTGTAGCGCTCGCGTACCATGCGGGCGGCGTTGTCGCCGCGACGGCGCCGCTCGGGGGCGTCCGCGGCCGCCATGGCCAGCGCGGACACCAGGCCGTCGCGGTCGGCATCGTCGACCAGCCAGCCGTTCGCGTGTTCGCCCTCGGACACGACGAACTTCAGTGGTCCGCCCGAGGCCGACGCGATGACTGGCCGGCGGCAGGACATCGCCTCGAGGTAGACCAGACCGAACGACTCGTTGAGCGCCGGCGCCGCCATCACGTCGGCGCAACTGAGGCCAGCCGGCAGCTCGTCGTGGCCACGCCAGCCGATGAAGTAGATATGGTCCCCTACCCCCGCCTGGACCGCCACGTCGTAGGGATGCTCGCCCTCCCACTCATCCGGATAACCGCCCCACACCACCAGCGCCGGGTCGGCGTCGGTGCGCGTACGGGCCTCGGCGAAAGTACGCACGAGCAGCGGCAGTCGCTTCAATCCGAGGAATCGGCCGACGAAGAGGATGATCGGACGCAGCCGGCCGTCGGGGCGCCACAGCCGAGCCAGGTCGGCGTCGGAGTAGTTGACACTGCCCGGACCTGCGCCCGGGCGCCACCCGCGCGGCTGCTCGACCAGCCAATGGCGCAGCAAGGCGAAACGCTGTGCGTCGGTCAGGCTCTCGGCCACGAAGTGGTCGACATCAACGCCGTCGGGGACCAGATGTAGAGCCGCGTCGTCCTTGCCCAGCAGCCGCGTTGCCTCGGACCGGTCATGGTCGGAGATGACGACGAGGCGGGTGGTCAGGTCGGCGTAGCGGCGCAATGCGTCGATCCAGAACTCGGCATGCACCCACTGGTCCCACCTGCCATCGCCGAGCAGGGTCAGCTCCTGCTCGATCAGGCCGTGACCGTCTGCGAGGCCGTCAACCGCCGTCGCACCGGAGCGCAGGCGCTCAGCCACGGTGGCGACCGGGAGGCCGAGTTTGGCCGCCAAACGGACGCGCATCGACGCGTTTTCCAACATCTTCAGCTCGGTGCCGTGCAATGTTGTGACCGTGGCGCCGCCGCGGCGTATCGCGTTGAGCGCGCCGTGTAGAGGGGTGAGGTGGTGCAGATGCACTACGTCGGTCTTGGCCACGTTGTGCTTGTTCATGTGCTCTGTCCACGATCGCGTGATGTTCTCCGCGAGGGCTGGTGAGACGCCGCAGAAGACACGGTCGGGCGCGCCCGGCCGGTCCTCATAGGAGGGAGCCAACGGCGTCGCGTGGGCCATCGGGTCCAGTCCGCGGTCCGCGGCGTTCACAGCGTCCGTGTAGTCGACTGGGTACAGGTCGATAGCGCCGTAGAAGCTGTGGGCGTTCGAGGGAGCAGCCGCGTCGCCCAGAGATCCGACAAACAGTCGCGTGCTGGTGGCAAACCTCCGCTCGAGCATGGGGAGGAGATAACGAGCTACCTGTGCCGAGCCACCGCGCGGGTAGAAGATTAACCCGGTGTCGACGCTCCTACACCTAGCTCGGCTCTTCACGGTCCAATCCCTCCCTCTCCCATTTGGTGGGCCGACGTACTGGTTGGGCAGCAGTCCGGCCAGATCCATTACGGCCGGTGCGGCCAAGATTCCCCCACGGTCCGCCACCGACTCGCCTGCCGTAGCAACGTCGTCGACAGTAAACCCCCTGCTTGGGACAGCGTGGCCCGTCCCAAGGTCAGCCGCCATTACCTGCATCAGCGCCGACGTCACGATGCGGGTGAGTCGTTGACTTGGGTTCTGTTGGACGGTCTCAGGGCGTGGCCAAGTCTGCGGCCATGTCATCGGTGATTCGGCGACGTCAGACTAGCCGGCGGTTGGCGGCCCAACGGGTGAGTTCGCGCCGGTTGGGGAGTTGGAGTTTGCGCAGTACGGCGGCGGCGTGGGTTTCCACGGTGCGGGCGGAGATGGACAGCCGTTCGCCGACTTCCTGGTAGGTGTATCCGGCGGCGACGAGGCGTAACACGTCGCGCTCGCGGCGGGTGAGCTGGTCGAGTTCGGGGTCGGTACCGACGGCGGCGCCGGCGCGGAACGTGTCGAGCACAAAGACTGCAAGCCGTGGGGAGAAGTAGACGTCGCCGGCGTGCACGCGGCGGATGGCCTCGCAGAGGTCAGGCCCGGAGATCGCTTTGGTGACGTAGCCGCGTGCGCCGCCCCGGACCACGGTGAGGACGTCGGCGGCGGCGTCGGATACGGACAGGGCGAGGAACCGTACCTGGGGATGGCTGGGCAGCACGACATCGAGGACCGCGCGGCCACCGCCGCCGGGTAGGTGTACGTCGAGCAGGACCACATCGGGTCGGAGTGCGCGGATGCCGTCGATCGCCTCGGCCACGGTGGCGGCCTCGCCGACGATGTCGACCGCATCGCTCACCTCGGCGCGGACACCGGAACGGACGACGGCGTGGTCGTCGACGACGTACACACGGATTCTATGGTCCATCGATGCCGACCGCCGCGAGCGGAGCCCGGAGTTCCACCTCGGTGCCGCCGCCGAGGGTGGACCGGATGGTGGCGGTGCCGCCATGCTGGTGCAGCCTGCCTTCGATCGAGTCAGTGATGCCGCGCCCACTCAGTCTGCTGTGGACAGATGGGTCGAAGCCCCGTCCTCGGTCACGGATCAGCGCTAGCAGTTCGTCGTCGGCCACCTCGGTGTACACCGATACGCGCCGTATCCCAGCATGCTTGGCGGCGTTGGTCAGCGCTTCACGGATGGCCCCGACGACCGCCTGCGCCCGCCCGTCCAGCCGGCAGGTGCCCACGACGCCGAGCTCGACGGTGACCCCGAACCGGTCTTCCACCTCGTGCGCAACCGACGTGACCGCCGCGGCAAAGTCGTCGGTGCCGGTTAGCGGAGCGCCGTACAGCCAGGCCCGCAATTCCCGCTCGGTGCTGCGGGCCAGCCGCTGCACGTCCTGCGGATCGTTCGACCGTTTCTGGATGATGGTCAACGCCTGGAGCACGGTGTCGTGCAGGTGCGCAGCCACGCCGGCCCGCTCCTCTGCCCTGACCCGGGCGGCCCGCTCCCGAGTCAGGGTCCGGGCGAGGACGAATACCCAAGGGAGCACGACCGCGCCGACCAACGCCAGGAGTCCCGCAACCACGAGCGAGAAGCCGGCCACGGCCATGCTGAGATGTTGCTCGTCGCGGAAGACCAGCACGAAGACCAGCCCGAGCGCTATCCCAACCCCGGCCACCAGGCCTGAGTGCAGCACCACCCGCCACATCACTGTACGAGCCTCTGGCTCGTCGCGTAGCCGGCGCAAAGTGAGGATCAGCCACGGTCCCACGGCCAGCCCGACCACCGCCACGACGTCCGCAAGCAGCACCGGAAGGGGCGGTGGCTCGGTGTGAGCGGCGGTCCACAGGAACCATCCGACCAGCGCGGCGCCGATCAGTCCCAAGACGACCAGCCAGCGCGTCCGCAGCGGCATGATCCTATGGTACGTAGCGGTCCGGTTCATTCGCTGGTCACGGCCTGTACGACGTTGACCCGGCCGGCAGACCGGGCGGGCAGCGCCGTGGCCGCCAGTCCGGCGAGGGCGGCCAGCGCCACGATCACCGCGAGCGTCCCGACCGGGACGGTGAACTCGACCGGCTGGGCGCCGTTGCTCAGGACCTTGACCGCGGCCCAGCCGAAGAAGATACCGAGGCCCACCCCGGCGATGGCCCCGACGGCAATGGTGATCAGCGCTTCGGCCCGGATCATCGTCCTTATTCCGCGGCGGTCCATGCCGACCGCGCGTAGCAGTCCCAGCTCGCGCCGGCGCTCCACAACGGACAGTGCCAGGACGTTGACGATGCCGGCCAGTCCGATGAGCGCGGCCAGGCCGGTCAGGCTTCGGTACACCCAGGCGACAGCATCGATCTGGTCGACCGCTTGCTGACGCAGGAAAGTCCGATCCCGGATCTCGACCGCCGGGTCACGTGCGACCGCGTTCGTCGCGGCGGCGCGGCCAGCCTCCTGGGTCACGCCGTCGGCCAGGCGTAGGTAGACCCGGCGCGGCGCGGGTTCTCCGCCGAGGGCGGCGTAGTCCGCCGGCACGATCAGCAGTGCTTGGATGAGGTAGAAGCTGTCGTAGATGACGGCGACGGTGAACTCACGCGCGCCGCCGGGCAGGCTGACCGGCACTCGCGACCCGACCACCCACCCCTGTGCGGCGGCGTCCCCTCCCTCCACCGCCGCCGTGCCCTCGACCAGATCTGCCCACCGACCACCGACCACCTCCAACGCGAACACCCGCGTCAGCAGTGCTGGGTCGATTGCACAGACCACTCCGGTACCGGCCACGGCGCCGTCGGTACAGTGCTCTGGCACCGCCGCGGCGAACTCCGGCGCAGTCTCCAGCCTGGCCATTGCCTGGGCGTCGAGCCCGCGGTCACTGGCCTCGACCCGGAAGTCGGCCAGGTAGCGCCGGTACTCGGTGAAGATCGCCGATCGGGTCGAGCCCAGCAGGATCGTGACGAGCCCCAGCAGCGCGATCCCGATCATCAGCGCGGATGCCGTCGCCGCGGTCCGCTCCGGACTGCGCTGGGCGTTCAAGCGGCCGAGCTGCCCGGGCAGGCGCATCATTGCGGCAACCGGACGGCCGATCAGCCAGGCCAGCTGCGGCGCTCCCCACGGGCCCAGCACCCGCGCCGCGACCAGCGCCAGCGCCGCACTGACCAGCAACAGCGCACCGGCACCGGTGACGATCCCGGCGCCCGCGAGGCCGACCATCGCGAGCACCGCAAGGATGCCAATTACGAGCCGGACCGCGCCCGCACGACTGTCCGGCTCCGGCAGGTCGCGCAACGCCGCGATCGGCGGCACGCGTGCGGCCCGACGAGCCGGAGTCAGCGCCGACAGCACGGTGACCACGCAGCCGATCAGGATCGCCGCGGCGACCGTGCGGACAGTGACGGCGATCGTTCCGCCGGTCAGGTCGCCCGGGAACCGCTCCGTATTGATCAGCGCACGCAATGCGGCGGCCACCCCGAACCCCAAGACCAGGCCGCAGAGGGCGGCGACCGCCCCGATCACCAGCGCCTCCAACCGGACCGACCGGCGGACCTGCCGGCGGGACGCGCCGAGGCAGCGCAGCAGGGCGAGTTCCCGTGTCCGTTGCGCCACGGTGACGGACATCGTGATATTGACGATGAACGCGCCCACCAGAAGGGCAACCCCGCCAGCGATCAGCATGACCAACCGGACGATGTCGAGCCCGGGGTCCGAGGCGCGGAGGCGGTCTGCCGTGTCGCTGACCATCAACGTTCCCGACACCACGGCCACTCCGACGACGGCGGCCAGCCCGACAAGCATCGCGCGCCACCACCGCGCAGTGAGTCCACGCAGCGTTACCCGGATCATCCCTGCGCTCCCAGCGCCCGCATCCGGTCCAGCACTAGCGAGCCGGTCGGCGCGCCCAGATCGTCGCCTATCCGTCCGTCGGCCAGGATGACAACCCGGTCGGCGACCGCGGCGGCGCCGGTGTCATGGGTGACCATCACGATGGTCTGACCCCACTCGTCCACGCATCGGCGAAGGAACACGATCAGGTCCCGGCTCGACCGGGAGTCGAGGTTGCCGGTCGGCTCATCGGCGAAGATCACCGCCGGACGAGCCGCCAAAGCCCGCGCCACCGCCACCCGCTGCTGCTGGCCGCCGGATAACTCGCTCGGCCGTTGCCCCAGCCTGTCGCGTAACCCGACCGCGTCGATGATCTGATCGGTCCAGTCACGATCGGGTACGCGCCCGGCGATCCGCAGCGGCAGCACCATGTTCTCGGCTGCGGTCAGCGTCGGCAGCAGGTTGAACGACTGGAATATGAAGCCCATCCGATCCCGGCGCAGCCTAGTCAACTCCCGCTCTCGCAACGCCGTCAGCTCTGTTCCACCTACGAACACCGCACCCGTGTCCACAGTGTCCAGTCCGGCCAGGACGTGCAGAAGCGTCGACTTGCCAGAGCCGGACGGGCCCACCACTGCGGTGAACCGCCCGGCCGCGAACTCCACCGACACCCCGTCGAGCGCTCGCACAGCGGCGGCGCCCCGGCCATACGTCTTGGTCACCGCTACCGCACGGACCGCGTCACCAACTTCCATGCCCCGAGCGTGGCTGGGGTAGCCGGGCAGCGCGTCCGTATCCGACCCCGGAGAATCTCCGTACCTCACCCCGGAGGGCGGCGGCGCGCACCGGGTGCCGGCAGGGCTGGCCTGATGAGATAGGTGTCGCTCGGCCACCACCACGAGCGAGGCGAACGCGCGTACCATCACGCCTCCTGGACCGTGATGTCGCCGATGGTGACCGGCCCGGCCGCGTCGGTGACCGCGACATGCCTCGGCCCGGTCCGAAGTGACGTTTGTGCTGTGCCGGCGGTATGCCACCAACGACCTCAGGATCGCCGCCGTCGTCGACCTGACTCCGGTCAGCGGCCGTAGGCCGTCGAAGGCGATCTGTACCGAGGCTGTCACCTCCGTCGCTAGCCGCCTCCCGTAGAACGCTCACCGTTGGCCTCAAGTCAGGGCGTGGTCAGGCGGCCTGCGGCGATTGCGGTGGTCACGGCAGCCGTACGGTCGGAGACACCGAGCTTGGCGAACGAGCGCAGCAGATGGGTCTTGACGGTGGCTTCACTGATGAACAGCTCTCGGCCTATCTCGGCATTGGACAGTCCGCGCGCGACCAGGCGGAGCACCTCGACCTCTCGTGGCGACAGCGCGTCCGCGGCGTGTGGCCGGCGCATCCGGTCGATCAGCCGCGTCGCCACGGACGGCGCCAACACCGTCTCGCCGCGGGCCGCGGCCCGGATCGCGGCGACCAGCTCAGTCCGGGATGCGTCCTTGATCAGGTAACCCGCGGCGCCCGATTCGACCGCGCGCAAGATGTCGGCGTCCGTCTCGTAGGTGGTCAACACCACCACCCGGGCCGACGGCGCGGCCGCGAGCACGCCGGCGGTCGCCACCACCCCGTCACCCCCGGGCATCCGCAGATCCATCAGTACGACATCGGGCTGCACCGACCGTGCGACCGCGACCGCCTCGTCGGCCGAGCCAGCCTCGCCCACCACTTCGATGTCGGGCTCGGCGTCCAATATGCCGGCCAGTCCGGCACGGACCACCGGGTGGTCGTCCACCAGCTGAACCCTGATCACGCGTCGACCTCCGTGCGGACGGTTGTTCCCTTCCCGAGTACACTGTGGACATTCAGCCGGCCGCCCACCTGTTCTACCCGACCGCGCATGGCGCCCTGCCCGTAGCCGGCGTGCAGTGTTTCCGGGTCGAACCCGCAACCGTCGTCGGTGACCTCGACCGAGACCGTGGACGGTTCGAGCGCGAGGCTCACTCGTGCCGAGCCTGCGCCGGAGTGTTTGCGGACGTTCGTCAGCGCCTCCTGCACCACTCGTAGCAGAACGACCTCGACCGCCGTCGGCAGCGCTCGGGCCGCGCCAGAAGTCGTGAACATCGCCGGGACTGCGGTCTCGACGGTGAACCGGTCGACCGCGCGCCGCAGGGCATCCTCGAGCGACGCACCCTCCAGCGCCGGCGTTAGCGCACCCACGATCGCACGCGCCTCGTCGAGGTTGTCCCGAGCCGTCCGGGCGGCGAGATCGAGGTGCCGTCGCGCCGCTTGTGGCTCTGCGACCAAGGCGGCCTCGATCAGCATGACCACACTGGACAGTCCTTGGGCGACTGTGTCGTGGATCTCGCCGGCGAGGCGTTGCCGCTCCTCGGCGACACCCGCCTCATGCGAGAGGCGGGCGACCTCGGCGCGAGTCGACGCGAGTTCGTCGATCAGCGCTGCCCGTTCGGAGCTCAGCCGCTCGGTTCGCGAAATGGTGATCGCCATGGCGACGGAGCTGGCTATCGCGACCAGACTGATCGGCAGCAAAACGGTGACCGTGGCCCTCAGATCCCCGGTCCTCGCGAGAAAGACTGCGGACGGCGTGAGGCTGAACGCGACGATCGCGACGTGTGCCGCGCGAAGAGGCAGGACCATGTACGCCAGCGGGCACAGCGCGAACAACAGGAATGACATGGAGCCTTGTAACGCAGTGCCGGCGATGAAAAGCGTCAGGAGGACTGCCGCGAACAGGAACCCGTGCCAGTCCGTGTCCTCTGCTTTGACGATCGTGCGGCCAAAGACCACGTACCACAGCGCCATCGCCAACAGGAGCCCGGCGGCGGCCACCCGGAGCGCTACGGAGTCCTGCCGGCTTGCGACGAGGCTGTGGACGACGACTCCACCGAAGGCCACCGCGAAGTAAAGCTCCCACAGTGGCAGCACCGCCACCGTCCAGGTGCCGTGGTGCTGCGTCGCAGATGCCAGACCCGGCGGTGGCACCTCGTTTTCCCTGGGCATTACGCCTCGCGCCGGCCGCGCCACCGAAACGTCATCAGACACAGCAGCAGTCCTCCGATGCACCAGGCTAGGAGCACCAGCGCTACCCGAGCATGCTCCCATGCCCCGGCCATCTCCAACCCAACGGCAGCGTCCGGCAGAAACACTGAGCGGAAACCCTGCGCCATCCACTTCAGCGGAAACAGCGAGCCAAACTGGACCAACGGCCCGGGCAGCTCCGAGACAGGCACCACGAAGACACCCGACGCGAACTGCAAGACCAGTAGCGCCACATTGGTGAACGCAACCGCACCGCGAGCGCTGCCGACCAGAGCCGCGGCGGCGACTCCCAGCAAAGAGCATGCGGTGACCCCCAGCAGGAACACCCAACCGAAGGTCAGCCAACGCCCAACCTCGGTCGGCAGTGCCAGGTCGAAGAGGATGTACCCGGCACCTAGCAGAAGGGCGACCTCGGCGATGCTCACCACGAGCACGAGCAGAACCTTGCCCACGAAGTACGACACCACCGGCATGGGTGTACCCCGAAGCCGTTTCAGGGTGCCGTCGTCGCGGTCGGTGGCGATCCCGATGCCCAGGTTCACGAATGACGTCGAGGCCACACCGCCAGCAATGATCCCGGCGGTAAAGAGCTGGCTCGCGGTAATGCCGGTGCCGTGGAGCTCGTTGGAGAAGACGCTGCCGAGGATGGCGAGCATGATGATCGGCAGCGAGAAGGTGAACACCACCGCCTCCCGTACTCGAAAGAAGGTCTTCAGCTCCACTGATGCCGCGGGCAAATCCGAGGGTCAAGCGTTCCCGGTGGGCGCGTGGTCATGGCGGTCATGACTGGTCTCCAATCAGTTCGAAGTAGACGTCATCCAGGGTGGGGCGGGTGACGGTCAGGCAGGGTACGGTGCCACCCAGGCTGGAGGAGAGCTCGCCGACGAGGCGGGCCGGGTCATCGGTCTTGACGTGCCGGGTCGTCGGCACCGTCGAACCAGGTGACGGTCGCCACGTGCCGGTCGCGGCCGCCTATGGTTGCCGGCGTCCCCTCGGCGACGACCCGGCCCGCGGCGATGATCGCGACCCGGTCGGCGAGCGCCTCGGCCTCCTCCAGGTAATGGGTAGTGAGCAGGATCGTGGTTCCGTCGGCGCGTCAGACGACCGGATCAGGTCCCAGAACTGCATGCGCGCCTGCGGGTCGAGCCCGGTCGTGGGCTCATCGAGGAAGAGCAACCGCGGCCGGCCGACCACACCGACGGCGACGTCGAGGCGACGGCGCTGACCCCCGGACAGCCGACGAACCCGGCGCCGGGCGTGGTCGGTCAGGCCAACCAGCGCAATCACTTCGCGTGGGTCGCGCGCAGCCGGGTAGTAGCGAGCAAAGTGGCCAACCGTCTCGGCGACGGTCAACTCGCCTGCGTCGGCGGCATCCTGCAGCACGATCCCGACATCGCGCCGCCATGCGGAGCCCGCCTGCCACGGGTCTACGCCGAGGACTCTGACCTCGCCGCCGTCACGGTGCCGGTGTCCGGAGAGAATCTCCACAGTGGTCGTCTTTCCGGCGCCATTGGGCCCGAGGATGGCGAACACCTCGCCGTACTCGATCTCCAGGTCGACACCATTGACGGCGTCCACATCGCGGTAGCGCTTGCGCAGCGCCCGTACGGATATCGCGTTCATGGGCTTAGCGTGCTGGTGAAACGGGGTCCGGCGGGACGACCGGGAGTCGGACGCCTTGTGTCCACCAGTCGGTGGACGCCGACCGTTGCGGATCAGTGAGCATGAGTAAGCTCCTGATTCACAGTCCCGCCTTGGGTGGGACGGTCCCAGTGTTGCCCGCCGCGCCATACGGTTTTGTAGTGGAGTTGGCGGCGGATCTCGCCGAAGCCGCGGTCCGAGATTGCCTTGGCCAGGCGGCGGTTGCGGACCATTCCAGCCACGTGCAGGTTCTCGACCACGACCGTGCCGTACTGCTCGGCCAGGCGGGTGGTGAGTTTGTGCAGCCCGTCGCGGCGCTGGTCGGCCACGAGCCGGTGCGGGGCGGCGAGGGCACGCCGGGCTCGGTGCCAGCGGTTGGACGGATGTTGCCCGGCATTGCTAACTCAATCGGCAACAGTTGTCAGCCCCAGGCTGAGCGTCCTCTTCCGGTCAGCCCACTTGTCGAGGAGCTCGGGCATCGCCTCCTGAACGAACACGTAGAAGTCCCGCATGTTGGCCAGGCGAGCCCCAGCCGGTGTTCTGGAACCGCCGGCCGCTACGACGCCCTGGTCGGCGAAGTCCGCCAGAGTCTTGATCAGCGTCATCTTCGCGAGGGTCACCTCGTACCACGAATCGTCCACGAGGCGGTACCGGTCACGGCGCGAGCCGGGCACGGGCTCCCGTGCCACCATGTTGATCTGGATGAGGTAGCGGACCGCGCCGGAGATCGCGGCCGGGCTCACGTCGAGTCGCTCGGCGAGCTCCCCTGCGGTCAAGCGCGTGTTCGTCCGCACTCATCAGGACGAACAGGACACGACTCGCCATGCGCGGAAGGCCCCAATCCGCAAGGATTCTGGCCATCTGCTCCACGAACGCCCGCATGGCCGCCTCGTCGCGCTTTGCCACCCGGCGCATGCGAGGCCTCCGTCCCGTCAGGATCCCGTCAAGATCGGCATTTGCTACTTTCACAACTGCGTGAAACAACTGTAGCGTGTGAAGCATGGAAGATGCGATTTCGGTGTCAGGGCTGACCAAGCGTTTCGGTCAGACGAAGGCGCTTGACGGCCTTGAGTTACACGTCGCGCAGGGTGAAGTGCATGGGTTCCTCGGACCCAACGGCTCTGGCAAGACGACCACCATCCGAGTCCTCCTTGGAGTGTTGCGCGCCGACGCCGGCACTGTCCGGATGCTGGGCGGCGACCCCTGGCGCGATGCCGTCTCGCTGCACGGTCGGCTGGCCTACGTCCCAGGCGATGTCACCCTCTGGCCGAGCATCACCGGCGGCGAGGTAATCGACCTGATGGGCCGGCTCCGCGGCGGGTTGGACCAGCGCCGCCGGGCCGACCTGCTCGAGCGTTTCGACCTCGATCCGCGCAAAAAGGCACGCACGTACTCGAAGGGCAACCGGCAGAAGGTCGCTCTTGTCGCCGGGCTCGCCTCGAACGCTGAGTTGCTCCTGCTGGACGAGCCCACGTCGGGCCTCGACCCGCTGATGGAGTCGGTATTCCAGCAGTGCATCCAGGAGATCCGCCGCGAAGGCCGCACGGTCCTGCTCTCCAGCCACATCCTCGCGGAGGTCGAGGCCCTGTGCGACCGGGTCAGCATCATCCGCCTCGGCCACACCGTCGAGAGCGGCACCCTCGCCGAACTGCGCCACCTCACCCGGACCTCGATCACGGTCGAGACCGCTTCGCCAGTCTCCGGGATCGACACCCTGCCGGGCGTACACGACGTGGTCCTCAACCACACCCACGCCCGCTTCGACGTCGATACCGAGCACCTCGACGCCGTCGTGCGACAACTGTCCACATTGGGCGTACGCAGTCTCACCAGCACACCGCCGACGCTGGAGGAGATGTTCCTACGCCACTACGGCGACGAGACGACCGGCGACGAGGAGACCTCCGGCGCGAAGGCGTCGGCGTGACCACCGCAACCGCCCGCGCGGGCGCCACTGCGAACGGTGGCACCACCACCGGTGCCGGCACCCTGCTGCGGTTCATGCTGCGGCGCGAACGGCGCGGGCTTCCATGGTGGCTGCTCGGCGTCACGTTCCTGTGGACCTACCAGTCGGTGGGAAGCCAGAGCCTTTACAACACGCCGGAGAAACTGGCTCGGCTCCGGGATACTCTCGGCGCCAACGCCGCGCTCGTCGCCATGAGCGGCCCGAAGGAACTACTCGACACGATCGGCGGAGAGGTCGTCTTCGAGATCTTCGCGTACTCCGCCGTCGTGGTCGCGCTCATGAACATGTTCCTGATTGGACGCCACACCCGCTCCGACGAGGACGCCGGCCGCGCGGAGTTGATCCGCTCCGCACGCGTCGGCCGGCACGCTCCCCTGGCGGCAGCACTCGGGCTGGCCGGCCTGGCCAATCTCGCGGTCGCCGTCCTGGTGTTCGCTGGCCTGGCGGGCACCGGTCTCCCGGTAGCCGGTTCGCTGATCGTGGCCGCCTCCGTCGCCGGTGTCGGGCTGACGTTCGCCGCCCTGACGGCAGTCGCCGTACAGGTCTTCGAAAGCCCGCGCGCTCTCTACGGCGCCGTCGGCGCCGCGATGGGCGCCGCGTTCATGCTGCGGGCCGCCGGCGACGCTGGCGATGGAACCCTGTCCTGGTTATCCCCCTTTGGATGGGGCCAGCGCACATTTCCCTACGTCGAAAACCGGCTGTGGCCGCTTGCGCTGCCCGTCGTCGCCACCGTCGCGCTCGTCGCGATCGCGGTCACACTGCAGGACCGGCGCGACCTCGGCGCCGGACTGCTACCCACCCGGCCGGGTCGGCCTACCGCCTCACGGACCTTGAGTTCGCCACTAGGGCTGGCGTGGCGGCTGCAGCGCGGAGCCCTGATCGGTTGGGCCATCGGGCTCCTCGTGCTCGGGGCGGCGTACGGCTCGTTCGCCAACGCCATCGAGCAGTACATCGCGGACAACCCTGAGGTCGCCAACTTCTTCCCGGGCGGCGCGGCCGACATCGTCAACGCGTATCTGGCCTTCACGACGCTCTTCTGCGCGCTCATCACCACTGCCTACGGCGTCAGCAGCGCCCTGCGTGCCCGCGGCGAGGAGACTTCGGGTCGGGCCGAACCGGTGCTCGCCACGAAGACGAGTCGCAGTTCCTGGCTCGGCAGCCACCTGATCGTCGCGATGGCTGGCAGCGCGGTCGTACTCGTGGCTGCTGGCCTCGGCCAAGGACTGTCGTACGCCCAGGCCATCTCGGATCCGAGCCAGATTCCACGGATGGCGGGCGTCGCGCTGGTCTATGTGCCGGCGGTGTGGCTCATCATCGGCCTCGCCGTTCTCGGCTTCGGTTGGTTGCCCCGAGCGGCCGCCGCCATCGCCTGGACGGCGCTCGGAGTTTGCTTCTTCATCGCACTCTTCGCTGACCTGGTCGACCTGCCTGCCTGGCTGCAGAACGCCTCGCCATTCGCGCAAACGCCCGAGGCACCGCTCCAGACCGTCACCGCGACGCCGCTAGTCGGCATCGTGGCGGTCGTCGCGGCCCTACTTGCCAGTGGATTCGTCGGCTTCCGACGCCGCGATATCGGCTAGGTCTGTTCGCCCAACGCAGTGGTACGGGTGAACGGCCATGCGCCGCTCACCCGTACCGCCGCTCGCCCGTCGTCAGGCCTCGGTCTCGAGGAGGTCCTGCAACTCCTGCACCGCGATCCGCAGTTGGTCGGCGAATCCGTACATGTCGGCGGAGACAGACCGAGGCGTGCTCAGGTACAGGTTGAATCGGTCGGGCAGCAGCAGGTAGGCGACCCCGATGCAATGGCTGCTCGTCGAGCCGAAGCCAAAGAATTCGATGTTGACCGACGGAGCGGAGCTCGTGCTGAGGTAGTCGTCGCGCATAACAAGCCAGCCCGGAGTGGCGAACAACGCCGGTGCCTCGGGCACGCCGAGCTCGTCCCCTTCCCGGGTCTGAATCAGCAGCAGCTCCCACAGGTGCTGCTCTGGCGCGTCGCCAGCCTGGCACTCCTTCGCTCGCTGTACATGCTTCTCGCCGCGGTACGGAACGCGGCCCGCTTGGTCGCTGCGTCGGCGGCCGGGTCCTGCATGGCGGCCACGAACCGCAGCACCTCCGGCGTGACCACCCGCATCGCCTCGGTCCGGCCATTGCGCCAGTGCCGGGTGGCGATGGACTCGTAGGTGGCGCCGACGAATCCCTTCGCGCGCTGATGCGCGAGCTGGAAGGCCATCTGCACGAACGCGTCCGGGGACATCCGCAGAGCCTTGGCCCGTTCGGTGCCGAAGTCGTCGAACATGACACACCGTACTCGCGGTGTTGTCGGCGAAGTCGCGGAAGGACGCCGCCGCGGCGGCGATGTCGGCCCGCAGCGCATGGTCGAGAACGAAGACCACCTCCGCCGAGCTGAGGCTCGCCCTGCGAGCGCGCGCCGGACCGTACGGACTGTTCGGCCGCAGAGGTGGTCAGCAGGCTGTCGACGAGGCCGAGGATCGTGGTCCCGTCCAGGCCGCAATGCTCGACGTTGATACCGGCCGTGCCGTCGGCGAAGACGATGAAGGACAGCGACTTGTCGAAGTAGCGGTTGCCGCTGTCGCCATGCAACAGGTGGTCGCAGGCCGAGAGCGGGTCGGCCGGCGTCGAGGTCGTCCAGGCAGACAAGGAACAAGGCGGTCTCGATCGTCCGAGCGCGGCGGCGTTGTACGGGTGGTAGTTGCGCAGCGTAGCCCGGCTGGTGCCCACTGGGCTCGCGCCTTGGTAGTGAGGTGTCCGACCGAGGTGTCCGGTTGGGCGGGTCCTACCCGAGCCTTGAGCACCGCCCGCAGTCCTCGGCGAATTCGTCCACTGTGAACGGTGCGCCGTCCGGACCCAGCACCTCCATCCAGAACATCCGCCCGCCGACGAGCACGACGATGTGGCGGGCGCGCGAGGGCCCGGGCCACTCGTCGCTGTAGGGCACGCGAACCGTGTCTTGCACCATGCCCGGAATACGGGTCTCGGAGAAGAGGAACTTGTTCTGTTCCATCGACAGCGCCTGCCCGCGCTGCGATGATCGGCGGGATCTCTTCCCGGTCCGAGACGGCGCTTGTAGTCCAATGCGGACGCAATGAGCCCCGCGGCGCGGTCGATCTGGCCCTTGCCGTGGTCGCCGGGCGCCTCCTGGAACAGGAAGAAGAAGTTCGCGTTCAGTGCGATCCGGTCGCGCCGGCCGAGGTAGCGCCGCGGCCCAGAAGCGGTCCAGCCAGCTGCGCACGCCCGGGCTGTCGTTGTGACGCTCCAACGCGGCGTGCAGTCGAGGCCCCGCGCCGTCCGGCCGGCGGAACGCCGCGACGGCGGCCTCGGTCTCCGCCAGCTGGTCGGGCGTCAGCAGCGGTGCGCACCACTCCAGGAACCGGTCGCAGCTCGCCTCCAATGTCGGCAGCGGCACGCGGGGCAACCGGTCCTCATTGCCGAACGTCCGGCTGGACCACTCAGGACTGTCGTTCACGCATACCTACCTATCGGTATCGGACGGCTCAGACTTGGACTGACCTTAACGTCGATTCACCGATCGGGGCAGATTCAGGTGATGACACCCACAGTGTTACCCAGTCCAGCGTTACTCGCTCACGGGTGCGGACTCAACGAGCAACCAGGTAGGTCCCGGATGTAAGGCCGTCATCGGAACAGAATCACGCAACACTAGCTGCGGCCCTGCCGGGTGAGGGAGATCAGGTACTGCTCCCGATGACGGGGATCGGCCGTGGTTCGTGGCTGAGCGGGCGGGTCGCCTGGGATCGGCCGATAACCCTCGAATGTGGACTCGAGGACGCCTTCACCGGCGGTCAGCCCGGGCAGCTGACGCTGCAGTTCCTGTACCCGCGCCACCGGCACGACCGTCTCGATGGTGGTGAGGTCTCCCCGTACTGCCTGGTGTCTGACCGCCGCACCCAGGCGGCCCAGGATCGTCAACACCGCGCTCATCGCCCACACCGGGCATTCGAGGCTGACCCGCAGCGTCGGCTCGCAGACCACGGTTCCGGCCGCCTCGAGCGCCATCATCGCCACGATCGGCGTGAGGTTACGGAAGTCCGCCGGCGTGCTGGTCGGGCCACGTCGCGACGGCGGACCATCAGCCACGCTGTAACCACAGTCGATCATGGTCACGACACAGTCCGTGACCTGCCAACCGAAGCGGCCCTCGCGCAGTGCCTGGCGCACGTAATGGCCCATGTAGTCGGCGAACGCGTCGGCGCTCTTGTAGACGTACATCGGCGTTGCCTGCGGCTCGACCCGCAGGCGAAACTCGATCCCGGAACTCGGCGGGCCTGGTTCGACCCGAAGGCCGATGGTGGCCTGGAACGGGTTGCCCTCGGTATTGAGAAACTCGACCGCTTCGCCGGCGTGGACGGGACGTTCGACGCAGATGGTGGTCGTATCGCGGAACGCGACGTCGATGCCGAAGTCCGCCGCCAGGGTCGCCTGAAGGACCTCCTTCTGAACCTCACCGTAGAGCGAGACGGAGACCTGCCGGCCCGTGTCATCTGCTCGGACATTGATCAGCGGATCCTGCTCGGCCAGACGCGCCAACGCGCCGCGCAGCGCCACGTCATCGCTCGGGCGCACCGGCGTGACGACGGTCTGCATCGTCGGCGGGCCAAACTCATGGTCTTCGACCGCCTTCGGCGATGGCTGTCCACTGTGCTCCGTTGATCGGCTCGCAAGCTCGCCGATGGTGTCGCCGATGCGCACCTCCCCGAGACCCCAGACTCGGCCAATCTCGCCCGCTGCGAGCTCTTGGCGCCGAAGCCACGTGCCCCTCTCCGAGACGCTGATGGCCGTTGCCTTCGCCTCGGCAAGGTCTCCGCTGGCCGTCGTGATGTGCAACCGCTGCCGGACGTGCATCCTGCCTGCGAACATCCGGACGTACGCGATCTTCTCGCCCGCCGGCCCCTGATCGATCTTGAATACGCGTCCCGAGGCGGCGGCATCATCGTCGCCGGCCGCGGCAGGCAAGAGCTCGACCAGCCCGGCCATCAACGACTCAATGCCCTCTCCGGTCATCGCCGAACCGAAGAAGACCGGGTGAACCAGCGACCGCCCAGTCTGGGCGGCGAGTTCCCGGCGGAGCCGTCCGTCCGTGAGGGCGCTTTCGTTCTCGACGTATGCCGCCAGAAGCGAGTCGTCCCGGTCGGCGAGCCCCTCGGTCAATGCCGTGCGGAAGGCCGGCTCGTCGAAGCCGTACGGTGTGAAGCGTGCGGCCCGAGTGCCGAGTTCATCGACCGTCCCCATGGGAATGATCTCCGCGACGAGTCGTCGCGCGACGGCATCCAGGACGCGCCCCGTGTCGGCACCGCCACGGTCGATCTTGTTGATGAACAGCAGTGTCGGTACCCGCAACCGGCGCAGCGCACGCATGAGAATGCGCGTCTGTGGCTGGACGCCCTCCACCGCCGAGATCACGAGGACGGCGCCGTCGAGCAGACGCAACACGCGCTCAATCTCGGCGATGAAGTCCGGGTGGCCCGGCGTATCGATCAGGTTGACCGTCACGCCCGCGATCTCGAACGACACAACCGCGGACTTGATGGTGATTCCGCGCTGGCGCTCCAACGCCAACGTGTCGGTTTGCGTTGTTCCAGCATCAACACTGCCGACCGTCTCGATGACCCCGGCTGCGTACAGCAGCCGTTCAGTCAGTGTCGTCTTACCGGCGTCGACATGCGCCAGGATGCCCAAGTTCAGCGTTCTCCGCGACAACCGCCACACTCCTCGAAGAGATCGAAGTTCCCTGTTCGATAGATGTGACAGCTGCTCGCATTTCGTCTCCTTGATCAATAGACTGCTGAACGTTTGCCCGAGTCAACCACGACCCGGCCCCACGCACGACCGAGTTTGCCCGCGTGGGTGCCTGGCTAACCTGCTGGCAGGGTGCCTATGCCGGTGCCCGCGGTCTCGTGTGTGTCGCCGCGGGGATGTTCTGGTCACCGTTCACGCCTGTGGGGTGTAGTCACTACTCACAGGGTGTGGGCTCGACGAACAACCAGCATGTTCCGCCGGAACGTCAACCGCTCTACCGGTCGCCACCCGCAAGTAATTGATTGCCGATGGCCGGCGCGGCGCGGCACCATCTGGTGGTGTTGCGACCGGAGATCCTGGACTACTACGGACGAGGCGGCGAACGGGACCGGCTCGCCGCGGGACCCGGCCGGCTGGAGTACCTGCGAACCTGGGATGTCCTGACCAGAGTGCTGCCCGGCGCGCCGGCAGCCGTGTTGGACGTCGGCGGGGCGACGGGCGTATACGCCGGACCGCTGGCTGCAGCCGGCTATCGGGTCGACGTGATCGATCCAGTGGCCGAGCATGTCGCGCAGGCCGCAGCTCGGCCGGGTGTGGCAGCCGTACTCGGCGACGCCAGAGCGTTACCGGTGTCATCAGACTCCGTCGACGCAGTACTGCTTCTCGGTCCGCTCTACCACCTGCAGGAGCGCGACGATCGCGTGACGGTGTGGCGTGAAGCTGGTCGTGTTCTGCGCCCTGGCGGGGTGGTCGTGGCGGCGACCATCAGCCGCTTCGCGTCGCTGTTCGACGGCTTCGTCAAGGCGTACTTCCGCGATCCGCGGTTCCGACCGCTGGTGGAACGCGCCCTGGCCGACGGTGCCCACCAGAACGTCGATTCGGACCGGAACTGGTTTACCACCGCCTACTTCCACCATCCGGACGAGATTGTGGCCGAGGTGACCGACGCTGGCCTCATCGTTGATCGGCGCATCGCGGTCGAAAGTCCACTGTGGATTGCCGGCGATCAGGTAGATGAGATCATGGCCGACACCGATCTCCTACTGGAGATGCTGCGCCGGATCGAGGAGGAGCCGAGCCTGCTCGGCGCGAGCAGCCACACTCTCACCGTCGCCCGCCACGCAATGGCTCACCCGAGCTAGCCCGGCGACCACGGAGCCGAACATGGCCCACCGCACCACCGCACCAGAGGTCATGAACCAGGTCGAATCCTTGCTCGCTCGGGGCGAATCCGAGCAGATGCTGGATTTCTTCTACCGCGACATCGTCCAGATGTCAGGCAGGAACTCGTCGGCATCAAGGCGGCGCCAACCTGGCCGGCGCGGGTCGCGGCGGCCCGTACCGTTCCCAGGTGAGACTCCGGGCGTTCGGTGCGCAAGCCTTGATCCGGCTGGGCGGCGAGGATCTCGGTGCCCGTGCTGCTGCTCGTGGGCGCGGACAGCCCGGATGAGATCAAGGCCGACCCACAGATCGTCGCCGCCGCGCTGCCGGACGCACGGATCCATGTCCTCGTGGACAGATGCACATGGCCCATCTCACGGATCCACAGTCCTTTGTAGACGCTGTGCTGTCGTTTCTGCGGAACTGAGGTCAGCGTGCCGCCGCACGGGGGCGGGAGATGAACAGCTGCGGCGTACATCCAGCCATCGGTCTCCGCACCCTCGGATCCACGCCGAGGTCGGCGAGCGTATCCAGCACCTGCGACTGCTCCTCGGCCGAGGCGAAGCGGCGCTGCCGCAGGAGGCCGTCCATCCGTACGGTCTCGTAGCCTAACGCCGTCAGAGCGTCCATCGCCGGTTGGTAGGAGTACATCCGCAGCACGGTGTGCGCCATCCAAGGCAGCCGCCCATCGTCGGCGGCGGTGGCGATCCGGACCAGGGAGCGTTCGTCACGTAGCCGATGCAACCGGTCGAGATGACCAGATCGGCGGACCCGAGCACGCTGCGTTGCTCAGCGGTGGGATCGTCGCGCTCCAGGTCGGCGTGGACTGCGGCGTCGAGAAACCCGGCCTCGTAGGCGTACGCCAGCGCGTCCCGGGAGATGTCGAGCCCCACGAAACGGGTCCGGTCCATCCGATCCCGCGCCCGGACGAGAGCCCGGTCGCGGGCGACGAGTGCCGGGTGGGCCAGGTCGGATCGACACCGCAGTAGTGCCGGTACAACTCATCCATGGTGGCATCGCAGCGCAGCAGCGCAGAGTTCACGCCGTAACCGCATCCCAGATCGAGCACGGTCAGCGGGTTCGAGCCGACCGAACGGCGGAGCTCATCGAGAAGCCGGGCGAAGTGCGGGTTTGCCATCTGCGGGATCACGTAGTCGAGGTCGCGCAGCGTCCCGAAGTATCCGCGCGGGTCCGTCTGCGTGTAGATGTGGTCGAGCGCGACCTTGCCGCCCGCGTCGAACCGCACGGCCGTCAGTCCAGCAGCGAGTCGCCGCGGACCCGCATCTGCGCCGCAAGGTGCTCCGGCAACACGCGGCCGAAGAGCTGCCGGGTACGTGCGACGCTTCCGATGACGCCGGGGCGCTCACTGTAGGCGAAGATCGCGGTGTGCCGGGCGGCTTCACCGCGCACCTCGCTCACCCGGTGCAGGGCGTACCGCCCCTGGAATAGTTGCAGGTCACCGGGACGCAGCGTAAGCCGGTGGATCAGGTGTTCGCCGCTGCCGTCGAGAACGGACGCGACAGCATTGAGATTCTCGTCCGCGCTGGACCGGATGTTCGGGCAGTACTCGAACACGCCGCCGCGTCTCAGCCTCCTGGGTCAACATGCTGACCGTGAACTCGTTCGTGTCGAAGTGCCACGGGTGCTGCAGGCCCGGCCGGATCACGTTGAGCACAAGCGCCGACAGCGGATCATCAAGCTCGTACAGCTCAGGCAGGCCGAAGCACGCGGCGACAAACTGCCGGAACAGCGCATTGCCGTAGAGCTCGCTGATGATGAAGCCCGGGTCGATCTGGTCCCGGGCGACGAAGGCGTTGCCCCGCTGCATCCTGATCCTGCCGGGATGCCCCTCGGGCAGCGGTGTGTCGATGTCGATGTTATAGACATTGACAGTTTCACGTTGATAGTGCGCCTGCGGCGCGGCGGCCAGACCCTGCTGGCGGAGCTCGGCAAACAGCGCAGGACGGATGAAGTTGGCTAGGACGCTGCACCCGTCGCCGTCGAGGTCGGCCTGGATCCGGGCGACGACGTCCTTCCAGGCGTCGTTGTCGGGCTCGGTAATGGGATAGGCGTCGGTGTCGACGACTCGATCCAGGACCGCGGCATCCGATGTGGTCATGAACCCTCCCGACGCCCGACTGGTCGGATTACGGCACGCGTATCGCCGAAGTTACATGGCATCCTGCCACGATGGCGGACGGCCGGCGACTGCTGCGATCACCGACTCGCGCTCGCGCTCAGAGACACTTGTCACAACCGGCAGCCGTGTCACCCATCGGAGGTCCACTGTAGAGGACCCGAGGTCAGCGGTCAGGCTGTGCCGGCCTGTCAGTCGAGGGCGATCGCCAGCACGTCGACATCGAGCGGATCACTTTCGGAGTCGCGCGGCTTGAACGTGATGAACGCGGTATGTGCGTCCGCGCTCACGTGCTCTGGGATTAGCATCGACGAACGCCGATGGGATGTCAACGCGCCAGCGGATCGCGCCATCGAGGCTGAGCGCGGCGATCCCCTGGTCGCTGGCCGCGACGATCAGCCGCCCATCCGGCGTGCTGGCAACGCGGGCGCCCCGCAGCGGAACCTGCCAGCGTTGTTCTCCCGCGTCGAGCGACACCGCGGTGACCTGGTCGGCGCCGATCACCACCAGATCGCCGACAACTGCACCGACTTCACCGGAGCGGGCGCAAGGCGCTGCCACCGGATCCCACCGTCGGACAGGTTGAATGCGCGGACGTTACGCGCCTCGCGAAGCACGGCTACTTCGGCGTCAGCGCGCCCTCCACTCGATACCAGTCCACATCGGACCCCGGAGGTGGCTCTATGCCTTGCCCACCAGGCGGATTGCTGCCGCCTGGCGGCGGCCGCCGATCGTCGATGGCCGGGTCGGCAGGCGGGAGCTGCGTGGTCCAGGTCAAGGCTTCCCGACTCGGCGGACCGCAGGGCGACCTGCGCTCCCGCCTCGTTCGCCACGTGGGTAAGCAGCCACGCCGGGTCGGCGGTCACGGGTCCGCCCCGGCGGGCGGACCTCGGGGCCTTGGCGTGGCGGGTGCGGCATCTCTCCAGACCACGGAGCCGGGGCGATCAACCGCGATGGTTGCGCTGCCGAGACTCAGGAACGCCCGATCCGGCGCGACCGCGATGTCGCCGATCTCGGCCCCCGCTGCGATGCCGCTGGCGTCGAGGAGCCGCTCCTCGTCGTCGACGACGGTCGCGAGAAATCTCTGCGTTCCCGTGGCTGCGTCAAGCAGCCACAGCCGGCGGGCGTCGTTGACCAGCACCCCATCGCCCCAGCGGCGCAGTGTTACCCGTTCCGCCGACAGCGCAGTCCGCCAGTCGGCTCCGCCATCGGGGCGAGTGGCGACGACATCGGACCCGAGCGCCGTGACCACGCGGGCCGCGTCGACCAGGATCCGCTGGCCGGCAGGAACCTGCCCCGGCGGCGCGGCGACCGGCGCCGCACCGGAGCGCAACTGCCACAGAATCCGTGCCCGGCAGTCGGTTGCCGCCCGCGCTCGCGTAGGCCACCGGAAGGCCGGCTCGACGATCACCGCAGCGAGGGCGGAGGCGGCCGCTGCCGCACCGATGACGCCGCCTGTGATCAGCAGTCTGCGGCGCGTCAGAAGTCTGGGCGGCGGCACGTGGACCGGCACTGTCGGACCGGTCACCCCAGCGGCAAACCAGCCGGGTGTGGGTGCTGGGACACCGGCCCCGGACAGGATCTGGGCCAGCTCGTCGGCGGTGGGCCGGTCCTTGGCCCGCGGGCTCACGCAGCGGGTGATCAGCGGCCGCAGCTCGCCGGGATCAGGTCGAAGGAGAATCGTCCGGTCGTGATCTGCATGAGCTGGGCGTAGACCGGCCCTTCGTTGACCAGTGGCCGGCCGGTGGCGGCGTAGACCAGCGTCGCGCCGAGGGAGAAGATGTCGCTGGCCGGGTACGCCTCGAGGCCGTGGATTCGCTCCGGCGCGATGTAGGACGGGGTGCCGAGAAGCAGGCTGCTCGTGGCCCCGGTCGACTCGGCTGAGAGCGCGATGCCGAAGTCGATGATGTGCGGGCCATGGTCGGTGACGATGACGTTGCTGGGCTTCAGGTCGCGGTGCACCAGCCCGGCGCGGTGGATCGAGGCGAGGCCGTCGGCGAGTCCGGCCGCCAGGATCAGCACCGCGTTAGGCGCGAGCGGACCGGTCGTGGCCGACCATGGTGGCCAGGCTCAGCCCGTCGATGTATGTGGTGGCGAGCCAGGGCTCGGGGGCATCCGCGTCTGCGTCCACCACCGCCGCGGTGAACAGCGGGCTCACCGCACGAACGGCGGCGACCTCTCGGGCGAACCGGCGCCGGAACGCGGCGTCGTCGGCCAGCTCGGAGCGAATGACCTTGATGGCCACCCGGCGACCGGAGCGCGACTCACCGAGGTAAACCTTCCCCATCCCGCCGCCGCCGAGGACGCCGAGTAGCCGATAAGACGAAATGGCGGGCGGATCAGACTCGCCCAGTGGCCACATCGAGAGATCCCGCTCTGCTCGCGGAAGGTTGAGCGCGCATGAGCTTGGATGTTAGCCATGTTTAGGTCGCCCGTCGCCACCTGTCTAATTTGCGACCGTCCACCTGCTGGCGGTCGATACAGCAGACATTTGATCGATCATCGCGAAAGCGAAGCTAGCCGATCACCCGAGCACCGGGTGCGAACCATCCTTCTCTACGAACGATGACGGGCCGGCGCGGTGGAGCCGCGGACCACGAGTTCGGTCTCGAAGAACAGCTCCTCGGCCGGCGACGCCGGTACCCATCACCTGGTCGACCAGGAGCGAGACCACGGCCTGGCCCATGGCTTCGATCGGCTGCCGGATCGTGGTCAGTGGCGGGTCGGTGCAGGCCATGAACATGGAGTCGTCGTATCCGATGACGGACACGTCGGCGGGCACCGCGAAGCCGGCGCGGCGAGCGGACCGGATGCTGCCCAGAGCGAGCACATCCGACGCGCAGATGATGCCGGTGACACCGCGCCGCAGCAACCGGGCCGCGGCGGCCTGACCACCCTCCATTGAGAACAGTGCCCGAGCAACGTCCACTGTGGATCCACCTAGTTCGCCGAAGGCTTCGAGCTTGCGCGCCGACGGCGCGTGGTCCTCTGGGCCGAGCACCAGGCCGATGCGCTCATGCCCGAGCGAGCGCAGGTGGCCGTACGCCTGCGTGACCGCGACTGCGTCGTCCGCCGAGACGGTGGGAAACTCGATCCCGTCGATGGCCGCGTTCACCAGGACCGCCGGCAGGCGCCGATCCCGCAGCCGGTGGTAGTGGTCGTGGTCGGCGTCGCCCTGCGCGTAGAGCCCGCCCGCGAAGATGACGCCCGAGACGTGTTGGTCGAGCAGTATGTCCACGTAGTCCGCCTCGGACACACCCTCGGCGGTCCGGGTGCACAGCACGGGAGTGAACCCGCGCTTGGCCAGGGCGCCGGCGACCACCTCGGCGAACGCGGGGAAGATCGGGTTACCCAACTCCGGCAACACCAGCCCGACCAGGCGCGCCCGCTCTCCGCGCAGCTTCGTCGGACGTTCGTAGCCCAACACGTCCAGCGCAGTCAACACCGCCGCCCGGGTCGACTCCGAGATGCCCGGCTTACCGTTGAGGACGCGACTGACCGTCGCCTCACTCACGCCGACCTTCTTTGCCACCTCGGCCAACCTGCGCGTCACGCAGGAACTTTAACGTCCGTACGCACAGTTACGGAGTACGCCGTTCAGCCCACCTGGGCATCGGCCGTACCGGGCGAAACGTTCCGCCCGGTCGCCTTACTGGACGGTACGGGCGGGAACCACAACCATGCGGATAGGCCATGTGGCGCAGGCATGCGCCAGCGCACAATCGAGTTGGGCCGGGGAGAGGAGCCGCTCACTCCTCTCCCCGGTGTCATCCCATGGACTCAGTCAGAGCTCACGCCTCGCCCCCGAGTGACGAGCGCTCGCCGGCGTTGGTTCGCAACCAGACGGCGGTGTCGGGGGGCAGCAGCCCCTCGGTCAGCGGACCGCTGGCGATGACGACCTCGTCCTGCGAGCTCAGCGCCACGGGCACCGTCGACATGTTGATGACGCAGACGAAGGCTGGCTCGCGCCGGAACGCGAGCACCCCGGGCGGTGATTGCAGCCAGGTCATGGAGCCGTCGCCGAGCGCCGGATGGGTGCGGCGGATGCGCAGTGCCTTCCGGTAGAACTCCAGCATCGAGTCTGGATCACCCTGCTCCGCCTCGGCGGTGAGGTGCCGCCAGGATGCCGGCTGCGGCAGCCACGGCTTCGCCATGGCCCCGTCCGGGCTGAAGCCGAACGGCGCCGCGTCTCCCGACCAGGGCAGCGGAACCCGGCAGCCGTCGCGGCCCGGGTTGGCGCCACCCGTTCGGGCAAAGAGCGGGTCCTGCCGCTGATCGTCGGGGATGTCCTCCACCTCGCCCAGACCGAGCTCCTCGCCCTGGTAGATGTAGGCCGATCCGGGCAGGGCGAAGCTCAGCAGCGTCGCCGCCCGGGCCCGCTTGGTGCCCAGCTCGAAGTCGGTGGGCGCTCCGGTCTGCCGCCGGCGGTGATCGTGGTCGTGGGTGAACGACGTGTCCTGGCGGCCGTACCGGGTCACGTGCCGGAAGACGTCGTGATTGGACAGCACCCAGGTCGCCGGAGCGCTGACCGGCGCATGCGCCGCGAGCGTGGCGTCGATGGTCGAGTGGAACGCCGTCGCGTCCCACGGCGCAGCGAGGAAGTCGAAGTTGAACGCGGTGTGCATCTCGTCCGGTCGCAGGTACTTGATGAAGCGCTCGGTGTCGGGGAGCCAGATCTCGCCGATCAGCGCCCGCGGTGGGCTGAAGGAGTCGGCGATGCGCCGCCAGCTCCGGTAGATCTCGTGGGTGGAGTCCCGGTCGGCGTACGGGTGTGGGAACGGCGGGTCGTCCTGGTCGAAGTCCTGCAGGGCCGGGTCCTTCTCGCACAGTGCGGCGGAGTCGATCCGTACCCCGTCGACGCCGCGCTGGAACCAGAACCGCAGGATGTCCTCGAACTCCTCGCGCACCTTCGGGTTGGCCCAGTTGAAGTCCGGCTGCTCCGAGGCGAACAGATGCAGGTACCACTGCCCATCGGGCACCCGGGTCCAGGCCGGGCCGCCGAAGATCGAGGTCCAGTTGTTCGGCGGCAGCTCACCGTGCTCGCCCCGGCCGTCTCGGAACCAGAACAGCTCGCGGGCGGCGGACCCGCGGCCGGCGGCCAGAGCCTCACGGAACCACGGATGGGCGTCGGAGCAGTGGTTGGGCACGATGTCGACGATGGTGCGGATACCCAGGGCATGTGCCTCCGCGATGAGCGCCTCGGCCTCCGCCAGCGTGCCGAAGGCCGGATCGATGTCGCGGTAGTCGGCGACGTCGTAGCCGGCGTCGGCCATCGGGGACGGATACCAGGGGCTGAACCAGATGGCGTCGATCCCGAGGTCCCGCAGATAACCCAGGTGTGAGCGGATCCCGACCAGGTCGCCGACGCCGTCGCCGTTACCGTCGGCGAAGCTGCGCGGGTAGACCTGGTAGATCGCCGCGCTGCGCCACCATGCGGCGGCGTCGAGCGGCGGGGCTGCGGGCACCTGCGCAGCGGCGGGATGAGACACCGGGTACCTGCTTTCTGTTGTCCGAGCCCGGGGCGAGCGGCTCGTCGATCGTCGGGCTTGACGTGCCAATGGGTGAGCTGATGGGCGGGTGAGCCGCCGGGCGGTTCCGCTCCGACGGCCCACCCACCTCGTTCGCGGGGGCGGCCTCACTCCCTGGTGCTGCGGGTCCTACGTGTCCTCTGCCGTCGGCTGTCCGGGTTACGGCGCCACCCTCCGGTCGCATCCCTTGGTTACGGCAACGCTGTCGAAGACAGTAGAGCGGCCTGCCCGCAATAAGTCCATAGCACGATGCAAAAAACTGATATCCGAGTCGTCGTTGGGCCACAAGCACACGACCCGCTGGCTTGACCCAGAGACGCGCTCCGACGCGCAGGTTGGACGCGCGCGAATGTCGCCGACGATACCTCACCGAGCCAGCGCGACGACCACGAACGCTGGCGCGGGAATGGCCTGAACCGCCGCTCCGCTCACGGCCCCCACAACCGGTCAGACCCAGGACTGCCGCCCCCAACATAAGGTGATCGCGCCCGCCGCAGGGCGCTCTGGCCAAGGAGATCGGAGAGATTGCCGCAGCGAGACGGCTTCCGCCAGAATCGGCGCGGACGACCTGGCGGCGTGCGCACCGGACTGGACCCGGGCGCCACGCCTGCGCACGCACCTCGATGGGGCTGCTCGGGGTCATCGGTCCTGCCCAGCACAGGGACCCGGCCCGCCCGGCAAGATCTTCGTAATCAAGTCGTGTCTTTTCAAAGTCCTGCTGATATCTTGCACAACCATGTCGCTGTCGTTACCGTGATGCGACCGGCATGGGTCGCCCGATACCACGCGCCGAGTTACACGATCGCTTCGGGCTCGTAACAGGACATGCCGCGGCACCGGCCGCGGACAGCAGGTACCGCGGTGACGCTCGCAAGCCGACCCGAGCAGGGTAACGGCCGACGTGAGCCGAACCGGAGACAGTTGGCGAGCTCGCGAGCCGACCAGGCAGTATTCGGGAGCCAATCAGAAGGGAAGGACACATGTCCGCAAAGCGCTACCGGAAGGTCATGGCCGTCGCGCTCGTGGCCTCCGTGGGGCTTAGCCTCGCTGCGTGCACCAGCGACGGGTCCGAGCTCGGGCAAGGTGACGATCACCGTTGACTGCCCGCCGCTCAAGACGGACAACGGCGGCAAGTCGCTGGAGCAGTGGAACAAGGACGTCGCGGCGTTCGAGGCGGCGAACTCGAACGTCGACATCATCACCATCTCGGTCGGCGCCCAGTGCAACAACCCGCCGGACTTCACCGCCCGCCTGCAGGGTGGCACCCAGGCGGACGTCTTCTACGGCTACATGACCGACCTGGCCCAGGTGCTCGACGCCAACGGCGCCGAGGACATCACGCAGTACGTCAACGCCGAGACCATCCCGAACTGGGACTCCGTGCTCGACTCGCGTGAAGAACCCGTTCATCGAGGACGGCAAGATCTACGGCATCGGCTACTCCGCGCTACACCATGGGCCTGGTCTACAACAAGAAGCTGTTCACCCAGGCCGGTCTCGACCCCAGCCAAGCCGCCGGCCACCTGGCAGGAGGTCGCCGCCGCCGCCAAGACCATCTCGGAGAAGGTCCCGGGCACGGCGGGTTACTCCGAGTACAGCGCCGGCAACACCGGTGGTTGGCACTTCACCGCGTCGGTCTACTCCCGCGGCAGCTCGCCGGTGTCGGCGGACGGCAAGAAGGCCAACGTCCAGACGGCGGAGGCCAAGGCAGTGCTGCAGCCGCTGAAGGACATGCGGTTCAAGGACAACAGCGTCGGCGAGACCCAGCTGCAGACCTGGCCGGACCTGCTGACCAACGCCGCGCGCCGGCAAGGTCGGCATGTACATCGGCGCGCCGGACTCGATCACCGCGATCGTGAACACCTTCAAGGGCAGCTTCGCCGACTGGGCCATCGCTCCGATGCCCGGCGACGGTGGCGCGGCCAAGGGCGCCCTCGGTGGCGGCAACGGCTACTTCTTCAAGAAGGGCCTGACCGCCGACCAGATCAAGGCCGGCCTGAAGTGGCTCGCGTTCGAGAACCTCACCCCGGGCCAGGGCCAGTTCAACTACGTGGTCGCAGAAGGAGATCGGCCTGCCGGTCGGTCTGCCCCAGCCGCTGATCTGGAAGCCGGGCAGCGCGCCAGCAGAAGCAGGACGACGAGCTCAAGAAGGCCAACAGCAACCTCAACCTGGCCGACTACGCGCTCTACACCGGCAACCCGGTGAAGCCGGTCGCCGAGCCGGCGAACGCGCAGGCGATCTACGCGATCCTCGACGGCCCGATGGGCGCGGTCCTGACCGACCCGGACGCCAACATCGACGCTCTGCTCGCGGACGCGCAGACCAAGATCCAGAAGGTTCTGGACGACGCAAGCAAGTAACGGGAAGGGTGTGGGGGCCGGGCGACCGGCCCTCACACCGCGTTGTGGGTAGGTTCGTTACCCCCGGGGCGCGACCCCGGACATGAGCTTCCTCAGGAGTTGCCGATGGCGGTCACCCACGGCGTCCAGGTCACGCCCGGCACTCACGCCGGGCCGACGCCGACGCCCGCTACCCAGCGGCCGCCGGCCGGAGCTCCTTCCGGCGCAAGCTCGCCGACCAACCTGACCGGGCACGGCTTCCTGCTCGGCGCCGTGGTCTGCTTCGCCTTCTTCTCCTGGTACCCGATGGTCAAAGAGATCATCATGAGCTTCCAGCGCACCCGCCGGGGGCAGACCACGTGGGTCGGCTGGGACAACTACGAACGGATCTGGAACGACCCGGCGTTCGGCGCGGCCTGGCGGAACACCCTCATGTTCACCCTGATCGCGCTGCGTGCTGGGCTACGCGCTGCCGTTCTTCATCGCGATCGTGCTCAACGAGTTCCGGCACGCCCAGGGCTACCTGCGGATCCTGGTCTACCTGCCGGTGATTCTGCCGCCCGCGGCCGGCCTGCTGCTGTTCAAGTACCTCTACGACCCGAGCGAAGCGGGAATTCTGAACTACATCTTCACCGTCGCTCGGGCTGCCGCAATCCGGGTTCGTCCAGGATCCGTCGACGACCATTCTGTTCCTGGTCATCGCATCGACCTGGCTGAACATGGGCGGTGCCGTGCTGATCTACCTCGCCGCGCTGCAGAACATCCCGGGCGACATGTACGAGGCAGCCGAGATGGAGGGCGCCGGAGTACTGCGCCGCATCTGGCACGTCACGATCCCGCAGACCCGGCTGATCCTCTCGCTCATGTTCCTGCTCCAGGTCGTCGCGACCATGCAGTTCTTCATCGAGCCGCTCATCCTGGCCGGCGGCAACGGGGTCCAGGACAGCGCCACCAGCCTCGTCTACCTCATGTACAACCACGCGTTCCGGCTCAACGACCTCAACGGTGCGGCCGCGCTCGGCGTCATGCTCATGCTCGTGCTGCTGGTCTTCTCGGCGCTGTACGTGTGGCTGAGCCCCAAGCAGGAAGACTAGAAAGGGCAGCGAAGATGGCAGCCATCAAGCAGGGGACCCGCACGCTGATCTCGCCGGTACGACTGAACCGTCCCTCCGGCCGGCGGATCTACTGGGCGCTGGTCATCGTCGTGGTCCTCGTCGTTTTCGGTCGCGTTCCTCGGCCCGCTGTACTGGATGGTGACCGGTGCGCTCAAGACCGGCCAGGAGATCGCCCACGTCCCGCCGACACTGTTTCCCGAGGACCCGAATCCGCGCAACTATGTCGACGCGTGGATCGGCGTCGAGATCGGTCGGCTGCTGCTCAACACGATCTGGTACGCGTTCGGCGCGCTCGCCTTCCAGCTCGTCCTCGGGGTGGCGGCAGCCTACGCGTTCTCCAAACTGCGGCCGATCTTCGGCAACGTGGTGCTCGGCGCCATGCTCGCCACCCTGATGATCCCGGCGACGGTGCTGGTCATCCCGCAGTACGTCACGGTCATCGACATGCCGATCTTCGGGTGGAATCTGCTCAACACGCCCTGGGCGATCTGGCTGCCGGCCGTGACCAATGCGTTCAACATCTTCCTGTTGAAGCGATTCTTCGACTCCATCCCCAATGACATGCTGCAGGCGGCGGCGATCGACGGGGCCGGCCCGCTCCGCGTGCTGTGGTCGATCATCCTTCCGGTTTCCCGGCCGATTCTCGGCGTGGTCTCGATCTTCTCGGTGACGGCGACGTTCAAGGACTTCCTCTGGCCGCTCGCTGGTCCAGCCCTCGCCATCGACGAAGACGGTCAACGTCGGCATCTATGCATTCTCGACCGGCCTCGGCCAGAACGTCGTCATCGCTGCTGCCGTCATCGCGGCGATCCCGATGATCATCTTCTTCCTGATCTTCCAGAAGAACATCATGTCCGGCCTCACGGTGGGCAGCATCAAGGGCTGATCCACCAGGCCCGTTCGCGGCCCGCCTACCCGGCCCCGCATTAGGTCACCTACTGCGGTAGTTCAAGCTGAACCGACCCCCAATTGGTGACCAATTGCGTTGCGAACCGGGGGTCTGGCGTCAGCGTGTTGCTACTTTCCGGTCGGCAGCGGCTTCGGCGGAGGTCCGCGGTGCTGGAGATGGAGATCCAGGCGTGGTCGCCGGGGCGGCGCCGGTTGAGCCGCGCACCACCAGCTCCGGCTCGAAGAGCAGCTCGTCGGCGGGCACCGCGTTGCCGGCGATCTCGCTCACGAGCAGCGCCACCACCGCTTGGCCCATCGCCTCGATGGGCTGCCGGATGGTCGTCAGCGGCGGTTCGGTGCAGGTCATGAAGATGGAGTCGTCGTAGCCGACGACCGAGACGTCGTCGGGAACCCGCATGCCCAGGCGGCGCACGGCCCGGATCGCACCCAGCGCAAGCACGTCGGATGCGCAGATCAGCCCGGTGACGCCGCGCTTGATCAGCCGGCTGGCCGCGGCGTGCCCGCCCTCCATCGAGAAGATGGTCCGCTCGACCAGCTTGCCGAGGCGGGCGTCGTCGGAGGCGGCGCCGGCCAGCAGGTGCGCTCCCTGGAACGCGGTGAGCTTGCGCGCGGAGGGCATGTGGTCCTTCGGGCCGAGGATGAGGCCGATCCGCTCGTGGCCGAGCGAAACCAGATGCCCGTATGCCTGGTCGACGGCATGCGCATCGTCGGTCGCCACGGTCGGGAACCCGAGGTCGGTGATTCCGGCGTTGACCAGTACCACCGGCAGACCCCGGTCGAGGAGGCGGTGGTAGTGCTCGTGGTCGGCATCTGCCTGAGCGAAGTCACCGCCCGCGAAGATCACGCCGGAGACGTGCTGGTCCAACAGCATGTCGACGTAGTCGGCCTCGGAGACACCCTCCGCGGTCCGGGTGCACAGCACCGGTGTGAGGCCCCGCTTGGCCAGCGCGCCCGCGACCACCTCGGCGAACGCTGGGAAGATCGGGTTCTGCAACTCCGGCAGAACCAGGCCGACGAGGCGGGCGCGTTCCCCGCGTAGCTTCGTCGGGCGCTCGTACCCAAGTACGTCCAATGCGGTCAGGACGGCGGCTCGGGTCGCCTCGCTGATGCCGGGCTTGCCGTTGAGCACGCGGCTGACCGTCGCCTCGCTCACACCGACGTACTTGGCGACCTCGGCCAGTCTGCGTGTCACGTCGCAAGTGTAGTGCATGATTGTGCAAGTAGCTTGCACTACGGCCAGAAAAAGCCGTCCAACCTGCGACGACGTTCGTCACATTGATGTCACACGTACGGCCACTTGTGCACTGGCCGACCGATTGTGCACGGCCGACCAAGCGCAGCAGATCGAGGCGCGGTCAGGCCTGGACGACGTCGACACCGTCCTCGACGAGCACCTGGGTGACCAGGTCGAGATAGCTCATCGTGGCGCCGTCGATCTGGACCGTCCGGGCCAGACCCTTCGCGGCGACGGCGTACTCGTGCCAGATCAGGCGCGTGCGCGGCGCGCTGGACCGGGTCGCGTACCGCAGAAGATCGCTGAGCCCGACCAGGTTCGCACCGCAGTAGCCGCCGGGTCCGTTGACCGCTTCGCCCATGGCGCAGAAGAAGCTCGCCAGGTCGGCGACGTGCCGCCCATCGAGGTGGATCTCGTCGCCGAGCACCGGGTACGGCTGGCCGTGCTCCCGGAAATACACCGTCTGGACGACCTCCAGCCAGGCTTCGCGCTCCCCTACCGGCAAGGGGGCCCAGAGGTTGCGCTGCGTGGGCCGCGCGTTGCGCCAGCTGTCCCAGACCCACTCCGATCCCACATGCGGCATGGTGCCCACGTAGGCGGTGAGCATCGCGTCCGGCGAGCCCCTGGTCAAGGTCACCCGCGCGTCCCAGGCGTCGTAGTCACCCATGACCCGGTCCTCGCCGTCGAGCACCTCAACCAATGCGTCGCCGAGGTAGATCGTTCGGGTCGGCCGGTCCTCCGCCGCATCGAACCAGCGGACCCGGCGGAGCGTGACGCTCACCGAGTCCGGCCGCTCCCCCGGGTTCTCGTAGCCGTCGTAGGCCGTCTCGCGCCCGACAAAGAAGCCGTCCATGTCACGCCATTCGGCCAGCCGGAGCATCCCGTCATCGCGACGGAGCGCGTACCGCGCGGATTCCATCGTCGTCCCTTCTGGCCGCCAAACCGGTACTGGCTCGACACCGCGGAGGATACCGACGCGGCCGAGGATGGTGGGACACCCGATCCGGCCGTTTTGCCCGCGGGACGCCGGACCACGCCGCCAACCGGCGTAGCGTGAGCACCACTGACCCGACCGAGGCCACCAGGAGTCACCATGGCGCTGCTCGACCTGTACCGGCACAGCGTGGAGTCGTTTGTGGAGCGTGTCGGCCAAGTCCGGCCAGACCAATGGGACAACCCGACCCCGTGCGCTGACTGGGATGTGCGGGCACTGGTCAACCACATCGTGTACGAGCAGATGTGGTCAGTGCCGCTCTTCGCCGGAGCGACCATCGCCGAAGTCGGCGACCGGTTCGAAGGAGATCTCCTCGGCGAGGAACCGATCTCGGTGGCGACCCAGGCCGGAGAAGATGCGCGCGCGGCCGTCAGCGAACACGGCGCGCTCGACCGTACGGTCCATCTGTCCTTTGGCGACACTCCGGCCGAGGAGTATGCCTGGCAGCTCTTCACCGACCACCTGATCCACGGCTGGGACCTGGCCGTCGGCATCGGCGCCGACCGGACGATGGACCCTGAGGCGGTGCGCGAATGCGCAGCGTGGTACGCCGAGCGGGAGAAGATCTACCGGGATTCGGGCTCGGTCGGCCCACGGGTT
Source organism: uncultured Actinomycetota bacterium (assembly GCA_963773935.1). Taxonomy (GTDB): domain Bacteria; phylum Actinomycetota; class Actinomycetes; order Mycobacteriales; family Micromonosporaceae; genus DATBGZ01. The sequence continues at coordinate 276,259 of CAVZCZ010000010.1, forward strand.
GCCGCTACCCGATGACGCTTCGGACCAGGACCGCCTGCTGGCCGCCTTCGGCCGGGACCCGAACGCCTGATTAGCGCTTGTTCGTCGCCGCCCGACCCGCGGATGGGTCGGTGAGACCAATCTGACTCCGGGGCCTCCACGCCCCCATCTACCTCCGAACACCCCACTGAACGGCACCCGGGGACCCACCCCATCGCCGTGACAGAAGCCCATGGGGGCGGAGGAGATTCAGATGCTGAGTCAGCGCTTTCGAGCTCGCAAGCTTCGCTCGAGAAGCAGCGCAACCACGGCCTTGCCCAACGGGCGGGCCCTGAGCTGGCGGCGACGCGCGGGCCTGGTCCTCGCGGCCGGCAGCGTGGCCGCCACCACCGTGTACGGGCTGGGGCCCGGCGGGGCGGCTGGGTCGAGCCACCGGGAGGCGCCGCTCGTGGCGGCCGACCCGGCCATCGACAACACCGACCTGTACGCGTTCGTCAGCCCGGAACGGCCCGATTACGTCACGTTCGTGGCGAACTGGCAACCGTTCTCGGAGCCCAACGGCGGACCGAACTTCTATCCGTTCGCCACCGACGCCCGGTACGTCATCAACGTCGACAACAACGGTGACGCCAAGCCGGACGCCATCTTCCGGTGGACGTTCAAGAACATCGACAAGCGGGGCAACGACACGTTCCTCTACAACAACGGACCGGTCACGTCGATCGACGACGAGAACCTGCTGTTCCGGCAGACGTACACGCTCGAGACTTCCTTCAACGGGGCGCCGTTCGTCACCCGGGTCAGCGACGCACCGGTCGCACCGTCGCGAGTCGGCGCGGCGTCGATGCCCGATTACGGGGCACTGCGCGACCAGGCCATCTACAACTTCGAGGGTGGCTGGAAGGGCTACGCCGGCCAGGCCGACGACCCGTTCTTCCTCGACCTGCGGGTCTTCGACCTGCTCTACGGCGGAGACCTCAGCGAGGTCGGGCAGGACACCCTTGCCGGCTACAACGTGAACACGATCGCGCTGCAGGTGCCCTTCACCGACGTCGCGCTCAAGGCAGGACCCGAAGCGCAACCCGGTGATCGGCGTGTGGAGCACGACCGAGCGGCCCGCCACCCGGATGGCCAACGGCCAGTCCTCCGGCGGCTGGGTGCAGGTCTCCCGGCTCGGCCAGCCACTGGTGAACGAGGTCGTCGTCCCTTCTGGACTGAAGGACGCCTTCAACTCGCTGACCCCGGACAAGGACGCCACCATCCCGCAGGTGGTCGCGCGGGTCACCGATCCGGAGGTGCCGAAACTGATCGAGTCCATCTACAAGGTGCCGGCGCCGCCGACTCCGCGTAACGACCTGGTGGAGATCTTCCTGACCGGCATCACGACGAAAGCCAACGGACCGATCAAGGCCGACCTCAACTCGCAGCTCATGAATGCCGACGTGAATCCGGCCCAGTTCCAGCCGTCAGAGATGCTGCGGCTCAACCTGGGTGTGCCGGTGACGGCTCAGCCGAACCGGCTCGGCGTCCTCGCGAGCGACCTGCAGGGCTTCCCGAACGGCCGGCGGCTGACCGACGACGTGGTTGACATCGGCCTGCAGGCGCTGGAGGGCGCGGCGCAGTCCGGCAAGCTGGTCGACGCCATCGCGGCGGGCGACAAGGTGGACGCGAACGACAACGAGTTCTCCAACACCTTCCCGTACCTGGCCCTGCCCAACGGTGTCGGCGTGAACACACAGAACAAGGGCAACGGGACCGGCATCCCGCCGGCAATGGCGCCGGACCAGGGTGGACCGTCGGCGACGCCGTCCGCGCTCGTGGGCGACGCGAACCCGTGGATGACGCCCGCCATCATCACCGGCAGCGGTGCCGCAGTTCTCGGAATCGCAGCCGCGGTGTGGGCCTACTGGTGGCGGCGACGCCGTCCCGCGACCGCCCCGGCCACGGTTGCGGCACCGACGCCGTCGAACCGGAGAGCTGACCGACGCCGGGTGCGCCGTCCGAGTTATGGCGGCGCACCCGGCCCTTCCTCGTGAAACCTCGACTTCTGGGAGTGCGTGATGCGTACCGGTAGGCGGGTCACCACCGTGGCCCTATCTCTGCGGACTGGTCCTCGTGGCCGGGCTGGCCCTGCTCGTGGTGGGCGGAATCGTGGGTCGCGGCGCGGACAGCCCGGCGCCCGCGACGGCACCAGCGTCTACTGTGGACATGCTGGACCAGAGCATTACCCAGACCCAGGAGCGGCTACGCCGGGTGCCAGGTGACTGGCAGGCCTGGTCAGCCCTGAGCATGCAGTACCTGGAGCGGGCCAGGATCACGACCGACCCGACGTACTACCCGAAGGCCGAAGACGCGGTCCGCCGATCGCTTGAGGTGAGACCGCACGAGAACACCGACGCGCTGGTCGCGCTCGGAGCCCTGGCCAACGCCCGGCACGATTTCGGCGCCGCCCGTGAGAACGCGCTCGCGGCGATCGCCCTCAACGGCTACTCCAGCGAGGCGTACGCGGTGCTCGCCGACGCGGAGACCCAGCTCGGCAACCCGAGCCGCCGCGACCGAGGCACTGCAACGGCTGCTCGACCTGCGGCCGGGACTGTCCGCCTACACGCGAGCCTCCTATGACCTGGAGCTGCGCGGCATGAACGGCGAGGCGGCCGACCTGATGCGCCGCGCGCTCGACACGGCTGTGGACCGGTACGACATCGCGTTCTGCCGCAACCAACTCGGGGACCTGGCCCTGGCCGGCGGGCGACATCGAAACCGCCCGGGCAGAGTATGACGCCGGGATGCTGGCCGACCCGACCTCGATCACTCTCCAACGTGGACAGGCACGGCTCGCGGCAATGAGCGGGGACGTCGACGGCGCGCTGGCCGCCTACGCCACGCTGACCCGCCGATCTCCGACTCCGGCGTACCTGATCGAGTACGCCGAACTGCTGCGCGCAGCGGGACGCGAGAGTGACGCGCAGGCCCAACTGCGCCTCGCCACGGCCGCGCACCAGCTCTTCGTCGTCAACGGTGGCACCGACGGACTCACCGGTGCGGCGCTGGCCGTGGCCACCGGACGCCCGGCCGACGCGCTGCGCGAGGCGCAGGCGGAGTGGGACAAGCGCCAGTTCGTCGACGTAGCGGACTCCCTCGGTTGGGCGCTGCATCTGTCCAATCGGGACGCCGAGGCGCTCACCTACGCCAAGCGAGCCTACGAGAGCGGGGCGTCCTCGGCCACGTACGCCTACCACCTCGGCATGATCGAGCTGGCTCTCGGCGACCGCCCAGCGGCGAGGGAGCATCTGAGCCGGGCACTTCAGATCAACCCGCGGTTCTCGCCGCTGGACGCGCCATCGGCGCGACGCAGCCCTCGCCTCACTGGAGTCATGATGCGCCGCACCAGGTCGTCGTCTGGGCCTTCTCGCCGCGGCAGGGGTCGCCGCCGGGCTGGTGCTGCTGCCGGCCACGCCGGCCAGCGCCCACCCGTTGGGCAACTTCTCGGTCAACCAGTACCTCGGCCTCACGCTGTACCCGGACCGGGTCGACGCCGCAGTGGCGGTCGACTATGCGGAGATCCCGACGCTGCAGGATCGCCCCGTCGTCGACGCCGACGGCAACGGTACGGTCTCCGATGCCGAGGCGGCCGCGTACGCGGCGAGTACGTGTGCCCAGGTCGCTTCGGCGGTCGATGCCCGTACCGGCGGTGATCGTCTCATGTGGACAGTGTCGGAGTCGGCCTTCGGCTACACGCCCGGCGCCGGCGGACTCGACGTCGCGCGGCTCACGTGCGCATTGACCGCACCGGCCGCCCTGGCCGGCGAAGCCGACCTTTCCATCACCAACGGCTACCTGGCCGACCGGGTCGGGTGGCGGGAGATGACGGCCTCCGGTGCCGGCGTGGGGCTGGTCGACTCGCCGCTCCCGGCGGCCAGCGTCAGCGACGAGCTGCGCGACTACCCGCAGGACCTGCTCGCCTCTGCTCTGGACGTCCGCTCGGCCACCTTGACCGTGACGGAGGGCCCGGGCACGCCCGGCGTGGGCGGAGCTCTCGCCCGTACTGGCGACGACCCGATCTCGCGCTGGATGGCCACAGTGGACCGCACCTTCCAGGACCTTGCCGGCGGCCCGCTCACGCCGACCGTCGGGCTGCTCGCGGTACTGCTCGCGATCGTGCTGGGCGCCGGGCACGCGGCGCTTCCCGGGCACGGCAAGACAGTGCTCGCGGCGTATCTCGCCGGCAAACGCGGCCGGCCCCGCGACGCCCTGACCGTCGCCGGCACGGTGACCCTCACCCACACCGGCGGTGTGCTCGCGCTCGGCCTGCTCCTCACCGCCGGCACCGCGCTCGCCGGCGAGCGGATCCTGGGCTGGCTCGGGCTAGTCAGCGGCGTCGTGGTGCTGGCCGTCGGCGGTGCCATGATGCTCGCGATCGTCCGCCGCCGATCAAGATCAGAGGTTGGGGAACCATGGCCGCCACTCTGGGGGCCGTAGGACTCCCGAAGCGCTGATCTTCACCAGCGACCACGGCCACCACAACCACGACCACGCACGGGCACGACCACGACCACGGGCACAGTCACGGCGACCACGCGCACGGGCACGACCACGGTCACGGGCACAGTCACGGCGGGAAGCGGTCGGGCCGGCTCGGCCTCGCCGGCATTGGTGTGGCTGGCGGTCTGGTTCCCAGCCCATCCGCACTCGTCGTGCTGCTGGCCGCGATCGGGCTCGGCCGGACCACGTTCGGCATCGTGCTCGTGATCGCCTACGGCGTCGGGATGGCAGCGACCCTAACCGGAGCCGGCCTGCTGCTACTCGTGCTGCAGCGGCGACTCGCTCGTTCGGCCGACGGTACCGGCCGTACGCCGTTGACCCGCCGGTTGTCGGCAGTGGCCGCCCGGCTCAACTCGGCCACCCCCGCGGCCACGGCGGCGCTCGTGCTCGTGGTCGGCGCCGGACTGGCGGCCCGCGCGGCGGCCAGCGTGCTGTAGTCCGGGTGGCGTGAACGGACGCGCAGAGAGGGCAACGACCTACATTCACGCCGGTATGCTCCCGGCATGATTCGTCGGCGGATGTCGTTGCTCTGCGCTGCCTTGTTGCTGACGCTCGGTGGGCTCGGCGGCTGCCGGCAGGCACCAATCGATCCGGGCTTCCGGGTGCCGACAGCCCGACGAAACGCCCCCGGCGGCACCGGCCCGAGTGGACTTCACGGTGCCGTCCGGGATTCGTCGAGGCGTACGACTACGGGACTGGCAACGACCTCCACCCGGCCCCGCTAGCGACGTTCCTGATCCCGGTCGGCGCCGAGGATGACCTCGCCAACCTCGAGGTGCTGGCCGTGGTGTCCTACCTCATGGACACCGACGTCACGGGCCAGAGCGACGCAGAGTCTGGTCCAGCGGGTGAAGGGTTACGCTGACCCAGGTCAAGTCAGCCGTGACCGAGCCGGTGAAGACCACCGTCTCCGGAATGACGGCGTTTACGGTGCCGATCAAGGAGCCCAAGCAGACGGGGGCTTCTACACGTACGACGCGATGTACATCTTCTCCGGCCAGCACCTGGTCCAGATCATGTGCCAGTGGGACAAGCAGAAGCCGCTGGTGGACGAGGCGTGCGCCACATTGCTGATGTCGGTGAAGGTCGTAAAGACCTAAGGGCGCGGAGCGAGGAGGCCACGGTCAAGGTCGCTGAGGGTACGGCCTCCCGTCAGTCCGACCGTGAGGTCCAGGTCGGCGAGCAGGCTGCGCAGAACGTGCCGTACGCCGGCCTCTCCGCCGAGCGCGAGACCGTACGCGACCGGACGTCCGACCAGCACCGCCTTCGCGCCGAGGGCGAGCGCCTTCACCACATCCGCCCCGGTACGGATGCCCGAATCGAAGAGCACCTCGATCCGGCCGCCGGCCGCATCCACCACGGCCGGCAGGGCGTCCAGCGCGGCGATGGCGCCGTCCACTTGGCGGCCGCCGTGGTTGGAGACGACGATGCCGTCCATGCCGGCGTCGGCAGCGTGGCGCGCGTCGTCCGGGTGCAACACTCCCTTGAGGACGATCGGGCCGGACCAGTGCTCGCGTAGGAACGTCCAGTCGTTCCCAGCTCTTGTCCCGGCCGGTGAACATCGGCACCCAGTGCAGTACGGCCGCCTCCAGATCCTCCTCCGGCGGCCGGGCCAGGCCAGCCCGGAACGCCGGATCGCTGAATGGGATCGCGGTACCCACGCCGCGCAGGAAGGGCAGGTACGCACCGTCAAGGTCGTGCGGGCGCCACGCCAGCGTCCAGGTATCCAGCGTCACCACCAACGTGGTGTAGCCGGCTGCCTGCGCGCGACGGAGCAGGCTGGCGCACACCTCGTCATCGTTGGGCCAGTAGAGCTGGTACCACCGCGGGCCGGCGCCGCTGGCGTCGGCGACCTCCTCGAGGGTGTACGACGACGCGGTCGAGAGCACGATCGGCAGGCCGAGCAATGCGGCCGCCAGCGCCGTCGCGAGCTCACCGTCGCGGTGCAGGATCGACTGCACACCGACCGGCGCGGTCAGGATCGGCGCCGGCATCCAGGTGCCGAGCACGGTCGTGGACAGATCCCGGGTGGTGGCATCGCGCAGCATGCGGGGCACGATCCGCCACCGGTCGAACGCCTCCCGGTTGGCCCGGGCCGTGGCGCCGGAACCAGCCGCACCCGCGACGTACCAGAATGGACCGGGCGTCGAGCCGCTGCCGCGCCGACTCCTCCAGCGCGCTCCCGTCGGTGGTGAAGTCGGGCAATGTACCGGCGAGACCGTCCAGGTAGATTTCGGCCTGATACCCCGCGAACGGTGCGCTCATCGAGACTCCCCTGCTCGCTCGCCTGCCGGCGCGACCGGCTCCTGGCAGGATCATGCCATGGACACCGAGGACCCGGTTCCGACCGACACAGAGACCGGCATCGTCTTCCCACGCAGCGGTACGGGGCGCAGCACGTCGGCGTTGGGGCGCGCGATCGTGGCGGACGCGCTGCGCGGCGTTGACCCCGTTGGCGCCCGGGCGGCCGAGGGCGAGACCTCGTGGCGGCGTGCGTACGGCTCGCACTTCAGGCGCCTGGTCGAGGCCGGCCTGCTCTCGCGCGCGGCCGCGGTCGGCATCGCCGGAAATGGCCTGGCCTGCTTGTACGAACAGATGCGCTACTCCACTATGGACGGAGAGCTTCCGCTCGCGGCGGCCGTCACGATGCCGGTCGCGGCACCCCTGCAGACAGTCACGATCACCGGCAGCGGCGAGGTCGAACCGGAGCTGGTCCTGCCCTACCACGGCGATCGGCTGCGCGGCTCGGACCTGCACCGCCGACTGGACTCCTGGGTCGCCGCCGGTGTCATTGAGCCGTCCTGCGCCGAGGCGGTACGGCTGGTGGCCGCCAACCCGGAGTGGCTGTCCCTGCCCGGGCGCCAAGTCGTCGTCCTCGGTGCCGGTGCCGAGATGAGCCCGCTGACGGCCCTGCTGCGCTGGGGCGCCGAGGTGGTCGCGGTCGATCTTCCCCGCCAGTCCGTGTGGCAGCGCCTGGTCGGCACGGCCCAACGATACGCAGGGCGGCTGCACGTGCCGGCCGAGCCCGCCGGGCACGATCTGCACGCTGGCAGCGGCATGGGCGTGGACCTGCTGCACGACTCACACCGGGTCGCGGCCTGGCTGGGCGAGCAGAACGGCCCGCTCGTCGTGGGCAACTACGTCTACGCCGACGGCGCCAGGCACGTCCAGGTCACGGCCGCCGTCGATGTCCTCACCCGGCACCTGTCCGAGCGCCGCCCCGACATCACGCTGGCCTTCCTCGCCACCCCGACGGACGTGTTCGCGGTGCCGCCGGAGGCGGTCGCCGAGGCGAGCCGGCGGTGGGACGCGCATGAGGGCGTCGGCCGGATCCGCCGGCCATTGCGGATGGTCAGCGGCGGGCGGCTGCTCGCCCGCAACTACCCGCCCGGCGCCGAACCCCGGCATCAACGACAGCCTGGTACCGCAGCAGGGACCCAACTACGCGCTGGCGAAACGGCTGCAGCGGTGGCGGGCCACCCAGACCCGGGCCGACGGGCGGCCGGTGTCGCTGCTCGTGGCTCCCGCAACCCGTACTCGAAGCGTGGTGAAGAACCGATTGCTCGCGGCCGCGTTCGCCGGGGCGCACCGTTTCGGCATCGAAGTGTTCGAGCCCGCCACCAGCAACACGTTGATGGCCGCGCTGCTCGTGCACGACCTGTGCGCCGACCGTCCGGCGACCACGCACCCGTGGCAGGACGAGGCGTTCGCCGCCGCCCATGGTGGCCTGTGGCGTCAGCCGTACTCGCCACGCAGCGTGCTCGGCATCGCCGTCCTCCTCGGCGCCGGCGCTGCCCGCTGACGCCGCGCTGACCGGAGAGTGCCCTCAGCGGCCGTCGGTGTTAGGTTTTCCGGCGAGACGCGAGTGAACGGAGGGGCGGCGTGGCACGGCATCAGCGCTTGGACGAGAACCACCTCCGGGTGCTTCAGTCGTCGGCGGCGCTCTTCGCGGAGCGCGGCTTTCTCGGCACCAGCGTCACCGATCTGGTTGAGCACGCGGGGCTGACGAAGAACGCGTTCTACTCGTACTTTCCGAGCAAGGAGGCCCTGGCAGTCGCTGTCGTGGAGCACACCGCGGCCCAGTGGCCACCGCTGATCGCCCAGTTCGAGGCGCTCAAGGCGCCGGCGCTCGACACCGTCATCGCGCTCTCGTTCGAGGTCGCCGAACGGTACGCCACCGACACCGTGGTCCGGGCCGGGGTCCGGTTGTCGTTGGAGCGGGACAGCATCAAGACGCCGATACCGCCGCCCTTCGACGGTTGGGTCGACGAGATCGAGCGGCTCCTCTCCCCTGCCGGTGAGTGGGAGCTGATGGGGCTGTCCGCGCCCGCGGACGTGGCCGCCCGCGTGATCGTGACCTGCATGATCGGTGCGCAGCAGCTGGCCAGCAACGGTGAGGCCGACATGAGCAAGCGGCTGGCGGAGGTGTGGACGGTCATCCTGCCCGGGCTGCGCCCGACGCCCGACCTCGCCGCCCGCATCGCCACCGGCCAGCTGCTGCGGGAACGAGCCCGGGCTCAGGCCGCCGCGACCGCCCCGACGACGATGTGGCGCACACTCGAGCCCAGCTGAGCGCGGACGGGCACCCTGGTCCCGCGGCGTGTCGTCGCGGGCGGGCCATAGTTCGGTTCGATATCTATTTCAGCCTGTGATATCAGCGGATGTCTCGATTGGCACCCGCGATATCACCGGCTGAAATTGATATCGCCAACAAACCATCCGATCCCGACGCGACCGGCTGGGTGGCGGCGGCGAGCATTCTGGCTACGGCTGTGACTTCGTCGTCACGGCTGCGGATTGGCTCGGAGCCAGAGCAGACCGAGCACCGGCAGCGCGAGTGGTACGTACCCGTATCCGCGGCCGAACCCGGACCACACCGTGGCGTGCGGGAACACCTCCGGTGCGACCAGACTCGCGAGACCGACCAGGAACACACCAGCAAGCTCGACGCTGATACAGATCATGGCCAACCGTCGACCGCCCCGGCCGCCGCGGATCAGGCCGATCATCGCGACGAGGTAGATGAGCGCGGCGACCGCCGAGAGTACGTAGGCGACCGGCGCCTCATCGAACTTCGTCGCTATCTGAAAGCCGGCGCGGGCGCCCGCGGCGAGGGCGAAGAGCCCGTACAGCCCGATCAGGACCCGGCCCGGACCGGTGTTGATGGCCCGGCTCACTGCAGTGGGGTCCAGACCTGGAGCAGGCGCAACGTCAGCACCGCGACGGTCAGGGCCGATCCGCCCGCGATCACCGAGCCCCAGCGGGTCGGTTCCCAGCGTGCGAGCATCAGGCCCGCGGGCAGGAACAGCGCGGTCGTGAGCAGATAACCGATGAAGGTGGCGAACTCCACCGGATGGTCACCGGCGATGAGGCGGACAGTCGCGACGGCGGCCTGAACGAGCACCAGCGCGGCCAGCCCGAGCAGTGCGGTGTACTGAGCCTGCGTCAGGAACCGGTTTCGCACCGCGCTGACCAGGCACCACGCGCCGAGCAGTACCGATGCGAGCATGATGGCGACCGCCAACGGACCGAACACGGGGCAGAGCCTAACTCAGAGGGGGAACGGGTGATCACGACCGTCGACTACCACACCGCCGGCGAGCCGTTTCGCATCGTGACCGGCGGCGCTCCCGAGATCCCCGGTGCCACGGTGCTGGAGCGACGCGAGCACGCGATGACCGGCGAGGCCGATCGGATCCGGGCGTTGTTGTGTAACGAGCCGCGCGGCCACGCCGACATGTATGGCTGCTTCCTCGTCCCGCCCGATGACCCCGGCGCCGCACTCGGCACGCTGTTCTGGCACAAGGACGGCTTCTCCACCGCTTGCGGTCACGGCACGATCGCGCTGGGTGCGTACGCCGTCGACGCCGGGCTGGTGGCCGCACCCGACGACGGCGAGGTGGACGTCGTCATCGACGTGCCCAGTGGGCGGGTGACCGCCCGGGTGGAACGGGTCGACGGGCGCACCCGATCGGTCGCGTTCCGCAATGTTCCGGCGTTCGTGTTGGCCCGGTCGGTCCCGGTACCCACCCGCCGGGGCGAGATCACGGTGGATCTCTCGTACGGCGGCGCGAGCTACGCCAGCGCCCGGGCCGCCGATCTCGGCCTGAGCGTGGATCCGAAGCACCTGACCGAGCTGATCGCGGTCGGGCGGGAGATCCGCGACGCGCTCAACGCCGCGGGTGCCGCGAGGCACCCGGTCGATCACCGGCTGCACGGCGTCTACGGCACGATCTGGTACGACGACGTTGATCCCGCGCCGCACCAACGCAACGTGACCGTCTTCGCGGACGGCGAGGTGGACCGATCCCCCTGCGGCTCGGGCACCAGCGCGCGAATTGCCCTGCTGCACGCCGACGGGGTCCTCGGGCTCGCCACACCGTGGCGCCACGACAGCATCATCGGCACCACATTCCTGGCTCGGGTCGTGGCCGAGGTGACCGAGCACGGGCTGCCGGCGGTGGTCACCGAGGTGGGGGGAAACGCGTACCGCACCGGCGAGCACCGGTTCACTCTCGACCCGGACGACCCTATCGGCCTCGGCTTCCAACTCCGATGAGCCGGACCACCGATGAATAGTCCACTATGGATAGATGCCGCGACCATCCACTCAGCACTGTCCTATCCGGACGCCGTGGCCGCGATCGCGACGGCAGTGACGGCCGGGATGGGCACAACGCCGCCGCGGCAGATCGTGGACACCTCCGCCGGGCAGCTGCTGCTGATGCCCTCCGAGTTGGGCGACTACGCAGGTGTGAAGGTGGTGACCGTCGCACCGGGCAACCCGGAGCGCGGACTGCCTCGGATCAACGGCGTTTACGTGCTCTTCGACGCCGCCACGCTCGTTCCGATCGCCCAGCTCGACGCACCCGCGCTCACCGCTGTCCGGACCGCCGCCGTCTCGGCGCTGGCGGTCGACCGGCTAGCCCCGCCCGGTGCGAGTCGGCTGGTCGTCTTCGGCGCCGGCCCGCAGGCGCACGCCCACGTCGCCGCGTTGGCCGCCATCCGCCCGCTACGGTCGGTTGACGTCATCGCCCGTACCGTCGACAAAGCCGCCGCCGTGGCCCGTACCGCAACAAGTCTGGGCCTCGCGGCGCGGAGCTCGACCACGACGGAGGCCACCCGCGCCATCGCGGACGCGGACCTGGTGGCGTGCTGCACGACCGCCCGCGAGCCGCTCTTCGACTCGGCGGAGTTGCCAACGGAGGCGACCGTGGTGGCGGTCGGTTCACACGAGCCAGATGCCCGGGAGATCGACGCCGCATTGATGCGCAACGCCACTGTGGTCGTCGAGAGCCGGGCCAGTGCCAGCACCGCGGGTGATGTGGTGCTGGCCGGCACGGCGGCCGATCTGGTCGCGGGTGACCTCGCCGACCTGCTGGCCGGCCGGGTACAGGTGACGCCGGGACGGCCGCGGGTATTCAAGAGCGTCGGCGAGGCCTGGGAGGACCTCGCGGTAGCCGCCGCCATCTACAACCGGGTCGTAGGTTGAGAGCAGGGCTGGGTGACCACGTACCTGGCCGCCTCCACCGGTGAGCTCGATGTGGTCACCGACGACGTCGTCCGGTTCGTGGATCACGTACGCACCGTTGGCCAGAGCCGAACCTAACTCTTCGAACTGATGCGCCAGGTGACCCAGGGTGGGCGCACGGAGGCTGCGAGCGGGCGGCCGCGCGTATCGGTGAGTTCCAGCACCGCCTGAATCTTCTTCGCCGCGAGCATGCTCTCCGCCGACGACTGCTCCAACAGCGGCGCGAGGTGCAGCTTCAGCCGGCGGAACATGGCGAACGTCCCATCGCCGTCCACCTCGCCCCAGCTCAGATAGACGAACCGCTCACCGCGGCGGCCGTGCACATACGGTCCCCGGAAGTCGGGGTCGCCGTTGCTGTCGGCAACCACATCAACCTCGATGTCGAACACGGCGTCGGCGGCGTCGCCCGTGACCAGTCCAACGACCTCCGTGTCACGCTGAACCCCCACGTGAATGCCGTGCCGCCCCGACCAGCTTGAGCCAGGCAGCCGGCGGCCGACAATCCGCATCGGCACCGAAGCCATCTCAACCCCCACCGGGCCCCGGGCCGTGGCGATCCCCGCCACAGAAATCGTCCCCACCACCGAACCCCGCCTCACCGACACCGGCCGCCTCCGCGGCACCCCCGTGATGAGAGTTCGCCACCTGCGGGTGCGTGTCAAGCATATGAACGACACGCCACGCGGCGGTGTTGTCCCGGTGGCGGGGAGCTGTCGAGGCCCCCGTGCACACTACGGGTCCGGAAACGGCCGGCCAGCACGGGGGCCATCGATGACCTTGTGGACGGCGCCATTGACAGACTTCGCGCAGCGGGCCTAGGTTGCGTTCAGCTACGCCCGTGCGCTGGGTTCTGCAGTGCGCACACACGTCGCCCTGGCCAGACGTCGTCCCCCTGTGCCGTGCCACACGACACCGTCTGAAAAGGAAGTCCCCTATGCGGATCAGGCTGTCCCGTCGCTGGTTCCGATCCGGTGCGATCGCGGCCGCGCTGTTACTCGCCATCGGCATCACGGGTATCACGCCCGTCAACGCCGCCACCCACGACAACGCGGATCCGGTGCCCACCGATCAGCCGTTGCCGCCGTACACGATCCTCAACCCGCCGCTGGCCCCCGCGCTGGTCGGCGGCCAGCCCACCACCGTCACCCAGGGCGTGCACGCCCACGCCGCCTTCATCATCGAGGTCCCGCCGGTGTGGAATGGCGAACTCGTGATGTGGGCGCACGGGTTCCGCGGCCAGGGCACGGTACTCACCGTTGACCCCCCGTCCTTCGGACTTCGGCAGCGCTTCCTCGACCAGGGGTACGCCTGGGCGGCCTCGTCGTACGCCGGCAACGGCTATGACATCCGTACCGGCGTGCTGACCACCAAGGACCTGGCCGAGCTGTTCGCCACGACCGTCGAGCGTCCAAATAGGACATACATCGCCGGCGTCTCGATGGGTGGCCACATCATCGGCCGCTCACTGGAGCAGTTCCCCGGCTACTACGACGGCGCACTGCCGATGTGCGGCGTCATGGGAGACCAGTTCGAGTTCGACTACCTCGCCGACTACAACCTCGTCGCGCAGGCGCTGTCGGGCGTGTCGGCGTACCCGATCCCGCTCAACTACCTGGCCCCCGGCGGCCCGGTGGCACAAATGAACGTGGCGTTGGGCACCGCCACGGTGAGCCTGGGCAACCAGGAGCCGGCCAACGACCTCGGCAAGCAGTGGCGGGACATCGTCATCGAACGGTCCGGCGGCCCGCGCCCGGGCACGGCGGCAGCATTCGCGTTCTGGAAGAACCCCCTGTTCGGGATCACCACGCCAGCCAGCCTTCCGACGGAGGACTCGACCGTCGCCCAGTTCCCCGGCAAGATCTCGACGAACGTGCTCACCCGGTACAAGCCGAACACCCCGTTCGACGTCAACGACACCGTGCTGCGGATCCAGCCGGAGGAGTTGCTGGAGCGGTTGTCTCCGTTCCTGACCCAGATCCCGAAGATCCAGGGCCGCCCCCTGGTGCCCGTGCTCTCGCTGCACGGCCTGGGCGACCTGTTCGTGCCGTTCTCGCATGAGCGCCGGTACGCGTTGGACGCCGCCCTGCACCTGCAGGGCAGCAAGGTGGTCCAGCGCGCGATCCGGACCATCAACCACTGCGAGTTCAGCCCGAACGAGGCCGGCAACGCCTGGGACGACCTGGTCAACTGGGTGGTCAACGGGGCCAGGCCCGCGGGCGACAACATGCTCAGGGACGACGTCGTGGCGGACCCGAACTACGGCTGCACCTTCAGTGATGCGGCCGCATACGCAGCCCCGCCGCCTCCGCCGCCGCTGATCAGCACCCGCCGGCTCTACCCGGCCTGCCCGGCATAGCTGTCCGGATAGTCGGCTCGCATATTGGTAGGGCGCCTTCCACAACGCTGTGGAAGGCGCCCTTCCTAACGGTCTGCCCCGCGGGGCGTCAATACACGGACAGGTGCACGTGGTTGGTGTGCTCGGGGGAGGCGCCGCAGCAGCCGTTGTAGGTACGCCAGCCGGAGCTCGGCAGCCAGATCTGCCGGTACCAGATGATGTAGAGCACGCCCAGCCGTTGGGCGTTGAAGAGGAAGAACGCGGCGAGACTGTTCCCGTACGTCCGGTCGGCTCCGTATGCGGGCCCACCGGATCCGGCATGGAAGTCGCACGCGCGCCCACGCGGGTGTTCACCGCCGTCCTCCGCCGGCCGGTAGCACCTGACCGTGCCCGTTAGCCCGGCCTTGTATGCCTGATCCTTCGCGTGCGCGAGTCTCGGTGTGATGTAGCCGCCGGTGGCGGGCTCGTAGACCGACCGCGACTCCGGTGGCCAGGTGCCGTTGGCGTTGCGGGGCGCGGCCAGGGCGACGCCGGAGCTCGCGGCGAGGAAGCCGCCAGTAGCCTGACCACCGCCGACCTGCCAGAGCGCCTGCTCCGCCTGCTGCTTGGTCGTCTCCATCTTGGCGAGCGCGTCCTGTTGGGCGCCGATCTCGGCGTCGATCGCCGCCTTCGCGGCGTTCGCCTCGTTGCGGGTGGTCAGCAGCTGCCGGACCAGGTTGGTCTCGTGCGTGGCGACGGCGCTGAGCAGCGTCAGCCCGTCGAGGAATCCCGCTGACGAACCGGTGCTCAGTACGCCGGCGACGCCGGTGAAGCCGGACGCCTGGTACGCCGCTGCCGCCACCTCGCCGACCGCCGCGGTCTCCACCGCGAGCCGGTCCTGAATCGCGACGAGATCGGCAGTGAGCTGGACCTGGCGTGCCTTCGAGGTTTCCACCGTTGCCTTGGCGTCGAGGTAGCCGCGCTGCGCCTCATCGAGCAAGCGGAACATGGCTGCGGTGCCGCCCTCCGGGTCGGCGGCGGTGGCGGCAGAGGCGGGGTACACAACAACCCCGACCACGCTGACCAGGAGGGCCGTGAGCACGGTGATGAGCCGGCGGGACAAGCGCTCCGGTCGTTTCCCCGGCGGCGTCGACACGATCAATGACGGTCCTGGCTCGGACGGGGCGGTCCGTGCGGGCATGGCAGAGCAAGTCCCTTCAATCGGCCGCCGACCTAAGCTACGGTCCCGGTGCCACGAGAGTTCACCAGTTCGCCGGAGCGGCCGCGGCGGCATCGGGCGCCGGGAGGCGCCGTGCGGAAGCCAGGGGTGAGCCTAACCGAGCGGCGTCGCAGACTGCGAGAACGCGGACGCGCGACGCGCCCTCGAGTACCACCACACTGCCCCGACCAAGCACCGTCGCGAGTCCCGCGACCAGCATCGACGCACTGATGGAGACGTACTGCGCGATCAGACCCGTCAGCAGCGGCCCGACGCCCTGCAGTGTCATCAGTCCCGTCGTCAGCACCGCGAAGCCCTGACCGCGGACGGCCGGGCCGAGCGACTCCAGGAAGGGCCGTTGCACGCCGAGCGCGTAGCTGAATCCGGCGCCGGCTACGAGGAGCAATCCTGCAACTACAGCTAGTGGCAGCGGTGCGGCCAGCGCCATCACGGGTACGCCGAAGAGCACAAGAATCGGGGCGACGAGCCGCTCCCGGGTGGCCGGACGGAGCAGCCGCCCCACGGCCAGATTGCCGGCCAGCATGCCGACCGGAACGCTGGCGAGCAGCAGTCCGGCCGAGCCGTCCGGATACCCGCGCTCCACTGCGTACGGCACCACGAGCGCTTCGGCGCCGGTCACGAACGCGGGTGGCAACCACTGCACCAGCAGCAGGGCACGCACCTCCCGATCACGCAGCAGCCGCCCGGTCACCCGCCAGCTCTGCCGTACGGCCGAGTCGGTCCCGGATCCTGCTGGCGGTAGGCGGGGCAGGCCGAACCGGACCCACGTGGCCGCCAGCAGCTGGCAGCCCGCAGTGACCAGCAGTGCGCGGGCCGGGCCCAGCTGGCTCACTGCGACGCCGCCGGCAGCCAGTCCGAGCAGCTGCGCGCCAGCACTGGCCACATTGGACAGTGACCGGCCGAGGACGTAGGCGTCTCCGGTGAGCGACTCGGCCACCAGGCGGTTGGACGCACCGTTGAAGACTGGGCTGAGCGTGGCCACCACAGCGACCAACGCGAGGCTGACCCCGACCGGCAGGCGTCCCAACGCCAGAACCGCCGCGACTGCGAACTCGAGCAGGTAGCCACCCACGATGAGGCGACGGGGCGCGAGCCGGTCGGCGAACGCGCCGAGGAGCGTGCCGCCAATCACCTGTGGGACGAACCCGATGCCGAACGTGATGGCGGTCAGAAGCGCGGACCCGGTGGCCTCGAAGACCAGCACCGACAGCGCAAGGATCCGCAGGGTGCCCGCACCGATCGACAGAGACCGGGACCAGAACAGCACCCGGAAGATCGGGTCCGCGAACACGTCGCGGTATCTCGCTCGGGTCTGCGTTTCGTCCTAGTTCGGCCGGCGTCTCGCCCTGGGTATCGGCCTGAGTCTCGGTCATGTGGCGAGCATCGCCGGGCCGCCGTACGGTGTCGAAAGTTTCGCCTCACGGCGTAAGGTCAGAGTCGTGCTCCGGTTCGAGGTCTCCGCCGACGACCTGCTGCGCAGCCGGTTCGCGCTGTCGCCGCTGTTCGAGCTCGACCACCTGATCCGGACGCTGGCCGGGCAGTCGCACCACCGGCTCCCGCCCGCCTGGGCGGCGCGGCTGGACCCGGTGTACCGCCGGTTCCATGGCGACCCGGCCTTTCGTGCGGTGCTCGCGCTGCACTCGCACCATCGCGGGCCGGCGTTCCTTGCGCCGCCACCGGTGAGCCTCGCCCAGACCATCGCCGACGACCTCGCCGCGGTACATGCCACACCGCTGCGCCACGTTCGGCGCGAGATCCAGGAGTGCCTGCAGCTGCGGCCGTGCAGGGACGCGGAGGCACTCGCGGTGCTTGAGCACCGCGATGTGGTGACCCGACTCGCGGCGGTGCTCGAGGAGGCGTGGCACGAGTTGCTCGTGGCGGACTGGCTGCGGCTGCGGGCGATCTGCGAGCGGGACGTGGTGTTCCGCTCCGGTGAGCTTGGTCGGGCCGGCTGGGCCGCGGCCTTCGCTGGAATCCCGCACGTGCGCTGGCATCGCGGCGGCATTGAGATCGCCCGACTGAGCAAGCAGGCACCCATCCGGCTCGACGGCAGCGGGCTGCTCCTCGTTCCGTCGGTGTTCATCTGGCCAGGAGTCGCCGCCTACGCGGACGCGCCATGGCCACCGACCATCATCTATCCGGCCCGCGGTGTGAGCGCATTGTGGGAGGTCTCCCCGGCCGCCGACGCCGAGGTGCTCGGTGAGCTGATCGGCCGATCGCGCGCGCGGCTGCTGCGCGGGCTGGCCGATCGGGCCAGCACGACCCAACTCGCGCGTGAGCTCGAACTTGCGCCCGGCGCGGTGGGAGACCACCTCGCGGTGCTACTGCGGGCCGGGCTCGTCGACCGGACCCGGGCCGGCCGATCGGTGCTCTACCACCGCACACCGCTGGGGGACGCACTCGCCACGGCCCAGGACTGACCGAAAGAAGCCGGGTACTGGCCGCCGACGACGGCGAGACGGAGGCTAACCATCCGCGGACGCGCGCCCGGCGGCCACCCGCCAGAAATGATCGTCGCCGGTACTCGTCTGGCCAGCGCCGAGCACAGCCTCGGACTCCGCGTCACTCAGGACACTGACCAAGCAGAACTCGTTGCCGAACGGGTCCTGCATCACCGCCCAGTCGATCTGGGGCGGCACGCCGGGATGCGATCCCGGACGTGGGTAGATGCTCGGTGCGCGCTTGAGAGTGCCGCCGATGGCTTGAATCGCGGCAATGGCCTTGTCGATGTCACGTACGCCGATGTCAACGTGTGAGCGGTTCGGCTCCGGTCTTTTCGTCGAACTGACGAGCTGCAGGATGACTTCGTGTCGCCACGGATCGGGCTGGCCAAGGTAGGAGAATCTGCCGGTCCAGCCTGAGGTGATGACCGGCAGCCCGGTCACCTTCGACCAGAACTGCTCCGCCACGGCCAGGTCGTTGACGTCGATGACGTGACACCGCAGACGCCCGATCCCCGCCACCGTAACCATCCCTCCCGAGCTATTGCTGCAACGCCAATCTACTCGCATTGCGAGTAGAGTCAAGGCATGGTCTCGACGTCTCCCACCACCTACGG
The DNA here is from genome assembly GCA_963773935.1 of uncultured Actinomycetota bacterium. Classification (GTDB taxonomy): domain Bacteria; phylum Actinomycetota; class Actinomycetes; order Mycobacteriales; family Micromonosporaceae; genus DATBGZ01. The sequence goes on from CAVZCZ010000010.1 coordinate 294,923, forward strand.
ACTGCTGGGTATGCTCGCCAACCGGTCGTGGACCGGGTATGAGCTGACCCAGCAGGTCCGGCGCAGCCTTCGCTTCGTATGGCCGGTTTCGGAGGGACACCTCTATCGGGAGCAGAAGCGCCTGGTCGAGCTCGGCTGGGTATCGATGTCGGAAGAGCCGGCTGGTCGGCGCACGCGCAAGCGCTACGCGATCACCGACGCCGGTCGGGCGGCACTGCGGGAGTGGATAGGCACCGCGCCTGAAGAACCGCACCTACAGATTGAGGGCGTGCTGCGAGCTTTCTACGCCGACCAGGGCACGCCGGCGGAACTCACCACCTCGATGCGTGCCACCGCCACAATGGCCGCAGCGATGCTCGCCGAGTTGCACAGCTTCACCTCCGAGTACCTCGCTGAGGACGGCCCGCTCGAGATGCTTGAAAAAGGCTTAGGGGGCCCGAAACGCCGGCTCGCGTTCCGCGGCAGACCGATGTACCCGGAGCGTCTGCACGCGGTGGCACTCGCCGTCGATCTCACTACCAGAATCCTGGAAGTCGTCGACGACTTCTTCACGTCGACCGCTGATGAGGTCGCCGCCTGGCCCAGCACAACGGACCCATCGGTGACGCCGCAGACCCGAGCCCGGCTCGAGCACATCCAGGTCCGCGGATCGCGCACGCGGTCTGGGCCCAGCCATGGCGCCACCGTTGTTACCGGCCGCCGCCCACGTCGAGAAGCGCGCCGGTGACGTAGGACGCTTCGTCGGACAGCAGCCACACGACAGCAGCGGCGACCTCCTCGGCGCGGCCGGGGCGTCCTAACGGCACCCGGTCCCTCATCCGGTGCGCCCGGTCCGGCTGGCCACCACTGGCGTGGATCTCGGTGTCGATGATGCCCGGCCGTACCGCGTTGACGCGTATCCCCTCAGCCGCCACCTCGTGTGCCAGACCCACGGTCATCGTGTCGACGGCCGCTTTCGATGCGGCGTAGTCGACGTACTCGCCCGCGCTGCCGAGCACCGCCGCACGGGAGGAGATGTTCACAATGGACCCACCGGACGCGCCGTACCGGGTGCTCATGCGTCGGACGGCCTCCCGCGCGCAGAGGAACGCGCCGACCACATTGACCCGCATCATCCGATCAATCCGCGCTACATCGAGATCCTCCACCCGGCTCTGCGGCGCTACGATGCCGGCGCTGCTCACCAGTGCGGAGAGTGGTCCTAACCGGTCAGTGGATTCGTCGAAGGCGTGAACTACGTCGCTCTCCACGGATACGTCTGCCTGCACCGCGACGGCGTTGCGGCCAATATCTGCACACGCTGTGACCACCCGCGCCGCCTCGTCCGCGCGTTCGCGGAAGACGACAGCGACGTTGTACCCGGCCCGCGCACATGCCACCGCCGTGGCCGCGCCGATCCCCCGACTACCACCCGTGACCAAAACGGTCCTCGTCATGGCGGCATTCTTCCAGCCCCTTTCGACTCAGTTAAATGGAATCACGTCAATTAATGGGAATCACGCCACACTCGGGTTGACGGCGGGCGATCCGTCCGGTTGCCTAGAAGCGTGCTGGTCTACCCGGTCCTGACTCGCCGCCGCTACCTGGAATATGTGGGCTTGTGGTGACCGAGGCCTGTTCGACGACCAGCGACATGGTCATTTCCGAGAACGGCAACGTAGCTCAGTCCGCGCGGGAATGCCGAGCTCAGAGTCGTCCGGCCAAGGATCGTCCGGACCAGCGCCGCGCGTCTTGTCGGCAACCGTCAGGCTGTGCCCACGACCGTCCCTTGTGGAGAAAATTGTGACCATGGCCACTGAGCTGACTACCGATCCGCCTGCTAACGCCCGCTGGTACGCCGACCAACGAGTCACCATGCAGGGGCACATTTGGAAGTACGCATGACCGTCACCCAACTGCATAGCCGGACCGGCCCGGTACGCGCTGACGGTTCCTGCCCGGGCCACAAGGATCGCAGAGCTGCCCCGATGACGGATCCGAACGCCCTCACCGTCACGTTCGAGGTAACGCTGAGCGGGGAGAGCCGCTTCGCCGATGCGGCTGAGGTGTTGCAGGCGCTGCGACGGGTCACCGACGATCTTGCCCTGGGTAGCGTAGATGTGGTGCCCGTCATCTCCGGCGCGGATGCTCCGGTGGTGCGGGTGGTGACGCCGAGCCCTTCGGCGGAGGAGCCCACGGAGCTGATCCGCGTGCACCCCGACTCACGCGAGGTCTGGCAGTGGGGTGAGTCCATCGCATTGACTCGGGTGGAGTACGACCTGTTGCTCTTCCTGGCCTTGCACCCGCGCCGCGTGTTCACCCGCGGCCAGCTGCTGCAGAGCGTGTGGGGCTTCGCCCACGCGGGCCATCGGACCGTGGACGTCCACATCAGACGGTTGCGGGTGAAGCTCGGCGACCGTCTGGTGACCACCGTACGCGGCGTGGGGTACCGCCTCGCCGACGAGGCCGCCGTCCGCGTCTTGTCCCGCTGACGTCGGCACCCGCGCACTCGCGTGTCAGAAAGGGTGCCGGGTCGTCCTCGGGCGAGGGCGGGCGGTGGTGGCGGGGGTCGGCGGTGCGGTCCAGGGACATGTCTTGCTGCTCAGCCCCAGGACTTGGTCTACGTCGCGGCCCCGCACGTTGCGTTTGCCGGAGGGTCTGCTCGGCAGAATAATGGAAGAGATCAGCTTGCCACGTGTTGTCGGCCCGGCCCCCGCGAAACGACGCGTGATCGCCTCGATCGATGCATGGGAGATGCGCGATGCGCAGAATACTTGTCTGGAACCTCGTATCCTTAGATGGCTATTACGAAGGCCCAGGCGGCGATGTGATGGTTCTGCCGTTGGACGGATCGTTCGATGCCTACAGCGCAGAACGTCTACGCGCGGCCGATATCCTGCTCCTCGGTCGTAGAACTTACGAGCAATTCAGGGGTTTCTGGCCGTCCGTGGTCGACCACCATGAAGCCACGAAGGCTCAAAAAGACGTGTCGCGCCGGATGAACGAGATGAAGAAGGCAGTCGTCTCCGACAGTCTCACCGTGGATGCGAACGCGCCATGGAGCGACAACACAGAGATCATGCGCCGTCCGGACGCGCACCATCGGATCGCCGAACTGAAGGCTGAGTCCGGTGGCGACATCGTCGTGGCTGGCAGCCACATCCTCTGGAACGACCTCCTGGCCCACGGTCTCGTCGACGAACTGCACCTTATGATCGGCGCCGTCGTGCTCGGTGCGGGCACGCCCGCATTCGAGCGCAAGCCAGACGTGCACCTGCGACTCGTGGACGTGCACAAGCTGGATGACTCGGAGAACCTAGTCACCCGGTACGAGGTCACGGCGAACGACGAAGCGGTCGCGTCGGAGCAGATGTCAGTCGGGGTGACGCCGGACACGCTCCGTCGCTGACATTGGTACGTCCGATAGAGATTTCACCCACGCTTCCTCGACGCGGCCTGAGGTCGCGTTGGCCGGTTGCGGCGCGGCAGCGGGCTATGCCGCATCTGCAAGCAGTGGGGTGATCTCGGTGTCGGCTGCCTCGGCATTTGGGCTGTCGACTGTGGTACGCCCAATCGTGCGGGTGTACGCGATGGGGATGAGGCCGCTCGCGCCGGTGAGGTCAAGAATGTGTCGGACCTGGGGTCGGATCCCGGTCAGGACGAGACGGATCTCGGCGTCGGTCGCAGCCCGGTATAGCTTGATCAGCGCGGTCACTCCGGCTGCGTCGCAGAAGCCAACTCCGTCAAGATCGAGCAACAATGCTCGGACGTGCGGCTGGAGAACGTCGGCGGCCGCCCGGCTCAGCAACTCCTGGCTGGCGAGATCGAGCTCGCCGACAACGGCTAGGCGGACCTCGTGATCGCGGTGGTCGACGGTAAAGGTCAGATCACCCGATCGGTTCGAGCCAGAACTCGGCGATGGGTCAAAGCTTTCGATGTCCTGCTGCATGGCAAGCCTCAATGTGGCGGGCCGATGTGGGGGCCTCTGTGGACCGGACGGAGCGTTTGCTTCGTCGGTGCCGATGAGGGCTCAACCCGGGGTCCCGAGGTAAGGCCGGCCTCGACCTGATCGATCGTGCTGCCACGAAAGGTACGCCCGTCGGCGGATGCGCCACAAGTACGGCGGCTGCTGGTCGGGCGTCAGGTTGGGATCACGGGGATCGCGGCGGGAGAGTCAGGCCAGGGTGGCGAAGACGATCACGTTGTCGCTGTAGCCGATGTCTCCGCCGACCCAGGTTCCGCCGCAGGTCACGAGGACGAGTCGCGGCCGGCCGGTTGAGGCGAATACCCGGTCCGCGGGGAACGAGGTCTTCGGGAAGCTCTCAACGGACTCCACCACGAACGTGGCGACCCCGTCGTCTTCACGGTCCACCTCGATGAACTTTCCCTCACGCAACTCGGGCAGCCTGTGAAAGACGGCAGGCTGGCTATCGGTATCGACGTGGCCGACGATGATCGCGGTGCCCAGCTCGCCCGGAGTAGGCCCGAGGTGATACCAGCCGGTCGCATCGACCGGGTCGGCTGCCGGCGTGGCGATGCTGCCATCCGCAGCTCGACCCACCTCGATGACCTTGGCTCGTACCCCGAGCGATGGGATCGAGATTCGCGTGGGGATGGATCGGCTCAACCCCTCGGTGGAGCCGCCCTCGTTGGAGCCGCCCTCGGTCGAGCCGCCACGGCTATCCCCGAAGCTCGAGGGGTCGGGAAGGCTCGGCAGCCCAAATAACTGCCCCAATCCGACACTCACGCAAAAGACCCCAAGCAGCATCAGGACGGCGACCAGCGGCAGCACCGATCGGGGCCCGGATTTGGCGCGCACTGCCGCTCGCCGCCAGATCTAGCGGGCCGGCCGGTGGCGCCTGCGGCGCACCGTTATCGCACCGAGCGCGCCTGCCGCTACTAGCACGCCGACACCGCCTATGAGCCAGATCATGGGACCCGTAAGGCCGCGACCACGGTTGGCGAGGAAGCCGCCGCCGGTGTGCGGTCCCATGCTCGGCTCCGCCGTCGGTCCCATGCTCGGCTCCGCCGTCGGCCCGTTGCTGCCCACCCACAGGCTCGCCGTGGCTGTGGACCCGTTCTGGCAGGCCAGGTTCACGTCGTACCCGCCCTCCTTGGTCCGCGCCGGGACGTCGACCTCGGCCGTGAGCATGTTGATAAACGGTTTCACAGTGACCGTGCCAAACGCCTCGGACGTCACGGTCGCGGGGACACTGTTGTCCCCGCAGTCGGCGTTCAACGCCACGAACGAACCGGCGTCCACCGTCACGGGGGTTACCTCGATCCACACGCGGCCGGTGTTGGCCGACCTGGGCCGCTCGCAGGCACTCGCCCAGCCCAGCAACGCAAGGACTCCGACGGTTCCGAGCAGTATGCGAATAGACCGCATCGGTGCCCCGTTTCGTACGTGGAGGGTGATCTACCACCCGCTTACCCGTATCGTCCCCCCTTCAAACAGTCGATCAAGGATCGGGGGGGCCGACCGCGGAAGGCGGCGTCAGGTGACGCGGGAGCGTTCGGCGGGGTACGCGAGAAGGCGAGGCCACGATGTCGCGCAGGCGTCGATCGAGGAGTACCTGCGCGCACACAACGACGATCCGAAACCGTTGTGTTGACCGCGACCGCCGAGCAGATCCTGGCCAAAGTCCAACGTGGACGCGTCGCACTCCCTGGCCTGCCGGTGTTGTGGCTGGGCCGCATTGTGTACGGGCAGTGGTGCTGATGAAGGGGAGGCCGACGTCGAGGGCAACTTCGATACGTTCCAGGACTGTGCAGCCAGCGCCGCGGGTTTGGGAACGCTCGGGTTCGGGTTATCCATGCTCGACCACGACCGTGGTCGATTTGATCACCGCTACCGCGACCGAGCCGACCTCGAGGCCGAGCTCGTCGACGGCCTCGCGACTCATGAGAGACACCAGCCGGAACGGCCCGGCCTGAATGTCGACCTGGGCCATCACGGTGTCCTTGACGATGTTCGTGACGATGCCGCGCAGGCGGTTGCGCGCCGACGAGTGCTCCGAGCGTTCCTCTGGATCACCGCTCACCGACCGCGCGAAGGCGGCCAGATCCGTGCCGGCGATGACACGATGGCCGTGTTCGTCCCGGGACGCCGCGATCCGTCCCGCGTCGACCCACCGGCGGACGGTATCGGCGCTGACGCCGAGAAGCTCCGCCGCCTCGCCAATCCGAAATACGGCCACGGCGCCACTCTAGTGCCTCGCAAGTGCCGCTAGACCTCGCACGTGCCACCGAAAAGGCCGTATCACCTGAGCAGATGCGGGGCCGTTAGTTCTCGGACACCCCCCACCGGCGGCGCACGGCACGGTCGATCCGACCGAAGATCGCATCGGCCATGACGCCCACCGTGAAGATGGCGATCATGACGGCCATCACCCCGGTTGCGTCGACGAGGGAGCGCAGAACTTCCAGCTGCGCCCCCATTGACGGGCGGTCCGCGATGAAGACGAGCAGCTCGCCGGCGAGCAGGCTGCGCCACGCGAACGCCCAGCCCTGCTTGAGGCCGGCGACGATCGCGGGCAGCGAGGCCGGCGCGATGACGTACGCGTAGAGGCGCCAGCCGGTGGCGCCGATGTTGCGGCCCGCGCGGAGCAGCAGCGGCGGCACGTAGTCGACGCCGCTGATGACGCCGTTGGCGATCGATGGCGCCGCGCCGAGGACGATCACAAACATGATCGCGCTTTCGTCGGTGAAGAGCAGGATCGCCAGCGGGAACCACGCGATGGATGGCATCGTCTGCAGCCCGGTGATCAGGGAGCCAACACCGGCGCGAAGAACCCGATTCCGGGCGACCACGATTCCGACCGCGAACCCGATCACGGCCGCGATGAGGAAGCCGACCACGCCCCGGCGGACCGTGGTGGCGACCGCTTCCCAGAAGTGCGCCGTCAGCGCAAAGTCACCCAGCTGCGCGAAGACCTCACCTGGTGGGGGCAACGACCACGGCGGCCGCCACTGCGCCCATACCAGGACCTGCCACACGCCGATCACGAGCCCGATCGCGAGCACCTTGGGCCAGGTTGCCTGCCATATCCGCCAGGGCAAGCTGACTCTAGCCGTACGGCCGGCGAGCTCCAGCGCATCGAGTCCGGTAATTGTGCTCGCGTCCACCGGGACGCTGCTGTCAGTCTCAGTGTCGGTGTCGGTGTCGGTGTCAGTGTCAGTGTCAGTGGCCATGTCGGCTGACCTCCGACCGCAGCCGGTTGGTCACCTCAGCCGCGATCGACGCGACCTCGGGTGAGTCGATGCGCCGTGGCCGCGGGATGTCGACCGGACGCTCCCAGGCAACCCGGCCGGGGCGGCTCGACATGAGCACGATCCGGTCACCGAGACGGGCCGCCTCGCGCACGTTGTGGGTGACGAAGATGACCGTGAGCCGACGCTCGGTCCAGATCCGCTCCAACTCATCGTGCAGAACATCTCGGGTCATCGCGTCGAGCGCGCCGAACGGTTCGTCCATGAGCAGTACGGGTGCGTCCAGGCCGAGCGTACGGGCGAGAGCCACCCGCTGCCGCATCCCACCGGAGAGCTCGTGCGGTTGCCGCTTCCCGAACTCCTCCAGGTGCACCAGCTGCAGCAGCTCGGCGACCCGCTCCTGTCTGTCCTTCCGGGACAGTCCACGCAGCGACAGCGGCAGGCCGACGTTGCCGGCGACCGAGAGCCACGGGAACAGCGCCGGCTCCTGGAACATGAGCGCGGGCGAGCCCTTGCCCTCGACGAGGATCTGGCCCTGGGTCGGGGCGTCGAGCCCGGCCACCAGCGAGAGCAGGGTGCTCTTGCCGCATCCGGACGCCCCGACGAGGCAGACGAACTCCCCTGCCTTGACCGTCAGCGAGACCCGGTCGAGCGCGGCCACGGCCTCCGCTCCCCGACCGAACACTTTGGACACGTGGGACAGCGTCACGGCGGCCGCCGTCGAGTGGCCGTTGCGTCCGGATGGACGGTGCGTGACCGACGTCGGCTCGTGCGACGTCAACGGCTGACGCGCGGTCGGACACCTCAGTGAGAGTGAGGTCTGTTGTCATAGCTCGACTTCCGGCTCTCCGGTCGCCGCCAGGACCTCGTTGAGCAGCGACAGGTCGTAGATTCCGTTGAGGTCGACCGACTTGAGCAGGTCGACCTCCTGGGCGTGCTTCGCGCCCTCGATCAGCGAGCTCGGGATGGGATCGTTGAGGAAGGTGATCGACTTCCAGGCCGCGGCCGTGAGCGCGGCGTCGAGGGGCTTGCCGGTGAGCCTGGCGATGCTGTCGGAGACCGCCGCCTGAGCGTCGGCCGGGTTGGCGTTGATGTAGTCGTTGGTCGCCACCAGACCTTCGATGATCTGCTTGACCACATCGCGGTGCTCCGTCAGGAATGTGGTGCTCACGAGCAGGTGGGTGATGACGAACTTGCCGTCTGGCCACAGGTCGCGCTCGTCCAGGAACACTCGCCCGCCGGCCGCGACGAGGCGCGACGCGGTCGGCTCCGGCACCCACGCTCCGTCGATCCGGCCGGCCCTGAAGTCGTCCACGGTGACGGCGTTGTCCTGCGGCTTGATTTTGACGTCACCGCCACCTTCGGTGGTGGTGGCGTAACCCTTCCCCTTGAGCCAGTGCCGCAGCGCCACGTCCTGAGTGTTGCCGAGCTGCGGGGTGGCGATCGTCTTGCCCTTGAGGTCTTCTGGCTTGGTGATCTCCGGCTTGGTGACGAAGAAGACGCCACCAGACGCGGCACCCGCGACAATCTTGACCGCCTTGCCCTTGGACTGCGACCAGGCGTTGATGGCCGGGTTCGGACCGATGAAGGTGATGTCGAGGTCTCCGGCGAACAGCGCCTCGATCGCGGCCGGACCGGCGTTGTACTGCTTGGTCTCGAGGCTCACGTTCGCGCCAAGCTTGCTGCGGTAGATGCCCTTCTCGATCCCGACGATGGCCGAGGCGTGGGTGAGGTTCGGGAAAGTGCCCGAGGCGCACGGTCACCGGAGCGTTCGGATCGGAGGATCCGCCGCTGCCGCAGGCCGCGAGGCCTGTCAACGCCGCGGTCAGCACGACCGCGCTCAACACCACCCTCGCTCGCCCAGGCATGGTACGGACGCTCATCGATCCTCGTTTCCCGTTCCCTAGATTTCCTATCGACTTGATAGAGATTGCCGCACCAAGGCCCTGTCGTCAATGCCTTCTCCCACCCCATGGGATGGCGCGCCCGTTCGGTGATTCCAGTCTGGCAAACCGACCGCGACACCCCACCGGCTCGCACCACAGTGGACGGACTCCCACAGTGGACGGACTCGAGGCGTGATCGCCGTCCCACGGCAGGTCAGCGAAGACGCCGTAGCGCTGCTGCACGGCGATCATGACCGAAGATCGCCGTGCAGCGGGACCGACGCCTGACCCGTCGCGCTAAACCCGAACGCCGGTGCACAGTGATCTTGGCAGCAGCGAGCGATGGCGGAACCGTCAACGGATGGTGGCACGCAGCGGAAAGCGGAAAGAATGGCGCCGTACGGCCTAGACCCAGGCGTCGGGATTGGCGGCGAGGGTACGGACCCGCTTCGGGAGCTGGGCCGTGGCGACCTGGTCCACCGTGACCAGCTCCAGGATCTCGCGTTCGCTGGCCCGTAGGGCGATCCAGACCTCTTGCAACGACCGGGCGGCGCCGTGGTAGCCGAGGTCCTCGGGGCGTTGCCCACGGACGTTGGCAAGCGGTCCGTCGATGATGCGGATCACGTCGGCCAGCGAGACCTCGCCGGCCGGGCGGGCCAGCCAGTAACCGCCGTCCGGACCGCGCTGGGAATTGATGACTCCGCCCCGGCGCAGCTGCAGCAGGATGCTCTCGAGGAACTTCGGCGGAATGTCCTGTGCGGTCGCGAGCCGCTCGGCGGTCACCGGACGGTCAGCGGTACCGCCCGCGGCGCACAGCTCGACCACGGCCCGCAGTGCATAGTCGACCCGCGCATTGAGACGCATCGCTAGCCGCCAACACGGTCTCGCCCAGTATGCGCCATCCGCGCTATCGCCGTGGAGCCGACGCGCGCAGCGGACCTAGCCACCGACCCTCCGCAACAGGCCTTCTTGCACGGCGGTGGCAATATTGCGACCGTCCACTGTGAACAGCCGCCCGGTGGCGAGTCCGCGGGCACCGGACGCGGACGGGCTGGTGCAGTCGTACAGGAACCACTCGTCGGCGCGGAACGGGCGGTGGAACCACAGCGCGTGGTCGAGGCTGGCGCCGACCATGCCGCCCTGGCCCCAGACCTCACCGTGGACGGCAAGGACCGTGTCGAGCAGGGTCAGGTCGGAGCAGAACGTGAGCGCGCACGCGTGCAGCAGCGGGTCGTCGGGCAACTTGCCGTTGATGCGCATCCAGACCTGCTGGTTGTCCACTTTGGCGCGTTCGCCCGGTGCCACCCAGCCGGGCTCGGTCACGTAGCGCACGTCGATCGGGAGCGAGATGAGGTTCCAGCGCTCCAGCCGCTCCGGGTGAGCGGTGAACCGCTCGGCCATGGTCGGTGTCTCGTCCGGCAGCGGGTACGTTCAGCGGCGCCGTCGCCTGGTGATCGAGACCGGCCTCCTCGCGCTGGAACGAGGCCGACATCGTGAAGATCGCCTTCGAAAACTGGTACGCCACGCAGCGCCGGACTGAGAACGACCGACCGTCGCGGATGCGTTCGACGCCATAGGTGATCGGCTCGGACGGGTCGCCCGGGCGCACGAAGTAGGCGTGGAGCGAATGCACCCGCCGGGACGGGTCGACGGTTCGACCCGCCGCGACCAGGGCTTGGCCGGCGACCTGGCCACCAAAGACGCGTTGCGGCCCGACCGGAGGGCTGATTCCCTCGAAGCGGTCTTCATCGAGCTGACGTAGGTCAAGCAGCCGCACGAGCGCGTCGACGGAGGACTGCGCTCGGTCGGCATCGGTCACGACAAGGAACCTAGCTGATGGATCCGGACCGTGTTGGTCGACCCTGGCGTGTTGGCCGGCGTGCCCGCGACGACCACGACGAGATCGCCCGGCATGCCCCGACCCAACCCGAGCATGGCGTGGTCGACCTGGCGGAACATCGCGTCGGTGTGCTCCACCGAGTCCACCAGGAAGGTCTCCACTCCCCAGCTGAGGCGTGAGCTGGTTCTGCACCGAGAGATCCGGCGTGAAGGCGAGCAGCGGCAGCTCGCAGTGCAGCCGGGAGAGCCGCCGCACCGTGTCGCCGGTCTGGGTGAACGCGACCAGCGCCCGGGCGTTGACGGCACGGGCGATGTTCGACGCGGCCTGGGTGATGGCGCCGCCGCGGGTGCGCGGGTCGTGCTGCAGCCGCGGCACCTGGATGTCGCCGGCCTCGGTGGTGTGGATGATCCGGGACATCGTCTGCACCGTGATGATCGGGTACTTGCCGACACTGGTCTCGCCGGAGAGCATGAGCGCGTCCGCGCCGTCGAGCACCGCGTTGGCGACGTCGGAGGCCTCGGCCCGGGTCGGGCGCGCGCTGTCAATCATCGAGTCGAGCATCTGGGTCGCCACGATCACCGGCTTGGCCTGTTCGCGGCACAACTGCACGGCCCGCTTCTGCACCATCGGCACCTGCTCCAGCGGCAGCTCGACACCGAGGTCACCGCGCGCCACCATGAGCCCGTCGAAAGCATGCACGATCGCCTCGAGGGCGGCCACGGCCTCCGGCTTCTCGATCTTCGCGACGACCGGGACCCGACGCCCGACCTGGTCCATGATCTCGTGGACGAGCTTGATGTCGTCGGCCGAGCGCACGAACGACAGGGCCACCAGGTCGACGCCGAGGTGCAGCGCGAACCGTAGGTCTTCGGCGTCCTTTTCGGACAGTGCCGGAACGCTCACCGCGACATTGGGCAGCGAGACGCCCTTGTTGTTGGAGACGGGACCGCCCTCGGTCACGAGGCAGGTGATGTCCCGCCCATCCGTGGCCACCACCTGGACCGCGACCTTGCCGTCGTCGATCAGCAGCCGGTCGCCGGGGTGGACCTCCTCCGGAAGCTTCTTGTACGTACAGGAGACCCGGTCGTGGGTCCCCTCGACGTCATCGCCGGTGATGACGACGGTCTCGCCGTTGGCCCACAGTACGGGCCCGGCCGCGAACCGGCCCAGTCGGATCTTGGGTCCCTGCAGATCGGCCAGGATCCCGACCGGCCGATCCATGGCGGCGGCCGCCTCCCGTACCCAGTTGTGTCGCTGCTGGTGCTCGGTGTGGTCACCATGGCTGAAGTTGAGCCGGGCCACATCCATTCCAGCGGCCACGAGCTCACGGATACGGTCGGGACCGTCGACAGAGGGGCCCAGCGTGCACACAATCTTCGCGCGACGATTCACGATTTCAACCCTAGACTCTGATGGCTCTGGGCCGTTCGGCCTATCCCGATCGGCAAGGCGAACATCCAGCGAACAACACAGGGGTGGGTGTCCATCCGCTGAACCCCGAATCACAAGGTGTTCGGGCCTCGTCGCCCTAACGATGACTAAGCCAAGGTCACCGTATGGCACAGCATAGCCTGCCCAGCGAAAGTGTCCCGGGGGGCGGATCAGGGCCCTTCGCCGGGCTAACCGACGGCCACACGCACCGGCCGTGCCGCCGGATCGACCGGGGCCGGCAAGTCGCCCGCAATGCCCAGGTAGTCGTGGATCGCGGCCGCGGCCGACCGTCCTTCCGCGATCGCCCAGACGATCAGCGAGGCACCCCGGTGCATGTCGCCGGCGACGAAGACGCCCGGCGTATCGGTCTGCCAGTCCGGGCCGCACGCGACGATGCTGCCAGTACGGCTGAGACCGGCCTGCTCCAACAAGCGGCCCCTCCTCGGTGCCGTCGAAGCCGATCGCGAGCAGTACCAGATCCGCGGGCAACTCCCGCTCGGTGCCGGCAATCTCCTCGACCGCACGATGACCGTCCTGTTTGGACACTGGCGCTCGCTCCTCTGCTCCGACATCACCCGAACTGCGCGGACCTGTCCGGTGCCGTCGTCGACGAACTCCTTGCACCGCCACCGCGAACACCCGCTCGCCACCCTCCTCGTGCGCCGGGTAGTCGCGCAGAATCCACGGCCAGGTCGGCCACGGGTCACGGTCATCGTCGCGTGTGGACGGTGGCTGTGGGTAGAGGTCGAGCTGGATCACACCGCGCGCGCCCTGCCGATGCGCCACGCCGAGGCAGTCGGCGCCGGTGTCGCCACCGCCGATGATCACGACGTGCTTGCCGCGCGCGTCGATGGGCGCGTCCCGGAGCAGCCCCGCGACGTGGCGGTTGGAGCCGACGAGGTGGTCCATGGCCAGATGCACGCCCCGCAGCGCCCGCCCGGGTGTCCGCGGCATGTCCCGACCAGCCAGCGCACCGGCGGCGAGCAGCACCGCGTCGTAACCCTCGCGAAGGGCGCCAACGGTGATGTCGGTGCCGACCGCGCAGTTGGTGACGAAGCGGACCCCCTCCGCCTCGATCTGGGCGACCCGTCGGTCGATGTGGTGCTTCTCGAGCTTGAAGTCCGGGATGCCGTATCGGAGCAGGCCGCCGATCGCGTCGTCGCGTTCGTACACGACGACGCCGTGTCCGGCGCGGGCCAACTGCTGGGCCGCGGCGAGTCCGGCCGGTCCGGAGCCGACCACCGCCACCCGCTTGCCGGTGCGCACTCAGGAGCCGGGCGCGGCACGAGGTCGCCGGTACGGTTGGCGATCTCGACCTCGACCAGTTTGATCGCCACCGGTTGCGGTGCCACCGATGCCGAGGACGCAGGCCGCCTCACACGGTGCCGGACAGAGCCGGCCGGTGAACTCCGGGAAGTTGTTCGTCGCGTGCAGCGACTCGCTGGCCAGCGCCCACCCGCCGGAACGGACCAGGTCGTTCCAGTCCGGAATCCGGTTCCCTAGTGGACAGCGCTCGTGACAGAACGGCACGCCGCAGTCCATGCATCGGGTCGCCTGCTCGCGCACCAGCTCGTCACCGGCGGGTGGGTACACCTCGCGCCAGTCCGTCAGCCGCACGGGCACCGGTCGCCGGGGCGGCAGCTCGCGACCGTATCGCAGGAAGCCCGACGGGTCAGGCATGCTGTGCCCCCGCGAGAGCGGGCGGCGCCGTCGGCGCCTCCGCCGCCGCCAGCTCAGCCATCACGGACTCGTCCACCGCGCGGCCGGCCGATTCGGCCGCTCGGATCACCCGGACCGCGCGGACGAAGTCGCGCGGCACGACGGCGGTGAACTCATCGCGGGCCTGCGTCCAGGTGTCGAGCATCCGCCGGGCCACCGGCGACCCGGTCTCCTCCCAGTGCAGCGTCACAAGGTCGCGCAGCGTGGCCGCGTGCTCGTCGTCCACCCGTACCAGATCCACCAGCTCCTTGTTGACCCGCGCGTGGTCGAGCTGCCACACGTACGCGTAGCCGCCCGACATGCCGGCGGCGAAGTTGCGCCCGGTCGGCCCGAGCACCACCACCACGCCGCCAGTCATGTACTCGCACCCGTGGTCGCCCACGCCCTCGACCACGGCAGTGGCGCCGGAGTTGCGGACGGCGAAGCGCTCGCCGACCTTGCCGCGCACGAACAGCTCTCCATCGGTCGCTCCATAGAGGATGGTGTTGCCGGCGATGATCTGGTCCTCGGCCCCGCCGTCACCGGGCTCATGCGCGAACGGCGCGGAATCGTCCGGCCTGAGCACGAGCCGCCCACCGGAGAGACCCTTGCCGACGTAGTCGTTCGCGTCACCATGCAGCCGCAGGCTCACCCCGCGCGGCACGAACGCACCGAACGACTGGCCCGCGGTCCCCCGCAGAGTGACCGCGATGGTGTCCGGGGGCAGCCCGTCGGGCCCGACCCGGCGCACGACCTCGCCGCCGAGCATCGCGCCGACACTGCGGTTCTCGTTGCGGATAGGCAGATCGATGACGACCGGCTCGCCGCGGTCCAACGCGGCGGCGGCGTGCGAGATGAGCGTGTTGTCCAGCGCCCGCTCCAGCTTGTGGTCCTGGCCGCGGGTCCGGCTGCGGGCACCGTCGACTCCGCGCTCCGGAAGGTGGAGCACGGGCGACAGGTCGAGCCCAACCGCCTTCCAGTGCGTCACGGCCGGGCGCAGGTCGAGCAGCTCGACCTGGCCGACCGCCTCGCCCAGAGTCCGGAAGCCCAGCTCGGCCAGGTAGCCCCGGACCTCCTCGGCGAGGAACAGGAAGAAGTTCTCCACGAACTCGGGCTTACCGCTGAATCGCTTGCGCAGCACGGGGTTCTGGGTAGCGACGCCGACCGGGCAGGTGTCGAGATGGCAGACCCGCATCATCACGCAGCCGGAGACGATCAGCGGCGCGGTGGCGAACCCGAACTCCTCGGCCCCGAGCAGCGCACCGATGACGACGTCCCGGCCGGTCTTGAGCTGGCCGTCCACCTGCACCGTGACCCGATCGCGCAGGCCCTGCAGCAGCAGCGTCTGCTGGGTCTCGGCGAGGCCGAGCTCCCAGGGCGTGCCGGCGTGCTTGAGCGAGTTCAGCGGCGAGGCACCGGTGCCACCGTCGTGACCGGAGATGAGGATGACGTCGGCCTTGGTCTTCGCCACTCCGGCCGCGACCGTACCGACGCCGACCTCGGAGACCAGCTTCACGTGCACTCGCGCGAGCGGGTTGACGTTCTTCAGGTCGTAGACGAGCTGAGCCAGGTCCTCAATGGAGTAGATGTCGTGGTGCGGAGGCGGTGAGATCAGGCCGACACCGGGCGTGGCGTGCCGGGTCTTGGCGATCCACGGCCACACCTTGTTGCCGGGCAGCTGGCCGCCCTCGCCGGGCTTGGCGCCCTGGGCCATCTTGATCTGCAGGTCGTCGGCGTGTACCAGGTACTCGGTGGTCACACCGAACCGTCCACTCGCGACCTGCTTGACCGCCGAGCGGCGAGCCGGGTCGTGCAGCCGGTCGGAGTCCTCGCCGCCCTCGCCGGTGTTGGACCGACCGCCGAGGCGGTTCATCGCGATGGCAAGCGTCTCGTGCGCCTCGGCCGAGATGGAGCCGTAGGACATGGCGCCGGTGGCGAACCGCTTGACGATCTCGGTGGCCGGCTCGACCTCGTCGATCGGCACCGGCGGCCGTAGCCCGTACTTCAGCTCGAACAGACCCCGCAGCGAGCCGGACTCCGCCGCCAGTTGGTCCACTGTGGAGGTGTACTCGCGGAAGATGTCGTACTGCCGCGACCGGGTGGCGTGCTGCAGCAGGAACACGGTCTCCGGGTTGTACAGGTGCACCTCACCCTCGCGGCGCCACTGGTACTCGCCGCCGACCTCGAGCCGCCGGTGCGCCCGCTCCGCCTCGTTGGCCGGGTAGGCGGTGGCGTGCCGGGCCGCGATCTCGACCGCGATCTCGGTCAGGCCGACGCCACCGATGGTGCTGCTGGTCCCGGTGAAGTACCGCTCGATGAGCTGCTTGTCGAGGCCGACCGCCTCGAAGACCTGCGCGCCGGTGTAGGAGGCGACCGTCGAGATGCCCATCTTGGACATGATCTTCAGCACGCCCTTGCCGAGCGCCTTGACGTAGTTGCGCACGGCCTTCGGCGGGGCGATACCGGTCATGACACCGGTGGAGATGAGGTCCTCGACCGACTCGAAGGCCAGGTACGGGTTGACCGCGGCGGCGCCGAATCCGAGCAGCACCGCCACGTGGTGCACCTCGCGACAGTCGCCCGACTCGACCACGAGCGCGACCTGGGTGCGGGTCTGCTCCCGGATCAGGTGCTGGTGCACCACCGCGGTCAGCAACAGCGACGGGATCGGCGCGAGGTCGGACAGTGGAGTCACGGTCGGAGAGGATCAGGATGCGTACGCCGTCCTCGATCGCCTCGGAGACGCCGCGGCAGATCTCGACCAGCCGGTCGCGCAGCCCGTTCCCGCCGTCGGCCACCCGGTAGAGGCCGCTGACCCGCACCGCCCGGAAGCCGGGCAGGTCGCCGTCCTCGTCGATGGACACGATCTTCGCCAGCTCGTCGTTGTCGATGACCGGGAACGGCAGCACGATCTGGCGGCAGCTGGCCGGCCCCGGGTCGAGCAGGTTCGCCTCGGGGCCGATCGTGGCCGACACGCTGGTCACCAACTCCTCGCGGATCGCGTCCAGCGGCGGGTTGGTCACCTGGGCGAAGAGCTGGGTGAAGTAGTCGTAGAGCAGGCGCGGTCGCTTGCTCAGCACCGCGATCGGGGTGTCCGTACCCATCGAACCGACCGGCTCCGCCCCGGTCAGCGCCATCGGCGCGAGGAGCACCTTGAGCTCCTCCTCGGTGTAGCCGAACGTCTGCTGGCGACGCATCACCGAGTCGTGGGTGTAGACCATGTGCTCGCCGCTCGGGCAGGGTGTCCAGGTGCATCAGCCCGGCGTGCAGCCAGTCGCCGTACGGCGCCGCACCGGCGAGCTCCTTCTTGATCTCGTCGTCCTCGATGATGCGCCCCGCCGTCGGTGTCGACGAGGAACATCCGGCCCGGCTGCAGCCGGCCCTTCGCGACCACCTGGGACGGGTCACGTCGAGCACGCCGGCCTCGCTGGCGAGCACGACAAGGCCGTCCCTGGTGCGCCACCACCGCCCGGGGCGCAGGCCGTTGCGGTCGAGCACGGCGCCGACGACCGTGCCGTCGGTGAAAGCGACGCTCGCCGGACCGTCCCACGGCTCCATCAGGCAGGCATGGAAGCGGTAGAAGTCACGCCGCTGCTCGTCCATGGCGTCGTCGTTCTCCCACGCCTCCGGGATCATCATGAGCACGGCGTGGGCGAGGCTGCGGCCGCCGAGGTGCAGCAGCTCGAGCACCTCGTCGAAGTTGGCCGAGTCGGAGTAGCTCGGCGTACAGACCGGGAAGATGCGGCGCAGATCGCCCGGGATCAGGTCGCTCTGCAGCAGCGCCTCGCGGGCGGCCATCCAGTTGCGGTTGCCGCGAATCGTGTTGATCTCACCATTGTGGGCGATGTAGCGGTACGGGTGCGCCAGCGGCCAGGACGGGAACGTGTTGGTGGAGAACCGCGAGTGCACCAGCGCGATCGCGCTCACCACCCGCTCGTCGGAGAGGTCCGGGAAGAACGTGACCACCTGGTCCGGCGTCAACATTCCTTTGTAGACGATCGTACGGCTGGACAGCGACGAGAAGTACGCGTCGAGCCCGCGCTCGCGGGTCTCCCGCTCGGCCTGCTTGCGAACGCAGTAACATGACCCGCTCGAGCTCCATCCCGTCCGACAGATGGGTTCGGTTGTCGCCGCTGAGCGGCTGCGCGGTCAGGAAGACCTGGCGGATGCGTGGCATCGCCGCGAGCGCGCTCTCGCCCAGGCCGTCGGCGTTGGTCGGCACGTCGCGCCAGCCGAGCACCGTGGCGCCCTCGACGACGGCGTACTTCTCCAGCACTCGCACGGCATTGCGCGCCTGCGCCGGGTCCGTCGGCAGGAAGACCATGCCCGTGGCGTACGCGCCAACCGGCGGCAGCGGGAAGTTCACCACCTCGCGGAGAAACTCGTCCGGAATGCCGATCATGATACCGGCGCCGTCGCCCGTGTTCGGCTCGGCTCCCCGGGCACCGCGGTGGTCCAGCCGGCACAGCGCGGCCCGGCCGCGGGCGACCACATCGTGCGAGCGTCGGCCGGCGACATCCACCACGAACGCGACACCACAGGAGTCGTGCTCGTGCCGAGGGTCGTAGAGGCCCTGCGGTCCGGGAGCGGTCATGTGAGGCCTCCTGCGGTCGTCCGGGGTGCGGTGGGACGACGTCGGCCCAGAAGGTCCCTAGAGTCTAGACGACCAGCGAGGTTTGTCCGATCAGCACAAACATTCCTCTCACTGAGTGGGCGTTAAGGAGCAACCCCATGACTGATCTCACCGCGCCCCGGGCTGACCCCGCACCGCTGCTCACTCGGATCGAGCGCAGCTACGACGCGATCCCCCGGGTCGTCGGAGTTCGGGTGGAGGCGGTTGGGCCGTTTGAGCTGTTCGTCCGCGAGGGCGCCGGCTGGCCGTTCTACGCTCGGCCGCGGCTGGGTGCGACCGAGTTCTCGGCCGCCGATGTCGAGGCGGTACTGGCGCGTCA
The DNA here is from genome assembly GCA_963773935.1 of uncultured Actinomycetota bacterium. Classification (GTDB taxonomy): domain Bacteria; phylum Actinomycetota; class Actinomycetes; order Mycobacteriales; family Micromonosporaceae; genus DATBGZ01. The sequence continues at coordinate 313,921 of CAVZCZ010000010.1, forward strand.
GCGCGAGATCGGCGTGCCGGAGGCGATCGAGTGGGTCCTCGAGGCCACGCCCGCGCTGCTGCCGGTCGTACCGGACCTCATGCCGGTGACCTTGGCACCGCTGATGGTGCTCGACCCGGCGTCACCTGCCCGAGCCGGTCCCGGGCTGCCGTCTGCTCGACCCGGACTCGCCCACGTTCGCCGACGACTGCGCGGCCAGCTTCGCGGTGGCCCGGGTCGGCTTCGGCTTCCCGGGTACGTCCCCCGGCTCCCCCGGGCCGGCCCAGCGCGATGCCGCCACCGAAGCGATCGACCCCGAGATCCTTGCCGTTTCCGCCCGCGACCTACGGGCCGGGCGCAAGGCCGAGGCCGTGTTCACCGACCCGGCGACGGGCATCGTGGCGCGGGGAGCGTTCCAGTCCGCTCTCGGCGCGGCCGAGATCGTCGGCGTGGCCACGCTGCCCTCCGCCCGCCACCGCGGCTTCGGGGCTGCCGTCAGCGCCCTGCTCGCCCGCGAGGCGATGACCCGCGGCCACGACATCGTCTTCCTCTCCGCCGCGAGCGAGGACGTGGCGCGGGTGTACGGCCGGATCGGCTTCCGCCGGATCGGCACCGCCGGCATCGCCGAGGCCGCTGCCCGCCGCACGCCTAGGTCACTTCAGGGCTGTCAGCGCGCGATGACGTCGAACTGACTCGGGCATCGATGATCTTCAGGGGGCGGGCGGCGGTGCCCAGTCGAACGCGGTCGCGTTCGCCCGATCGAGCAGCGCGATGAGAACCGGCTCAGGGCCGCATCCCGGGCGGCGACGGTGAGTCGCCCCTGCGCCTGGAACAAGAGGTCCAGCCGGCGAGACGACCGGGCGATCCGGGCCACCCGGGCCCGCCGGGCTTCGGTGTACTCGGTCAGGCGCAGGCTGATGTTGCCGCCCGGGATGGCCGATCGCATCAGCGCGCCGAGCGTGGCCGCGTCCTCGAAGGCGAGACACGCGCCCTGGGTAAGGGTCGGCGCCTGAACGTGGGCAGCATCGCCGAGCAGTACGACGCCGCCACCGCCGACCGGAAAGCCGAATCGCAGCGCGGCAGCGGGCGCAGCTCCTCCGCGGGCTGTGGCACGAGGTCATCCGGCTCGGTCGCCTCGAGCAGCTCGGCCACGGGCGACTGCCACTGCGCGAACCAGCGCCGCAACAGGGTCAGCTGGGCCGCCGCGAGGTTCCGGCCGCACTGCCCCGGGGGCCGTGGCCGCCCAGTAGATCCCGCCCCGGGTGGACCCACCGGACGTGCCCCGCTCCCCGAGTGTCGCGTGGCTGAACCGCATCCCGGCGCCGAGCATCTCCCCCGCCGCCGGTACCGCATCCGACAGCGTGGGCGCCCGGAACCACGGGATGACGGCCCGCCAGGCGGTGTAGCCCACGGGCGCGACCCGGGCGCTCGGCGCCAGCCGGCGACGGATCAGGCTGCGGGCACCGTCCGCCGCCACGATCAGGTCCCCCTGGAACGTGTACTTGGCGGTGCTCACTGCCGGCCAGTCGGCCTCTCCGGCCCGTACCGAAGTGATCTCCGCACCCGTACGGATTTCGATCTTGTCGCCGAGCCCTGCCATCAGGGCGTCGTGGAGATCGTCGGCGTGGACGACGACCGGCGCCTGTAGCGCACCGGTCTCTGAAGTCCCGGGCTGCGGCATCACGGCGGGTGCCGGCGGGCCGTCGGTGGCGTCGAGGTACGGCGCCAGCGGGTCCCCCGTGCCGGGCGTGGACTCGACGATCCACCGGCCATCGGGTCGCCGGATGCCTCCCGCCGGCAGCGCGAACGCGATGTCGCCCAGATGCACATCCAGCGCCTGCAGGGCGGCCGCACCGTTGGGCCAGATCAGCTGCGCCCCACCGTTGCCGCGCAGGCGGTCGTTGCGCTCCAGCAGGGTGACCTGCCAGCCTGACTTGGCGAGCGCACCGGCTGCGGCCAGACCACCCACGCCGGCACCGACCACGACCGCGGTGCGCACGCTCTTACTTCTTCTCCGCTTTGTCCACTGTGGACCCTGCTGTCGTCGGCGGCTCGCCGTCCTTGTGCTTCGGCGTGAACGGCGGGTAACCCTCGATCGGTGTGCCGTCCTCGGTCACCACGTGCACCGTGCCGTCCTCGTCCAGGCGCAGATGCTCCTGCGGACCCTTGACCCGAAGGAAGTACAGCAGGGCGCCGAGGAACACGAGCAGCGAGACCCAGTTGTTGATCCGCATGCCGGCGAGGTGCTGCGCCTCGTCGATGCGCAGCGCCTCGATCCAGAACCGGCCGGCCGTGTACGCCATCACGTACAGCGCGAAGGCCCGCCCCTTGCCGAGCTTCAACTTGCGGTCCACGAAGTAGACCAGCGCAGCCGCACCGAGGTTCCACACCAACTCGTACAGGAAAGTCGGGTGGAACGGCCCGCCCGGCTCGAGCAGCGGGTTGCCGGTGCCGTCATCGACCGCCTGGCCGCCTTCGAACTGGTAGACGGTGAGTCCCCACGGCAGGCTGGTGGGCGAGCCGAACAGCTCGTTGTTGAACCAGTTCCCGAGTCGGCCGATCGCCTGAGCCACCGGGATACCCACGGCTGCCGCGTCGGCGAACATCGTGATCGGCACGCCCAGCCGGCGGCACGCGATCCAGGCGCCCAACCCCGCCGAGGGCGATGGCGCCCCAGATGCCCAGGCCGCCCTCCCAGATCGCGAACGCCCGCAGCGGATTGCCGCCGGCGCCGAAGTAGTCGTCCGGCGACGTGATCACGTGATAGAGCCGACCGCCGACGAGGCCGAACGGCACCGCCCAGATCGCGACGTCGAGCACCAGCCACTTCGGCGCACCGCGTTGGCGCAGCCGCCACTCGGTGATCCAGCAGGCGGCGACGATGCCGAGCAGGATGAACAGCGCGTACGCGCGCAGCGGAAACGGCCCGATGTGCCAGACGCCCTGGGTTGGGCTCGGAATCGTGGCGAGATAGCGGACGGCGTTCGGTCACGGCCACAACCTACCGCCGACACCGTCTTGCGACGAGGCCGGAGTCTAGGCGGGCGAGTTCGCAAGCTAACTCGCCCGCCTAGCGAGTTCGCTGCGCTCACCGGGTGGTTGACGGTTGACTTGCAAACTCCACCGCCACCGGGTTCGGAAAGTCGGCAAGGTCTAGGCGCGAAGTCGGCGCCGACTTACGCTCTCCGCTATGAGCTTGCTCACTTCCGCGGTCGCGGCGGTCATCGTGGACCCCGCCGGCCGTGTCCTGCTGTGCCAGCAGAGCCAGGGTCACCGGCTCTGGGGACTTCCCGGCGGGAAGATCCGCAACGGCGAGAGCCCGGTTCACGCCGTCATCCGCGACGTCCGCGAGGAGACCGGCAGCGGAAATCGAGATCCTCGACCTGGTCGGGATCTACCAGCTCACCAACAACGGCGACGGCGGCCCCGACCTGCCCGACGTGCTGGTGCACGCCTTCCGCGGCCAGGTCGCCAGCGGCGATATCGCGGTCAACTCCCCCGGCCGCATCTGCCGGCTCGCGTGGCACGACAACGAGGCCTTGCCCGGCCCGATGACGGCCACCGCTCGAGCCGCGATCGTCGACGCGCTCGCCGGCCGCTCGGGTGTCCTGCGGGATGTCCACCGCGACGCCGAGCCGGAGATCCCCGACGCCGTCGACAGCCCGGCTGACCTGGTCACCGCCGCCTGACTGCGCAATGACTCCGAAGCATCATGACGGAGTGACACCCGCGTGTCTAGGGGCGGAAACTCGTCGAGCAGTTCAGCGATCTTGCGCAAGCTCAGGTCCGGACGCGGGACGCGGCGGACGCCGGCGGCGAGCGTCGGCACTGAGCTCACGCAGCGCGGTGAGCCCCGCGGACTCCTCCGCCCCGAGCAGGCACTGCACCAGTGCGCTGCCGACGATCACACCGTCGGCGAAGGAACCCACCTCGGCCGCCTGGTCGCCGTCGCGCACGCCCAGACCGACCCCGATCGGTAGCCCGGGGTTCGCACGGCCACCGCCTTCCGTACCCGGGCCACCAGCGCCGGCGCGGCCTGCGAGGTGGTGTCGCGGGCGCCGGTCACGCCCATGACGCTGGTTGCGTAGACGAAGCCGCGGCAGGCGGCCACGGTGGCCGCGATCCGGGCGTCGGTCGAGGACGGCGCGACCAGGAACACCCGGTCGAGCCCGTGCTCGTCCGAGGCGGCGAGCCAGTCCTGCGCCTCGTCCGGGATCAGGTCGGGCGTGATCAGCCCCGATCCACCGGCAGCGGCGAGGTCCCGGGCGAAGGAGTCCACGCCCCGAGTCGGCCGGCCGCCGGAGGCCGATGCTCGGCTCGGCTTCGCCGAGTAGCGCTCGACCAGGTTCCAGTACGTCATGACGAGCACGGGTACGCCGGCCTGCGCCGCGGCCTCGACGGTGCGCAACACGTCGGCGGCGCGCACCCCACCCGCGAGCGCGATCTCGCTGGCCCGCTGGATCACCGGGCCATCGATCACCGGGTCCGAGTACGGGAATCCGACCTCGATCAGGTCCACTCCGGACTCGGCCAGGGCGCGCACCGCGGCGATGCCGCCCTCGACCGTGGGGAAGCCGGCCGGCAGATACCCGATGAGCGCGGCCCGCGCCCTTCGGCGCGAGCCTTCTCGAACGCGACCGACACCGCTCACGCTCACAGGACGCCGAACCACTTGCCGGCGGTCTCGACGTCCTTGTCGCCACGGCCGGACAGGCAGACCAGGATGGTGGCGTCCGGGCCCAGCTCGCTGCGCCAGGCGGGCGGCGCCGGCCAACGCGTGCGCGCTCTCGATCGCCGGGATGATTCCCTCCGTACGGCAGAGCAGTTCAAACGCCGCCATCGCCTCGGCGTCGTCGACCGGCTCATACCGGGCCCGGCCGATGTCGGCCAGCCAGGCGTGTTCCGGGCCGACGCCGGGGTAGTCCAGGCCGGCCGAGATCGAGTGCGACTCGATGGTCTGCCCGTCCTCGTCCTGCAGCACGTAGGTCCGGGTGCCGTGCAGCACCCCGACGTCGCCACCGGTGATGCTGGCCGCGTGCCGACCGGTGGCCACGCCGTCGCCGCCCGCCTCCAGGCCGTACAGCGCGACCTCGGTATCGGCGAGGAACGCGTGGAAGATGCCGAGCGCGTTGGACCCGCCGCCGACACAGGCGCAGACCGCGTCGGGCAGCCGCCCGGTGAGCGCGAGGCACTGCGCCCGCGCCTCGACGCCGATCCCCCGGGCGAACTCGCGCACCATGGCCGGGAACGGGTGCGGGCCGGCGACCGTCCCAATGAGATAGTGGGTACTGTCCACATTGGCCACCCAGTCGCGCAGCGCCTCGTTCATGGCGTCCTTGAGCGTGCGCGAGCCGGTCGTCACCGGGACGACGGTGGCACCGAGCATCCGCATCCGGGCCACGTTCAACGACTGCCGGCGGGTGTCCTCCTCGCCCATGTAGACCACGCACTCGAGACCGAACAGCGCGGCTGCGGTGGCGGCCGCGACGCCGTGTTGCCCGGCGCCGGTCTCGGCGATGACGCGCGGCTTGCCCATCCGCTTGGTGAGCAGGGCCTGCCCGAGCACGTTGCGGACCTTGTGCGCGCCGGTGTGGTTGAGGTCCTCGCGCTTGAGCAGGATCCGCGCGCCCAGGCGCTCGGAGAGCCGGGTGGCGTCGTAGAGCATGCTCGGGACACCGGCGTAGTCACGCAGGAGCTGGCCGAACTCGGCCTGGAACGCCTCGTCCGCACAGGCGTGCCGGAACGCCACATCCAGTTCATCCAGCGCCGCGATGAGTGCCTCGGGCACGAAACGTCCGCCGAACCGACCAAAGTGGCCGGCCGCGTCGGGCAGCAGGCCGGCCGCGCTCAACAGTGCCGAATCCGCCGATGTCTGCATGCCGGTCACCGAACCGGCCGCACGGTGTTCATCGGGCCGGCCTCGGCGTCGCGGGGTGGCTGCCCGCGGTCACCAGCTCGGCGACCGCTTCGCGCGGACTCTTCTGGGTGACAAGACCCTCGCCAACCAGGACCGCGTCGGCGCCCGACGCGGCGTACCGGATGAGGTCGTGCGGCCCGCGCACGCCGGACTCGGCCACCTTCACGATGGTGTTCGGTAGCCCGGGCGCGATCCGTTCGAACACACTCCGGTCGACCTCGAGCGTGGCCAGGTTGCGCGCGTTGACGCCGATCACGCGCGCGCCCGCCGCCATGGCCCGGTCTGCCTCATCCTCGGTGTGCACCTCGACCAGGGCGGTCATGCCGAGCGACTCCACCCGTTCCAGCAGGCCCATGAGCGCATTCTGGTCCAGCGCGGCGACGATCAGCAGCACGATATCCGCACCGTGTGCGCGCGCCTCGTGCACCTGGTAACTGGTGACCACGAAGTCCTTGCACAGCAACGGGCAGTCGACCGCCGCCCGGACGGCGATCAGGTCATCCTGCGACCCACCGAAACGCCGGCCCTCGGTCAGCACACTGACACAGCGCGCGCCCCCGGCGGCGTACTCGCGGGCGAGCTCGGCCGGGTCGGCGATCTCGGCGAGCTGACCCTTCGATGGCGAAGCCCGCTTCACCTCGGCGATGACACCGACCCCGGGAGCCCGCAGCGCCGCGTACGCGTCCTTCGGTGCCGCGGCCGCCGCGGCCGCATCTCGCAACGCGCTCAGCGGCACCAGCTTCTCCCGCGCCGCGAGATCCTCGCGTACGCCGGCCAGGATCTCATCGAGAACTGTCACCACGTCGCCGTCCAGCTCTTCTGCGCCGTCCAGCTCTGCCGGAGCTCCCGCCGGCGGAACGTGGAAGCGGTCGTCATGCGGCCGATGGTAGGGCTAACGCCGAAGCCACCGTGGTCCGGGGTATGGCGCGCCTCACCGCGTCGGGCTGGTGCATAATGCCAGCCCGCAGTCCGCGCTCGCACGCGCACGGACTGCCGCTAGCCGCCGAGGTAGGCCGCGATGACCTCCGGGTTCTTCGACAGCTCCGCGGCGGGGCCGGACAGCTTCAGGGCACCGGACTCGAGCACGTAGGCGCGGTCCGCGACCCGCAGTGCGGCCAACGCGTTCTGCTCCACCAGCAGGACCGTCGTGCCCTGCTCGCGGATGCGCACGATGGTGTCGAAGATGAGGTCGACCAGCACCGGTGCGAGACCCATCGACGGCTCATCGAGCAGCAGCAGCTTCGGTCGCGCCATCAGCGCTCGACCCACCGCGAGCATCTGCTGCTCGCCGCCGGACATCGTGCCCGCCTTCTGGCCGATGCGCTCCCGCAGCCGCGGGAACAACTCGAGCACGTTCTCCAGGTCCTCGGCGATGGCGGCCTTGTCGGTACGGCTGTACGCGCCGAGGTCGAGGTTCTCGGCCACGGTCATCCGGGCGAAGATGCGCCGCCCCTCGGGCGCCTGCGCGATGCCCAGTCCGACGACCTCGTGCGCCTGCATGCCGTCCACCCGGCGTCCCTCGAAACGAGACTCCGCCTTTGCGGGGCCGCAGCAGGCCAGACACGGTGCGCAGCGTGGTCGACTTGCCGGCGCCATTCGAGCCGAGCAGGGTGACGATCTCACCCTGCGTCGACGTTGAAGGACAGGCCCTTCAGCGCCGCGATGTTGCCGTAGTAGACGTGGATGTCATCGACCGACAGCATCGGCTGGGAGTCGCCCATCGCTATGCCTCCTGACCCTTGCCGAGGTACGCCTCGATGACCCGTTCATTGGACTTGATATCGGCCGGCGACCCTTCGGCGATCTTCTCGCCACGATCGAGCACGGTGATGCGCTCGGATACCCGCATGACCACGCTCATGTCGTGCTCGATGAGCAGGACCGACACCTTCTTCTCGTCCCGCACCCGGTGCACGAAGTCGGTGAAGATCGCCGACTCACGCGGGTTCATGCCGGCGGTCGGTTCGTCGAGCAGCAGCACGCTCGGCTTGAGCGCCAGCGCCCGGGCCACCTCCAGCCGGCGCTGGTCGCCGTAGGAGAGGTTGCGCGCGTACTCGCCAGCTGCTTCCCGAGATGCCCACGAACTCAAGCAGGTCGAGGGCGTCGTCGTGCGCTCGCTTCTCCTCGCGGCGCTGCCAGGGCGCTCGGAAGATGGTGCTGAAGACGCCCGAACGCAGGTGGCCGTGCATGGCCACCTTGATGTTCTCCTCGGCGGTCATCAGACCGAACAGGCGGATGTTCTGGAACGTGCGCGCCACGCCGAGCCCGGCGATCTTGTGCGGCGGCATGCCGGTGATGTCGCGATCGCCGAGGAACACCGCACCCTCGGCGAGTTGGTAGAGGCCGGTGAGGGCATTGAAGAACGTCGTCTTACCGGCGCCGTTAGGCCCGATGAGGCTGACGATTCCGCCCAACGGGATGTCGAAGCTGACCCGGTTGACCGCCACGAGCCCGCCGAAGCGGACCATGAGACCGTTTGCCGTCAGCGCGGCACTCTGGTTGGGTCCGGCCAGCGCTTGGTCGTACATCAGCTGCGTCATGGCCGGGTCCCATCGATGTCGGTGCTGTCGGCTGGCGGCACTGTGCCGCCGGCGTGCAGCGTGTCGTCCTTGAGCGACTCCAGCTCCGGAGCCACCTCTTCCATGTCGGCGCCGAGCGACTCCATCTCGGTCCGGCCCGGCTCGCGCAGCACCAGCCGGGTCCGGGCTTCGGGGATGAGACCCTCCCGCCGGAACAGCATCATGATGATCAGCACCACGCCGAAGATGAAGAACTGGAACGAGACCGATCCCTTCGCGAAGGCCAGGACCGCGGATGATCACGAGCAGCGGCACGCCAATGAAGATCAGGAGCAACCCCGGGCGGTTCCTTCGCATGAGCAGCGAGACCACCGACTACCAGAGCGACACCCATGATCGCGAGTACGACGGAGATCGTGTCACCGGCCGCCTCGGAGCTCTCGATGGCGATCTGCGCCTCCTTGAGCAGGGTGGAGTTCGTCCACGCCAGCAACAGCGCGCCGACCGTGACACCCCAGACGTTGCCCATTCCGCCGAGGACCACCATCGCGAGCAGGGTGATCGAGATGGAGAACTTGAGCTGGTCCGGGTACACGCCGTTGACGTGGATGACGAAGGCCACTCCGGCGACTCCGCCGGCGACCGCGCCGATGGCGTACGCCGCGAGCTTGGTGCGCATGAGCGGCACGCCCATCATGCTGGCCGCAAGCTCGTCCTCCCGGATGGCGAGCCACGCACGCCCGAGGCGACCCTCGCGGATCCGCAACGAGCCAAACATGAGCATGGCTGCGAGCAGACAGAACAGGATGTACTTGGACAACCCGTCGGACGGGAGCAGGTCCCTCCAGGTCAGCGCGCCGTCCGGGGTGAACGCGAGGAAGCGCGGGTAGTCCGTTGGCGAGATGCCCCGGTTTCCATTGGTGACGTTCGCTCCGAAGAGGTTGTCTCCGTTGAACGACAGCTCGAAAATGATCTCGCCAAAGCCGAGCGTGACCAAGGCCAGGTAGTCGCTCTTCAGTCGCAGCGTGGGAGCGCCGATGATGACACCGGCGATGGCGCACAGGATTCCTGCCGCGATGAGCACGGTCCAGATATTGAAATGGAAGCCCAGGAATATTGTTGACCTTGGAAAACTGCGAGCCGAAGAAGGAAAGCTGCTGGCCATAGAAGAAGTCCGATGCCAGCCAACCCACGGTGTAGCCGCCGATGGCCCAGAAGGCCACGAAGCCAAGGTCCAGCAGTCCGGCGTAGCCGACCACGACGTTCAGCCCCAGCGCCGCCATCACGAAGACGAGGGCCTCGTTGATGTTGAGCAGCGGCAGGTACGTGTTCATGAACTCGTGCAGGTCAGGCCCGATCAGCTGGGCCCGGAAGTACAGATCCAGGTAGCTGTAGATGAAGTACACGACGGCCGCGGTGAGCAGGCCGAGCGGCCAGTACAGCGATCGGCTTGATGTTCAGCCGGCGACGGGTCGGTGGCGAATCCACGGTGGCGAGGTCGGTCATGGCGCTAAACCTTCTGCTCGAGGCTTTGTCCGAGCAGGCCGGTGGGGCGGAACACCATCAGCAGGATCAGGATCCCGAACACGATCGTCTGGCTCCACGCCTGCCCGAGTCCGACGCCTTCGTTGAGACCCCTGATAACGCCGATGATCAACCCACCGAGCACCGCGCCGGTCAAGTTGCCAATGCCGCCGAGCACGGCCGCGGTGAAGGCGATCAGGCCGAACTGGAAGCCCAGATCGAATCGCGTGGTCCCGATGACCTGCTGGTACATCAGTCCGGCCGCGCCGGCCAGCGCGCCGCCCAACGCGAAGGTGAACGAGATGATCCGGTTGACGTTGATGCCCATGAGGCGTGCCGCATCCTGGTCCTGCGCGACGGCCCGCATTGCTTTGCCGGCCTTCGTCTTGGTCACGATCCAGCTCATCAGCAGGAGCAGCGGCACCGTCATCCCGATCACGATCACGAGCTTGTGCTCGATGCGAATCCCCAGCGGTTCCCAGGTCCCTTGGGGAAGCACGCTCGCCCACCCGGGCTTCTGTCCCGAGCCGTTCCACAGCAGGCCGAAGAAGAGCAACACAAAACTCATGCCGACCGCGGTGATCAGCGGAGCTAGCTTGGGGGCACGCCGCAATCGTCGGTAGGCGACGAACTCGATAGAGACGTTGATCGTTGCACAGAATGCCATGCACCCGATCAGAGCCACGACAAAGAGCACCCACCCTCCGGCGCTGGCGCCCGAGACCACCGTGCCGAAGACCGTGGTGATCAAAAAGCCGGCGAAGAGCGTGCCGATCATGAACAGGTCGCCGTGCGCGAAGTTGATGAGCTCGATGATCCCGTACACCAGCGTGTAGCCCAGCGCGATCAGCGCGAAGAGAGTGCCGTTCTGCAGGCCCACGATCGCCGAGGTCATAAACAGTGCCGGGTTATCGATGAAGGAGCTGACCAACCAGTACCCAACGCCGGCCAGAATCAGGCTTCCTGAGGCGATCGTCAGGTAACGGCGGACTTGAGTGGCCGTCCGTTGATGCAGGACGGGCTGGCGTGTGGTGGTGGCGGTGGACTGGGTCATGGGCTCCTCGCAGGGTGCCGATCACTCGGCGGTTGCGGTGCGGGCCGACGCCGGGTCAGCTCGTGGCGGCGTCGACAGGATGGCAAATACAACCACACCAGCTGTTGGAGACGGCACCGGTGTGGTGCACCCGTCGATCAGGGCGCACCACACCGGCATGGCGTTTCTTGGAGCTAGGAAACCGGCCAGGCCTTCAGGAAGGTCTCCTTGCCGTCCTTGACCAGCTCAACGGTGATGTCCTTGGCGTTGACGTCACCGCTGGCCGGGTCGATCGCGATGGTCTTGCCCACGATCGCCTTGTCAGCCGGGATGGAGATGCCGGAGCCCTCGAAGACGGCGTTGCGCACGCCGACCCGGGTGCCGTCGGACTTCTCGATCGCGGCGAGGATGACCTGCAGGGCCTGGACGCCGTAGAGCGCGTAGCTCGAGGCCGGGTCCGCGCCGTACTTGGCCTTGTAGTCGGTCAGGAACTTCGCCGGCACGCCGCCGGCCTCCTTGATGACGTCGGTGGACAGACCCGCGAAGGTCAGGTACGCACCAGCGGCCTGCGGCAGCGCGTTGAACTCCGGGTAGCCGGTGAAGCCGTCGGGTGCGACCAGCTTGACGAGGGTGTTGTCACCGAGCACGGCGACCTTGTCCTTGACCAGCTGGCCACCGTTGTTGTCGTAGATGCCGCCGAAGAAGACGCAGTCGGCGCCGGCGGCCTTGGCCTGTCCGAAGAGCGCCGTGTAGTTGGCGTCGCCCTTCTTCCACTGGGTACGGCCGACAACCTCGATGTTCTGCTTCTTCGCCTCGGCCGCGAAGGTGTCCGCGACGCCCTTGCCGTAGGTCTCAGTGTCGTCGATGACGAAGCACTTCTTGACCTTCAGGTCCTGGGCCGCGAACTGCGCGCCAGCCGGGCCCTGGAGGTCGTCGGTGGTGACGACGCGGGCGTAGCTGCGCTTGCCGGACGGGAAGTACTTGGCCGGCTCACCCGGGTCCCAGTCCTTGGTGAGACCGGGGTTGGTGTTGGCGTGCGACACCATCAGCATCGACGAGCCGTTGACGATCGGAGCGATGATCTTCGCGCAGCCCGAGTTGAACGTGCCCATGACCGCGACCTCGTTGGTCGTTCGCCACGTGGTCGTTCGCGTTCTTGGTGCACTGCGCCGGGTCCCAGGAGCCCGCCGCCGCCGTCGAGTCGTCGTACTTCTTCAGCTCGACCTTGTAGTTGCCGACCTTGCCGCCGATCTGCTCCATGTAGAGATTCATCGCGTTCCAGGTGGAGTCGGACGCGTCCTTCGCCGAGCCCTGGAACGGAATGTCGACGCCGACAATCAGCGTCGTTTCCGAGCCAGTGCCCGTGCCACCACCACCACATCCCGTCGCCGCGAGTGCGACGACGGCAAGCACTCCGAGTGCCTTGATCCGCCTGTTCATTCTGTTCCTCTCGCTCCTGATGAGCCCGGTTCGGTCGGTAGCCCGGCAGGCGCAGAGTGCGAACAGGTCCGTCGGCTGCCGGCGTCGTTGCTGACGACGTGACGGCAGCGGGCGAACCAGCCCACTCGTGGCGGACTGGCCGGTGCTGAGGGTCTCCGACCGGTCGGCTACCCAATACCTCGGTCGAACGTAGGAGGCGCGCACGTCAATGACGGGCACTGCGCCTCCTTGCGGGTCCGTCCAGCCGACCGTGCAGCGAGATTCACTCGCTGCTTCGTGGGGCTGAACGTATGGTCCGCTCGAAGGCCTGTCAAGCATTGCGCCGCCCTGTAACAACAAGGTCTACCAAGCCGTAATCCGGCCGTTGCCGGGTCGCGCCGCCACCCGCGATCAAAGGCCAGACTTAGCCTCATTATGGCCCATATCCTTCAGTTCCGAAATATCAGCTTTTGGTGGGGTCGTCGCCGCGGTCGAGGGCGTCCCAGAACTCCTGGCTGATCGCGTCGCCGGTCTCGCCGGAACCGCTCGCCACCTGGTCAGATCCGCCGGTACGGTCGTCCGCGCCGGGCCGCCCGCCGGCCGGTTTGGGCCGTTCGTACCGTGCCCCGAGCCGAGGCCACGCCGCCCCCCGGATCAGCGCGAACGCGCCCGCACCCGCCGCGAGCACACCCCCGATGACGGTCACGCCGACCCAGCCCGCGGCGATCCCGTCGCGACCGAGCGCGGACGCCGCCAGACCAACCGCGGCCAGACCACCCACCAGGATCAATCCCCCGACGAGGCGCCGGCTCCAACCGCGGGTGGCGAGCAGCGCGCCGGCCCCCGCGAGCACCACCAGCAACACCGCCGCGAGGGCCGGGACCAGCTCGGTCCCCGCCCGAGGGGTGCTGGCCGGACCGAGCGGCGCCGGTCGGGTCACGGTCTGCACCAGCCAGGTCCGGGACCCGGCGTACAGGGCCAGACCGGCTCCGGCGGCACAGAGCAGCACCGCGACCGCGAGCGCTCGCCGTCCCGTCGGCGTCCTCGCTGGTGAACTCACCGGGCCGGCTTGAGCGTCTCGGCCGCGGCGATGGCGGCGAGCACCGCGCTGGCCTTGTTGCGGGTCTCCTGCTCCTCGGCCGCGGGGTCGGAGTCGGCCACGATGCCGCCGCCGGCCTGGACGTAGGCGATGCCGTCGCGCAGCAGCGCGGTCCGGATCGTGATCGCGGTGTCCATGTCGCCGCCGAACCCGAAGTAGCCGACGATGCCGCCGTACGGCGCCGCGCCGGGTCGGCTCCAGCTCGTCGATGATCTCCATGGCGCGCACCTTGGGCGCCCCGGTCAGGGTCCCGGCCGGGTACGTCGCGACCAACGCATCGAAGGCGGACTGGTCGTCGCGGAGTTCACCCACCACAGTGGACACGATGTGCATCACGTGGCTGTAGCGCTCGATCGTGGCGAACTCCGGCACCTCCACCGTGCCCGGCTTGCACACCCGGCCGAGGTCGTTGCGACCCAGGTCCACCAGCATCACGTGTTCGGCCCGCTCCTTCGGGTCGCTGAGCAGCTCACCGGCGAGGCGGGTGTCCTCCTCCGGAGTGGCCCCACGCCAACGGGTGCCGGCGATCGGGTGCAGCAGCGCCCTCCGGCCCGTGACCTTTAGGTGCGCCTCCGGCGAGGAGCCCACGATGTCGAAGCCGTCGAACCGCAGCAGGTACATGTACGGACTCGGGTTCGTCGAGCGCAGCACCCGGTAGATGTCCAGCGGGTCGGCATTGGTGTGCCGCTCGAAGCGCTGCGCGACCACGATCTGGAAGCACTCTCCGTCGCGGATGGCCTCCTTCGCCGCCTCCACCGCCTTCGGATGCAGGCCTTCCGGGGTGCGGCTCATGAACCGTCCGACGCCCGGATTCTCCACAGTAGACACCATGGGCGGCGTTGGGCGGGACAACGCGGTGGTCATCGCATCCAGCCGGCCGATCGCCTGGTGATACGCGGCGCTCGCGGCCGCCTTGGTCGCCTTCGGCGGCAGGATGGCGTTCGCGACGAGTACGGCCGAGCCCTCGAAGTGGTCCAGCACCACCAGGTCGGTGGCGAGCACCATGCCGAGCTCGGGCACGTGCAGGTCATCGGTGGACAGCTCGGGCAGCCGCTCGAACCGGCGCACGATGTCGTAGGACAGGTAGCCGACCAGCCCGCCGGTCAGCGGCGGCAACGCGACGCCGGTCGGTGGCGGGCCGTCACTGGTCAGCAGGCGTACGGTCTCCCGCAGCACGTCGACCGGATTCCCGGTGTGGGCACCCCGGCCGGAGGGGTGCCGAGCCAATGCGCGCGACCCTCCCGCTCGGTCAGCGTGGCGATGCTACGGACGCCCACGAACGAGTACCGGCTCCAGGCCGTGCCGCCCGAGGCAGCACCGTGCTCGGCCGACTCCAGCAGGAACGTGCCCGGGCCGCCGGCGAGCTTTCGGTAGACCCCGACCGGCGTCTCGCCGTCGGCGAGCAGCCGCCGGGTCACCGGGACCACCCGGTGGGTCCGCGCCAGTTCCAGGAAGGTCTTCTCGTCGGGGGCGACGACACCCGTGGTCACTGCGGTTCTCCGGTTCGCTCGAACAGCTCTGGGCTGCGGCTGGGCAATTGTGTGCGGCTGGGCAATAGTGTGTGGAAACAGGTGCGCTTCCCGGTGTGGCAGGCGGGCCCGATCTGATCCACCTGAACCAGGAGCGTGTCGCCGTCGCAGTCGACGGCGACCGACCGCACGTGCTGATGATGCCCGGACGTCTCGCCCTTGACCCACAGCGTCCCACGACTGCGTGAGTAAGTAGGTGGCTCGGCCGGTGGTCAGGGTGCGATGCAGGGCTTCGTCGTTCATCCACGCGAGCATCAGCACCTCGCCGGTGTCGTACTGCTGGACCACCGCCGGCACCAGGCCCGCCGCATCGCGGGTCAGGCGAGCGGCGACGTCCGGGTCAAGCCCGTGCTCTGCGGTGCTCATAGTCCCTGATTGTCCGCGCCTCGCTCCTACCAACGAGCCCCGCCGTCGCGAAAGTCTCTGACGGAGCGTCGACACGATTGTCCTAGACCCTCCGAGTTTGTGGTCAATGCGTTGTGGTCCAACTAACGCTACTTTGGTACCCGCACCGCCACTGATCTGTGGCGGATGCTCCGTATCTCTCCGGTTCACTCCCGATCTAGGCGGTTGGCTGCACCTGCCGTCGAGGGCCGGGTTTGAGCGCAATTCCCCCCATACGGCCGCCCTGTCGGCCACGAACAGATGGAGGAAGTGCCATGCACGACACCCAGGGTGCCGCCGCTCTCCCCGAGACCGAGCACCCAGCCGTCGATGCCAGCGAGCCGACGGCCGGCACCACAATGACCGCCGTCGCCGACAATCCCGAGCCACTCGCCGACACCGAGACCGAGACGAGACCGACGACCAGATGGCCTCCGCCGACGCCGCGCCGATCGAACCGGCCCTGGACGTCGCAGCCCACTGTCGAAGCCGACACCGACACCGTCGATGCACCGAGGACGCCACCGCGGAAGCGACCGCGGAGAGGCCGAGCCGGCGTCGAACGAGTCGGACAGCGTCGAGACCGACGTCGCCCCGGCCGAGGCAGCCGAGCCTGAGGACGAGCCAACGGCCGACGCCACGACCGAGCCCGAAGCCGTCACCGAGCCCGAGGCTGTCGCCGAGCCCGAAGCCGAGGACCAGCCGAGCCCGAGCCCGAGGCCATGACCGAGACCGAGGCGACCGCCAACACCGAGACCGAAACCGTCACCGAGCCCGAAGCCGTCGCCGAGCCGAGGACCTGAGCCCGAGGCCGTCACCGAGACCGAGCCCGAGGCCGCAACCGAGGCCGAGGCGACCGACACCGAGCCCGAAGCCGTCACCGAATCCGAACCCGAGGACGACCACCGAGCCCGAGCCCGAGGCCGCCACCGAGACCGAGACCGAGACCGAGGACGCCGACCGAGACCGAGCCCGAAGCCATCACCGAGCCGAGGACGCCACCGAGCCCGAGGCCGCAACCGAGACCGAGCCCGAGGCCGTGACCGAGGCCGCACCGAGACCGAGCCCGAAGCCACCACCGAAACCGAACCCGAGGCCGCAACCGAGCCCGAGGACGCCGCAGCGGCTGACGTCGCGCTGCAGCAAGCTGTGGGCGAGCGGAGCCAAGCGAGGAGACCGAGCCCGAGTGGCGTACACCGAGACGGAGGCAGACCGCCGTACCAGACGAGGTTGCGTCGGCCGAGGCTGTCGCGGTGCCGGCGGCGGTGCTGACGATCCTGCCGAGTGTGAACCCGGAGCAGTTCCGTCAGCGGATGGTCGCCGCGGCCGAACAGTTTGACTCATCGCCTAGCGCCGCGGTGGCTCAGGCGGAGTTGGTGGTGACCGAGGCCGTCGTTGCGCTGCACCACGCATTGCTCGATGGTGCGGTAAACCTCGGCGCGTGGCGGCGATCCGAGGCACACCGAACCGGCGGCCCTCGCCGACGCGATGCGCAGCTACCGGGAGTACCTGGACCAGGTGCTCGCACTCTGACCGACATGCTAGCCGCACGAAGGGCCCGCTGCCTTACCGGTAGCGGGCCTGTCTCGCAGGCGCGCCGAGTTAACGCTCGCGCTCCCCGCCGGACGGTCCACTCAGGACGGTGGCAGCGGCCCGGTGAGGTAGCGCTGGATCGTCGGACCGATCAAGGCGACGACGGTTTCGGGCGGCATGCTGGCGATCGGCTCGATCCGTACGACGTAACGCATCAGGATCAGGCCGGCCATCTGACTCGCGACCAGCCCCGCACGCGTGACGGCCTCGGCCGGATCGAGGTCCAGGTCATGGGCAATCTTGCGCATGATCCGTCGCATCACGAACTCGCGCATCATCCGGGCGAACATCTCGTTGCTGACCGCGCTGCGCACGATCGCGGCCGCCGCACCGCCGGCGGGCCCGTCCCATACGGACAGCGCCGTCCGTACCAGGCGCTCGCCTACCCCGTCGGGGCCTTTGTTCAGGACGGACGTCAGCATGACGGCCGGATCGAAGGGCGCCTGCATCGCGTCGAGGAACAGCTGGTCCTTGGTGCCGAAGTAGTGGTGCACCAGCGCCGGGTCCACCCCGGCGGCCGTGGCGATGGACCGGATGGACGAACCATCGAATCCGCGGTCGGCGAACGCCTCCCGCGCGGCAGCGAGGATCGCTTCCCGGGTGTCCTGGTTACCCGGTCGGCGGCCAGTCCGTGCCAATGTTCTCCTCCTGCTGCAGTGTTAGGAAGGGCACCTTCTACAACGCAAAACGTTTGGAAGGTGCCCTTCCTTACTGCGCGGTCAGGCCGTGCGGCGGCGCAGGGTCGCGGCCGCCAGGGTGAGGGCCAGCACCACGCAGCCGACCACGATGCCGAGGTCGCGCCAGAGCGTGTCAGTGGCGGCCACGTGGGTCTGGACCTCCTGCAGCGCCTGTACGGCGTAGGTCATCGGCAGCACGTCGCTGATCGCCTGCAGCCATCCGGCCATCTGCGCCCGGGGCACGAACAGTCCACAGAGGAGGATCTGCGGGATCACCACGACCGGCATGAACTGCACCGCCTGGAACTCGGTCCGGGCGAACGCGCTGCAGAACAGCCCGAGTGCGACCCCGAGCACCGCGTTGGCGATCGCGATGGTGATGACCAGGCCGACACTGCCCTCGGTCCCCAGGTCGAGGAACAGATACGCCACACCGCCGGCGACCGAGGCCTGCATCGCGGCGGCCACGCCGAACGCGACGCCGTAACCGAAGAGCAGGTCGAGCTTGCCCATCGGCGTGGTGAGCAGCCGTTCTAACGTGCCGGTTGTCCGCTCCCGCAACATCGCGATGCTGGTGATCAGGAACATGATCGTGAACGGGAAGATGCCGAGCATGATCAACCCGACGCCCCTGAACGTGCCCGGGCTGTCCTCGAACATGAAGTACAGCAGCGTGAGCAGGAGCACCGGCACCATGATGAGCAGGCCGATCGTGCGCTTGTCGTGGCGCAGCTGGCTCAGGATGCGCTTGATGGTGCTGCCCAGGATTCGCGGGTTCATGACGCCATCACCGTCTGCTTGGTACGGATGAGGTGGAGGAAGGCCGCCTCGAGGTCGGCCGTGTTCGTGGCCGACTGGATCGCGGCGGGCGACTCGTCGGCGACGAGGTAGCCATCACGGATGAGCAGCAGCCGATCGCAGCGGTTCGCCTCATCCATGACGTGGCTCGACACGAGCACGGTGGTGCCCGCCGCCGCCGCGGCCCGGAACTGCTGCCAGAGCTCATCGCGCAACACAGGGTCCTGGCCTACCGTCGGCTCGTCGAGAATCAGCACCTCCGGCCGGCTCACCAGCGTGCAGGCCAGCGAGGCCCGAGCCTGCTGGCCGCCGGAGAGGTCTCGGACCAGTTGGCCCGCGGCTTCGGCAAGGCCGACCGATTCGATGGTCTGGTCGGCGTCCGCCGCCGTCACTCCCTTGTAGAGGGAGGCGAAGTAGTGGGCGTTCTCGCGTACGGTCAGATCGGCGTACACGCTGGGCGCCTGCGTCAGATAGCCAATCCTGTGCCGCAGGTCGGCCGCACCGGCAGGCTGGCCGAGCACGGTGACCGTGCCGGACTTGACCCGCTGCACACCGACGATCGGCCCGCATCAGGGTGGTCTTGCCGCTCCCGCTCGGGCCGAGTAGACCAGTGACACTGCCACGCGGGATGGCACAGCTCAGGCCGTGCAGCACCTCGCGTTTGCCGCGCTGGACGACGAGGTTGTTGACCTCGATCGCGGTCTCCATGGATACCTCCGAGTCCCGTGACTGGGAAACTCAACGGCTGATGAACTCAACGCTAGTTGACTTCCGTCGCGCGACGCAACCCGCCGCACGGCTCGCGCGATCTTGGCATCGTTTGGGCTGGCTATAGCCGCCCGGACTTCCACGATCCACAGGCTCGAAACTCGTCCTGGCCCCCGGTCGGGTCGTCGCCACAATCTGCCGCGTGTTCAACGGGGACTGGAACACGGTGCGGGCCGTGCCCCACGCACTTCACCGGCTCCTGACCATCCAATGTGGAGTGGTGAGCAGGATGCAAGGTGGCGCAGCACATGTCCATGGCGTCGATGCGTCATCTACTGGCAGCCGGGCGCTGGCACGCGTGCACCGCGGGGTGCTCGTGTCCCACAACGGCTCACCGACCGACGACCAACGACTCTGGGTGTCGTCGCTCGCCGTCGGCGGTGGCCGCCCGGCGCTGTTGGGCGGCCGGACCGCGTTGGCCGCATTGGGAATGAAGGGCTTCGCGACCGACGCTGTGCATGTGCTGCTCAGAGGCGGGGCAGCGGCCGCTCAATCCTCCGCCGGGCGTCGTCGTCCATCGGACCAGCACGCTGACTGACGGCGACATCTACCGTGCGGTGCGGCCGCCGTGCACCACCATTGCCCGGTCGGTGGTGCGACTCCGCCAGCTGGGCCAGTTCTGCAGACGAGGCACGCACCGTCATCGCGATGGTGTTCCAGCAGCGGATGACAACGCTCGCCGAGATAGCGGCGGTTGCTTGACCGCATGCCACGCGCGAAGCGGCGGCAACTGGTGCTGCGCACGAGCCTCGACGCGGCAGGGGGCGCGCATTCGCTGGGTGAGCTAGACGCGCTCCGGCTGATCCGAGCGGCCGGCCTTCCCGAGCCGACATCGCAACACGTACGGCGAGACGCGAGCGGTCGCCGTCGCTATTTGGATCTCTACTGGGCCGAGTGGGGCCTGCACGTCGAGATCGACGGCGCCCACCATCTCGACGCTCGGCAGGCCTGGCTCGATGCGGAGCGGCACAACCAGTTGTGGACCGCGGGTGACCGGGTGCTCCGGTTCCCCGTCTGGGTCGTCCGCGAACGACCGAGCCGGTTACATCGTCGACGTTCGCCGCGCGCTCGTGGCGGCGGGGTGGCCCGGCGATCATGTCAAGTTTGGGCGGCTCTACCGCCCGAACTTGCCAAGATCTACGGCGTCACGCGGCGCAGGGGCGGAGGCGGGGCCAGGGGCAGGGTGGAGGCGGGCTACGGCGCCGGGGCGGCGGCCGGGGCGGAGGTCTGCTCGAGCCAGGCCTTGTGCAGCCGGCCGTAGACCGAATCGGGGTCGGCCACGAGCCGCGCGTGCCGGCCGCGCTGCACGACCTCGCCCGCGGTCGAAAACGATCACCTCGTCGGCACCCTCTGCCGTGGATAGGCGGTGGGCGATGGCGATCGTGGTGCGGCCGCGGGTGACGGCGTCCAGAGTGCGCTGCAGCCGTACCTCCGTCGCCGGATCGACCGCCGAGGTGGCCTCGTCCAGCACCAGCAGGTCGGGGTCGGCCACATACGCCCGTACCAAGGCGACCAGCTGCCGCTCGCCCACCGACAGCGCCTCGCCCCGCTCGCCGACCGGCGTCTGCACGCCAAGCGGCAGGCCCATCCACCCAGTCGGTCAGGCCCAACTCGGTGAAGGCCAGCGCTAGTTCGGCGTCGGTCAGAGACGGGCCGGGCGAAGCGCACGTTCTCGGCGATGGTCGCGTCGAAGAGGAAGCCGTCCTGCGGCACGAGCACCACCCGGCGCCGCAGCGACGCGAACCGAACATGCGTCAGCGGGACGCCGGACAGGCTGCACGGACCCGGCGTGGGATCCATCAGCCGGGTGAGCAGCTTCGCAAACGTCGTCTTGCCCGACCCGGTCTCGCCGACCACTGCCACCCGGGTGCGCGCCGCAATGGTCAGGTCGACGTCGGTGAGCACATCCGGGCCGGACGGATACGCGAACCGAACGCCGTGAAAGCCGACCGAAATCGGTCCCGGCGGCAGGTCCCGCCCGCCCTCGCCCGGGTCGCGCACGTCCGGCTCGAGGTCGAGCACGTCGAGTACGCGCCGCCAGCCGGCAACCGCGTTCTGCGCCTCGTTGAGCACCTCGGTGGCGATCTGGACGGGCTGCACGAACAGAGCAACCAGGATCAGGAACGCGGTCAGCTCACCGACCTGCAGCTCACCGCCGACGCCGAGAAGTACGCCCACGACGACCACGGCCGCCATCGCCAGGCCGGCGGCCATCTCGCCGGCGGAGAACGACACAACGCTGGTGCGCAATGCTCGCGTCTGGGCGGCCCGATGGTTCTCAATCGCCTCGTCGAGCCGGGCTCCGGTCCGGTCGGCCACGCCGTACGCACGGATGACCTCGGCCCCGACCACGCTCTCGCTGATGGCGCCCAGCAGGACGCCGATCCGGGTCCGTACCATGCCGTAGGCGACCGCAAGCCGGCGCTGGAACCGTCGCACCAAAATGGACAGTGGTATGAAGGCCGCGTACACCACGAGCGCCAGCTGCCACGAGTAGAACACCATCACCGCGGTGGTCACCACGATCTGGCCCGCGTTGACGACCAGGATCACCCCACCCCACTGGAGGAACTGGGTGATCTGATCGACGTCGCTGGTGACCCGGGAGGTGAGCGTGCCGCGGCGTTCCGACTGCTGGTGCAGCATCGACAGATCGTGGATGTGGCGGAAGGTTCGCGTGCGTACGGTCGCGAGCGCCGTCTCGCTGACCGTGAAGAGTCGCCGCATCATCAGGTACGAGCACATCGTGGTGATCGCGAGCACCACGACGGCAGCGGAGACGATGGTCAGGACGACCCCGATGTCGGGCCCGCCTGGTGCGCGCAGGCCACGGTCGATGACCTGCTGTACGGCGATCGGTACGGCCACCCGGCCCACCATGGCGATCACCGACAGCGCCAGCGTGCCGCCCAGTCCGACGCGCAGCTCGGGCGAGAGGGACAGGCCGCGACGGATGGTCTGCCAGGACGAGACCGGCGCCGGCTCGGCTTCGAGAATCGCAGTCATGCCGAGATCTCCGTCCGCTCAGCCTCGGACAGCGCCTCTTCCGAAAGCGCGTCGTCTATTGTGGACGGTTCGTCGTAGGCGTGCTCGAGTTCCCGTTCGGCGTCGGCCCGTTCGTACGCGGTGACCAGGTCGGCATACCCCGGCACGGTGGCGAGCAGTTCCCGGTGCGGGCCGCGCGCGATCACCCGCCCGTGCTCGAGGTAGACCACCTCGTCGGCGAGCGCGATGGTGGCCCGCCGGTACGCCACCACCAGGATGGATGAGCCGCCCGCGCGCAGCCCGGCCAGGATCGCCGCCTCGACGCGTGGGTCGACCGCGCTGGTGGCGTCATCGAGGATCAGCAGCCGCGGGCCGCCGGCGAGCGCCCGGGCAAGGGTGAGCCGCTGACGCTGGCCGCCCGACAACGAGGTGCCGCGCTCGCCGACCGTGGTGGCGAGGCCGTCGGCCAGCCGGTCCACGAACCCGTCGGCCTGGGCCAACCGCAGCGCCGCCTGGGCCGTGGCGTCGTCGACACCGGTACGGTCCAGCGCCACGTTGCCCCGGACGGTGTCGTCGAAGACGAAGGGAATCTGCGGTACCAAGGCGACCGCAGCGGCCAGCTCCGCCGGTGCGACGTCGCGCGCGTCGACGCCGCCCAACTCGATCCGTCCGGCGGCCGGGTCGACCAGGCGCGCCGCGAGCGACGCGATCGTCGACTTGCCCGAGCCGGTCGGCCCGACCAGGGCCACGGTCTTGCCCGCCGGTACCTCGAACGTGACGTCGCGCAGCACCGGGGAGCCGCCGTCGTACGCGTACGTCGACATCGCGGAACGCGAGCGACACGGGTGCGCTCGGCCGGTCCGGGCACGGGCGCAGGGCCGTAGCGCATGTCGCCGGTGGCGGTGAGCACCCGGTTGACCCGCTCCCAGCCGACCACGCTGCGGGGCAGCTCGGTGAGCACCCAGCCGATCGCCCGGACCGGGAACGCGAGCACGGTGAAGAGGAACGCGACGCCGAAGACCTCCTCGACCGTCACCGCCCCCTGCCGCATCCGGATCACGCCGACCACCAGCACGGCGAGGCTGCCCAGGCTGGGCAGCGCGTCGAGCAGCGGGTCGAACAGGCCGCGCAGCCGGCCGACCCGGATCATCGCGTCGCGCAGCTTGCTCGCCTCGGCCCGCGAACCGCTCGGTCTCCTCCTGCTCGCGGCCCATCGTCTTGACCACCAGCGCACCGTCGAAGCTCTCGTGCGCGATCGCGCTCGTGCGCGCCCGCAGCGCCTGGGCCAGCGAGATCCGCGGCGACATCTTGCGGGAGTAGATCACGTTGAGCCCGAACAGGGCCGGGAAGATCGCCAGGCCCACGAGCGCGAAGCTCCAGTCGACCGCGAAGAGCGCCGCCGATGGCGATGAACAGCATGATGATCGTGCCGACGGCGAACGGCATCGGCGCGATCGGGAACCACAGCGCTTCGACGTCGGCGTTGGCGTTGGACAGCAGGGTGCCGGTGGCGTGCTTGCGGTGCCAGGCCGGCGGCAGCTCGAGGTAGCGCCGGGTCACCCGGCGGCGGTACTCGGCCTGCAGCCGGAACTGCATCGCGCCCGCGCCGAGGCGGCGACCGTAGATCGCGCAGACCTTGAGCAGGGACAGACCGAGAATCGCGGCGGCACCCAGCGCCAGGGCCGCGCGGGGCGGCCCGTCCGGTGTCGAACGCCGGCACCACGACCCGCCCGACCACCTCGCCGACGACGAACGCGCTGGCCACCGTCAGGCCGCCGAACCCGGCGCTGCCCAGCAGGGCGACCGCGAAGATCCGCGGCTGCTCCCGGATGGCCCGCCAGATCAGCCCCAGCCCACGCCCGAGCACTCCTGTCCGGACCGGTTCGGCCAGATCGACGTCCGGCACGCCGTACCTCCTTGCTGAGTTGCCCTGCGGTGCGCAATTGCCTGTTACATGTGTAGCAAGGTGGACGGCCGCTGACATCAGACGTTACGGGCGGAGCCGGCACGGTCCTTACACTCTCACGCCGTCGCCGGGTCCCGACGGGCGCCCGGTCGTTGTCCGGTTCCGACATCCCATCAGTAGCATGCGGCGAGTGACCGACTTTGCGCCGATCGAGCGGGCCGCCCTGGCCGATCTGATGGCGGAGCTCGGTCCAGATGCGCCCACGCTATGCGAGGGATGGACGACCCGTGATCTCGCCGCGCACCTGGTCGTCCGCGCGACCACGGGCCGACGCCGCCGCCGGCATCGTGCTGCGCGGTCTGGCCGAGCACACCAGACGGGTACAGGCTCGCGTTGCCGCCCGGCCCTGGCCGGCGCTGCTCGCCGGCGTCCGGCGGCGGCCGTGGTGGGCGTCTCCTCCTGGATGAGCCGGTCAACCGGAACGAGTACTTCATCCACCACGAGGACGTACGCCGGGCGCAGCCGGGCTGGCAACCGCGCGAGCTGCCGCCGGACTTCGAGGCCGGCGCTGTGGGCCGGGCTCCGGACGCCGGCGCGGCTGGCGCTGCGGCGAACTCCGGCCCAGGTCACGATCACCGCACCTGGGCTCGGCAGCGGTCGTCGCCGGGCGCGGCGGGCCGCTGGTCGACCTGGTCGGGCCACCCGGCGAGCTGCTGCTCTTTGTCTCCGGTCGCCAGGCACATGCCCTGGTGGAGCTGGCCGGCCCGCGAGAGATCACGGACCGGATGCGCACCCGCCGGTACGGGCGCTAGCCCAGACGTTGTGTCACCCACTCGTGGCGGGTAATGGCCTTCTGATCGTCCGGCCCGCCTTTTCGATCATCATCAAGATGACCGAGAGGCGGCGGGACCGTATCCGCACGATCTTGCCGATTCCGAACCGGGATCGGTGCGAGCGGATACATCGATTCACTTAGCACTCTCGTAACGGCCATTTAACTTTAGGTGAGTAGGAATACCCGTAGTTGGTCATTTCGCACAAAGCTAGTCGAGCCGATCGTCCTCGCCGCTCGTTCCTCGCGGCTCGGACTACTCGGCGGAGTGATCAACGATCCACCCGCACCGCGCGGGTGGCGGGAACGGGAGGTCGCAATGGCGCGCAGGTCCCTGGTCATCGTCGCGAATCGGTTACCAGTGGACGAGGTGGTTCCGCCCGACGGCACCGTCAGCTGGACCCGCAGCCCAGGAGGGCTGGTCAGCGCCCTGCACCCGGTGCTGCGCGACCGGCGCGGCGACCTGGATCGGCTGGTCCGGCGGGATCGAATCGACGCCCTTCGTACCCGACCTCGACGGCATCCGGATGCGAGCGGTTCCGCTGTCCGAGGACGACTACGAGTACTACTACGAGGGATACGCCAACTCGACGCTGTGGCCGCTCTACCACGATGCGGTGGAGACGCCCGCATTCCACCGACGGTGGTGGGAGGCGTACCAGCGGGTCAACCGCCGCTTCGCCCAGATGACCGCCGACTACGCGGAGCGGGACTCGATCGTCTGGGTGCAGGACTACCACCTGCAGTTGGTCCCGGCGATGCTGCGGGAGCTGCGCCCTGATCTGCGCATCGGTTTCTTCATGCACATCCCGTTCCCGCCGGCCGAGCTGTTCATGCAACTGCCGCGGCGGGCCGAACTGCTGCGCGGCATGCTCGGCGCGGACATGCTGGGGTTCCAGACCGCCGGCGGGTGCGGACAACTTCCTCCGGATCGTGGCCCGGCTGCTCGGTGCGCAGGTGACCGCCAACGGCGTGGGCGGCGGCGAGATCGAGGTGGACGGCCGGACCGTACTGGCGCGTGGTTTCCCCATCTCGATCGACGTGGCCGAGATGGAGCAACTGGGCCGGGACCCGGACGTGATCGAGCGAGCGGCCCGGTTGCGGGCGGACCTGGGCGACCCGGCTCGGGTGATCCTCGGGGTGGATCGGCTCGACTACACCAAGGGCATCGAGCACCGGATCAAGGCGTACCGGGAGCTGCTCCTGGACGGCCGGGTCAAGGTCTCGGACACGGTCATGGTGCAGGTCGCGGTGCCCAGCCGGGAACGGGTCGAGCACTACAAGATCCTGCGGGACAAGGTGGAGCGAGAGGTCGGGCGCATCAACGGCGAGTTCGGCCGGGTCGGCGTGCCCGCGGTGCACTACCTCAACCAGTCGTTCGACCGGGCCGAGGTCGCCGCGTTGTACCTGGCCGCCGACGTCATGGCGGTGACCCCGCTGCGGGACGGGATGAACCTCGTCGCCAAGGAGTACATCGCCACCCGGATCGACAACCGTGGCGCTCTGGTGCTCAGCGAGTTCGCGGGCGCCGTCGGCCGAGCTGCCCGAGGCGTACCTGGTCAACCCGCACGATCTCGACAGTCTCAAGGACACCCTGGTCCGCGCCCTGGAGGCGACCCCGGCCGAAAATCGGGCCCGGATGAGGGCGATGCGGCGCCACGTGCGGGCGCATGACGTACGAGCGTGGGCCCGCGCGTACCTGAAGGCTCTCGACTTTCGCGGTCGGTGACCTCTGAGAGTGCGGGTCTGGCCGGGAACTCCCGTTTTCCGTACTCTCGGGTAACCCAGGATGTGCGTGACTGCCGTCACGCCCCTCGACCACGGAGGCTCCGCGTCCATGAGCAAGCAGTTGCAAGTCTCATACAAGTCCATTCCGGACATGTTCCTGCAGCGCGTCGCCACCACACCCGCGGCCAACGCCTTCTCCTACCCGGGACCGAACGGCCCAGTGTGGCTTTCCTGGAAGACCGTCGGCGAACGTGCGATCGCCATCTCAGCCGGGCTGCACGCAATCGGGGTCCAGCCGCAGGACGGGGTGGCGATCGCGTCCAACACCCGCATCGAGTGGGTGCTCGCCGACCTCGGAATCATGTGCGCCGGCGCGGCCACGACGACGATCTACCCGACGACCGAGGCCAAGGACGCCGCGTTCATCATGAGCGACTCCGGCGTCAAGGTGCTCATCGCCGAGGACGCCGCCCAGGTCGCCAAGACCGCGAATGCGTCGCTGCCCAACCTGACCCACATCATCGTCATGGAGGGCAGCGCGCCGCGCGAGGAGCGAGCGCCAGCGAGCCCCGCAGTCGCAAGCTCGGACGTTGCGGCGGGCACCGCCCAGGCGACGGTGCCGGTGCTGACGCTGGCCGAGCTGGAGGAGAAGGGACGGGGCGTGCTCGCGACCGACCCCGATCTCGTCACGCGCATTTCGGCCGGGGTGCGCCCGGACCATCTCGCGACGATCATGTACACCTCCGGCACGACCGGCACCCCGAAGGGCGTCGAGCTGCTGCACGCCGGCTGGGTGTGGGAGGGCGTCGCGCAGGGTGAGCTCGGCATCCTCAAGCCCGACGACCTCGAGTACCTGTGGCTGCCGCTTTCGCACTCGTTCGGCAAGACGATCATTGCCGGCGTCATCGCCGTGGGCCTGCCGACGTACGTCGACGGCCGCATCGACAAGATCGCGGAGAACCTGCCGAAGATCAAGCCCACGATCATGTGTGGCGCTCCGCGCATCTACGAAAAGCTCTACAACGGCGTCAACGGCGCGGTGCGGACGGCCGGCGGGGCCAAGTACAAGATCTTCAAGTGGGCCTTCAAGGTCGGCAAGCAGGCGTACGCGTTGGAGCTGCAGGGCAAGAAGCCCACTGGCCTGCTCAAGACCCAGCTGAACCTCGCCGACAAGCTCGTGTTCAGCAAGATCCGGGAGCGCCTCGGCGGCCGGATCCGGGTGCTGGTCTCCGGCGCGGCGCCGCTGAGCAAGGAGATCGCGGAGTTCTTCCACATTGCCGGGTTGACCATCTATGAGGGGTACGGCCTGACCGAGACGTCGGCCGGTGCCTACATCAACGTGCCGGACGGATACCGCTTCGGCACCGTCGGCCGGCCGATGGCGGACATGGAGGTCCGCATCGCCGAGGACGGCGAGGTCGAGCTGCGCGGTGTGCCCGTCATGCGGGGCTACCACAACCTGCCCGCCGAGACGGCCGCCTGCTTCACGCCGGACGGCTTCTTCAAGACCGGTGACATCGGCGAGATCGACGCCGACGGCTTCCTGAAGATCACCGACCGGAAGAAGGACCTGATCAAGACGTCGGGCGGCAAGTACGTCGCCCCGACCCATCTGGAAGGTGAGTTCAAGGCGATCTGCCCGTACGTCTCGCAGGTGGTCGTGATCGGCCAGGCGCGCAACTTCGTCACGATGGTGCTCACCCTCGACCCGGACGTGGTCAAGGGACTGGCCGCGCCGGGTGGCCAGTTCGAGGGCAAGTCCTACGAACAGGTAGTCGCCTCGCCCGAGATGCACGCGATGATCACGGCTTCGATCAAGGAGCTGAACTCCCGCCTCAACCGCTGGGAGACGGTCAAGAAGTTCACCATCCTGCCGCGGGACCTGTCGGTGGAGACCGGTGAGCTCACCCCGTCCATGAAGATCAAGCGCCGGGTGGTGGAGACCACCTTCTCGGCCGAGATCGAGAAGATGTACGAGGGCGCCCTCAGCGAAGTCTGAGCAGTCCCATTCACCGGTCAGATCTCCCAGCTTGCGGGGATTTGACCGGTGAGTGTTTAGGCGACCAGGGAGGGCGGCGTCCATTCGACCGGGCGGGCCCGGGCCAGGTCGGCGGATGCGGCGGCGAGGCGTCGAACGGCCTCGATCAGGTCCGTCTCGGGCAGCGTGAACGGTATCCGTACGAATCTCTCCATCGTGCCGGCGACGCCAAAACTGGGGCCTGGGGCCAACCGCACGCCATGCTCGAGCGCCGCATACGCCAGGGCGGTCGAGACCGGTGCCTCCAGCTCGACCCATAGGCACACCCCACCCGAGGGCAGCCGGAACGACCAACCGGGCAGATGCGAGCGCAGCAATGCCACGAGGCTGTCCCGCCGCGAGTTCAGCTGTGCCCGGCGGATGGCGACCACCTCGGCGGCGCGGTCGAGCAGGTGGGTGGCGACGAGCTGGTCGAGTACCGGTCCGGCCATGTCCACGGCCACCCGGAGTGCAGACAGCCGTGCGATCACTGGTGCGGGCGCGCGGATCCAGCCGATCCGCAGGCCACCCCAGTACGGCTTCGTCATCCCGCCGACCGAGAGCACCCGGGCATGGCGATCGAACGCGGCCACCGGCGGCGGAACCGGCTCACCGAAGGTAAGGTCCACAAAGGACTCGTCGACGATGAGATCGGTGCCGGCGCGGTGGGCCACCGCGGGTAGCTGCTCCCGGAGGCTCTGTGGCATCAGGTGACCGGTCGGATTCTGGAACTCCGGAATGACATAGGCGACCGTGGGGCGGCTGGACCGTACCTGTGACAGCAGTAGGTCGTCATCCCACCCCGAGTCCGGATCGAGGTTCGCCGTGTTCACCCGCGCCCGGTGTGCCCGCAGCGCGACCAGTACGTTCGGGTAGCTCGGTGATTCGACCAGCACCGACTGGCCGGGCGAGATGAGCAGCCGCAGGATCATGTCGACCGCGTGCTGCACGCCGTTCGTCACCATGATCTGGTCCACTGTGGTCGGTAGGCCGCGCTCGCTGAATCCCCGCGCGACCCGCTCGCGGAGCACCGTCAGCCCGGACGGGTGGTATCCGACTCCGACGGAGTAGCGCGGAAGGTCGGCGGCGGCCTCGGCCACCGCCTCGCTGAGGTACGGCTCAGGCGCGCCGAGAGCGGCGCAACCGAGGTCGATGAGGTCGGGTTCGTCGCCGGGCGACCAGAGCCCCGACGTCGCGAGCCGGTGGCCTTCAGGCAGGGAGGTCCAGCTCCCGGCCCCGCGCCGGCTGTTGAGATGACCGGACTCGCGCAGGTCCCGGTACGCGGCGGTGACGGTGGTACGGCTGACGCCGAGTGCCTCGGCCAGTTCCCGCTCGGCCGGCAATCGCACGGCCAGCGCGATCCGCCCGTCCCGGAGCAGCCCGCGCACGGCGCCGGACAGGGCCGCGTACTCGGGCAGGCGGCTGCCTCGCGGCCCGCGGATGGACCGCCACTGATCGAGCAGGCGGACCAGTTGGCTACCTCGAATGATGTTGGTCAAGGCCAGTCACTCCAGATTGGCTCTTTCGCACAGTCCAATTCCGCTCCAGAGTGGCATGCATGGCAGTTGCTGGCAAGGCCGCCCTTCGGTCCGTCCCGCTCCGAGTGCGGCCCGTGACGCGACTCACCCGTCTCTACGTCGGCCTCGTCGCGTACGCGGTGAGCATGGCTCTCATGATCGAAGCTCGACTGGGCAACCAGCCGTGGGACGTCTTCCACCAAGGCGTCGCCCGCCTGACCGGCTTGTCCATCGGCACCGTGACGGTGGTCGTCGGCGTTGTGGTGCTGCTGCTGTGGATCCCACTGCGCCAGCGACCCGGCATCGGCACACTGTCCAATGTGGTCGTCATCGGTGTCGGTGTCGACCTCGCTCTCGCCGCGCTGCCGACGCCCTCTTTGCTTTGGGTACGGATCGCGTTCCTCTTGGGTGGAGTGTTGCTCTGCGCCATCGCCTCGGGGCTCTACATTGGAGCGCGGCTCGGGCCCGGACCCCGGGACGGCCTGATGACCGGCCTCGCCGCGCGTGGCCACTCGATCCGTCTCGTTCGGACCGGGATCGAAGTCAGCGTGGTCGCCGTCGGCTTCCTCCTCGGCGGCACGCTCGGCTTGGGGACGGTCGTCTACGCGCTCGCGATCGGGCCGTTGGTGCACATCATGCTGCCACTGTTCACGATCCGCGCCCCGGCTGACCCGGCGGCCCTACCCGCAGCTGCGGCGCCGACGGCTCTCAGCGGTGCATCCGTACCTGCCGCCGCCACGCCTTGATCGCTGTCCACCGAATCGCCGGGTGCGTGCCAAGTAGCCAGGAATAGGCCGCGCCACGCGTTCCCGGCGATCTTCGGGCATGAACGCCGTGCAGCGCTGCGAGCGCGGGTGGGCGGGACCGTACCCGTGGCCGGACCCGGTGATCAGGGGCCGCTAGGCGGCGTACACGCCATCCAGCCGGTGCTGCCAGGCATCCCAGAGACCGTGGCGGTGCCACTGACCGTGCCGTCCACATCCTCCGCGACGACCTCGTTTTGCGACAGGTTGCTGTCGGTGAAGACGAAGTCCACGGACACCGAGGGGTGGCCGGTGATGTCGAAGGTGAGTGTAGTAACCATCGGCGCGCTCGCGACAACCGTGACATCGATGGTCACGACGCAGTCGGTGTCTGTCGAGCTGTTCAGGGTCACCGACATGATTTCCGGAACCGGATCCTCCGTGGGCGGTGTGGTCGTCGGCGGTTCGTCGTAGGCGCGGCCAGGGTCGACGCCGTCGTCGAGGCGCTCGGGCCGGAATGGTTGCCGGCGGCATCTGAGGCGCGAACCTCGTAGCCGTAGGGCGTTGAGGCGGCGAGGCCCTGGTCCGTGAAGCCCGTACCCACCACGTGGGCAACCTGAACGCCGTCGCGATATACCTGGTAGCTCGTCACGCCCACGTTATCGGTCGAAGCCGTCCAGGAAACGTCGATCTCGCTCGGGCTGGTTCCGATCGCACCCACGCCCGATGGCACCGACGGCGCAGTCGTGTCGGGCACGACCGCCGTCGCCACCGTGATGGTGTTGCTGTCGGCCGACGCATTGTTGGACGTGTCGAACGCGCGCACTCGGTAGGTGTATGACGTGGCCGGGCTTAACCCGACGTCCGTATGACTCGACTGCACGGCGTTCGCGATCAGATCGCCGTTGCGGTAGACCTCGTAACCGGCAACGCCGACATTGTCCTGCGAAGCCGACCAGGCCAGCACGATTGTGTTCATGCTCTGGCCACTCGACTGCAGCCCGGCCGGAACCGACGGCGGCGACCGGTCCGGGATCCGGAGCGTGACAGCAGTTACGCGCTCGCTCGCGGCGGATACGTTCCCAGCCGCGTCAAACGCGGCGACCGCGTACTGATAACTGTTCTGTGACTGTAGTCCCCCATCAGTGAAGCCCGGGTCATGCGTCGTACCGACCTGCGCGCCGTTGCGAGTGACGACGTACCCAGCGATCCCGACGTCGTCGATCGCCTCCGCCCAGACGATCGAGACGGCGGTCTCTGAACGCCCAGTAACCCGCAAACCGGCCGGTGTAGCGGGTTTGGTGATGTCCGCGCCGGGGCCCGACGAGACAGGCACCGGAATGGTCGGGCCGGGCACAACGATCGGAGCGTGAGAGTTTGTGACTACTGCCGCAGGTGCTTCCTCCGGTGGAACAAATGCTGTGGCTACCGCAACCGCAACGGCGGCGCCGAGAAAGAGCAACACGACGGCGGAGATGATGATCCTTTTTCGGCGGATGCTGCTGCGACGGCGCAACGACGACTCGCTCCAGGCCCAGTGTTTCCCCGCACCGGGAGTCCACTGAGCTCGTGGAATCAGAACTGTCATGACTTCTGGCGTGTCACGCTCAGCCTCGACCGCTGCTGGGATGACAGGTGAGCCGCGCAGGTCCACTGGAATCCGCGCTCGTATTTCGGCCGCCGAAGGTGTCGCTTCGGCGACATTCGCCTGCAGGTACACAGTCCGCTCGGACGACGACGAGTCGGCCATCTCCTCGGATACCGAGGTCATCAGCGGCCCAGCCTTCCGTCGAGGACCGTTCCTGTCACCGAAATATCGTGATTGCGACGCAATCCCACCGCGGATGTGCGCGTACCTTGCGTTAGTTGATCTCACTCCGTGTATCGGCCTAACACCGGCGATTTTGGTGCAAGGTTGGTCCCGCGGCAAGAGCCGTTTCGGGTGATGCGAGGTGCAAGCGGAGATGACCATCCGTCGGATCGACCGATGCGGCGAACGTGCGGTAACCATCCGCGGACAGGAAAGACGGCTCGGCCGGCGGCAACGGTCCACCGTGCGTGGATGCCGCAACCGAGGCTTTCGTGGACGCCGTCGCCGCCGCCAGTCCGCGAACGGAGATGGCAGGTGAAAACGGCGAGGTCGTGGTGTCCAGCGCCGAGCGGCACTTCAGCTTGGCCCTGGATGGCCGGGCGGTCGCCGACGTCTAGATCAACCCCAGTCGCACCGACAGTTCAGCCGGCGCTGACAGCGAGTGGGCCCCTCTCTTCGTTCTGCGACCCGTCGATCGGGGCCTGGTGCTCGACCTGGCGCGGCCGACGAAGGGTGGGTCCTCCCGTTCGTCGCTCTCCGCCACGAGGACGGCATTTTTGCTCCAGGGCTGCCTTGACGATGTCGAGCTGCGCTGGATCCTCTCGGCGATCGGCGCGAGCTCATTCCGGTGGGCGTCGACCTGGTCCGGATCGCTCACCCGTGCCGCGACCTAGCAGGTCCCGGGGGAGGATGGGGCGTGACCACTTCTGAGCTCGAGCTAGCCGACTGGCGGGCCCGGGTTGCCGCGCTCTACTTGTCCGATGTAGACATTGATGGCTTCCGAGCGCGGCGCGATGACCTGTTCGCCAGCCATCCACAGTCACCGATCCCGGACGACGAGCGCGGGTCATTCGCCGGGCTGCGCTACTTTCCGGTCGACCAGGGCGCCCAAGTCGAGGCCGAGCTGCGACCCGCTGACGGCCAGCTCGTGATCGACACGGGCGGCCCGGACGGGACGATCACGTACCGCCGCGTGGGCATCGCCGCGACCCCGTGGGGCGGGTTGACCCTGTGGTGGATCGACGCGTACGGCGGCGGGCTGTTCGTTCCGGTCCGCGACGGCACGTGCGGCCACGAATCGTACGGTGGCGGGCGATACCTCACCGATACCGTGAAGGGCACACACGGCCGGGGCCTGGTGTGGCTCGGCGAGCAGCGTGTGCGACTAGACATGAACTACCTGTACAACCCGAGCTGTGCCTACGACGAGGTGTGGGCCTGCCCGCTCGCGCCGCAGGAGAACCGGGTGAAGGTCGAGATCAGAGCGGGTGAACTGACCTACTCATGAGGCGAGGTGTGCGCCCGGGCTTAGCGTTACGGCCCGATAGCCTGAACTGACTGCCGAACGCGTCAAACCCAGCGCCTGCGCCTGGGCTGTCAAAGGAGTCCCCATGCCCGACCGCCCGGTGATCTTCGTGGTCAACGGTCCCAACCTCAACCTGCTCGGGCTACGGGAGCCAGAGATGTACGGCAGCGACACTCTCGCCGACGCAGAGGCACTGGTGCGCGCAAAGGCGGACGCGTTCGGATTCGACATCGACTTCTTCCAGAGCAACTGGGAGGGGGCCGTGATCGACAAACTGCACGCGGCGCGCGGAGTCGGCGTCGGCGTCATTCTTAATCCCGGTGGTCTGACCAGTACCTCGATCTCCCTGCTCGACGCACTACTGGCGGTGGAACTGCCGGTCGTGGAGGTCCACATCACCAACATCCATAGCCGGGAGACCTTCCGGCACAACTCGTACGCCTCCAGGGCCGCAATGGCTGTCATCATGGGCGCCGGCATCGCCGGATATGGTTTCGCGGCGGAGGTCATCGCAAGCACCGTGCGCTCGAACGAAGGTTCCGGTGGATGACCGGGAATGTCACGACGTCCGCGTCAGTTCGATCGATCGATCTGTGCGCGACGATTCATAGATCGCCTGGATGATCTCGAGTGACTTGACCGCCTCGCGGCCGGTGACAGCCGGCTCGCGGCCCTCTCGCACGGCGGCGACGAAGTCCTCGATCTGCGCCGCGTGATACGGCACAAGGTGCCGGTGGATCTCGGCGAGTGGCGTGTCAAAGGTGCCGCCAGCGCGATACACGCGGGCGTACTCCTCTTCGCCGGGTAAGGTCCACGCGTCCGTGAAGCCCACGCCCTCAGGGAACTCCGTCACGCTGGCGGTACGGCCGTGGGCGTCGCCGACCCACACCTGTGCGCCGAGTCCTGGGTTGAAGGTCGTGCCGGCCTGAACCGTCGCGAGGGCGCCAGAGGCAAACTCGATGATGGCGCTCGCCGTATCTTCCACGTCGATGAAGTCGCGGTGAGCCAGGGTGGCGAATCGTCCAGTCACTCGCTTCGCGGGTCCCATGAACCACTGCAGCAAATCGACGTGGTGGATCGCCTGGGTCATGAGTACGCCGCCGCCCTCGGTGGACCATTGCCCTCGCCACCGCTCCGAGTAGTACTCCGCGTCGCGGTTGAAGCGAGCGACCAGACCACCACTGATCAGCGGCCCAAGGCGTCCGTCGTCGATGGCCCGCCGAACCCGGGTTGACGCGGGCCAGAATCTGCGTTGAAACAGAACCCCAAAGAGGACACCTGCCTTTGCCGTCGCCGCGACCATCCGGTCAGCCTCGTCGAGGCTGATCGCGATCGGCTTCTCGCATAGCACATGGATGCCGTGCCGCGTGGCTGCCAGCACGCCAGCCTCGTGGGCGGAGTGTGGGCTGCATATTGTCACGGCGTCCAGGCCCGATGCCAACATTTCCTCTACGTCGGAGTACGCGCTAGGGATGGCGTACGTCCTGGCAAACGTCTGCGCGCGGTCGGGGTCGACATCGACGACGGCCAGCACCTCTACGCCATCGATGCCATGCAGCGCCTGGACGTGATTGATGGCGATCTTCCCGCAGCCGATGATGCCGAACCGGATGCGGCTAGCGGACTTGGTCGAAGATCCGTGTGGCACAGCGGTCTACACGGGCCGGAAGAAAATGAACGTGGTCGCGAGGAACACCGGAATCATAATGACCGTCGCCGCGAGCGCGTAGGCCAGGAAATGCGGCATCCTGATGCCACGATGCTCCGCGATCTCCTTGACCATGAGGTTGGGACCATTGCCAATGTACGTGAGGCAGCCCATCATGACCGCTCCGCAGGAAATGGCCGCCAGCAAAGCCGCACCGTCGCCCGTACCAAGCAGCGCCGCGAGGTACTGGTCGCCGTCCGTCGACACGCCGACCTGGCCGGCTGCCACGGCAGTGAAGCTGAGGTAGGTCGGTGCGTTGTCGAGCACGGAGGAGAGACCACCAGATGCCCAGAAGTACTGCCATGGCTCGCGGATGCCGAGGCTGTCGCTGTGCGCGTTCAGCATGATGAGAGGTGCCGTCATGGCCGCGAATATCCCGAAAAAGATTATCGCGACCGACGCGATCGGCCGGAAGCTGAAGTGGTTGCCCTCATGAACGGTGCGTGGAGTCGTCAGATAGGAGCCGACCGCGAGTGCGCAGAGAGTTGCTTCCAGCACACCGAAAGGCCAGACATCGCCGGTTCCAAATCCAGAACCCTTGGCGAGAATAGCCAAGATGGCCCCGCCGAGAAACAACAGATTGTGGCTCCCGACGACGCGCAGTGGCTCATGGACCATCAGCTCGTCAAGTAACCCATCGCCCCGCGTGGCTCGTTCCTCC
Organism: uncultured Actinomycetota bacterium; assembly: GCA_963773935.1. Taxonomy (GTDB): domain Bacteria; phylum Actinomycetota; class Actinomycetes; order Mycobacteriales; family Micromonosporaceae; genus DATBGZ01. The sequence continues at coordinate 350,373 of CAVZCZ010000010.1, forward strand.
CGGTTGACGACGAACTGATCGACCAGGTTGAAAGCCACGAGGACGACACCGTTAACGAACAGCCACGGCAAGACGAGCCGGAAGGTCCATTCGAACGGCACCCCGTTCAGGTAGCCCAGGAAGAGCGGCGGGTCCCCGAGGGGTGTGAGTAACCCGCCCGAGTTCGCGACGATGAGTATGAAGAAGACGACCAGATGCGCTTTCGACTGTCGCTTGGCGTTGGCTCGCAGGAACGGCCTGATGAGCACCATCGAGGCGCCGGTCGTTCCGATCAGGTTGGCGAGAATGGCACCAATAGCGAGCATGCCGGTGTTCGCCAACGGAGTCCCGGCCAGCGATCCCTTGACCTGGATTCCGCCCGATATCACGAACAGCGCAACCAGGAGCAGGATGAACGACACGTAGTCGGTCATCGAGTGCAGCAGTGCCTCGCCGCCGATGAGACCGTATCCACCGACGAGGTGGGTGGCCGCCAGCACCGCGGCAAACACGGCGACAATCGCCTTGTTGAGGAGACTGTTCCACCACTGTTGCGCGAACAGCTCCAGGATCGTGACTGCGACCAGGAGGCCGATGAATGGGACCGCACCCCAAAGGGGCAGCTGGCTACCAAGCGACTCTGCGGCGGCGGTCATCCGAACCTGTGCATCCCATCTATACCTCGACAACAAGTACGAGAAACCGGCATCAGACGTCGGACGTCAGGAGCTCTGCCGAGTCGGCAAGCATGGCCTCGACATCAGGGCTCGCGCCAGTGAAATACTCGAACGCCGCGACCGCCTGGAAGGCGCTCATTCCGCCGCCGTCCAGGGTTCGTGCGTTGACCGCGCGGGCCGCCCGCAGCAGCGCGGTTTCGGTGGGGCGGTAGACGACATCGGCGACCCACAGGTCCCGACGCAGCTCGGCATCGGGGATCGGGGACCCGGGATGGTGCGCCATCCCGACCGGCGTCGTGTTGATAACGCCTTCTGCTCGCGCCAGGATCTCGGAAAGGTTGCCGGGGACGCCGACGGCGATCCGTTCGGGACCAAACTCCTTCGCCAGCAGTTCGGTGAGGTGCTTGGCCTTCTCGGTGTCGAGGTCCACCACGGTCAGGTGCCCCGCACCCATGCTGAGCATGGCGTGGGCAACCGCGGAACCGGCACCGCCCGCGCCGAGTTGCACGACCCGGGCTCGCGGTGCGTCGGCGAAGCTTCGCTCGAAGCCTCGGCGGAATCCCGACCAGTCTGTGTTATAGCCGTGCGACCTGCCGTTCGTGAATACGACCGTATTCACCGCGCCAAGTGAGCGCGCCTCGTCCGAGAGCACGTCGAGGTGTTTGACGACCTCCTGCTTGAACGGGTACGTGACGTTGAGCCCGCGATAACCGAGCGTCCGCGCCCACCGGAGCACGTCGGATAGATCGGCGGCCGTCAAGGACAACGGGTCCGAGTCGATTGTCGTATAGATCAGTCTGATGCCCTGGCGGTCGGCTTCGCGCTGGTGAAGCAGCGGAGACAGCGACTGGCCGATGCCCTCGCCAATCAGTCCAATGAGGACGTAGTCCCGCTCAGATCCTGCCATCGTGCGTCCTTCCGGATGCTTCCTGGCCCGCCCGGCCCATGCGAGCCGGCCTACAGGAGGCGGTGGTGCCGACAATGCCGGCGATGAGCGTCCGCTCCAGCCGGGGGTGGCCCCGGTTGGTCGGGTGGGGCCGTAAGTCAGGTCGGCCCCACCCGTTACGTGCCTCGGTGTCGATTAGGCAGACGCGCGGATGCTCTTGTAGAGCGTCAGGTTCGCGCCCTTGTAGAAGGTGTTGAAGTACGCTTCCGCCTTCGTGATGAAGGCTTGGCGGTCAACCTGGTCGATCTCGACCACGGTGCGTGGTCGAGTCGGCCCGCCACGCGTCGAGGACCTTCTTGGTCTCGTCGTCGACGCACTTGCGGTTCTCTGCGCGGATGTCGTGCACCGCCTTGAACAACGCGTCCTTTTGAGCCTGGCTCATCTTGGCCAGTGACTTGTCGGACATCACGACGTAGTGCGTGCCGACCTGATGGTTGGTCAGGCTGGCGATCTTGAGGACCTCGTCGAATTTCTGCGCGTGGGTAGCCACGACCGGATTCTCTTGGCCCTGTGCAATGCCCTGCTGGAGGGCGAGGTAGAGCTCCTCGACGGCGATCGCGACGGCGTTGGCCCCGAGCGCCTTGGCGTTGGCGAGGAACTGCGGCGTGTTCGGGAACCGGATCTTCAGGCTGGCGAGGTCTTCCGGCTTCTTGATCGGCGCGGTCGCGGTGAATGTCCGCATGCCGAAGTACCACGCATCGATGATGGTAGTGTCGGTCGCCCCGTTGAAGTCAGCGAAGAAGTCGGCACCGTTCGCATCAATCCACTTGAAGAAGTGGTCGATGTCGTTGAAGGCGTACGCCGCGTCGAGCACACCGATCTTGGGGAAGGCGGTGGACATCGCGGAGCCACCCTGAAGGTCCATGTCGATGTCGCCGGCCTGGACGGAGGAGAAGCGCTCCGCGTCCGGACCGAGCTGGCTGTTCGGGAAGAGGTCGAGGGTGATGTTGAGGTTCTGGGCCTCGACCCGTTCCTTGAGCAACTTCATGCCGCAGTAGAAGTTCGGTTGCGTCTCGGGCTGGCTGCTCCCGATCTTGAGAGTGATCTTCGGGTTCTCGCCGGCCGCCGGCGGCGGAGGGTTGCCCTCGGTGGAGCAGCCGGCGAAAAGAACCAGCGACATGGGAAGGGCAAGCGCCGCAGCGATCCGGCGCCTTTTACGTGACTGGTTGTGCATGTTTCCCTCTCCTCCTACCTCAGCGGACGACGGACGGCCGTCCAGCGTTTGCGCGACAACAGGGTCAATGAACTGGATCAGAATCCAAGGACGTGTGGGAGCCACAACACCATGCCCGGGAATGCGGTGACGACGATGAGCACCGCGATCAAGGGAATGAGGAATGGCGCGATTCCTCGGAAGACGACGTCAACCGGCTTGCCGGTGACAGAGGCCGTGATGTAGAGCACGCTTCCGACGGGCGGCGTCAATAGACCGATCATCAGGTTGATAATCATCACGACGCCGAAGTAGATCGGGTCGATGCCGTAGCTGACCGCGATCGGCAGGAGCACCGGTACGGTTACGAGAATAATGGCCGTGGCGTCGATCAGACAGCCGAGAATCAACAACAGAATATTGATCAGAAGCATGAAGACCCACGGGTTGTCTGACACAGATCCCAGGAACTCGGCAATGTCTCGCGAGACATGCGCGCGGGTCAGGATCAGGCCGATCAAAGCGGCCGCAGCCAGAATGATCATGATTGCGCCCGTGACGACTGCCGTCTCCCGCAGCGCCAGCAGGAGCACCCTCAATTTCGCGGTGCGATAGATCACGCCAAGAACCAACATGTAGAACACGGCAACCGAGGCTGCTTCCGTCGGCGTGAAGTAGCCCGACAGGATGCCGCCGAGCAGGATCACCGGGGTGAACATCGGTCCGATGACGCCTACCGAGGCCTGCGCGAGCCGTTTACCGGAAAATGGCACCTTGGCGAGGTCAGGCCGGCGCGCCGTCCAGAAGAAAATGTAGACACAGAGACCGAATGCCATGATGAACCCGGGAATGATCGACGCCGCGAACATTGCACCGGTGGACACCGCCGCCGTCGCGGCATAGATCACAGCCGGGATGCTCGGCGGAATCACCGGGCTGATGAGCGACGACGACGCCGTCAGCCCGGCGGCGAAACCATAGGGATAGCCGGCCCGGATCATCTGCGGGATCTGCATCTTTCCCAGCCCGGCGACGTCTGCGAGTGCGGACCCGCTCATCCACGAGAAGCCGACCGCGGACGCGACGTTCACATACGCCAGGTTTCCCCGCACCCGTGCAAGTGCCGCAAGGCAGAAGTCATAGAGCCTATCGGCAATCCCGAGCCGGTTGGCCATGACCCCGACGAGGATGAAGAGCGGCACAGCGAGGAGCGGGAAGCTGTTGAGCCCATCAAAGGCCGTCTTCAGCGAAAACCCGGCCGAACGCCCGTCGGCGAGCGCATACCAGAGGAACGGGCCGATGAAGGCCAGGCCGACCGGAACACGGATGAACAGGAGGATGGCGACGGCGACCCCGACCATCCACAGCTCCAGCATCATGATGCCTCCGCCGTGTTGAATACCGGGTCTTCCCGATTCGCCGTGAAGATACGAATGACCGCCCGGACCACGCCGGAGACGAACCCAACCAGGGGCACCGCGTACAGAACCCAAACCGGAATTCCCAGTGCGGCCGTCACCCGGTCCGGATAGGCACGGACAAGCGAATAGGCCTCCCACGCGAGCATTGCGCAAATCACCGCGACAAACGCCGCCGACACAGCCTTGACAGCGACAAAGGCCCTGCCCTTGACCAGGTAGTCAATGATCTGGATCGTGATGTGGCCGTTCTTACCGATCAGATATCCGACCATGATGAACGTCAGCACGATCAGGGAATAGTTGGCTAGCTCGCTTACGCCAGGCCAGTTGAGGGGCGGCACATATCGGCTGATCACCTGCCACAGGACGCTGACAAAGATGATGAAGAGAAAGACACACGCGATCGCCAGCTCAGCCGATGCCCAGGCGCGAAGGAACCAGGGCTCACTCCACGGCGGCTTTGCGCCCGGCTTATCGGGCGGCGAGGAGGTGTCTTCGGCCGGTACGTCATCCGTGGTCATCGATCACCATTCCGGCAAGCGATCGACGCGATAGCGGCGTGCCCAGCAACGGGCGCCGTCGAAACCGGGCGCGGCTTGTCAAGTTGGACCTCGCTCTCAGGCAGGGCGGCGACGGCTGGGGTGTGGCCACGCCTCGGGTTGTCGGGACGGCAAGCTTAGGTGGTGGTGGGTCTCGTGGCTGCCTCCGTCACTTGAAGACGCCGTGGTAGATGTCTTTGATGTTCCAGTGCCCAGGTGTCGGCACCGGCTCGTTGATCATGGGGACGTCGAGCACCGCCGGCCGGCGATTCCGGATTGCGGCCGCCAGCGCCACCGCAAGTTCGGCGGGTGCGGTGATCGTGTAACCATCGGCGCCGCAGGCTCGACCGAGCGCCGCGAAGTCTGGGCTGTAAGGGTTTCCGTCGCGATCGCGGAACTCACAGCCGTAGCTGACGCCGAAGTTTGCGGCCTGAAGGTCCGCAATTGTTCCATGGGCTCGGTTGTTCATGACGAGGAAGATCACGGGCAGTCCACGCTCGACCGCCATGGGCACGGCTGGTAGCTGCGCGCTCATTCCGCCGTCACCGATGAGCGCGACGACAACTCTGTCGGGTGCCGCCATCTGAACCCCGAGCGCGGCCGCAGGCCCGAACCCCATGGTCGACAAGCCGCCCGGTGTGATGAAGCGGCCTGCTGCCGGCAGCGGGTAGCACTGGGCCACGCCATTCTTATTCCAGCCGACGTCAGTAACGAGGATTCCGTCGGCGGGCAACGCGGCCCGGACGTCGGCGAGGATGCGCTCGGGCCGCAGCGGGAACTGGTCGCTTCGCCCGCGTTCCGCACTCGCCTCGAACAGCGCCGACCGGGCGGCGGCGATCTCCTCGCGGACCTGTGGTCGGACAAGTCCTTCGGGCCGCAGGCGGCGCACCTCGTCGGCGATTCGTCGCATCGCGAGGTTCGCGTCCGCCACGACGCCGATCTCAACCGGATAGTTGCGGCCGATCTCGGCATGGTCGAGGTCGATCTGAATGAGCCGCGAGGGCGGGAACCGCCATGTGTACTCCGGATCCCAGGAGCTCGCATCCGTCTCCGCGAATCGCGTGCCGATCGCCAGCACGAGGTCCGCGTTGAGGGTGTACGAGTTCGTGGTCTGCGTTCCCCAGAATCCAGGCATCCCGAGCAGGAGTGGATGATCGTCGGGCACCGTGCCCTTCGCCATCAGCGAATGGACGATTGGCACGTCAAGAAGCTCGGCCAACTCGACGACCGCGGCTCGCCCGTCCTCGCCTCGAAGGCCACCGCCCAGGTAGATCAGCGGACGCTCGGCGCCAAGAAGCGCCTCGGCGATCCGGGCGGCATCGTCGAGCGGCAGATCCGGTCTTGTGGCGCTGCCCGGCAACGGACGGGCCGACGTCCATGAGCCAACCAGCGGCCGGGAGAGCAGGTCCATGGGTACGTTCAGCAAAACTGCGCCCGGACGTCCAGATATGGCGGTCCAGAACGCCCGCTCTAGGAAGCGCGGTAGGTCCTCGACTCGATGCGCGTGCCAGGCTCGCTTGACGAACGGCTGGAAGATCGCAGTCTGGTCGGCATCGGCGTGAAGGTTGACCTCCTGATGCGGATGCCGACCGTACATATAGGAGGGAACATCGCCGGCGATGGCGACCAACGGCACCGAGTCCAAGGCCGCTGTGGCGACTCCGGTTACCGCGTTCATCATGCCGGGGCCGACATGTACCAACAGAACCCCCGGCTTTCCACTGACGCGTGCATAGCCATCAGCGGCGTGCGCAGCTGCTTGCTCGTGGCGGGCGATGACGAAGTCGATCCCTACCTGCTCCAGCGCCACGAGGAGGGCGATGTTCGTATGACCGCAGACACCGAACACGAACTCCACGCCATACGCCTTGAGCTGCCGGGCCATGGCCACTGCTCCGGTCATCGCCGCTTCCCCGCCTGCACCAGTCGCAGGGCGAGCGAGCGATTCGACGGTCGTCACAGAGTCTCCTTCGTAGTTTGGACCGGACCCCGCAGATCGGTGATTGTTAGCCGTCCTGACCCCAGATCGAGATGCCCCGGACAAGCAGTGTCTTGACGACGGTGTAGTCGTCGACCATCATTCGCGGCGACTCGCGGCCGAATCCGGAATCCTTCACCCCACCGAACGGCACGTGATCCAAGCGGAAGTTCGAGGAGCCGTTGATCACCAGACCGCCGACCTCGAGCTCCCGCCAGGCGGTAAGGATCCTGAGCGATGTCGCGGGTGAAAAGGCCCGCCTGCAGCCCGAAGCGACTTTCGTTGCACCGCGCGACCACTTCATCGAAGTCCTCATAGGACATGACGGAAACGAGCGCGCCGAACACCTCTTGGGTTATCACTGCAGCGTCATCGGGCGGACTCGCGACCACGGTAGGAGAAACGGTCGCGCCGTCGCGGTGACCACCGATGGTGATGTCGGCTCCCGCCGCCCTGGCCGCAGCCGCCCAGGACACCACGCGCTCCGCCGCAGCATCGTCCACCATGGACCCGACGTCCGTTGCAGGATCGAGGGGGTCACCGACGATGAGCGTGGAGACTTCGGCCGTGAACGCGTCCAGGAAGTCCCGGTATCGGGACCGATGGACATAGACGCGCTGGACCGAGATGCAACTCTGACCGGAGTTGGAGTAACCGGTGCGAGCACACACGTGAGCCGCGGCGGCGATGTCAGCGTCTTCGCAGACGATCGTCGCGGCGTTGCCGCCCAGCTCCAGGACGAGACGCTTGGCACCCGCCGCTCGGGCCACTGCTGCTCCCGTGGCAGCGCTGCCGGTGAAACTGACGACATCAACGTCTTGCAGTTCGCAAAGGGCCGCACCAACCTCGCCGCCGCCATGGAGCAGCTGTACGGCCTCAACCGGGGCACCGGCCTCCAGCAGAAGCGCGACAAGCGCGGCCGAGGACGCCGGGGCCTGCGGCGGCGCCTTGACGATCGTCGTATTACCTGCGGCGAAGGCGGCGCCAAGCTTGTGGGCCAGCAGATTGGCCGGAGCGTTGAATGGCGTGATGGCCAACGCCACTCCAGCCGGTGCCCGGTACGTCATGGCCGTGTTACCCATGCCACGTCGCCATCCCGCCACTGGCAGCAGTTCGCCGCCAATCTGGCGCGCTTCGGCGGCACAGATCGCGAATGTGTCCCCGACGCGGTCCATCTCGCCGCGGCCGTCCTTGAGCGGCTTGCCCAGCTCGAGGGCGATGAGATGGGCGAAGTCCTCACGCCGGTCGAGGGCTATGGTCGCGGCGCGGTCGAGCACTTCGGCACGCGCAGCCGGCGCGAGGCGAGCCATGTGGCGCTTCGCCTTCTGGGCGTACTCCCCCGCGATCGCTGGGTCACCAGCTTGGGCGACTCGTGCTCGACTTACTATCTGGCGCAGGTACGGCCCAATCCGGTCCGCTGATGGTCCGTGCCCGAGCCACTCCCCCGCCAGCAGCGATGGCGCCATCAACACGGCGCCATCGCCGGGTGGCTTGAGGATCGCGTCGAGCACCGGCCTAACCCTCTCTCGAACCGCTGTATGGACCTACTAGACCACTGTGCGGACTGGGTGTTAACGTACGGGCGCCTGCTCGTCCTGGCAATAGGCCGAGTCCAGAACGTTACGGACGCATGAAGTGACCGCCCGGGCGCGAGAATCAAGGCGGCACGGGTCACGGGTGGCACGTTCGTGACCAACAACTTGGACGAACGGAGTGTGAGAACCGTGAAGGCGGCTACCGGCCGGAAGCTTCCGGCTAGGCAAGTGGCGGCTGAGGAGCCTGCCGACCAGCACGGAGTGCGCAGCGTTCAGCGCGCGCTGGACATCCTTTCGCTCCTGACCGACGATCGGCCGGCCGTCTCGATACGGGAGATCGTGGATTCGACGGGGCTCGCGAAGACCACCGTTCTGCGACTGGTTCCACTCTGGAACAGAGCGGCCTGTTGTGGGCGACGGCGAGCGGATACATGGCCGGCCCCGGCCTTTGGCGCTGGGCGCATCTTGCCCGGCGAAGTTGGGAGCTCCCACCCGAAACGCAGCGGAGCATGCGGGACCTGGCGGCACATCACCGCGAGACGGTCAACTTGTACGTTGCACGCGATATCCATCGGGTCTGCATCGCGCAGCAGGAGAGCCCGCAACCACTCCGACACGTGGTACACGTCGGTGATGAGTTGCCGATGTGGGCCGGTGCCTCCGCGAAGGTTCTCCTCCGCGACGCCAGCCCTGGTCTGCTGGAAAGAGTCGCCCGCAGCTCGCCGTACGGACCCGGCCACACCAAGCGGCTCCGAGAGTGGATCGATGATGCCGCCGTGCGCGGATACGCCGTGAGTCATGGCGAACGCGAGGACGGTCTCTCGGCTGTCGCCGCACCGATAATGGGGCGCTCCGGCCAGGTCGTCGCAGCTCTCGGGTTGAGCGGACCGACCGTGCGTTTTACCGAGAGCCGAATCGCCGAATTTGCCGCCGACCTCAAACGGGTCGCGCAGCAAATGTCCGAGCGCGGTTTCGACCATCCACTCGCGGCCTCTACTTGAGTTCTCGGCTGGCGAGATGCCTGCCGACCCGCCATGACGCTCACGAGGAGACGCCGCATGCCGCATGGACCGCTCGCCGGGATTCGGGTGCTCGACCTGACTAACGTCCTCGCCGGCCCGTACTGCACCTATCAGCTCGCACTGCTCGGTGCCGAGGTCCTGAAGGTGGAGATCCCGGGCAGCGGGGATCTCGCCCGGCACCTGGGAGCGGATCCTGACTTGAACGAGGTTGGGCTGGGCGCGTCGTTTCTCGCCCAGAACGCCGGCAAGCAGTCCGTCGAACTCGATCTCAAATCCGACGCCGACCGGAAGGTATTCGTCGAGTTGGTCAGCGCCGCGGACGTACTGGTGGAGAACTTCCGCGCGGGCGTGCTCGGCCGCCTCGGGTTCGACTGGCCCGCGCTGCGGACCTGAATCCCGGCCTCATCTACTGTGCCATCAGCGGATTCGGGCAGACCGGCCCGATGAGCCAGGCGCCGGCGTACGACCAGGTAATCCAGGGCCTGTCCGGAATGATGAGCATCACCGGTACTCCCGAGAGCGCGCCATTGCGGGTCGGTTTCCCGGTTTGCGACGCGGTGGGCGGGCTGACGGCCGCGCTCGCGGTAGTGAGCGCCATCGCCGGACGACACAACGACGGGCAGGGCTGCTACCTCGATGTGTCCATGCTGGAGGCATCGCTGTCCGCCATGGGGTGGGCCGTCTCCAACTACCTGGTCGCCGGCGTGTGCTCCGCAGCCCATGGGTGATCAAAATGCCACCGCCGTTCCGTCGGGTACCTTCGACGCCGCGGACGGACCGCTCAACATCGCCGCCAACAAGCAGGAGCAATTCGAGAGCCTGTGCCGCTGTGTGGATCGCCTGGACCTTCTGGCGGATTCGCGCTTCGCCACCGGCGAGAGGCGGAAGCTGCACCGTGAGGAACTGAACCGGGAACTGAACCGAGTGCTGGCGACGCGTCCGGCGGCGGAGTGGGAACGGCTGCTCACAGCGGTGGGGGTGCCCGCGGCACGGATCCTCACGGTTCCTGAGGCCGTCGCGCTCGACCAGCTCGCGCACCGACGGTTCTTCACGGAGGTGCCGTTTCCCGGCTCGCCGGGACAGGACGGTCGCAACGTCCGCCTCAGCGGGTCAGGCGTTCTTGTCAACGGTCGTCCACGGCACGCGTCGGGACCGGCCCCGCTGCTGGGCGAGCACAACGAACAACTCGACCAGATCGTGAACAGGTGGATCCACGCACGATCCGCCGAGCCGGATTTCCCTGTCGGCGACCAGGTGTCGGCGGCGACGAGCGAGGCGGACCGATGAGCGACCAAACACCGCCCACAGTGGAGGATGTCGCGGCCTGGTGGGCGACCTCGGTGTCGCGCATGGAGCCGGGCGTCATCGAGCTTCGGGGCCGTCCCGTTCAGGATCTCATCGGTACGACGAGCCTCGCCGAGATGATCTGGCTCATGCTCCGCGGCGAGCTGCCCACCTCCCGCCACGCCCAGCTTCTCGAAGCCGCACTCGTAGCGGGCGTCGACCACGGACCCCAGGCACCCTCGATCGCGATCGCACGGATGGCGGCCACGTGTGGCATCGGGCTGAACGGTGCCGTGGCCAGCGGCATCAATGTCCTTGGCGACGTTCACGGCGGGGCTGGCCAGCAGTGTGTGGAGCTGTTGAACGAGATCTGTGATCGCTGCGAAGGCACGTGATGGCGACGCGATCGCCGTCGCCGCGCGGTGAGGTTCTGGCGCAGTGGCGTTCGAGGTCGCCCTATATACCGGGGTTCGGCCACCGATTCCATCCGGTCGATCCTCGACGGACGCCACTTCTGTCGCTTGTGGAGAGTGCCGCGCAGGAGGGCGCTGTCGCCGGGCGCCACCTGGCCGCGGCCCTGGCGATCGAGGCGAGCGCTGCGAACTCGCAGTGGGCGACCGGTGCCCATGAACATCGACGGCGCCACCGCGGTCATCTACGCCGAACTCGGTTTCCCCCCGCCGCTCGCCCGAGGGCTCTTCGTGCTGAGCCGCGCCGTCGGGGTCCTGGCTCACGCCTGGGAGGAGACGCAGCAGGGCCGGCGGAACAAGGGACCGATCCCGCCCAGCATCCTGCCCGGCTACCTCAGCCAATGACGCCTGCCCTCAACTTGTTATACGAACTGGTACGTTAGTTAGCCACCGGATGGGTGCCGAAGTCAAGAGTCGTGAGAAGCTTGGTCGCGCCGCACCGCCACGAACCGGAGGACTAGATGACAGCGACGCGCGTCTCGGCGCCGCCTGACCGCGTGCGTGATGCGGCGCGTACCCGGGCGGAGATCTTGGACGTCGCGACATCGGAGTTCGCCGCACACGGGTACCACGGTGCGCGCGTCGACGAGATCGCCGCGCTCACCCGAACGACCAAACGCATGATCTACTACCACTTCGGCGGCAAGAAGCAGCTCTACATCGCCGTTCTCGAGCGGGCGTACGTTCGGATCCGATCTGCCGAGCGGGAAGTGCGTGTGGACAATCTCGATCCGCTCACGGCACTCCGGCGGATCGCCGAGGTGACCTTCGATCACCATGAGGCGCATCCGGACTTCATCAGACTCGTCAGCATCGAGAACATTCACAACGCTGAACATGTGAAGGAGCTCGTCGCGCTCGTCGACCTGAGTGGTCCGGTCATCTCGTTGCTGGACGACATCCTCGAACGCGGTAGGGCCGAAGGGCCAGTTCCGAACCGATGTCGACGCTATCGACGTCCACATGATGATCAGCGCGTTCTGCTTCTTCCGGGTGGCGAACCGCCATACGTTCGGTGCGATCTTCGGTCGAGACCTTGTCGATCCCCGTCCGCCATGATCATTACCGGACGATGTGTGGCGAGATGATTGCTCGCTACCTGGCCGACAAGCCAGCTGTTCGTCAACGAAATCGCGCCTCGTCCAAGGGCTGACGCCGGAGCCGGGGCAACCGTTGCCGCGCATCGCACGGCCGCGGTTGACCCTCGACTTTGGACCGGGCCGATCGTAGGGTACGCCCCGGCGCGCCGCCTGCGTATTGGGCACGTACGGGCAGTTGCTACCGGCCCAGCTACGTCGTACAGTACGGCGATCCGCGTGATGGTCCAATTGGTCCGCAGATCGGCACAACGCAATCGACAGCGCATCGAACTGCCTACAGCGAACGTACTCACGGGCTTCCACAGAGATGGATCGAGGTGAGCCGGCTGACAATCACCAGGCGACTCATTGCGCTCGTCACGGTTCCGCTGGTCTTCACGGGTGGGTTCGCGGCTTGGGCACTGACGACCACGGGGCGCGAGGCCGTGAGTGCTGCCAACCTGATGGATCTGGTGTCCGTGGCCCAGGAGGCGGCGGTTCTCGCGGACCGCCTTCAGGACGAACGGGCTGCGGCGACTGCCGTTCTGGTCGGCGGCTCGCCGTTCGAGCAACAGGCGGAGTACCGCCGGGTCGCGGACACAACCGACGAGGCGATCGAGAACTACCGCCGCGTACGCGCGGAGGTGCGATCGGCTCCGGTTGGAGCGCAAGTTCTGCTGGACCGGATCGACGACCAGGTTGGTCGGCTGCCCTCAGTGCGGGACGACGTTCGGGAGGGTCCGACGGTTGCACTGTCGGCGGTGACCTTCGCCTATCGCATTACCATCGCCGATCTGGTCTCCCTGCGCGAGACGGTGGCCCAGGCCAACGGTGGCTCGGCCGAACTCCTTGGTGAGATCCGTGCCGCTGGTGCACTGTCCAGGGCAACGGAGTACTCGGCTCGGCTACAGATCGAGGTACTTCAGGCAACCGCGGCTGGGGGCGTCACGACTCCGGCCGACCAACAGGCGATCCTGAGCACCCGAGCGGGCTACCGCGAGGCGATGGCATTCTTCGATGAACTGGCACCGGCTCAGTGGCAGGACTGGCTCGACCATGCGTTGACGGGACCAGACGTTCAGGTGGCACAGGGGCTCGAGGATCAGGTTGCACGAGCCCCGATCGGGACGTCACTGCAGTTGGACACCACGCGATGGATCGCCGCAACCCGCGAACGAATCGCCCAGTTGCATCAGGTCGAGCGACAGGTTGACGAGTCCATCCGGGCCGAGGTCGAGCAGGTCTATGGCGACAAGCTCGCCTGGGTCGTGGCCGAGGCGGCCGTGGTGCTCGTGGCGCTGATGCTCGCCGTCGTCCTCGCAATTGGACAGAGCCGCTCGATGATCCGGCGCCTTCGGGCTCTGGCCGGTGCGGCGCGCGTCACCGCCTTCGTCAGTCTTCCGCAGACGGTGGAGAAGCTACGAGCGCTCGGGCCACAGACCATCGATCCGGACGCATTCGCCAATCAGGCTGAAGCGCCCGTGCCGGACGCCGGCAGCGACGAGATCGCGGATGTGAGCAAGGCGTTCCTGGCCGTCCACCGGCAGGCCATCATTACCGCCGCCGACCAGGCGAACATGCGCGCCGGACTGAGCCAGATTCTCCTGCACCTGGCCCGACGCAACCAGCGGCTCGTGGGCGGACTCATCCGGGAGCTGGACGGAGCCGAGCGCGGCGAGGACGACCCCGACCGGCTGGCGGCCTTGTTCCGCTTGGACCAGTTGGCCACTCGAATGGGCCGGTACAACGACAACCTGCTGATCATGGGTGGCCAGACGGCGAGCCGTGTCGATGCCGCCGACGTCGCGCTCGACACGGTGGTCCGAGGCGCACAGTCAAAAATCGAACGGTATCAACGAATCCGCACGGCACCCATGCACACCCCGATCTTCGTGCGCGGGACCGCGGTCCACGATCTGACCAACCTGCTCGCAGAACTGCTCGACAACGCCACCCAGTTCTCCCAGCCGGACTCATTCGTGGACGTTACAGCGCGCATCGCGGATGGCCGCATCGTCATTCAGGTCCGAGACTCGGGCGTCGGGATTCCGCCGCGGCGCCTCGCGCAGTTCAACGACATTCTTGCCACGCCGCCAGCGATCGACGTGTCCGCGGTCCGGTCGATGGGACTTACGGTGGTCGCCCACATCGCGGCGAGGCACGCAATCCTGGTGCGCCTGACGCCCGGCTCGCCAGGCGGAACCATCGCCCACGTCCTCGTGCCGCGCGAGGTCTGCGAAATGCCGGGATACACGACGCCGCCCGCTGACTCCCCGTCCGGTCGGCCGGACCGGCCGTATCCATATCGGACCGAGTGGGCCCGGACGGCGCTGCCCGATCCGCCCATCTTTCGCGGTGTGGCAGCCAACTTCTCGTGGTTCCAGACGGGCGGCCTCGCCGTTGGTGCGGCCGGACCCGTGCGCGGTGTCGCGGACGCCGGCTGGGCCGCGGCTGCACAGGCCGCCGCCTATGCGGCCGCACCGCATGGAGACCGAATCACACATGCAGGACTACCGCGGCGGCCACCGATGGCCAACCTCGTGCCCGGTGCAGTCCCGGATGGAATGTCGGGCGTTGGCGCGGCTGACTACCGCGATCCAGCCATCGTGGCGGCCTCGGTCGCCGCCTTCGCGCAGGGCAACGCACAGAGTCGCGCACGCCATGCCAACGGTGCCGGGTCGCCCCAGTACAGACTTCCCACCCAACGCACTGCCGGAGCCACCGCTCCACCCACCCCATAGGAGCACCGTTGAACCAACCCGTGGTCAATCTGGACTTCCTGTTGAACGACTTCATCCATCGGTGCGCGCCGCACGTCCACCATGCGATCGCAGTGTCGTCCGACGGGATACTCGTGGCCGCGACACCGGGCCTCCCGCAGGATCGAGCCGATCAACTCGCCGCCTTCGCAGCTGGCCTGATAGGTCTCGTCGGTGGAACCGCACGCTGCCTGGAGGCCGGCGCGGTCATCAACAACGTCACTGAACTCGAGCAGGGCTTTGTGTTGTCGATGGCCGTTTCCACCGGTGCGTCGCTGCTCGCGTTGGCTGGTCGTGGCAGCGATCTCGCTCTGGTGTCGTTCGAGATGGCGGAACTGATCAACCGCGTCGGCCACGCCATCACCCCGGACCAGAGATTCGGCCTGTTCAGTTCAACGCTGCCGTGACTCGTCGCAGCGCAAGCCCACCCGTCCGTCGTAGGAGCGTGAATGGACGACCGCAGATGCACGCCACGCGCTGTGGCACTTGGCGTCGTAGGCATCGCACTCATGGCGGCGGGCTGTACGAGCGAGTCAGCGAATCGGAACGCCCGGATAACCATCGGCCTCGTCGCCTCCCTCACCGGCGCGTATCAAGCCATCGGCGCAGACATGCGGGACGGCTTCTCGTTGTACCTCGACTCCCGCGGCGGTCAACTCGGTGGCCACCCAGTGGATCTGGTCGTGCTCGACGAGGCCGACGCCAGTCCAGATGCGCTTTCGGCCGCCGCGAGAACCCTCGACAGCACCGACGTGTTGGCCGTAACCGGCGTCACCAATGCGCAAACGGTGCTCTCATTGCTGCCATCGCTGCGTGGCAAGGGCGCGCCACTCATCAGCTCCAACGGGTTCCCTCAGCTCGACGATGCCCACGCGGCTTGGAGCACCAGCTTTCTACCGGACGAACCAGGTCGGGCCCTGGCCAGCTATTTGCGAGCCGAAGTGGACGGTCCGGTTTGGGCCATGGCCGTCGATAACCCGAGCGGGCGGGCAGATCTGGCCGGATTCGTCGACGCGTTCGTCGTTGCTGGCGGCACGCTGGCGAACGCACAGCCAGGCACCACTCTTTACCGGTACCACCAACTTCTTGCCGTATTTCACGCAGGCTAAGGCAAGCGGCGCGAAGGCCGTCTACGCCTTCTACGTCGGAGCGGAGGCAACCAGCTTCGTGCAGCAATACGCCCAGTCCGATGCTCGAGACCTTCCGCTGTTCGGTGCCGGCTCCCTTACCGAAGGTCGCGTTCTCGCCGCCCAGGGCAGAGCTGCTGTCGGCGTACGTACGGTCCTCAACTACGCACCGGACCTCGACAATCCGGCCAATCGCCGTTTCGTCGACGCCTGGCGGGCGGCATACAGAAGTCTGCCGACGACGTACGCGATGGCGTCGTGGGATGCGGCGCACTTGCTGGACAAGGCCATCGCCGCTGCCGGGAGCAATCCGACCCCAGCGGCTGTCAACGCCGCCATCGCAACGATCGGCCTCATCGATAGCCCCCGCGGCGAGTGGCAATTCTCCAAGCAACACTCGCCGGTGCAGAAGTGGTATCTGCGACGAGTGCAGACAGACGGGCGCACGCTGACCAACTCGCTGATCCAGGACCTGGACATTCTCGGTGCCGAAGGAGCCTCGCCGTGAGGTCTGTGCGTACGTGGCGCGGCCTGGTGCCCGCGCTTCTGGCCGGGATGGTCGCGGCGTTGGGCGGCTGTGCCGGAACCGACCCGATCCCCTGCCGACCAGCCCACGCCATCCCCGATCCGCATCGCGATCATCAATCCGCAGACCGGCGACTTCAGCTCGCTGGGACAGTGGGAGCACAAGGGAGTCAAGCTCGCCGTTGACGAAGCCAACGCTGCCGGCGGCGTCCATGGCCGACCAATCGAGCTGTCCATTTTCGACGATCAAGGTAAGGCCGCCAATGCCGCCGCGCTCGCCGAGAAGGTGGCCAACGCGGGCTACGTCGCGATCTTCGGCAGCGCGCTCAGTGGCAACACACTCGCGATGGCGCCGCACCTGGCCAAGCTAGGCATCCCAGCGATCACCTCCGGTCAGGCGCCCAGCCTGGCCGCGCTCCGCAACCCGTACGTGTTTCTCAACAGCGCCACGAGCACGACGTTCGACGAGACACTCGCCGAGTACGTCGTTGCCAAGAAAGGCATGACATCGATAGCGCTCATCACCAACGACGGAGCCTACGGCAGGGGCGAACGGGCGGCCTTCACGACCGCGCTAACCAGTCGGAGCCTGACCGCAGTCGCCGACCGCGTGGTCAAGGTCGGCCAGAAGGACTTCACCGAGGAGCTGACCGCGATCCGCCAGCAGAACCCGCAAGGTCTCTTCATCGGTGCGGAGGAAATCCAAAGTGGCCTGATAGCACAGCAGGCCCGGTCCATGGGAATCACGGCGACGCTGCTCGGCGCCGCGCCGATGGGTACGGACGTCTTTCTCAACACAGCCGGTGTCGACGCGGTCGAAGGCGCGATCTTCACCACCCCCTACCCCACGAACGACGAGAACGACGCTACGCGTGCGTTTGCCGCGGCCTATCAGGCGGCATTTGGCGAGGCGGCCGAGTTCCACGGGGCGAAGGCCTACGACGGAGCCCGGATCCTGATACAGGCGTTGCGGGATACCAACGGAGCGACCGGTCTCGGACTGGCCGACGCGATCCGGTCCGTTCGGTTCCGGGGTCTGCTGGGCGACTTCGCATACGACGCCACGGGCGTCGGCATCCACCAGACCCGAGTGGCCACGATTGAAAACGGCAAGGTCGTCGCGATCGCAACCTGAACGTTGATCCACCATCAACATGCTTCGGAACCCGCTCTTGCCATGAGATTCCGCCAGCCGTAGGTTGGATCTGGTCCGTAGAACGGTTCAAAAGTACCATTCAGTGGATCGGACGAGTCATGAGCATCGACCAAGGGACGGAAGCGGGCGCCATCGACGCCGCCTCGGAGGCGATGACGGGAGCCGAGCATGACGCTGTGACGGGCACTCCCGATGGGCTGCTTCGCGCCCCTCACCTGTCCATCGCGACGGTCTGCCTCTCGGGAACCCTGGAGGACAAGCTGTCAGCCGCCGCGGCAGCGCGCTTCCAAGGGATCGAGATCTTCGAGCCCGACCTCATCGCGTCGCCATGGTCGCCCCGCCAGGTCCGGCAGGAGTGTGCCCGCCGTGGCCTGTCCATCGATGTCTACCAGCCGTTTCGTGACTTCGAGGCGGTCCCGCCCGACATGTTCGAGGCCAACCTGCGCCGAGCCGAGCGCAAGTTCGAGGTGCTTGAGCAGCTCGGTGTTGACACGATGCTAGTCACCTCGTCAGTGTCCCCCGACGCTGTGGACGACGACGACCTCGCCGCCGAGCAGTTGCATGAGCTCGCCGCTCGGGCCGAACGGCAGAGGCCTGCGCATCGCCTACGAAGCGCTGGCGTGGGGCAGGTTCGTCAACACCTACGCGCATGCGTGGCGAATCGTGCGGCACGCCAACCATCCCGCCCTCGGCCTGTGTCTGGACAGCTTCCACGTGCTGTCCCGCGACGACGACGCCGCGGGAATCAGGGTCGTGCCCGGTTCCAAGTTGTTCCACGTGCAGCTGGCAGACGCGCCGCGGCTGAACATGGACGTGGTGGAGTGGAGCCGACACCACCGGATGTTCCCGGGACTGGGTTCGTTCGATCTGGCCGGCTTCGTCAGCCACGTACTGACCACCGGATACGACGGTCCGTTGTCGCTCGAGGTATTCAACGATGTCTACCGGCAGGCCGATCCCCGGCACGCCGCCATAGACGGGATGCGTTCGCTACTCGCCTTGCAGGAGGCCGTCTGTGCCCGCGGCCCGGTGGCAGTCCGTGAGCGTCTTCAGACGTCCGGTCTACCGCCGGCGCCTCAGCTCGGCGGGCACGTGTTCACCGAGCTCGCCGTCGACGACATTTCTGGTCCGCATGTGGCGCGGGTGCTCACCTCGCTCGGCTTCGTTCACTCCGGTCAGCATCGATCAAAGCTGGTGCAGCTATGGCAACAGGGCAGCGCCCGGATACTGCTGAACTTCGCACCACAAAGGACAGTCCCAGCCGGGACTGCGGCGATCTGCGCACTCGGGATCGAGAGCGCTGACCCGTCCGGCTCGGCCCAGCGGGCCGAACGGCTGCTTGCCCCGGTTCTGCCCCGCACCCGCCAGCCCGAAGAGGCAGACCTGAGCTCCGTGGCCGCGCCCGACGGAACCGCTGTGTTCTTCTGCCGCACAGGCGCGGACAACAGCTGGCTTGAAGACTTCACTTCGACCGGCGATTCACCACGAGCCAACGGCCTGGTGACCGGGACCGACCGCGTCTCACTCACCGAGTCGGTCGACGATTTCGACGAAACGGCATTGTTCTACCGCACCGTACTCGGCCTGGAAGCGACCGAAACCGTCGAACTAGCCGCACCGTTCGGCCTCATCCGGAGCAGGTCTGCCACCGATTCAACCGGCATGCGTCCGGATCACCCTCAACACCACGCCGTTACGCCGCGGCGACTGGGCGCCCGCCGTCCCGAGCCCTCAGCATGTCGCGTTCACCACCGACGACGCGATCGCCAGCGCCAAGGCCATTCGTACGCTCGGCGCTTCGCTACTGAAGATCCCCGACAACTACTACGACGACCTCGACGCCCGCCTCGCGCTGCCGCCCGAGCGGCTCGCGGCGATGCGGGAGCACTCGATCCTGTACGACCGGGACGAACGTGGCGAGTACCTGCACTTCTTCACCGAAATGCTCGGCTCGCGCGTCTTCTTCGAGGTGGTGCAGCGGGTCGGCGGATACACCGGCTACGGCGACCCCAACGGCGCGCCCGTACGCATGGCGGCCCACCGGGCCCGCCGGCTGATCACGCTGAGGGACGCGCAGCCACCAGACGAAGGGCGGCACGACTATTCATTGGCCCACCTGACGGCGCTGAGCTTGTCTCCGCCGGAACTGGTCGACGCCGCCGCCGATGCCGGGTATCGCTACGTTGGCCTGCGCCTGACCCGGGTCACGCCTATCGAGCCGCACTACCCGCTCGCCACCGACCCAGCCCTGATGCGGACGACGAAGGTGCATCTCGCCGCGACTGGCATCGAAGTTCTGGACATCGAACTCGCTCGGATCAGTCCGAACGAAAACGTTCGCGACTTCGAACGCATCTTGCAGGCCGGTGCGGAACTCGGAGCACGCCACGTCATCACCCAGCTTCCCGACCCGGACCGCGCCCGCAAGATCGACCGCTTCGCGCAGCTCTGCGAAATGGCCCGGCCGCTCGGCCTCACCATCGACCTCGAGTTTCCCTCGTGGACCGAGACACCCGACCTCCGCGAAGCCACCCGCGTCCTGCGCGGAGCCAATCAGCCCAACGCGGGAATCCTGGTCGACCTACTGCACTTCGCCCGCTCGGGGTCCAGTGTGGCCGACCTTCGGCAACTGCCCGCCGAGTGGTTCCACTTCGCGCACGTCTGCGACGCGCCGCCCGGGGTGCCACCCACCAATGAGGGCCTTATCTACACGGCGCGGTTCGAGCGTCTGTTCCCAGGTGAAGGCGGCATTGACGTCCACGGCATTCTTGCCGCACTTCCGCCGGGAATCCCGTACGCCCTGGAGATCCCGCGCGCGACCCTGGTGGCGCAGGTGGGTGCCAAGGAGCATGCCCGCCTGGCGATCACCGCCGCCCGCGACCACCTCAGTCGCGCACCCGGACCCCAGCGGCCAAAGGCCCACGGGTAGCACCACGGAACACGCTAGCGACATTTCACGGTCGACGCGTACGAGCGGTTCTGCCTATGGCGCCCACGCACATGCTGGCTGCCGGTGGGTACGACCCTCACCTTCTTGAACCCGGCGACCAGCGTCAACGCGCGCGGAGCGACCCAGTTCTTCGATGGCTCTTCGACGTTCGACTCCGGCCCGGCGAGTCGAGCGCGCACACCTTCACCACCAAGGGCTCGTTCTTCTTCAACGACAGCTTCAACCCGCGCCTTGCCGATAAGATCGAAGTCTATTAATCCGTTCCCTTTCCCGGGTCAGCGGCGCATGCTGACCCGTCCAACGCCCAAGGCAGCGGACACGTCGAACCGACCGAGAAGGTGCCGCTAACGACCAACACCCCTCCGGGCATTGACCGGTTTTCGACCCGTCCTGCAACGTGGTCCGGGGTCAGATCCCTGACTCCTACCACCCCTGGGTCACCGACCGCGAGGACCGGATCCTGCTCTACACCCGCACGGCCGGACCGCGTCACGCGCACCTGGGCCCCGCCCTGCCTGCCGGCATCAACCCAGCTCTGACGCCCCGACACGTCGCGCAGAAAGCAATGATCAAGTGGATGGGCGAGGTCGGCGTCCAGGTGGACTGGACCGAGGACGTGACCCGGATGCCCGGCATCGGCAGCCCGTACAGAGCAGTCGTCTCTCTGAGCACGAGCCGCGACACGATGTGGAAGCACGGCACTGCCGTGGCACCGACCTCGGCCGTCAACACGACGACCGGAGCGCACCTCGACTCGGCCAAAACGGCGCTGCGCCAGTACATGCGCGCCGGCGGTGGTTTCGTCGGCATCCACAACGCGTTCGGCACCGAGTACGGCTGGGAGTGGTACGAGGCATGCTCAGTGGCGCCACTACTACAACCACGGCCAGCACCAGACTGGCGACGTCGTCCGCGTGGGCGACGACCCCACCACGGACGGTCTGCCGGAGCGGTGGGGTTGAGGGACGAGTGGGCGGCGCGAATGAGTGGGATGCGGTCGCCGAGCTTCTGCCGGCGCACGAACTCGGCGGCTTCACCGGTGGTCAGATACAGCCCGAGCGTATCGATGCCGAGGTTCTTGGGCCGGTCCTTCAACACCGTCACGAGGTGGACCGGGTTGGTCGACAGGTAGTCGGTTTGCGAGCGGAACCTCAACTGGTAATAGATGTGGTTCACGAAGTCCATCTCGACGTCCCAGCTCTCTCGCGCGGCGGCGAGAAGTCGCTCCTTCATTCCATGGATCGCAAGCGTGGGGGTAGCGCCCCCACCGGCAGCGGCTTCCTGGTTCCCGCGACGATGCTTGGTCCGCATAGCGGTCCGGTCGGTCTGCTGCGCAGACATTGGCCAGGGTCCGGCTGGCGGCAAGACTCCGTTAACGCCAGGTTTCGCCGGGGCGGGGCACTCTCGAAGAGGGTGTGCTGTTGGATGCGGCCTCGGGCGCCCCGACACAGCTCAGTACGGCGCACTTCCGTCGATGAGAGGGGCGCCGTGACGAATCGCGTAAGTGCTCACCGGACGGGTGCGTGTCCGCGCCTACTCCAGCAGTCACCGAGGAGCACGCGGTCGACTGGCCACGTCTGCCCGTAAGCGTTCGGGTCTGCCACAGTTGCGCACATGCACGATCTGCTGACACTGCAACGGCCTTCGGACGGCGGCGCTCATGGTCGCTACCCGCCTGGCCACTGGTCTGGCAGTGGCTGCCGCGTTCGTGTTCCTCTTGGGCCTCACGGGCATTGACCGGACTGTGCTGCTGCTCATCGGAGTCGCGCCGGTGATATTCGCCGGAGTCGCCTTCGCCTCGTTGGAGAACCTCGACGTCCGCCTCGCCACGACCGCGTTGTCGATGTCGCTCCTCGTGAGCGTGGTCGTCTCCCTGCTGGTCATCCTGATCAGCGTGTGAGCGCGACCGCCGGTCCCCGCTGACGGCGGCGACGTAGCGCCGGGGCGGTGGCCCATGAAGTGGACCCGCTGCTCCGGTGTCGTTTCTGTCCCTGGTGGACATACTGCCTGGTGGGGGCCGCGGCGTCCGTGTCGCCCAGATGGCCACCACCGGCACGCGACACGAGGTCTTGCGGATTGACCGATCCCTCGATATGGTCTGGCCAGCGGTTCATTCGGTCCACTAGGTGGACCAGCCACTTCTTACGGTGGGCGATCTCGTCGCTCGCCAGGAGGTAGAGGAGCGATGACCATGAGACGTCCCCCGATCCGGTCAGCGCGGGATCGGCTGCACCGAACTCCTCGTTCGTCAGCGTGTGCGTTGTGGGGTGGTGTGGCATGAAGAAGATCAGGCGGCGCACGTTCTTGACGGGCGCGTCCGTGACGGCCGCGACGGCTGCTGGTGTTCTTGCGGCACAGGCGGCATCGGCCGCGGCGGCGGATCCACCGTTCGGCGTCCCAGGACTTGAGAAGAACTACGATCCGACGTACGGCGTCTTCCGTGGTGTGGATCCGGCCATCTACAGCGACTGGGGAGTCAGCCGCGCCGATCGGGTCCTGGTCTATTCCCGCACCGCAGGACCGCGCCATGCGCACCTGGGACGGAACCTGGATCCGGACACCACCACTAATGCCGCGCTCAGTCTTCCGCGTCCTTACGTGATCACGCACGACCACACCAACCCCGGCCTGTGGCCGCTTCCACTGCTCAGCACACCCGGCCAGGGACAGGGCCAAGGAGCGAACGTCTCGCAGCTCGGTCTGGTCAGGATGCTCGGCGCCGAGGGCATCGAGGTTCATATCACCGAGGACGTCCGGGCGATTCAAAACCTGTCGAACAGCTACAAGGCGGTGATCTTCAACAGCCCCACGCGGGACACACTGTGGGATCACTCCCGTGGCCGCACCGCCGGCGGCACCCGCCTGGAACAAGGGCGCGAGCAGCTCCGAAAGTACATCCAGGGCGGCGGTGGCTTTGTCGGCATCCACAACGCGTTCGGCACGGAGTACGACTGGCGCTGGTACGAAGGGCTGCTCGGCAACGCGAACTACTACAACCATGGCGCGAACCAGAACGGCGACGTCGTCATCGTCAACAATCGGGATGAGTCGACCAAGAACCTGCCGCAGCGTTGGGCGTTCCGCGACGAGTGGTACAACCTCGTCCCGTTCCCGACCCATGTGAACGTCCTTGCCACCGTGGACACGAGCACGCTCCTGGAAGGTAGTGGAAGCACCCATCCCGGTCATGGCGACTTCCATCCGGTTTCGTGGTGCCACTACTACGACGGCGGTCGATCGTGGGTCACGACCCTCGGACACGACGCGAATCAGTACCGGGAGAACTCGACCTTCCCCGGGGCGGCCGAGTTCCAGGAGCACATTGTTCAGGGCATCAAATCGGCGATGGGCCTCATACCGTTCTGCACGCCGGCCAACGGCCGCCCGTGATGGTGGAGGGACACGACTCATGAAGCGGCGAATAGTCCTGCCGATACTGGTCGGCGTCGCGGTCGCAATAGGACCGGGGGCCGCGGCCGCGCTTCCCACTCACGGCGGAGTGCCGGCGGAACCCGCCGGCCTCGAGCCGACCGGGGCCGACATGCCGACCGTCGGTGGCAACCTGGCCAACCAGCACTATTCGGGGCTGACGCAGGTCACCAAACAGAACCTCCACAAGCTGGGTCCGACCTGGCGCACGCACGTCTCGGCGGTCGCGCCCGCGACCGACGACGTCGGTCAACAGACAACGCCGATCGTGGCCGATGGGGTCATCTACGTCGACACGCCCAATGGTGAAGTGATCGCAGTCGACGGAAAAACCGGTGCGGCCAAATGGAAATGGGCACCGGTGGGCTTCGGCACTGAGGGGACGCGGCGTGGCGTCTCGATCGGTGACGGCAAGGTCTACACGCTTGCGGCCGGCAATCGGGTCGTCGCCCTCGACAAGGACACGGGCACGGAGGTCTGGGTCGTACAACCCGTCGCCCCGACCGGCGAGTCGCTGGGCGGGATCGAAAAGGTCGCGACCGTGTATCACGACGGCGTGGTGTACGGCCACACCAATGACGGCGACCGTGGTGCGGTGTTCGCTCTGAACGCGAGCGACGGCAGCTACATCTGGCACTTCTTCGGCGGCCCGCAACGAGGCATGATCTTCACCGATGTCCACGGCAACTCCGTTGACGCCGGCGCCACCTGGGGCCCAGTGCTGCCCGACGGTACGGAGTGCAATCTCGAAGGTGGGGCGACGCCGTGGATGCACGGCGCGATCGACCCCGAGCTCGGCATGTACTACATGTCCTTCGGCAACGCGCGCAGCTGTACCAGCTCCCAGAACGGCTCGCTGCGCCCGGGCGACAACCTGTTCGCCAGCACGATGGTCGCGGTCGACATGAAGACCGGCGAGTACAAGTGGCACTATCAGTCCATCCGCCACGACGTGTGGGACATGGACAATGTCCACCCGCCGACCCTGGCTGACATCACGGTCAATGGCGAGACTCGCGAGGTGGTCTTCTACGGAAGCAAGTCCGGGCATCAGTTCGTGCTCGACCGGACCAATGGTCAGCCTGTGCTCCCGGTCGTCGAGAAGCCGATGATCCAGGACTCACGCCAGCTCCACGTCGCAACCCAACCGTTCCCGGTGAACCGCTTGCTGCCCGAGTGCCTCGTCTGGGAGAAGCTGGACCCGGCGAACATTCCGGGTGACCCATGGCGCGCGGTGCCGAACTACAACGGCTACCAACCCGACGCCGACGGCAACCTGGTCTTCAACCCGGACAGCTACGTTGCGGCGGACGATCCGTTCCTGACCTATCCGGCCGGGCATCCCTCCGGCCACCGCGAGGGCTGCATGTACGACCCGCAATGGGACGCGCCGATCCTGTCCACGACCAGCCAGAACGGCGGTGCCGACTGGTCGAACCACTCGTACAGCCACAGCACGAACATGGTCTACTGGCCCTTCGGCACCAACCCGGTGGCGCACTGGAACGGCGCCGGCGCCAACGGTCAGCGGGCGATCGGTCAGTACCAGACCGGTGGCATCCTCGCCTACGACGCCTCCACGGGCGAGGTGCGGTGGCGCAACCACCTGGGCACAGACATGTCACACGGCCAGGGACCGCTGACGACGGCGAGTGATCTGCTGTTCGTCGGACAGATCAACGGTCGCCTATTGGCGATGGATGCGGTCACGGGGGACGTGCTGTGGAGCTTCCAGACCGGATCCGGCATCGCCGCCGCGCCGATCACCTACCTGGTCGACGGGGAACAGTACGTCGCCATCTTCGCCGCCGGATCCACCAACCCGTACGGCGGGACGGTCACACAGGGCGACTCGCTGTGGGCGTTCAAGCTGGGCGGCACCTACACCACGGAGTCGGGCAGCGGCGAAGGGCCCGACACGGCACCGCTCTCGATCCGCCGTCCGGTCCAAGGTGGTCCGGTCGACGGCGGCGCAGTGGGCAACACCGTCTACCTGGCCCGCGGCAGTCGTACGGCCGACGCGGCGAATCAGCGGGACAGCACGTTGCAGCGGGCTATGCAGCCCACACACCTGCGGGTGCCCGTGGGTTCGACCGTGACGTTCCTCAACCCGGGTGCGGAGACGTTCCCGAACTTCCCGAACCTGAAGCCGCACTGCGCGACGCAGTACTTCGAAGGGTTGTTCAACGCCAAGCTCAACCCCGGGGAGAGCTTCCAGTACACGTTCGATCGGGCCGGTGAGTACTTCTTCAACGACTGCACCGACCCGCGGCCGGCCGGCAAGATCGAGGTTTACCTGGAACCACAGGACGTTCCTGACGGACTGCGGTTCCTGCCCGAGCGGCTCGATCTCGGCTCGAGTACCGGCATCTTCACCGGAGTGCACGGCTTCATCACGGCGCAGTTCGACGTCCCGGCCGGCTATGAGCTGGACGGCGATGTCTTCCTGCAGACGCCGCTGTCGGACATGCCGGTCGCGGCCGCAAAGGTCGTCGAAGCGGGCAACAAGTTGCTTGTGTTGTTCCGCAGGGCCGATCTCGACAACAACGTACCCGTCGGTGACGCGGTGCCGCTGGCGCTGGTGGCGAACTTCTTGCACGACGGGGTGCAGAAGCAGTTGAGGTCGACGGCGACGCCGGAGGTCGTCAAGTAGCCGGAACGCGGACGATGCCCGGCCCGGCTAGGCCCGCTCCAGCCAACTCCCCGGTGCCGCACAACGGCTTGGCCGCCGGGCCCGCGAAATCAGCGGGCCCGGCGGCTCGGCCAGCCCGTTTCTGGGTGACGACGATCCGCCTGCCTGGACCACGCGGCGGATACCCGCGAGAACGCACGATGGCATAGTCGCGTGCACCGGTAGGCTACTGGCGAGATCTCCGCACGGAGGGTGCGGTACCTTTTCCAGTGGCCCCCGGCCCGAACCGGACGTGCCCGTTGTCCGAGCACCCGGCTCTCCAGTGACTACTTCGTGATCGCAGTATCCACCGTTCTCCCCGCCGCTCACCCATCGGTGGCGTCGTGATAGGCCTCGGTCAACCATCCACAGAGGACTTCGTCCACCTCGTCCGGATCGGTCACTCGTACCACATTGAGATGCTGCACCGCCGTGATCCGCTGTGTCCGGGCGACCCTGGCGTCGGAAATCGGCCGTGACATCTGCAGGTTCACCGACAGTGCCCGCGCCATCGGCCGCAGTTCGACGAACTTCCGATCGGACTTGAGGAACACGCCGACCTGGACCGAGTCCTCGTGCACTGGGCCGACCGTGGCCAGGTGGGCCATGATGCGTCGGTAGGCCTCGATCTGCCCAGCCGGTCGATCCGCGAAGGTTTCCGCCACGGTGCCGCCTGGCACGCAGGTGTGCGCTTGTTTCGTGCGCCCGAACTCCCGATCGCACTGGGGGCAGATCCAGCGTGGCATCAGGAACACCGGCCCATCACCGCACCGGGTGCCCTGCCTGGCGGAGCGCCAGCTTGACCTCCCCGATAGAGATCTCTCCAAAGTGGAACACGCTGGCCGCCAGCACCGCGTCCGCCCCGGCCGCCACGGCGGGGCCGAAGTCGTCGACGTGGCCGGCGCCGCCCGAGGCGATCACCGGCACCTCCACGCTGCGCCGAACCGCCTCGATCAGCGGCAGGTCGAAGCCATGCTTGGTGCCGTCATGGTCCATCGAGTTGAGCAGGATCTCGCCCGCGCCGAGCTCGCACGCGTGCACCGCCCACGCGACGGCGTCCATGCCGGTGCCCCGGCGCCCGCCGTGCGTGGTCACCTCGAACCCGCTGTCCAGCCCGGGCGCGCGGCGCACGTCGAGCGACAGCGTGAGCACCTGGCGGCCGAAGCGCTCGGCGATCTCCGCGATCAGTTCCGGCCGGGCGATGGCGGCGGTGTTGACGCCCACCTTGTCCGCGCCAGCCCGCAGCAGAACGTCCACATCGGACACCGTACGGACTCCCCCGCCGACGGTCAGCGGGATGAACACCGTCTCCGCGGTGCGGCGGACCACGTCCAGCATCGTCTGTCTACCGTCGGAGGACGCGGTGACGTCGAGGAAGACCAGCTCGTCCGCGCCGGCCGCGTCATAGGCCGCGCCCAGCTCCACGGGATCCCCGGCGTCGCGCAGGTCGGTGAAATTGACGCCCTTCACGACTCTGCCCGCATCCACATCAAGACAGGGGATCACTCGCACCGCCACGCTCACGGCACCGACCCTACCCGGCGGACCGAGCCCCGGTCAGGGCAGGTAGGCCTCGACTTCGACCTCCACGAGGTGATCCGGGTCGATCAGAGACGCCACCATGATCATGGTGCTGGCTGGCTTGACGCCGGCGAAGAGCTCGCCGTGCACTCGCCCGACCGCGTCCGCGTCGGAGCGGTTGACCACGTACATCCGCGTCCGTACGACGTGCTCAACCGTGGCACCGACCTTGGCCAGGGCGGCGAACGCGATCTGGAAGGACTGCCTCGTCTGCTCTGCGGCGTCTCCGATGTGGACCACAGCTCCATCCACTGTGGACGTACAGCCGGCGACGAAGACGTGTGGACCCGCCTTCACCACCCGGGAGTAACCGAAGATCTCCTCCCACGGACCGCCGGATCCGTGCCGCTCGGCCGTCACGACGCCTCCCGAAGTGTCGCCAGCGCTTCCGCCACCGTGAACGCCCCCGCGTACAAGGCCTTGCCGGTGATGACTCCCTCCACGCCGGCGGGCTCCAGCCCGGCCAGCACGCGCAGATCATCGAGTGTGGACACTCCGCCGGACGCGATGACCGGAGCCGGAGTATGCGCGCAGACGTCGCGGAGCAGGTCCACGTTTGGCCCCCTCATCATGCCGTCCTTGAGGATGTCGGTCACGACGTAGCGGGCGCAGCCAGCCTTGTCGAGCCGGGCAAGCACCTCAAACAGGTCGCCGCCGTCACGGGTCCAGCCGCGGGCCGCGAGCGTGCGGCCGCGCACATCGAGCCCTATCGCCACGCGGTCGCCGTACTCACCGACGGCCCGGTCACACCACTGTGGATCCTCCAGCGCGGCAGTGCCAATGTTCACCCGGGCGGCACCGGTGGCCAGCGCCGCCGTCAGCGAATCGTCGTCGCGGATACCGCCGGACAGCTCCACCCTGACGTCGAGCCGACCGACGACGTCGGCCAGCAGGGCGGCGTTGGAGCCCCGCCCGAACGCGGCATCCAGGTCGACAAGATGAACCCATTGCGCCCCGTCGTTCTGCCACGCGAGTGCCGCCTCGAGCGGGTCGCCGTACGAGGTCTCCGACCCGGCCGCGCCCTGGACCAGCCGCACCGCCTGCCCCCCTGCGACGTCCACCGCCGGCAACAGAACCAAGGTCACAGCCTCATACCCTTCCGGTCGAACGTCACGGTCGCCACCACCGGCAGCGACAGGAGGATCAATAGGCCGAATGCGATCCGGACCGGCCACGACTCGACGAAGTACCCGACTGCGAACAGTCCGGCCACGGCCACGCCGATCAGGGCTGCGCGCTGACCCGGCGAACGCCGGCCCAGTCCCCAGGCCCAGCGGCGGGACCGCGGTCGCAGCCGCCGCAGGACCTCGGCTCGCCAGGCCCGGCGCCGTTGCCGCCGCTGGCGCTTCGTCTCGGCGACGGCTCGTGCGGCCTCTCGCTCGGCCCGGCGCCGCGCCCGCTCCTTGCTCACGACATCACCGGCCCACTCCCGCCCCACTCGGCATGATCGCCGGGTACGGCGGTTGCGGCGCGTCGTGGCGTGGCGGTTCACGGTGATCATCGGCCAAGGTCACTGGGAACGGAGACAGCGGCGCGTCGTGGCGTGGCGGTTCACGGTGATCATGGGGTACGGGCGAGGGTCGCCCAATCTGGACGGTGCGCATCGCTCAGGCCGGGCCCGGGACGGTGCGGAGCCAGTTGCGCAGCAACGCCGCCCCGGCGTCGCCGGACTTCTCCGGGTGGAACTGGGTGGCGGCCAGGGTTCCAGACTCCACCGCCGCCACGAACTCTCCACCGTGGACGGTGGTGGTGACCCGGTCCGCGCCAGCGTCCAGTGCTGGCGAGGGATGCGCGGCGTAGGAGTGCACGAAGTAGAACCGGGTGTCCTCGGCGAGCCCGGCGAACAGGACCGAGCCCGGCGGCGCGGCGACCGTGTTCCAGCCCATGTGCGGCACCACCGGCGCCTCGATCCGGGTTACCCCACCCGGAAGCAGGCCGAGTCCCTTCGTCACCACGCCGTGCTCGTCCCCGTACTCGAACAGGATCTGCATGCCGACACAGATGCCCAGCACCGGCCGGCCCGCCGCCACCCGGGCCGCGATCACGGGCCCGGCGCCGACCCGATCGATGCCGGCCATGCAGGCGGCGTACGCTCCCACGCCCGGAACGACCAACCCGTCCGCGTCGGCGGCGGCCGAAAGCGAAGCGGTCACCGTGACGTCGGCGCCGGCCCGGGCCAGTGCCCGCTCGGCGGAGCGGAGGTTGCCCGACCCGTAGTCGAGCACGACGATTTCAGGCTGGGCCATGTCACGACTCCGGAAGCAGCCAGAGCACGCCGGCGACGGCGGCCACCGCGGCGAGCAGGCCCATCACGGCCACGGCCACCGGTCCGGCGCCCTGACGGCGCATGGACACCGCCCCGCCGACAAGCATCCCGGCCAGACCGAGCATCAGGATCGGCAGCAAAGCATTCACAGAGCCTGCCTTCGGTTCGCGACTGCGCTGGCGTTTGCTTGCGACTGCGTGTGCGTTTGCTCGCGACTGCGGGGCTCGCTGGCGCTCGCTTCTCGCGCTCGCGTCTGAGCCTCGCTGCGGACTCGCTCCTCGCGCTCGCGTCTGAGCCTCGCTTCAGCTCGCTCCTCCTCGCGCTTCACAGCACGCCCTTGGTGCTGGGGATGCCACCGGAGACGTCATCGAGACGGACCGCGTCGCGAAGTGCGCGGGCGACCGCCTTGAACTGCGCCTCGATGACGTGGTGCGCGTCGGGCTGGGCGCCAGCCCGCGCCGCGCGCACCACCACGACGTGCAGGGTGATGCGGGCCGCGTGGCCCAGCGACTCCCAGAAATGACGGGTCAGACTGGTCGGGAACAGCACCCCGGTGCCACCGACGAACGGCGCCAGTCCGGCCGGCTCCTCGTGGACGACGTACGGACGCCCGGACAGGTCCACCGCCGCCTGTACCAGAACCTCGTCGAGCGGCACGTGCACACTGCCGAACCGGCGCACCCCGGCCTTGTCGCCCAGTGCCTCGCCGAGCGCCGCGCCAACCGCGAGTGCGGTGTCCTCGACCGTGTGGTGGGCATCGACGTGCAGGTCGCCCTCAGTCCGTACCGTCAGGTCGAGCCCGCCGTGCCGGCCGAGCTGGGCGAGCATGTGGTCGTAGAAGCCGATGCCGGTGGCGATGTCGGTGCGGCCCGTGCCGTCAATGGTGAGCTCGACCCGGACCTTCGACTCGGCGGTATCGCGCTCGACAACTGCTCGCCGCTGCGGGGCGAACTGATCCGGCTTACGAACCATCCGGCAGCTGCCCAATCGCCCGCAGGAAGGCGTCGGTCTCGTCCGGCGTGCCCGCGGTGACCCGCAACCATCCGGGAAGGCCGACGTCGCGGACCAGAACTCCGCGGTCGAGCAGGCTCTGCCACACCGCCTTCTCGTTCCGGAACTGTCCAAACAGGACGAAGTTGGCGTCGCTGTCCGGCCCGGTCAGGCCGACATCGCGCAGCCCGGTCACGATCCGGTCCCGCTGTGCCTTGATCGCCTCGACCTGGGTGAGCAGCGTCGGGGCATGCGCCAGCGCCGCTCGGGCCGCGGCCTGGGTCAGGGACGACAGGTGATACGGCAGCCGTACCAGTTGCATGTAGTCGACGGCAAGCGGCCGGCCGATCAGGTAGCCCACGCGCACTCCGGCGAAGGCGAAGGCCTTGCTCATGGTGCGGGTCACGACCAGGCGCGGGTAGCGCGGGATCAGCTCTACCGCGCTGCGGGTGCCTTCCCGACCGAACTCGAAGTACGCCTCGTCAACGATCACCAGGCCGGGTGCCTCGCTCGCGATCGCGTCAACGGTCTCCAGGCCGAGCGCGGTACCGGTCGGGTTGTTCGGCGAACAGACGAAGACGATGTCCGGCTGGAAGACCCGGACCTGAGCCTTGGCGCTCTCCGGCGTGAGCTGGAAGCTGCTGTTCCGGTGCCCGTCCATCCAGCCGGTGCCGGTGGCCCGGGCCAGCAGCGGGTGCATCGAGTACGACGGCCCGAAACCCATGGCGGTACGACCGTGCCCGCCGAATGCGAGCAGGAGCTGCTGCTGGATCTCGTTGGATCCGTTGGCCGCCCACACGTTGGCCGCTGTCATGCCGTGCCCGACGTAGCCGGCGAGGTCCTCGCGCAGCGCGACGGCGTCCCGGTCCGGGTACCGGTTCAGGTCACGGACCAGCCCCCGGATCGACTTCTCGACCGCCTCGGCGACAGGCTCGGGCAGCTGGTACGGGTTCTCGTTCGTGTTCAGCCGCACCGGCACATCAAGCTGCGGCGCGCCATACGGCGTGAGCCCACGCAGCTCATCCTTCAGCGGTAGGTCTTCGAACGGGTCCACCCGCGCCTCCCTCGCGTTCGCACGCTGTCTATTCACTCTGTCGACGGGAACCGTACCGTGACGGCTTGACCGTGCGCCGGCAGGTCCTCGACCTCGGCGAGCGTCACCACGTGACCGGCCACATCACGCAGCGCCGCTCTCGTCGTAGGTGATCACGTGGATGCCGCGCAGGAACGTCTGCACCGACAGACCGCCACTATGCCGGGCGCAGCCGCCGGTGGGAAGCACGTGGTTGGAACCGGCGCAGTAGTCACCGAGCGACACCGGTGAGTAGGCGCCGACGAAGATCGCTCCAGCGTTACGAACCCGGGCGGCCCAGGCGGCGGCGTCGCGAGTCTGGATCTCCAGGTGCTCGGCGGCATAGGCGTCGACCACCGCGATGCCGGCGGCGAGATCGGCGACCAGCACGGTGCCGGACTGCGGTCCAGCCAGCGCGGTGGCGATCCGGCCCGCGTGCTTGGTCTGGGGCACCCGGTGCGCGAGTTCACGATCTACCGAGTCGGCCAGGGCCACCGAGTCGGTCACCAGCACACTCGCCGCGGCCGGGTCGTGCTCGGCCTGACTGATCAGGTCGGCCGCGACGTGGGCGGGATCGGCGGAGTCGTCGGCGAGAATCGCGATCTCGGTCGGTCCCGCCTCAGCGTCGATGCCCACCACACCGCGCACCATCCGCTTCGCCGCGGTGACGTAGATGTTGCCCGGGCCGGTCACCATATCGACCGGCTCGCACACGCCGCCCCCGTACGCGAACATGGCCACCGCCTGGGCGCCGCCGACCGCGTAGACCTCGTCGACACCGAGCAGCGCGCAGGCGGCGAGTACCCGAGCGTCGGGGCGGCCCGTCTCCCGCTGCGGCGGGCTCGCCACCGCGATCGCGTCGACGCCGGCGATCTGGGCCGGCACCACGTTCATCACGACGCTGGACGGGTACATGGCCAGGCCGCCCGGGACGTACAGGCCCGACCCGCCGGACCGGCACCCACCGCTGGGTGACCGACCCTCCCGGGACCACCTGGGTGCGTCACGTCCGTGCGGCGCTGGTCCGCGTGCACCATCCGTACCCGCTCGATCGCCACCTCGAGCGCTGCGCGTACGTCCGGATCGAGCGCGGCCAGCGCGACCGTGAGTTCGTCCTCGGCGACGCGGATCGAAGCCAGCTCAACGCCGTCGAAGCGGGCCGTGGCCTCGCGGATCGCCGCCTCGCCGCGGTCGCGCACGTCGGCCACGATCGGCTCCACGGTGGCGACCACCGCCGCCACGTCCACCGCCGCGCGCGGAAGCAGCCCGTGCAACGTCGCCCGGTCCGGCGTGGCCGCCCTCAGGTCCACTCGCGCCAGCACGGGCTGAGTCTAGTCGTCGCTGCGGGAAGGTTCGAGTCGGTCGCAGGCCGTGAGATCGACGGTACGCGTCGCGACCGCACGTACGCTCAAGACGTGACCTCACCGTTGCCGCTGTTCCCCCTCGGCACGGTGCTCTTTCCTGGCCTGGTGTTGCCGCTGCACATCTTCGAGGACCGCTACCGCGAGTTGATCCGCAACCTTGCTGGATCGAGCGGAACGACGGAGCCGACCGTTCGTTCGGCGTGGTGGCGATCCGGCGCGGCTGGGAGGTCGAGGACGGATCGTCCACGGTCGCTCTATACGACGTGGGGTGCACGGCCGAGATCCGTGAGGCGACCGAGAACCCGGACGGCACATTCGACATCGTCACCGTGGGGCGGCGCCGGTACTCGATCACCGAGGTGCTGCCGTCGGGAACGCCGTACCTGCGAGCGCAGGTGAGCTACCTGCCCGAGCAGCCCGGTCCGGCCGGCGACGCGGACCAACTGGGCCCACGCGTCATCGCCGCGTTCCGGGCCTACCTGCGCGCGGTCCGCGGAGCACTCGGCCGACGAGCAGCTTCCCGACGACCCGCAGGTGCTCTCGCACCTGGTCGCGGCGACCGCGTCGCTGAGCCTGGCCGAACGGCAGACCCTGCTGGCCACACCGGACACCGCGACCCGGCTGCGCAAGGAGCTCGTGCTGCTGCACCGCGAGATCGGGCTGCTGAGCCAGGTCCGGGCGGTCCCGGTCAGCTTGTCCGATCTGCCGGTACGGCCGGGTCCGAACTGAGCTCGACCTGGGCATCCTGCCGGCCCCGGAGCGGGCGCAGGCCGGGATGGATGGAGAACCCGGCGAGAATCGTGTACGTCATCGCGGCGACCAACGCCTGGGCCGCGACGACGCCGGTCACCTTGGGTGGCCAGTACGCGTGCCGGTCCAGGTCGGTCAGGCGCAGTGCGAGCGGGGCCTCGATGCCGTGTCCCGATCGGCGCCGTGTCCCGCACCGCCTCGAACTGGGCCACTCCCAGTCGCGCGCCCAGCCACCAGGCCAGCCACGCCGCCGACCAGCGAACCGACGACCAGGCCGATCAGAACGGCCACGCCCCGGTACCGGCGCAGCAGCACCCACGCGAGCAGCGCCACGCCACGCCCGCGCCCACACCGAGGAAGCCGAACACGCCGTCCGCGGCGATCGCCTGCTCGGGCTCAGCGTCGGCGTAGAGGAAGCCGTCGGCAACCTTGATGATGCCGAGCCGGGGCGCCAGCTGCAGCCACAGCGACGCCGATTCCCAGACCGGCCACGGCGACCACGAGCGCGGTGAGCGTGGCGGCCACGACCGCCCGGCGACGCTCAGCCCGGCGGCTCCGGCTCGACCGGTTCCGGGCGCGAGCACCGTCGCGCCGACCCGTACTGCGCGGGCGAGGCGGGTACTGATCGGGCGATCCGTACGGCGCGGCCGCGGCGATCGGTGGCAACTCCGGAAACGCCCCCGGCCCGCCGCGCCGGGGCGGTCGGTGGCAGCGGAACATCATCGCCGGTCGGGTTGCTCACCGGCGAATCCTGTCATCCCAGCTTCGGCTGCGGACACCCAGCCCGGCGGGCATGTTCGGGGGCCTCCGGCGGTCCCGGTGGCACGAACCGGGCCGGGCCCACGGCACGCGGAGCAGAGGCTGGCAGCGGAGCTACCAGCAGCGTTCATGATGCTCCACCGGCGACGCGGGATCGGGCGCGGACGGCCGCCGACGGCCGGGGCCGTACGCCATATCGCCTTTCAGACCTCCGATGTAGACGGACAGCTACGGAAGATGGGCGACGAGGCCCGCGTCACCCTGGGGCCGATCGGCTTCGACCGCGTTCATCCCCGGCTGGCGGTCAGTCTGGCTGCGCGACCCTGACGGCGTCATCGTCGAGTTGAGCCAGGGCTATCGCGACCACGCCGGCCACGCGCACCTGGGAGGCGGCGAACCGGCGAGTGTGCGTTCGGAGGTCGGCGGAGGGCACGATGCCTGACTTCAGGGGACCGACTGTCGGGGCCTGGAGCCGGTCGGAGACCGTGATGGGCTACGTGCTCGCAGCCGGTACCGGCGGCTTGCGGTTGTGCTCGGTTGGCGGCGAGGAGCTCACCGTCGAAATCAGCGACCCGACGGGTGGTGCGAACGCTTCCCAACCTGGGCCGAGGCATCGACGTACCATACATAGTTCATCCATTGTGGACCAACTAGAGCCGGAGCATGACCGTCGGCGCGCGGGAACGCTCGCATCGGGAGGGCGAGTTCGTCATCGCCTAACGCCGCACGCGAGTCCGCAACGACGGGGTCTGCGACAAGACCACCCGCGTGCACCGGATGTCGACGGCCACATGGGGCAGATGGACTACGCGAGGACGGTGACCCTTCCCCCGCTATCGCGCGAAGCAGCATTTACCTACCGAACGGTAACAAGACCCTCTCCGTCAACTGGTGCATGACGGAGAGTGCGGATTCGCGCAGAGTCGATGGCCGGGCGCGAGCGGACGAGCAGCGACCTACTGAAGACAGCTCGGGCCGAGCAGGGCTTTGAGGTCGGCCATGAGGGCAATGGTGGGCGCGACCCGGTTTGGCCCGAGTTTCAGCACCATCGGCTCGCCGCTGCTCACGAGCCGCAGGTGGACCTCGGCCGCGCCGGGGTGGCTCGCTAGTACCTGCTTGAGGCTCTTCATCAGCGGCGGGGTGCAGCGCGACGACGGCAGCTGTAACACCACGGGCTTGGTCACATTCGGCGTGGCCGTGGTGATGTCGGGCAGCTTCAGGTCCATGGCCATGACCCGGGGCTGCTCGTCGCGACGGTCGATGCGCCCGCGCACCACGACGATCGCGTCCTCGGCGATGTACTGCCCCACCAGCTCATAGGTATTGGGGAAGAACAGTACCTCGACCGCGCCGTCGAGATCCTCCAATGTGGCCGATGCCCATGCCTTGCCCTGCTTGGTGATCCGCCGCTGCACGCCGGAGAGGATGCCGGCCAGGTTCAGCACCTTCCCGTCCTCGACGTTTCCCTCCTCGTTCAGCGCGGCGATCGAGACGTCTGCCTCCTTGGCGAGTACCTGTTCCAGGCCGAAGAGCGGATGGTCGGAGACGTACAGGCCGAGCATCTCCCGTTCGAACGTCAGCAGGTCCTGCTTGCTCCACTCCCCGGTCGGGATGGGCGGCGTCACCGCGAGCGACGCGTGGGTCTCAGGGTCCTCGCCGAAGAGGTCGGCGAACAGGTCGAACTGCCCCACGGCCTCATTGCGCTTCACGTCGAGGAAGGAGTCGATCGCGTCCGCGTGCACGGCCAGCAGCCCGCGTCGGGCGTGCCCGAGGGAGTCGAAGGCGCCGGCCTTGATCAGCGACTCGACGGTCTTCTTGTTGCACACCACCGCGTCGACCTTGCGCAGGAAGTCGTAGAAGTCGGTGAACGCGCCCTTCTCTTTGCGGGCCCGGACGATCGACTCGACGACGTTGGTGCCGACGTTGCGCACGGCGGCAAGCCCGAACCGGATGTCCTCGCCGACCGACGAGAACCGGGCCACCGACGCGTTCACGTCCGGCGGCAGCACCTTGATGCCCATCCGCCGGCACTCCGCGAGATAGACCGCCGACTTGTCCTTGTCGTCGCCGACGCTCGTCAGCAGCGCCGCCATGTACTCGGCTCGGTAGTTGGCCTTGAGGTAGGCGGTCCAGAACGAGACCAGCCCGTAGCCGACCGTGTGCGCCCGGTTGAAGGCGTAGTCGGAGAACGGGACCAGGATGTCCCACAACGTCTTGATGGCGTGGTCGGAGTAGCCGTGTGCCCGCATGCCCTCGGAGAACGGCACGTACTCCTTGTCGAGGATCTCCTTCTTCTTCTTGCCCATCGCCCGCCGCAGCAGGTCGGCCGCGCCGAGGGAGTAGCCGGCGACCTTCTGCGCGATCGCCATGACTTGTTCCTGGTAGACGATCAGACCGAAGGTCTCGTCCAGGATGTCGGCCAGCGGTTCGGCCAGCTCGGGGTGGATCGGGACCACCGGCTTGCGCTTGTTCTTCCGGTCGGCGTAGTCGTTGTGTGCGTTGGCACCCATCGGACCGGGACGGTAGAGCGCGAGCACGGCGGAGATGTCGTCGAAGCTGTCTGGCACCATCGAGCGCAGTAGCGATCGCATCGGCGCGCCGTCGAGCTGGAAGACGCCCAGCGTGTCTCCGCGCGCCAGCAGCTCGAAGGTCTTGTCGTCGTAGAGCTCCAGCTGCTCCAGCACCAGGTCGACGCCACGATTGGCCTTGATGTTGTCGAGGCAGTCGTCCATCACGGTGAGGTTGCGCAGGCCGAGGAAGTCCATCTTGAGCAGACCGATGGATTCGCACGCGTTCATGTCCCACTGGGTGATGATCGCGCCGTCCTGCTCGCGCTTCTGGATCGGCAGCACCTCGAGCAGCGGATCGCGGGACAGGATCACTCCGGCGGCGTGCACGCCCCACTGCCGCTTGAGCCCCTCCAGCCCCTTGGCAGTATCGACCACCTTCTGGACGTCCGGCTCCGCCTGGTAAAGGCTGCGGAACTCGGCCGCCTCCGGGTACCGCTGGTGCGTTGAGTCGAAGATGCCCGTCAGTGGGACGTCCTTGCCCATCACCGGCGGCGGCATCGCCTTGGTGATGCGATCGCCCAACGCGAATGGGTAACCCAACACCCGACCGGCGTCCTTGACCGCGGCCTTGGCCTTGATGGTGCTG
Organism: uncultured Actinomycetota bacterium; assembly: GCA_963773935.1. Taxonomy (GTDB): domain Bacteria; phylum Actinomycetota; class Actinomycetes; order Mycobacteriales; family Micromonosporaceae; genus DATBGZ01. The sequence goes on from CAVZCZ010000010.1 coordinate 389,011, forward strand.
TAGGTGATGATCTGGGCGACCCGCTCCTCGCCGTACTTCTCGGTGGCATAACGGATCATGTCGCCGCGCCGGCGCTCGTCGAAGTCCAGGTCGATGTCGGGCATCGAGATGCGGTCCGGGTTGAGGAAGCGCTCGAAGAGCAGCTTGTGCGCGATCGGATCGAGCTCGGTGATGCCGAGCGCGTACGCGATCACCGCGCCCGCCGCCGAGCCGCGACCCGGACCGACCCGGATTCGCTGCGATCGCGCGTACTCGCAGAGGTCCGCCACGACCAGCATGTAACCCGGGAAGCCCATGCTGCAGATGACATTGAGTTCGTACTCGGCCTGGGCCCGGTGCGCCTCGGGCACCCCGCCGGGGAAGCGCCCGGCCAGGCCACGGGCGACCTCCTTGCGCAGCCAGGACTCCTCGGACTCCCCGTCGGGCACCGGGAACTGCGGCATCAGGTTGCGAGAGGCGAACAGTTCTGAGTAGTCGCCGATCCGCTCCGCGATCTCGAGCGTCGCGTCGCAGGCACCCTCGACCTCGCGGTCCCAGAGCTCGCGCATCTGCGCCGGTGACTTCAAGAAGAGCTCGCTGCTGTCGAACTTGAACCGCTTCGGGTCGGCCAGCGTCGACCCGGACTGCACGCACAGCAGCACCTCGTGCGCTCCGGCGTCGTCGGCGAACGTGTAGTGCAGGTCGTTGGTGACCACGGGTGGCAGGCCCAGCCGCTTTCCGAGGCGCAGCAGGTCCTGGTTGATGTGGCGCTGGACATCGAGCCCGTGGTCCATGAGCTCGAGGTAGAAGTTCTCCGGGCCAAAGATGTCACGCAACTCGGCCGCCGCCGCGCAGGCCTTCTCGAAGTCGCCAATCCGAAGCCAGGTCGACACCTCGCCGCCCAGACAGCCGGTCGTGGCGATGAGGCCCTGCCGTACCGGTGCAGCAGTTCGCGGTCGATCCGGGGCTTGTAGAAGAACCCCTCCAGGCTCGCCAGGGAGGCCAGGCGGAACAGGTTGCGCAGGCCGTCCGCGTTCTGAGCGAGCAGCGTCATGTGCGTGTAGGCGCCGCCGCCGGAGACATCGTTTTCGCCACCCTCCGCCCAGCGAACCCGGGAGCGGTCGAAGCGCGAGGTGGCAGGCGTCAGGTACGCCTCCATGCCGATGATCGGCTTGATCCCGGCGGCGGTGGCCTGCTTGTAGAAGTCGTACGCGCCGAACAGGTTGCCGTGATCGGTCATCGCCAGTGCCGGCATGCCCATCCGCGCGGTCTCGGCGAAGAGCGGCTTGAGCCGGGCCGCACCGTCGAGCATCGAGTACTCGGTGTGGACGTGCAGGTGGACGAACGAGTCACCCACGCAGTCCACCCCCTCGGTGCCCGAACCCAGCTGAAGCGATCAATCCGCGTAGGCGAGCCTAGCCCCAGGGTCAGACAGCTTCCGGGCTGCGACACGGCAGCGGGTGCGCGTGTCAAGTTTTAGGTAGCGGAGGATTTGATCTTGGAGCTGGCGGACAACGACACGCCGATACGATCGGTGGTCGTGTCGGTAACAGTGCCGTCGGTAGTGTCGCTGACGTGACCGTCAGTATCTCTGTAACGCTCGACGACGAGCTTGGCGAAGAGCTCAACGTGGCCGTTGCCGGCGGGAACCGATCTGCCATCGTGGCCGAGGCGATCCGCGAGTACCTCGACCGACGTGCGGTGGCTGCCGCAGCGGCGTGGCATGCGTCCCTGACTGGCGAGGACGCCGCCGCGTTCGCCGACTTCAACGCCGCGATAAGCCGGAGGGTCAGCGCTCGGCGACCGGGCCCAACACCGGCTTGACGTCGACGATCGGGGTGCCGTCGACGGCCTCCAGGTCGCGGACCTGCACCCGCAGGCCGTCGACTGCGACCACCGTGACTCGATGCAGACCCAACGGGTTCGGCCGGTGCGGCGAACGTGTACTGAAGACACCCTGCAGCGGCCGCGTCACGTCCCCGCGCGGATGGACGACCAGGACGTCGCGGTCCGCGTGGTGCAACCAGGTCAGCAGGAGCAGCTCCGCGCCGGGCGCAAGGTCGCGAAGACCGTCGCGCACGGCCGGATCGAAAACCAACCAGGCCGACGGCGCACCCTCGTCCCCCTGGCGGGGCGCGGCGCTCAGGTCCACGAGCGGCGAGTCGACCCGGCCGATTGGCCGGATCGTGAACTCGGGCATCTGGGTCACCGGCCGAACGGCTCCATGATCACGGCGGCAGCCTCGAGCCAGGAGTCGTGGGTGGCCGGTTGGAGAACGGTGTGATCGATCCAGCCGCCCTGCTCCAGCGTCGGGTCGTATGGCACGACGCAGACCGCGCGGTTGCGCTGGCGGAAGTGCCGGACCAGGTCGTCCTGGATGGGTAGCGGATGCGGGGTGGTCATCGAGATCAGGGTGACTGCATTGGCCACCAGCTCCTCGCGACCGGCCTCGACCAGGACGTCCATCATCCAGTCGGCGCTGAACGCGGAGTCCTCCCGCGGCACCGTCGTGATCACAAGCTGGTCGGCGGCCTCCATGATCGTGCGCCAGTTGCCGCTCTCCACGTTGTTGCCGGTGTCGACGCAGATGACCTCATGGGTACGGGTGAGCAAGTCGAGCACCCGGCGCACGGTCGGCGGATCGAGCCGCCACGAGAACCGTGGATCCTCCTCGCCGGCGAGCACGTCGTACGAGCCGTCCGAGGCATGCCGGAGAAAGTCGTCGATCCGGCTGAGCAGTGCCGGCCCGGTGTTGAGCTCGACCTCGGCCAGCTCCGAGACCAGGTGACGGATCGTCTTCGCGTGCCGGGCGCTGCCAGCGCGTAGACCCAGCGTGCCGCGCAACTCGTTGTCGTCCCAGGCCAGCACGCCCCGTCCACGGGCGCCACCGATGGCGGCGGCGGCCAGCACGGTCGCAGTGGTCTTATGCACGCCTCCCTTGGGGTTGGCGAACGCGATCACCCGAGGCACGCCGAAGTTGCGGCGAAGGATCGCCAGTGCTCGATCGGTCGAACTCTGGGGCAGCACCGGGTGCTGCTGCGAGGGCCGCAACCAGTCGACCGTAGGGCGTTGCGCCGGGATCGGGGACGCCGGTACCACCGTTGTGCCGTACTCAGGCGCGCCGTACTCGGGCCGGATCGCGGGCGGGCTGGAGCCGTACATGCCGTAGCCCTCGGGTGCGCCATAGATGGTTGGGGAGCCGTACACCGGCGGCGCCCCGGCGTTCGGTGCCGCCTCGTACGCCGGTGGGCTGGGCCGGCTCGTACGGTGCGGGCAGTTCGTACGAAGGGCGCTGGGCGGGGCTGTTCCGGAGCCGGCGGCTCGCTCGCCGGCTTATCCTCGGGCTCGGTGGCCTTGGGCACCGTGGCCCGGCCAGATGCCCGGGCGAGGATCGTGCGCCACCGCCCGGACTGTTCGCCGGCGGCCCGGCTCCATCCGGTGTCGGTCTCCACACTCACCCTTTCCGGGCCGCAGGCGTACGGCCGCTCTAGTTTCTGGTGCCGATCCGTCCTCGCCGCTCGTCCCTCGCGGCTCGGACTTCTCGGCGGAGTTTCTGCGGACCCGCCGCCCCACCCAGGTGTGATTCTGACAAGCTCGCGCCGCTAAGGCTACCGACCAACGGCCGGGCCGCCCACGGTCGGGCCACCCGGCGGCAGGGAGTCGTCCGCTGGGGGTTCGACCCGATCCACCTGCTCCGGCAGCGGTGGCGCGAAGACCGCGTCATTGGGGTGAGTGACCTCAGACGCCGGGTCCACCGCCCGAACCTCGGGTTGGCGGGAGAGCGCAAGGAGCACGTTCGGTGTGCCGCGGACCAGCAACGCGTACCCGCACGCACAGGAGGTCCGGTACGAGGTCGCCTCGGCCCGGGACACCTCCGCGTTGGACGAGTAGATCATCTGCAGCGACGCGTCGGCCTGCTCACCGGCGAGCTTCTGGTACGTGTCCGCATCGAGGTCCTTGCGCTCGGCGACGCCGGCCATGCCGGCGACCAGATCGTCGGGAAGCCGTTGCGCCGGCAGGGACACCAGCTCGGTCTGTCGGCCGGGCAGCGGCACCCGGCCGTACCAGATCACGCTGCCGACGCCCCGGCACCGAGCCGATGACGGAAGCGATCTGCTGCGGGGTGAGGTACTCGCTGAACGAGGCCAGCGCGAACACGGTGCGATCGGGAGCCTGGGCGGCGAGCGCCAGGAGTCTGGCCCGGGTGGACTCGACGTACCCGGGAACTGAATCCCCTTCGCGCACGCCCACCCACCCCGGCGAGGTGCCGTACGAACCGCCCGGCTCGGGCCGGATCAGGCGCCAGGTCGCGGTGGCACCGACGGCGAGCACCATGATCGTGGCGACCACGGTCAGCGGGCGCACCCGCCAGCCGGGCAAACCCCCCGCCACCCGGACCAGACCGCGGGACAGCCGCGGCACCACCTTTGCGTCGAGCCGGGACATTGCGTTGCGCAGCCCCACGTCAGGACCCGGGTCCCGCGGCGCCGCGCAGCAGGTCCAGCGCCCACGCCAGATCCGCCGGGTACGGGCTGTCGTAACGGACCGGCTCCCCGGTGCCGGGATGGGTGAAGGCCAGCGACCGCGCGTGCAGCCATTGCCGGGTCAGACCGAGCCGCGTCGCGAGTGTGGGATCGGCGCCGTAGGTGAGGTCGCCGACGCACGGATGGCGGAGCGCGGACATGTGCACCCGGATCTGGTGGGTGCGCCCGGTCTCCAGATGGATCTCCAGAAGACTCGCCCCCGGGAATGCCTCCAGGGTGTCGTAGTGGGTGATGCTCGCCCGCCCGTCCGACACCACGGCCCACTTGTAGTCCTGGGTCGGGTGTCGGTCAATCGGGGCATCGATCGTGCCGCGCAATGGATCCGGGTGTCCCTGCACCACCGCGTGGTAGACCTTGTCCACCTCGCGCGCCTTGAAGGCGCGCTTGAGCAGGCTGTACGCCGACTCGCTCTTGGCCACGACCATGATCCCCGTGGTGCCGACGTCGAGCCGGTGCACGACACCCTGACGTTCTGCCGCGCCGCTGGTGGCGATGGTGTGTCCCATCGCGGTCAGCCCGGACAGCACCGTCGGCCCGGTCCAGCCGGGACTCGCGTGGGCGGCCACGCCGACCGGCTTGTCGACGACCACGATGTCGTCGTCGCTGTAAAGCACGACCAGGCCGTCGACCGGCTCGGCGACGATCGGCTCGCTGACGCCGGCCGGAGGCGGCAGCGTCACCTCAAGCCAGGCGCCGGCACTGAGCTTGTCCGACTTGGCCCGGACGACGCCGTCCACGAGCACGTCTCCGCCGTCCACCAGTACCGCGGCAGCGTTGCGGGACAGCCCGAACAGCCGGGAGATGGCCTGGTCGAGCCGCATGCCGGCAAGTCCGTCCGGGACGGGCAGCAGCCGGCGGTCCCGGCCGTTCATCGCCGTGCGTGCCTCAGGCCTCATCACCGGGCGAGTGTCGCACCTCGCCGGACGATCCCGCCCCTCGCGACCCGGTGCCCGGACGGACCCGGGTGCCGTCGCGGCGGAATCCCAGGAACTCCAAGGTGATCGCAAGGACCACGCCGCAGAACAGAGCCGAGTCGGCCAAATTGAAGATCGGAAATGCGTTGCCGCCCGGCGCGAACACGCTGATGAAGTCGACCACGTGACCTTCGAGCGGCCCGGGCGCGCGGAACAGGCGGTCCAGCAGGTTGCCCATCGCGCCGCCGAGTACCAGCCCCATGCGCCACCGCCCACGGCCAGGACCGCAGCTGGCGAGCGACCCAGATGACGATGCCGAGCACCACCAGCGCGATCAACGGGAAGATGAACGTGACGCCGGTGCCGATGCTGAACGCGGCGCCGCTGTTGCGGGTCAGGTCGAAGTAGAGCGCGCCACCGAGCAGCGGGACCGCGTGTCCGTCGCTCAGATCAGTCAGCGCCAACTGCTTCGTCCATTGGTCGAGCCCGACCACGAGCACCGTGACGGCGAGGAGGACCGCGATCGCGACGCCCGTCGCCTTCGCCGGCACCGTGGCGCGCTCATCGTCGGCCACGCCGTGCTTCACCCCGTCTCCACGCCCCGTGATGCCGTCAGACCGCGCCTGCGTCAACGCCGCTCCTCCAGTTGCTTGCACGTCACGCAGAGGGTAGCCGACGGGAATGCGGCCAGACGCTCGACCGGAATCGCGTTGCCGCACCGCTCACACCAGCCGTACTGCCCGTCGTCGAGTCGATCCAGTGCGCGCTCGACCTGGCCGATGCGCTCGCGCAGATTGTTCGCGAGCGAGATTTCCTGCTCCCGTTCGAAGGTCTTGGTGCCGGTGTCGGCCTGGTCATCGCCGGCCGAGTCGGTGAGCCGATCGCGCTGCGCTTCAGCGATCTCCGACATCGTCTGGTTGAACTCGCCCCTCAGTTCATCGCGCCGATCTGACAGCGCGGCCCGGATCTTCTCCGTCTCGGCCGCGGACCGAACGGGCCGTGGCGGCGCCTGCGGGGTCGGCTCGGCCCGGGCCGACTTTGCGGCACCCTTCGCTGGCGCAGCCTTCGCCGCCGTAGCCTTCGACGCCGTAGCCTTCGACGCCGGCGCTGCCTTCAACGCAGCTGCCTGTGTCGGCGCAGCCTGTGTTTGGGCGGCCCTGGTCGGCGCGGCCTTGGTCGGCGCGGCCTTGCTCGGCGCGGCCTTGCTCGGACCAGTCTCGGTCGGCGTGGCCTCGGGTACATCCGCCGTGGCGCCAGCGATCTTGGTGGCAACGATCTTCGTGGCGGCGATCTTCGTGGCGGCGAGCTTCGTGGTGGCGAGCTTCGTGCCAGACGCTTTGGCGACTGTTGCCTTCCCGTCGGCGGCTGTGGCCGGCTCGGCCTTGGCGGCGGCAGCCTTCGCGTCGGCAACCTTGTTATCAGGAGCCTTGGTGTCAGCTGCCTTGGCAAGGTCGGCCTTGGTGTCAGCTGCCTTGGTGTCAGCTGCCTTGGCAAGGTCGGCTTTGGATTTCGCCGCTGACGCCTTGCTGGTGGCCTGGGCGGTCGCCGTGACGGTTGCGGTCTTGCTCGCAGCGGATGTCTTGGCCCGTGTTGCCTTGGCCGCCCCGTTTCCCGAGATGGTCATCGGGTCCGCAGCCCTCATCGGCGCGCTCTTGCTCGCCTTGGCGGGGCTCGCCTTGGCGGTGGCGTCGCCTTGACCCCCGCGGTCTTGGCGGGACCCGCCTTGGCGGCGGACTCCTTCGCCGGGGCTGCCTTGGCCAGCGTCGCCTTGCTGGCCGTCGCCTTGCTCGCGGTGGCCTGCTTCGCCGCGGTCGCCTTCGCTGTGGGCTTGGCGCCGGCAGCCTTGGCCGTGCTGCGTGGCGCGGTTGTGGCTGTCTTCGGCGCGACCTTGGTTGCCGGGCCGCTCGCGGTTCCCGCCTTCTTGGCGGGCGCCTTCTTCGCGACCGGTTTCGTGACTGACGCGGTCGCCGTCGACTTCGCCGCACGTGGACTGGCAGCGGCCCGGACCGTGTCTGTCTTGCCCGCGGCACGACCTGTGTCGCCGGTCGCCGCCCTGTTCGACGCGGTCTGTGCTGGAATTTCGCTCTTTGCGGCCTTTCGGACGGCGTCTGCCCGCTCGGCCATGGCGTTCCCCCACACATGCAAAACGGGCGCACGGCGGGGCGCCGCGCACTCCGAAGACGGCAAGAATACGGAACCTACGGTCCCGCGACAAACATGCCACACCGCGGCGTCACGAATGGGCGATCTCGTCCGGATCTATCACTGGATTTTGCAGTGCGTCATGGTTTGTATTCGGGCAGTAACCCCCTCGAAGGCACTTTTAGGACACACTTCACAGGTTCAGATGCCCTAAAAGTCACTTCTAGGGCATGGAGCGGCGCGGCCAGGGCGGCGCGGAGGACAGGATGTCAGCCGTCGTCGCCGAGCCACCGGGCGAGGCGGCCGCGACGACTCACCGCGCGCAGGCGTCGCTCCGCCAGGTCCCGGACCCCAACCGTGGCCACGATCAACAGGTTGTCGCCGGCCCGAAGCCGGGTCCGCGGGTCCGGTACGAAGCCGACCCCGTCCCGAAGCACCAGGGTGACCACCGCGCCGGGCGGCAGGCGCAGCTCGTCGATGTAGACGCCCGCCATGTGCGACCCCTCGGGGATCGAAAGCTCGAGGAGGTCGGCCCGCATCCGGTCCAGCGGCGCGATGTCGACCTGCAGCTCGGTGGGCTGGTACGGCGACGTGACCCGCAGCCATCGCGCCGCTGGGGCGATGGTGCCGCCTTGGAGCACCGTATAGACCACGACGAGCACGAACACGACATCGAAAAGGCGTTCGGCCCCGGTCACGCCGAGCGAGAGCGGGATCGTGGCCAACACGATCGGCACCGCACCGCGCAGGCCGGCCCAGGACAGGAAGGCCTGGTCACGCCAGCCGTGCCGGAACCAGCTCACGCTCAACGCCACCGAGATCGGCCGAGCGAGCAGCACCAGGATGATCCCGACGAGCAGCGCCGGCAGGACGGCGCCGGGTAGCCGCGCCGGCGAGGCGAGCAGGCCGAGCAGCACGAACAGACCGATCTGGCCCAGCCACGCAACTCCGTCGGCGAACCCGAGCACCGCCTGACGGTGTGGGAGCTTGGCGTTGCCGAGGACCACGCCGGCCACGTAGACGGCTAGGAAGCCCGAGGCGTGGGCGGTGGTTCCGACCGCGTAGGCGAAGACGGTGAGCCCGACCGCGGCCAGCGGATAGAGACCGGCCGATGGCAGCGCGAACCGGCGCAGTGCATACCCACCGACGATCCCCACCACCAGCCCGATCACGGCGCCCGCAGCAAGCTCGTAGAGCACCAGTAGGACCTGTTGCCACCACGGCCCGAGATGTTCCCCTGCGGTGATCATCGAGAGGGTAACCACCAAGATCACGGCGGGCGCGTCGTTGATCCCGGACTCCGCCTCGAGGATCGCGGTAAGCCGGGGCTTGATGTGCAACCTGCGCAGCGTCGAGAACACGGCGGCCGCATCCGTGGACGACAGCACCGCGCCGTACAGCAGGGCCAGCTGCCAGGACAGACCGAGCAGCAGATGCAGGAGCACGCCGACCATCGCGGCGCTGACAAAGACCCCGATTGTGGCCAGCGTGGCCGCCGCAGTTATCACCGGCCGCACCACCGACCAGCGGGTGCTGAGTCCACCCTCGGCAATGATCAGCACCAGCGCGCAGAAACCGAGGACGCGGGTCAGGTTCGCGTTCTCGAACTGGATGCCCAGGCCGGATTCGCCGATCACCATGCCGATCAACAGGTACGCCACGAGGCTGGGCAGACCGACCCCGGCGGAAAGCCGGACCGCGACCACCGCGACGAGCAGCACCGCGGCCCCGATCAGCAGGGCCGTGTCGATGGACGAGCTCACGCGATCTCACTGTCGCGCAGCACCCGCAGGCGCTCCATCAGGTCTGCGGGTGGATCGATGATCGTAAACAGCTTGTCCCGGCCGCGCTCACCGGTCCGCAGCCGCACCTGGCCACGGCTCAGTCTCAGCGCCTTAGCGACCGCGTCCAGCGCGGCCTGGGTGGCCCGACCGTCGACAGCGGGTTCCTTGACCGCCACCAGCAGCGCCGGCCCGAGCGTCCCCGCGTGACCGCCGCCGACAGCCGCCCTCGACGCCCGCGGGCGTACCCGGACTGCAACGGTCACTTCGCCCAGGGACATGCACCATTCAACCATCGGACCGGGCCACGCCTGGCTAGCTGCCCGGACTCTGGACCCAAGCGTTGCCGGCTTAGTCCGGTACGGTGCCGCCGCCGTAGTCGTTCGCGAGCAGGACGGTGGCGGGCGTGCACAGGGCACACGGTGTGAAGCCGAGCTCGACCGCCTCGAGTGCCGGCAGACGAGCCGCGTCCAGGCCAAGCAGATGCAGGCAGCTGTCGAGGTGATACCGCGGCCGTCCATCGACGACTGCAACTTCGGCCGCGAGCCGGCCGACCGTGGCAGCGTCGCGTTCGCTGACCACCTGCTCGCCGGGCTCGTCCGCGGGGACGGTCGGATCCGCATCGGTGAGCGCGTCCAGATCAACGGGCGCCATTCCCTCGGCGACGGCTTCCATGCGCGAGTGCGGAGGCGGCACCGCCCGGCCGATCGGCCGTGGCGGCCAGCTGCCCGGCCCCGGCCCGCCCGGCCGGACGTCGAAGTCGACCTCCGGCAGCCGCGCGGACGGAAGTTGCCGCACGCCGACGACCAGGGCGAGCGCCGCGAGGGCGCTGCCCACGATCGATGAGTACAACAGGGTGTCGTTGAGCGTGACCAGTCCGAGGACGAGTAGCACTGCCGCTACTGCGACCAGGAGCACGCTGCCGACGATCACCGCCGGGCTGCCGTGAGTCGCCGTTGTGGGTTCGACTACTTGGCGGCCGCGTCGCCGCCACGGGCGCCGGCAGCGCCGGCACCAGCCAGGTTGCCACCGCCGCCCTTGACCTCGCCGTTGGCCGGGGCCTGCCGGGCAAGCTCCGCCTCGATTCCCTGACCGCGGCCGTCGAGGTCGCGAAGCTGGCTCTCCAGGTATGCCTTGAGCCGGGTGCGGTACTCGCGCTCGAACTGCTTGAGCTCCTCGATGTGCTTCTGCAGCGCGGTGCGCTTGGTGTCGAGGCTACCCATGACCTCCTGGTGGCGCTGGCGGGCGTCACGCTCGAGCGCCTCCGCCTTCGCCCGCGCGTCGCGGGTCATCTCATCGGACTTGGTCCGGGCATCGGTGAGGAGCTTGTCGGCTTCGCGGCGGGCATCGGAGACGTGTTCGTCCGCGGTCCGCTGCGCCATCATGAGCACCCGCAACGCCTGCTGCTCCCCGTCCCCGCTGGCGACCGGAACGGCGCCGGTGGCCCGCATCTGGTCGATCTCCATCTGCATCTGGCGCGCGGCCTGCTCGGCCGCGGCCTTCTCCCGCTGCAGCCGGTCCAGCTGGGTCTTGAGGTCGGCGAACTCGCCCGAGTGCCGCATGTCGCCCGCCGGCGCACCGGCCGGGCGGCCGGCCCGCATCTCGTTGTTCTCCTCGATCAGGCGGGCGAGCTCCCGCTCCACCTCATCGAGGAAGGCGTCAACCTCTTCCTCGTCGTATCCCCGCTTGCCGATCGGGGGCTTCTTGAACGCGACGTTGTGGACGTCGGCCGGGGTCAGCGGCATCGAGACTCCTTGAGTTCAGTACGGCCGCGAATCACGGGCCCTCAGCCAGCAAGATCAACGGTGGAAGTACGAACGACATCAGCACGAACACAATAACGAGCAGGACAAGAGACGCCAGATCGAAGCTCACCGTACCAAGACGCAGCGGCGGGATCACTCGCCTCAACGCCTTCAGCGGGGGATCGGTGACGCTCCACACGAGCTCCATCGCCGCCGCCGCACCCCGCCCCGGACGCCACCGGCGCCCGATGCTCATAACCAGGCCCAGGACGAACCGCGCGAAGAGGGTGTACAGAAACACGAACAGCAGCAGGTACACGACCTGCAACAGGATCGACACCAGCTGGGCTCTCCACCCTCCGTTGCACAGGGCCGGTTGGCCCTCGCTCCTCGTTCCTCGGAGCTCAGCCTCGCCGGCTCAGTTACGCAGGCCGGTTCGCCCTCGCTCCTCGTTCCTCGGAGCTCGGCCTCGCCGGCTCACACGAGCAGACCTTAGCTGCCCGGCCGCCCCCATCCCGCCGGATCAATGCGCCACGCCGCGACCGGCCTGGTAGGCCACCACGTTAGCGGGCCATCCGAGGCAACGCCGACCGGGGCGGGCCGTCCTGGTGAGACGGATTCCCGAGCCGCCCGACTAGGACTGGTCGAAAAATCCACCCTCGGCGATGCGGGCCTTCTCCTCATCACTGACCCGGATGTTGGGTGGTGAGAGAAGGAAGACCCGGTTGGTCACCCGTTCCATGCTGCCACGCAGGCCGAAGGCCAGACCTGCCGCGAAGTCCACCAGGCGCTTGGCGTCCGGCTCGTCCATCTCGGTCAAGTTCATGATCACCGGATGGCCATCGCGGAACTGCTCGCCGATGGCGCGCGCCTCGCTGTAGCTCGTCGGGTGCAGAGTGGTGATCTGGTAGCGGCGGCTCGTGTCCTCGCTGACCACCCCACGCTCCCGCAGCTGGACCTGGGGCGCGAGCGCCAGGTTGTCCTGGGTCGGAAAGGAGATCGCGGTCGACCCGGTCGACGGCCGGGTCAGCGGTCGGACACTGGCCCGCGCTTCGCTGACCCGAGGGTCCGGCACCTCATTGCCGCGCACGTTTCGCTCGTGGTCCCGCCCCATCCTCAGTGTCGATCTCACGCTCCTCGCGGAGATCCCGCTCGACGCGCACATCCCGGTCGCGGTCGGTGCGCAGATCTCGCTCGGGGCGGAGGTCACGGTCGAGCCTGAGCTCACTGTCCCGGTCGCGGTCGCGGTCGATATGTGAGTCGCGGTCGATGCGTGAGTCGCGGTCGCGCGTAAGTCGCGTCGTACGGAGCGTCGCGGTTCAGTACGGAGGTCGCGGTCAGTACGGAGGTCGCGGTCGGCACGGAGGTCGCGGTCGATCCTCTGGTCACGGCTCGTACGGTCGGTACGGTCGCGGAGGTCCCGCTCGGGCATCCGTGGTGCGGGACGAGCCAGCGACCGGGGCCGTGCCGGCACTGCGAAGTCGTCATCGTCGCCGAACTCGTCCTCGAAGAGACCGTCCTCAGCTCGGTCGTCCTCGTCTTCAACCAGTCCCAGCCAGACGCCCGCCTTGCGCAGTGCACCCATTTCCGCGGCCCCTTCGACTCCCGTGGGCAGCCCCCCGGCAACACCCCAGCCGCCAGTGTCGACAGAATCACAGGTGTGTCATTCCAGCGGTGTGACCAGGCTACATGAGGCTCGGGCGGTTCCCTAACACTGCGCTGCCGAGACGTACATGTGTCGCGCCGTGTTGGATAGCTTGCTCAACGTCACCACTCATCCCGGCTGACAAGATCACGGCGTCCGGGTACTCCGCTCGCACCCGGGCCGCGATCGTGGCGAGCTGACCGAAGGCCCGATCCGGCTCCCATCCCAGGGGCGCGACCGCCATCAGCCCGCGCAACGCGAGCCCATCCGCGTCGGCCACGGTCGCCAGCACCCGGTCGAGGGCAAGGTCGGGCTGCGCTGGTCCGCAGACGGCACCGCCACGCGAGGCGTCCCCATCGATGCTGACCTGGACCAAAGTGTCGAGCGGACGATCCCGACCCGGGCCGGCCGCGTCCGCGAGTGCCGTCGCCAGCCGGACGCTGTCGACCGAATGGACCATGTGTGCATAGCGCACCACTGACTTGCACTTGTTCCGTTGCAGCTGGCCGACGAAGTGCCACCGGACCCGGGCACCCAGCTCGGCCACCTCGGCCGCCTTCCAGGCTGCCTCCTGATCGCGGTTCTCCCCGACATCGGTCACGCCAAGAGCGGCCAACCGCAGCACGTCCGCCGGCGGATAGGTCTTGGTCACCACGACGAGGCTGACCTCGGCCGGATCCCGACCGGCCGCCCGGCAGGCCGCGTCGAGCCGACTGCGTACCGTGGCGAGGTTCTCGGCCAGTTCCCGCTGGCGCTGGTCGGTCACGGCTCCGACACTAGTGGGCCGCCTGGACGCCCGACCGTCGATGATCGCCATGACACAGGTGCAGTGACGACGTGATCGCCCGAACGCCGGCGCAGCGACTCGAAGATCGCCGGGCACAGCGGTCGCCGGGTGTCGGCGCGATCCGGGTCCTCGCCGTTCCCAGTGATCTTCGGTCTTGGTCGCCGGGAACGGCAGACCGGCGAGTCGCGGCGTTTCGCGTTCCCGGTGACCTTGGAAGGGCGGGTCTATCCGCCGGATGTGGAAAGTCAGGCGCCGTTCTTGAGGAAGTCGGGCACGTCCACGTCGTCGAAGAGCACTCGCCGCGGCGGTTGCACCGGGGAGGGCCGGGAGACGATGGGCGACTCCGCCGTGGTGCTGGAGAAGACCGATCGGCGCTGAGCATCGGCGGGCCGGTACGCCGGAGAGCCACCGTCGAAGCCGGCCGCGATCACCGTTACCCGTACCTCATCGCCGAGCGCGTCGTCGATGACCGCGCCGAAGATGATGTTGGCGTCTGAGTGGGCCGCGTCGGTGACCAGCTGGGCCGCGTCGTTGATTTCAAACAAGCCGAGGTCGGATCCGCCGGCGATGGAGAGCAGGACACCGCGGGCCCCGTCCATGCTCTGCTCCAATAGAGGGCTGGAGATGGCTCGCTCGGCCGCCTCGACCGCCCGATTGTCGCCGCGGGCGGCGCCAATGCCCATCAGTGCACTGCCGGCCCCACTCATCACGCTCTTCACGTCGGCGAAGTCGAGGTTGATCAGGCCGGGAGTGGTGATCAGGTCGGTGATGCCCTGGACACCGGAGAGCAGGACCTGGTCGGCCTGGCGGAAGGCGTCCATCATGCTGATGCTTCGGTCGCCGAGCGCGAGCAGGCGGTCGTTGGGGATCACGATCAGGGTGTCGCACTGCTGTCGCAGTTCCTCGATGCCGGTCTCGGCCTGTACCTGGCGCCGCTTGCCTTCAAACGAGAACGGTCGGGTGACCACGCCGATCGTCAGCGCACCGATCTTGCGGGCAATGCTGGCCACCACGGGTGCCCCGCCGGTTCCGGTGCCGCCGCCCTCGCCACAGGTCACGAAGCACATGTCGGCGCCGCGAAGGACCTCCTCGATCTCGTCCCGGTGATCCTCGGCGGCGTTGCGGCCGATGTCGGGATTGGCTCCGGCGCCGAGGCCGCGGGTCAGTTCCCGACCGACGTCGAGCTTCACGTCCGCGTCGCTCATCAGTAGCGCCTGCGCGTCGGTGTTGATGGCGATGAACTCCACGCCCTTCAGCCCGACCTCGATCATGCGGTTCACGGCGTTCACGCCGCCGCCGCCGACGCCGACCACCTTGATGACCGCCAGGTAGTTGTGCGGAGGTGTCATCAACGCGTTCCCTTCAAAGCTGACGGTCGAGCCGGCGATTGATCCACAGTAGACAACGCCGTGGTCGGTGCGGGGTGACGCGATCGGGCTCTCGTCCGCAACGCCGCTCGACGGAAACCCTAACCCTTTACTAGAGACTTAGACCTGTGTCAACTAGTGGGTCTGATTCGGACCGTATTCGCAGCAACGGTCGCGACCAAGGAACCCGACGGCGTGTCGGCCCAAAGCCACCCAGCAGGCCCACCGCCGATGATCACCTGCCAGGGCGGGAAGCGGCGGGAATTCGAGCGCCGGGAAGGGTCAGCTCGTGGTGGCGACGTCGGGAACGCTGACGTCGATGGTCCGTGCCGGTCGATCGAGCAGAGCGGTGGCGACGGTGGCCTTCGCGTCGCTGCGCTCGGCGTCGCCCCAAACGATCACACGGCCGTCGGTCAGTTGCAGCACGATCCGGGTCGGGGTCTCCGCGCTCAACTCCTGCAATGCCGCCGCGCAGCGCAGGCGTGAGCGCTGCCGCTACCCGAAGCGCCGCCACAGTGGACGGATCGTCGGAGCCCGGGCTGGCCAGGCGCATCAGCACCGTGCCTCGCCGGGCGGACCGGCACGAGGTTGAACACGACCCCGCTCGCATCGAGAACGACGAATCCATCGGGCCGCGCGACCGCAGCGACGGGCGTCCGTTCGGTCACCGTGATCACCAGCGTGTGCGGCCAGGACCGGCTCACGTCCACTTCGCCGACGGATGGCAGCGCCCGGATCCGGTCGGCCACCTCGCCGGTGTCCAGTCGGGCCAACGGGGTGCCTACGGGGACAGCGGCGGCCGCGCGGACCACATCGGCGCCGGCGATCTGGGACCCGGACACGGCGATCTCGCGCACCCCGAGCACGCTCGTGCCGTACAGGACCCAACCGAGCAACCCGAGCACGACCGCACCGATCGCGACGTAGAGCACCGGCCGCAGCCTCGAGCGGGACGGACGACGCGAAGCGCCGGTGCGCTCGGCGCACCGAGTCGGGCACCGCGTCGCGACGGGCGCGCACCAGCCGCCATCGACGGCCCGTCCCCGTCGCACCGCGGCCCAGCGACGTCATCGGATGGCCTGTGAGGACATCGCTAACGCCCGCCTGTGGGCTGATTGAGACGCATGCCGACCATGATGCATGGACGGAGCACCGTTTCGGCGCAAGGCTCGCGGCCCGTCCACAGCGAACACGAATGGCGGGACGGCACCAGGCTCGAGACCACTGTGGACGGACGATACCGGCTGCTGCACGGTCAGCTTCCCAGATGCCGCCGGTACCTGCGGTAGCGCGGGGCTACTCGGACGCTGGAGTCGGCGTGGCCGTCGGTGTCGGAGTCGGTGTGGGTGTAGGCGTCGGTGTGGGTGTCGGCGTGGGAGTCGTGGGTCGGCGGTGGGAGTCGGAGCCGGCGGGGGTGGCTGCGGAATCGTTCCGCCGGGCATGAGCGCCCGCGCCATGAGCGTCACGGTGCCCGACCCGTTGTAGTAGTAGCCGCCGGATCCCTGGGTGAGCAAGGCGACCGTGTAACGATCACCACCGACGAAACCTGTGGAGTGCAACCTGTCTCCGCTATAGGACATCCAGCCCTGCTTGACCCGCCAACCGCTGGTCGCGGATGGGATGCCGAAATGTTGCCAGAACCCGTCGGATCCGTACGGCGCCGCGTTGGCCATGGCGCTCATCAGCCATGGCCCGACGGCGGGGTCGTTGGCGATTCGAGCATAGAAGGTCGTCATTGCTCGGGCGGTAATTCCGACCAGGCCCCACCATCCCGGCATGCTCGCTGGCGGCGGGGTCACGCTGATCCCGTACTGGCCGGCCGCCCACGTCACGATGGCCGGGCCACCATACGTTCCCCAGAGGTACGAGGCGTCGTTGTCGTCGGAGTAGACGATCATGCGCCACATCCTGCTCTTGATGGCGTCGCTGGGACTATGGTCCCGTGAGAATCTTGGCGGCGATGAACACCTTCACGACTGACGCCGACGCGTAGCTGCTGTCAATGTCGCCGGCGCCATAGAACGTTCCGGTCTGCCGATCCAGGACCGCGACGGCCACGCGTGAGGCGCGAGTCCGTCCAGCCGCGTATGCGTTGGCTACCGCCTCGGCCGGATTTGTCGCGGGCGGGCCCTGAACGGGGGGTGGCGCAGGAGGTTTGGGCGCCGGCGGCGCCAGTCTCGGTTGCGGGGGACCCGGAAGTGGAGTCGGGCTTGGTGACGGCGATTGCGCTGGGCGTCGGCGGAGGCGACCACGGCTCGGCGTCGGAATCGGAGATCTCCACACCGCCGGCCCGATCGCGACCAGATGCGGACGCGAGCGCGGCGTTTGCAAATCCGGGCAGGACTGCCCCCGATGCCCAGCAGAGCGGCCAGACACTAGGACGAACGCGACGCCGCCCGACGACAGCGCCACGGCGCGGTTTCGTCCGCCTTCCCGCATCGAGCGCCACCTCCTGCGTCGGCGACGGGATCGAGCGCTACCCGTCGTGCGTACAGGGATGGCCTACCCTGCCGGGCCGGCATCCCGTCGAAAGCGTCGGACACTTGACAAACAACTCTGTGAATGGCCCGTGTGCACGGAGTCACCAGCGCCGAACGATGACCGTACCGGCAATGGTGGGATGAGGCTAATCAGGCGGCAGAACCGAGGCGGGGTCTACTGGACGTCGGTGCGCTGCCGGCCTCGGTCGGCGAGCGCCGCCAGTAGTTCGTCGCCCATCAGTGAGATCGGTGGCGCCCCCATGGTGACGACGACATCACCGGACCCCGCCCGGGCGCACACCTGCGCGGCCACGTCCTCCCACGACGCGACGAACACCTTGCGCTCGGGCGGTAGGGCCACCGCCGCGGTCAGCGCGATGCCGCCGTCGCCGGGCTCGCGGGCTTCGCCGGGTCCGAAGACCTCCATGACCACGGCCTCGTCGGCGATGGCGAGCGCGGCCGCGATCTCGGTTCGAAGGTCGCGGGTGCGGTAAACCCGGTACGGCTGGAAGACGACCAGCAGTCGGGACTCCCCGGCCACCTCGCGCAGGGTCTGCAGTGCCGCGGTCATCGCGGTCGGGTGGTAGGCGTACTCGTCGTAAACACGCACACCGTCGGCCACACCCTTGAGCTCGAATCGCCGGCGCACGCCGGGGAACACCGCCAGCGCGTCGGCGATCTGCCGGATCGGCAGCCCTAACCGCAGCGCCGTCAGCACCGCGGCGGCGCTGTTGAGGCCCAGGTGCCGGCCGGGAACTGGCAGACTGATCTCGCCGAGGGCCTCGCCGTCGAGGCTCGCCAGGTAGCGCACCGACGAGGCGCCGGAACGCAGGTCGGTCAGGTGGAGGTTCGCGTCGGCCGCCTCGCCGTACGTCTCGACCCGCAGCCCCTCGGCCCGCGCACGGTCGGCCAGCTTCCGGGTGGGTGCGTCGTCGGCGCAGAGTACGACCAGCCCGTTCGGGTCCGACGAGGCGGCAGAACTCTGCGAATGCGTCCGCGAGGCCGGCCAGGTCGCCGTAGGTGTTGAGGTGGTCGGCATCGATGTTGGTCACGATCGCGATGTCGGGTCGGTAGTTCAGGAACGACCGGTCGTGCTCGTCGGCCTCGGCGACGAAGTGGGAGCCGGTTCCGTGGTGTGCGTTGGAGCCGACCTCGGCGATCTCACCGCCGATGACGAACGACGGATCCAGCCCACCGTGCTGCAGGATCGACGTGAGCATCGACGTGGTCGTGGTCTTGCCGTGGGTGCCGGCGACCGCGATCGTCTGCCGGCCGGTCATCGCCGCGGCGAGCGCCTCCGACCGGTGCAACACCCGCAGCCCGCGGGCCCGCGCCTCGACCAACTCCAGGTGGTCGGCCGGGATCGCGCTGGAGTAGACGACCGTGTCGACACCGTCCAGATTGGACACCTCGTGTCGCATGTGGATGGTGCCGCCCAGCGCGCGAAGTCCGGCCAGCGCCGGCCAGTCCTTGAGCTCGCTGCCGGAGGTTGGGATGCCGCGGGTCAGCAGGAGACGGGCCAGGCCGCTCATGCCGACCCCGCCCACACCGATCAGGTGCACGTGCCCCAGATCCTCGGCCGACAGGGGCACCGGCAGTGTGGTGCTCACGCCAACATCCTTTCCGACTCAGAGCCGGCCGGCGACGACATCCAACGACGAACGCCCGAAGCGCCTCGTCGCCGTCGCTGCCGACCGAACCGCGCCGCCGCCCGACTCATCTCGAACCAGCCGGGCCGGGTCGGTGGCCAGCGGGACCACCGTCTTCTCGATCCAGTCGGGCGTGAGATCGGCGTCGTCGACCAGCAGACCGCCGCCGGCCTCCACTACCGGAAGCGCGTTTCGGCGTTGCTCGCCGTTACCGTACGGCAACGGGACGTAGATGGCGGGCAGGCCCACCGTGGTCACCTCGGCGAGTGTCATCGCCCCGCCCCGGCTCAACACAAGATCGGCTGCGGCGTATCCCAGCTCCATGTCGGCGACGTAGGGCACCGTGATGTACGGCGCGGGGAGATCCGGCGGGATCTCCACCGGCTCGTTGCGGGCTCCCGTGACGTGAAGGACCTGGACGCCCGGCGGTGGTGAGCGCCTTCGCCGCGCCGGCGACCGCGAGGTTGATCGAACGAGCGCCCTGGGAGGCCCCGAAAACGAAGAGCGTGGGCCGGCAGCGGGTCGAGCCCGAAGTGCTCCCGGGCTCCTTCCTGCACCGCCGTACGGTCCAAGGAGGCGATCGCTTGGCGCAGCGGTACCCCGGTCACCCGGGCGTCCTGCAAGCAGTGACGAGACCTGCGGCTGGTACGGGAAGCCCACCGCGACGTGCTTGGTGAACCGCATGCCGAGCCGGTTGGCCACTCCGGGGGGCACGTTGAGCTCGTGGATCACCAACGGGGTCCGCCGCCGCCACGCGGCCAGGTACGCCGGCACGGCGACGTACCCTCCGAAGCCGACCACGACGTCGGCCTCGACATCGTCGAGGATGGCCCGACCGGCCCGCATCGAGCGCAGCATCCGGGCCGGGGTCCGGGCCAGGTCCAGGTTCACCGAACGGGGAAGCTGATACGCCGGCACCTGCCGCAGTTCGAACCCGGCGGCCGGGATGAGCTGACCCTCGAGCCCCTTGGTGCTGCCCACGCACGTGATCCGCAAGTCAGGCTGGTGTCGACGAAGGCATTCCGCGAAGGCCAGCAATGGGTAGATGTGCCCGCCGGTGCCACCGCCGGCCAGCACCACCGACCGCAGCTCAGCCATCCTCGTCACCCTCTCCGTGCACCGTCTCCGCGTCGCGCTGCATCCAGGTCCAATCGGATCGGGCCCGGTCGTCCAGATCCGGGCCGTCCAGATCATGATCGTCCAGGTCACGGTCGTCCAGGTCACCGTCGTCCAGGTCACCGCCGTCCAGATCCCGGGCTGGCCGGCTCCGGCCGCGCCTGATCGCGATCGGCATGGGCGGCAGCGGAGCCCAGAGTAGCCGGCCCAGTCGGCCGGGCGGACGGGCATGCAGGGCCCGGGCGGCGGCCGGCTCCGCGCGGGCGAACGAGGCCAGCATGCCGATCATGGCGAGCGTCACCACGAGCGCACTGCCGCCGTCGGAGATGAGCGGCAGCGGGAGGCCGGTCACGGGTAGCAGCCCGACCACGCCGGCAATGTTGATCGTCGCCTGGCCCGCGATCAGCGCCGTGACGCCGGCGGCGACCAGCTTGCGGTACGGGTTGGTACACCGGCGGGCGATGCGGAGCCCGGTGTAGGCGAGCACCGCGAAGAGGCCGAGCACCAGAAGGCAGCCCATCACGCCGAGCTCCTCCGCGATCACCGCGAAGATGAAGTCGTTGTGCCCGTTGGGCAGCCAACCCCACTTGAGCCGGCCCTCGCCGAGGCCGACTCCGAACCAGCCGCCGTTCGCGATCGCGAACAGGCCCTCCTTGACCTGGTACGCGTCACCCTGCTGGTGCAGCTCCGGATTGGCGAACGCGTCGATGCGGGCCAGCCGGTAGTCGTTGCCCGGCAGCACGATCAGCGCCAGGACGGCCAGGGCCGCCGCCACGATCATCCCCAGGAAGATCCTCAGCCGTACGCCCGGCCGCCCAGAGCATGCCGACGAAGAGCACCACGAGGCAGACCATCGTGCCCAGGTCGTTGTAGCCCACCAGCAGGAAGAGCAGCCCGGCGACCGGGAACAGCGGCCGCGACAGGTCCCGCCAGGCGCCGGCCCGCTCTCCCTTGCGCACGAGGACGTCGGCCACCCAGACCGCGAGCGCGATCTTAGCCAGCTCGGATGGCTGCACCTGAAGCGGCCCGAGGTAGAGCCACAGCTCATCGGCGCGGACCGGACCGAACGTCGGATCGTGCAACACCTTCGCCTGGGCCAGCAACGCCAGGATGTCCAACGCCAACACCAGGACGAACGCCACGATCAGCCCGGGTCGGGCCAGCGCCCGGTAGGTGCGTACGGGAAGCCGCTGGCAGAGCCAGAACGCGAGCACCCCGATCGCGGCCAGGATGAGCTGCGTCTCGATCGAGGTGAGCGCGCTTCCGCTGGTGCTGAACTGCTCCACGCTGGTGGCCGAGTAGACCATCGCCAACCCGATGATCAACAGCAGCGCAGTGGTGGAGACGAGCAGGTAGTACGA
Organism: uncultured Actinomycetota bacterium; assembly: GCA_963773935.1. Taxonomy (GTDB): domain Bacteria; phylum Actinomycetota; class Actinomycetes; order Mycobacteriales; family Micromonosporaceae; genus DATBGZ01. Next base: position 410,521 of record CAVZCZ010000010.1, read on the forward strand.
GGCGAGCGGGCGGGCCAGCACCGCGCGCACGAAGGCCAGCACGGCCTGAGCCAGCTCCCGACCAGTGCGCGGCCAGCGGGGCCGGTCATCGCCAACGAACGCGCCCTTGGCGACGGATTCCGTGGTCGCGGGTGCCCGTCCCGAACCCCGTCATTGACTACGCTGCGGCAGCGCGCGAACCGCGGCAGCGAACGCGTCCCCGCGGTGGGCGTAGCTGATGAACATGTCCTTCGATGCCGCCGCCGGGGCGAGCAGCACGGTATCGCCCGGGCGTGCAAGCCCGGCCGCGGCAGTTACCACCTCGGCCATGGCGTCATCATCCGTCCTCGCCACCTCCACGACCGGTAGGTGCGGGGCGTGTCGGCGCAATGCCGCCGCGACCTGCGCCCGATCCACGCCGAGCAGCACCGCGCCCACCATGCGGTCGCTGAAGGCGGCCACCAGGTCGGAGATGTCGACGCCCTTGAGCTGTCCGCCGGCGACCCACACCAGCCGGGGATAGGCGGCGAGCGAGGCGCTGGCGGCGTGCGGGTTGGTGGCCTTGCTGTCGTCCACATAGGCCACCCCGGCGACGGTGGCGACCAGGGCGTTGCGATGTGGCTCTGGTACGTAGCCCGCCAGCCCATCGCGAACCGCCGCCGCGCTCACGCCGAAGGTTCGGGCCAGCGCGGCCGCGTGCAGCGCGTTGCTCACGTTGTGCGCGCCGGTGGGACGGACCGCGGAGGCCGGTCCCAGCTCCACGGAGTCCGCGAAGGCGCGGTCGACCAGCATCCCATCGACGACGCCGAGCTGCCCCGGGCCGGGTACGGACACCGTGACCCCGACCTGGCGGCCGGGTACCTGGGCGAGCACCGCGGCTACCAGCGGGTCGTCGAGGTTGCCGATCGCGACGCCGTCGCCGGCCGCGGCCGCACGCCAGATCGCGTGCTTGGCCGAGGCGTACGCCTCGAAGGTGCCGTGCCACTCCAGGTGGTCGTCGGCGAGGTTGAGCAGCGCACCGGCCTCGCGGCGCCATCGTCGTCGACCAGTGCAGTTGGAAGCTCGAGAGTTCGACCGCGAGGACGTCGAACCGGTCCGGCGCCAACGCGGCGTAGACGAGCGGCTCGCCGATGTTGCCCAGGGCAGCCGTCCGGTGTCCGGCCGCGCCAGGATCGCCGCCACCATCGTGGTGGTGGTGGTCTTGCCGTTGGTCCCGGTGATCGCGAGCCAGGCCGGTGCGTCCGGGCCACGAAGACGCCAGGCCAGTTCGGGCTCGGAGTAGACCGGAACCCCGGCCGCGACCGCCGCCCGGGCCACCGGCGTATGCGGCGCGAAGCCGGGCGAGACGATCACGTCGTCGAGCTTGGCCATCAGCCCGGCCGGTGGTTCGTCGCCGAGCACCAGGTCGGCGCCGGCCGCCTCCAGCCGTACCGCCGCGTCGCTGGACGTCCGGTCCAGCACCGTGACCTGGGCACCGAGGCCAAGCAGCACCTCGACGCAGGCGGCTCCGGCGATGCCGGTGCCCGCCACCAACACCCGCCGCCCCTCGTACGGGTCCATCAGCGGAATTCCATCACCCGCAGGAAGTCGGCGTAGAAGAGGCCGAGCGCGGAGGCGACGCCGAGCCCGGCGATGATCCAGAACCGCACCACGATGTTGACCTCGCTCCAGCCGGCGAGCTCGAAGTGATGTTGCAACGGCACCATCCGGAAGACCCGGCGATGCCAGAGCCTGAACGATCCGATCTGGATGATCCAGGTCAGCGCGATCATCGTGAACAGGATCGCGAGCAGCGGCAGCAGCAGCACGGTACGGGTGGCGAAGGCCAGGCCGGCGATCAGCCCGCCGAGCGCGAGCGAGCCGGTGTCCCCCATGATGATCCGGGCCGGGGACGCGTTCCACCACAGGAAGCCGAAACAGGCGGCGGCCACGGCCGCGGCGATGATCGCGATCTCGAGCGGGTCGCGCACCTCGTACGCATACGGCTCTTGGTAGGCGGGGTCGACGTCCCAGTGCCGGTACTGCCAGAACGCGATGAACGCGTACGACCCGATCACCACCACCGACGTGCCGGTGGCGAGGCCGTCCAGGCCGTCGGTGAGGTTGACCGCGTTGGACATCGACAGCACCACGAAGACGAACAGCGCCAGCGCGCCGTACTGGGTGATGTCGAGCCAGCGCAGGTCCTTGACGAACGAGATCGTCGAGGCGGCCACCGTCTCGTGCTCGGGGCCGGAGCTCGGGAACCACAGCGCGACCACAGCCGAAGCCGCAAGCCCACCACGGTCTGCCAGAGCAGCTTCTGCCGCATGCTCAGCCCGAGGCTGTTGCGCTTGCGCACCTTGAGGTAGTCGTCGACGAAGCCGACCGCACCGAGACCGACGAATAGGCCCAGCAGCACCACGCCGGTCGTGGTGATGCCGGTCGGCGCACCCAGCTGGTTCGCCGGCAGGGTGGCGAGCACGAAGTGGCCCGCCACGTAGGCGATCACCGTGGCCAGGATGAAGACGACGCCGCCCATGGTCGGCGTGCCCATCTTCGCCAGGTGCGTCTGGGGCCCGTCGGTACGGATCGGCTGGCCCGCCTTGAGCCGGGTGAACCCGCGGATCGCCACCGGAGTGAGCAGGATCGTGACCAGGAAGGCCACCGCCGCCGCGACGAATACGGCCCTCACCCGGTGCCCTCCTCGCGCTTCGCGGCCGACCGCGATCAACTCATCCGCGCGCAGCTGGTCGGCCACGACCCAGGTGCGGTAGCGCGAACCCTTCACCAGGACGACGTCGCCCGGACGCAGCTCACCGCGCAGCCACGCCACCGCCGCGTCCTGATCGGACACCACCACGGACTCTCCTCCCCAATCGGGTACTGCCACCGCGCCGTCGTGGATCGGCTCGGCCCCCGCGCCGACCACCACGAGCCGATCCACGCCCAGTTCGGCCGCGAGCCGGCCGACCTGAGCATGTCCTTCCCGTTCCATCGCCCCGAGCTCGGCCAGGTAGCCCAGCACGGCGACCCGTCGCCGGCCCTGCCCGATCGCGGCCTGCGCGTGCAGGGCGGCCGCGGTGGAGGCGGGGTTCGCGTTGTACGAGTCGTCGATGACGGTGACACCATCCGGCCGGTCGAAAACATCCATCCTTCGGTTCGAGACCAGACGTGCGTCGCGCAGCGCCGGTCCGAGCGCCTCCAGCGGCAGGCCCAGCGCCCGGGCGGTCGCCGCGGCGAGCACGGAGTTCGCCGCCTGGTGCCGGCCCGAGACGCCAAGCTGGACCTCGATCCGGCCCTCCGGCGTCGCAAGCGTGTAGCTGGCCCGGCCGCGCTCGTCCAGGCGTACCGCCTCGGCCCGGACCACGGCGTCCTCCGCCTCGCCGGCCAGCACGACCGTGGCCGCGGTCTGGGACGCCATGGCCCGTACCTTCGGGTCGTCCGCGTTGAGGACGGCCAGGCCGTCGCGCGGCAGTGCCCGAACCAACTCAGCCTTCGCCGCCGCGATCGCGTCCACGGAGCCGAACTCGCCAATGTGCGCCACACCGACGTTGACCACCACCGCGACCTTGGGCGGCGCGATCTCGCACAGGTAGGTCAGGTGCCCCGGACCCCGGGCACCCATCTCCAGCACGAGAAACCGCGTCGCCGCATCGACGCGCAGGACGGTGTGCGGTAGGCCCAACTCGTTGTTGAACGAGCCCGGCGGGCCCACGGTTGGGCCGAGCCGCGCCAGCAGGCCGACCAGGAGGTCCTTTGTGGACGTCTTGCCGGACGACCCGGTGATCCCGACGATCGTCAATTCAGGCAACCGGTCCACGACTGCGCGGGCCAGCTGGCCCATGGCGGCGAGTGGGTCCGAGACAACCACCGTGGGCGCCACGGTGGGTCGGGTGCCGAGCACGGCGACCGCACCCGCGGCCAGCGCAGCCGGGACGAAGTCGTGGCCGTCCGCGTTCGCGCCGACGAAGGCCGCGAACAGTCCGCCCGGACCGACCGCCCGCGAGTCGAACTCCACCCCACCGGTGACGACCGAGTCCGGGTCGCCGCCCACGACCGTGCCATCGACCGCCGCCGCGATCTCGCGCCAGAGACATCGGGATCACAGAGTTACCTCGGCAAACCGGTGCGCCAGCGCCGCCGCAAGCTCCACCCGGTCGTCGAACGGGGTGACCGCTCCCCCGACCTCCTGGCCCCGTTCGTGCCCCTTGCCCAGCACCGCGACGACATCCCCGGGTTCGGCCAACCGGACCGCTTCGGCGATCGCTTCCCGACGGCCCGGCACCTCGATCACCACGTTCTGCTGAGCCGGCCGCCCCACCGACGGCGCTGGTCGCACCGGCGAGTACCTCGGCCCGGATCGTGGCCGGGTCCTCCGAGCGCGGGTTGTCATCGGTGACCAGAACCAGGTCGGCGCCGCGAGCGGCGGCTGCGCCCATCAGCGGGCGCTTGCCCCGGTCCCGATCCCCACCGGCGCCGATGACACAGAGCAGCCGCCCGGCCGAGCGACGTTGGCCGGCTCCGCCAGCGTCGCTCGCTTGAGCCGATCCGTCCTCGCCGCTCGTTCCTCGCGGCTCGGACTCCTCGGCGGTGCCGGCGGCGACCTCACGCAGGGCCGCCAACGCGGCCACGATCGCGTCCGGCTTGTGCGCGTAGTCGACCACGCCCAGTACCGGCCCGGGCGCCCCGACCAGCTCCAGCCGACCGGGCACCCCGCGGCAGGCGGCGATGCCGTCCGCGGCGAGGTGCGGGGGCACCCCCACCTCAACGAGGCTCGCGAGCGCGAGCAACGCGTTGGCGACGTTGTGCCGTCCCGGCAGGGCCACCGACATCGGCACCGCACCGATATCGCTGTGCACCGCGGTGAAGCTCTGTCCAAAGCCCGTACGGGCGATCCTTTCCGCTCGCCAGGACGGCCGCCGGGTCGCCCGTCGGCGGAGAAGGTGATCTGCTTGCGTTGTCGTTGCGCCGCGGGCGAGACGCAGCCGCCGTACCGCGGGATCGTCGTAGTTGAGCACCTCGACCCGGCATCGTCCGTCAAAGAGGCGTGCCTTCGCCGCGAAGTAGTCGTCCACACCCGAGTGGAAGTCAAGGTGGTCCTGGCCGAAGTTGGTGAAGCCACCCACGTCGAACCGCACCCCGCCGACCCGGCCGTAGGCGAGGGCGTGGCTCGATACCTCCATCACCGCCGCGGTAGCCCCACGCTCGAGCGCGGTCGCGAGCAGCGCGTGCAGGTCCGTCGCCTCGGGTGTGGTCCGGACGCTGTCGAGCGTCTGCCCGGCGATGCGGGTCTCGACCGTACCGATCATGCAGGTGACATGCCCGGCGGCGGTCAGGCCGGACTCGACCAGGTACGCGGTTGACGTCTTTCCGGCGGTGCCGGTGATCCCGATGACGGGCAGCCGCGCGGTCGGGTCGCCATAGACGCGAGCCGCGACGACACCCAACGCTGTGCGCGGATCATCCACGACGAGCACCGGCACGCGACTCTGGTGGTATCCGCGTCGCGCCGGCCTCGTCGGTCAGGATCGCGGCCGCCCCGGCCGCGATCACCTGCGGCGCGAACTCGGCGCCGTGCCGCGTGGCACCAGAGATCGCGACATAGAGGTCACCGGGGTGGACGCGGGCGCTGTCGTGCGTCACGCCGGTAACGGAGCCGTCGCGGTGCGTGTCGTCCAGCGGCCGCGCACCCACCACCGCCGCGAGGTCCCGAAGCGGGACCGCGGCGACATGATGGGGACGCGGATAGCCGGACACGGCCCTTGACCCTACCCGCTCCCCTCGAGGGTCCCGACCCACGTGACGGGTACTTACCAGGTCAGCCGTAGATGGAGAACGTCGGCGGCTTCGTGCCGGTCGGCGCGACCCGGTAATGCAGCAATGTCTGCTCCATCATCTCGGCGAACGCCGGGCCGGCCACCACGCCGCCGTTTCCACCCGGGGTGTGCGCGAACACCGCGATGACATAGCGTGGCGCGTCGGCCGGCGCCATCCCGATGAAAGAGCCCACCTCGCCGTCCGCGTAACGCCCGTCCTTGACCATCTTGCCCGTCCCGGTCTTGCCGGCGACCCGGTAGTCGTTGATCGCGGCGGTCTGCCCGGTGGCGTCCTCGGCGACCACGACCGCCTCGAGCATGCTGCGCAACGCCGTTGCGTTCTCGACCGAGATCACCCGCCGGGTTGGGGCGGGCGCGGTCGGGGTGCTGGTGCCGTCCGGGTCGATGATCGCCTTCACCAGGTGGGGTTGCACCCAGACGCCCCCGTTGGCGATGGCGGCGTAGACGGCGGCCATCTGCAGTGGAGTCACCGACACGCTCATCCCGATGGGGATGGAGCCGTGGCTGTCCGCGCTCCAGTTCGCCGGCGGCTGGACCAGGCCGGCCGACTCTCCAGGCAGGCCCTCACCGGTAAGGTCGCCCAGGCCGAACGCGCGCTGGTAGTCATAGAGCTTCTGCGGGCCGAGCCTTTCCGCGAGGGTAATGGTGCCCACATTGGACGACCACGCCAGGATTCCGGGAAGCGTCATCGGAGCCATCGGCGGATGCCAATGGGTATCGGTGAAGGTGGTGGCGCCCTTGGTGATGGTCGACGGCACCGCGACCGTGTCGCCGGGCTTGACGACACCTTCCTGCAGGCAGGCGGCGAAAACGATCGCCTTGTGCACCGACCCGGGGTCGACCGCCATCGTGGCCGCCGCGTCACCACGGTCCTCCGGCCGCGACGCGAACGGGTCCGCCGCGTCGTACGACGGGTAGCTCGCCTGCGCCAGCACCTCGCCGGTGCGAACGTCGAGCACCACCGCGGCACCGGTGTACGCCTTGGCCTGAGCCATCTTCGAAGCCAGGATTCGCTGGATCACGAACTGCAGATCGCGATCGATGGTCAGCTGCAAGGGAGCGCCCCGGCCGGGCCGGCGTCTCGTCGTGGTAGCCGCCCGGGATCTCGTGGTCGAGGTTGACCTCCTGCTGGCCGATCTCGTACCGCCGGCTGCCGTCGACGCCCCGCAGCAGGTCGTTGTAGCTCGCCTCCAACCCGGCCAGACCCTGCAGGTCCCGTCCGGTGAAGCCGATCAGATTGGCGGCGAGGTCATGCCCAGGCACCACCCGGCTCTCGTCCCGGCGGACCCCGATGCCCGGCAGGTTCAGCACGCTCACTTTCTCCCCCATCCCGACGGGCACGCCGCGGGCGAGGTACTCGAACAGCACCTCGGAACCGTCCTCGCGGATGTGTGGAGTCAGCTTCGGCAGCAGCTCCGACCGCGGCACGCCGAGAAGTGGTGATAGCGCGTCCGCGGTCTGCCCCGGGTCGACCACCCGGGACGGGTCCGCATAGACGTAGCGTGCTTCGGCGCTGCCAGCGAGCACGGCGCCGTTGCGGTCCACGATGCTGCCGCGTGGGGCGGGCAGGTCCACCGGCTGCAGCCGCACGGCCAGACCCTGGGCCGCATAGGCCGTGGCATCGCTGAGCTGGAACTGGATCAGCCGACCGGCGAGGACCAGGAAGACCACCATGATGATCGCGGTGCCCAGCCGCAACCGGGCGCCCTGCTCGGCCAGCTTCGGCGGGGCCGCCACCTCGCGGATCGATTCCCGCCGTACCGGCGCCGCCTTGCGCTGGGTTGCGGTCCGGCCGTTCGTTGCGGTCCGGCCTTCGCTGCGGCTACGCGCTCCCGTACGGGTGTCCGCGTTCCGAGGGCCGGTCCCAGTAGTGGCAGCCCGGGCGTTGGCGGACCGGGCGTTGGCCGCTCGGGCCGCAGCGGGCCGGCCTGGGGTCGGCGTGCTGCCGGCGCCGCCCCCCGGGCCAGCTTCGGGGTCGGTCGCGTCGGTGACGAGGCGCAGGGGCGGCCGTGCCGACCGGCCCGCGCCGGTTCGCGAGGTGTCACCGACCGTGCGGGCCCGCGGGTGGTAGCTGCGGGCCTCGGTGATCCGGCTCGATCCGCGGGGCGATGGCGCACGGCCGACTGTCGGATCCCGATTGTCCCTTGTGGACTGCCCCCGAGAGCCGGTTGGCGCCCCCGACGGGTCATCGTCGGGATGGCGGCGCGGCACAGCTCACCGCCCGGACGCGGGCTGCGGCACGCCTACCACCCGACCATCGGGCAGGCTGATGTAGGCCGGGGTGCCGGCCGGGACGAGTCCGAGACGGGTCGCCGCCGCACGCAGGTTGCCCGGCGACTCGAGGTCGGCCAGATTCTGCGCCAGCTGCTGCTCCTGCAGGTCGAGGGCGGCCTGGGTGGCCCGAAGGTCGTTGAGCCGAAACGAACTCTCGTTGATCTTCGTGTTCAGGACGAGCACGCCGAGCACTCCGACGACGACCAGCCCGGCTACGAGGGCCAGGAACGGTGCCCGCGGTAGCGAGATCGGCAGGGCCGCCGGCTCCGGCACCGGCGTCACCCACGGCGTGCGGTGCGCCCGGCGCGGCCGCGGCACGGCTCTGGTCGGCCGCGGCGGTGCGAGCTGCTCCGGCACCAGCGGCTCGTCGTGATCGATCGCAAGCGCATTGGCGCCGGACACATAAGCCCCGTAGCCGCTGGCCCGGCGCGGTTGTGTCGTCGTCCCGTTCATCGTGTCTCCCCCTCGGGTGTTGTCTCGGTGTCCCCCTGGGTGCCCCGGCGTTCCCACGCCCCGGGCCTGCGCGGTGTTGCACCCGCGCGCTGTGGTGCTCTGTCCTTGGTGGTGTTGCTCGTGTCCTCGCCTCTGGATGTGCTGCCTCTGTGCGTGCTCTGGGGTACCGCGAAGCGCGAGGAGCGAGCGCCAGCGAGCCCCGCAGTCGCGAGCCCCCGTGGTATCGCTCGGCTCGTGCGCATGGCCCGCGCCGCTGGCGCGTCGGGATCGACGCGCTCGGCAGCGCGCAGCTTCACCGACGCGGCCCGCGGGTTTGCCGCGACCTCGGCCTCGGTGGGCAGCTCGGCGCCCTTGGTCAACAGCCGTAGGGTGGGGCCGCTTCCGGGCGGCACGACCGGCAGGTCGACGGGGGCCGTGGACCGGGCGCGAGCGGCGAACGCCTGCTTGACGATCCGGTCCTCGAGCGAGTGGTACGACAACACAACGATTCGGCCGCCCAGAGACAACGCATCAATCGCCTCGGGCAGCGCCGCCTCCAGTGCGGCGAGCTCCCCGTTGACCTCGATCCGCAGCGCCTGGAAGGTCCGCTTGGCCGGATGACCGCCGGTACGCCGGGCCGGCGCCGGGATCGAGTCGCGCACCAATTCGGCCAGACGGGCCGATCCGGTCAGGGGCGCCCGGGTCCGCTCGCGCACGATCGCCTGGGCGATCCGGCTGGCGAATCGCTCCTCGCCGTACACCCGCAACACCCGGGTCAGGTCCCTCGCCGGGTAGGTATTGACCACGTCGGCAGCGGTGATCCCGGTGGTCGGGTCCATCCGCATATCCAGCGGCGCGTCCTGCGCGTACGCGAAGCCGCGGCTGGCGTCGTCGAGCTGCATCGAGGAGACGCCGAGGTCGAACAACACGCTGTCCACAGTGTTCAGTGACAGCCGGGTCAGGACCGTGGGCAGCTCGTCGTAGACGGCCTGCTCGAGCCGTACCCGATCGCCGAAGGGCGCCAGGCGCTGCCGGCTGAGCGTCAGCGCCTGCGGGTCGCGGTCCAGGCCGATCACCTGGACCGTCGGGTGCGCGGCGAGGACGGCCTCGGCGTGGCCACCGAGACCCACCGTGGCGTCGACGTGCACCGGGTGATCACGGTCGATCGCCGGGCCGATCAGTTCGAGACAACGCTCAAGCAGAACTGGAACGTGAGTGTTCCCGGCCGGGTCGCTGCCCATGGCTCGCGACACCCCCGACCCCTCGACGGGTGCGCCTGAGCCGTGGGAAGCGTGACGCTTCCGCACGACGACCCCCTCAGCTCACGGCGCGCGGATTCGCGGTCCACGCACCGGAGATTGCTTCGATGCCCGGCCACCGCGCGTTCCCGCGTGGTCCGGGCTGGTGTTGTGTCGAGCGGCGGGACCATGCTCCGTTCGAGCCTCACTCGCAAGCTCGCTCGGCGCGCTCCCGGAGCCGGGCCGTACCGCCAGATCCCCGACCGCTCGCTCGCGCCTGGCACCGGGGAAGGAGTGTCAGGTGCTGGTGAGCGGTTGGAGATCTGGCGGTACGGACTGGCCGCTGACCTCTGTCCACAAACCTGTGTCCACAAAGGTCGTTTCGCCGCCAACCCTGCGGGTCTGCTACAACCCGCCGGGCAACACCCCTTCCTCGATCCCGGCGAACGCATCTTCATTCGTCGCCAGGTATGTCTCCCATGCCTGTTGGTCCCAGATCTCCACCCGGTTACTCGCACCGATCACAGCGACGTCGCGGTCCAGCCCGGCATACTCACGCAGGTGCGCGGGGATCATCACCCGTCCCTGCTTGTCGGGAAGCTCGTCGTGTGCGCTGGCAAAGAAGACCCGGCCGTAAGCCCGAGCCGCCTTGTGGGTCACTGGTTGTGCTTGCAGCTCTTCCGCGAGGCGCCGGAACTCAGCCGAGGGAAACACGTAGAGACAGCGTTCCTGCCCCTTTGTGATCACCACGCCACCCGCCAGATCGTCGCGAAATTTAGCCGGAAGGATCAGCCGGCCCTTGTCGTCGAGACGCGGAGTGTGGGTGCCCAAGAACACCGGACCCCACCCCCTCGCCCCTCGCGCTTTGTCCTCTGGGGCCGGCGAAGCCACCCGGCTCCGCCAATGGACCCCACTGTACTCCACTTCCCCCCACCGTCAACCCAGAACTGGCGCGATTTGTCCGAGTCATCCCTCGAAACGGTTAGCGACAGCCAGTGGAGGACGGTGGAGGGAAATCGGGCGGCCGAGCAGGTCTGGACCACCTTGCGGCCGCCCGCCGATGGAATGAACCGAACAGTTCGGCAGATATCGGCGCCCGATCAGGTTCGGGCCGAGAATGGTGGAGGAAAGTGGAGGCTCTCGCATCGGGACCGGACAGTTGCCTCGCGATATCAAAGTCAGCTGGCGAAATCAGTGGTCTGCTCCCGACGGCGCGTGAGCCACTCGTCCTGCCCGCACCATGACGTGATGAATGATCGGGTTCGCGCGCTCGACCTCACGGCACGTTGGTCAGTACCCAGGAGTCGCCGGTGGAGTTGTCGATCAGAGCGGCGCCGGTTATCCGAACGGCGAGCGGAAGGACGTCATAGACCGCTGCCGCCACCGTGGAGAGTTGCTCGAGGCGGGTCCGTGGCGCCACGGAACAATGGGGCAGCCACCGGCCGACCTCGTAATGGTGGTGCATCAGGGCGCCCGTCGCCGCGACCTTCTCAGCGACAGTCTGCTGCCGTAGGACGAGACTGGCCGGCGCAGCCGGCACGAGGAACGCCCGGCCGCGACGAAAGATCGCGATCGCGTCGAACGTGAGATCGATCGGACCTCGATCCGGAAGGGCCTCAACGACATCCCGGACCGCGTCGAGGTCCCATCGAAGCAATGAGACATACGACAGGTGCGGACGGTGTCGCCGATGCGTGTGCGAACGAAGTGTCGCCACACCTCGCTCCTCCAGCCGATCCCAAAGGCCGCGCAGCGCACGATCTGACGCCTCGTCGAAGAGCAGGCACACGCCGAGCGCCATGGACCGAGATTATCGGCGTTCCCGGTGTGCCATGACGAATGCGTCCATCCTTGCCGGCTCCACGCCGGCCTCGGCGAGAACTTCCTCGGTGTGGGCTCCGATGACCGGTGCCTGGCGGGGCGCCGCGTCGGGCGTGCCGACAAAGCGCGGCCCCTAACCCGGCTGGATCGCCCCCTCCGCATCTCGCGTGCACGTGCGCCGAGCCAGCCCGAGCCAGACACCCGCGCGAGGGCTGTCCTCGGCGATGACCGGGCGGACGGATCAGTCGATCAGCGCTCGAACTGGTAGCCCATCTGACGAAGACGACGTGCCCAACCCTTGACCGTGTGCAGCGGTACACCGAAGTGATCTGCAAGGCCGCTGACAGTTCCTACTTCCTGATATGCGGCAAGGACGTCATCGGGCTCGGGCATTCTGCGGTATGCCCGGCCGGTGTCGGCGGCGGCGGGTGTGCGCTTGCCGCGGCGGCCACCGGCGGTCGGAGCCGCTGCGCGCGCCGAGCGTCGACGCGACCGAGGCGCGGGGGCGGCGGCTTCGGCTACGGCAGCGACGGCACCCGCCGGCACGTCGCGGGTCGCCGGCGCCACGCGAGTCGCGGGCGCCTCGTCCGCCGACAGCGCCCGCATCAGCACGTCGACGACTGGAAGGCTGGCCAGGTCCACGGAGCCGCCCTTACCCGCGCGCACATTCAACTCGGTGGCACGCGCTCGTCCCTCAGAAACGTCCACGGTGATCGTCGCGTGCGAGTCGCCGGCGCGTGCCTCACGCTCGCGGGCGATGCTGATCACAAATCGGTTCACAGCCATGACTCTTTCAAACTCCTCTCGAAGCACCCGGTGGCCTGGTTTGATCGCGGATCGCCCGCAGCCAGGCTCATTGCGAAACTAACCTACCAATTCACCATACCGTCGGTCGCCATACCGCCGGACTGCTGGCACCCTGCTTGCGCAACCACCCGGGCCAAAAAGCCCTGTCTGAGGTCGGCGGCAATGTCCCAGTCAATTGGTCACTGGTGAGAGAAGACTACACCCACGGGACGGCAGTTTCTACTGAGGACGGTCGGATCGGGCGCGAGTCAGTCGTGTGGACGCCCGTGACTGGTCTTCCGGGCGCTGCGGTGGATCAGCACCGGGGTCATTGTGCTCGCGGACGAGCGGGCTGCAGACGAGATAACACCTGTAGCACCTGCTCGTCGACACGGCGAACCTTGTCGCCGCTGCGGACCAGGGGCACGGATCCCGAGGGTCAGCCCACCGCGGCTGTCGGAATCGCGGCTAGCACGTCTGCGGTGAACCGACCGGCGAACAGCGCACGTCCGGCGTCAACCACGTACGCGAGTGGGTTGAACGCCGCCAGGAAACGCATCCATCTCGGACCCGCCTCCAACGGCAAGACATTCCGACAGGATCATCAGTGGACATAGCAACGCCTGTTGCACCGCCCAGAACATCCACTCCTGCATTCGCACAGCGATGGCCAGGGCGTAGCTGAATGGGTCCAACCCGACCCCAAAAACAAGCAACAGAAGCAGCCCTCTGGGGGCGCCGACCGGGAACAGCCGGAACCCGAACGGCAGCATCACCAGGATGATGACGAGGGCTTGGCCACCCAGCGGCACCGTCTCCTTCATTGACCGTCCTATCAGTAGTGACGGTCGGGACAGCGGGGTGACCAGCATGCCGCTCGTGGGCGCCGGTCTGGAACTCGAAAGTAGGTTCGCCCCGGTCGCCGATGTGTGCCGAACAGAGCGGTCATCACGAGGATCGACGGCACGAACCACTGCCAGACGGCCGCCCCCGATCGCCGCTTTGACCGAGCCGGCCCGCAGCGGCCCGCAAGGCCGAGGAAGATCGGCGGCTGGATCATGCCGAAGATCAGCGAGAACGGGTCGGCCAGCACTGGGCGAAGCTCGCGCGCTATCACGATGCATGTTTCGCGGATCGATCCGCGTAGCGCGAGGGTACTCATGACGGGTGCTTCACAGTCGGTGTGTCCACGGTGGATTCGGCGTCCTTGGCCGCCGTGTCACGAAGGACTGCGGTCGTTCAGCTTGAGGAACACATCGTCCAATGTGGACGGCGCAGTTGCGCCGCGGGGGCTTCGCCTGGAGGCGGCGTCGTCGGCGTTTATCTGTCCATTGTCGACGATAACGACACGCTCGGTCAGGTGTCGGTCGGGTCGTCCTGCAGAATGGAGTCGCGCTCCGAGAAGGGAACCGGAGAAGGGGACCGGTCGCCCCGACGTGTCGAGCCACACTTCGTGGTCATCTCGGGTGGCCGGCGGTACCTGGCCAGATGGGACCTCGACCGCACTAACCGGCGTACGTTCCGAGTCGACCGGATGACGCCCTGGACTCCGACGGGACCCCTTTTCACCGCCCGCGTGATACCGGCGGCCGACGCCAGCGGCGTGCATCTCCCGAACGTTTCGCGGCTCCCTCGTTGCCGTGCCGTGGCGAGATGGTCCTGCACGCTCCGGCGGATCAGATTGCGCCGTGGGTCGGCTCCGCCGGCGTGGTCGAGGAGGAACGTCGCCACCGGAGCAACCATAGCGTCCGCGAGTTCCTCCGAACGAACGTGGAGTGTGGCTTCACGTCCGTTCGGAGGAACCAGCAATTGGCGAAGAATCAGACGAGACGGCGGAAGATGACGTTCGTGCTCCAGATCGTGTGTCTGCCCACTGTGGACCCAGAGCGCGGAGCATCGATCATCGTGTTGCCACCCGCGTAGATGCCGACATGGTAGCCGTACCCGCCGTCGACAAAGATCATCAAGTCCCCCGGGGCCGCGTCAGCTGCGGACACCGGCGTTCCGTAGTTCTTCTGCGAGTCGGCGAGATGCGGAAGGCGCACCCCGAACTGGGCGTAGACGAACATCGTCAGCCCGGAGCAGTCGAAGGCGTTCGGCCCCGAGGCACCAAACACATACGGCTTACCGCTCAGCGCCGCGGCAGCGGCCACCACTGCTGCCCCGTTCGCGCCCGCGGCACGGCCGTTCGACCCGATCTGCGACGCCCCGGCCGGGGCCCAGCTAGCTCCGGAGCTCGACGAGGTGGTCGTCCTCCGGACCGCTGGCGGAGGCGGCGCCTTGACGGTCACGGCGTGGATCGCCGACGAGGAGCCGCCGAAGGCCCGCGCTCCGACATAGCTGAGCCGGTAGTTCGTCGACTTGGTGGGCTTCACGGTGAACGTGACTGAGCCGTCCGGGTTGGCGAGGGCGTTGCCAACCGTCTTCCAGTTGGTGCCCGCTCCCTCCTCCAGCCGGACGGGCTGGCTGCGGAACGGCTTGCCCGCTGCGCCGTAGGTCACGCGGCCAGCGATCACAATGGACTGTCCAGAAAGGATGATTGCCTTGTCTGCTGACAGCTGACTCTGGGTCGCCAGCGCAGCACTGGCCGGCACCGGAAGCACCGGGCCGGCGAACGTTCGGAAAGGCGCGGTCGCAGCGGACCCGGATGGCGCCGCCGGGCTCTCCTTGACCAATGCATCGGCGGCAATGGACGCCGCGTAGGCGATGCCCGGAGCGCCGATGACGACTCCACCAGTGGCTAGCACGCTGAGCGCGGCGAGCGCGGCTGCGCCCGTGCGCCCGTATGGGCGAACCCCCGCAGGGGTATCGGTATGCACGTATGGTTTCCCTCCGGCACGCCAACACGGTCAGCTGTCGGTTCCGGGCCAGAGGGTGCCCCCGGTCGTGCGCCTCGCTCGGTGCGCCGCGGTCGCAAGCTGAGCGACCGGGCCGCAATGTCCACGACCGACTGTCCACACACACCAGTCGTGAGGCGCGGCTCCACTTCGGACCGACGCAGGCGCCGCGGTACGGAGTGGTCCGTGATCCTGCCCGGATCCGTGTTGAGTTGTCTGGGGTGCGCGCCGTCGGGGTGGGCAGGACTCGACGTGACCCCGGCGGTGCTCGACACTCCACGGTGGAGCGCCGGTGAGTTTGTAGCCCATGACTCCGGTTACGCGCCGTCCGCAAGCGCTCGCCGTACGTGTTGACCTCGAGCTTGGGGACCCGGGATAAGCCGCCACGTCCGAGTTGTGACTACCGCGTGTCATGCTTGACAAACACCGCGTCTATCGATGTCGGTGAGTTCAATCACATAATTGGTCGGGCGCCTTAATCGGGCAATCCGGCCGGTGCCGCACGGGTCGGCAATATCGACTGGCCGCGCGGTGGCCCGGGCCGCACCCGGACACCGACGCGGCCGGCCAGCCGGACGATAGTCTCAGTGCATCGTGGACCCGGTGAGTGGAGATCAATGACGAGTCAGGAGCAGGCCGGCGGGGGGCGCGGACTCCCCCTGCGCGCCAAGGTCGCCTCGTCCGTGTCCAAGACGGCCGCCGCACTTTCCCGGGCCGCCGGCCGCGGCGACGGATCGGTTATCGGTGGGTGGATCGGGCTGAAGATCGACCCGGACCTGCTGCGGCACCTGGCCGCGGGCCGACGGGTCGCCTTGGTCTCCGGCACCAACGGCAAGACCACCACCACCCGGCTCACCGCCGCCGCGATGGGGGTCCTGGGCGAGGTGGCCACCAACTCCCTCGGTGCGAACATGCCCACCGGGCACACCTCCGCACTGGCCCGCGCCGGCCGCACCCCTTACGCCGTGCTCGAGGTCGACGAGCACTACCTCGGCCAGGTCATCGACGCCACGTCCCCGGCGACGATCGCGCTGCTGAATCTGAGCCGGGACCAGCTCGACCGGGCCAAAGAGGTGGCCATGATGGCCTCGCTCTGGCGCGACGCGGTGCGCGACCGGGACAGCCATATCGTGGCCAACGCCGACGACCCGATGGTGGTCTGGGCCGCCCGAGCGGCGCGACATGTGACCTGGGTCGCCTCCGGGCAGCGCTGGCATGACGACTCCTGGGTGTGCCCCGAGTGCGGGTCGCACATCGAGCGGGGCGAGCTGGGCGCGGCGAGCGGCGACTGGCACTGTACCGGCTGTGACCTGCGCCGGCCGATTCCACAATGGACGGTCGACGGAGACGCCGTGATCGACCCGGCCGGCGTGCGACACCCGGTGACGCTGCAGCTGCCGGGCCGGGTGAACCGGGCCAACGCGGCCACGGCGCTCGCGGTCGCCGCCCAGTTCGGGGTCGACCCGGCGCAGGCCGCCCCCCGGCTGACCGCGGTCGCGTCGATCGCCGGTCGTTACGCCACCGTGGAAAAGGACGGCCGCACGATCCGCCTGCTGCTCGCCAAGAACCCGGCCGGTTGGCTGGAGGCGTTCGACATGGCTGAGCGGGCTCCGACCCTGCTCGCGATCAACGCACGCGACCCCGACGGACTGGACACGTCCTGGCTGTACGACGTGGACTTCTCGCCGCTGCACGGCCGCCGGGTACTGATCACCGGCGACCGGGCCATGGATCTGGCGGTACGGCTGGAGGTCAACGAGGTCGAGTTCGAGCACGTGACCGGGTTTGGCAAGGCGCTCGCCGCGGTCCCACCGGGACGGCTGGAGGTCATCGCCAACTACACCGCGTTCCAGGACATCCGAGCGGAGCTGAACCGTGTCAACTGAGCGCCTCCCGCGACACCGGGCGGCTGGCGACGACGCCGCACCCGAGTCGGCCCTGCGCGTCGTCTGGCTCTACCCCGACCTTCTTTCTACCTACGGCGACCGCGGCAACATGTTGATCCTGGCTCGGCGGGCGTACGCGCGTGGCATCCCAGTGGAGACGGTGGAGGTCCGCTCCGACCAAGCCGTGCCGGAGCAGGGCGACATCTATCTGCTGGGCGGCGGAGAGGACGGCCCCCAGGCGCTGGCGGCGCAGCGGCTCAACTCCGACCGCGGGCTGCACCGGGCGCTCGAGCGCGGGGCCACCGCGCTAGTGGTGTGCGCGGGGTATCAGCTCGTCGGCACCTCGTTCTTCGCCAAAGGCGAGAAGTGCGAAGGACTCGGCCTGCTCGACCTGGCTTCCGATCGCGGACCGTCCCGGGCGGTCGGGGAGCTCGCTGGTACGCCTGATCGCGGCCTTGGGCTGCCGACGATCACGGGCTTCGAAAACCACGGCGGGCGGACCCACCTCGGGCCAGGCCTCACCCCGCTGGCCCGGGTCAGCGCCGGGGTCGGCAACGACGGCTCGACCGAGGGTGTCTGGCAGGGCAAGCTGCTCGGCACCTACATGCACGGTCCGGCGCTGGCCCGCAACCCGGCGATCGCGGACCTGCTCTTGTCGTGGGCGACCGGGTCCACAGTGGACGCCCTCGACGACACCTGGCCCACCCGCCTCCGCGACGAACGCCTGGCCGCCCTCCGCGGCTAGCGTCCCGTCGCGCTAGGTCCGTCGCCGTCGCGCACCGACAGTATCCGAGCTGCTTGATCGCTGTCCCCATCCCGGTGCCGACTAGCGCGGCGACCGCCGTACGGCTGTACACGGTGATGTTGCCCGTTGATCACCGTGCACACCTCGGTGCCGGAGCACGCCGATCGGACTGCACGCCGTACACAGTGATGTTGAGGGATCAGATCACGGTTGGCTGGAGCAGTCCGGGCGCGGACCAGTCGATCGGTGGGCGGCCGGCCTCAGCGAGCGCGGCGGCGCAGGCACTGAAAGGGCGGGTCCCGAGAAACCCGCGCGGGTTCATCGGACTGGGATGTCCCGCCTCCAACACGACGTGGGGCGGTCCGGTCACCAACGCCGCCTTCTGCCGGGCGTACGCGCCCCAGAGCAGGAACACCACCCGCTCCGGCGCGTCGTTGAGCGCCCGGATCGCCGCGTCGGTGATGTGCTCCCAGCCCCGGCCGGTGTGCGACGCGGGCTTGCCGGACCGTACGGTCAGCACCGCGTTGAGTAGCAGTACGCCTTGGGCGGCCCAGCCGGTCAGGTCGCCATTCGGCGGCGGCGACACGCCGAGATCGTGCCGGATCTCCTTGTAGATGTTGCGCAACGACGGTGGCACCGCGACGCCGGGGCGCACGCTGAAGCTCAGTCCGTGTGCCTGGCCCACCTTGTGATAGGGATCCTGGCCGAGGATCAGGACCCGGGTCCGCTCGTACGGACACAGGCGCAGGGCCGCGAACAGATCCGGCAGCGGTGGGAACACCTCGTGCGTGGCGTACTCCGACTCGACGAACCGGCTCAGGTGCGCCACCAGGGTCGGGTCGAGGTACGGCGACATCGGCTCCCGCCACGAAGGCGGCAACGCTTCGAGGAGATCCAAGGCCACGGGCGGACATTAGTACACAGGTAGGCTCATCCCGTGAGTCCGACCCGCCGCATGATCGTGCTGGTGCTCGCGGTCGCGGCGCTCGCCACGGCGGCGATGCTCCTGCCGCTGGAGACCGTGCCGGCGGTGGTGGATCGGTTGGGCCCGCTCGCTCCGGTGGCCGGGGTGGCCGTCGGCGCCGGGCTGCTCATCGCGCTGGTACCCCGAACTCCGATCTCGATCGCCTGCGGTCTGCTCTTCGGCGCCGCGATCGGCGCGATGTGCGCGCTGGTGCTGGCGATGGTCGCGGCGACGGTGACGTTCGCGGTGGGCCGCGTCCTCGGCCGCGACTTCGTGATCCGCGCCGCGGGCCGGCGCTGGCATACGCTCGAGCGCTGGATCGCCCGCGAGGGCGTGCTCGCCGTCGCGGCGGTCCGGGCATTCCCGGTCGGCCCGTACGGTCTGGTCGGGTACGCGTACGGCGCATCCAACGTCCGGGTGCGCGACTACGCCCTCGGCTCGATCATCGCCGGCACGCCGTCAGCGGTGACCTACGCCATGCTCGGCGCGGCCATTGGCGGTGCCGGCGGGGCGAGTCCGCTGACCCTGGTGCCACTGGCGTGTGGCCTGCTGCTCGCCGCTGTCGTCGCGATCCGCACCCGCCGTCATGCGGCAGGCTCACCCGTCACCGGGACCACAGGCGACACCGTCTCAGCTCGGACCTAACCCGAGCCGGTCCGGACCGTGCACGGCCAATGGTCCGAACCCGTGCGCCCGCAGCCAGGCACAGCCGTCGGTCACGCCGGGCGGGAACCGTACCGGCACGCACTGGTTGGGCTCGCCGTACCCGTGGTCGCATCCATCGCCGACCGGGAACGGCACCGGCGCGGTGGGTGACGCCAACCGGCGGCAGCGGCGTGCCCGCGGGTGCCCCGAAGTTCTGGATGAACGGCGCCGGGGCAGCGGGCGTAGTCGCCGTCACGGTGTGACGATCGGAGCCGACTCGGTCGGGCTCGTGTCGACGACGCCGCTGCGGTCGCACTGGACGCGGGCCGCGTGTCGTCGGGGCCGCACCCGTCGCTGCCGGGTCGGTTGCGGAGACCGTGGCGGGCGGCTGGGATCGACGTCGCCCACGCGAGGAGCACGAGGAGCGCGGTCGCCGCAGGCGACGCCGAACACCACGACCGCTACATCGCCGCTGTCCGTAGTACCCGCAACGAGCGCTCATGTGAGGTGCACCCATTGCGCCACCGAGGGCACGCCGTTGGCGCCGAGCACGAAGAGCATGTACCAGCCGGGCGGGGCGAGGTTGGGGTTGCTCGTCAGGTTCAGGCCGATGGAGTTGCCGTTGACGCGTCATCGGCAGCTCGACGTAGCGCTGGTTCGGATCGGACGAGTGGGTGACCGCGGCCGGCCGGATCAGCGCCGCCCGCACCACCGGAGTGTCCACTGTGATCTGTTGGGTGCTGCCGTAGCTCCACTCCGGACTCGCCACTGTCACGATCTGCGGCCGACCGCCATGGAACAGGTAGGGCGGTGAGTAGATCGAGATGTGGGTGGCGTACGAGCCGTCGCCGGGGTTGTCGCCGAACGCCATCACCCGGCCGTCGGGGAGCAGGAACGCGGTGGAGTGGTAGGTGCGGGGCATCGGGTCGACCGCCATGCCCGGGGTGAACGTGTTCGTCGCCGGGTCGAACATCGACGCCTCGTAGACGGGGTCGGCGCGGTTGTGCAGCGCGCCCCCGGTCTCGAACACCTTGCCGTCTGGCAGCAAGACCGCCGAGACGTACATCTTGCCTTGGGTCTCGGTTTGCGGTACGCCGCCAGTCATGGTGCCGGTGGGCAGCAACGGCCCGGGCGTGTAGGCGGGGCTGGCCTGTTTGAGATCGATGATGTCGGTGAGCCGGTTCGCGTCGGGGTTCGAGCCGATGTTGCCACCGCCCATGGTCAGCACGCGCTGGTCCTGCGCCGGCGGCAGCAACACGCTCATCGACTGGTCCCGCTCGTCCTTGTTCCGTAGCCCGGGTACGTCCACAACGGACCCGGTGGCGTAGTCGTAGATGGACGCGCCGGTGCCGGACAGGCCGTCGCCGAACACATGGCTGCCGGTGTAGAAGAGGCGTCCGTCCTGCATCAGGATCATCGATGGATAGAGCCCCCAGAACCGCCAGGTCTGGTTCGCCTCCCACAGCGCGAGCCAGCGACCCTCCGATGCGTCGTAGTACTCGGTCGCGACCGTGCCGGACGAGTCCTCGCCGAGCCCGCCGAGGGAGATGACGTCCCCGTTGCCGAGGATGGTCGCCGAGGGATACCAGTGACCGGCGTTGAGGTCGTTGATCCGGGTGTAGGCGTTGGTGGCCGGGTCGAAGAGGTAGGAGTCCTTGAGGCCCTGATAGCCATGACTGCCGTCGGCCGCGGGGTAGTCCAGGTTGCCGCCCATGACCAGGACCTTGCCGTCGGAGAGCTGGACGTGGCCGGCGCAGAACAGGTCCGCCGGCGTCGGCACCTGGACGAACGTGCCCGTGTACGGCTGGTAGAGCGCGGTCGCGAAGCTGCCCGCGGCGAAGTTCTCCGGGCTGTTGCCCGAGCCCGCGACGAGGAGCACATTGCCGTTGTGCAGCACGACGGCGTGCATCGCCCGCGCCGGGGCATCGAAGGGCATCACCTGCCACACACCCGCGGTGCAGGCCGCACCGGCGCTGCACTCCGAACCGGGTGCGGGCACGGTGGCGTCCACCATGGAGTAATCGTCGGTGACGAGCGTGCCGACACCGTAGATCGTGACGCCCCACGTGATCTGGTCCGTGTTCGGTGGCACCAGCGGCGTACGCACGGTCTTCTGCAGGTAGCTCGCGGTGACCTCGAGGTGCGCCAGGTCGGTCCAGTACTGCCAGCCTAGCGCGACGTCGTGGCGGAACATCGTCATGACGGTGTTCGGCGTGGTCGTGGTGTACCAGACCGACAGGTCGTACTGGTGGCCGGGAGTGACGTTGGGCGCGCAGGACGGGTTCTCCAGCATCATCGCCTTGCGGTCACCGTTGGGCGCCGTGGTACGGGTGATCGACATCGCCGTCGTGCCACTGTGCGCCTGCGTCGGTGAGCGCGAAGGTGAACTCGTCCTCGCCCCAGCCGGACCGCTCCCAGCAGATCGGGAAGTCACCGGCGACCGCCTCGAGGTCGCCGTTGACGAGCAGGTTCCGCCGAGGCGAAGGCGCGCGGGGTCGGGCAGACCACACCGAGCAGGAGCACTGCGGCCAGCAGCCCACGCGGTCCGGATCCAGCGCCGGATCAACGCCCGCCGACCGGCCGGTCGCGGCGTCACGGCAACCCGATGCCGGCGGCCCGGAGCGCGGCGAGGCTTGCGGGCCGTCGGATACAGCGTCCAAGGCGGGTGGTCGTACGTCGCGGGCGCGGACGTAGATCAGGCGATCCAGGACGGCGAAGCGGGCGACCGCCATGATGCAGAGCGTGAGCACCGTAGCGGTGAGGTAGCCAAGTCCGAACTCGCCGACCAGGATCGCGAGCATCGGCACCCGGGCGATCAGGTCAACGTTGTTCAGCGCGGCGAAGCGGGCGAACCGGCCCGGCAGGCGACGGCGGCGGCGGTCGCCGAAGACCAGCGTGTCGGTGAGCACGAAGTTCCACACGATCGCGCATTGGTTGGCCACGACGGCGGCCGGCCAGATAATGCACCCCGAACCACGACGTGAGGGCCTGCATCGCAAGCAGGTTCGGTAGCACGCCGGAGGCGCCGATCGCGGCGAAGGCCAGCATGCGGGTCGAGGTGCTCGACAGTCGGAGCGTGGCGAGGTGGCGCAGGTACCGCAACCCTTCCCGCAGGCTCGACTTGGACTCACCCGCGAACCGCTCCCCGAACGCGAACGGAACCTCGATCACCCGGTTGGGCCGGGACCGAACCACCAGCTCGAGCAGGATCTTGTATCCGAGCGGCCTCAGCTCACCGACGTCCAATGTAGAGGCTCGAACGGCGAAGAACCCGCTCATCGGATCTGACGACACCCCGCAGCCGCCGCGGGAAAGCGACCTTGGCCAGCAGCGTTGACGACCGGGACACGACCTGGCGGTAGTGGTTGGCGAGCCCGGCCCGGCTGCCGCCAGCCGCGTACCGGCTGGCCACCACGAGGTCGGCCTCCGCGTCGTCGCCAGCCGCGACCAGGTCGGCCACGAGCTCCGGCGGGTGCTGCAGGTCGGCATCCATCACCACCACCCACGTGCCCCGGGCCAGCCGCAGGCCCTCCACCACCGCCCCACCCAGGCCACCCTCGGCGACCGGCCGGTGGTGCAGCCGCAACGGCACCGGGAAGTCGGAGACCGCGGCCGCGATCACGTCGGGCGTGTCGTCCCGACTGTCATCGACAAAGATGACCTCGCTGTACTCCGGCAACGCCGGCGCCAGCCGCGCGAGCAGCTCGCCGATGTTGTCCCGCTCGTTGAACGTCGGGATGACCACGGATGAGGTGCGGCGGGTGGTCCGACGAGGTGGGGCTGGGTCCGAGCCGACTCCTGCGCGACCGTTTCGCGAACGACCGTGGTCACGGTGCCTCCTTGTCGATGCGGCGAATCTCGATGCGGTCGGCTCCGCTGCCGAAGGTAATGACCACAGTGGACCGCTGCAGCAGCGTGGCCACCGTGGGCAGCCCGGCCGGCTCGGCTCGAATCGCCGGGCTGGACACGAGGTAGTCGATATCTCGCCAGCCGCGTGGCAGTGTGCCGCTCACGGCGGGGTCGAGGTCGAGCTTGTAGAACCAGATCACGCGCTCGGGGGCGAACCCGGCCCCCACCGCGTCCAGCCAGAGTGCGTCGTCCAGTACCACCCGGGCGCGGGGCTCGACCGCGGCCCGCGCACGCAACCAGTCCGCGGCCGCCGTGTACCGAATGTTGTCGTCGGCGACGAGCGCGTGGCGCAGCCTTCACCTGACCACTGCGGCACGCAGTGCGGCCCCGGCGAGCACGGCACCCGCCACCAGCACGGCGCCACGCAGCCGGTGCGCGATCGGGTCCTCGCGCGGGCCGAGCCGTACCACCGCACCCACCGCGACCTCGGTGACCCCGGCGAGCAGGATCGCGAGGAACGGCAGCAACTGGATGACGTACATCGCGGGCAGGTAGCCGACGGCCGCAGCGCCATCAGAGCAGAAGCAGCGCGGCGGCCACGGCAGGAACCCGGAGCCGCCGTCACGAACAGGCCGATCACCGTCGCGGCCACGCCGGCCAGCGGCAGGACCTGGTCGTAGTAGAGCCACGACGTGCAGCAGCTCATTCGATGGCGAGCCGGGCGTGAGGATCCAACCGGAGCCACCACGGTCGGCGAGCTGGAACTGCCACGCGCCGAGCAGGGAGACATGACCCGGTCCGGGGAACAGCTCACCCTTGAGCAGCGCGTAGACCGGGTAGAACACGCCCGACGAGGACGAGGCCGGCGGCGAAGCCAGCGCAGGAGTACGCCCGGGGCCCGCCCTTGGTACTGCGCCACAGTGCCAGCACCACCGCGGGCACTACGAGCAGCGATGGTCTCCTTGGACAGAACGGCGACGGCGGTCGCCGCGCCGGCCGCGACATGGTGCCAGAGGTGACGTCGCGGCGACATGGCCAGCACCAACGCCAGCAGGATCCAGGCGACCGCGAAGCTGTCGAGGTAGATCTGGCGGTTGCAGCGTCACCGACAGCGGAGAGAGTCCGAACAGGACCATCGCGAGCAGCGCGGTCCAGCCGGCTCAGCCCGATCCGCTGGGCGAGCACGTAGACAAGCACCGAGCGTGACCGCGAACACCGGCAGCATCGCCAACCGCCCGGCGGCGACGGCCAGCGCGTCCGGCAAAAGCATCGGCGGCAGCCACGACAGCCCAGCGAGCTGGATCCAGCCAAACGGCGGGTGGTCGTACCAGTACGTGTAGTGCGCCAGCCCACTGCCGTTCCGAACCGCCCACGCCTGGGCGAGGTAGGTGCCCTCGTCGTCGCTGAGCCCGGGATAGCCGGTGATGTTCCAGGCGTTGACGACCAGGATCACGACTCCGACGAGGACGGCTGACCACATGCGGTCGGGACCACTACGGCCGCGTCGGACGCCGTCCGTTGGCGTAGCTCGTCCTGTACTGCTGCGGCTTGCCGATGCGCCTCGGCGCCGCGCGCACCGACCGCTTGGTCGGCAGTTCGATGGGCCGACGGGTCGCGTGGGCCCGGCACGGCCGGAGTCGACCACAGTGGTCATGCGGCGCGGCCTTCGACGGCGGGCTCACGCGCGTGCGAGGTGGGCGCCCACATGCCGGGTCAGTTCCCAGTCCCGGCGGCCGCGCCGCTCCCGCCACACCGCGCGGGCGGCGGCCGCCGAGAGCACCAGGGCAGTAGGGGATCGAGCCGAGGACCAGCGTGACGTAGTTCCACCAGCGGATCCGCAGGCCGTACTGCTTGCCGAAGTCACGCAGTCCGACGATGTTGAACATGAACATGGCCGTCATCGGTACCACCGGCAGCGAACGTCGCCGAGCGCCACACCGACGGGTACGTCGACGAAGATTCCAATGTAGAGCCCGATCGGGACGAGCACCGCTGACAGCGCCTGCACGAACGGGCCGGTGAGCGTGTAGCGCGCAAGCATGCGCTGGCCGACCTGCGGGAGGCGGCGCCAGTCGCCCTTGCGGAGCACCTGCAGAAAGCCCTGGTTCCACCGGGTCCGCTGGCGGAACAGGCTACCGAGCGTCGCCGGGCGTCTCCTCCCGGGTGACGAGTGCCGAGTCGTAGGCCACGACCACCTTCGCCCCGTCACGGGACAGCCGCACGCCGAGGTCGCAGTCCTCGGCGAGGCAGTCGCCGTCCCACCCGCCGGCCCGGCGGAGCAGGTGCGGTCTTCACGAACACCGTGTTGCCACCGAGCGGGATGAAACCCTTGCGCGCGTGCAAGTGCAGGCGGCTGCGGAACCAGAAGAAGTATTCCAGGCAGTTCTGCAGGCTGTACCAGCTCGAGTGGATAGTTGATCAGCTGAACGCCGCCCTGCACGACGTCGGCGTCGGTCGACGCGGAACGCATGGTCGACGTGCTCGAGCAGCTCCGGGTGCACCTGGTCCTCGGCATCGAATACGCCGACGACGTCGCCGCGACAGTGCGGAAGCGCGGTGTTGAGGGCCTTCGGCTTGCTCTTGCGCTCGTTGGTGTCGGTGATCACGTGGATGCGGTCCGGGGACGCGCCCGCGACCCGATGGGCGACCGCGGCGGTTTCCGGGTCGTCGTGCCCGACGATGATGATGACTCTCGTAGTCGGTGTGCGTGGACTCGAGCAGCCGGTGGACCGTGTGCTCGAGCACCTCCTGCTCGTGCCGCGCCGGTACCAGGAGCGAGAAGGAGAGCGCGTGCGTTCCGTCCGGCGGCGCGAACCTGGTCGCCGCGAGAGTCTCCGGCGTCCGCCAGGCATGCATGGTCCACCAGAGAGTGATCGCCGCGAAGAAGAAGAGGAAGACGGAACTGACGATGAGAACGACCGAAGCCACTACGACTACCCCCGACCCATTGGGATCCAGCGCTTTCAAAGAAAGCGCCTCACCCGACGAATCGCAAGGCCGGCAACACAGTCTTAACGTCAGCCGTTCAGATAGTTCTCAGTGTATCTACGTCGATGTTACAAACAGAGTCTCAGCGCCCGAGAGCCGCCAGATGTCGACGATGCACCCTTAGGTCCGATGTCGACACACTCGCTCGCTCACGTCCTCAATGGATGGACGACCACAGTCCTCCACTATGGACTGTCGCTTCCTCGACACCACGAATGGCCGTTTAGACGACGACGCTGACCATTCGGCCGGTGACCACGATGACCTTCTTCGGCTCGCGACCTTCCAGCGCCGCCCCGACCTCAGTCAGGGCAGCCGCCCGGACCTGGTCCTCGGTTGCGTCGGCGGCGACCTCGATACGCCCGCGGACCTTGCCGTTGACCTGCACCGGGTAGGTCACCGACTCGGCCACCAGCATCGCTGGATCCGCCACCGGGAAGTCCACATAGGTCAGCGAGCCCTCGTGGCCCAGCCGACGCCACAGCTCCTCGGCGATGTGCGGTGCGAACGGTGCCACCATCAGCACCAGCGGCTCGGCCAGAGCCCGAGGGGTTCCGGCCGAGGTCACCGCCGTCGCGCGGTTGGTCAGCTCGATCAGCTTGGCGATGGCCGTGTTGAACCGCAGGCCGTCCATATCGGAACGGACGCCGTCGATGGTCCGGTGCAGCAGCCGCTCGGTCTCCGGGTCCAGGTCAGCCTCGATCGTACGGACGGCGTTGGTCTCCTCATCGACGATCAGCCGCCACACCCGTTGCAGGAACCGGTGTGAGCCGACGACAGCCCGGGTTTCCCACGGGCGCGACACGTCCAGCGGGCCCATCGACATCTCGTAGACCCGGAACGTGTCCGCACCGTAGGCGGAGCACATGTCGTCCGGCGTGACCACGTTCTTCAGCGACTTGCCCATCTTGCCGTACTCGCGGTTGACCACCTTGTCCTTGTAGTAGTAGCCACCGTCGCGCTCGACGACCTCTTCGGCCGGGACATGGACACCCCGACTGTCGGTGTACGCATACGCCTGGATGTAGCCCTGATTGAACAGGCGCCGGAACGGCTCGAACGACGTGACGTGGCCCAGGTCGTACAGGACCTTGTGCCAGAAGCGCGCGTACAGCAGGTGCAGTACGGCGTGCTCCACCCCACCGACGTACAGGTCGACGCCACCGCAGTCGCCGTCGAACTGCGGGCCCATCCAGTACCGTTCGTTCTCCAGGTCCACCAGCGCCTTGTCGTTGGCCGGGTCCAGGTAACGCAGCTCGTACCAGCACGAGCCGGCCCACTGCGGCATCGTGTTGGTCTCCCGGGTGTACCGCTTCGGCCCATCGCCCAGGTCCAGGGTGACCTCGACCCACTCCTTGGCGCGCGACAGCGGAGTCTCCGGCGAGGTGTTCGCGTCATCGGGGTCGAATGTCTTCGGCGAGAAGTCGTCGACCTCGGGCAGCTCCAGCGGCAGCATCGAGTCCGGCAGCCCGATCGGCAGACCGGTCTCGTCATAGACGATCGGGAACGGCTCGCCCCAGTACCGCTGCCGGCTGAACAGCCAGTCCCGCAGCCGGAAGGTGACCGCGCCCTCGCCGTGGCCCTCGCGCTCCAGCCACTCGATGGTCGCCGCCTTGGCCTCGGCCACCTGCAGACCATCCAGGAATCCTGAATTGATGGCCGGCCCGTCGCCCAGGTACGCCTTGCCCTCGAAACCCTGCTCCGGCTGCACCGTGCGGACGATCGGCAGGTCGAAGGTTTCGGCGAATTCCCAGTCCCGCTCGTCCTGACCGGGCACCGCCATGATGGCGCCGGTGCCGTAGCCGGCCAGCACATAGTCAGCGATGAATACCGGGATCTGCTCGCCGGTGGCCGGATTGGTGGCGTAGGCGCCGACGAAGACGCCGGTCTTCTCCTTCGACTCGGCGGTACGCTCGGCCTCGCTCTCCTTCGCCGCATACGCCCGGTACGCCTCGATCGCCTCAACCGGTGTGGCGTGCCCACCGGTCCAGACGTCCTTCGTGCCCTCCGGCCACGTGTCGGCGACCAGTTCATCGACGATCGGGTGCTCCGGCGCCACCACCATGTAGGTGGCCCCGAACATCGTGTCCGGACGGGTGGTGAACACACGGATCACGCCGGCATCGAATCCGAAGTCGATGTGCGCACCGGTGGACCGACCGATCCAGTGCCGCTGCATCAGCTTGACCGGCTCTGGCCAGTCCAGCGTGTCCAGATCCTCCAGCAGCCGGTCGGCGTACGCGGTGATCCGCATCATCCACTGCTTCAGGCTGCGCTTGAAGACCGGGAAGTTGCCCCGGTCGCTGCGCCCATCGGCGGTGACCTCCTCATTAGCCAGGACCGTGCCCAGCCCGGGACACCAGTTGACCGGCGCCTCACTCACGTACGCCAGCCGATGGTCGTCGACGATCTTGCGACGCTCCACATCGGACAGTTTCGTCCACGGTCGACCGTCCGGAGTGGATCGCTTCTTCTTCTCGTACATTGTGATCAGGTCGGCAATGGGACGTGCCTTGCGCTGCTCGGGGTCGTACCACGAGTTGAAGATCTGCAGGAAGATCCACTGAGTCCACCGGTAGAACGCCACGTCGGTCGTGGCGACGGAACGACGCGCGTCGTAGCCCAGGCCCAGCCTGCGCAGCTGCGCCCGGTATCGGTTCACGTTCGTCTCGGTGGTCAGCCGCGGGTGTTTGCCGGTCTGCACGGCGTACTGCTCGGCCGGCAGCCCGAACGCGTCGAAGCCCATGGCGTGCAGCACGTTGCGCCCGGCCATCCGCTGGTAGCGGCCGTAGCAGTCCGTGCCGATGTAGCCCAGGGGGTGGCCGACGTGCAGCCCCTCTCCGGACGGGTACGGGAACATGTCCAGCACGAACAGCTTGTCCGCACCGGCCCGCGGATGGTCCGGGTCGGCCATTGGGCCGGTCGGATTGGGCGCGTGGAAGGTGCCGTGCTCATCCCAGTAGTCCTGCCAGTACTCCTCGAACTGGGTGGCCAGTACCGCGGTGTAGCGGAAGGGCGGGATGTCGGCCGCCGGCGCCTCAACTGCGGCGGTCGCCGCCTTGCCGCACGCTCGCCTTGGCCGCACTGCTCGCCTTGGCCGTACTGCTCGCCTTGGCCGGGGCCTTCGTGCCGGCAGCCTTCGTTGCCGCTGCTTTGGCCGCCTTTGCCGCGTTGGCCGGGACCGGCTTGCCCGCGCCGGCGCTGCTCCCGCTCGCCTTGCTCATCGATGCCACCTCATGTCTGGAGTCCGGGGTCTGGGCACAAAAAAGCCCCTCACGCAGGAGGGGTCGCCGTGCTGTCGCCACAGTGTTGCGAAACAACGTGTCGCGTCAGCACGGCTCGCTAAGGAGCAAGGTCGCCCCGGTCATGCCCCGAAGTGTACCGCCACCTCCGCGCGGTACGCGCTCCAGTTCCCGCTGCCCTGCTCCGAGCCGCGCAATACCCCGCGCCGTCGGCTCAATTGGTCGCCAAACGGGCACCGATTCGCGAACTGGGGCCCAATAGGCGACCAATTGGGTTGATCTTGGCCGGCGGGCGGCGTCGGAGGGTCAGCGGTCGAACGGTCAGCGGTGGGAGGGTCAGCGGTAGGTGGCTGCGGTGATCACGGCCTCGACGGCACTGGTCACCTGGCGGACCGTGGTCGTGTTGGCACCCGCCATCCGTTCCAACGCGAGCAGAAGCTCCAACGTCGGCATCGACAGCAGCAGCGACGACTGCAGCCGCAGCACCCGTACCAGCCCGCACAGGGCGGCCGTCGCCGCGTCCGGCAGGTCCTTCGAGTGCACCGCGTAACGCAGGCGGGACCGTAGCCGGACGAGATCGTCAGGGTCGTCCGGAACGCATCGCGTGACTAGGACCAGGCCGAGGCGGCGGGTCGTGGTGCGGCGGATGACCCCCGCGGCGTCGAGGCTCTTCGCGGTCCGCTCGTACGCGCGGTCGGAGATCCAGCTGACCCAGGCGCGGGGCCCGGTCGGGGCGTCGTTCGAGGCGATGGCCATCAGCGTCGCGTCGCACTCGTCGTCGCCGGTGCTCGCGGAGTCGATCACGTCCAGGCGGCCGTCGACCACCGCGACCCGGCCGTGCAGCAGGAGGTCGATCAAGGTCGCGCCGGCCAAGCCCGCACTGATACTCGGCTCGGCAGCGATCAGCCGTCCGGAGTCATCGTGGGCGAGAAGGAATACGTCATCCCGCAACGACCCAACGCGCATGACCACGGACGGTAGCGGGCGGGACCGACAAAAACCACGATCAGCGGTACGGCCAATGATCGTCGACCGGGCCGCACAAAACCCCACCGTTTGGTTAGGGTGCCTCCAAGCCAAGGATTCGCTGATACTGCTGTTCCGGGCGCTCCCACTTTGGTCGTGGCGAGGGGCCGGAAACGGTGACTCGATCGGCGCATATTAGACAATTGTCCGACTCGACCCTCACCCTCGGCCTAACGCCCCTACGGAACAGCTGCGGAACTTGGTTAGCCTGTGACCAAGCAACCACGAGCAGCCAACCAAAAACAGGCAACCAAGGCCCGGGCGCGACCGGACCCGCGCGCGTCGCCGCCGTACCCCGGCGCGGCGCGAAGATGAGAAAGCAGGAGGAGCCGGTGACCACACCGCAGCGGACCTGGGACGAGCTCGGCACGCCCATGGGATCCGAGGAGTTCGCGGCCAACGCGCGAGCAATCGTGGCCAACATCGAGGAGGTCATCGAGGGAAAGACGGCGATCGTCCGGCTGGCCCTAGCGGTGCTTCTCGCCGAAGGTCACCTACTTATCGAGGATGTGCCGGGAGTCGGCAAGACGAAGCTCGCCAAGGCGCTGGCTCGATCGATTGATTCCTCGGTACGCAGGATCCAGTTCACCCCGGACCTGCTGCCCAGTGACGTCACCGGCGTGAGCGTCTACAACCAGGAGACGCGCGAGTTCGAGTTCAAGCCCGGCGCGGTGTTCGCGAACCTGGTCGTCGGCGACGAGATCAACCGCGCCTCGCCCAAGACCCAATCCGCCATGCTCGAGTGCATGGAGGAGCGCCAGGTCACCATCGACGGCATCACCTACCAGCTCCAGGTCCCGTTCATGGTGATCGCGACGCAGAACCCGATCGAGATGGAGGGCACGTACCCGCTGCCCGAGGCGCAGCGGGACCGGTTCACCGCTCGGATCGCGGTCGGCTACCCAGACGCAACGTCTGAACTGGCCATGTTGGACATCCACGGCGCGCACGACCCACTCGACAACCTGCAGGCAGTGACCGACGCGGCCGCGATCCGGCGCATGATCGTGGCGTGCCGAGCCGTGCACGTCGCGGACGCCATCAAGCAGTACGCGGTCAACCTGGTCACCGCCACCCGCGAGTCGCCCGACCTGCGCCTTGGCGCTTCGCCACGGGCCACGCTGCACCTGCTGCGCACCGCCCGCGCGGTCGCGGCCCTCGAAAGCCGCGACTATGTGCTTCCGGATGACCTGCAGGCCCTCGCGGTGCCGGTGCTCGCGCACCGCATCATCCCAACGGCCGAGGCGCAGCTGGGCCGCAGGACGACCGACCTGATCATCGCCGACCTGGTGCACCGGCTGCCGTTGCCGACCGATCGCCAGCGTTCCCCATACGACACCCGGAGGCGATAAGCATGCGCCAGGCGCTGCGAGGACTGACCACGCGTGGTCGCTCCTTCCTCGCGGCGGCAGCCGCGGCCGGACTCTCGGCGCTGGTCCTGGGCGAGCGTGACCTGTTGCGGGTCGCGATTCTGTTGGCGGCACTGCCACTGCTTGCGGCCGCCTACGTGGGCCAGGCCCGGTACCGGCTGTCCTGCACCCGTACGGTCGAGCCGTCCCGGGTGCCGGTCGGTGCGCCGGCCCGCGTGATGCTGCGGCTGTCGAACCTGTCCCGCCTGCCCACCGGCACCCTGCTGTTGGAAGACCGGCTGCCGTATGCGCTGGGCAGCCGACCGCGTCTGGTGCTGGAACGACTCGGTGGGCAACGAGCCAGCACGGTGGCTTACACGGTGCGGGCCGAGGTGCGGGGCCGTTATGAGGTGGGTCCCCTCGTGGTCCGGCTGACCGACCCGTTCGGACTGTGTGAGCTGAGCCGGTCGTTCACCACGGTGGCGCACATGACCGTGGTGCCGCACGTGGTCAACCTGCCCAACGTCCGGCTGGCCGGCGAGTACGCGGGCAGCGGCGACAGCCGGGCCCGCTCGGTCGCCGTGCACGGCGAGGACGACATCGCCACCCGGGAGTACCGCAACGGCGATGACTTGCGCCGGGTGCACTGGCGCTCGACCGCTCGTACCGGTGAGCTGATGGTCCGTCGGGAAGAGCAGCCGTGGGAGAGCAAGGCCACCATCGTCCTCGACACCCGGCGGCACGGACATCGCGGCGAGGGCCCGACGTCCAGCTTCGAGTGGGGCGTTTCGGCGGCGGCAAGTGTGGCCGTACACATGCGCCGCAACGGTTACAAGGTCCGCATGGTGACCGGCAGCGGGGTCGACATCGACTCGACCGAGCGCGACGGTGACGGCGTGCTGCTCGACGCACTGGCCGAGGTCGACGTTTCGCCGAGCGCCACCATCCCGGACCTGGTGGAGCGAGTGCGCAAGCGCAGCGACGGCAGTCTGGTGATCGCGGTCCTCGGTGGACTGAGCCTGTCTGAGGCCGAGAGCCTGCGCGGCCTGCGTACCTCGGGCACCACGTGCGTGGCGTTGCTGATCGACCCGGCCACGTGGCTCAACCTCAGCGAGCCGGCCCGCGCGCAGACCAATGCCAACCACGACGCTGCGGCGTTGGCGCTGCTCCGGTCCGGCTGGCGCGTCATCAACGTGGGGCACGGAGCCAAGCTCAGCGCCCTGTGGCCAGCTGCCGCACGAGGCTCGCAGGGCTTCGCGCTTCGGGCTGCGATGGCCGAGACCGTGGCACCCGCCGCCCCGGTGCGCCGATGAAACCGGTGCACCGATGAAACCTCGGAGGACAAGCTGATGGGGCGCCGCCATTCGCTCGCCGTGATCGCGGGCTTGGCCACACTGTTGGCGGCCATGCCGCTGGCGTCGGTCTACCAGACGTACACCTGGCTGCTCTACGCCGCGCTCGCGATCGCCTGCGTGGTCGGTACCGCCATGCTGGTGCGGACTCTGCGCGGTCCCGCGTGGGCACAGGTGCTCGCCATGATGGGCTCCCTGCTGCTGTTTCTGACCTGGGCCTTCCCGAGTGGTGGCGAGCTCTTCCGGTTGGTCCCCACCTTCGCGACATTTAGTCACTTCAATTCACTGCTGGCCGCGGCGGGTGAGCAGGTCCGCACGTCGGCCGTCCCGGTCCCCGACCTCGAGGGCCTGCTTCTGTTGACCACGGCCGGCATCGGTCTGGTCGCCGTGCTTGTCGACCTTGCCGCCGTCGGTATCCGCCGGCCGGCGCTGGCCGGTTTGCCGATGCTCGCCATCTACTCGGTGCCAGTCGCGGTGCTGCCCGACGGTGTCTCCATCCTCGCGTTCGCGTTCGCCGGTGCCGGCTACCTCTGGCTGCTGGTCAGCGACAGTGTGGACCGGGTGCGCCGGTTCGGCCGCCGGTTCAGTGGCGACGGGCGCGACGTCGACGTGTGGGAGCCGTCGCCGCTCTCGGCTGCCGGCCGCCGTCTCGGCGTGGTCGGCATCATCGTCGCCGTGATGATCCCGCTAGCGATCCCCGGCATGACCTCCGGCTTCCTCGACCGCTTCGGCACCGGACCCGGCGGCAACACCCCTGGTCCAGGTGGCGCCGGAGGAATCGCCACAGTGGACATGCAGGCCTTGCTGTCGGACAACCTCACCAACTCGGACGAGTTCGTCATGACCCGGGTGCGCACCACCGACCCGAACCCGTACTACCTCCGCCTCGGCGTAGCCGACCAGCTCAACGAGTCCGGATTCATTTCGGTGCTCCCGTCCAGCGGTGGTTCCCAGGTCACCCGCGCGCTGCCGGGATACGCGCCGCCCGGCGGTGGCGGGGTGAGCGTGGGTCGGTACCGGGCCGAAGTCGAGGTCGTCAATCTGGACCTGCTACTCGCGCCGGTGTACCCACCAGTCACCGGAGTTTCCGGGCTGGACGGCAACTGGTTCCTGGACAGCAGCACCGACCAGATCTTCTCCCGGCGGCCGAGCGTGAACGGGGAGAGCTACAACTTCGACTTCGTTCGGCTGACCTACACGGCCAATGCCCTGCGCTCGGCGAGGCCACTCACGGGCCAGGACGCCGGCACCCGAGCGCTGATCACTCACCCGAGCAACACCTACGTGACCGGTTTGGTGAACGATCTGACCGCGGGTAAGAACGGCCAGTACGACCGGGTGCGGGCGCTCTACGACTACTTCAGGCCGGAGAACGGCTTCCTCTACTCGCTCGGCACCGCCGAAGGCGAAAGTGGAAGCGCCATTGTGGACTTCCTGACCAACAAGCGCGGGTTCTGCGTGCAGTACGCCGCCGCGCTGGGCTGGCTCGTGCGCGAGGCCGGCTACCCCGCCCGGGTAGCGTTCGGCTTCACCCGCGGCGACGGTGCCCGGGACGGGGTCTACTCGCTGACCAACCTCAACCTGCACGCCTGGACCGAGGTGTACTTCCAGGGCTACGGCTGGGTCCCCTTCGACGCCACCCCGGCTTCGGCCGTGCCGGGCTCGGCCCGTACGGCCTGGGCGCCGGACGCCAGCCTGCCGCAAACCGAGGAGCCGACCACCGGTCCATCGGCGGGACCATCGCAGAGCCCCGGTCCCGGCGTCGGGCCGTCCGAGCGGCCGTTCGACCCCGGCGAGAACTCCGTATCCGGCGGCGTCGGGTCGACCTCCAATCCCTGGTTGGTCGTGGCTGCCGCAGCTGTGGTCGTGCTGCTGGTGCTGCTGCTGATACCGGGAGCGCGGCGGCGAGCCGTGCGTCGGAGGAGACTGGCCAGAACGAGCAAGGTGATCGTTCTTGCCGGCCCGCCGCCGGGGCACCCGGACATCATCACCGATCCGGCTGCAGTCGATGCTGCACGCCGGGACGCACACGAGGCGTGGTCGGAGCTGATCGACACCATGATCGACTTCGGCGTCGAGATCGATTCATCAGAGACGCCGCGCGGGACGTCGGCCCGGCTGCAGACCCTGTCGGAGATCGCGCCGACCGGGCGCAGCAGAACCGCAGTGCTGGCCCGTGCCGAGGAACGTGCCCGGTACGCCGTGACCCCGCTGCGATCGGACAGCCTGGACGAGTCCGTCAAGGCCATCCGGGCCGCGTTTGCCGAGCGGGCCACGCGCGGGCAGCGGATCATGGCGTGGCTGTTCCCGCGGTCGGTGCTCATGCGCTGGCGGCTCGGTGGATACACGTTCTACAGCCGCTGGGTCCGCCGCGCCGGCCGGATCCGGGACACCCTGATGCTCGTCAACCCCCGCCGCCTGCTCTCGCGCAAGTCCAGCGACTAGAGATTCCCGCTGGCCGAACAATCCACGAGCGACAATCAAGGTTGGTTCGGCTAGCGGGAATCTCCGCTGCGCAGTGGCATCGCGGACCCCCGCGCCGCCATGATCACGTCGCGGGTCGCGGCGCGCTACGGGCTCTTGTCTCCCCTTTGATCACCGTGCCCACTGTCGGACCGTTTGCGCAGGCCGGGCGGTCCGAACCGGGCACAGTGATATTGAGCGAAGATCACCGGGAACACGTCCAACGGCGAGTCGCCCGTGTTTCGGGGACGGTGATCAAACGGTTGGAGGCGCGCCAACGAAACGCCAGAGCCTCAGCTCAGCCGTTCTGGTCGCCCTCGCCGCGGTGCTTCCAACGGTCCTCGAGCCGTGACATCAGTCCACTCCGGCGGGCTCCGCCACCGGTTCGACGTGCTGTCTTGCCACCGACGACCTTCAGATCGGGGTGTTTGCCACGACGGAATGCCTGGATGCCAAAGGCAGCGGCGCCGAGCATGACCACGAAGCCGGCCACGCCGATCAGTGGCTCACTGGCGACCCCATATATGAGCACCGCGAGACCGAGCAGGACCGCGATCGCGGCCAACACAATCCGCCGCCGCGCGTGAAAGCGCGGATCGGTGGAGCGAACTGCCGAGGCGAACTTCGTATCCTCGGCCAACGACCGCTCGATCTGCTCGAACAGCCGCTGCTCGTGTTCGGACAGCGGCACGGCGCCCCTCCCCGGCCATCGCCGCCGGCGTTGCAGGCGGCAAACCGTCGGCAGCCAATCGGCTGCACTCTTGCCCAGTCTACGAGGGGCGCAGCGGGTCGGAAAGCGGATCGAAGTCACGTTCTGACTCCTCGCGCCCTTCGGTCCGAATGGAACCATCTTCGGCGGTCGAATTGTCCACTAACGCGGCATTAGCTCGAGACCCGCCGCAAGACATCCGTGGCACCTCAGCTCACGCGTCAATGTGCGGCTCGTTGTCCGCGGTGGGTCGCCCGTCGGGAAGGGCCCGTGGCACCCCAGCTCACGCGTCAATGTGCGGCTCGTTGTCCGCGGTGGGTCGCCCGTCGGGTTCGTTGTCTCCCCCTCCCCGGTTGCGAGGCAGCAGGCTTGCGGGCTGCACCATGGGCGCGCCGAACCTGGCCGCGGCCGCATCGGCAGCTCGTTCGGCATCCCGCCAGCCGCGCGGCCGGTCGCTCAGCTCGAGTTGCCGGGCCGCTCCGTCACTCGCCGCTAGCCCTTCCATCCGCACCCCGAGCAGCCGGATCCGGTCGCCCGGCCGCAGGGCCTCGTACAGGGCCCAGCTCACATCGAAGATCTCGCGCGCAACGTCGGTCGGCGCGGGCAGCGTGCGGGACCGGCTGAGGGTTCGGAAGTCGGCCAACCGGACCTTGATGGCCACGGTACGTCCTTGCTGTCCGGCCTGGCGCAGGCGTACCCCGACCGTGCT
This sequence comes from uncultured Actinomycetota bacterium, assembly GCA_963773935.1. Classification (GTDB taxonomy): domain Bacteria; phylum Actinomycetota; class Actinomycetes; order Mycobacteriales; family Micromonosporaceae; genus DATBGZ01. Next base: position 447,634 of record CAVZCZ010000010.1, read on the forward strand.
GGCAAGGCTGAGCAGGGTACGGCGGATCACGTCGGCGTCGGCAACGTCCTCGTCAAACGTCGACTCCGAGCTGATCGACTTTTCGGCTCTGCTTACGTTGATCCCGCGCGGGTCACGGGCCCAGGACAGCTCATGCAGGTGCCGCGCGGCAGCCTCGCCGACCGCTTGGCGCAGCATCCCCAATGGTGCCTGCGCCACGTCACCGACGAGCCGCAGGCCAAGCCGGCGCAGCGTCTCGGCGCTACGTTCGCCGACACCCCATAGGGCCTCGACCGGAAGGGGGTGTAGGAAGGCCAAGGTGTTCGCCACCGGTACCACCAACAGCCCGTCGGGTTTCGCCCGGGTCGAGGCGAGCTTGGCCAGGAACTTGGTCGATGCCACCCCGACCGAACACGTGAGCCGGAGCTCGGCGGCGACCCGCGCCCGGATGTGCCGCCCGATCACCGCCGGAGAACCGAGCAGTCGCTGGGCGCCAGCCACGTCGAGAAACGCCTCATCCACCGATAGCGGCTCGACCAGTGGGGTCACCTCGCTGAAGATCTGCATCACCTCGCGCGAGGCATCCGCGTACGCCGACATGTCGGGCGGCAGGAACACGGCCGCAGGGCATAGACGCCTGGCTTGCCCGCCGGGCATCGCGCTGCGCACTCCGTACGCCCGAGCCTCATAGCTCGCCGAGCTCACCACACCGCGTGGACCCGTACCTCCGACCACAACCGGCTTGCCGCGCAGCTCCGGCCGGCGACGGACCTCAACCGACGCGAAGAACGCGTCCATGTCGACGTGCAGGATCGTGCACCCAACGTCGTCAGGTGGCTCAATGTCGGGCTCACCCACGCCCGCAGACTAACGCCCAGGTCGGACAACTCGCGGCCGGACCAGGGCCCGGCGTCGTCTGGACTGACGAGCGCAGCGACGAAGGAGCGGAGCGAGGAGGGAAGGCGGCGTCAACAGACGGGGCCGGCCACGCGCGAGCGGACCGCGAGCGCCAGAATTATCGTCTGCCGATGAGCAGAGGAATGGTCATTTCCGCGGCGGTGGCGGAGCCATGAAACGCGATCAGCTTGGCCACCGTCGGCGGATCGGTCTGCGTCGCCAGCACCACGTAGTCGCCGGTGCAGGCGGCGACCACGTCGCCGATGCGCTGCAGGTGCTCCTCGGACACCGGCCCGAACCAACCCTCGGCCACGGCCTGCTCCCGTGCCATCACGACTGCTGCGTCGCCGAGCACGTCCCGCCACGCGGCGATCACATCCTCTTGCGCGCCCGGCTCGGTGTGCAGATACCGCACCCGCGCCTCACCGGCGACGACCGCGACGCCGGCCCGCAGGCGCGGGTCGGCGTCGAGGTCGAACCGGTGCTCGGCCGGCACATTCACCTGTCCGTGGTCCGCAGTGATCACGAGTGCGGCGCTCCGGGGTAGCCGCTCCAGCAGGATGGTGGCGAGATGGTCCACATCGGCCACTGCTCGATGCCAGGGCGTGGAGCCCACGCCGTACAGGTGCCCGCACTTGTCCACGCCTGAGTCGTAGCCGTAGATCAGGGTACGGCCGGTGGCCCGCCGGGCGATCTGGAGAATCTGGTCGGCCAGCATCTCGATGTCGGAGGCGCCGACATAGTGCCCACCCCGGAACGCTGCCCGGGTCAGCCCGGTGCCATCGAACTCGGGCCGGGCCACGACATAGGTGCTCACACCGGCCGCGCGCGCCCGGTCGAACTGGGTCGGCAATGGCTGCCACCGCAGTGGGTCCGGGTCGTCGTGCCACAGGATGTGGTTCAGCACCCGGTCGGAGCCGGGCACCCGCAGGAAGAAGCCGACCACGCCGTGCGAACCGGGCGAGGCACCGGTACCGAGAGAAACGAGCGAAGTCGGCGTGGTGCTCGGAAAACCGGCGGTGAGGACCGGGGCGCCGTCGGCCAGCGCGGCAAGGGTCGGTGCGGAACGCTGGGCCAGCGGCAGCAGATGGTGCCCGAATCCGTCCAGCAGCAGGACTACGACCGTACGGACGTCGTGCAGCACGAACTCGAGGCCGAGCCGGTCCTGGGCTCCTGGCACCTCAAGAGTGCTGAGCACGCTGGGCAGGACATCGGCGAGGCTGGCCGTGCCGTACCGGGGTCGGACGAACGCAGACCCGCTTCCGTTCACCCGCGCCGTGCCAGCAGATGCAACAGGGTCGCGATGTCCCGGTACGGGCTAAGCGCCGCCGCCGCGAGCTCGAACGCGGTGAGCGCCTCGTGCTCGCGCTCCGCGATGCCGCCCGGTACCAGGTCGGCCACCACCCGGACCCCATGAATCTCATCGACGGTGAGCCCGGCCTTCGTCAGCAGCACGGTCGCCGACTCCACGCCGAAGCGGCGGCGGACCGTGTCCCGTACGCTTGCGCGCCCTTCGGGATCGGTGAGCAGAGACATCGCGAAGTCGAGCTGACCACTCGTCGCGCGGGCGAGAGCCGCCGCTACCCGGTTGGCCACGAGCACACTTGCCGCGCCACCTGGGCGCAGGGTGCTGGCGAGGGCAGCGGCCACATCGGACGGTGAGTCCACTACCTCGAGCACGCTGTGGCACAGCACGAGGTCGGCACTGCCCGGCTCGACGAGGTCGGCCAACGCGTCCGCGTCGCCCTGGACCGCCCGGACCCGACCGGCCACGCCCGCCTCGGCCGCCCGCCGGTTCAGCGCGGCGAGAGCGTCCGGACTCGCGTCGACGACCGTGACGTTGTGCCCGGCTCGCGCCAGCGGCACCGCGAAGCCGCCGGTGCCACCGCCCACGTCGACCACGCTGAGCGTCGGTCGGGTCGCGGCGGCCCGGTCGATCTCGCGGCGGAGCACCTGCCAGACCACGGCGGTGCGGGCGTTGATCCGGTCCACGCCCAGCAGCCTAACGAACGGGTGTTAGTACGCGCCTCGACTGCCGAGCACCGCCCCGGCCGTCTTCCACAGAATGGTCAGATCCGTGGCGAGCGACCAGTTCTCTACGTAGTAGAGGTCGAGCCGGATGCTCTCCTCCCAGGACAGGTCGGAACGGCCGCTGACCTGCCACAGCCCGGTCATGCCCGGCTTGACCAACAGGCGCCGGGCCACGTCCTGGTCGTACCAGGCCACCTCGGTCGGCAGCGGCGGCCGCGGGCCGACCAGGCTCATCTCGCCCTTGACCACATTGATCAACTGAGGCAGCTCGTCCAGCGACCACCGGCGCAGCAGCCTGCCCGTCCGGGTCACGCGGGGGTCGCTGCGCATCTTGAACAGCAGGCCGTCGCTCTCGTTGTGCACCGCGAGCCCGGTCACCATCGACTCGGCCTCAACGACCATGGAACGGAACTTGAACACGTCGAACTCGGTGCCGCGCAGGCCCACCCGCTTCTGCCGGAAGAATGCCGGCCCGCGACTGTCAATCTTGATGGCCGCCGCGATGAGCAGGAACAGCGGCGCCAGAACGATGAGTCCGGCGATGGCCGAGATCCGGTCGAAGATACCCTTCATCCACTTGCGGGCACCGCGGAACTCGGGCGACTCCACGTGGATGAGCGGCAGTCCGGCGATGGGCGTGGTGTGGATTCGCGGACCGGCCACATCGGTCAATGTCGGCGCCAACACGAGGTCGATGCCGGTGCCCTCCATCTGCCAGCCGAGTCGGCGCAGTCGCCGGCCGGTCAGCTCGGTTGAGCCCGTCACCGCTACCGTGTCAGCGGATACCGCTGCCGCCGCCTCCAGGATGTTGCGGAACGAACCCACCACGGGCACGCCGTCGAGGTGTTGGGGCTCGGGGGCGATGAGCGCGTCGGGGATGCAGGCACCGACCACGCGGTACCCGGCGTACCACTCTCGCCGCAACTGGTGCGACAGCTCGAGTACGTGCGAGGCGTCGCCGACGACGAGCACCCGCCGAGACCAGCCACGGTCGCGGTGCCGCTCACGGTGCAGCGAGCGCCGCATGACCCAACGACCGAACGGCAGCAGAGCCGTGCCAATGACGAAGGCGATGCCGAGAAAACCGCGCGCAACCTGCACATCGGCCACGTACGCGGCGATCGCCACCGCGCCGGCAAGCTTGAGGCTGCCGCCGATCACGCGGCGGTACTCGTCCGCCCCGTAGCCCACTGCCCGGTCGTCGTAACACCGGTTCCACCGAAGCACGAGCGCCCACAAGGCACGCCAAGCCGACTCCGACCAGCACGTACGGCACGTCGGTGCCGGGGCCGCCGCCCTGGAACCGGGCGAGGTAGCCGACCACGACCGCCACGGTGATGACAACCACGTCCACGATGGCCACTCGTCGCAGGTACGAGCGCTTGTGCGCCTGCGCGGTGGCCGCCGCATTCGCGTTGGCCGCGAATGCCTCCCGGCGGAAGCTCGCGGTGAGCCCGAGGTGGGTCGCGGTACTACGACTTCGAGGCCTGCTCAGCCCGGCCACCCAGGCCGGGTCGTCCCGACCCGGATCAGCGGGAGCTGGATGCAAGCGTTCTGACACAGCAATGCCTTCCACACCAATGAGAAGATGACAATACATGCGATTGAATCAATGTGTCGATTGTTGCCGACGGTGTTCATTCAATCCTAGGTCGCGTGCAAACTAGCATGACCATGGATGCCCGGGCCTGTCCGCAACTGTCGGATCCTTGGCGGACTGGATCCGCTGGCCTCGCGGAGCTCGGCCGGTCATCCACTAGCCTCTGCTTGATGGATAACGCTTTACCCGACTCAGGGGTCGCGCCGCCGATCCTTCGCCGACGACTCCCCGATCGGGTGGCCGCAACGGCGGTCTTTCTGTCCGCGGGTGCGGTCCTGGTGCTCGAGGTGGTCGGCCTCCGGCTGGTTGGTCCGTACCTTGGCGTAACGCTGCAGACGAGCAGTGCGGTCATCGGGATCGCGCTGGGCGCCATCGCGTACGGCGCCTGGACCGGTGGCTGGCTCGCCGACCGGGCTGACCCGCGCCGGATGCTGCCCGGCGCATTCGTGCTCGGGGCCGTCGCAACGGCGTTGGTGCTGCCGGCCGTACGCTGGTCCGGCGAGCTGCTGCGGGGCACCGGTGCCGTTGGCATCCTTCTCCTGGCCATGCTCGCGGTGTTCATCCCAGCCGCGCTGCTGTCGGCGATCTCGCCAATGGTGGTGAAACTTCAGCTGTCTGACGTCGGCCACACCGGCCGGGTGGTCGGCAAGCTGTCCGGCATCGGAACGCTGGGTGGCATCTCCGCCACGCTCGTCACGGGTTTCGTGCTCGTTGCGGCGCTGCCCAGCAGCGTCATTGTGCTCGGACTCGCAGGGGTACTGGCCACGGTGGGCGTGTGGCTGTACCTGTACCTGCGCCGGCGGGATCCGTCCACATTCCACGGTGATCGTGGATCGATGACGGCGCTCGATGCTGGTGCTGTTGGCAGGGGCCAGCCTCACTGTAGCCGCCCCCAACCCGTGCGACATCGAAACCGCCTACCACTGCGCCCGGGTCGAGGTGGATCCGGACAGACCAAGCGGGCGCCTGCTGCGCCTGAACTCCGCCCGTCACTCGTACGTGGACCTGGCCGACCCGCGCTACCTCAAATTCGCATACGCCCAGTGGCTGGGTGCGGTGGTTGACTCCTTCGTCACGGGTGGTTCACCCGTCAGGGTCTTGCATATCGGCGGGGGCGGCTTCACGATGCCGCGCTATGTGGCGGCCACCCGTCCTGCGTCGTTCAACCGGGTGCTGGAACTCGACGGCGAACTCGTCGCCCTGGATCGGGCCGAGCTCGGTGTGACACCCGGACCCGACCTCGACATCGTCGTCGACGATGCCCGGATGTCCCTGGCACGCCAGCCGGACCAGGATTTCGACCTGGTGATCGGGGACGCCTTCGGGCACCTCGCAGTGCCGTGGCACCTGACCACGAAGGAGTTCCTCTCCGACGTCCAGCGGGTGCTCGTGCCGGGCGGGATGTATGCGCTCAACGTCATCGACTACCCGCCCAACCGCCTGATCCGGGCGGAGCTCGCCACCGTCGCGGCGGTCTTCGCCCACGTCGCGGTGGTGGCTCCCGAGGAGGCGCTCGCCGGGCGTGGTAGAGGTTCGAACTTCCTGGTGCTCGCCTCCGACCAACCGCTGCCGCTGGCGCAGGTGCGTCCCTTGATCGCCGCGGTTGCCGAGCCAGCAATTGTCCTCGATGGACCGGAGCTGACCGCCTTCGTCGGCGACGCCCGCGTGCTCACCGACGACTACGCCCCCGTCGACCAACTCCTGCAATAATGGCGCTCGCTTCGCTCGCGCGTGGCCTCGGGGCCACCGGAGGCGCCGCCTTCCCTCGTCGCTCGCTTCCTCGTTCCTCGGGCGCTCGACTCCTCAGTCCAGACGACGCCGGCCCCGGGGCCGTACTCCTAGCTCTTTGTGCGCACGGCCAAAGGCGCCTAGCTATCGGAAGTCGCGGGAGGGGGCGCGGACGGGGAGGGTGAGGGGGGACAGGTGCTCGGCCACGAGGTTCGTTACTCCCTCGACCAGTTCCAGTTTTCCGCGGATCAGCATCGCGTTGGCCATCCGGGCGACCCTGCGGAAGCGCAGCCACAGGCCCGGGGAGCAGACCACGTTGAGCATTCCCGTCTCGTCCTCCAGGTTGATGAACGTGATGCCGCTCGCGGTGGCGGGGCGCTGGCGATGGGTGACCACTCCGCCGACGATCACCCGCTGGCCGTCCTCCAATGTGGGCAGTGTGGCGATCGGGATGGCGCCTACGTTGTCGAGGTACTCCCGCACGAACTCCACCGGGTGGCAGTCCGGGGACAGGCCGGTGGACCAGACGTCGGCCACCATCGCCTCCACCGCGTCCATCCCGGGCAGGACCGGGGCCCGAACCCCCAGCACCGTGTCCGGGTAGCCGGTCGGGTCGCTCCTGGGCCGCGGCCCCGGCTGCCCACAGAGCATCCCGCCGGCTCATCCCTTCGTTGGGTCGTTCTGCCCGTCCACTGGGGAGTCCGGCGAAGGCGTCCGCGGTGGCCAGTGCCTCCAGGTTGGCCGACGTGAGCGGCTTTCCAGTCCCCGCGACGCGACGGGCAAGATCGCGCAGGTCCCGGTATGGCCCCCCGGCGTCCCGTTCGCGCTCGATCCGTTCGGCGAGATCATCTCCGATGGTGCGAACCTCGGACAGGCCCAGCCGTACCACTGGGCCTCCGATCCCCCACTGCTCGGGCGCGACGCCCGAGCCCGACCGGGCGCCACCGGGGACGATCGGAGGTTCCAGGGTGCACATCGCGGCGCTGGCGTTGATGTCGGGACGGCGCACCACAACCCCGTGCCGGCGGGCGTCGTCCGCAAGAGACTGGGTGGAGTAGAAACCCATCGGCTGGGCATTGATGAGCGCGGCGCAGAATGCGGCCGGGTGGTAGCGCTTGAACCAGGCGCTGGCGAAGACCAGGTAGGCAAAGCTCATCGCGTGGCTCTCGGGGAAGCCGTAGTTGGCGAACGCGGCCAGCTTGAGGAACAGGTCCTCGGCGAGCTCGCCGGTGACGCCCTTGGCCGCCATCCCGGCGAACAGCCGCTCCTTCAGTTTGTCCATCCGGGTCGCGGAGCGCTTGGAACCCATTGCCCGGCGCAGCTCGTCGGCGCCGGCAGCGTCGAACCCGGCCACGTCAATCGCCATCTGCATCAGCTGCTCCTGGAACAGCGGCACGCCCATTGTCCGCTCCAGCGCCTTCTCCAGCAGGGGGTGCGGCGGCGTCGGCTTCTCCTTGCCCTGGGCGCGGCGGATGTACGGGTGTACCGACCCGCCCTGGATCGGCCCCGGCCGGATCAGCGCCACCTCGACCACCAGGTCATAGAACTCCCGCGGCCGCAGCCGGGGCAGAGTCGCCATCTGGGCCCGGCTCTCCACCTGGAACACCCCCACCGCGTCGGCGCGGCAGAGCATGTCGTAGACCTCCGGGTCGGCCAGGTCGAGCTTTCCGATATCCATATCGGGGTCCACGAACTGCACCGCGTACCGCAGCGCGGAGAGCATGCCGAGTCCGAGCAGGTCGAACTTCACCAGTCCGGCGTTGGCGCAATCGTCCTTGTCCCACTGCAGCACGGTCCGGTTCTCCATCCGGGCCCACTCCACCGGGCACACCTCGATGATCGGCCGGTCGCAGATCACCATGCCGCCGGAGTGGATGCCCAGGTGCCGGGGAAAGGTGAGCACCTCGTTGGCGAGCGCGATCACCTTGGCAGGTACATCCTCCACATCGGACGTCGCCACCGAGCCCCAGCGGTCGATCTGCTTGCTCCACGCGTCCTGCTGGCCGGGTGAGTACCCGAACGCCTTGGCCATGTCCCGCACCGCGGACTTCGGCCGGTACGAGATGACGTTGGCGACCTGGGCGGTGTGCCGCCGACCGTACTTCTTATAGACATGCTGGATCGCCTCCTCCCGGCGGTCGGATTCGATGTCCACGTCGATGTCGGGCGGCCCGTCCCGCTCCGGGGCAAGGAACCGTTCGAAGAGCATGCCCCAGCGCACCGCGTCCACATTGGTGATCCGCAGCGCGTAGCAGACGGCCGAGTTCGCGGCCGACCCGCGACCCTGGCAAAAGATTTTGTTGTCGCGGCAGAACTTCACGATGTCGTAGACGACCAGGAAGTACCCCGGGAAGTTGAGCCGCTCGATGATGGCGAGTTCCCGGTCGATGACCTCGTACGCCTTCGGGTACTCCGCCGGGGTGCCGTAACGCTCCCGCGCCCCTTCGTAAGTGAGCTTTCGCAGCCAGGACATCTCGGTATGGCCCGGCGGGATCGGGTAGTCGGGCAGTTTCGGCGCCACCAGCCGGAGGTTGAACGCGAGCTCACCGGCGATCGCGGCCGCATTCGTCACCGCGCCGGGATAGGCCGCGAACCGGCGCGCCATCTCGTCCCCGCCGCGCAGGTGCGCGGTCGCCGCCGGTGGCAGCCACCCATCGATCTCGTCCAGTGACCGGCGCGCACGTACCGCCGCCAACGCCGTGGCCAGGCGACGCCCCGACGGATCCGCGTAGTGCACGTTGTTCGTGGCTACCGGGCGCAGGCCGGCGCGCCCGGCAAGGTCGGCGAGAGCGTCGTTGCGGTCTCCGTCGTACGGGTCGGCATGGTCGGTGAGCTCCACCACCACGTGCTCGGCCCCGAACAGCGCGGTGAGCCGGTCCAGCTCCCGCGCGGCCGCGCCGACCCCGTGGTTGAGCAGCGCCCTGGGAACGAGACCCTTGCGGCAACCGGTGAGCACCAGCACGTGGCCGTTGAGTTCGGTGGCGACCTGTTCCAGGTCATACACCGGCTTGCCCTTCTCCTCGCCGGCCAGGTGGGCTTCGGCCATGACCCGGCTCAGTCGGGCGTACCCCTCCGGCCCGCGGGCCAGCGCCAGCAGGTGCGCCCCGACCGGATCCGGCTCGCCGTTCTGTGGTGCCGGCAGGTCGAGGGAGAGCTCCGCCCCGAAGACGGTGGGCAGGCCCATCTCCTGCGCCGCCTCGGAGAACCGCACCACCCCGTAGAACCCGTCGTGGTCGGTCAGGGCCAGCCCGGTCAACCCCAGTCGGACCGCCTCCTCGGCCAGCTCCTCGGGGTGGCTCGCGCCGTCCAGGAAGCTGAAGTTGGAGTGGCAGTGCAGCTCCGCATAGTCCACTGTGGATGTCTGGCGGACGAAGTCCGGTGCTTCGTAGCGGGGTCGTTTGCGGGTCCACGCCGGGGTGTCACCACCGTCGCCGTGGTCAGCCGTGATCGGGTCCCGCACGATCTCGCCGGAGAGCTGCCGCTCCAATGTGGACCACGGCACGATGGGGTTGTTCCAGCCCATCTCAGCTCCGTTCGTCAGTCGTAGATGCCTCAGTCATAGATGCCTCAGTCATAGACGGCCTCCAGCAGCCAGGCGCCGCCTCGGCAGGCGACCAGGATCGCCCGACCGTCCGTCAGGCCGAGCTGCAGCCGCGCCAGCCGATTCGCCTCCCCGGGCGCCCACCACCGTTCTTCGACCGGCCACGGACCGGCCCACCCGGCCACCGCGACAGCCGGTTCCCGGCCGATCTGGACGCTCGCCGGCACGCCGGTCAGGGCGAGCCGCGGGTCGACCGCTAGGAGCGCACCGTCGGTGGTACGGACCGCGATCGGGGCCGGCTCGGGCAGCACGGTCGCGGGTGCCGGGGTGGGCAGTCGTCCGGGCCACGGCTGGTCCGCCTTGTCGGGGATCCGCTCGTCACCCCAGGGGACCAGGCGGACCCGCTCCGCGTACCCCCGGCCGCCGCCGAGCACCGCGGTGAAGACGGAGTCCGGTCCAAGCAGGCCCTGCACCCGGACCATGGCCCGGTGCGCCCGCTCGTCGGCCACGCCGAGCTCGCCCCACAGGCCGGGCTGCATGCCCGCGTACCGGACCAGGCCGTCCGGGATGAGCCGCAGCCGGTCGATGCCCGCGGTGGGCCGGGCTGGCAACCGTCCATTGAGGGCACTGGCCCGGCCATCGTGAGCGGCGAGCGGAACCGGTGGCCACTGCCGGTGAGCCAGCCGTCGAGCTGCCAGCGGGTGCGGTCGGCCAGGGCGGCGGCGTTGAGCAACCCGTCGTGGCGCCACACCCGGTGCAGCTCCTCCCCCGCAGCGGTGTGTGCCTCGATGCCGAGCCGGGTCGCGGCCAGTCCGTGCCCGGCCAGCCGCTCGTGCAGCGCCTCGGCGAGCGCCCGGGCGGCGAAGGCGGCCATGTCGACCCGCTCGAGCGGTGGGTCATACTCACCGGTCACCACCAGGTCGGGTGGTGGTGTGCGGACCGCCAGCGGACGTTCGTCCACACCGGACGCCAGCCGGTGCGCGTAGGCCGCGTCGAAGCCGAACCGGGCCAGCACGTCGCCCTCGGGCAGGGCGGCGAAGTCGGCCAGCGTCCGGATGCCCAGCCGGCGCAGGAGGTCGGCCAGGTCGGGCCGGTCCAGAGTGGACACATCCATCCGTCCCAGAAACTCTGCCGTCGCACCGGCCGGCACGATCTGCCCTTTTCTCGCCGCGAGCATGGCCGCGAAGGTGCCGTCGGCGACACCAGCCTGGGCCTCCACGCCACAGACGAGCGCGATGTACTCGACCAGGCGCTCGGCCGCCTGCTCCTCCCCGCCGTAGTAACCGGACGGCCCCCGGGCGGCGATCGCGCACGCACCGGGCCGGATCACCTCCACCCCGGGAGCCAGCTCCTCGATCGCGGTCACGACCGGCTCGTACGCGCGCGCGTCCCGGCCCGGGTCGTGCTCCACCACCGTCAGTTGTGGACAACGTCCCTGAGCCTCCCGTTTGCGTAGGCCCCGCCGCACACCCTCGGCCCGGGCCGCCGGGGAACAGGCGAGCACCCGGTTCGCCCGCAGCACCGCCACCGGAGCGTGCGTGTCCACGCCGTCAACGAACCCGGCCGCGGTCACCGGCCAGTCGGGACACCACAGCATCAGCGTCCGCACGTGTCCCCCTTCCGGCTCCGGATCAACTCGCGCGCCTTTCCGCCAGCTCTGCCACCAGCTCCACCACCGGTCCCGGCGATCCGGTTCGCGCGCGACGAACGGTGGTGGAGACGATGGTGGGAGCCATCGGAGTCGGGATGCCTTGTGGTCCGGGCAGCCACAGGTGCGCCCGCCGGGCCCGGGTCGCGGCTCCCCGGCCATGCGCGACCACCTCGACTTCCCGGCGGCGCAGCCGGCCCAGCCCCTGACCGAGGCCGTGCCAGGAGCCACCCACGACCTCGAAGGTGATGTCGGCACCGGGCCACATACCCACGGGGATGAGGACAGCGCCCCGTTGCCGGGTTTTGGCCGCGAGCCGGGCCGCCAGCTGCGCCGGAACCCCGGCGGGCGTGGCGATCACGACGATGTCCATGCCATCCAGGAGAGCGCCCACCGTGTCGACCCAGTCCGGGCCCGGCCGGGGAATCAGCGCGAGCCGGTCCACAGCCACTCCGGTCTCGGCCGCGGCTACCAGGCCGAGCCCGGGCAGTCCCACCACCGCACACCACGAGCCAACTGCCGATGCCTCGGCCAGCAGGGCGAACAGCAGCGACGTCGCCCCACTGCCGCCCAGGGCCTCGCTCCGCACACCACCGACCACGACCGTGCCGCCGCGGCGCAGGCATCCGCCGGGCAGCAGCGGACGCAGCGCCGCCACCACCGGCAGGGTCCGTTCGATCCCCTCGTCGACGCGCTCGCTGGCCCGCCGGACCAGTCCAGCTGACCGCAGCAAGGCCAGCCGCGACTTCCCACTGGGCTTCTGAACTGGCTCGCGCTCTCCCGACGCCCCTATGCGTGCCCTTCCCTCGTGCTCTGGTCGCTTCGCTCCCTCCGCACTCAGTCCAGACCACGCGGGCGTCGGCTCGGGCCGCTGGACACCAGACCACGCGAGCACGGCGTGGGTGGGGGTGGAGCCGGCCGAGGGGGTGGACTCGGCCGGCTCCACACGGGGGCGGGATGAAGCAGATAGGGCGGCAGTCATGATGATCAGCTCGGTTGCGGCCTCAGGCGTCGAGGGCAGGTTGGTAGGCCAGGCCGAGTGAGCCCGCCACCACTTCGACGAACTGCTCCGCCGCCCGGACGAGATCGTCAGCCTCCCGGGCGGTGACGGTCCGAGGTATGCCAGCCTCCGCGGCGGCTCGCTTGGACGCGCCGGCCGCGAAGAACCCTGCCCACTCTCCCAGCTCAGGGGCCACTGTGGACATAAGGGCCCACACACTCGTCAGCCGGTTGCGCCGGCGGGGCTCCGGCCTGGCCCGGGCAGCGAGCACCGACGCTGCCGCTCGCAGTGCGGCAAGGTGCGCTGTCGCATAGCGCAACCCGTCGGCCTGAGTGTTTGCCGCCTCCGCTAAACCCTGCCGGGCGATGGCGATCAGTTCGGCGGGACTGCGGTGCGGAAGCATGTGCGCCGGCACCGTGACCACCCCGGCCGCTGCCTTGGACCCCCGGGACGCCGATCGCGAAGGGCTGATCGTGGCCACCTCGGCCAGGCTCGGAAGCAGCCCCGACGGCACCGCACGAGTCGACGCCGCGGGAGCGGACCGGTCGGTGAGCACGTCAAGGGCGGTGAGAGTCGTTGCCGTCATCGTGTCTTACTCCTCCGTGTGGCGGGCATGCCCGCGCTGTCTCAGTGGTGCCCAGGGGTGGCCGCCGTCGCCGGCGCCACCCGGTTGGACCGCTGCGGGAGGAAGATCGCAGCGCTCTCGCGAGTGGCCGGCGGTGACCGGTGCGGCCGGGCGGGGCGCTTCCCCACACCTCGCCCGACCACGGTCCGGTCGCTGCCCGCCGCCCGGGGGTTGGTGGGTGGCGGACAACGCCGACCTCCCCGAACCAGACCCGCGAATGTCCGATCCGGTTGGGAGCGATGCCGCGAACACCTCTCCCACGCGTTCGAACACGTGAACTATATTCGAACACGGGTACAGAGTAAACCGACCCACCGACATTTCTTTTGGCGCTCGCTCCGCCGGCCCGGATACGTAAGGAGCCAAAGTCCATCGACCCGGTACGCTCACGACGTGAGCAGTACTGTCCTGGCCCGACCAACCGTCCGCCCAGCGCTCGGTGTGGCGATGGTGGTCGCCGCCGCCACGACCTTCGCGCTCAACGGAACCGTGTCGAAGCTGCTCATCCAGGGTGGGTTCGATCCGCCCCAACTCACCACGTTCCGCGCCACCGGGGCCTTCCTCGGCCTGCTGACCTTCATCCTTGTGACCCAGGGCCCGCGCCCGTTCAAGGCCAGTCGACAGGAGCTGCCCCGTCTGATCATTTTTGGCCTGGTCGGCTTCTTCCTCGTGCCGATGCTCTACTTCGTCGCGATCAGCCGACTGCCGGTCGGCATCGGGCTGCTGTTCGAGTTCACCGCTCCGGCGTTCGTCGCCCTCTGGGTTCGCTTCGGCGAGCACCAGCAGGTCCGTCGCCGGCTTTGGGTCGGCCTCGGCCTGTGTCTGGCCGGCCTGGCCAGCGTGACCCAGATCTGGGCTGGCGAACTGAGCCTCGACGGCCTGGGCATCCTGGCCGGCCTGACGTCGGCGGTACTGCTCGCGGTGTTCTACGTCCTCGGATCGAAAACGGTCGCGACCCGAGACCCGTTGTCATTGACCTGTTGGGCCTTCGGTGTCTCCGCCGTGGCCGGGGCCGTGGTCCGCCCATGGTGGAACTTCGATGCCGGACTGCTGCTGCGCAGCAGCGACGGGTATCCCGATGTGGCTGCTCGCCCTGTACTTGATCATCTTCGGCACGATCGTCCCGTACCTGCTGATCACGTACTCGATGCGCCACCTGCCACCGACCTCGGTCGGGATCATCGGCATGACCGAGGTCGTTCTCGCCAGCGCGTTCGCCTGGGTGCTCCTCAGCGAGAACCTCAACCCAGCGCAGGTCATCGGCGGATCCATCCTGGTGGCGGGGGTCATCTTGGCTGAGTCCGCCCGGGTAGTTCGAGGTCCGAGGGACGAGGACCGAGAATGGACCGGGCCTAGGAGTTCGGCCCGTACGGCCAGAGACCGGACCGGCTGAGGTACCCCCGACCTGAGCGCCTAGGCGTACCCCGCAGGATGAAGGCCATGCACCCCAACGTCCAGGCCGTCCAGGATGCGCTGGCAGCCGCCGGCGCCGAAGGCCAAGTGATCATGTTGTCCGACGCAGCGACCACTGCGGCCGCAGCCGCGGCAGCGCTTGAGGTCGAGGTCGGTCAGATCGCCAACTCCCTCATCTTCAACGCCGACGGCGGTCCACTGCTGGTGCTCACCTCCGGCGCGCACCGGGTCGACACCGCCAAGGTGGCCGGACTACTGGGCATGGAGAACATCAAGCGGGCCACGCCCGAGTTCGTTCGCGAGCACACCGGCCAGCCAATCGGTGGAGTAGCGCCGCTCGGTCATCCCAAGCCCGTGCCCACCCTGGTCGACGTCGCCCTCGGCGAGTTCCCTGTGATCTGGGCTGCCGGCGGCATCCCGCACGCGGTCTTCCCGACCACCTTCGACGAGTTGGTACGGATCACTGGCGGTACGTCGGCCGAGGTGGCATGAAACGGCTGGCAGGCACGGTGAACCTATGGCCCAGCGACCGCCGTCTCGTAGAGTGCGCCTACCGCGACCCGGACCACCGGAGGGTGTTCAACGGGCCGCCGGCGGAGGGTCGGTAATGATCGGGTGGGCGTGATCCGGTGGCGTGGAGAGGAGTGCGGCGTGACCCAGGTCGTGGCGTGGAGTCCGGCTCAGCTCACCCGCCGGCTCGACGATGTCATCATCGTGTACGGCGAGGCCATGGGCTACTCGCCCGACCTGCTCGCCACCCGCCGCAGCTACCTCGGCTCGCACGTCCACCGGCGAGACTTTCGCGCCGTCGCATCGGTGGATGACAGCGACGCCCTGGTCGGCTTCGGGTACGGATACCTGTCCGAGCCCGGGCAGTGGTGGCATGACCAGGTGCGCGGCGCGATCCGGCGGGAGGAGCGGGCGTACTGGCTGGCCGACTGCTTCGAGGTGGTCGAGCTGCACGTCCTGCCGATTGCGCAGGGGCGCGGTCTGGGGGCGATCCAGCTTCGGATGCTGCTCGGCATGGCGACCGCCAAGACCACGTTGCTGTCGACGCCGGAGGCAGACGAGGCCACGTCGCGGGCGTGGCGGCTGTACCGGCGGTTCGGGTACGCAGACGTGGCGCGCAACTTCCTCTTCCCTGGTGACGGGCGGCCCTTCGCCGTGCTCGGCCGCCATCTGCCCTTGGACCCGTGAAAGCTGTCCACAAGGGAATATGGGTGGCGCTGCCGGCACTCGTCGCGGCGCAGATCTGCTATTCGATAACCGAGGGTACGGCCCGGGCTGCGATCGTCTTCTACTGCAAATCGGCGAAGAAATCCGCGATATCGCCGGCCAACAGGTCCGGCTCCTCGGCCGCGGCGAAGTGGCCGCCGCGCGGGAAGACCGTCCAACGCCGGATGTTGTACAGCCGCTCATACCAGGACCGTGGCGGCTCTCCCTCCGGCACGAACTCGTTGGCGAACACCGCCATCGCAGTCGGCACCGACACGAAGTCGGCCGCCCCGATCGACGTCCCATGCCAACGGTTGTCGTAGTAGTCGCGCATCGACGAGGTGATCGAACCGGACGCCCACCACACGGTCAACATGGTGAGCAGGGCGTCGCGGCCGAACCGCGTGTCGAGGTCGCCACCGCTGTCCGACCAGGACCGCCACTTGTCCAGCACCCATGCCGCCAGACCCGCCGGTGAATCGTTGAGCCCGTACCCCAAGGTTTGCGGCCTGGTGGACTGCACCGCACTGTAGCCACGTTCAGTCTCGTCCCAGCGGGCGACGTGGTCGACGTACGCCTGCTCCTCTTTGGACAGCGACCTCGATCCGGTGCCTGTGTACGGCCACATCTCCGCGGTGCTGAGGTGGATCCCGATCACGCGGACCGGGTTGCGACAGCGCCATGCTGGGTGGCGACTCCAGCACCGAAGTCGCCGCCGTGCGCCCCGTACCGGTCGTACCCGAGACCCTGCATGAGCTGGTGCCAAAGACGAGCGACGTGCACCCGGTCAACGCCGGTGCGTGGCGGACGTTGCGAGAATGCGTAGCCGGGCAACGACGGGACGACCAGGTCGAACTCATCGCCAAGGCGATCGACCAGGGGAAGCATTTCGACAAACGTGCTCGGCCAGCCGTGGGTCAGAACCAGCGGCACACCGTGGCCGGTGGACTGGCGGTGGACGAAGTGGATGCGTACACCGTCCACATCGGCCACACGATGCTGGTAGGTGTTGAGTCTGCGCTCCTGCGCGCGCCAGTCGAAGCCGTCGGCCCAGTACGCCAGCAGTGCCCGAAGGTACGCCAGGTCGGTCCCTTGACTCCATGGTTCCCCCGGCGCGGGGTCGGGCCAGCGTGTGCGTCGGATACGGTCGCGCAGATCGTCGAGAACCGCATCGGAAACGGCGACCTCGAACGGCTCGATACGCATCCCACGATGATAGGTACGACACTAAGTGCCCGAGTAGTCCATCCAGCATCGGGAATAGTCACCACGCTGCGCGTCCGAAGCATCGGCCCAGACATGGACATGACCTTCGCCGAACTCGTCCTGAAAAAGCAGGTGCCGCCTCGCCTCGGTACGGCGTCGTCCTCATCGAGGCGGTCGTCCTCGCCCTGCCAGTACATCGGTCGGCCGAAGATGCGGCAGTCAACATCCCTGGATGCGATCCGTCCACCAAGGACGGCCGCCACCTGATCGCGCAGATCGCTGGGGATCAGCTTCTTCGCCACCGACACGTCGTACGCGTCACCACCGAGGTAAAACGCGCCCCGTGGCCGGTACCCGACCAGAGCCGAGCGTCTGCGAAAACCGTCCAGGTAGTACTTGGCACCATTGAACTTGTTCGCCGTATCGGGGTACGGGACGACTTGCAGCCGGTCGAGAGGACCGTCGTAGTGCATGACCGCTACTTCCCCGCCGGGGTCGAAGAAGATGTAGCACATGCCCGTCGCCGGAAACGCTCGGTACAGGTCGAGTGAATGCAGCTCCGCGAGTTTGAACTGGGCGAGGAAGTAGCCCCCACGCGGCCACGCTAAGCCCGGTGGCAGATGCGGGAGGCCCTTGTACTTCGATGCGCCCAGCGGGACGTCGGACTCGTCGCGAATGCCGGTGAGCTTCAGTTTGATCATGTAGTGAAGACTCTGCGCGAGAACGTCGGCTGTGACGTCGGTGGTGAGGTAGCTCGTGCCCCTTCCGTCGTAGTACGGCAGCCAATTCTCGTCCTCGCCGAGCCGCCGCAGCGCCTTTGGAAGTGGCTGCCTACGGACCACGTCCCGCGCCTGCTCAAGCTTGTCGATCAAGAACTATCCCGCCAGGATGAGGAGTGTGGCAGCGAGCATAGATGGGACCCGTCAAACCGCCAGGGGTCAGGCTCGCCCGACCGAGCCGGCGGTCCTCCGAACCGCGCGACGGAGTCAGACCCGCGCATAGACGGAGACATGTTGGGCGCTTGCCGCGGTGAATTGGCTGCCGTTCCAGTCGTTGTAGCGCTCGCGCAACCGCATGCCGGCCAGCTGGGCCATCAAATTCAGCTCGCTCGGCCAGCAGTACCGCAGGCGCAGCGGCCGAAGCGTGGTGCCCGCAGCGTCGAACGTCACCCGCTGGTAGGTGATTGCCTGCTCGACGGGATCGTGCAGCCGGAACTCCATCTTCACCGAGTCTTCGGTGAGGGCACGGGTCGCGACTCGCTGGCCACGGTCGAACTCGGTCACGTCCTGGATGAAGCACTCGATGACGAAGAGACCGCCGGGCCGGAGAACCTTCGCCACGTTGCGGAAGCAGTCGACTTGACGCGCCTGGGTGGGCAAGTTGAAGAGCGTGTTGTAGACGAGGTAAACAAGATCGTACGGACCGGCGACTGCGACGTCGGCCATGTCACCGATGACCGTCGGGATCGATCCGCCTCCTGGCTTGGCGCGCATGCGCTCGACCATGGCCGATGAGCCTTCGACGCCCTCGACGGCGATACCGCGCTCAGCGAGCGGAATCGCGACGCGGCCCGTGCCAACCGCGAGTTCCAAAGCACGTCCGCCGGGCGGGACGCGACCGGCCAGAAACTCGACGGCCGGCGTTGGGTCAAGGACAGTACCCTCGTCGTACTCGTGCGCGTAGCGATCGCCGAAGAACTCTGGATCACCGAATCGACTCATGCCCGAGAACTAACCAGCGTGCGGCCTCCGGCGCCACCCATTTGGTGCACCTGAGCCTGCGGCCACCGCCGGGAGAAAGACGAAGGTTCAGGGTTGGGCGAGAGAGTGCCGGATCGCCCCGAGAAGGCGAGATCCGCCGAGCAACCCGAGCACCACCCACACCGCCAATGCGACGGTGATAATGCCTGGCGCGAGCCGAGTGCTGACGTCCCACAGCGCTCCGCCGAGGGCCAACGAAACGGCAACGATGATCACCCGGACCGGACGCTCGGCCGCTGTGACAGCGCCCAGGCCAGGCATGCCCGACAGCGCCGCGCGGGCCCGCGCGTACTCATGCAGCCAGGCCATGGCGCCGCAAGCAACGACGAGCGCGCCCGGTGCGCCCAACAGGTACAGCGCCAGTAACCAGGCCGCCTCGCTCACCCGGGCGGCCATCGCGTCGTAGAACGAACCGAGCCGGCTGGTCCGGCCGGCGATGATCGCCACGCCACCGTCGGCGGAGTCGGCCAGCGCGGACAGCACGACAAGAACCGCTCCACCGACGAGCCACCATCCTCGCGGCAGCACGACAACCGGCACTGCGAGCGAACAGATCAGTCCCGCGAGGGTCACCGCGCCCGGCGCGACCCCGAACGCGGCCAGGCCATTGGCCGTGCGGTACGCCAGCCGCTGCCAGCCTCGGACCCACCGCGAGGCTCGCCGTGGATCAAACCCGCCGTGCAGCGACGCCCATCGCGCCGAGTACTCGTCCCAACTCAGCCGCCGACCACGACCCCCGCGCTCGCTCAGACCCGGGCCCCCAGTGCGAGGTTCTGCCAGACCTCGCGGGTAGCGGTCGACTTGTTCATGGTGATGAAGTGGATGCCCGGCACCCCTTCGGCGAGCAGGCCGGCGCACATCGTCGTGGCCTGCTCGAGCCCCAGCGCGCGAACCGCGGCCGGATCATCCGCGACCCGCTCGAACTGTTCCGCGAGCGCCCGTGGGAACGGCGCGCCGGAGAGCTGCTCGGACCGTTCGATCGTGCTGATCCGGGTGACCGGCATGACGCCGGCGAGGATCGGCGCATCGCAGCCAGCGGCCACGACCCGATCCCGTAGCCGCAGATAGTCGTCCAGCTCGAAGAACATCTGGGTGATCGCGAAGTCGGCCCCAGCCCGGCACTTGCGAATGAAGTTGGCGGTATCGATGGTCACGTCCGGCGACCGGGGGTGCTTGAACGGGAACGCCGCCACACCGACGCAGAAATCGCCCGACTCGCGGATGAGCCGAACGAGATCCTCCGCATAGAGCACGCCATCGGGGTGGGGTACCCATTCGCCCATTGGATCGCCCGGTGGGTCACCCCGGATAGCCAGGATGTTGTTCACCCCCGCGGCGGCCAGCCGGCCGACGACGTGCCGCAGCTCCGCGGTCGAATGGCTCACCGCGGTCAGGTGCGCCATCGGCAGCAGCGTGGTGTGGGAGGCGATCTGCTCGGTCGCGTCGACGGTGTTGTCACGGGTCGAGCCGCCCGCGCCGTACGTGATCGACACGAACGAGGGACGTAGTCGCTCCAGCTCCCGGACCGCTAGCCAGAGTTGCTGCTTCGCCTCCTCAGTCTTGGGCGGCATGAACTCGAACGAGACGGTCGGTCCAGCGCGCACAAGGTCCCCGATCGGCGGGTAGCCGCCGGGGAGGGTAGAGGGGAGACCAAGAGCCACGTCTGCGACTGTAGCTGGCACCTCAGTGTGACGCCTTCATCAGCCCAAGCTCGGCCAGGCGCCGGCCAGAACACGGCCACGGCTGGCGGCAGCTATCGCATCGATCGCCGTCAGTACCGTGATCATGATCACGGTAGAGTCGCGCCGCCAGCCGCCAGAGCACCTCCGACCGCACCCGGTCGGTCGGCTCACCTGGCACCGCATCCGTGACCGTGGTCGGATGGCGGTCCTCACCCATACTCCGACTCCTCCGTTCGGCCCGTACTCCAGGTCAAGTCAACATGTCCGACCCATCCGGTAGGAGTGGCCAGCAGAGGGGCCATGTGATGGATCGACCACGCGGGGGCGGCATGGATGACGGCGCACAGACTGCCGAGACCATCGGCGCGCTCCTCGCGCGGGTGCGCGGAGATCAGGGCATCAGCCAACTCCGCTTGGCGGAGCGGCTATGCGCGGCATCCGGCCAGGTCACGGTCACCAGGCATGAGGTCTCTCGCTGGGAGCGAGAGGAGCGCATCCCGACCAGCTACTGGCTGCGCTGGCTGGCGGCCGTCCTGGACGTGCCGCTGGCACAGCTTGAGCGCGCGGCTGGGGCGGCCCGGCGGGCCCGGCACCGCGGGCGACCAGCCCAATGGATCGAACTGTCTGCCGGCGTCTATATGCGTGCGTCGTAACCGCATTCACCCAGGCAATTGCGCCGAACCGGCTGATTTGTTCATGAGCTTTGGCCGCTAACGTCTGATGCGTGAGCCCGGTGGACACGGATGGCCTGCGTGAGCGGGTCGAGAAGGCGTTGGCTCGCTTCCTTGGCGAGCAGCGCGCCCTCCTCACCGGCATCGACCCGGCTCTCGCGGATGTCGTCGACACGATCGAAAGTTTTGTGCTCGGCGGGGGCAAGCGGCTACGCCCGGCCTTTGCTTACTGGGGCTTCCGCGGAGCTGGCGGCGAGGACTCAGAGGAGATTACGGCCGCCGTGGCGGCCCTCGAGTTCGTACAAGCCAGCGCACTCATTCACGACGACGTCATGGATGCCTCCGACACACGGCGCGGCGAGCCGGCGGTGCACCGCCGGTTCCAGCGGATGCACATCGGCCAGGGTTGGGACGGCGACGCGCAGGCGTTCGGCGCGGGCGCGGCGATCCTGCTCGGTGATCTCTGCCTGACGTGGTCCGATGAGCTCCTGCGCCGGTCGGGGTTGGCGGTGCCGGCGCTGCTGCGTGCACGTCCGGTTTTCGACCTCATGCGCACCGAGGTCATCGCCGGCCAGTATCTCGATGTACACGCGCAGGCGACCTCGGACAGCTCGATACGACGTGCCTCCACTGTGGCCCGGTACAAGTCGGCGAAGTACACGGTCGAGCGGCCCCTGTTGCTCGGCGCGGCCATGGCCGACGCCGGTCCTGAGATCGAAGCGGCGTACTCGGCGTACGGGCTGCCGCTCGGCGAGGCGTTCCAGCTTCGCGACGACATTCTCGGCGTGTTCGGCGACCCCGCCCAGACCGGCAAGCCGGCCGGCGACGACCTTCGCGAGGGAAAGCGGACCTACCTCGTGGCGGCGGCCTTCGCCGCGGCCGACGACGAAACCGTGGCCCGGCTGCGAGCCGGCCTAGGCGACCCTGGACTTGATGAGGCCGGCGTGGCCCGGCTGCGCGAGATCATCGTGGGCACCGGAGCACTGGCCCGCACGGAGCGGCGCATCGTCCGCCTGACCAAGGCGTCGCTCGCGGCGGTCGGTCGGGTCAACCTCGCCGACGGTGCTGGCCCCATGCTCACCGCACTGGCGAAAGCGGCCACCCGCCGGACCGGCTAAGGCGCTTGCGCGCCGGTACCCGGCCCAGATACGCCCTCGCTGCTCCGACGCTCCCACCAGACCCAGCTGGCCAGCGACGTGAGTACGAGTGCGAAGCCGAACGCGAAGTCTTCGACCGGGGCGTAGGCGAGGTGCAGGCCAAGGATCGCAGCCGGGTCATAGCGGACCACACCGCGGCTCGTCAACACCCCGTTCACCACCAGTTGGAAGCCGAGAATGATCACGTAACTCAGCCAAAAGACACGGCCGAGTACGAGTCTGGTCCGCAGCACCGCCAGGTCCAGTCCGAGCGCGGCGATGATGCCGAGCGCCACGGCGGCGGTGTAGGTCATTCCGGCCGCCGACGACTGAGCACGGTCCGCACCGCTTCGAAGGCCAGCACCGAACACAGCGGAACAACGAGAAAGAACAGCAGCTCCTCCAGCGGAAGCCGACCGGGCAGCCATACACCCACAAGCTGACTGTCGTCATAGGACCAATGCCCGGCCGCGATCGCGGCCAGATCCCAGGCAACGAAGACCACCGCCACCGGCGCGAGCGTCAGCACGAGACGCCGCCAGCGGCGAAGCACGCCGACCTTGAGCGCCGGCTCGAGCCACAGCGCGCCGGCCAGACAGCCCGCCAGCACGGCGAGGTAGACGAGGTGCCGCACCGCTACCGGCGGCTCAGAGACCCAGCGCCTGCGCGCGCCGCTTGACCTCGGTCGCGCCGTCCCCGGACAACGCCGACGCTGGCGTGCCGGGCAGCGTGTCGTCGGGCGAGTAGAGCCACCTCAATGCCTCTTCATCGGAATAGCCGGCGTCGCGAAGCAGGGTCACCACGCCGGGAAGGTGCTTGAGGACGTTGCGAGATGCGACCAGCTCGGCCGGCACTCGCACCACACCCTCACGCCGGACCGCCAGCAGGGCACCTTCACGGATCATCTGGTGCACCTTGGTGACGGGCACATCCAGCCGCTCGCGAGGTCGGGCAGCGTAATCCAGCCCGATGGCGCGACCGGCAGGTCGATGGAGATGTCGCTCACCTCCTCACAGTGCCATGCCAACCGCGACGCGCACCACGACCTCCCATGCAGTCAACGTAAGCGGGCGCGGGTCGAACCTTTCGTGATCATCACCACACTTGGGCATTTTGTGCCCGGGCTGACCTATCTGCCCCCTGATCCTCGCCGCGTCGTGGCCGCGCTGGTAGCACCTTCCGCCAGTAGACTGCCTGCGATGGACACCAAGGTCGCCGATCCCCTGCGCGGTGCGCTTCTGGCTGGGCGCTACCGCATCATGGGGCGCCTGGCCAGGGGTGGCATGGCCACGGTGTACCAGGCTCGTGACGAGCGGCTCGAACGTCCGGTCGCAATTAAGATCATCCATCCGGATCACGTCCTGGATGCGGACGTGCTCGACCGCCTCGCCGACGAGGCGAAGACGGTCGCGCGGCTGGCGCACCCGAACATCGTTGCCGTGTACGACCAGGGCACGCATGACGGAGCGCCGTACATCGTGATGGAGTTCGTTCGCGGCCGCACACTGCGCGAGATGCTCAACGATCGCCGCCGGCTGGACCCGTCCGAGTCGCTGGCGATCCTGGAGCAGCTGCTCGCCGCGCTGGCCGTTGCGCACCGCGCCGGGCTCGTGCACCGCGACGTGAAGCCGGAGAACATCCTGGTCGCGCCGCCGCCCAACGGGTCCGGCGATCTTGTCGATGCCGTGGTCAAGGTGGCCGATTTCGGTCTGGCGCACGCGGTCGAGATCGGCCGTACCACCGGTGGGCAGTTGCTCGCCACAGCCGAGTACGTCGCACCCGAACTGGTGGCAGATGGCCGTGCCGATGCGCGTGCGGACGTTTACTCGGCCGGGATCGTGCTGTTTGAGATGCTCACCGGCCGGGTTCCGTTCGACGGCGACCGACCGGCGACCGTCGCATGGCAGCACGTGGACAACGACGTACCGCCGCCCTCGCAACTCGTCCCGGGCCTGCCGTCGCTACTCGACGACGTAGTGACTCGAGCCACCCAGCGCGACCCGGCCGGCCGGGCGCGGGACGCCGCGGCCATGCTCTCGGAGATCCAGTCCGCGCGCGAAGATGTCGGCGCCCTTGCCGGGCCGACCCGAGCTCTCGCCCACCCGACGGTCGTGGTGCCGTCGGTCTCCGACCCGGCCGCCCGACCATCCTGGGCCCGGCTGCCGGCGCAGCGCGCCCTGGCCCCAGGAGGTCGGGTCTTCAGCGGTACGGGCGCCGGAACCGGCGGTCCAGCCGGTGCCGCGCGGCGCAGTCGCCGATGCCGGCCGCCGAATCGCCGCTTACCTGCCCGAACAGCCGCTGCGACGCACCGGTGACTGGCTCGGCCGCGCCGGGCGCAGGCTGCGCAGCACCGCCGAGGGCCGCCGCCAGCTCACCGTCATCGTCGTGGTGCTCGGGCTGCTCTTCATCGCCGGCGGCTGGTGGCTCGGCTTCGGCCGCTACACCGAGGCGCCGACCCTGCTTCAGCTCACCAAGGACAACGCCGTGGCCGAGGCGGCTCGGTTGGGCTTCACCGTCGACTACGGCCCGGGCATCTTCAGCGAGGAGGTGCCAGCCGACACGGTGATGCAGCAATCACCGGCACCGGGTGGGCGCATCGTCAAGGGCGGCGCGGTCACTCTGTTCCTCTCGGTGGGCCCGGAACGCTACCCGGTGCCGAACGTTGCCGGGCAGTCGCTGGACTACGCCCTGTCCCGGATGCCCAAGCAGTTCGTGGTGGAGCAGGTCGATGGACACTCCGACACCCTGCCGAAGGATTACGTCGCGGGCACCGATCCGCCGGCGGGCACACAGCTCAAGCCGGGCTCGGTCGTGAAGATCATCGTGGTCCGGGCCGCCTTCCCGGTGCACGTGCCGGACGTCGTCGGCAAACTGCTCAGCGACGCCGAAGCCCAGCTGCGCGCGGCCGGATTCACCCAAATCGAGGTCCAACAAAAGGAAGAGCAGAAGCCCAAGGACACCGTGCTCGAGATGACGCCGCCCGGCGGAACTGGCCTGGCGAGCGCGGCTAACCAGAAGGTCGTGCTGGTCGTCTCCAAGGGCCCGGCGCTACCGATGCCCAACGTGGGCACACAGCCATGCCAGATGGCCGCCAGCCAACTTCAAGCCTTGGGGCTCCAGGTCGACGTACAAGGAGACGAGATCGGCAAGGCCGCCGGCACCGTCAAACAACAGAACCCGCCCCCGGATACTCCGCTCACGCCCGGCCAGCAGGTCCAGATCACGTGCCAGTTTCCGTAGCACGACGGATCGGAGCGCACGTACCAGCAGCGGGTGGCCTGGCGAAGGCAGCACTGCCCTATGTGGACGCCGCCGGCGCCGGGGTGGCGCAGGTGTTCGTCTCCAACCCTCGCGGCTGGGCACTCAACGACGGTGATCCCGGCCAGGACGAGGCGTTCGTGGCCGGACTCGCGGCGCGGGGCGTGCCGTCGTACATCCATGCCTCGCTCCTGGTCAACCTCGGCTCACCGACCCCCGCCACGGTGGACCAGTCGGCGGCGACGCTCGCCCATGGGTTGCGCCGCGGCGCGGCGCTCGGCGCGCGCGGGGTGGTCTTTCACGCCGGCTCTGCGGTCAGCGACGGGTACGCCTCGACCGCCATGCGGCAGGTACGACGGGTGCTCATGCCGCTCCTCGACGAGGCGGCCGCGGCCGGTGGGCCACGCCTGTTGGTGGAGCCGAGTGCCGGTGGTGGTCGCAGCCTCGCGGCTCGGGTCGAAGACCTCGCCGACTACTTCGACGCCGTTGACGGCCACCCCTGGCTCGGCGTCTGTTTCGACACCTGCCACGCGTGGGCGGCCGGCCACAACGTGTCCGTTGCCGGTGGCATGACGGCAACCCTCGACGCGCTTGTGGCCACGGTCGGCACGGGCCGGCTGGCGCTGGTGCACGCGAATGACTCGAAGGACGCGTGCGGCTCGCTGCGCGACCGGCACGAAACCATCGGCGCCGGCATGCTCGGCGAGACCGCCTTCGGCGAGCTGCTGGCGCACCCGGCCACGGCCGGCGTCCCGGTGGTTGTTGAGACTCCAAGCACGGGCCACACCGGCCACGCCGCCGACATCGCCGCCCTCACCCGCCTGGCCTCGCAAGCCACGCCGCGGAAATCCCGCCGCAAACCCGCGTAGTCCCCGCAAGCCGACCTCGGCGTTCGGCGGATGTCACATTGGACGGTGGTCGCGAGTCTGTCCACAGTAGATTCGGCTGCTGCGAAGCGCACCGAGTGGACTACGTCGCGAGCGGGCGCACCCCGGCCGCCGGGGCACCAAGACCGCCCGGCGGCCGACCACCGGCGGTGCCGATCGGCGTATCGCTGCGCTCCGGGTCAGTCGACTCGAGCAGCAGTCGGGTGGCGTCCTTGACCGGCAGACCCGGCGCGAACAGGTACCCCTGACCCAGCCGGCAGCCGAGGGCGATCAGCGCGGCCCGCTCGTCGTCATGTTCGATCCCCTCGGCCACGACATCGAGCTGGAGCGACTCCGCGATGGCCATGATGGCCACCACGATGCTCCGGTCAGTGCCTTCGGTCGCTACTCCGGCGATGAAGGAACCGTCGACCTTCAGGCAATCGGCGGGAAACTGTTTGAGATAGGCGAGATTCGAGTACGAGGTTCCGAAGTCGTCAAGAGCGAAGTGGACACCACCCGCCCGCAGGGACTGGGTGACGCCGACAACGTCGTCGCCGGCATGGCTGCGTTCGGTCACCTCGAGCCACACGTCGGCCGGGTCGACGCCGACCCGACGCATCATGGCGAGGATCTCGTCGGCCGCGTCGGCCTGCCACAGCTGCGCCGCGGACAGGTTCACGGTGAGGTGCAGCCGTTGCAAACCCGGGAACCGCTGCCACACTGCTAGCTGGCGGCAGGCCTGCTCCATCACCCAGGAGCCGATCGCAACGATCTCGCCGGTCTCTTCGGCGAGCGGGATGAAGATACTGGGCGAGATCGGACCCCGCTCGGGATGGTTCCACCGCAGCAGCGCTTCGAACGCGACCGGCCGGCCGCTGTCCAGCTCGACGATCGGCTGATAGACCACCTCGAACTGCTGTCGGTCGAGGGCGCGCAGCAGCTCCGACCGGACGCTGAGCCGGTCCAGCGACCGGTACGACGCCGCATCGTCGAAGACCTCGACCAGACCGGGCCCGCGGGACTTGGAGGTGTACATCGCCGCGTCGGCGTCGCGCAGCATGGCGCTGGCCGTGGTCTCGCCGCGCGTACCGACGACCCCGCCGATGCTCGCCGACACGATCACCCGCTCGTCACCCAGTACGAACGGCGCCGTCAACGCCTGCCCGAGCCGGCGCCCAACCTCGGTCACCTCGGCGAGACTATCGATCTCGCTCAGCACGACCACGAACTCGTCGCCGCCGAACCGGGCCAGCAGATCCGTGGGGCGCAGTCCTCTCTGTAGCCGCCGGGAGACCTGCTGGAGCAGTTCGTCGCCGGTCTCATGGCCGAGGCGGTCGTTGATCGCCTTGAACCCGTCCAGGTCGCAGAAGAGCAGCCCAATGTGGCGGGCTCGTCCCTGGCTCAGTACGTGGTCGAGGCGCTGCCAAGCGACCTGCCGGTTGGGCAGACCGGTGAGGGGATCACGGGTGGCCTGGCGGCGCAGCTCGTGATAGAGCCCGGTGTTCTCTAACGCTGTGCCGAAGTAGCTGGCGAAGATCGTGGCGATCTCGATCACGTCGGCCCCGTACGGCCGCGGTCCGTTGCGGGTTGCGTAGAGGAGAGTGACCGGGTCCGCATCCAGGAGCACCGGAACGCACAGCGCGGTGAGGGCCGGCGCGCCGAACCAGTCGGCCTCCGTCGTGGTCCAGACGCGCCCCTCGGTCGCGGCCGGCCAGGCCTTCAGATCGGTGACCGGACGATCCGCCAGAGTGTCCGGCGTGTCCGGGGCCGGGCCGTAATGAGCCCGCCGGTGGGCCTGGCCGTCCACGACGTCGACGATCCACGCATCGTCGGACATGGTCAGTCGCTGCATCAGCTCGACGGCAGCCTTCACCAACGAGTCGGCGTCCACGTGGGCGGCCAGCAGGTGCCCAGACTGGGCGAGACGTTCGATCGCGACGGTCCGTTCCCGGTCCTCCGCAGCATCTCGCAGGCGCTGCGCGACGGAGGCGAGCACGTGCAGATCCTGGCCGCCGAACGGCTCGCCGCTACTGCGGTACAGCAGGAGCATCTCGTCGCACTGGCCGAACCGGAACGACATCGGGATGAAGGCGGCCGACCGCAGGCCCAGTTCGGCCAGCGAAGGCGGAATGTCGGTGGACCCGCCTTCGATGGCACCGGCGACCGGTTGCCCGGTGCTGACCGCCTCCTTGGCGGCCGTCCCGAGGGCCCATCCATCCATAAAGGACGGATCGTCTTCAGGAAGGCCGCTGGCCGAGGTGACCAGGAAGCGCTCTCCCACGGTGCTGACCACGCACACGACGTCGGCGTTGAATGCCTCGGAAAGGACGGCGAGCGTCTCGCCGACCAGCGCGTCCGGCGTCGACGGGCTGCCGAGAACGGAGAGCAGCCTGATGATGCGGCCCGTATCCCGGTAGGCGTTGCTCGCGGCCAGCGTGGCCTCGTGCAGCTGGGCGGTCAATCGCGCCACATCGTCGGTGGTGGACCGGCTCACGGCCTTCTCACAGCGCGACCGCCGCGACGGTCGCGTTGTGATAACCGGCGACGCTCGTCGTCCGTGCGAACTCCCCGTATGTGTACACCCCGAAGATCGGTACCACGCCGGCCGCCGCCTGCAACCGGGTCGCCTCCTCACCGCCGCGCTCCTGCAGAATGTCCAGGCGCGCGACGCAGCTGAACACCAGCAGCACCGACGCGTCCCGGCCGGTGACCGAGCGCTCGGCCACGTCGTGGCTCATGGCCAGCAGGTCGTTCTCATCACAGGCCACGATCTGGATGGCCGAGTAGACCGGCAGCGGGGCGAAGGTCCGGATCATCCCGTCCGCACCGAGGAACACGCCTCGAATGAGGTGGGTCCCGTCCGGTTCCACCAGCCCGAAGGCGTGGGTCGAGTAGTAGCCGCCCGGCCGCACCTGCTCGTGCTCGTTCTCCTCCCGGATGTGCTCCTCGAACACGTCGAGGGCCGGTCGGCCGGCGATCTCGTGCACGATCTGGCCATCGACTTTCGTCACCAGCAGTGGCAGCCCGATCGGGTGCCAGCCGTGCCCAACGGTCACCGGTATCGGCTGGTCCGAACCGATCCATACGGCGACCGCGGCGTCGCTGAGGATGCGGTCGTCGTGAAAGACGAATGTCTCGCTCAGATGCCGGTCGTCCGCGGCCGCCCCGCCGATCACCGGCACGGCGGCCCCGGTCACGCGATGGAGCCCGCCGACGAGCGCCTGCTGCTCGGCAGCCAGGCCATCGACAAACACCACTATTGTTGCGTACGGCGATCGGTCCTGCCCGAGCGCGGCTTGGGCCGATCGAGCCAGCTCGATCCCGGCCGCCTCACCGCCGCCGGACAGCTTCTCCGCGACGGCGATGCCGAACCGGTACGGCCCTGCGGTCATCGCCAGGACCGCGACCCCGGACGCGGGCTCGGTGAGGCTGCCGCCCCGGAAATGACCAGCGCTCGTCTCACCGACCAGAGGGGTGTGACCGGTCACGGACCGGATCGCCCCGATCAAGGTAGGTAGGTCGTAGCGCACCGACGCAAAGACCACGATCAACGCCGGGGTACGGCCGTCCAGGCCATCCATCGCCTCTGTTGCCGCCGTCCGGCCGGCCTCGGCGGCATCATGGGCCTCACTGGACCCGCTCGCGGCATACAGCCGCATAGGCATCGTCTGAGTCACGGCGCTCTCCTTTGCGTTGAGACGCCCTGAAATGTGCTTTCCATTATAGAAAGCCGGCCTGGACACTCCGACCGTTGCCGCATTCGTCCCGGCTGGCGCTACCGGTTGGCACGGCGTCCACGGGTGACCGGAGTCACGACTTGGGCCACACGCTTGTGTTGATCAGCATCTTTAGGCAACCCTTACTGAGGCAAGGCTAAGCACAGTGAGGGTCTCCTATGTACGTCTGCATCTGCGCCCGGGTTCGGGAGTGCGAACTGCGCACCGCGATCCGGTATGGCGCCCGGTCCGAGGAGACTGTCGGCGACGCCTGCGGCGCGGGCACCGGATGCGGCACCTGTCTGGAACGCATCTGCGACCTCATTGACGAGGAGACCGAATCCGACACCTTGGCAGTTGCGGCCGCGTAGCTACCCAGAACGGCATAGGCTGACCCCGTTCGCGATCAGCTGAGGGAGTCCGTCGTCATGCAGGGTGACCAACGAGTCATCGAGTTTCTCAATGAGCAGCTCACTGCCGAGTTGACGGCAATCAATCAGTACTTCCTGCACGCCAAGATGCAGGAGCACTGGGGCCTGACCAAGCTCGCCAAGCACACCCGGGCCGAGTCGATCGACGAGATGCGCCACGCGGACGTCCTGACCGACCGGATTCTCTTCCTCGAAGGCCTGCCCAACTACCAGAAGCTGTTCCCACTGCGGATCGGCGAGAACGTCAAAGAGATGTTCCAGTGCGACATGAAGGTCGAAGAAGAGGCGATCGACCGGCTCCGGCGCGGCATCGAGTACATGCGCTCTGTCGGTGACGTCACCTCGGCCCGGCTCTTCGAGGACATCCTCGCCGACGAGGAGCACCACATCGACTACCTCGAAACGCAGCTCGACCTGATCGAGAAACTGGGCGAGGCGCTCTACCTGCAGAACGTCACTGAGCACCCGGAGCCCGAGTGACGGCATCCCGCTCGCGGACGGGGATGCCGATCTTTGCGTGCGTGGAGGGCCACAGCTCTGGGGATAGAGCTGTGGCCTTCCAGTCAGCGACCCGCCGCGGGTCGACTCACGGCTGGCTTACCGGCACCGGTGCGGCCACCCCGCCCGGACGCAGCAAAGCGCCGAGGGCGAGCCCGGAAGCGCTGCCGATGAGCGCCAGAATTACCAGGAAGGGCGGGAGCCCTCCACCCAGGGCGTCGTCAATGCGATCCGCGACAAGGAATACCGGCACCATGCCGGCGACCGAAGCGAGTCCGGCGAGGGCCCCCTTTGCCACCAGCCAGCGTGGGTGAGCCGAGCCAGCCGACTTGGCCTCGCGGCGAAGCAGGTACCCGGTGACTGCGCCAAGACCTACCATGCCCGCGATGAAGTCCGCCGGAGGTCCGATGAGGTCGAACCCGAGCCCGAATGCCAGGAACATCACCACAGCCTGGGCAGCGACCCAGAACACGTACGGGGTGCGAGTTGCGCCGATCGCCCGGCGTTGCAGGAGTGACAGCACGGCGGCGAAGGCAACCGTGCTGGCAAAATGCATCGGGATGTTGAGGGGACCCTCGAGGTCGACGATGCCGTCGGCAACGAAGCCCCAGAGCGGCAACCCGATGAGGATACCGAGGACGTTGGCATACAGCCAACGGCCGGAGAGCAGACTTGTCCATTGTGAACTCCATGGTCCGCGCACCGACCTGTTCGGTGCGACGTACCTAGCGTCGTAGAACGCGACCTTCCCGACGATGATGCCGCCACCCAGGTTCGGGAAGGCCAGCACCACTGTTCACGGGGATGCTGGCATTCACAGCGGTACGGAGCCGTTGACTGTCGTGCCGGCCCCGGGTTGCGACCGCACCGATACCGCACCGCCGATGGCGCCTATCCGGTCGGCGATACCGAGCAAGCCGGAACTACCGGATGACGTCGCCGTCGCGACGTCGAAACCCGGCCCATCATCGGCTACGGCGAACGTTAACTCTCCGTCGACGATGTCCAGACTCACCACGACGCTGGCACCGGGCGCATGTTTGGCTGCGTTCTGCATCGCCTCGAGGCAGCAGAAGTAGACACTGATTTCGATGTCGGGCGCCAGCCGCAGCCCTTCGGCGGCGGACGACGCCGCCACCCGTACCGTGGGTCCGGAAGTCCTTGCCCGGGCCTGCAGCGCTGACACCAGACCACGGGCCGACAACACGGGCGGGTAGATGCCGCGGGCCAGCTCGCGCAGCTCATCAATCGACCGGCTCAACTCGTCCCGGCATGTGGCGAGTGTGTTGCGGAGGTCGGACTGGCTCGGCGGGATCAGTGCTTGCATGCCTTGCAGTCGCATGGCGATGGCCACCAGCTGCTGCTGGGCGCCGTCGTGTATGTCACGCTCGAGGCGCCTCCGCTCGTCGATATGGGCCGCTGCGATCCGCTGGCGGCTGGCGCGGAGCTGTCCGGACTGTTCCATGATCTGCTGCAGGCGCGCGCGCAGCTCGGTGGTCAAGGCGACCGCGCTCAATGCGGGACCTGCCTGCGCCGCGAGGTCGGTGAGCAAATGGCGATCTGAGTCGCGCAGCGGCCGGTCGGACCAAGGTTGCACCGCGACGTCGCCGACCGGCTTGCCGAGGTGGCGTACCGGCACGACGATGAGTCCGACCTCGCTTCCACCGATTCTGGTGGTGACCAGGCAATCCGCTCGGTGCCGTCGTCGAGCATGACCCGTGCCCGCGCCGCCGGCACACCAAGACCCGCTGCGAGGGCCTCGGCCATACGTGGCAATACCTCATCGACGGCCGGTGCTACGGCCAACTGACGGGGCATCGCCGCGAGCGCGTCATACCTCGTCGCTCGAACCCCATAGACCACGCGACGCGCCGCCCGGCCGACGGTGTCCTTGGCCGGGGCGAACAAGAAAGCCACCAGCGCAGTGGCCACAATGGACGGCAGCAGCGCGCTCGGCGTAGCTGGTAGACCAGCCAGGCCGGCGATCGCGATAACTACGGCGACATAACCCACCGTAATCAGCAGGGCGAGTGCCCCATAGACGATCGCGACGACGATGACCCGGTCGAGATCCCATACGCGGTAACGCAATGCGCCGACGGCGAATGCTGCGGGCAGACCCACCGCTACCGCGCCGACGAGGACGACCTGGCCCACACCGACAAGGGCCGGCACGCCCTGAATCGCCAGACCGAGCACGATGAATGCGGCGACCAACGCGAGCGGCTTCAGTCCCTGCCTGGCCGCCACGTCGGCGCGCACATATCGCACGACCAGCGCGACGACCGCGATGACTACCATGACCAGGGAGGCTTCGACCAACCTCGTCAGAACAGCCGCGACCGCGTCCGCGCTGTCGGCCGGCAGGATGCCCTGCCATGGGACGTCGAGGCCGAACGAGTCGTCGTGAAGCGGGCCGGGCCGGAGCAACAGGAGGACCACGCTGGCCGCCGCGGCCGAGAAGGCGGCGGCCACGAAGGGCCTCCACCGGCGGGAGGGGAGCCGCCCATCCGGGAACAGCAGTAGCACGACTGCAATAGGAGCGGGAAAGAACAGTGGATCGAGCGCCATGCCCACCCAGGCGGCGACCTCCGGGCCGGGCAGACTACCCGGTCGCGTGTGCAGGCCCGCGTATGCATACTCCCGCAACGCGTATTCCAGCACGAGACTCGTTCCGGCGACATACAGGAGTGGGCCGAGCCTGTTGCTGCGACGCAGACCGAGTAGCAAAGCCCCGACCGAGGCAAGGGCTGCGCCGGCGAATAGAGTCGCCAGGCCGAACGCCAGGTCCACCTCGGTACCCAGAGACAGCAGGAACGCGCCCCCGCCCGCCGCGAGTGCCGCAACAAGTGCGGCGGCCACCGCCGCCATCCTCTTCCGGGTTGTGGTCTTCATCCGGGAATTGTCGCGCCGCAACGTCACGGCGGCGGTGGTGGTAGCACCACCTGCGCGGCAGGCAGCCACTCCCCCGGCCGCGTCCATATGCCTAGGCTGTCGGTGTGGCAGTGCGGTTGGTCCTCGCCGAAGACAACCTGCTGGGTCGCGAAGGGCTGACCAGGCTGATCACATCGGCCGATGGCATCGAACTGGTCGCCGTCTGCGGCGACCTCGATGAGCTGCTCGCGGCGGTGGACGACCATGCGCCCGACGTCGTGCTCACCGACATCCGGATGCCGCCGACCTTCACCGACGAGGGTGTCCGGGCGGCGACGCAGCTTCGCCGAACGCATCCCGACCTGGGTGTTGTGGTGCTCAGTCAGTACGACGACCCGGAGTTCGCGTTGGCGCTCCTCGAGGCCGGGTCGCGGGGGCGGGCGTACCTGCTCAAAGAGAGGATGTCGGATCCGGCGCAGCTGATCGGCGCGATCGTCGAGGTCTCCCGCGGCGGCTCGGTGGTGGACCCGAAGGTCGTGGACGCGCTCGTGCGGGCCACCCGGACGCGAAACCACCTGGACCTGCTCACCCCGCGCGAACAGGAAGTCCTGGCGGAAATGGCCACGGGCAAGGATAACGCCGCCATCGCCGCCGCGCTGTTTCTGACGGTCCGCGCCGTTGAGAAACACATCAACGGCATCTTCAGCAAGCTTGGTCTCGCCGAGGTGACCGAGGTGCACCGGCGCGTCAAAGCCGTGCTGATGCACCTCGCTCACGGGGGCGGCTGATCGGTCCGGAAGCTCGCTCCCGGCGCCGCGGTGGTCTGCCCTTCAACACCGTGGCGAGCGCGTCGATCGCCGCGTCCACCGAGGCGTCGTCGAGGTCCAGGTGGGTGATCAACCGGGCGACCTGGGCCCAGCACCGAGATGAGAACGCCGGCGTCACGTGCCGCCGCGCCGAACGCGGGTCCGTCCAGAGTGGACTTAGTCAGGTCGAGCAGCACGATGTTCGTCCGTACCCGGGCCGGGTCAACAACCCCGAAGGGTGCGAGCGCCTCGGCGATGCGGCGGGCCTGGTCATGATCGTCCGCCAAGCGGTGCAGGTGGTGCGCGAGCGCGTACCGGCCGGCGGCCGCCAGGATCCCCGCCTGGCGCATGCCGCCGCCGAGCCGCTTGCGGATCATCCGTCGCAGCGGCGACCCGCTCGGCGGTGGAAACCATCAGCGAACCGACCGGCGCGCCCAAGCCCTTCGACAGGCAGACCGACATCGTGTCGAAGAGGGCGCCGTAGGTCGCCAGCGGCACCCCGTCGGCGATGTGGGCGTGCCAGATTCGGGCCCCATCGCAGTGCAGCGCCACCCCAGCCTCGTCGGCGAGCGCCCGCAGCGCCTGGAGCGTGTCCAGCGGGATGACCGCTCCGCCGGCCCGGTTGTGGGTCTGCTCGACCGCGATCGCCCGCGTGGGCACCGCGAAGTAGCCGTCCGGGCGCAGCATCGCCGCCACGAGTCCGGGATCGATGTCGGCGCCCACCGCCGGCCAGGTCCGGGTGGAGACCCCGCCCAGCGCCGCGGCCGCGCCGATCTCGTACGTGACCACGTGCGCGTCGCCGTCGCAGAGCAGCTCGTTGGCGGGTGGCACCAAGGTCTGGATCGCGGTCTGGTTCGCCATCGACCCGGTGGGCATGAACAGCGCCGCCTCGTGCCCGAAGAGAGCCGCGACTTCGGACTCCAGCGCGTTGACGGTCGGGTCCTCGCCGTACACGTCGTCGCCGACCTCGGCGGCGGCCATGGCGGCCCGCATCGCGTCGGTCGGTCGGGTCACCGTGTCACTGCGCAGGTCGATCATGCGGTCCTCCCAGGTCGTCCGGCTGAGACTAGCCGCGGATCATCTCCGCGACGAGGAAGGCCAGCTCCAACGATTGCTGGGTGTTCAGGCGCGGGTCACAGGCGGTCTCGTACCGGCCGGCGAGGTCGGCCTCCTCGATCGCCTGAGCTCCGCCGAGGCACTCCGTGACGTCCTCGCCGGTGAGCTCGACGTGCAGGCCACCCGGGTGGGTCTCCAGGTGCTGGTGCACCTCGAAGTACCCGAGCACCTCGTCGACGATCCGGTCGAAGTGGCGGGTCTTGTAGCCGTTGGAGGACTCGACCGTGTTGCCGTGCATCGGGTCGCACTGCCAGACGACCCGGTGGCCGGCGGCGGTGACCTTCTCCACGATCGGCGGGAGTGTGTCGCGCACCTTGTCGTTGCCCATCCGGGAGACCAGGGTCAATCGGCCCGGCACGTTGTCCGGATTGAGCCGCTCGCACAGCTCGATCGCGGTCTCCGGGGTGGTGCTCGGCCCGAGCTTGACCCCGATCGGGTTGGCGATGCGGGAGACGAAGTCGACGTGCGCGCCGTCGATCTGGCGGGTCCGCTCGCCGACCCACAGGAAATGCCCGGACAGCGCGTACGCGCGACCGCCCATGACGCGGGTCAACGCCCGGTCGTACTCCAACGCGAGCGCCTCGTGTGAGCAGTAGACGGTGGCCGTGCGCAGTGCCTCGTCGTCGGACATGCCACAGGCCTGCATGAACGCGAGCGCCCGGTCGATCTCGCGGGCGAGCGCCTCGTACCGTTCGCCGAACTTGGAGGTACGGACGAAGTCCCGGTTCCAGTCGTGGACCGCGTGCAGGTCGGCCAGGCCACCGCCGACGTACGCCCGGAGCATGTTCATCGCCGAGGACGAGTTGGCGTACGCGCGGATCATCCGGCTCGGGTCAGCGACCCGAGCCTCCTCGGTGGGGGCCAGCGAGTTGATCAGGTCGCCGCGGTACGCCGGCAGGCCCAGCGCGTCCAGCGCCTGCGACCGGGGCTTGGTGTACTGGCCGGCCACCCGGGCGACCTTCACCACGGGCAGGCTCGCGCCGTAGGTCAGCACGACTGCCATCTGCAGCAACGTGCGCGAGTTCGCGAGCAGGTGCGCCTCGGTGTTGTCGGCGAACGTCTCGGCGCAGTCGCCGCCCTGCAGCAGGAAGGCCCGCCCGTCGGCCACCTCGGCCAGGCGGGCGCGTAGGCCGTCGACCTCGTACGGCGCCACCACCGACGGCACGGTGTTCAGGACGGCGCAGACCTCATCCACCGCGGCCTGGTCCGGCCATGGTGGGGTCTGCGCCCGGGGCAGCGTGCGCCAATTGTCCAGACCCAACACCTCGATCTCGGCCGCGCCGCTGGTCGGGCGTCCGATCTCAAACCCGGGGTCCCGGAACTTGTGCCACTCCTGGCGCATCGCTGACCTTCCGCTCTCAATGGCACGGCTGCGAGTCTCGGAATGCCGCCGCTGACCCAGCCTACGGCGGTGACGCGAGGCTATTCCGCGTGGTCGGCCGGTACCGCACCGTGAGATGGACGACTTCACCGGCATATCAGAATCAGCCGATCATCCGAATGTGCGATCGCACTACTTGCATGTTGCACGTTCCTCCGCCAGGGTGGCATCGACGGTTCGCATTCGCGTCAGGAGAACCCCGTGTCGCTACCGCGCCAACACGTCGCCGCTGGCCGCCATCGCCGCTCGAACGGCAACCGCATCGGCCGAGTCCTTCGCGCTGCCGCAGCCATGCTCGCGGTGAGCGTCGTGGTCATCGGGTTCACGACGACTCCGGTCAACGCCGAGGAACCGGTCGGCTATGTCCGCCTGGCACACCTCTCGCCGGACACGCCGAAGGTGGACGTCTACCTGTCGAAGGTCGGCGACAGTTCCTTTGCCACCCAGGTGTTCGAGCACGTCGGGTACGGGATCATGTCCAAGTACCTGGCCCTGCCAGTGGGCACCTATGCGGTGGCGATGCGAACCGAAGGCGCCCCGGCCACTTCGCCGCCGGTACTCACCACGCAGGTGACGATCACCGAGGGCGCCGCGTTCACCGTCGCCGGCGTGGGCAAGTTCAGCGGGCTCGGCCTGAAGGTGCTCACCGACGACCTGACCCGACCGGCGGACGGCAAGGCGAAGGTACGGGTGATCCAGGCATCGGTCGCGACGCCCATCCTGGACGTCGACCTCAACGACGGCACCCCGGTCGCCAAGGCGGTCAGCTTCGCCTCCACCACCAACTACCAGGTGGTCAACCCCGGTCCGTGGACCCTGCGACTGCGCCCGAACGGCTCGGCATCGACGACCACGCTCGGCGTTGAACTCGCCGGCGGCAGCGTGTACTCACTCCTGGTGCTCGACAGTCAGAACGGCCTCAAACTGCAGTTGCGAGCCGATGCGCGTGGCGGCGCCACCGCTCCCGATGGCTCGGTCGACACCGGCGCGGGCGGCGACTCGCCCTGGCTGGCGATGATGGTGGTCGTCATCGGCGTACTGCTCGTGGCCGTATTCGTTCTGGTCGGTCTGCGGCTGCGGCGGATGCGACAGCTCCTCGCGATCCGGCGGGCGTGACGCGGACAACGAGCGAAACGGAGCGAGCCGCGCGGCGAGGCAGGCTCGACCGGGACACAGCAGGGCTCGCGGCGTCGCGCGGAGTACCCCGACCGCGCACGTACTTCTCGGAGCACCGTCGGCGCTACGCGCTTGCGCTGCTCCGGCGTTGGGAACGGCTGGTCTGGATCGCCGCGACCCTGGTGGTCGTGGCTACGAGCGCGTTTGCCGTACGGGCCTTGACCCTCGGTTTCGGCCGAGGCGCAGCAAACAGCGCGGTTCCACCGGCGGCCGTGGCACCGTCCACAGAGGCGCCGTGCATCCTGAGCGACTGCACCCGGCCCATTCTCGTCGGTTCGCCGACCAGGGTGCGGATTCCCGCGATCGGCGTGGACAGCGGTCTGGAGGACCTGACGCTGGACGAGAACGGCCAACTCAACGCGCCGGAGAGCCTACGAACAGGCCGGGTGGTACTCGGGCGGCATACTCCCGGGCGAACCGGGAGCCGCCGTGATCGCGGGCCATGTCGACTCGGTCAGCGGACCGGCCGTCTTCTACCGGCTGCACGAGCTGGCCGCCGGTGACACCATCACTGTGCTTCGGGGCGGTGTCTGGGTGACATTCCGCGTCATCAATGTGGAGCAGTACCCCAAGGACCAGTTCCCAACCGAGCGGGTCTACCGGCCGACGCCGGATGCTGAACTGCGCCTCATCACCTGCGGTGGCCAGTTCAACCCGGGTCGACTGTCCTATCAGGACAATATCGTTGTGTACGCGGTCATCGAGTGATTTCAGGCGGGTCGAACTCACCGGTGTGGATGCCGACGACGAAGCTGCGCCACGCGTGCGTCGAGAAGGTGAGCACGGGACCGCGGCGCGCCTTCGTGTCCCGTACCTGCACCGTGCCCGCACGCCGTCGGACCTCGACGCACGCACCGTTGACATTGCTTCGGGTGCTCTTGCGCCAGCTGTTTCCCAGTGACGTCACACGGCCCTCCCGGTTGCTCAGGGCCGAGCGGCACACATCCCGCTGATCTTGTCACGGGTGTCGGCCGGGCTTAGCGCAATGGCCCTCAGATGATCGAATACATCGTGGTAAGCGCGAACGTCCTCCGATTCGACGAGCATGTCCCCGCTTGCGGCTTCGATATAGGCGACATCAGGGTCATCTGCCGACGGAAACGTCATCACGGTAAACGAGCCGACCAGCCCGGGGTGAGGGCCTACCTCGAACGGAACGACCTGGATGGTGATGTTCGGCAGCTCACTGAGCTCGATCAGATGCTTGAGCTGGCGCAGATGGACCTCGGCGCCGCCGATCGGGCGCAGCAGCACCGACTCGTCGAGGATGGCCCGGAGCGTCGGCGGGTCCGGCTGGGTGAGCAGCTCCTGCCGCGCCATCCGTACCTCGACTTTGCGGTCGACCACCTCGGCCGTGCTCGGGGGCAGGGCCGCACCCGCGAACAGGGCCCGCGCGTAGTCCTCAGTCTGCAGCAGGCCATTGACCACGGTCGCCTCGTAGCTCATCAACACCGCCGCGTCGGCCTCGAATCCGATGTACGTCGCGTACGGGCCGGAGAGCGTGTCGGCGTACCGGCTCCACCAACCGCGCCGCTTGCCTTCCCGGGCAAGCGCCTGCAGCTGCGCCCGCACGGCCGCGTCCTCCACCTTGTACAGCGAAAGCAGGTCGACCAGATCGCGCGCGCGCAGTCCAACCCGCCCGGTCTCGACCCGGCTCACCCACGATCCGGACCGCTCGATGGCCGCGCCCACCTCGTCACCGGTGAGCCCGGCGCGCTCGCGCAGCCCACGAAGTATCAGGCCGAGCCGGCGCCGCCGTACCGTTGGACTTGCATCCATTCCCAAGCCCCCGAACACGTCAACGAGCAACATCGATCGCTGGTTACCGGCTCCTAGGCCGGGGAAGTCCGCGAGGGCCCAGTAGGGCGGTGCGGTCGACGCTCGACGGCGCCCGCACACCGCCGCGCCCCGCCCCGCCACCGCGGCGCCTCCCCAGGTCCCACGGTCCCATCGACGATACAGCATGTATCGATCGAGTCGCCAAGCCGAATACGTCACACTCGGCGGCGGCCGGCGAACCCCGTGTCGAGTCGGTGATACCAGCCGATGTCGTCGTCGCCCTCGAGCCAGCACCAGAGCACCGGCACGCCGTCGCGCTCGCCGGGCAGGTCCAGCAGCAGCGGGGCGAAGCCCTTCACCTCGGCTCCGACCTCGGTGAAATGCTCCACGTCGGCGAAGAGCCGCGCCTCCAGTGCCTTGGCGTCGGCCAACCCGCCGTGCCGGCTGTGACCGCTCTGGCCAGGTCGGCCTGCAGCTCGGCCAGGTCGGCCCGAACGCCAATGAAGTCGTCGATGCGGGGCCGAAGGGCGGCAACGAGGGCGCGGGCCTCGTCGAGGATCATGTGCTCAGTATCGACCTGAGCACGGCGTTCTGCGCAGTCAAGCGTTCTGCGCAGTCGGGCGTTTCGGGCGATCAGGCGTTCTGAGCGGCGAGTTCCCGGGCCCGATCGCGGGCCGCCTCGAGCGCGGCGAGCAGCGCGGCCCGTACCCCGTGGTTCTCCAGCTCCCGGATCGCGGAGATGGTGGTACCGGCCGGCGACGTCACGGCCTCGCGCAGCTTGACCGGGTGTTCGCCCGAGTCGCGCAGCATGATCGCCGAGCCGATCGCAGTCTGCACGATCAGGTCGTGCGCGACCTGGCGGGGCAGCCCGAGCAGGATGCCGGCGTCGGTCATCGCCTCGACCAGGAAGTAGAAGTACGCCGGCCCGGAGCCGGACAGCGCGGTCACCGCGTCCTGCTGCGACTCCGGCAGGCGCATGGTCCGCCCGAGCGGGCGGAACATCTCCTCGGCGAGCTCCAGGTGCTCGTCTGTCGCGTGTGGACCGGCCGAGATGGCCGTCATCGCCTCGTCCACGAGCGCCGGGGTGTTGGTCATCACCCGGACCACCGGGGTGTCGTCGGGCAGCCACTTGGCGAAGAAGGAGGTGGGCAGCCCGGCGCAGAGGGAGACGACCAGCTTGTCCGCCGGCACCAGCGGGCCGAGCTCGGCCATCAGGGCGGCCGCGTCCTGCGGCTTGACCGCGATGGCGAGCACGTCGGCCGCCTCCACCGCCGCCTCGTTGTCGAGCATCCGGATGCCGTACTTCGCGGCGAGCTCCGCCGCCCGCTCCGGCCGCCGCTCGGTCGCGACAAGCTGTCCGCCGGCCAGCCGGACCGCAGCAAGCCCGGCCAGCAGCGTCTCGCCGATCTGCCCGGCCCCGATCACCGCGATGGTGTGCACGTCATGCCTCCCCGGCCTCGCGTCGCTAGAAGTCAGTTCTAGGGCACTTCCGGCGCCGTCACTGCCCTAGAAGTCAGTTCTAGGGCACGTCCGTAAGCGACCTCACCGGTGAGTATGCGCGTTGGTGCCGCGCATATCACCGGTGGGCACGCGCGGATCAGCTGCCGAAGAAGACCTCGGCCTCGGTGTAGCGCTCCAGCGGCACCGTCTTGAGCTCCTTGGTGCCCTCGATCAGCGGCACCCGGACGATGTCGGTGCCGCGCAGCGCCATCATCTTGCCCCAGTCACCCTCGTTCACGGCGTCGATGGCCTGCAGTCCGAACCGGGTGGCGAGCACCCGGTCGAACGCGGACGGCGTGCCACCACGCTGGATGTGCCCGAGCACCACGGTGCGGGCCTCCTTGCCGGTCTTCGCCTCCAGCTGCTCGGCCAGCCACTGCCCGATGCCGCCGAGCCGCACGTGCCCGAACGCGTCGAGCTCCTGGTTGTGCAGCACCATCTGGCCCTCGAGCGGCTTGGCGCCCTCGGCCACGACGACGATCGGCGCGTACTGGTGCTGGAACCGCTTCTCGACGTAGCCGGCGACCTGGTCCACATCGAACTCGCGCTCCGGCAGCAGGATCACGTTGGCCCCGCCGGCGAGCCCGGCGTGCAGCGCGATCCAGCCGGCGTGCCGGCCCATCACCTCGACCACCAGCGTGCGGTGGTGCGACTCGGCGGTCGTGTGCAGCCGGTCGATCGCCTCCATCGCGATGTTCACGGCGGTGTCGAAGCCGAACGTGTAGTCGGTCGCGCTGAGGTCGTTGTCGATCGTCTTCGGTACGCCGACCACGTGCACGCCGAGGTCGTGCAGCTTGGTCGCGACGCCGAGGGTGTCCTCGCCGCCGATCGCGACCAGCGCGTCGACGCCGAGCTCGCGCAGGTTGGCCTGGATCTGCTCGACGCCACCGTCAATCTTGAACGGGTTGGTCCGGGACGAGCCGAGGATGGTGCCGCCGCGCGGCAGGATGCCGCGGACCTCCTTGACGCCGAGCGGCATGGTCTTGCCCTCGAGCGGGCCACGCCACCCGTCCCGGAAGCCGACGAACTCGTGCCCGTACGTCGAGACGCCCTTGCGGACGACCGCCCGGATCACCGCGTTGAGACCGGGGCAGTCGCCGCCTCCGGTCAGCACTCCGATTCGCATGCTCTTGCCGACCTCCAGTCAGGTCTCAGCCCCGCAAAGCCCCGCGGCATGGTTGCGTCGGCCGCCGCGTCGGCGGTCGAGACCGTGGCACCGTTGCCAGCCCGGGGCGGGCCGCACCGCGCACTGTAGCCGGTGTCAGCCATCGCGCGAAAATCACCTCTGCCAGCCTAAACGTCCGTTCACGCCGGGGCTGGAGGGTCGCCGGCTCGGCTGGGTCCAGATCCGTTCCCGGCCGAGAGCACGAACCACCGGGCGAGGTTGTGCCGAGCGTCGACAAGGGCGTCGTGGCGCTGTTCGACCGAGTCCGGCAGCGGCGGGCGGCCGCGGTCGTCCCACAGCTGGCGCAGGTCCTTGGTGAACCGGGGGATCTCCCGGGGCAGCGCCGGCATCGGACCCCACAGCTGGGCGAGCGCGACATGGTCGTACGCGGCGTACCAGGCCCACAGCTCCAGCTGCGTCCCCGGCCGGTCGCGCACCGGCTCGACCAGGAACTCCTGCAGGTCCTCCGGATCCGGGACCGCGACCGCCAGGCCG
This sequence comes from uncultured Actinomycetota bacterium, assembly GCA_963773935.1. GTDB lineage: Bacteria > Actinomycetota > Actinomycetes > Mycobacteriales > Micromonosporaceae > DATBGZ01. The sequence goes on from CAVZCZ010000010.1 coordinate 490,830, forward strand.
GGTCGGCCGGGGAGGGCAGCCGGTCGAGCACGTTGCGCCGGACCCAGGGCACGGCGGCCCGATCGTCGAACTCGGTGGAGATCGCGTAGAACTCGCGGCCGTACTCGTCCACCACACCGATCGAGACCAGGTCGATCGTGCGCCCGTCCTCGATGAATTCGCAGTCGTAGAAGTATCGGTACACCATTGTGTCCATCATGGCTGATCGCGGCGCCGGTTGACTGGTACTAGCGTCTCGGCATGACGTTCTCGATCGTCGCCCGTTCCGCCGACGGACGGGCTCACGGCGTCGCCGTGGCCAGCAAGTTCCTCGCGGTCGGCGCGGCCGTGCCGGCGGCCGAGGCCGACGTCGGAGCGATCGCGACCCAGTCGTACGCGAATCTGGCCTACCGACCGCAGGGGCTGACCCTGCTCGGCACCGGTGTCGGCGCGGCCGAAGTCGTGGCCGGGCTCACCGCCGCCGACGACGGCCGGGACCAGCGCCAGCTCGGCGTGGTCGGCACCACGGGCGACGGCGCGACGTACACCGGTTCGGCGTGCCACGCCTGGGCCGGCGGCGTGGCCGGGGACGGCTACGCGATCCAGGGCAACATCCTCACCGGCCCCGAGGTCGTCGAAGCGATGCACACGGCCTGGCTCGGCACCGACCCGGCTCTACCGCTGGCCCGACGGCTCCTGGTCGCGCTGCTCGCCGGCGACCGGGCCGGCGGCGACCGGCGGGGCCGGCAGAGCGCGGCCCTGCTCGTGGTGGCGCGGGGTCAGGGGTACGGCGGGACCAGCGACGTGGTGGCCGACCTGCGGGTGGACGACCACGCCGACCCGGTGCCGGAGCTCGGCCGGCTGCTCGACCTGCACGCGCTCTACTTCGACAAGGCCGACCCGGCGGACCTGCTCGCCCTCTCCGGCGAACTCGCCGAGGAGGTACGGGCACGGCTGGCCGCGCTCGGACACGTGGGCGAGTCGGCGCCCGGACGGTCTGGACGCCGCGTTGGCCGACTGGGCCGGCATCGAGAACCTCGAGGAGCGCATGGTGGCCGGACACATCGATCCGCTCGTGCTCGCCCATCTGCGCCGCCAGCCGCCTGAGATCCCCGCCAGCCGAACAATCACGCAGTTGCACTACGTTTTGTTCGGCCCGTGGGATCTATCCGAGCAGGTGACCGGCGCAAAGGCCGCGCATCGGGCGCCATCGCACGCCGCGGCGCGGCGCACGACGCGCTCGCGGGGTGGCGGCTATGCCTGCGCTGCACGGCGTAATAGCGTGTCACGATCACCACTGGATGTCGTTAATTCGATCCGGACGGTGTACAGAAGACGACAGGCCAGCCATGATGGGCGCGGGAGGGATGACCACCGTGGATGTTCGGGTGACCGACACCGGGGATGTGCTGGCGGGCGTGGACATGTTCGCCGGGCTCGAGCCGGAGGCCCGTCAGCGAGTGATGGCCGTCGCCGTCCCGCGGACCTACCGCAAGGGACAGCTCCTCTTCGTCGAGGGCGACCCCGGCGAGTCGCTGATCATCCTGCGCCGCGGCGCGGTGGCCGTCTTCCGGACCGCGCCCACCGGCGAGCGTGCCGTGCTCTCGGTGGTCCGCCCGCCCGACGTGCTCGGCGAGGTGTCGCTGCTGGACGGCTCGGCCCGGTCGGTCTCGGCCGAGGCGATCGAGGACTGCACCGCGCTGGCCCTGTCCCGCGGCGCCTTCATCGAGCTGGTGCACGCCAGCCCGCGGATGCTCGACGCGGTCATGCGCTCGCTGGGCGGCCTGATCCGGCGGCTCACCGAGCAGAACGCCGACCACGTCTTCCTCGATCTGCCCGGTCGGGTGGCCAAGACGCTGGTCCGTCTGGCCGGCGACTCGTCCGCGCCGATGGTGACCATCGAGCTGAACCAGAGCCAGCTGGCCGAGATGGCCGGCGGCTCACGGCAGAGCGTGAACCAGGCGATCGGCTCGTTCGCCAATCGCGGCTGGCTGCGCACCGAGGGGCGGCGGATCGTCGTCACCGACCTGCCTGCGCTGCGCCGCCGGGCGGGCATGGCCGACCGGCCCTGACTGGCGAAGCGGCCGGCCGGGTCAGCGCAACTAGCGCACCACCGAAGGGTGGTACGGACGTGCCACGATGACGCAAGGCCCGTTCGCGTCGTTCGCCCGCCCCCGGAGGAACCGCCATCGCTCACCCGGCCTGCCCCGCGTGTGGCCGCACCGCCGGTCCGGATGACCGGTTCTGCGGCCGGTGCGGCAACGCCCTGGCGCTGGTCTGCTCGCAGTGCGGCCGGCCCGCAACCGCCGACCTTGCCTACTGCACCGGCTGCGGGCAGGTGCTGCGACCGACGGCGACCAGCTCCGGCGACGGCTCAGACGAACGTCGACGCGAGGAGCGGCGCCGGGTCAGCGTGCTGTTCGTCGACGCGATCGGCTCGACACCCTTTGCCGAACAGGCCGACCCGGAGACCGTACGGGCGCATCAGACCGACTTCTTCGCCACCGTGCGCCGGGTCGTGCGCCAGTACGGCGGGGTGGTCGAGAAGTACATCGGCGACGCCGCGATGGTGCTGTTCGGTGCGCCGGTGGCCACCGAGGCGGACGCGGTCCGGGCGTCCGCGCCGGGCTCGACCTGCAGCGCGCGCTTGCCCGACCCGACGAAAGCGGTCCCGGTCGAGCGAGCGGCTGGACGTTCCGGGTCGGCATCGCCACCGGTGAGGCGCTCGTCGACGTGGCCGCGGCGCACGACGGCGGGCAGGCGATCGTCGCCGGCGACGTGGTCAACACCGCGGCCCGCCTGCAGTCCGAGGCCCCGGCGGGCGGGGTGCTCGTCTGCGGCACCACGCATGCGGCCGCTCGTACCGAGATCCGTTTCGGCGCGCAGCCCCAGCTCACGCTGCGCGGCCGATCCGCGCCGACCGAGGTCTGGCTGGCGGTGGCGCCGATTCCACCCCAGCTCGACGAGGACACCGGAGACCTGCCGCTGGTCGGCCGTGACCACGAGCTGGCCTGCTCACCTCCGCGCTGCAGCACGTGATCAGCCAGCGTGAGCCGCGCTTGGTGACTGTGCTCGGCCCGGCCGGCATCGGCAAGAGCCGACTGGTCCGGGAGCTGTACCAGCACGCGCGGCAGCTGGACGACCCGGTGTGCTGGCGCAGCGGACGCTGCCCGCCGTTCGGCGAGAACGTCGCCTACGCCGCACTGGCCGACATCGTGAAGGCGCAGGCCGGGGTGCTGGCCACCGACGCTCCGGAGGCCGCCTGGGACCGGCTCGACGCCGCTCTGCGCGATCTGCTGCCGGCCAGCGAGACGGCCCGGCTCTCCGATGCGCTGCGGCCACTGGTCGGACTGCCCGGTTCGCCACTGTCTACAGAGGACGCCGAGTCGGCCTGGCGCCGGTTCCTGCTCGCGCTGGCCGGGCGCGGGCCGACCGTACTGGTCTTCGAGGACCTGCACTGGGCCGACGACCGGATGATTCGCTTCGTCGAGCTGATCGCGGCCACGGTGCGGGATGTGCCGCTCCTGGTCGTGTGCACGGCCCGGCCCGAGCTGGTGGAACGCGAGCCGAGCTGGGCCGGGGCAGTACCCGGCATGTTGTCGGTGTCGCTCACACCGTTGCGGGACGACTCGATCGCGACCCTCTACGCGGACATGTTCGGCGGCACCGCTTTGCCGCCGGAGCTGCTGCAGCCCCTGGTCGAGCTGGCCGATGGGATGCCGCTGTACGCGCAGGAGTACGGCCGGATGTTGTTGGAACGGGGCACACTGCGCCAGGCCGACGATGAATGGATCCTGGAGCCCAGCGGCGTACTGCCCACGCCGGACAGCGTGCACGCCGTCATCGCCAACCGGATCGACCTGCTCGACGACCGGGAACGCGCGGTGCTGCAGGCGGCTGCTGTCGTCGGCGCGAGGTTCTGGTCCGGAGCCGTGGCGGCCGCTCTCGGCACCGGCCGGGACACGGTCGAGCGGGCGCTACGCACGCTCGCCCAGCGCGACCTGGTTCGCGAGCAGCCAGACTCGTCGATGGGCGGCGAGCCCGAGTACCGGTTCCGGCACGGTCTGGTCGCCGATGTCTGCTATGAACGCCTGCCGTTGAGCGAGCGGATTGCCAGGCATGTCCGTACGGCGGATTGGCTCGAGGCCGGTCTCGACAGCCGGGGCGCCGAGCTCACCGAGGTTGTTGCGCACCACCGGTTCACGGCGTACCAGACGGCGATGTCGCTCGGCCTCGACCCGCGGCCGTACGCGGCGCCGGCCCTGGCCGCGCTGCGGCGCGCCGCCCGCCGGGCGGCCATGCTCAACGCGTTCGACGCCGCCGCCTCACACGTCGCCTGGGCCACGGAGATCATCACCGCGACCAGCGCGGAGGCATACGCGACCGTCGGCGGCTCGCCCGCGTTGATGGCATCCGCTGAGGCCACGGCGGAGTCGGATCGGCTCGGGGTGGAGTTGCTCGGGTTGGAGCTCGCGCTGAACTCGGACGAGACGACATTCCTCAGTGGAGCCGGGCCGGAGCGCATCACCGAGCTGGCGAACCTGCTCTACCGGGCGAGGGATCACGACGGCGCGGCCCGCGCCTGGACTCTGCTCGGCCAGACGGCCTGGCTGCGGCTGGACCGCACCGAAGCTCTGCGCTGTCTGGACCGGGCGGTAGAGCTCTTCGACGCCTGCCCGGACACGCCCGAGAAGGCCCAGGCGTACGCCGAACTTGGTCGGCTGCACATGCTGAACTACGAGCACGTGCCCGCGCTGGGGGCCACCGAGATCGCGGCGGAGATCGCCGACCGGCTGGGGCTGGTTGAGATGCGGGCCAACGCTCTCATCACGATCGGGATGTGCCGGTACCTCGCCGGTGAGGCGGACGGACTGGTCGATCTGAAGGATGCGCTGGAGTTCTGCCGGACTCAGCGGCTGCCGAGCCTGCGCCGCGCCCGCAGCATGGTTGCCACTGCCCTGGTCGAGGAGGGCGAACTCGCGCAGGCACGGGACTTGCTCGACGACGACGAATCCACTACCGCGATCGAGGCGCTCTACGCCGGCGATTGGGACCTCTTCTTCCGCGCCGCGGACGAGTTCCTGGCCTCGCCTCTCGGTAGTCGGGACCTGCACGTGCGCGGCGCCCGGGGCTGGCTGCGGGCACTACGGGGCGACGGCGCCGGGGCCGAACACGACACCGCCACCGCGCTGAAGACCGCGCGGTCCAGCGGGTTCTGGCGTCCGATGTGGACAGCGTTGGCGCACGGCGCGTTCTGCGACGCGCTGCTGGACAAGCCGGGCGAGGCCGAGCTGCTGCTGCGGGAGCTGGGTGAGGGCTGGCGGCGGATGCGCACCATCGCCAGCGGCGAGTGGGTTGCCGCGGCAGCGCACGCGGCTGACCGGGTCAGTGCCGATTCGGCTCTGCTGCTGCGGGATGCACTCGGCGACGCACCCCACCACACCGCCTGGTCCCGGGCGGCGATGTCCTCGGTGGACGGAAGGATCGCGGCCGCCCAAGGCGACTTCACCACCGCGGCCGTGCGTTACCTCGATGCGGCCGAACGGTACCGTTGTGTTGGCAGCGCCACCGACCGGATGCTTGCCCTCGGCGGTGCGGTCCGGGCACTCTCCGCTGCCGCAGAGCGGTCTTTGACTGACTCGCGTGCGCTCGCCGCGGCCCAAGCCGCCGCCGATCCGGACCGGGTGGCCGCAGTGCGCAATGAGCTGGCCGAGTTCGCCGCCCGTAACCGGATCGTGTCTCCGCTGTAATTCCTGGCCGACTACCAGGTGCCGTCGTCGCGAATGCGGCGTTGCTCCTGTCCGTAGAACAGGGCCACCATGGCCTCGTCGATGTCGGCGCCGATGAACCACTCCCCCGCCTGGTCGACGATGAAGACCCGGCCCCGTTCGTCGGCGACGACCAGGCCATCGGAGTCGTTTTCGGTGCCGATCGAGACAGCGGTCACCGACATCAAGCGTCCAAAGTCGTCGGCGAGCTCCTGCAACGGACGCATGCTTGGACGAATCCAGAGCTGGTCGACGCGGTGCACCTCGCCCGGCCGGGAACCGTCGTGGGTCGCGTTGTTGAACTTCCGAGCGATCTCTTGGACCGCGGGGGGCGCTGTCACGAGCCTCGGCGGCACGTCATCGCGGATGACCTCACCGGTCCGCTGGGAGACGTACTCGGTGGAGAAGGTCAGCGGCACGAGCACGCGTAGCGCTTCGGGGAAATCGGGTCGATCGAGCGCCCTGATCGCCATTTCCCGCACCTGTCGATACTCCAACACTTCGGGGAGGAACATGCCGACGTGAACCAGCGCCTGCATGCAGCTGTAGCAGGACAGGGAGGTGACCGGTCGAACCTGCCCGCGCCGGACTCGGATCCGGTCGAACTGAACCATCCGGCGAAACAACCGCCGGGCCTGCTCCAGCGTGGTCGGCTCGCCGGTCGCGACATCGTAGGAATGCAGGACGTCCGAAATTACGATCATCTCTGCGTGCCGCTCGGCACCGCGGCCGAGGTGCCCCGGCGGCAAGGCATCGAGCCATTCGCGAACAACCGGGTGGTGGTTGAGCTCCTGGTCGCCTTTGGCACCGTAGGCGATACGTAGCCGGCGGTCATGTTCGAGCATCAGGTGCGCCGCGGTGGTGGGTGCCACCGATCGGGCGGCGAGCGTTCGGATCGTCGCCACCGGATCCACCGTCGGCGCGCCGGCCGGGAACCGCCGCCGATGCTGGCGATACCGATCGGCTACCAGCTCGTCCGGCACCGAGCCCCAGGTGGTGATCTCGCCAGTCTCGCGGTCGATCACCCGCCGTGGCGATTCGCCCAACCCGGTACCCGCGCCTTCGGGCGGCTTGATCCACGCCAGGTACCCGTGCTCGAACTCTTCGAGCAACGCGGTCCATTCGCCTCCGTCGCTGCGCGCGGCCTCGTCGGCCCAGGACTGGACCAGCCGCGCGGCGTCCCCTCGAGTTATCAATGCGCCCCCTTCGATACGCTTGCCCGGCTCAACCTAGCGGGCGTGTCCGCGTTGTGGGGCCCGCGGTCGACGGGGATATCGCGTACCGTGGGCACGGTCGCGGGGAGCGACGGGGGAGGGATAGTTCGATGCCTGAGTACGCCAATCGGGACGCTAACCGCGGGCTGAAGGCGCGGTTCGCCGAGATCCAGGACAGCTATGAGCGCGTTCGGGACGGTCTGGCGCAGTTGCAACAACGGATGAAGGCTCTACAAGTGACGGCGGCCTCGACCAATGACCTGGTCCAGGCCACTGTGGACGCCCGTGGACAGTTGGTACGGCTGAAGCTGCAGCCGCGGGTGATGCGGGAGCTCGACCACGAGGAACTCGAGCGCGTGATTCTCGCCACGGTGCGCACCGCGACCGCCCAGGCGACCGATCAGGTGGCGGAGCTGATGACCGAGTTGTCGCCCGCAGGGTCGAGCGCGGCGGCGTACATCCGGTCCGGCGACTACAACGACCTACTTCGACGTACGGATGAGGTAGTCGGCTATCGGCTGGAGGAGCGAATGGCGTAGCGCACCTCGGCGGTGCCCCCATCGCGCCGCCGTTGTTGAGTATCGTGTTCGCAGCGCCAAGCGGCTACGGGGAGGTTTGTCGATGGCTGAATCTGCTGGTCGAGAACTGGTGGGCTGCGGTGGCTGAGGGCGTGTTCAGTTTGGACATCGCCGTGGCGGCGCCGGGCATCGGTGCGGTCCGCTACGCGGCTGAGGGCGCGCTCGCCTCGCACGAGACGCACGCACCGCCGCTACAGGGGCTCGACGGCGCGAAGCCATGGGGTCAGGACGCGATCGGCAAGGCCTTCGAGGAGAACTATCGGGATATCTTGTCGCAGACCCTGGTCACCTGGTCGAAAATCGTGTGGGATCTGGCCGACTTTTCGGAGAACCTGCTTCGGGCCCAGGAAGAGGCGTGGGCGGCCAACCAGGCCGCTACTCGGACGATGTCGGTCGAGTAGGCGGCGGGCATGTCGTTCCCGTCACCGATCCCGCATCCATTGGCGTGGTGGTCGGACGCACCGGATTTCCTGGTCGAGGCGCTGGAGTGGGCGGTCGGCGTCGAGTGGCCCGAGGGCAACGAGAAGCTGGTCTGGGACCAGGCCGACCACTGGTACGCCGCCGGGCATGACCTGGCTGTGCCGATCGACGCGATCGTCCGTGGTGGACCGTCCATTGTGGCCGGCTGGGGTGGAACCGAGACCGAGCTCGGTGATCTGATCGACCAGATCTGGCGCTACTACGCCACGGATCCGCAGGCCGGGCTGCGGTACCTCTCGGTGATCTTCAACGAGATCGGCGACCTGGTCGACCAGACCGGTTGCGATATCGAGGGCGCCAAGATCGAAATGTACGTCGAGCTCGGGTTCATGCTCTTCGAACTGGCTCTCCTGATCGGCGCCGCCTTCGCGACCCTGGGTGCCGCCACAGCGGCCGGACCGGCGGTGATCGCCGCGGGCCGGTGGGCGATTGCGCGGGTCTTCAGGGAACTGCTCGAGCGGATGCTCTCCCGGACCCTTAAGACGGTGACCAAGGATGCGGTGAAGGGCACCGCGAAGACGTTCACCAAGGCCAATCTCAAACAGTTCGGTCGAATGACCGTCAAGCACTCGGTGCGCGAGGGCGCCGAGGAGGCGGCCATCGAGTACGGCACCCAGGTACACCAGATCGAGGCTGGGCGGCGGGAAGCCGGCTTCGACGTCGCGGCGTTGGGACTGTCTGCTGCCGGCGGTGCCGCCGGTGGCGCGTTCGGAGGCGTGGCCGGACTCGGGCCGAACGCCAAGAGCGGCCTGGGGCGAACGTTCGAGTCGCTGGCCCGCGGCGCCGGCGGCGAGGCCATCGCCGAAACCGGCGCGAGCCTCGTCACCGGCCAGGGCATCCCCTCGGTCAGCGACATCGGCCACGCGTTGACCTCGGGCGCGCGCAGCGGCCTGACCGGACACACCACCGACACCCTGAACGGCATCGGCAGCGACATCAAGAGCCACCTCGCCCGACTCGAGGCGAGCACCCCGCCCGGAGGTGACGGCGGCGGCGATGTCGACCTCACGCCACAGCTGGGCACCGGCCACGGCATCGATCTGTCCAGACCCGGCCCGGGGAATGCCGGTGATATTGGTGTAGCGGGATCGGCTTCGGACCACGGCGGAGGCACGACGCATATCGGTGGCACCTACGCGGGGGCAGCGGCACTGTGGACGGTACCGCTACCCCACAGTGGTCCGTTCCAGCGTATTGGCGATGGGTCGGTCCACAGTGGTGGCACAAGTCACAGCAGCACCGGCCCCATCAGTCCGACCCTGGACACCTCCGTCCACAGTGGCATCACTAGGCACGCGCCGACGGAGGCCGTTTCCGCTCAGGGCGTGGCATCCGTACCGGCGCCATCGGTACCTCACTCCGGCGTCACCGACCTGGCCGGCCTTGCCACCGCCAACCCCGCCACGCCGGGTCTGGACGTCGGCGACCCGGCACCACGGCTGGTCCGTCCAGCACTCCCGCACAACCGGCCCCGGCCAGCCCCACTGGTCTCAGCACCCCGGGCATGGGCATGCAGGGGCAGCCCAACCCGTACCAGTCGGGCATCATGGCACCGGCCATCCCCAGCGCGCACCCGCTCGCCGTCGCGTCGTCCGGCCTGTCCGTACCGACCGTGCCGACCGCGCCAACCCCGGTCGTCTCCCCGATCGGCGCCCCTCAGCCGAGAACACCGGGCACCGATCAGAGGCCAGGTCCATCGGTGCGGCGCGAACGGTACGACGGCGAGAACGAGATCGAATACCTTCGCCTCCAACGAGTCGCAGACTGGGACCGGGCTGAACACGACCGCCGTCACGACCTGCAGAAAGACCTCGACCGTCAAGCCATCGAACTCGACGACATCCGCCAGCAGACCAGCCGAGATCTCCACATTGCCCTCGATTTCGGCGACCAAACCACGGCCGACCGCCTCGACCAGCTCCGCCGCCGCCAGCTGGGCCAGGTAACCGACCTTGAGGGTCGCGCCGCCAACGCCCGCCGCGACCCGGTCGGCGTCATCACGGTCCCGGAGGAACTGCACCCACGACTGAACCAGGACTACGCCGAGACCGTCGCTGGCGGCATTGATATCGACGGCCGCTCCGCCCTCACCGGCACCGGCCACCCGCCGCCCGTCGAAGACAGCCGGGGCTATGGCGAACGGTTCGGGCACCGGCAACCGCTGCGCTGGGATCAGGCTCTGCTCGAACGACTTGTTCCCCGCGACTCTTCCGGCCGCCCGATCCGATTCGCCAGTGTCTTCGGCGAATGGTTCAACCGGCTCAACGACAGCGGCCCGAGCGCCGACCCCACCCGCGGCATCAACTGCGTGGACTGCGTCATGTCGTTCATCGACACCTGGTTTCACGGCCGACCTCGGGTCTCCGCACCGCGCACGTTCGACGCCTACCTCGACGGTCAGGTGACCCAGCCGCGCTACGGCGAGCTCGGCGGCATGCGACGCATCAGCGACGCGCTCGGCACACCCTTCGTCACCACCTACAGCGAGTCGTTTCATCGCGGCACTCCGGCGGAGACGCTCCACGAGCGCTTCCGGGAACTCGAACGCTCACTCCTGCACGGCGGACCGGGATCCGTCGCCGTACTGGCGCACGAGTATCGCAGCGGCGGCAGCCACACGTGGCTAGCCATCAACGAGGACGGTCGGGTGCTCTACGTCGACCCGCAGCAGGAGATCGTCAGTACGACTCCCCCGTACAACGCCCAAGGACCCAAGGACGGCATCACCCGACTCGACGTCGCCGGCATCAACCCCGACGGCCACCGGCTGCACCTCATCCCCGATACCAGCCAGACGCCTTGGGAAGCCGGCGATCCCACCGGACATCCGAGCCTTCCGCCCGGTGCGGAGATCCCGGGCTCCGACTACCAGGCACACGGCCGGGGCTCTAGCCTGCCCGATGTGAGCCGGGCCGAGCTCGCACGCGCCGTCATCGAGGTACGGGCGCAACTGCCCAAGCTATGGGTACGGGTTGCCGATGGTACGCACGTCGAGTTCGTCAAGGCCTACCAAACCGAAGGCTTCATCACGGCGCGGGTAGAGGTCGGACTGGTGGCGTCCGGTCTAATGACCCAGGCGCACATGGATCCCGAGACCGGCGAACACGTGATCACCGTAGCGCCGCGGATCGCACCCCAGGTCGTGGTCAGGGCCGTCGTCGACGCCGCCGCTGAGCTGGTTGGCCCGGACATGCCGACGGTACGGTCGAACCCCGGCCTGCTCACCCAACTCGACGTCCTGGCCTCCGAACGGGCGTGGACGTCGCATGACCTCACGACAGAGCGCCGCAAGCCAAGCCCGGACCCGGCCGCGGTAGCGAGGCTTGAGGCGCACCTGTCTCACCTGGAGACCGAGTTCCGTATGGTTGCCGAGCGGGTGGGGATCCTTGAACCGCAAGGCCAGCCGGACGACTCCGACACTGCCGCCAGGCGATTGGAAATCCAGCCCACTCTTGGCGACGGCGCCCGTTCCTGGTTGGCCAGCCTAGCGGGCACACATGCACGGTCATTCCTACCCCTGAGCGAGGAGTTCCGGCGACCCTTCGACGCACTCGACTACGTCGCGTACTACATGGACCACAATGCACCGCCCGCAGTTCGGCTTGCGTTCGAGCAGGAGTTCCTGCGCCCGCCGCTCGATCTCGCGACCGGGCGGCCGGTGCGATCACCGCTGGCGGACTATCTGAAAGACACCATCGACACGTTCAACAAGCAGATCTACAAGACATTCTTTCCGTCCACCTCGAAGGAACGCCCGCTGACTCCAGACGAGACCGCTACGGCGACTGCGATGGTGCGCCCATTGGTCGACGAGGCAGAACATCGACTGGAGGAGATGCGCCTCTTCTGCGCCGAGCACTTGAGTGACGTGCCCTTCGACCAGGTGATCGCACAGGGAACCCAGGCATGGCAAAGTGAGTTCACTCGATTGAAGGCCATCGCCGACGACATCATCTCCGGCACAGACTACAAGGGGGCGGCCCTCGGCTACATCGGCAGCATGGTCGTCGGCCGGCGAGGACCGCACAAGGCATCGACACACACCAACCTACGATCCTTCGACCTGGACCTCTATGTCACCTATCCCGCCGACTTCGAGACCCTCTACGACCACGTAAAGGCCTACGACTCCCGGGTCGAACCGGGCAAGGAGAGGCTGAGTCGCGGCAAGATCTTCTCGGTTGAGGGCGTGACGATTGACCTGGAAAAGCTCACGCGGCAAGTGCGACGAAGGCTGAAAGTTGCGTTCGAGGGGAACACCCACGCGGCCGAGTCGGAGATTGTGCTCCGGCGCGAGCCGCCATATTGATCGGCCTGACGTGCAATCGGAGAGAGACGCGAGCTGTTGCTTTGGTGGGAGGATTTCGACGTGGACGCTCTGGTTGAGTTTTGCCGAACTGGCCGCCTCGGCGCGATCACGGTCGGCCTCAACGCAGTCGAGCTGGAGCAAATGCTGGGCCGGCCAAGCTCAACTCGGGAAATACACGGCGAGCCGAACCAGCAGCGATTCCGATACGGGAGCCTGTCTCTGCGGCTCAGTGGTGACTACAGCAGCGCCGGGGACGCCAGCCGCCTCACGGTCGACTCCATCACGGTCCACTTCGGTCCGGTCGGTCGACCTGCCGGAACACATCGCCAAGGGTGTCGTCGAGGACTGGTCCTCCCCGAGATTGAATGACGTCCTGGAGCGACTGCGTCGCGCTGGCGTGCGAACGGAACTAGTCGAGGAGGATCATGCCGAGGGAATCGGGCTGATGCGACGATACAGCGTCGGTGATAGCACGGTGGTCTTGGACGCGGTCGATGATCAAGTCGACTACATCCTTCGCCGAGAGGATGCCGTGTGACCAACCAGACGGAGCCAATGCGTCCTGATCTATGAGATCGCGTCTCGCGTGACCTGGAGGACGCTTCGAGGGCAACGACGATGTTGCTTGGTCAGAGATCGTCCCGCGCCGTGAGCCACCATACGGACAGTCGGCGGCCTGGAACCGCCCCGAAGGGATAGTGCCTGTGATGGATGTCCTGGTTGGGTTTTGCCGAACCGGACGGCTCGGCCCGATCGTGGTCGGCCTCAACGCTATCCAACTCGAGGAGCTACTCGGTCCGCCGGATTCGACTCACGAAGTGCATGGCGAGCCGAACCGGCAGCGGTACCGCTACGGCACGCTACACGTGTCGCTCTCCGGCAACTTCAGTGCCGACGGCGACCGAAGTCGCTTGACCATCGAGAGCTTCCAGCTCTTCTTGAGCCATGGTGCGATGAATCTGCCCGACGTCATTGCGAAGGAAGTCACCTTCGACTGGGAGACCGCCGGCCTTGACCAGGTGATGCGCCTTCTTCAGACATCAGGAGTGCGGATGATCCTTTACCGAGAGCGACATGCCGAACGATTCGGCCTAGTAAGGCAGTTCAACGTGGGCGATGCCGCAGTGATGCTTACCGCCGTCAACGACGAGATCGACTACATCGAACGTCTCACAGACCTGGCCTAGGCCCTCGGTGCGGTAACGAATCAGAATCCGAAGTGGACGGGTTCGGGGGATACGGGCTTCGCTTCGTACGGACGAACATGCCGGGCGGATCGGGCTGACGCAGCAGAACAACGTCGATGATCGCGCGTGACTCTCGCCGTTCGCGGTCAACGACGCGATCGATTACATCCGTCGCTGATGCGATCTGCGGGCGAGGACGTATCACATCGACGACTCCTGCCAGGTCACGGCCACGGTCTCGCACGTCGATCGGGCGATTCGAGCGGGTCGCGCGATTACCGCCCACAGCTGGGTTATCCACAGGCTAACGTCGATGCTCCTAACGATCTTGCAGATCGACCACACTTCATGCTTGTGCGTGACGATGTCGTCGAGGACCGGCCGTGGTCGGCGGTCGAGCGCGAGCACGACCCACTCCAGGCGCTGCTCGATCGCCAGTGCGGGGTGATCGCCCGATGGCAGTCACTGGGCCTGATGACGGAGAAGGCACTCCGGCACAAGGTCGCCTCCGGCCGGTGGCGGTCGGTGCACCGCGGTGTCTTCCTTGCGTACGGCGGCACGCTCACGGACACCCAGCGGTGGTGGATCGCGGTGCTCGCAGTCAAGCCCGACACCAGTGACTCGACAGTGGACGGACAGCCAGCGCACCTCGGCGGCATTACCGCACTCCAGTCGCTAGGGCTGAGGGTCCTGCGATCGGACCGAGTCCACATCGTCATCGCCCACGGCCGCCGCGTCGCGATGCCCGCCGGAGTGACGGTGCACCGAACCGTTGACCTACCAAGCTACGACCGACAATCCGGAGTGAAGCCGCCGGCCACAACGCCCGGACGGTCCGTGGTTGATGCGGCAGCATGGGCTCGTTCCAACGACGAGGCACGCCTGATCATCGCGGCGAGCTTCCAGCAACGGCCTCGTCAGCGCGCCCGAAATCGCCGCAGTTCTCAGTCGCAGGCCTACGGTGCGGCGCCGCCTACTGATCGTCGACACGGTACGAGACTGCTCTGCCGGCTCACACAGCCTCGGTGAGCTCACCCTGGTAGGAATATGCCGTCGAGCACGGTTGCCACACCCACACGGCAACTTCGCCGCCGCGACGCCACCGGGCGCGTTCGCTACCTCGACGCCTGCTTCGACGAATGGAAGGTCTGTCGTCGAGATCGACGGAGCGCACCATGCTGACGTCGGCCAGATGTGGGACGACAGCGTCCGGCAGAACGACCTGCTCCTCGCCGGCTACGTGGTGCTCCGCTACCCGGTTCACGTGTTGCGGACGCAACCGGAGCGGGTCGACCGCGGAGATCCGGGCCGCGCTCCGCGCCGCTGGCTGGCGTCCATGATCGGAGATCATGGCGTAATCTACGGCCCCGCTAGGGGCTGTAGAACTCGCGCAGGAGCCTCGGTGATGAGGCATGCGGGGTTAGGCGGCGAGGTCGGCGGTGGGGCGTGGGGCGACGTCGGCGGCGGCGTTGGCCGTAGCGGCGGCCTTCACCTTCTGTGCGTAGATGTCGACGTACTCCCGCCCGGACAGGGTCATCAGCTCGTACATGATCTCGTCGGTGACGGCGCGCTCAATGAACCGGTCGCCGGTCACCCCGGCGTAGCGGGAGAAGTCCAACGGCGGGCCGAACCGGATCCGTACTCGCCGTACCTTCGGAATGATCTTCCCGATCGGTTGAATTTCGTCAGCGTTGAGCATGGCCACGGGGATCACGGGCGCACCGCTGACCAGCGCTAGCCGGGCGACGCCGGTCTTGCCCCGGTGCAGCCGGCCGTCCGGGGACCGGGTGCCCTCCGGGTAGATGCCGAACAGCTTCCCTTCGCGGAGCACGCGCAGGCCAGTGTCGATGGCCGCTTGGGCCGCCTTCCCACCGGACCGGTCCACCGGGATCGTCCCGGCGCCCACGAAGAACATCTTGATCAGGAAGCCCTTGATCCCGGCCCCGGTGAAGTACTCCTGCTTGGCGACGAAGGTCACCTTCCGCCTGACCATCAGCGGCATGAAGATCGAGTCAGAGAACGACAGGTGGTTGCTGGCGAGGATTGCTGCACCGGTGCGCGGCAGGTACTCGCGCCCCTCCACCACCGGCCGGAAGATCAGCCGCAGCCAGGGCCCGAGGAGTACGTACTTGAGTAGCCAGTAGAGCAACCAAACCTCACGACCCGTCCGACCACGTCGGCCGAACATCCACGGATGAGCCTACGGAACGACGTCCCTCCGAGGACAACGGCGCAAAGCGGCGCCCGAGTAGCAGCAGGTGGCGCATTCCATGATCGCGTCGGCCGCCCGCAGCGCGCCGCGAGGGCGCGGGACAGGTACCGTTGCGACTGACACATCCGTGGGCGGGCTTCCGCTCGGATGCGGAGGGGAGCCCAGGTGAGCGTGGGTGACGCCCGGCATGGCCGGCGCGACAACGGCCTGGTGGCGGCAGAGTACGCCGCGGCGGGCGACGTCGACCCACGCGTCGGCGAACACCTGCTCGACGTTCTTGCCCTCGACGGCATCGCCGCATACCTGCGCCCCTCGACCGATCTGCACCCGGTGACCCGCTCGACAATGCTGCCAAGCCGCCCGACCGACCGCCTCTTTGTGGACCGGGCCCACGTCACCACCGCTCGCGACCTCCTCAGCCGCCTGGTAGCCGACGCGGAGCAGGTCGACGATGCGGAGCAGTCGACGATGACGCCGAAGGGTCCGAAGCGGAGGCCACCGGCACCGGGACAGTAGACACCGCGACACCAGACATCGGTACGGACGGTACGGACGCTCGGCGAGACACCCGCCGCACCGGCACCGGTCGTGCGGCGGATGTCCGAGCCGTCCAACGATGACGTCGACCGCGCCTGGGCGGAGATCATCGCGGGGTACGACGCGACCGCGCCGGCTTCTCCGTGGGCACGTACAGAGGCATCCGGGCCAGACACGGCCAAGCCGGAGACGACTCGTCCGGACACCACGAGGCCCGAGACCTCCCGGCCCGAGACCTCCCGGCCCGAGAGGCCCGAGTCCCGGCCCGAGACCCGGCCGACCCGGCCCGAGACCTCCCGGCCTGAGACTCCCGGCCCGAGACTGCCCGGCCCGAGTTGACTCCGCCGTACCGGATCGGACCGCGGCTGACCTCCCGCCCGGAGGACGAGCCGTCCCTGCTGGACGGGCTGGACACCTTCGGCGCGGATCTGCCCGACGACGGTGACGAAAGCTTCACCCCGCCCGTGGCACCTCCGGTGCCCCGTCCGTCAATGCCAACAGTGCTGGCGGTGATCGGCATGGTCGGTGGCCTGGCGGTGTTCCTCAGGCCCGACCTGCTCTCGTTCATCGGCGAGAGCCTGGCGATGTTCCTCGGCTTCACCGCGATCGTCAGCGGCTTCGGCACCCTGGTGTGGCGGTTGCGTCCGGGCGACGACGACGAGGATGACCCCGACAACGGCGCTCGCGTCTAGCTCGCCCGACGCGCTTTCCTAGTCGATGCCACGATTGAAGACTGCGTCGCGCGCAGGCTCGCTGGCGCTCGCCCGACGCGCTCCTAGTCGATGCCACGTTGAAGACTGCGTCGCGCGCAGGCTCGCTGGCGCTCGCCCGACGCGCTCCTAGTCCTTTTCCAACCAGTCGAGGATGGCGTCGATCGGCTCCTGCCATCGCGCGTCCAGCATCAGGTCGTGTCCCATGCCGGGGAACAGCAGCGGCGAGCCGCCATAGTGGCGGGCGATCCGCTCCAGCGACTGCCGCGGCACAATCTTGTCGTCCGGGGTCCCCACGACGAGCACACGCGCGTCGCCGACCGGCGTCTCCGGCGTGTGCCGGCGCAGCAACTGCCACACCACCCGCGGTGCGACCGGGTCACCCATTCGATCGGTGTACGCGCGGGCCTGCGCGACCGACAGCTCGCGGCCGAAGAGCTGGCGCCGACTGAGCCGGACCGGCCAGCCGAAGGCACCTGGCAATGTGCCAGCAAGGTTGTGCGTCAGCGCCGACCACGCCGTACGCAAGCCGCCGGTGACCGGGGCGAGAAGCACGCCGGCCCGGGCCGGGTAGCGGGTCAGCGCCTGCGCCACCGCCAGACCACCCACGCCATGTCCAATGAGGACAGCCTGTCGGGGCAGCCGTGCGGCGACCTGCACCACATCGTGGGCGTACGCGCGGAGCGTGGTCTTCGGCGCGGCCTCGCTGTCGCCGTGACCGCGCAGACTCATCGCGTACGCGGGGTGGCCCCGTTCGGCGGCGTGCTCCAACCATTTCTCCGCGAACGCCCAGGCGCCGTGGCCGTACCCGGGCACGAACAGCAGCGGCGCCCGGTTCGGATCCGGATCGCCGGCCGGCTGCGAGGTCAGCACCTCCCGCGACACCGGCGCCACCGGAGACGTCCATTCCCGCCACCGGAAGACCTTCGTGGTCACGCGGTAACCTGCCCTTCGTTCGCGACTGCGGGGCTCGCTGGCGCTCGCTCCTCGCGCTTCACGAGGAGGCCCCTTCCATCTCGTCAAGGGCCTTCTGCAGCGCCCGCAGGTAGTCCACGTGACTGACCTCGAACCAGTGCCGGGTGGACTGCTTCACCTTGGCCTTGGTGTAGCGCTCGCTGAACTGGTGATGGTGTTTTCGCCAGTACGCGGCGGCGCGCTCGGGAGCCTGCTCACGCAGCCGAAGCCAGGTGGCCATCGCGACCGACTGCCAATGCATCAGCGAGAAGATGCCCGAGTCGGGCTGCAGCAGACCCGCCACCGCCAGCGTCGGGAACGCCGGCGAGAACGCCTGCAGCAACAGGCGCGGCCGGCCCTCAGCGTCCACATTGAGCAGTTCCGGGGCGAGGAACTCGAACCGTGGCAGGTAGCCGGTGGCGAGCACAACCAGGTCGGGGTCGACCACCCGGCCGTCCACCAACTCGACCCGGTCGCGGGTGAACCGGGCCACGTCGGGCACCGGGGTGATCGACCCGTGTCCGAGGTAGTAGACCAGCTGGCTGTTCGCGATCGGGTGCGTCTCGAGCAGCTTGTGGTCCGGCTCGGGCAGCCCGAACCGGGTCAGGTCGCCGACCGTGCGCTTCAGTGTCCGCTGGAGCAGGCGTTGGCGCAGCCACAGCGGCAGCCGCAGTGATGCGACGATGTCGTTCACCTGGTCAGCCGGTCGGCCGTACGCGAACTTCGGCGCGTACCAGTAGCCGCGCCGGCTGGAATGCCAGCACCGGGCCGCCTGCTGAGCCGCATCGACGGCGATATCGCAGCCGGTGTTGCCGGCACCGACCACGAGCACCCGTCGGCCGCGCAGCTGGGCCGGGTCCTTGTAGGCCGAGGCGTGGATCATCTCGCCGGCGAACTCGTCCTGGCCCTCATACGACGGCAGCTTCGGCGACCAGTTATGCCCGTTGGCCACGACGACCGCGGCGTAGCGCTGGGTACGGTCTGCTCCGCCGCCGCGCGCGCCGCTGATGGTGACGTCCCAGCGCCCGTCCTCGGCCGGCACCACCCGGGTGACCTCGGTACCGAACCAGATGTGCTCGCGCAGTCCGAAGTGGTCCGCGTACCGCTCGAGGTAGGCCAGCACCTGGGTGTGGTGCGGGTAGTCCGGCCAGGAGTCCGGCATCGGGAAGTCGGGGAACTGGGTGAACGGCTTCGACGAGATCAGGTGGGCGCTGGCGTAGACCGGGCTGCGATCGTGCCGCCAGTTCCAGGCACCGCCGACACCGGTCTCGCGTTCGTAGCAGTCGACACCGAAGCCATACTCGCGCAGGTTCTTGATCGCGGTGAGTCCGGCCGCGCCGGCCCCGATGACGCACACGTTCTCGGCGCGATCGGCCACGGCTCGAGCGCCGCCCGCCGCCCCGACCGGGAAGGCCGGTGGCGGCGCCGAGTTGCTCACGTCGAAGCTCATGTTCTCTTCAATCCTCCCCACGAGGTGCCGTTGGGCATCCTAATGACTTCGCGAACCGATGACCATTTGTCCATGATCGTCGGATGCGCCCAATGCCAGGTCCACCATGATCAACGGCTGTGACGCCCCCGCCACCGCGATCTCCCGGTAGTCGCGCACGGCAAGATCCGGTGAGGCGAAGATCGCTCCGGTGGTTTCGTTCGTACGCCTTCCGGCCCCGGCGTCGGACCGCCCCTGGGCCAGCATGCGCCACACGGAATCGTCCGATCCGACCTGCGCTCCGAGGACCACTGGTTCGTCCACTTCGGACAGTACCCGGTGCAGGATCGCCGCGTCTCGCGTCGCCTCGGCACGCCGCGACATAGCGGTGCCCGCCATCACGAAGCGCCGGCCGGAGACCGAACCGCGCACCAGTGCGGCGCCGTGCATCCGATGACCGGGCGCCAGCGGGAACTGGACCGACCACGCCTCGGTCACCGCGATCCGGAGGTTGACCAGCACCAGGTTGCCCAGGGCCGGCTCGCCGCCGCCGCCGACGACGAGCCCGAGCCGGTTCGCGAGCGTCGCGCCCCGCGTCCGCCAGCGCAGCCGGCGCGGTCCGTGCTGCAGCACCACCGCGTCGGGTGAGAGCGAACGCACCAGGGTGACCAGCGGCGCCGCGGTCGCCAGGCCGGCGAGATCGACGGAGAGCACCCGCAGCAGGGGTGGCTCGGTCATCGGGGGTCTCCTTTTGGCCGCCAGGGGCAGGCGATCCGATCAGCGTCGGGCCAGGTCGGCGGCCCCCACCACGCCTGCCGTGTTGCCCATCTCGGCCGCGACGATCGGCGCCACCGGCAGCGACCCCCGCGCCGCCAACTGGTCCACGAACGCCGCCCGGGCCGGGGCCAGCAACAGCTCCCCCGCGTCGATCACGCCACCGCCGACAACCAACATCTCCACGTCGAGCAGCTGTACCAGGTCGGCCAACCCATTGCCGAGCCAGTGGCCGATCTCGGCGAAAGCCGCCCGAGAGGCGGGATCGCCCTCGCGGGCGGCCCGGGTGACCAGTGGCCCGTTGATCGCCTCGACCGAGCCGCCGGCCAGTTCGAGCAGGCGTGGGGCGGCCGCTGGGTCGTCCTGGGCCCGGTCACGGGCGTAGCGGACCAGCGCCGAACCGCTGGCGTACTGCTCCAGGCAGCCCTGCCGGCCACAGCCGCACTGGCGGCCCTCCGGCACCACGCGGACGTGGCCCATCTCGGCCGCCATGCCGTGCGCCCCGCGCCAGAGCTCGCCACCGAGCACGAGCCCACCGCCGATGCCGGTGCCGACCGTTATCAACGCCATCGAGCTCGAGGCGGCCTCGGCCGACCCGTAACGGAACTCGGCCCACGCGGCTACGTTGGCGTCGTTCTCAACCACCACCGGCAGCCGCACCCGATCGGCGACGCGCTCGCGCAATGGCTCGTCGCGCCAGGCGAGGTTGGGCGCGAACAGGACGCGGGAGCGGGTCTCGTCGATCCAACCGGCGGCGCCGATGCCGACCGCGGCCACCGGGTACAGGCTCGCCAGCTCGGTGATGACGTCGACGAGGAACTCCAGCGTCTTGCCGACGTCGTCGGCCGGCGTGTCCCGCCGGGCCTGGGCGAGCACCGTCCCGTGCTCGTCGACGACACCCGCAAGAACCTTCGTGCCGCCGATATCCACGCCGATCGTCAGGTCGGCCGATGCCACGTTCGAGCCTGCCTCGCGCGCGGACTCGCTGGCGCTCGCCACTGAGCCGTTTTTGCTCGCGGCTGCGGGGCTCGCAAGCTCGCTCCTCGCCGCTCGCGGGCTCGTTGGGCGAAGTCACTCGAACTCCTCCGGCCGCGGTAGCGCCTTCTTGGGTGCCGCCTTCTTGGCGGTGGTCTTCTTCGGTGCTGCCTTCTTGGCACTCGTGCCCCGAGTGGAAGTGCCCGGAGTGGAGGTGTCCGGAGGCGGACGGGTGCGGGGCGGGCCTGGGCGGCGGCGCGGCGGGCTCCGCCGCCCCAGGCAGCGTTACCTTGTGGGCCACGGTCTTCTTCGCCACGGTCTTCTTCGCGACCGCCTTCTTCGCCATCGGCTTCGGCGGTTGCACTGCCCGCCCGGCGCGAGAGCCAGCCGGCGCGGAGGTTCGGTGAGCGGCGCAGCGGTGGCCATCCGCCACGGGTCCCGCTCCACATCGGACTCTTGGTCGTCCACATCGGTGGGTCGGTCCCGGCCGTACCCGGACGAGCCGGACCAGCCACGCGCCTGCTCGGTCGCTCGCTGCCGCAGCGACTCCCAGAACTCGTCGCCCTCCCGGCCGCGGTCGCCCGCCCGAGCATGGACGTCGGGGCCACCTGGTGGCCGGCGCGGCCGAGCGCGCGCAGCATCGGGCCACGCCGGTGGCCAGGTCTCCCGCGCCGGTGGCCAACCGCTCCGCAAGGTCTGCGTTCGGATCCCGCATGCTCGCGATCAGCCGGCAGACCGGGCAGATGCAGCATTCGGCGCTACCCGTGGCGAAGCCGGTCCCGGAGCGCCCCGCCGCGCCCATTCCCCGGGCTGCGAGCGACACCGCCGCGATCGCCGCGGCTACCAGCCGTTCGGCCTCGTCCCGAGGCCGATCACGCGCCGATCCGCAGACCCGGCCGCGCCACCCACTGCTACCGCCCGCCCCGCGACTCGACGCGTTTCTTGAGTTCGGTCAGCGCGGTGTCCATGATGATCTTCTCGGCCTTGCGCTTGAACATGCCGAGCATGCCGATCGCGAGATCGACCGCGAGCGTGTAGGTGACCGTCGATGTCCCGTCGCCGTTGTCCACAATGTCATAGGAGCCGTCCTGGCTCCGCTGCATCTTCGACGGCTCAACCAGGTGCCACTCGATCCGCGAGATGTCCTCGGCGTACTCGTAGGCGAGCACGTACTCGTCGTCAACCACACCAGCGTCGATCTCGAACTCGACCTGGCTCGCGTAGCCGTCCTCGTACTCCTCGAGCACCTGCACCCGTTTGGCGGCGCTCACCCACTCGGGGTACCGCGCGAAGTCGCAGATCACCGCGGCCACCTCGTCTGGCGGCGCCGCGATCACGATAGACTGGGTCGACATATCGGCCATGGATGGAGGCTACTCAGCCGGACCGGCGTAGCGCGCGCAGGTCCACGAACTGTCTCTGCACCTGACCGGCCGAGGGGGTCAGGCTCGGCCGTACACCGGAATGTGGGCCCCCGAGGTCGGCGCCGCGGCGTCCGAGCAGAGGAAGGCGATGACGTCGGCGATCTGTCCCGGCGGCACCCACCGGGAGTAGTCCGCGGTCGGCTGACCGGCCCGGTTGCCCGGGGTGTCGATGACGCTCGGGAGCACCGCGTTGACCCGGATCCCGTCGTCGCGGTACTCGACCGCGAGCGCGTCGACGAGCCCCAGCAGCGCCGCCTTCGACGCGATGTAGCCGGCCGCGCCGGAGAACGGCCTCAGCGCCGCCCGGCTGCTGACGCACACCACCGAGCCACCGCCGGCCGCGATCAGATGCGGCAGCGCGGCCGCCGTGACCAGGTACGCCGGGCGCAGGTTCAGCCGGAACTGGGCCTCGAAGTCGGCCACCGGGGTCTCGTGCACCCGTCCGCCCGCGGCGAAGCCGCCGACCAGGTTGACCACCGCCCGCAGCGGCGCCGCGGGCTCGGCCGCCGCGACCGCGATCGCACCCGCCACGGCCACCTCGTCGGTGACATCGGCCTGCACCGCCACGGCGCCCGGCTCCAGGTCTTCGTCAGACGGCTCGCCGCGCACCGTGGCGACGACCCGCCAGCCGTCGGCGAGGAACCGCCGTACCACCGCCGTACCGAGCCCGCCCGAACCGCCGGTGATCACGACCGTACCCATGCGAACGCCTGCCACCCGATGCCTCCCATCGCGTCGCAACCCTGCGGGCCGAGCGTATGTCACCTGCCCGTATCGCAAAGCCGTGTCCGGTCGACGGAGTAGGTTTTAGGCAGGCTAAGGATCAAGGGGGGCGAAGTGCGCGAGTTCTCCGTGCCGCCCGTGGCGGTCATCAGTGACACGGCGAACCTGACCGATCCGGTCTGGGAGAACGCCGAGAAGTACCCGCGCACGCCGCAGTTCGCGCGCAAGGTGGGTGGCCGTTGGCGTGACGTCAGCTGCGCCCAGTTCCGCGACGAGGTGGTCGCGGTGGCCCGCGGCCTCATCGCCGCCGGCATCGAGCCGGGCGAGCGGGTCGCGCTGATGAGCCGGACCCGGTACGAGTGGACGCTGATCGACTACGCGATCTGGGCCGCCGGTGGGGTGACCGTACCGATCTACGAGACCTCCAGCCCGGAACAGGTGCAGTGGATCCTGGCCGACTCCGGGGCGGTGGCCTGCTTCGTCGAGACCGACGCGCACCTGTCGCACGTGCTCACGGTTCGGGCGAGCACGCCGGAGCTCGCGCCACCTGTGGCAGATCGAGCCGACCGATGGATCGCCCGGTGCTGTCGCCGAGCTGACGGAGCTCGGCGCCGCGCGTGACCGGCGGAGCAGGTCGACCGGCGGCGTGCGCAAACCGGTGCCGACGACCTCGCCACAATGATCTACACCAGCGGCACGACGGGCCGGCCCAAGGGCTGCATGCTGACCCACCGCAACATCTGCTACCGACATCGCCAACGCGATGCCCGGTCTGGACAACCTGTTCCACGCGGGATCGTCCACATTGCTGTTCCTGCCGCTGGCGCACAGCTTCGCCCGGCTGATCCAGGCCGGCGTGGTGCAGGGCCGGGTCCGCACCGCCCACACCGGCGGACACGAGCGAACCTCGTCGCGATCATGCAGGAGTTCCGACCCACGTTCGTGCTCGCCGTGCCGCGGGTCTTCGAGAAGGTCTACAACACCGCGCGGCAACGGGCCCACGCCGACGGCAAGGGCGCCATCTTCGACCGCGCCGAGCGGGTGGCGATCGCCTACAGCGAGGCGCTGGACTCCCGTCCGGCCCGGGGCTCATGCTGCGGGCCCAGCACCGCCTCTTCGACCGGCTGGTGTACGGCAAGCTGCGCGCCGCGCTGGGCGGGCGGTGCACGCGACGCGATCTCCGGCGGCGCGCCGCTCGGCGCCCGGCTGGCGCACTTCTTCCGCGGCATCGGGGTGACCGTCTACGAGGGGTACGGCCTGACCGAGACCTCGCCGGCGGCGGCGGTGAACCTGAAGCGAACACATCCGTATCGGCACGGTCGGTCGGCCGCTGCCCGGGGTGACCATCCGGATCGCCGACGACGGCGAGATCGCGCGTCCACGGCGACATCGTCTTCCGCGGCTACTGGCGCAACGAGGCGGCCACCGCCGAGGCGATCGACGCCGATGGCTGGTTCCACACCGGCGACCTGGGCCAGCTCGACGACGACGGCTACCTGTCGATCACCGGCCGGAAGAAGGAGCTCATCGTCACCGCCGGCGGCAAGAACGTCGCACCGGCCGTGCTCGAGGACCGGATCCGGGCCCACGCCGCTGGTGAGCCAGTGCATGGTGATCGGCGACCGGCAGCCGTTCATCGCGGCACTGATCACGATCGACGAGGAGGCGTTCCCGGCCTGGAAGGAGGCGAACGGCAAGCCGCCGACCGCCACCGTGGCCGACCTGCGCAACGATCCCGCGCTGACCGCCGAGATCCAGGCCGCGATCGACGACGCGAACAAGGCCGTCTCCAACGGCCGAATCGATCCGGGTTTTCCGGATCCTGCCTGGCGACTTCACCGAGGCCAACGGCATGCTGACACCGTCACTGAAGGTGAAGCGCACCGTGGTCGCGAAGGAGTACGCCGACGAAATCGCCGCAATCTATCGCTGATCAGACACTCGATCGCCGCTCGCGCACCTGATCCCCCCGGACGCGGTCAACAGGATCGGATGGGCTGTCCGCCTGGCCCTGCTCGTGCTCGTCGCGGTGCTGGTCCTGGTCATCACCCGCGACCCCTCGGCCCTGATCTGGGTATGCTGCTCGCCGTCGCGGCGCTGCCGGCATGGATCCCGCCGTACGACGGGGTGCTCGCGCCGTTGGGCCGGCTGGCCGAGGTGCTGCGTGACCGCGCTCGGCGCCAGCACGATCGCCGCCCGCGACGAGCCGGGCGACCGCCAGCGCGCTGCTGCCGTACCTGACCGTGCCGATCATGGTGCCCGCGCTGGAGGGCCGGCTGCGCGAGTCGATGATGCTGCTCGCGGTCGCCGCCGTCGTGCTGGCCGGCGCCGGGTCCGCGATGGCCTGTTCGAGGACGCCACGGATCCGACGTACGCACTGGCGTCGATGGAGTGGCTGGTCATCGCCGGGCTGTCGGCCGGGTTCGTCCAACGCCGATCCAGCGGCGGTTCAGCTCGCGACCGAGCCGGGGCCACAGCCGTACGCCGAGGCGACCCGGCTGCTGACCCAGCTGCGCACCGTGGCCCGGCAGCTGCCCGGGGCGACCCTCGACCCGGGCGGCATCGCCGAGCACCTCATCGAGGAGGTCCGTGCCGTCACGCCCGATCGACCGGGCGGCGGTGCTCTCCGGCAGCGGCGGCGGGCGGCTCGTCGTGCTCGCCCAGTCGGCGGTGGATCGGGTCGACTGGGAGACCTCGCTGGACGCCGACTCGGCGATCGCCGAGGCCTGGGCGAGCCAGCAGGCCGCAGGTCTCGCCCCGGTCCCAGTCCCGCACCGGCGCCTCCGGCACCGACGTCTCCAGCCTGGTCGCTGCCGCTGGTCGCCGGCGTGCGCACGGTCGGCCTGATCGCGCTGGAGACCGACAAGGTCGGCGCCTTCCCGCCGCACGTGGTCGCCCGGATCACCGACCTGGCCGACGCCGGCCGCGCTGCGGCTGGAGGCGGCGCTGCTCTTCGACGACGTCCGGTCGCTGGCCACCAACGAGGAGCGCCAGCGGCTGGCCCGGGAGATCCACGACGGCGTCGCCCAGGAGCTGGTCATGGTCGGCTACGGCATCGACAACGCGCTGGCCACGCTGCCCGAACGGGGCCGAGGAGACCGGCGAGGAGCTGCGCATTCTGCGGGCCGAGGTGACCCGGGTGATCACCGAGCTGCGGCTGAGCCTGTTCGAGCTGCGCAGCGAGGTGGACCGGCAGGGCGGGCTTGACTGCCGCGGTCTCCGAGTACGCCCGTACGGTCGGCGCCGCCGGGGGGCTGCGGGTGCACTTCTCCGTCGAGGAGACCACGGCCCGGCTGCCCGCCTCGGTCGAGGCCGAGCTCATGCGGATCGCGCAGGAGGCGATCACGAACGCCCGCAAGCACGCCGGAGCGCAGAACCTCTGGGTCAGTTGCGAGATCGACCCGCCGTACGCTCGCATCGAGGTCTCCGACGACGGTGCCGGAATTGGCCCACACCGTCCCGAAGGTCGGTTCGGTCTTGCGATCATGGCCGAGAGAGCGGAACGTATTCGTGGCCAGCTGGAGATCACTCCTCGGGCCTCCGGCGGGACCTCCGTGGCCGTGGTGCTCGGTACCCCACCACGCCGGAGCAGGGAGTAGCTTGTGTGCACGCCGAGCCGCACCGTCTCCGCTGACCCCCCCCTCAGCGTCAGCCCCACCCAAGCAGGGAGAACCACGAGCATGACCACCCCGACCGCCGTGACCCCGGGCACCCGCACCAAGGTGCTCCTCGTCGACGATCACGACCTGATCCGCAAGGGCCTGCGGCACGCGTTCGAGCGCGACCGCAACTTCGAGGTCGTCGGCGAGGCCGGCACGGCCGCCGACGCCGTCCGCCAGGCCGGCGCGCTCCAGCCCGACGTGGTGATCATGGATCTGCGGCTGCCCGACGGCAGCGGCCTCGAGGCGACCCGGGCGCTGCGCAAGTCCAGCGCCACCATGGGCATCGTGGTGCTGACCATGTACGCCGGCGACGACCAGCTCTTCGGCGCGCTGGAGGCCGGCGCCTCGGCGTTCGTACCCAAGACCGCCCCGGCCGACGAGGTCGTCGCCGCCGCCCGGCACGCCGCCTCGTCGCCGTCGGCCTTCACCGCCGCCGACCTCGCCGAGGCCATGAAGCGCCGCCTCGCGCCGGCCGGCCCGCAGCTGTCGCCACGGGAGAGCCAGGTGCTGCGGCTGCTCGCCGACGGCATGAGCGTGGCCGGCATCGCCAAGCAGCTCTACGTCTCCGAGTCCACGGCGAAGACGCACATCTCGAAGCTGTACGAGAAGCTCGGCGCGGCCAACCGAGCCCAGGCCCTCATGACCGCGCTGCGACTCGGGCTGCTCGAGGCGCCCGACGCGCCGAAGTTCTGAGCCATGGGTCGACACTCGACGGACGGGCTCGACTCGTTCGATCCCGACTGGCGCGCGGACCGCCTCGGTACCGCCCGCCGCGGGGAGAACCCGATGGTGCTCGCGAAGATGCGCAGCGGCTACGCCGTGATCGGGGACACCCAGTTCCTGCCCGGATACTGCGTACTGATCTCCGACTCAGACGCGAACCACCTCACCGACCTGCCCCGGCCGCAGCGCGCCGAGTTCCTCCTCGACATGAGCCTGCTCGGCGAGGCGGTGCTGACGGCCTGCAACAGCCTCGATCCGTCGTTGCGCCGGCTCAACTACGAGGTGCTCGGCAACAGCTGACCACTCCCTGCACGCGCACATCTTTCCGCGGTACGGCTGGGAGGACGAGGAGCTGCTGGCCGGGCCGGTCTGGCATTACCCCCGCGACCGGTGGACCTCGCCCCGCGACGCCTACGCCGAGGAGCACGAACCGCTGCGCGAGGCCATCACGGCCGAGCTGACCCGCGTCATGGCCGACGCCTACGGCACCTCCCTCGATCTGACCCGGCATCTCACCGGCCCCGAGCCTCCCCCATTCACCATGATCGCCGCGTCCCGACAGATCACGCAGTCGCACTTCCCGATCCGTCGGAAACTGGCAATCAGGTTCCGCCGGCCGGTGTGTCCGGCTGAGCTTCGGTCCCGCACAGGCGCTGCAAACGTATGACCGCAACCGGCTGTTACTGTGAGGTCGATGCCAGCGCGCAAACCCCGCCAACCGACGGACGATCGGTCCGACAGCTTTCAGCACCGCCGGGAGCCCGTCGCCCGGTGGTGACGATGCGCGACATCGCGGCAGCGGCGGCGGTATCCCAGAGCACGGTGTCGCGCGTGCTCAACGACGTACCGACGAGAGTTCCGATCGCGCAGGAGACAAAGGATCGCGTCATCCAGGTGTCGCGCCAGCTCGGCTACCGGCCGAACCCGCTGGCCCGCGGCCTGCGCGGAGCCTCGACGAATCTGCTCGGCGCCGTCGTGCGCGACTTCAGCGACCCCTTCTTCGCGGGCGCGATCGAGGCGCTGGTCGTCGAGTCGATGGCCCATGGCTACAACGTCGTTCTGGGTCACGCGCCCGTCCGTGCCGATGAGGCGATCTATCTGACGACGGTGTTGGAGCCCCGCCATACCGACGCGATCATCCTGCTCGGCGACATGCAGGATCACCCCCAGCTGCTGGCCGACCTGCGGCAGTCGCTGGTGCCGGTGGTCGCGCTATGGCAAGGAACGAGTCCGCTCGAGTTTCCAACCGCGGACGCCGACGACCGGGCGGGCATCTGGGCCGGGCTCGGCCACCTCGAGTCACTCGGGCATCGGCGCATCGCGTTCGTCAGTGCGCAGCTTCCCGGCAACTACCGGGTACGGGAGGTTGCCTACCTCGACTTCATGCGGGAACGGTTCGGCGAGGTTCCGACCGACTACCTCCAGCCGTGCCCCAACACTCTGGCCGGAGGCGACGCCGCGCTCCGGCGTCTGCTCAAGTTGCCGGAGCCGCCGACGGCCGTCGCCACGTCGACCGACCTCGTCGCCGTCGGCGTGCTGCACGCGGCGCACAGCCTCGGCGCGACCGTGCCCGAGCGACTATCCGTCGTGGGCTTCGACGACATCTTGATCGCGGCTCACACGGTTCCCGCGCTCACGACACTGCGGATGCCGATCTCGGAGATCGTCGGTCACGCCGTGGCCGAGGCGGTCGGCCTGGCGCGTGACGCGGACGCAGCCCGAGGGTCAAGTCTCACCGTCTTCAAGCCCACGTTGATCATTCGAGACTCCACCGCGAGACCCACCGCCGATCGCTGACGCGGTGCTGCGGTCGTCAGCGTGGAATCCACACTCGCATTCCGTCGACTCGGCGGTTGGCCCAGGCGTAGTACGGGATGGCCCCTGCCATCAATGCAGTGCCTGACGGAGGATGAACCACCGGCGCCGAGACGCCAATGATCGCATCGCCGAC
This sequence comes from uncultured Actinomycetota bacterium, assembly GCA_963773935.1. Classification (GTDB taxonomy): domain Bacteria; phylum Actinomycetota; class Actinomycetes; order Mycobacteriales; family Micromonosporaceae; genus DATBGZ01. Next base: position 520,419 of record CAVZCZ010000010.1, read on the forward strand.
GTCGGGTCGCGCCATAGTGACGGGCTGGCGCACCGGATCCATGTGGAGGTCTTCGAGCTGTACGTCCGGCGGTACGTCGGCCGATTCGATGCAGTACACGAGCGGGCCACGCTCGATGGCGACGCAGCCGCGCACGGCATCGATGCGGGGATCGGGTTCGGTGATGCGGACCGGGAGGTCGAGGTCGAGGACGACGGTGTCTCCCGCGACCCACTGCCGGAACAGTTCCGTCGTGCCGGGCGTGGCGGAGGTTGGTGCGGATTCGCCGGGCCCGGTGATGGTCGCTGATCGGCTCCACCGCGGCACCCGCAGGGACAGGGTCCACGGTTGATCGGGCGTCTGTACAATGTGGACGCTCACGCGTCCGTGCCACGGATAGTTGGTACTGACCGCGAGTTGCACATTTGCTTCCGCTGACGCCACCTCCCCGCCCGGGCCGGCGGGGATCGTCGCTCGTATGTCGGCCGTGCCGTACTGGTGGATCTGCACGCCGCCGTCGTCGCTGGTCGCGAGGTACTGCTGCCAGGAGCTCAGCAGCCGCATCAGGTTGGGCGGGCAGCACGCGCACGGGAACCATGGCGCGCGCTCCCCGGAGTTGAGCGGCTCGCTCGCGCGATGGGTCCGCCGCTGCAGCGGATTGGTATAGAAGAACCGGGTTCCGGTCAGGGACATCCCGGCGAGGACGCCGTTGTACATCGCACGTTCGATGGCATCGGCGTACTCGAGCATCGCCGGTGGCGAGCAGCAGTCGCCAGCGCGAGCATGACACTCGCGATCGCCGCGCAGGTCTCCGCGTACGCGCGGTCGGGTGGCAACTCGAAGGGATCGCCGAAGGCTTCGTCGCGGTGGCGACTTCCCATGCCGCCGGTGAGGTAGGTCCGGGTGCGCACAAGGTCATCCCAACGGCGTTGTACGGCGGCGAGCAGGTTATGGTCGTCGAGTTTCCACTGCCACGTCCACGGCGCCGCAGTCGAGGTAGAGCTGCCGTACGGCGTGACCGGCCACGGTCGGAGCATCCCGGACGGGCTGGTGGTCCTGCCAGTACTCCGCGCCGAACCTGCCTCGCCCAAGCAGCCCGTGCCCGCGAAGCTCGACCATCCGGGCCGCCAACGTCAAGTAACGGCGGTCGCCGGTGACGCGGGTCAGCTCGACGAGCGCCATCTCGATGCCGGGATGTCCGTCCACACCGGACCGTCCTGTCGGGCCCGAACTCCCGCTCGATCCGGTCGGCCGCACGGACCGCGACCGCGAGCAGCCGGTCGTCGCCGAGCGCGCGATGCCAGGCGACCGCGGCCTGCACGAGATGGCCGATGCAGTAGAACTCGTGCCCCCAGGCGAGGTCGCTGTGTGGCACTCCCCCGCCGACGACCTGGACGTAGCTGTTGAGGTAGCCGTCCGGAGCCTGCGCGGCAGCCACAACGGCGATCGCCTCGTCCGCAGCCGCGGCCAGATCTGCGTCCTCGCCCCGGCCGAGCTCCCAACCGACCGCCTCGAGCCACTTGTACACATCGGAGTCGAGGAAGGGAAATGTGAAGCCCGCGGAGTCAGCCAGGGCCCGATAGTCGCCGGCGGCACCGGCCGCGAGGCGAAGATTTCCCAGCGGTCCGCTGCGGTTGAGCTGGTCGAATCCGTGCGGGATCGTGTGTCGCCGGTTGACCTGCAGGCGCTCCGCCCAGAAGCCGTCGACGATCTGCAGCTGAGGCGCCTCGAGCGGCCGCAAGCGGGACCTTGCGGTCGCGGAGGGCCACACCGTACTGGTGCTCACTTCACCGCTCCACTCATGAGACCGGACACGTAGTACCTCTGGAGCAGTAGGTAGACGAGGACACAAGGGAGGACCGAGACAGTGATGCCGGCCTGGAGCATGCCCCAGTCGGTTCCGCCGAGGCTGGTTTCGGTCCGGGACACGGCCAGGATCACGGGCAGCGTGAAGGTGGAACTGCGGCTCATCACGACGAGGGCGCCGAGGAACTCGTTCCACGACATGATGAAGGCGAACAGAGCGACTGTGACGACGGCGGGCACCGTCGACGGGAGGAAGACCCGGCGGAGCGCCTGTAGCGATGAGGCACCGTCCACAATGGCCGCCTCTTCGAGTTCCCGAGGGACGGCGGCGAAACTGTTGCGCAAGATGTAGAGGCTGAACGGCAACTGGATGGCCGTGTGCAGCACGGCGAGGCCGAGCAGCGAGTTGGTCAGCCCCAGCTTGGCGAACATCAGGAACATCGGTGTCAGCAGCGCCTGATAGGGGACTATCAGCGCCAGCAACAGAATGACGAAGAGCACTTCCTTGAAGGGAATGGGAAAACGCGCGAGTGCGTACGCAGCGGGCACCGTGAGGGCCAGCGTGAGGAGGATTGTCAGCAGAGCCGTGCCGAGACTGTTGAAGAGATACGTGGGCAGGCCCTGCTGATAGCTCCACAGCCGCTGGTAGCTGTCCAGACTCAAGGCGTGCGGGAAGTACGTTGGCGGCACGGCAGCCGCCTCGGCGGTCGGCTTGACCGAAGCACCCACCGAGAAGACCAGCGGCAGGACCATCACCGTACAGATGACGACGCACACGGCGCCCAGCAGGTAACCTCGGCGGCCGACGCGCGCCCGCACGGCGATCGTCCGGGTTCGTACTAGCTCCATGGTCGCGGTCACGAGTGGCTCCGGCGGGTCAGCAGCAACTGCACGACGGTGAAGACAAGGATGGTCAGGGCGAGGACCAGCGAGAGCGCGGCACCGTAGCCGAGCTTCAGGTAGGGGAACGAGTTCAGATACACGTAGAAGACCGACGTCGCGGTCTCGTTCTGCGGCTGCCCGGCGGTCATGATGTAGAACTGGTCGAACGCGAGGAGCGAGCCGATGACGCTCACCAACGTGACCAGAAGAACGGTGCGCAGGGTCAACGGCAGGATGACTTTGGTGACCCGTTGCCGATAGTTTGCCCCATCGACGAGGGTAGCTTCGTTGATCTCCGACGGGATCGCCTGGATCGCCCCGACGAACAGAATCATTCCGAACCCGATCACCTTCCAGACCACTGAGGCGGTGATCGCCAGGTTGGACATGTCGGCGTCCACACCTAACCAGAGGACGGGTCTGGAGATGATTCCCAGGTCGAGCAGGATCCGGTTCACCAGGCCGAAGTTGGTACTGAAGAGCCAGTACCACAGCAGGCTGGACACCCCGAGTCCGATCACGACCGGAATGAATACGATCGTCCGCGTGACCTTACGCAGTGGTGTGTTCTCCGCCGTCAGCAGCGCCAGAAGGTAGCCGCCGACGATAAGTACCGGCGTGATGATCGCTGTGTACTTGAGAGTGAACAGAAACGAAACCCAGAACTGCTTGTCGTCCAGCGCCCGCTCGAAGTTGGCTAGGCCGACGAACCGTGGCGGCGTGATCAGCGACCAGTTGTGAAACGACATCCAGACCATCTGGCCCAACGGGTACGCCGTAAACGCCAGCACGAAGATCAATGCCGGTGCCAGGTAGGCCATTCCGACCAGCCGGCCTCGCATGTTGCGGTGCAAAGCCACCTCCACCTGTGTCGACGTCGCCGGCCCACCGGGTCGAGCACTGTCAGGAAGCACCCGGCCCGGTGGACTCGGCGACCAATGAACGTCGCCGAACTCTGCCCCGAGAAGTCCGGGCCGGGGAGGGATGAGCGGCGCGGACGGCTCGGCTGCAGAGACTACGACTGGGCGGAGATGGCCTTCATCTCATTCTTTGCGTCGGCGATGATCGTGTCGATGCTGTCGTCGGAGTAGTAGGCGCGTTGCAGCATGCGCAGCCACGGGCCCTGTGGTGAGTTGATCTGCTCGAAGAAGGTCAACGTGTACGGCGTACGGCCGACCGTGAGCGCCTTGGCCACATCCTGCACGAGTGGCTCGGCTTGGAAGTACTTGTTGTCGGTCATGTCGCTGCGGGTGGTCAGGTTGAGCGCCTTGGCATAGACCTCGACCTGTACCTCGTCGGAGAGCAGGAACTTCATGAAGTTGACCGAGTCGTCCACCCGGGTGCTGCCCTTGGGTATGACGACGAGGTCGCCGCCGATGAAGGAGGCCGACGATCCCGCTGTCGCACCGGGCAGCAGGCCGATGCCGAAGTTCATCGTCGCGTTCTGCTGGCGAGCGAGCGTGATGTTGAAGTTGCCCGTTCCCATCATGCCGACCTTGCCGGAACCGAACTGCAGGTGGAACGTCTCGCCATTCTCGGTCCGATCGCCCTCGTGCACGTTGCCGGCCTTGACCATGTCGCGGGTGAACTGGAGCACCTGCTTGACGCCCTCGCCGGTCAGCGGCTCGTCTCCGGCAGCAGCCGACTCAATCTTGGCCCCGGAGGCCCACATGAGCGGACCGACAGTGAAGATGTTGCAGCCGGCGCAGTTGCCAGGCAGGTAGTAGCCCTTGATATCGCTGCCAAGAGCGGTGATCTTATCGGCGTACGTGCGCATCTCCGCCAAGCTGGTCGGCGGTTTGTTCGGGTCAAGCCCGGCCCTCGTGAAGAGGTCCTTGTTGTAGAAGAGTGCCGATACGTCGGCATAGAGAGGAACGCCGAAGAGCCGGTCCTCAAAGGTGGCAACGGTCATGTGCCCCTTGCTCGCGGTGGTGAGCTCGGGCCATGACTTGATCCGGTCGGTGATGTCGACCAGCTGCTGGGCCTTCTCGAACTGGGGGGCGTAGATCAGGTCCATGCCCATCAAGTCAGGCACGTCACCGGACGCGATCCCCTGGGCGATCTTGCCCACCATCTCGGTGTGGGGGATGTAGGTCAGGTTGATCTTGCAGGTGGGGTTCTTCGTGTTCCACGCTTCGACAAGCATGTCCACCATCTGCTTGTTGCCGCCCGAGCGCTCCCACATCTCGAGATCACCCGTGCTGGCACAACTCGTGGTTGCGACCGGGCCTTCGCCGGCGGATGGCGGGCCAGACTCTTGGCTGCAGCCGACGAGTAGCAGTGCCGCGGCTGCCGCCATAGCGGGCCATGTGCGTCGGGTCCTCATTGCCACGCTCCTCCATGTCGATGGACCCTGCCTGTCCAGAGGCGGCGCTAAGGCCGAGGTGCGAACTCCGGACAGACGGACGGTACCGTATCCCGCATACGATTGCGCACATTCGTTTCCGTACTGAAATCTAGGGCTAGCACAGGGGTGTACCTGGTGAAGATTGTTGAGGTTTCGACGGTAGTAGTCGGCACGCCCTGGCGCGAGCTCACGTTCGTCGAGCTCGTTACCGACGAGGGGCTGCGCGGTGTCGGTGAGGCGCGGATGCTGAACAAGACCGACACATTGCTCGCCTGCATCGAGGAACTGGCGGGCCGCTACATCATCGGAGCCGACCCGTTCGACACCGAGCGGCTTGCGTGGCGGTTCTCCTGGGAGGAGTACGGCCGCGCCGGCGAGGTGACCCAGACCGCGCTCGCGTGCGTCGACCAGGCCTGCTACGACCTCATGGGCAAGTCCCTTGGCGTGCCGGTGTGGCGACTGCTCGGTGGCGCGTTTCGCGACCGGGTTCCGGCCTACGCCAACGGCTGGTACCAAGGCGACCGCCAGCCGGAGTCGTACGCGGAGTCGGCGCGCGGCGTCGTGGAACGCGGCTACCGCGGGCTCAAGGTCGACCCATTCGGTGCGGCCACGGCTGAGCTCTCCCACCGCCAACTCAGCCTCGCGGTTGAGATAGTCGCGGCCATCCGAGAGGCCGTCGGTCCGCACGTCGCGTTGATGCTGGAGATGCACGGGCGGTTCACCTCCGCCACCGCGGTCGCGGCGGCCCGGGCATTGGAGCCCTATCGTCCAGAGTGGATCGAAGAGCCGGTGCCGCCATATCACGGTGCGGCGCTGCGCCGGGTGCGCGAGGGAACCACGCTGCCGATCGCCACCGGCGAACGGGTGCACGAGCTCTCGGAGTTCCGCGAGATGTTCGAGCGGGGCACGGTCGACATCGTGCAGGCCGACCTCACCCACCTCGGCGGCCTTACCGGCATCCGCAAACTGGCCGGCTGGGCCGACGCCTACGGCTTGCTGATGGCGCCGCACAACGTCTGTGGACCGGTCGGGACGGCGGCCAACCTGCACTTCGCCATCGCCTGCGCCAACTACAAGGTGCTCGAGCACTTCAACGACTTCGCCGATCCGTGGCTCTTCGACATCGTGGCCGGTGCACCGACCGTGGACGCCGCCGATGGGTGCTTCGCCAAGCCCACCGCGCCCGGACTCGGCGTAACCCTTGACCGTGCCGCGGCGGCGGAGCACCCACGTACCCGAGCTCACTTCAACCTGATGGCCGATGGGTGGGAGCGGCGCGGCGGCGGGGTTCCTGGGACTCATCCGACGTGACAGGCTCGAGGTGGCTCGCCGAGATTACCGACCATCGCCGGGCCAGGATCGACTTAGGTGAGGTGGAGTTGCTCGTCGGCGGCGAGGGCAGCGAGCTGCTCGGTGGAGAAGGGCGGCGCGGCCAGGGCGGGTCGCGCATCGTCGAACCGCACGGACTGGGCGACGAAGACCACGACACCATCCGGGTGCCGGACCGCGGCCCACTGGTCGAACCGCGAATCACCCTCGGGCTGCCTAGTGGCCACGCCGACAAGGGTGGTACCAACGGTGACGACCTGGCAGTCACCGCCCATGCCCCAGAAGGCCCGCGCCAGCTCGCAGGTCCCCGTGGGCAGCGCATTGCCCCGGGTGTGGACCTCGGCGAGCACTCGACCGGTGCCGTCACCCTGGGCCACCGCAGCGATGGCCATGTACTCCCATACCTCGGTGCCGTTCACGCTGTCCGCGAACTGCGCTTGGTGGTAGCGCAGTCCCGGTCCCTCGTTCGAGTTCGGCGGGGTCGGGTCGGTCGGCGCCGTGTGCCCGCCGGGGACCGCTGCGACGAGCCGTTCCAACAGGCGTACTCCCGCGTCGTAGCGGTCGCCGACCCTGGCCGTGCGATCCTCCTGCGGCTCGCCGTCCGGGCCGGTCGGCCACGGCTGCTGGGAATCGCCGCCGGTGATCGGCAGCGGCATCGGGCGCTGACCGGGCAGCAGGCCACGCCCGGCCGCGCCCGACACGATCGACGTGGCGAGCACGATCACCGCGACTGCTAGCACAGAGCTGGGGAGAGCCCAGGCAATGAGCCGGCGTAGCCGCTCCCGGCGAGCGGCGCGGATCGTCGTGTTCGCGGTCATCGGACGTGGTGGCGGGCTTGCTGCCATCGTGCCCCGCAGCGCTTCCCGCAACTCGTCTTCCCTCATCGTGTTCCCTTTCGCTTCGTGTCAGTCCGAGCCGATTGCGGATGCCGCGAGCACCTCGCGCAACGCCTGTAGGCCGCGGGCGGCCTGGCTCTTCACGGTGCCCGCGGAGCAGTCGAGCAGGGCCGCGGTCCCATCCACGGACAGGTCCTCCCAGTACCGCAGAATCAGGACGGCACGCTGGCGCGGTGGCACCCCGGCCAATGCCCTGAGCAGGTCCAGACGGCTCTCTGGCGAATCGGGAGCGAATGATCGGTCGGTGGGTGTTTCGGTGACCCGCTCGCGCCGCCACCAGCCGCGCCGGCGCTCGTCGAGGAACGTCCTGACCAAGATCTGGCGGACATAGGCGTCGAGCACCTCGTGCCGAGACACCCGGTTCCACACGAGGTAGAGCTTGCTGAACGCCGTCTGAACCAGGTCCTCGGCACGATGCCAGTCGCCACAGAGCAGGTATGCCGTCCCGCGCATGGCGCCCGATCGCGCCGCGAAGTACTCGGCGAACGCGATGTCACGATCGTTCATCTGACTCCCCCATCCGGGTGGAACGAGATAGTCACGCTAGGTCCACTGTTCTCGGTTGCATAGGGCGCTCGATCCAACAGCAAGTCCCCAAATAGTGAAGGAAATGGAAATCCCAAATGAGTGTCAAGGCCGGGGGCGACCCACTCGACGTAGGGGCGGTGGGTGGGATCATCCGCTTTATACGGCCGCGGTGGCTGCCGGTGCAATTCCGTCAGTAGCACACCAACCGGACCCTGGGATGAGGCCACCCGGGCACGTCAAGCCCGCGAGGCCCCGATGCTGCGTCCGGATGCCTGACGACCACACGCCCTACTCGAACCGCAAACGTGGATGGAACAAGCGCCATAGCCACCAACCCATCGGCCAACCGTCGCGGTTCATCGCCCACCCCATCCTCAGGCAGCGACACCGACGGCAGTGCGGCGGCCGGGCCGGCGCCACATCCGCAGGCGCACGAAGACTAGAACCCGCGAGCGAGTCGGTGGTAAGCCTGGTTCCAGCGCAGCTCCGCAGCAAACCTGCGTGGCGTCGTCTGCGCATCGATGACGGCCAGCTCCACCCCCGTCATGGTGGCGAGGTCGTCGAGCTCATCAACTCCGACCGCCTGGGACAGCACTGTATGGTGCGGCCCGCCGGCGGTGAGCCAGGCCTCGGCCGAGGTAGCCAGGTCTGGAGTAGGTCGCCAGACTGCCCTGGCCACCGGCAGCCGCGGCAGCGGTTGGTCTGGCGGCACCACCTCGATCTCGTTGACGACGAGTCGGAAGCGGTCGCCAAGGTCGGCGAGGCCCGCGACGATGCCGGCGCCCTCAGCCGCGTCAAAGACCAGGCGGACCGGGTCTTCCCGCCCACCGATCGACAGCGGATGGATCTCGCAGCTTGGCTTCTCGCGCGCGATGCTGGGGCACACCTCGAGCATGTGCGCACCAAGAATCTTCTCTCGACCAGGCGTCAGGTCATACGTGTAGTCCTCCATGAAGGAGGTCCCGCCCGTGAGGCCAACGGCCGCCGCTTTCACAGTTCTGACCAGAACAGAGGTCTTCCAGTCACCCTCGGCGCCAAAGCCGTACCCATCGGCCATGAGCCGCTGAACCGCGAGTCCGGGCAGCTGTCGCAAGCCGCCGAGATCCTCGAAGTTGGTCGTGAACGCGTGGAAGCCGCCCGCTTCAAGGAATCCGCGCAATCCAGCCTCGATCCGGGCCGCGTACCGCAAGGACTCGTGCCGGTCGCCGCCCTTACGCAGTACCGGGTCGAGGCGGTACTGCTCGTCGTAGGACGCGACAAGCGGGTCCACATCGGAGTCGAGAAGGTTGTCGACCGCCGCGACCAGGTCGCTCACGCCGTACGTGTTGACGGACACGCCGAAGCGAAGCTGTGCCTCGACCTTGTCGCCTTCAGTCACGGCGACATCGCGCATGTTGTCGCCGAACCGGGCCAACCGCAACCGGCGCATCTCAGCAGCGCCCCGGGCGGCCCGGACCCAGGTACCGATGCGACTGACGACGCGCGGGTCTGAGATGTGACCGGCCACGGTCTTGCGCGGTACGCCGAGGCGGGCCTGAATGTAGCCGAACTCTCGATCGCCATGGGCTGCCTGGTTGAGATTCATGAAGTCCATGTCGATCTCGGACCATGGCAGTGCCACATTGGCCTGGGTGTGCAGGTGCAGGAGCGGTTTGGTCAGCGCGTCGAGACCCGCGATCCACATCTTGGCTGGCGAGAACGTGTGCATCCAGGCGATCACCCCGACGGTGGTGTTCGAGGCGTTGGCCGCGCGCAGCACAGTGAGGATCTCTTCCGCAGTGGTGAGGACTGGCTTCCAGATGACCCGGGCCACGATGCCGCTCGCGTCGAGCTGCTCGGCGATGCGCCGGGACTGGTCCGCCACCTGCGCAAGGGTCTGCGGGCCGTACAGCGCTTGACTGCCGGTGAGGAACCAGATATCCGCGGGTTCAGTTGGCAGTGTCATTGCTAGGTGCCCTTCTTTCGAGGGAGGACGCCGACGACCGGGCTACAGCCGGTGCAGACCATGACCGGGGCGATCGCACGGGCCCGTTGCTCGCTACGGTCAGAGCTGTGGCGCCGCAGGCTGACCATAGACGTTCTGATAGCGGTCATAGAGCGCGTCGACATCTCCCGGACTGATCGCCACCGGCTCGCCGAGAACTCGGGCCAGGTGGACCGTACGGGCCACGTCCTCACACATGACCGCGGCCTTCACGGCGGCTCGCGCGTCGCGGCCGATCGTGAAGACCCCGTGGTTGCGCATCAACACCGCCGGTGAGCGGTGCTGTGACAGGATGGCGACAATGCCCTTGCCGATATCATCGCCGCCGATGAGTGCAAACGGTCCGACCGGGATCTCCCCGCCGAACTCGTCCGCCTGTGCGGTCAAGACGCACGGGATCGGTTCCGCGCGGGCCGCCCATGCCGTGGCGTACGTGCTGTGCGTGTGCACGATCCCGCCGACGTGTGGCATGGCTCGGTAAACGTAGGCATGCGTCGCGGTGTCACTGGACGGGGCGTACTCACCGCCGACCAGTTGGCCATCGAGATCGCAGACGACCATGGTGGCCGCGGTCAGGTCCGAATAGGACACACCGCTCGGCTTGATCACCATAAGATCTGCGCCAGGGACTCTGGCCGAGATGTTGCCAGCCGTCCACGACACCAAACCGTACCGGGTCAGCTCGGCGTGCAGCTGTGCGACCGTCTCGCGCAGTTGGTCCACTGTCGACTCGGTCATGACCGCACCTGCGCCGCGTTGCGTACCGCACGCAATCGGAGCAGGGCGTCGTTACCACCCCGGCCGAAATAGTCGTGCAGCGTTCGGTACTCCGCGAACAACTCGTCGTACACCTTGGCCCGGGCCTCGTCCGGCACGTACTGGTCGCGCGTCACTCGACCCATCACTTCGGCGGCCGCAGCGACATCCGGGTAGCAGTCGGCAGCTACCGCGGCGTGGATCGCCGCGCCGAGCGCGGGTCCTTGTGTCGAGCCAGCCAGGCCGAGTGGTCGCCGGGTGACATCGGCGTAGATCTGCATGAGCAGTGAGTTGGACATCAGCCCGCCAGCCACGATCAGCTCGCCCACGGGCACCCCGGCCTGCTCGAACGCTTCGATAATCAGGCGAGTGCCGAACGCGGTCGACTCGAGCAGCGCACGGTAAATGTCCGCGGGCCGGGTAGCTAGGGTGAGACCGACGATGAGGCCACTGAGTTCGTGGTTGACCAACAGCGACCGGTTGCCGTTCCACCAGTCCAGCGCTACCAATCCGTGCGCACCAACCGGCTGCTGCGCGGCCAGCTCGGTCAAAACGTCATGGGAGTCGTAGCCCGGTGGCGCGGCGTGATCGACGTACCAGCCGAAGATGTCGCCGACGCCGCTCTGCCCGGCCTCGTATCCCCACGCCCCGGCACTGATGCCGCCGTCGACAACGCCGCACATGCCAGGCACCTCGGCTAACGTCGTGCCGTTGACCACATGGCAGGTGGACGTGCCCATGACCAGGACCATCCGACCTGGAGCCAAGGCGTTGGCTGCCGCCGCGGTGACGTGGGCGTCCACGTTTCCCACCGCTACTGCGGTGCCGGGCGGTAGGCCGGTCCATCCAGCCGCTTCCGCCGTGAGGCCACCGGCTCGGCTGCCCAGTGTCGACAGTGGATGATCGAGCTTGTCGACGAAGTCGGCGAAGTCCGGGTTGAGCATCGCCAGGTAGTCGCGGGACGGATAGCTCCCGTCCTGATAGATCCCCTTGTAACCGGCGGTGCAGACATTTCGTGTCTCAACACCGCACAGCTGCCAGACGATCCAGTCCGCCGCCTCGATCCATCGCTCTGTGCGCTGGTACACCTGCGGGTCTTCCTCCAGCAGCTGCAGTGCCTTCGCAAACTCCCACTCGGCCGAAATCTTCCCGCCGTATCGACCGATCCATGACTCGCGCCGCTCGTGCGCCAGGGCATTGATCCGGTCTGCATGCGGTTGGGCTGCGTGATGCTTCCACAGCTTGACGTACGCGTGTGGTCGGTCGCGGAGGTCAGAAACCTCGCACAGTGGCGTGCCGTCGGCGAGCGTCGGCAACACGGTACTGGCGGTGAAGTCGATCCCGATTCCCACCACCTGCTCCGACCGGATCCCGGCTTCGGTCAGCGCCGCCGGCACCGCGTGGCGCAGCACGTCGCGATAGTCGTCCGGGTCCTGCAACGCCCAATCCGGAGGTAGCGGTTGACCAGTGGCCGGGAGCGTTTCCTCGATAACACCGTGTCGGTAGGAATGCACCGCGGTGCCGACCTCAGCGCCATCGGCAACCCGCACGACCAGCGCTCGGCCGGAGAGCGTGCCGAAGTCAATCCCCACCACGTACTGGTCCATCGGTGCCTCCCTACGGCAGAGAGTTGTGCGACAGGTGTGTGACGAGTGAGGCGTGTTAACGCGAACATTGTTAACGCGAACATGGCGGGACGTCAAGAGGCCGGCGCGAAATCGTGACCCTTCAGCCAATCAATGCTCCGATGGCGCCGCTGCGGCCGATCGTGGTCCACAATGGGCGAGTGAACGTGAAGACACCGCAACCGCGTAGCCCCGGCCGCGGGGCGCGCCGCGGGCAGGATGTCATCATGACCGATGTCGCGACTGCGGCCGGGGTCTCCCACATGACCGTGTCCCGGGTGCTCAACGGCTCTGCGCAGGTATCACCGGCCACCAAGGCCCGCGTGGAGACCGCGCTGCGCAAACTCGGTTACCGGCCCAACGCTGCCGCTCGAGCGCTGGTCACGGGCCGATCCGGTCAGCTGTCTGTGGTCTTCTTTGACACCACCCTGTTCGGCCCGGCCTCGTCTCTGTTCGCCATCGAACAAGCGGCGCGGCGCGAGAACTACTCGGTCAGCATCCTGAGCCTGCCCCAACTCGACTCCGCGTCGATGACGGATGCCGTGGCCCGCTTGCGCGCTAACGCCGTGGACGGCACCATCATCGTCGCGCCCCACACCACGGCCGCAAAGGCCCTTCGCACTGTGCCACCCGACCTGCCAGCTGTGGTCGTCGGTGGCGCCGTCACGCCTGGTCTGCCCTCGGTCACGCTGGACCAGGAGGCGGGTGCACGCCTGGCTACGGAGCACCTATTGGCGTTGGGCCACCGAACCGTCTGGCACGTCGCTGGCCCGGATGACTGGGTCGATGCCCGCGGCCGGCTCAAGGGCTGGCGAAAGGCGCTGCAACGGGCAGGTGCGGAGGTGCCCAGCCCACTGTATGGCGACTGGAGTGCCAGCTCCGGCTATGACGCCGGCCAGCGCCTCGCCGCGAACCCGGACGTGTCCGCCATCTTCGTCGCCAACGATCATATGGCGCTGGGTGTCCTGCGGGCGCTCACCGACGCCGGCCGTCGAGTTCCGGACGACGTCAGCGTCGTCGGCTTCGACGACGTGCCGGAGGCGCCGTACTTCCCGCCCGCGCTCACGACCGTGCGACAGGACTTCGAGATCGTGGGTACGCAGGCGGTTACCCTGCTGCTTCGCCGAATGGCGGGCGAACCGACCGCCGCGAAGACAATTCTGGCGGCCCAACTGACGATCCGCGCCAGCACGGCTGCCCCGCCATTTCACTAATCCTGTTCAGGCCGCGTCTTAGTCAGGTGTTCGCCGTTGCGGCCATCGCCAGCTTGATATCGGCGAGGTCGGTGTCGGAGAGCGAAAGCCCCGCTGCGGGAAGCCAGCCGTCGACCTGCGCTGGGCGCCGGGCTCCGACGATCGCGCCGGTGACGCCAGGTTGGGCAAGCGTCCACGCGATCGCCACCGCCGCCACATCCACACCGTGCCGGGCCGCGATCGGTCGCAGCTCGTCGACGAGGGCGAGATTGCGTCGCAGCGCCGCGCCGGTGAACGCGGGCGCCTGCGCACGCCAGTCGGACGCGCGTAGCGACGCGGCGCGGGCGGCGTCGAATGCTCCGCTCAGCAGGCCGGACTCGAGCGGGCTGTACACGATCACGCCCGTGCCATTCGCCGCGCACCACGGGATCTCAGTCTCGAGCGCCTCTGGACGGAGCATTGACAGTGGCGGTTGAAGGCTGTCCACGTGGCCGAGTGCCTCAGCTGCACTGAGTTGTTCGACGTCGAAGTTGGAGGCTCCAACCGCGCGGACCTTGCCCTCGGCGCGCAGGTCGAGCAGCGTCGTCCAGTAATCCTCGACCGTCGCGTCGAATGGCGGCCAGTGAACCTGGTACAGATCGACGCGCTCGACCCCGAGTCGGCGCAGTGTGTGCTCGAGCTCTCGCCGGATGCGGCTGGTGTCTCGGGCCGGCGGCCGCATCGGGTCGGAGTCGTCCCACCAGAGACCGCACTTGGTGAAGACGAATGGTCGATCCGCCGGCGGCAAGGCGGCAAGCGCACGGCCGACAACCTCCTCCGAGTGACCGTGGCCGTAGATCGGGGCGGTGTCGATCCAGTTCACTCCACATTCGACGGAGTGCACAATCGTGGCGATCGAGTCGGCATCATCCTGGGGTCCCCACCCGTGTTCCCACCCGGCGCCGCCGATCGCCCAGGCACCGAGTCCGACCCGGCTCAACTGCATGCCGGTACGTCCGAGCTGACGGGTGAGCAATGCAGTCACTGTCTCAACTCCTTACTGCCAGGGCGAGCCCGGGCGCGCCCGGCTTGGAACACAGCGCCTGCGATCCGGATCGTTCGAGCAGGTCCAGTCCGAGCCGGGCGCGGCGTACCCGCTCCTTGGATAGCTTTACCGTCACCTCGTCGAGATGTGTCCCAGATGGATAGACATCGGGGGCGTTGCGCAGGCCGAACTTCGCATACACCGGTGCCGCGCAGCTGACGAGTCGCGGCAGCTCGTAGTGGCGTACGAAGCCCCCCAGGTTGTCGGGTGCCTCGACGTAGACGTCGAGGGGCACCTCGACCGCGCCGCGAATGGCGGTGATCTGCGCCAGGGTGAGGTCGGTCGGCAGGTTGAGCGTATTCGCGCCGAGGCCGACCACGACCGTCGCGGTCACCGGGTTGGCAACGGGCAGCATCACGGAGACCTTCGCCTGCATGTCGACGGGTAGGTCGCCGCGAGCTCTGAGCTGCCCGAAAACGGATAGGACCCCGATATCGGCCAGCAGCACGCTGCGCACACCCAGGTCGGCCGCGCGCCGGATCTCGTCGACAACCGCAGCAAGCTGATCCTGCCCACGAGCGGTCGGGGCGAGCACGGCCCCGGCTGGTGCGCGCGACATCGCCGACGTGTCCCAACCGGCGCATGGGCGAGCGAACAGGGATAGCTCCACACCCGCTTCCGCCGTCATCGCGACCATGTCGGTGACCTCGCCGTCGGTGAGCATTCCGACACCGCTGCCCTGAGACATCCTGGTGACCGGTACTTCGTACCGCATCGCCTCGGTGAGTACGGCCTCCACGCAGCGCGGGCCTTCCACACTCGGAATCTCAATCCGGAAATGCGCGCCGTCCGGAAAGCGCAGCTCCGACGCCGCCTCGTTGTCGCCGGTCGGCAACCCGAGTGCGGCTAGCAGGTCGACAGTGGACGGGCGGTGGCCCGGATCGGTCATGACGCAGTCCAACCATGCGGGTTCGGGATTTCAAACGACGTTCGATCAGCTGACGGCACGGAGGACGCTACCCGCGGCCCATCGGCCGGGTCAACGCGCCGCAGACGCAGTACGCGCGCCAATGTGTCGCCCGTATCGTGGTCCATGCTGCGGCTGTCGGCCGCGTGGTCAAGGGGGGGTTCGGAGATGAAGGAGGCGCGGCTGTACGCAGTCGGCGATGTGCGCGTCGGCGAGGCCACGCGACCCACAGCCGGCCCCGGCGAGAGCCTGGTGCGCGTCACGGCCGTCGGGCTGTGCGGGTCGGACCTGCACTGGTTCGGCGACGGCGGCATCGGCGACGCGCAGCTGAGCAAGCCGTTGGTGCTCGGTCATGAATTCGGTGGTGTCGCGGAAGGCGGAGTCCTGGACGGGCAGCGCGTCGCGGTCGACCCAGCGCTGCCCTGCGGCATCTGCGGCCGATGCCGGGAGGGCAACACCAACCTGTGCCCCACGGTGCGGTTCGCGGGTCACGGAACCCAGGACGGCGGGCTGCGCGACTACGTGGCATGGCCCGACCGTCTGCTTCACCCGGTACCGGCGACATTCTCGGACGTGGCGGTCGCGATGCTCGAACCGCTTGGCGTAGCCATTCATGCGTTCGATCTCGGGCATCCGCGGCTTGGCGCGTCGGTCGCGATCGTTGGTTGCGGGCCGATCGGACTCCTGCTGCTCCAATTGGCCCGCGCGGCCGGCTGCGGACCGGTCGTCGTCGTCGAACCATTGGCACATCGACGGCTGATGGCAGTCAAGCTCGGCGCGGACGTTGGCCTGGAGCCAGTGGCCGACCTGGCGGAGGCTCTGGCCGGCGCTGCTATTCCCGATGGCGTCGACGTGGCGTTCGAGATTGCCGGGACGGACCCGGCGGTGGCCATCGCGATGCGGCTCGCTCGTCCCGGCGCCAGGGTCGTTCTGGCCGGAATCCCGGCTGCTGACTCGACGACGTTCCCGGCCTCCGTCGCCCGTCGCAAAGGCCTCACCATTGCGATGGCGCGCCGGATGAAGGAGACCTATCCTCGGGCGATCCGGCTGGTGGAGCGCGGACTGGTGGACGTCGATTCGATCGTCACGAACCGATTCGCACTGTCCGACGCGTCCGAGGCGTTTGCGACGGCTGCGGCCCGCACGGGCCATAAGACTGTCGTCGTACCCTGACCCATCGCCGCGCTGGCCGACGCCGATTCGGTCGGATCAGGGCGTCAAGAGGGCGGTGAGGCGGTTGGCCTGGGTGTCCCAGCGCCACTCGGCTTCGACCCAGGCCCGGCCCGCGTCGCCGAGTCGTCGGGCGAGCGCAGGATCGGTCAGCACCGCCACGAGACGCTCCACCAACGCGGCGCGATCGTGGCCGCCCACGACGTATCCGGTCTCGCCCTCCAGGACGGCGTCTGGTGCACCGCCCGAGTCGCCCCCGATCACCGGGAGCCCGGTCGCCGAGGCTTCGAGGTAGACGATCCCGAGGCCCTCTACATCGAGCCCTCCGCGGCGGGTCCGGCACGGCATCGCGAACACGTCCGCCGCTGCGTAGTGCCCGGGCAGCTCCGGCCAGGAAACGGAACCGGTGAAAACCA
This sequence comes from uncultured Actinomycetota bacterium, assembly GCA_963773935.1. GTDB lineage: Bacteria > Actinomycetota > Actinomycetes > Mycobacteriales > Micromonosporaceae > DATBGZ01. The sequence goes on from CAVZCZ010000010.1 coordinate 537,321, forward strand.
CGTCCGAGGCGACGCCCTCCTCTCGGGCCAGAGCCTCCAATGTAGACCGGTAGGGTCCCCCGCCGACCAGCAGCAGGGCAGCATCCGGGACCTGGCGGCGTACTTCGGGCAGAGCCCGGATCAGGGCATCCTGGCCCTTGCGCGGCACGAGCCGGGACACGCAGACAATCACCGGCCGGTCTCCCAGCCCGAGCGAATCGCGGACCCGGCCGCCGTCGGCGGCGGGGCTGTACGCGTCGGTGTCCACGCCGGGCGGCAGTCGCTCCAATGTGGTCAGATCGCCGACCGCGCTGGCGAGCCGGGTCCGCGTGTACTCGCCGAGATAGGTGACGACGTCGACGGCACGGGCGATCCGCCGCAGCATCGTCCGGGCGCCGGGCAGTGCGGCCCAGCCGACCTCGTGCCCGTGGGTGAGCGCAACCGCCTTCCGGATGCCGGCCCGCTCCCGCAGCCCGGTGGCGAGCAGCCCGAGCGGAGCGGCCGCGCCGAACCAGACCCGGTCGCAGTCGTACTGTTTCGCGACCTCCGCCGCCCGGCGCGCGACCGACGGCGTGGGCAGCAGCACCGACGTGTCCTCACGGATCACCGGAAACGGCTGATCCGCGTCGAATTTTTCCCACGCGCCCCAGCGCGAGGCGTACACGACGAGCGAGTCGGCCGGCTGGCGGATTGCGAGGTTATGCACGAACTGCTGGATTCCGCCCGGGCGGGGCGGGAAATCGTTGGTGATCAGGAGGGTACGACTCACCGCTCTCCCCGGCCGTAGGCGCGGGCTGCCGCCATCCGCTCGACCACGGACGGATGGCTGGCGAACATCAGGTACTCGAACCGGGGCGGATCGACATCGGCCAGGTTGGTCGTCGCCAGCCGCTCTTCCATACTCTCCACAGTGGACGGGTCGTCCGTCACGGCGAGCGCGTGGGCGTCGGCGCGGGCCTCGATCCGGCGCGACAGAACGCTCTGCAGCGGTGCCGCCGCCAAACCGGCGACGGCGGAGACGGCGAGCAGCAGCGCGATCGCGCGTGGATCGGCGATGGATTCGACGCCGGCACGCCGCAGCAGTCCGGTCCACGAGCCGAGCAGGTAGATGCCGCAGACCCCAGCCGCGGCGCCAAGCGCGCCGATTATCGTGCCGGTGAGCACGTCATTGTCCTTGGCGTGCCCCAGCTCGTGCGCAACGACCGCCTCGACCTCGGCCGGCGGTGCCTCGCGCAGCAGCGTGTCGTAGACAACGATGCGCCGGGTCGGCCCGAGGCCGGAGACGTATGCGTTGAGCGCGGTGGTCCGTCGCGACGCATCCGCGACGAGAACGTCGCGCACCGGCACGCCGTCCCGTTCCGCCATGGCCATCAGGCTCGTCCGCAGCTCCCCCTCGGGCATCGGGGTGAACTTGTTGAATATCGGCTCGACCAGGACCGGGAACACGAAACTGAACAGCACCGTGAGGGCCGCCGCCCCGCCGGCGGCCACAGCCCACCACCAGTTGGGGAACAGCCGGGCCACGCCATAGAAGCCCAGCAGCGTCACCGCACCGATGACCGCCGCCACGGCGTACGCCTTGAGCAGGTCGATCGTCCACGAAGACCAGGTCTGAGTGGACAGTCCATACCTGCGTAGCACCGTCTCCCGCCAGGCCGCGAGCGGGAGGGTGACCAGCTCGCCGATGGCGACGAGGGCGAACCCACCGAGCACCGCCTGAGCCACCCAATGACCGCCGAACGGCCTGCCTACCGTCTCGACGATGCGTGCGCCGAGCGGGGTGAGGCCGAGCACGAGCGCGATCACGAGCCCGATGATCAGCGATCCGTACGTGCCCAACCGCAGTGCCGCGCGAAACTCCCGCCCGCGCGCCACGGCGTCGGCCGGCAGTGAGCGCAGCGCGTCGAGCTGGTCGGCCCGAGGCGCCGGCGGCGCCGACCATGGCACCCGCAACGTCGCCACGACCACCAGCGCGACCACGAGCGCCACCAGCGACACGATCGCCCAACCCCGGGGACTCATGGCCCTGACCTTATCCCGTGTAAGGAAGGGACCCTTTATTGACAGAAACAGTATGGAAGGTGCCCTTCCTTACACCCGAAGATCGAGGTGATGAACGACGTCACCGGTGAGCGGGCGGTCGCTACGAGACTGCCGGTCGATTCGGAAGTCGTCGTCCGCGGCTCCGCCCGCTACTAGAACCGTCTAATGGGGACGGTCGCCGGCTACGAGCGGGCGATGCGGCGCAGCAGGGTGTCCGACGACAGCGGGTAGGCGCCGTGCCGGCGCACCCCGTCGGCCACCTCCTTGTCGGAGGAGACGACCACGAGGGGCCGCCCGGGTGGCTCCGCCCGTACCAGGTGACGGATCAGCTCGTCCGCGGTCTGGCCCTTGCGGCTGAACAGCACCCGCAGACCGCGCGGGATGCCTGGCACGGCGACCATCCGGTCGGCACCGTCGAAGACGACGGTGGTCTCGGCGCCGCTCTGCGCGGCGATGCCGGCAAGCGCCGTGATCAGCCGGGCGCGCTGGTGCTCCAGCGACAGGTCGCCGAAGCCGCGCTTGGTCACGTTGTAGCCGTCGACGATGAGGTGCGCCCGCGGCAGTGCGAGCAGTTGATCGAGCCGGACGGGATCGTCCGCCTCGAGCGCGCGGGCCTGGGTCCGGGCTCCGGGCGCACCGGGCCGGTCGGCCATGGTGTCGGCGACGTGGTCGGCCGGCAGTGTCGTGGCCGGTTCCAGGGCAAGTTCACGCCGCAGGCCGACAGCGGCCTGCCCGATCGTCTCCAGGAGCAGCCAGAGCCGTACGTCGTCGACCCCACGTGCCTCCTTGGCCGACGTCCGCGCACCGCTGGCGGTCAGTTCGGCGTCGAGCAGCTTCGCCCGTACCCTGCGCAGCTCCGCCTCCGCGTCCGCGGCCGCCCGGGTGGCGCGGCCCTTCTCCGTGGCGACCTGCTCGGAGATCTTGCGCTCGCGGGCTTGGGCCTCGCGCACGGTACGAGTGAGCGCGCGCAGCTGCTCCCGCAACACATCTGTCTCGGCCCGGAGCCGGGTCAGCTCGTCGCGGAGCTTCTCCGCCTCGACCTTGGCCACGGCCCGCTCGTGGTCGGCTCGGATCGCCCGGTGCTCGGCCGCGTGCAGCCGCTGGGACGCAGCCGCGCTCCCGGCATCAATCGTGAGTGCGGCCGAGACTTCGGCGATCACGTCGCGCCAGCCATCCGGACGGGCGAGATAGGCGAGCGCGGCGACCTCGACCGGGTCCGCCGCGCCGGGTGGCGTACCGTCCCGCACCGCCGCCCCGAGCTCGCCCGTCGCCTCGATCACGCGCGCGCCGGCCCGCTGCCGGAAGACCAGGTCGGCGGCGAGTTGGGCGGCGATCGCGGGTCCACCGAGCCGAGCCCGCCGATTGGGCGCGAACTGGGCGACCTTCCGCAATGACGAGGGCACCTCGTCGGCGGGCATGCCGGTGATGGCTGCGGCGGCGAGGGCGATCACCCGTTGGCGGACCGGTTCGGGCAGGGTGGGCTCTGGCCGGCTGTCGGTATCGTCCACGCCGGCAGCCGAGACGTCGCGGGCGACGTTCTCCTGGTCCGGCATTCGTCCAGTGTGGCACCGTCGTGACCCAAGATCCTGGTGATCATGCTCCACCGGAAGAAATCGGCCCCGCGCCTACCTCATGATCACCGTGTACGCATGAACGCGGCTGGACGCCCAACTCGGCTCGCATCGGTGCACAGCGATCCCCCGCCAAGATCACCGGGTACGCCCGGAAAAGGAGCACGCCGAACCCGCGACACGCTGCGGCACGGCGATCATGGGAATGGTCGTACCCCCGTTCTAGCCTTCGAGCGTGCCCGACCGGTACTCGCAGCCCAGCCTCGCCGAGCTCGGCACTGCCCTGCGCGACGTGACGTTCGTGGTGCTGGACCTCGAGACCACCGGAGGTGCGCCGGATGGGAACGGGATCACCGAGATCGGCGCGGTCAAGGTGCGGGGCGGCGAGCAGGTGGGCGAGTTCGCCACCCTGGTCAACCCCGGTGGTCCGATTCCGCCCTTCATCACGGTGCTCACCGGGATCACGCAGGCCATGGTCATTCCCGCGCCGCCGATCGAAGAGGCGCTGCCGGGGCTGTTGGAGTTCCTCAGCGGTGCGGTGTTCGTGGCCCACAACGCGCCCTTCGACACCGGCTTCCTGAAGGCCGCCTGCAGCCGCCACGGATATCCGTGGCCGAAGCCGCGGGTGCTTGATACAGCCGCTCTGGCGCGGCGGGTGCTCATTCGCGACGAGGTGCCCAACCACCGCCTCGGCACGTTGGCCCGGTACTTCCGCACCGCCACCGAGCCCAACCACCGGGCACTGCAGGACGCCCGGGCCACGGTCGAGGTCCTGCACGCGCTGATCGGGCGTCTGGGCAGCCACAAGGTCTTCACTCTGGAAGAGACGATCGAGTTCGCCAAGGCGATCACACCGGCCCAGCGCAAGAAGCGGTACCTGGCCGATGGGCTGCCCGATGTGCCCGGGGTCTACCTGTTCCGCGACGGGAAGGGACGCCCGCTCTACATCGGAACCAGTACCTCGATCCTCACCCGGGTGCGTAGCTACTTCACTGCCGCCGAGAACCGTAAACGCATCTCTGAGATGATCCACATAGCGGAACGAGTGGACGCGGTCGAGTGTGCCCACTCGCTCGAAGCCGAGATCCGGGAACTGCGTCTGATCGCGGCGCACAAGCCGCCGTACAACCGTCGCTCCAAGTTTCCCGAACGGACCACCTGGCTGAAGCTCACCGCGGAGGCGTACCCGCGACTGTCCATGGTGGCCAGAGTCAAGGACGACGGCGCCGGGTACCTCGGCCCGTTCGGATCTCGGCACACGGCGGTGCTCGCCATGGACGCCGTCTACGAGGCGCTGCCACTGCGCCAGTGCCGCCGCAAACTGTCGGCCAAGCTCGCCTCCGCGGCGTGCGTCCTGGTCGAGCTGGGCCGCTGCGCCGCCCCGTGCGAGCTGCGCGTGACCCGCGATGAGTACCGCCGGCAGGCGGTCGAACCGTTCGCCCGCGCGCTGGCCGGGGATCCGGGTGAGGTGATCCGCCGACTGCTGACCCGGATTGAGACCCTCGCCAGCCGGCAACGGTACGAACAGGCGGCGCAGGTACGGGCACGGATGGCCGCGCTGCTGCGAGCGACCGTACGGATGCAACGACTCACGGCCTTGACCGCCCTGCCCGAGGTCGTCGCGGCTCGACCGGCGATGCCTCGACCGGGGCGGCCCGACGGCGGCTGGGAGATCGCGGTCATCCGGTACGGCCGGCTGGTGGCCGCCGGCACCTCGGTTCCGCCCACGCATCCGCGGACCACGCTCACCACGCTGCTGGCCACCGCCGAGACGGTGCGACCCGGCCCTGGCCCGACCCCGTGCACGAGTGCCGAGGAGACCGAACGGCTGCTCGCCTGGCTCGAGCGGCCCGAGGTGCGGTTGGTCGAGTGTCCACAAGGGTGGGCCTACCCCGCCTACGGCGCCAGCCGCTTCGCGGGCCTGCTCGAACAGGCCGAGTCCGCCCACCGCGCCGACCACGCCCCCCACTGACCCCGCCCGGCGCCTGGCCCGCGACCGCCCGCGCGCGGGTAAGGAAGGGCCCCTTTATGGCCAGAATCGGTATGGAAGGGACCCTTCCTTACACCGCCCGGGGAATGGGCCATTGAGACGCACGATTCACCCGATCGGCCCATGCGAATGTCAGTAGGCTGTTCCCAGACACCCCTGACGAACGCCGGAGGTGGCACATGGACTTCGACCTCGGCCGGAGTCCGCGGGCCGCCCTAGCAGCACTACGCTGGGTCGAGGATGTTGCACACCGGGTGAGAAGGACCTTGGTCCGCTCCGAGATCCGGTCCGATCCCGTCGCGTTTCTCATCCGTACCCATCGGCGCATCCATTCCCGTGGTGATGCCAAGGAGCTGCGCCGCGCCTATGTCGTCGCCGAGCAGATGCACCGCGGGCAGATGCGCAAGAGCGGCGAGCCGTACATCACGCATCCACTCGCCGTTGCGCAGATCCTGGCCGAGCTCGGCATGGACACCACCACGCTGGTCGCGGCGCTGCTGCACGACACAGTCGAGGACACCAGCTACACCATGGACCGGCTCCGTGCGGACTTCGGCCGCGAGGTCGCGCTGCTCGTCGACGGGGTCACCAAGTTCGAGCGGGCCTTCTACGGCGAGGACGCCGAAGTCGAGACCATCCGCAAAATGATCGTGGCGGCCGGTGCCGACGTCCGGGTGCTGATCGTGAAGTTGGCCGACCGACTGCACAACATGCGCACCATCGACGCCCGCTCAATCGCTTCTCGGGTCCGGATCGCCCGGGCAACTCAGGAGGTACTCATCCCGCTCTGCCACCGACTCGGCATCCAGGTCCTGAAGCGGGAGCTCGAGGACAGCGTCCTGGCCGCGCTGGAACCGGCGGCGCACCACCAACTCGAGGCGTGGGTCGCCCACCGTCCTGAGTGGACGGCTTACACCGACGCGTTCATGGTCCAGGTCGCCGCCGCGATGCGGGCAGCCAAGATCCCGGCGCTGGTCGAGGCCAGGCCGCACCACCTGTACACGATCTGGTCGGAGACGTTCGTCGCAGGGCCGCGACGAACCGTACGAGCTGCCCCGCCTGGCCATCATCCTGCCCGGCGCGACGAACGACTGTTACGCCGCGCTCGGCGTCGTCCACAATGCCTGGCGGCCGGTGCCGAGCCGGTTCAAGGACTTCATCGGATCGCCCAAGAACAACCTGTACCGATCACTGCACACCACGGTGATCGGCCCTGAGGCCCGGGCGGTCGAGATCCAGATCCGGACCGAGGTGATGGACCGCGACGCCGACGTACGGCATCGTGGCCGGCTTCCGGTTCGCCCGCCGGGGCCCGGGCGCGCACAGCGCCCGGACGCCACGCCCGCACCGGCGGCACGTGCGGCCGGGGCACGTGCGGCCGGGGCACGGCCCGTGGAGAGCGCGGACCACCTCGACTGGCTGCACAACGTGGTGCAGTGGCAGGCCAGCGCGGTCGACCCGCTGCGCTTCATCGAGTCATTGCGCTGCGACCTCGCCGAGGGCCAGGTGCACGTGTTCGTTGCTGGCAACCGGCTCCTGCTGCCCGCCAACGCCACCCCGGTCGACGTCGCCTACGCGCTGGGTCCGGACATCGGCGATCGGTGCATCGCCGCGACCGTCAACGGCCAGCTCACCTTCCTCTCCTCGCCCTTGGCGGACGGGGATGTGGTCGAGATCCACACCGAGGACGCGTACGGCCGACGGCGCGCCGGTCGGACCGTCGCCCGAGTGGCTCACGTTCGTCCGTACCCCGGCCGCCCAACTGCACATCGAGCAGCGACTCGGCATCCGGGACTGCGCCCGAAAACGCCCCGCCGCTGCCGGTCGCAGCTCGAGCCCGGATCGGTCTGGCCGCGATCCGGATGGAGCTGCGGCGCCGGGAGCGGGGGCTGGCCGGCGAAGGGCTGCTGCTGGCGTTGGCCGTGGAGCTGGGCTACCCCGATCTGGAGGCGTTGTGCGTGGCGGTGGCCGACCACACCGTCTCCGCCGAGGAGATCGCCGACACGGCTGATCGAGCACGTCGAGGGTGCGGCGATCCAAGCGGCGGTGGCCACCGCGAAACAGCCATAAGCCCTGACGCCGCCGGTCGGCGCCGCGTGGGTTCGGCTGGCCCCCGCTTCCCGGCCCAAGACCGTAGCCTGGCCACATGGGCTCTCCCGCGGCTGCTCGGCTGAGATGGCTGGGCTACAGGACGTTCTACCTGCTGCCGCCGCGGTGCGCCGCCGCCTCGTCCGCCTGGCCATGGCCCATTACACGGTGGGCGCGGTCGCCCTGGTGCGCGACGTCGAGCTACCCCATCCGGGCCGCCTGCTGCTGCTGCGCCAGCCGCCCGGGGTTGGCTGGTCGCTGCCGGCCGGACTGCTGCGCCGAGGCGAGCGCCCGATCGACGGATGCGTTCGTGAGCTGGCCGAGGAGACCGGCGTCCAACTGACTGCAGCCGACCTGACCCCGGCCGTGCCCAACGCGGTCATCCACACCCGGGGGAGGTGGGTCGACACCGTGTTCGAGGCGACCGTAGCCGGCCTCCGCACGTGACGTTGCGGCCCGATGGCGCCGAGGTGATCGAGGCGGCCTGGCACCCGCTGGACAACCTGCCGCCACTGACCATCGCCACCGCGCGCCTGCTCTCGTACTACGGCATCGGCCCGTACGCCGACTATCCCGAGGTCCGGAGCTGACCGCGGTGACGTCGCTATGCGCCGTGGTCTTCGCGGCCGGGGAGGGCACCCGGCTGCGTCCGCTGACCACCACCGTGCCCAAGCCGCTGTGCCCGGTCGGCAACGTGACCCTGCTCGACCGGGCGCTGGCCCGGCTGGCGCAGCACGGGCTGCAGCGGTCCGGCCCTGGTGGCGGTGAACGCGTGCTATCTCGCCGACCAGGTCAGCGCCCACGTCGGCGGGCGGGCCTACGTCTCGAGGGAGCCGGGGCCCGTACCTCTGGGCACCGCGGGGGCGCTGGCGTACCTCTCGTCACTGGATCGGCGGGCGGGCCGTCCTCGTCGGCAACTCGGACGCGTACCTGGCGCCCCGCCAGGGCGCCGGTCGAGACCTGGCGAAACTGCTGGATGACTGGGACGGCCGTACGGTCCGAGTGCTCGCGGTGCCGGCCGGCAGCCGGCAGGCCGAGTTCGGCGACCTGCGCTTCGCCGGGTTCTCGCTGCTGCCTGCCGGACCTGGTGGCCGGACTGGCGCTGACGAAGGCCGAGCTGGTCGCAGACCATCTGGCGGCCGGCGGAGCGCTCCGGCCGGCTGGAGGTGATCCGCTACGACGGCGTCTACCTCGACACCGGCACGCCGGCCGACCTGCTGGCGGCAAACCTGCACGCCGCCGGCGGCGGGTCCCTGGTCGCGCCCGACGCCCTGGTGACCGGGCGGGTGAGCCGATCGTGGTGGGCGCGGGCGCCCAGGTGCAGGCTCGATCACTCGGTCGCTGGTCTTCCCCGGCGCAGTGGTGGGTGCGGACGAGGATCTGGTCGACGCGATCCGGCTCGGCACCGATGTGACCGTGTCCGGCTGACACTAGGGTCGAATCGTCCGTACTTCCGAGGAGGGGCCCGTGATCACCGCGATCGTTCTCATCGACTGCGCCACCGACTCCATCCCCGAGGTGGCCGAGAACCTGGCCAACCTGGCCGGAGTCAGCGAGGTCTACTCGGTCGCCGGCCACGTTGACCTCATCGCCATCGTGCGGGTGCGCGAGTTCGACGAGATCGCCGACGTGATCGCGGGCGGCATCTCCAAGGTGCCGGGCGTGGTGAACACCGAGACCCACATCGCCTTCCGCGCTTACTCCAAGCACGACCTCGAGGAGGCGTTCGCGATCGGCTTCGACACCGCCGAATAGGCCGACCTCCCGACGGACTCATCGCGGGATCACTCGGATCACGTCCCAGGCGCGGGGTCGGGCGAGGCGGAAGGTCGAGGTCCGGCGTGATGACGGCGGTGTCCATCTGGGCCTTCTGCAGCCGGCCGGAGTAGTCCCAGTTCATCGCCTGCCACCGGGTGAACTGGTCGAGCACCCAGCGGCCGGACTGGCGCGAGCCGTTGCCGGAGCGCCCGTTGCCGCCGAACGGCAGGTGCGCCTCGGCGCCGGAGGTCGAGTTGTTCACCGAGACCATGCCGGCGCCGATGCCGGCCCGGAACCGGAACGCCTCGGTCGGGTCGGTGGTGTAGATCGACGAGGACAGCCCGTACCCGGGACGGTTGGCCAGCTCGATCGCCTCGTCCAGCGACGCGGTACGGCGTGACGCCGACGATCGGGCCGAACGTCTCCTCCAGGAACAGCTGGTCGTCCGGGCCGACGCCGTCGACGATCACCGGGTGGTAGTACAGGCCGTCGGACGGGGTCGCCGACGAAGCCCTGCCGCGGGTTGTCCGCGGTGATCCGGCCCGGTGCCGGAGGAGCCGAGCACCCGGTGCGCCGGCCCGATCCAGTCCAGATAGGACTCGTACCGCTCGGCGAACCGTGGCGAGAGCATCGGTCCGTAGAGGACGCTCTCGCGCGGGTCACCGATCGCGGCGGACTCGACACGGCGGAGGCGAACGCGGCGACAAAGGCGGCGTGGACGCTCTCGTGCACCAGCACGGTGCCGAGCGAGGTGCACCGCTGCCCGGCCGTACCGAAGCCGGCGAAGAGCGCGCCCTCCACGGCGAGCGCGAGGTCGGCCGAGGCGGTCACCACCATCGGGTTCTTGCCGCCCAGCTCCAGGCAGGGCGACTGCAGGTGCCGGCCGCACAGCTCGCCGATCCGCTCACCGACCGCGGTGGACCCGGTGAAGCCGACCTTGTCGACCAGCCGCTCGGCCAGCGCCGCGGCCAGACCGTCGAAAGTGGACGCGCCGTCGGCCTGCACGACCTGCAGCACGCCGTCGGGCAGCCCGGCCGCGGCGAAGAGCTCGTACATCGCCTGGGCGCACGCGGCGGCGTACTCGGCCGGCTTCCACACCACGGCGTTGCCGCACAGCAGCGCCGGCACGAGGTACCAGGACGGCACCGCCACCGGGAAGTTGCCCGCGGTGATCACGGCGGCCACGCCGACCGGGGTCCGGAACGTGAACAGCTGCTTGTCCGGCATCTCGCTCGGCACCGTCTCGCCGTAGAGCCGGCGCCCCTCGCCGAGGAAGAAGTCGCAGGTGTCGACGATCTCCTGCACCTCGCCGCGGGCCTCGGCCAGCGGCTTGCCGACCTCGCGGGTGACCAGTCGGGCCAGCGCCTCCTTGTTGTCCGCCACGATGCGCCCGATCGAGGCGACCACCTGGCCGCGCACCGGCGCCGGCACCGCGCGCCCAGGCCGGCTGGGCCGCGCGCGCCGCCCGGCAGGCGGCGACGAACGTCTTGGCGGTCGGCGAGCTCGACCCGGGCGACGACGTCGGTGAGCTCGGCCGGGATTGACCGAGTCGATGGTGCCGGCCGAGGCCGGGAGTCGACTCCCGTGGCCAGGGCAGAGGTGACCGTACGCATGGCCGCATCCTAGCCACCGGGCAGGCGCTGCTACTGGTCGGTAACTAACTCCGCGTACGCTGGTGCCATGAGCGAGCCGTACGCCCAGGAGTACCTCGACCGCGGCACCGACCGGCTCGGCCTGCACGTCTACCCGGACCCGGGCGCCGGACGCGCCCGTCGTGGTGATCTGGCCGGCGATGGGCACGCCGGCCCGGTTCTACCGGCCGTTCGCGCAGAGCTGGGCGGCGCCGGACTCGCCGTGGTCGTGGTCGACCTGCGCGGCACCGGCAGCAGCACGCCCGCGCCGTCGCGGTCCTCCCGGTACGGCTACGCCGAGCTCGCCGGCGACGTCGGCGCCGTGCTCGACGCGCTCAAGCCGCGCCTGGACGGGCGCCGGCGCTACCTGCTCGGCCACTCGCTCGGCGGCCAGGCGTGCGCGCTCCACCTCGCCCTCGACAGCGGCGCGCGACGTGGACGGGCTGATCCTGGTCGCGGTCGGGCTGCCGTGGTACCGCTCGTACGCCGGCGCGCGCCGGTCTCGGCGTGCTCGGCTGCACCCAGTGGATCGTCGCCGTCACGGCCGTGCTGCGGGTGTGGCCGGGCTGGGGCTTCGGCGGCCGGCAGGCCCGCGGCGTCATCCGGGACTGGGGATACACCGCCCGGCACGGCCGCTTCCCGCGGCTCGACGGCGTGGACGTCGAGCCGTGCTCGACGGTGCGTACGCCGGTGCTGGCCATCAGCGTGGCGCGCGGACCAGTACACGCCGCGGGCCACCCTCGACCACCTCTGCGGGCTAGCTCTCCTCGGCACCGGTCAGCGGGTGCACCTCACCGAGGATCTCGACCACTTCACCTGGGTCCGGTCGCCGGACGCGGTCGCCGCCCGGGTTGCCGAATTCGTCGTCCTCGACCGGTTATCGTGAGCGCGCTCGTGATGAGCCTGACCTCGCTCGCGGACGGCTGGCACACTGCTGCCATGACCGTCGGCGCTGGCTCCCGAGGACTTCGACGACCTGCACGAGTTCATCCGGGTACAGGTGGCCGCGGGGTACGCCCCGGTCGCCGAGATCGTCGACGAGGCGGTCGAGGTGTTCGCCGACACCTCGCTGCCACCCGACGCGCTCCGGGACGTGGCCGCAGACGCTGGCCGAGCAGGCCATCGCCGCCCACCTCGCGGAGCAGGCGACCTGGCCCGAGGACGACCGACTGCGACCGGCTCGACGCCGCCTTCGCCGAACTCGACGCGGACGGCATCGTGGCCCGGCAGCACTTCAGCTGCTGCGGCTCCTGCGGGGCCAACGAGATCCACGACGAGATCGACCAGGCCACCAAGGCCGGCCAGGCCGTCCGCGGGTTCACGTTCTTCCACATCCAGGACACCGAGGGTGCCGTGAGCCGGCGAGTCGCTGTACCTCAGCTACGGCTCGGCGGACCGGGACAAGGACACCGCCGTCGCCATCGGCCACGAGGTGGTGGCGGCGCTGCGCGAGCACGGGCTGCACCCGGCCTGGAACGGCCGCCACGCCCACCGCATCGCCCTGCCCATCACCTGGCAGCGCCGCCGCTAACGGCGACAACGATCCGGCGACGGAGATCTCCGCCAGCCGAACAAACGCGAAGTGGGAATGCGTGTCTGTTCGGCTCGTCGAGATCTCTGCGAGGTGTTGCGCCACGCGAAGCAGAGCGAGGCCCCGGTCAGGCCGACGCGTGCAGAGTTTGAGCCGTTTCGACCCAGTGCGCCAACGTTGAGCGGGCAGCGCCGGAGTCGACCGCGGCCGCCGCCCGCTCCAGCGCCGGTTCCCAGCGCGCCGGTGATGTCGTCGATACCCGCACCGTCGTAGGCCACCAGCGCCGCCGCCGCGTTGATCAGCACCGCGTCCCGCACCGGCCCGGTCTCGCCGGCGAAGACCCGCCGCGCGACATCGGCGTTGACGGTGGCGTCGCCGCCGCGCAGGTCCTCGGGCTTCGACCGGGGCAGGCCGAGGTCGGCGGCGTCGAGGGTGAGCGCCCGAACCGCGCCGTCGGCCACCGCCCACACCCTGGTGGGCGCGGTCGTGGTGAACTCGTCGAGCCCGTCCTCGCCGTGCAGCACGAGCACCGAGTCTCCGCGGCGGGCGAACACCTCCGCCATGATGGCGGCCATCCGCGCGTCGGCGCAGCCGATGGCGCCGGCGCGGGGCTGGGCCGGATTGGTCAGCGGACCGAGGAAGTTGAACGCGGTCGGGATGCCCATCTCGCGCCGGGCCACGGCCGCGTGCCGCAGTCCAGTGTGGAACCGCGGGGCGAAGCAGAAGCCGATGCCGGCCGTCGGCCACGCACCGGGCGACACCCTCGGGCGCGAGGTCGAGCGGGATGCCGAGGTGCTCCAGCAGGTCGGCCGTGCCGCACAGCGACGACGCGGCCCGGTTGCCGTGCTTGACCACCCGTACGCCGGCGCCGGCCACCACGATCGCCGCCATGGTGGAGATGTTCACCGTGTGCGCCCGGTCGCCGCCGGTGCCCACGACGTCGACGGCGTCCCGGGCGTGCGCCGCACCGAGCACGGAGCCGAGGTCGACCCGGGCGGCGGCGCCGAGCATCGCCTCGACCAGCCCGGCGATCTCGCCGGCCGTCTCGCCCTTGGCCCGCAGCGCGACCATGAACGCGGCGATCTGGACCGGGGTGGCGCTGCCGGCCACGATCTCGCCCATCGCCCAGGCGGTGTCGGCGGTGGTCAGCTCCTCGCCGCGGAGCAGGGTGACCAGAAGCGGTGGCCAGGTGCGCTCGCCCACGGCAGGCCTCCGAACGAATGGCGCAAACGGGGTGAAGGACTATTACTGCAACGACGGCACTCCGGCGGCGCGGTTGCGCAGCATCGCGGCGATCGTCTGCCCGGTGGTCATCGGGTCCAGCGGGTGGGTCAGCGTGGCGTCGACCCGCGCGTAGGCGGCGAGCCATCGGTCGGCCGCCCGGGCGATCACGACGCACGTCGGTGGGCAGTCGTCGATCTCGTCCTTGAGCTGCCGGGCGATGCCCAGGCCGCCGGACGGAGCGGCCTCGCCGTCGAGCACCAACAGGTCGATGTCGGTGCGAGTCGACGAGCCGGATCACCTCGCCCTGAGTGGACGCCTCGACGAACCGGACCAGCAGGTCGGCCGCCGGCCGGGTGCCGATCGCCAGCCGCATGGTCTCGCGGACCTGCTGCGTCGTCGCTGTAGAGCAGGACGGTGCTGGGGTGCATGGGTGCGCTGTCTGACGTCATCGATCTTTCTCCGCCACGTTTGCGTCCGAACGAGGACGCTGTGCCTCGGCGCCGTCGTGGATCCGGCCTGGCCCGGACGGCCGAATCCGTGGCGTTTGCTGCCGCCGATGGTACGGGTTCGGCCGACCCTTCCATCGCCTCGGCCCGGTCCAGCGCCCGGTCGACCCGCCGCGCCTCCCGCTCCGACTCGCGCATCCACTGGAACACCAGCGCTCCGAGCATCGCCACCGCCACGAACTCCCCGCCCGCCCAGAGGATCCCGCCGGCCAGGTGCTGGTCCTGCGTACGGGTCGGCCCAGGCCAGCCCCAGCGCGGGATACCAGTCACCGCCGAGCAGCGAGCTGCTCTGCATGACGGTCAGGCCGAGCACCGTGTGGAACGGCGTGGACAGGAACATCAGCAGCGCCCGCAGCGGGTACGGCAGCCCGCCCGGGCAGCGGGTCGAGCCCGATCAGCGGCCAGAAGAACAGGCAGCCGACCGCGATCAGGTGCACGTGGACCAACTCGTGCACCACCGGGTACTCCAGCGTGAGCCGGTAGAGGCCGGAGAAGTACAGCGCGAACGGGCTGGCGATGAAGAGCGCGAAGGAGACCAGCGGGAAGGTGAGCACCTTGGCGACGCGGCTGTGCAGCACCCGGCAGCAGGACGGCCTCGGGCCCCGGCGGGCAGGGTGCGCAGCGCCAGCGTCACCGGCGCGCCGAGCGCCAGGAAGATCGGCGCCAGCATCGACAGCACCATGTGCTGGACCATGTGCACCGAGAGCAGGGTCGTGTCGTACGCCTCGAGGCCGCTCGCCGTCACCGAGGCGATCAGCGCGAGCCCGACGAGGAACACGGCCGTACGGCCGAGCGGCCCACCGGTCGCCTCGGGCCCGCAGGCGGAACACGCCCCAGAGGTAGAGCGCGGCCGCGGCGTACACGAGCAGGGCGGCCGGGGCGAGCGGAGCGGCGTGCGTGATCAAGGTCACCGAGCGTGAACGGCTCGAGGCCGTGGTCGCCGTGGGCGAGCAGGTCTCCGTGGCTGGTCAGGGTCATCGCGCCGCCGGTCACAGGTGCGAGGCTATGCCCCGGTTGCCCTGGTCTGGCTGCCGGGTCGGCGGACTCGGCTTACCCGATCGGACTGACCAACACGCGGCTTCGGCACCCCGGGCACGCGGACGCGCGATCTAGGGGAATAATGACCGCGTGACTGCGGCCCAAGCCCTTCCGAAGAGCCAGATCCATTCATTGACCAGGCCCAACATGGTCAGTGTCGGGACGATCGTGTGGCTCTCCAGCGAGCTGATGTTCTTCGCTGCGCTGTTCGCGATGTACTTCTCGATCCGGGCCACCGAGCTCGGGCAGGAGCAGTGGGCCGAGCACACCCAGGTGCTGAACCTGCCGTACGCGCTGGCGTTCACCACATCCTGGTGCTCTCGTCGATCACCTGCCAGCTCGGCGTGTTCCGGGCCGAGCGCGGTGACGTGCACGGGCTGCGCCGCTGGTTCACGTTGACCTTCGTGATGGGCCTGGTCTTCGTACTCGGCCAGGTCAACGAGTACCGCACGCTGGTCCACGAAGGCATCAAGATCAACACATGACGGGTACGGCTCGATGTTCTACCTCACCACCGGGTTCCACGGCCTGCATGTCACGGGCGGCCTGATCGCCTTCATCTTCTTCATGATGCGGACCACCCTGAGCCGGTTCACGCCGGCCCAGGCGACCGCGGCGATCGTGGTCTCGTACTACTGGCACTTCGTCGACCTGGTATGGATCGCACTATTCGCCATGATCTACCTGCTCCAGTGAAACGACGCGAACTTGACCGACCCCCGGTACCGACCGACCAAGGTGAGGCCATGACAGCTCCTCTGAGGCGGATGCGGCTCGCGCTGCGCCGCACCGGCAGCCGGCAGGTGCCGGGCCGGACGACCGGCGCGCGTGCCGTGGGCGAACCCGCGGCCGCCGAGCCGACCGGCGAGTCCGTTGCCGTGCCGCGCAGGAAGTCCGGTACCGGACCGGGTCGGAAGTCGCGACGGCCAGCCGGCCCGCGCAGCCCGTTGCGGCGACGCGTCACCAGCGCGGTGCGGATGGGCCTGGCCCTGCTGATCGTCGGCGGCCTCTACGCGGGATTCGCCCCCGGGATGCAGGCCACCGCACAGGACGCGGCGCCGTCGCAGGCCGACATCGACCAGGGCAAGGCGATCTTCGACGCCAGCTGCATCTCCTGCCATGGCCGCAACGCGCAGGGAGTTCAGGACAAGGGGCCGAGCCTGATCGGCGTCGGATCCGCGGCGGTCGAGTTCCAGGTCGCCACCGGCCGGATGCCGCTGGCCCGCCAGGAGGCGCAGGCGGAGCGCAAGGAGCCGCTCTACACCCGCGACCGAGGCGCAGGCGATCGGCGAGTACATCCAGTCGCTCGGCGGCGGACCTCAGCTTCCGACCGAGTCCGACGCGACGCTCGCCGACGGCGACGTGGCCCGGGGCGGCACGCTGTTCCGGGTCAACTGCTCCTCCTGCCACGCATTCGGCGCCGGCGGCGGCGCGCTCTCGTCGGGCAAGTCCGCCCCGTCGCTGGAGCGAGGCCACCCCGCGTGACATGTGGGCCGCCATGCTCACCGGCCCGCAGAACATGCCGGTGTTCGGCAACAACCAGCTCTCGCCGGAGGAGAAGAAGGACATCATCGCCTACATCCAGAACCTGCAGACCGATCCGGACCCGGGCGGCTGGGGCATCGGGCGGCTCGGTCCGGTGACCGAAGGCCTGGCGGTGTTCCTGATCGGCATGGTGGCGCTCGTGTTCGCCACGCTCTGGATTGCGGGGAAGTCATGACCATCGAGCACGGCACGTCGCGCGGAGGCCATGCCGCGGCGGAACAATTCGTCGTGGACGACCCCTCGCACAGCAGGTTCGACCTGGTCCGCGAGGGAACCCGACGCGACGGCGTGGAGATCGTGCACTACGCGCCCGCGTTCCCGCCCGGCCCCAAGTCCAGGGTGGAGAAGCGGGTCGAGCGCACGATCGCGCTGCTGTTCGTGCTGAGCGGCGTGCTCGCGTTCGCCTTCGTGGCCGCCTACATCTGGTGGCCATGGAAGTACCAGCCGGGCGTGGTGGACTCGAAGTTCTTCACTCCGATCCTCGGGCTCACGCTGGGCGGCTCGTTGTGGTTCATCGGCATGGCGATCATCGTCTGGGCCAAGAAGCTGCTGCCGGACGAGATCGTGGTGCAGGACCGCCACGACGGCCCGTCGGCGCGCGACGAGCAGAAGCTCACCGGTGCGGCGATCCTCAACTCACTCGACGAGACCGGGATCAAGCGCCGGCCGCTGATCAAGGCGGCGATCCTGCTGCCGGCCGGCGGGCTCGGCGTCGCCGCGGTGGCACCGCTGGTGGGGTCGCTGATCAAGAACCCGAACGAGGGCCACATCTTCCTCAAGACGGGTTGGAGCCCGTTGACCAACGACGGCCACAAAGTACGCTTGACCCGTGACGATGGCACTCCCATCCGTCCTGAGGACGTCAGCGTAGGCGGCCAGATGACTGTGTTCCCGGGGATCCCAGGCGGCGCGACGAACAAGTACGCCGACTCGCCGACGCTGCTGATCCACCTCCGCCAGGAGGACGCCGACAAGCTCCGCGCGGACATTGCTGCGGCCAAGGCCGGCATCGGCGACCCGCAGCAGCCGGTGGTGGACGGCATGTGGAACAACTTCGTCGCGTACTCGAAGATCTGCACCCACGCCGGCTGCCCAGCGAGCCTCTACGAGCAGCAGACCAACCGGCTGCTCTGCCCGTGCCACCAGTCGCAGTTCCTCATCACCGAGCAGGCCCGACCGATCTTCGGTCCGGCCCACCGCAAGCTCCCCATGCTTCCGTTGGAGCTCGAGGACGGCTTCTTCGTCGCGCAGTCGGACTACCTGGAGCCGGTCGGGCCGTCCTACTGGGAGCGGCCCGTGGAAATCAGTGAGCAGGAGCAGTCATGAGCCCGAGCAAGAAACGCCGGTTCGATCTCGCCCGACTGCCGGCCGCGACGGGTGAG
Source organism: uncultured Actinomycetota bacterium (assembly GCA_963773935.1). Taxonomy (GTDB): domain Bacteria; phylum Actinomycetota; class Actinomycetes; order Mycobacteriales; family Micromonosporaceae; genus DATBGZ01. The sequence goes on from CAVZCZ010000010.1 coordinate 555,607, forward strand.
GCGCTCGACGACCGGTTCCAGGGAGCCACGATCCTGCGCCGGGCGATCAACAAGGTCTTCCCCGACCACTGGTCGTTCCTGCTCGGCGAGATCGCGCTGTACTCGTTCATCACGCTGCTGCTGACCGGTACGTTCCTCGCGCTGTTCTTCGACCCGTCGATGGCCCACACCACCTACAACGGGTCGTACACGCCGCTGCGCGGCATCGAGATGACCCAGGCGTACAACACGTCGCTGCTGCTCTCGTTCGACATCCGTGGTGGCCTGATCATGCGGCAGATGCACCACTGGGCCGCGCTGCTGTTCGTGGCCGCGATCGTCGTGCACATGTTCCGGGTGTACTTCACCGGCGCGTTCCGCAAGCCGCGCGAGCTCAACTGGATCATCGGCGTCCTGCTGCTTATCTTGGGACTGGCCGAGGGCTTCCTCGGCTACTCCCTGCCCGATGACGCACTCTCCGGCACCGGCCTTCGGATCGCCTACGCGATCATCCTGTCGATTCCGGTCGCCGGCACCTGGGTCGCCGCGTCGCTGTTCGGCGGTGAGTTCCCCGGTACGGAGATCCTGCCCCGGCTCTACATCCTGCATGTGTTCCTGGTTCCCCTCATCATCATCGCGCTGATCACCGTGCACCTGGCCCTGATGGTCAAGCAGAAGCACACCCAGTGGCCCGGCCCCGGCCGGACCAACCACAACGTGGTCGGCATTCGCATGGTCCCCGGGTTCGTCCTGAAGACGACCGGCTTCTTCATGCTCATCTTTGCCGTCATCGCGTTGCTCGGCGGGCCTGGTGCAGATCAACCCGATCTGGTTGTTCGGCCCGTACGAAGCGTCGGTGGTCTCGGCCGGAAGTCAGCCCGACTGGTACATCATGTTCCTCGACGGTTCGACCCGGCTCATGCCGGACTGGGACCTGACCGTTGCCGGCTATACGATCCCGGACCTGTTCTGGCCCACGGTGGTGCTGCCCGGCATCCTCTTCACGTTGACGATGGTCTATCCGTTCATCGAGGCACGGCTGACCAAGGACAGGCAGGCACACCATCTGCTGCAGCGGCCGCGGGACGTTCCCGCCCGCACCGCGCTCGGCGCGATGGCGATCGGCTTCTACGTGGTGCTGCTGATCTCCGGCGGCAACGACGTGGTGGCGGAGAAGCTCGACATCAGCCTCAACGCCATGACCTGGGCCGGCCGGGTTGGCCTGCTGATCGTGCCGCCGATCGCGTACTACCTCACCTACCGGATCTGCCTCGGCCTGCAACAGCACGACCGCGAGGTGCTCGTCCACGGTGTCGAGACCGGCATCATCAAGCGCCTGCCGGACGGTCGTTTCATCGAGGTGCACCAGCCGCTGTCCGACGGTGCTCATCTCGAGTACGTCGGGACCCCGGTGCCGAAGAAGATGAACCGGCTCGGGGCGATCGCTCCCGCGGTACGGGGCTTCTTCTTCCCGGTAGAGAAGCCGGGCCGGCCGCAGCTGCCTCCGGCCGCCACCCCGGTCTCACCGGCGGTCGGGCCCCAGGAGCTCGAGGAAGCCAAGCCGCCCCAGCGTTGACATCCAGCGTCGCCCTAGCGGTCGAACGGCACGAAGCGCCGCAGTTGGGTGACATGACGCGGGTTGAGCTCCTCGAGGCTGGTGGCGCCGAGCAGCTTCATGGTGCGGACGACCTGGTCCCGCAGGATCTCGATGGCGCGGTCAACCCCGCGCCGGCCGCCCGCCATGAGGCCGTACAGGTACGCACGTCCGATCATGGTGAACCGAGCTCCGAGCGCGACGGCGGCGACCACGTCCGCCCCCGACATGATCCCGGTGTCGAGGTGGATCTCGGTGTCCCCGCCCACCTCTCGCACCACCTCGGGCAGCAGGTGGAAGGGCACGGGTGACCGGTCGAGCTGGCGGCCGCCGTGATTGGAGAGCGTGATGCCGTCGACCCCGAGATCGGCCAGTCGCTTCGCGTCCTCGACTGTCTGCACACCCTTGACGACGAGCTTTCCCGGCCACTGGTCCTTGATCCAACGGAGGTCGTCGTAGCTGACGGTCGGGTCGAACATCGTGTCGAGCAGTTCAGCGACGGTGCCCTTCCACGATTCAGCGACCCGAACTGCAGCGGTTCGGTGGTGAGAAAGTTGAACCACCACGCTGGGCGCGGGATGGCGTTGAGGACTGTGCGCACGGTCAGCGCCGGCGGAATCGTGAAGCCGTTGCGCTTGTCGCGCAGCCGCGCGCCGGCCACTGGCGCGTCGACGGTGACAAGCAGCGTGTCGTACCCGGCCTTCGCCGCGCGCTCGACCAGCTCCATCGAGCGGTCGCGGTCCTTCCACATGTAGAGCTGGAACCAGTGCCGGCCGCCCGGGCCTGCCTTTTGCGACGCGTTCCACCGACGTCGTGCCCAGTGTGGACAGTGCGAAGGGGATTCCCGCCGCGGCGGCCGCGGCCGCGCCGGCCTCCTCACCCTCGGTATGCATCAGGCGGGTGAACCCGGTGGGCGCGATGCCGAACGGTAGCGCCACCGGCGCACCGAGCACCTCCCATCCGGTGTCGACCGTCGAGACGTCGCGCAGGATCGCGGGGTGGAACTCGATGTCGCGGAATGCCTGCCGGGCCCGGGCGAGCGTGATCTCGTCCTCCGCGGCCCCATCGGTGTAGTCGAAGGCACCCTGCGGGGTGCGACGCCGGGCGATGGTGCGCAGATCCTCGACGGTGAGCGCCGACCGCAGTCGCCGCGTCGTCGGGCTCCAGGTCGGAGACTTGAACCGCATCAGTTCGAAGACCTGCTTCGGTCGGGGGAACTGCCGTCGCACCATCCTCGCCTCCGGTTCTGATTATCGGCATGGTGTCACCAGTCTCGACCGACGCTGGCTGCGCGTCACGCCGAGACCAGATGACGGATCAGGTGGTTGCGCGGCATCCAGCGCGCAACCACCTGAGTCTCCCGAACGACCCGGTTACTGGTAGAGCACCGCGACAATCTTGTCCTCGGCGATGTTGGCCTTGTCGTACCAGTAGAAGCCGGTATCGATGGTCTTGGGAACGCTTTGACCCTTGATGACCGCCACCGCTGCCTTGACCGTTTCGAGAAGAGCAGATCGCGGTACCGGTAGATCGAATAGTTGCGGATCTTGCTGCGGGCGATCTGGCGGAGCACGTCCTGCCACACGTTCGCGTGTAGCCGCTCATACTCGGCGGCGCCGGCTGGATCGAGGCCGATCACCGACGCGACCCGGCGCATGGCCGTCATCGGTGGGGACGAACCCGCAGCCGGGTGACGCCGCCGTCGACGTCGAGCGCCGAGCCGGTCGTCGACCCGGACAACGGACTCGCCAGATAGACGATGGCCCGGGCGACCTCCTCCGGCGTGACAAGCCGGCCGATGGCCTGACGTGCCTCGAGCGCGGCGCGCTCTGCGCCGGGATCGGCGGCCGCCTGCAGCAGCCGGTCCACCCACGCGGTGTCGACCGTCCCAGGGCAGACGCAGTTCACCCGCACGCCGTCGGCGACGTGATCGGCTGCCATCGCAAAGGTCAGGGACAAGACGGCGCCCTTTGACGCCGAGTACAGCGCCCGCTGGGGCAGCCCGTTGAGCGCCGCGATCGAACAGACATTGACGATGGCGGCCGCCGACGACTCACGTAGGCGCGGCAGCGCGGCAGCGCTCACCCGGGCCATGCCGACGACGTTGACGTTGAGCACGCGCAGCCACTCCTCGTCGTCGTTGTCCTCGACGGTGCCGGTCGCGCCGATGCCCGCGTTGTTCACCAGGATGTCGAGCCCGCCGAGATCCGCTGTGGCCCGCTGGACCGCCTTGCTGACGCCGTCGCGGTCCGCGACGTCGGCGCGGTACGGACGCAGCGGAGCGCCGACTCCAGCGATTGCTCGGTCGAGCACGGCCACGTCGGCGCCGAGCCCGCACATGAGCTCGGCCGTCGCCCGACCGATCCCCTCGGCACCGCCAGTGACGATGGCGCGCAGCCCATCCAGTTCGTTCATGCCGCTCCGATCTCCTGCCGGCGCGTGACCGAGCCCGTCGATGTCGCAGCTCCACCACGTCACCGGACCTGAGATACGGCGTGCCCGGGCAGGCCGAGGGCAACGCCGGCCGGCGTCCCGGTGTTCAGGAGGTCGCCCGGGTACAGCACCATGAACTGGCTGACGTACCAGATCAGGAAGCGCACCGAAAAGATCATGTTGGCCGTAGTGCCGTCCTGCCGCAGTACGCCATTGACGTGCAGGCGCATCCTCAGCGCCTGTGGGTCGGGCACGTCGTCCGCTGTGACCAGCCACGGCCCGAGCGGGTTGAAGGTCTCGCAGCTCTTGCCCTTGTCCCACTGACCGCCGCGCTCAAGCTGGAACTCCCGCTCCGAGACGTCATGCGAGACGGTGTATCCGGCGACGTGGTCCGGCGCAGCATCAGGCGACTCCAGGTAGCGCGCGGTCCGCCCGATGACGACCCCGAGCTCCACCTCCCAGTCGGTCTTGACCGAGCCGCGGGGGATCAGGACGACGTCGTACGGTCCGACGATCGTGCGGGGATCCTTGAGGAAGATCACGGGTTCGGCCGGGATAGGGATCTTGGTCTCTTCCGCGTGGTCGCGATAGTTCAGGCCGATGCACACGATCTTGCCGGGCCGAGCGATCGGTGGTCCCAGGCGTCGGGCGGCGGCGTCGCCGATGCGCGGTAGTTCGTCCACTGTGGAGCAGTGACCGGACGCGGTCGACGCCGTCCCCAGCGAGGAAATCCCCGTCCACGTCCGGGGTGATCGACCGTAGGTCGTACCAGCCGTCGTCGGCGAAGACCGCCGGGATCTCCGCGCCGGAGGGTCCGAGTCGCGCGAACCTCACTGTGCCGCCTCCTTTCGCGCCGCGGTCAGGACCCAGACCGTAGAAGGTTGCGGCGGTGCCGCCACGGATGGCGTCGCGCTCCGCAGGGTCGAGCTCCGCCACGATCGCGGTCAACTCGCGCCATACCCGCCGATACCCGCCGGCCAGAACCGAGACGGGCCAGTCGCTGCCGAGCATGAGCCGCTCCGGCCCGAAGATATCCAAGGCCGCGGCGACGATCGGGCGCAAGTCGTCCGGAGTCCAAGCGCTCGAGTCTCGTCCCGCCGGATACAGCCCGGAGATTTTTGCGAATACGAGCGGAGACTCCGCCGCTCGCGCGAGCAGCTGCCGCCAGGACCGCAATTGCTCGGCCGATCCGCCTACCGGCGGCTTGCCCAGGTGATCGATCACCAACCGGAGGCCGGGGTGCCGCTCGCAGATCGTCGGCACATGGGCGCAGCGCCAGCCCGTTCGCGGTGACGTAGTCGAACGGGACACCCTGCGCCTCCAGCATCGCCAGGCCGGCGTCCGGGCCGGGGCGGACAATCCAGTCCCGGTCATCCATGTCGTGGATGAGCGCCCGGACGCCGACGAACATCGGGTTCGCTACCCAAGTCCCGGCAGGCGCCGCTCGGTCAACTCACGGTTGTCCAGCGGAGTCCAGGCGACGACGCCAACCACCTCGGCCGCGGCGTCGGCGACGGCGAACATGGCGTCGCTGTCCTCGACGTTGTCTGCGGCCTGCACGAGCACGACCGCATCGACACCTTCGGCCCGGAGATCGGCACGCACGTCGTCGATGCCGAGCGAGGCGTCGATCGGGGCGAGGTGCGGCCCGAGCCACGGATAGACCGCCCGAGCGAGGTCCCAGACGTGAAGGTGCGCGTCGATAACGAACGGACGCGCCCCACGCGACACATTCATGCGATCCCTACAATGGTCTGATGACTTCCCGGGCGATCGGCGAGCGAGCCGCTGCCGCGCCGCTGTCGCAGACCGACGTGGTGATCAATGAGATCAAACGACTTGTCCTCGACGGGGTGCTCGGCCCGGGCTCTCGGTTGCCCGTCGAGAAGGAGCTCTCCGCTCAACTCGGCGTGTCGCGCGGGTCGCTGCGCGAAGGCGTACGGGCGCTCGTCCACCTTGGCGTCCTCGAGACCCGGCAGGGCGACGGCACGTATGTGACCGCACTCGACGCCGGGCGCCTGCTGAGCCCGCTCGGCTTCCTCGCCGAACTGCCGACGCCCGGTAACGCCGCACAGTTGCTCGGCGTCCGCCGGGTCCTCGAGGCCGAAAGCGCCTCCCTCGCGGCGCTCTCGATCGATGATGCGGATCTGGAGTCGCTTGCCGAGGCGCTCGCGCGGGCGGATTCCGCGTTGCACCCGGACGGAACCGATGTCGAGGCGTTTCTCGACGCCGACACTGATTTCCACCGTCAGATCGCCCGCTCGACCGGCAATCCCGCGCTGGCGGCCCTGATCGGGATCCTCATCGGGCGCACCGAACGGACGCGGGTCGTGCGCGCCATGTCGGACCACGGCGCCGTTCGCAGCACCCAGGCGGAGCACTACGCGATCCTGGCGGAACTCCGGCGTCACGATCCGCACCGCGCGCGCATCCGCATGGAGGCGCACCTGCTCGGGGTTGAGGAGTTCGCGCGGGCTCATCCCTTCGAGATCCTCTCCTCCGAGCGGGAGCCAGTGCGGGCGAACCAGTAGGTCCCGTCCGGGTACCGGAACTCAGCCACGGACCGCCCGCGCATCTGCGCGCTGTAGCCCGGTGCCTCTGGCAACACGTAGTGGCCGTCGACCACGATGCACGGATCTACGAAGTGCTCGTGGAGATGGTCGACGTACTCGGTCACCCGATTCTCGAGCGATCCGGAAACAGCGACATAATCGAATATGGACAAATGTTGCACAAGTTCGCACAGTCCGACACCGCCTGCGTGCGGACAGACCGGCACGCCGAACTTCTTGGCCATGAGGTAGACCGCGAGGATCTCATTGACGCTCGCGAGCCGGGCCGCGTCCAACTGGCAGTAGTCGATCGCAGATGCCTGGAACATCTGCTTGAAAAGCACGCGGTTCATTCCGTGTTCACCGGTGGCGACTCCGATCGGGGCCACCGCCCGCCGGATCGCCGCATGCCCGAGCACGTCGTCCGGACTGGTCGGCTCTTCAATCCACAAGGGACGAAACTCCGCGAGTCGCCCGACCCACTCGATCGCCTCGGGAACATCCCAGACCTGGTTCGCGTCGATCATCAGGTTGACATCCCACCCGACCACCTCACGGGCGATCTGGAGGCGGCGGATATCGTCCGTGAGGTCCGCCCCCACTTTCAACTTGACGTGCCGGTAGCCGGCGTCGACCGCCTCCTTGAGCAGCCGGCGGAGCTTGTCATCGTCGTAGCCGAGCCATCCGGCGCTGGTCGTGTAACACGGGTATCCGCCGAGTCGGCGCAGGTGTTGGATCCGCTCCGATCGGGACGGCTCGAGCTCGCGCAGCATGGCGAGCGCCTCGTCCGCCGTGAGCACGTCGGAGAGGTAGCGGAGATCGGTCGCCGCGACCAGCTGCTCCGGCGACATCTCGACCAGCAACCGCCAGAGCGGTTTGCCGGCGCTGCGGGCGGCGAGGTCCCAGACCGCGTTCATCACGGCGGCCATGGCGAGGTGAACCACACCCTTTTCTGGCCCGAGCCAGCGCAGCTGTGAGTCCGCAGCGAGTTCCCGATAGACCGCACCTGGATCGCGACAGAGCTCGCCCACGTCGCGGCCGACCAAAGGCAGCGCCCGCTGGCGGGCGGCCTCGGTCACGAGGTCGTTGCCCCGGCCGATGGTGAACGTCAGGCCATAGCCGGCAAGCGCAGCAGCGTCGGTCTCGATCACGACGTACGCCGCCGAGTAGTCCGCGTCGCGGTTCATCGCATCGGAGCCGTCCAGCTTGAGCGAGGTCGGATACCGGACGTCGTGGACCCGTACCGCGGTGATCACCGTCATGCGCGGGCTCTGTCGGGCGTACGAACTAGTCCGGTTGATTCGAGCTCGGCCCAGAGCTCGTCGGGAACCGACGCCGCGAAGCGAGCGACGTTCGCCTGGACCTGGCTGGCGGTGCGGGCACCAACGACGACCGAAGCGACGGCCGGGTGACGCAAGGGGAAGTGGATCGCGGCGGTCGGCAGGTCGACTCCGTGTGCCTCGCAGACGGCGGCGAGGCGACGGGCGCGGTCGATGAGGTCCGGCGGTGCCGATTGATAGTCGTATGGTGCCCCGGCGACGGGCCGGGGCTGGCTGAGCAGACCAGAGTTGTAGACGCCGGCGGCGACGATGCGCACGCCGCGCTCGATGGCGAGCGGCAGCAGGTCATCGAGTGCGCACTGGTCGAGCAGGGTGTACCGGCCCGCGAGCATGACAAGGTCGATGTCGTGGCGCCGCACGAACTCCGCTGGCATTGCGGACTGGTTCATCCCCACGCCGATGGCATCGATGACGCCCTGGTCCCGCAAACGTCGAAGCGCGTCAATGCCAGAACTAGCCGCCTCTTGCCAATGATCGTCTGGATCGTGCAGGTAGACGATGTCGACCCGATCCAGCCCGAGCCGCTCGAGGCTGCTCTCCAGCGAGCGCCGCACGCCATCAGCGCTGAAGTCCCAGACCCGCCGCACCGACGCGGGCACCGCGAAGCCCTCATCGTCGGGCCGGTCGCTTGATGCGGGGCTCGGCACCAGCAGTCGACCGACCTTCGTCGAGACCAGACAGTCCTCGCGTCGCCGTCGGGCCAGGGCCTCGCCCAGGCGCCGCTCCGACAGACCAAGTCCGTAGTGAGGCGCGGTGTCGTAGTAGCGGATCCCGGCCTCCCACGCGGCGCTTGCCGCCTGTGCCGCCTCCTCGTCACTGGTCTCACGGAACAGATTCCCAAGCTGGGCTGCGCCGAATCCCAGGGACGGGAGTGGGACGCGAAGTCGGCTCGCGCCATCGAGCATGCTGTCACCTCGCCATGATTGGTCCGATCTATCGAACGGAACCATAGCATCTTCATCGAATTTCAGCCCTCCCTGACCCGGATAGATCTGATGTCTACTCGACAGATCTGGATCCGTGATCCGGTCCGAAACGCAGCGAGCCCGCCTCCACGCGGAAGCGGGCTCAGGTACGCGGACAGCGGGCTAGTGGGCCTTGCGGGCGCCGGTGTAGTACTCGAAGAGCAGGCCCGCGGCGGCCATGAGCACGGCGACAAGGCCGGCCGCGATCAGCCACCAGTAGAGGTACACGAGCCCGATCCCGGCCGCGACCGTGGCGAGCCCCAGCCCGAACGGGTAGTAGCTGCCGGGGCTGAAGAAGCCGATCTCCCCAGCGCCGTCGGCGATCTCGCCGTCGTCCCGGTCCTCCGGGCGCAGGTCGATACGGCGGGAGACGAACCAGAAGTAGCCGCCACACATGAGGCACAGCAACCCGGACAGCGCCAGCGCCACCACGCCAACCCATTCCACCTGGTGCGGGCTCGTGTCGTACCAGCTCCACCATGCGTACACGCCGCACGCCAGGAAGAGGAACAGCGTGACGATGCCGAAGATCTTGTACTCGGTCTTCATCGTGGCCCTCAGTTGATCTTGTCTGCGTCGCGCTTGGTCGGGAACGGCAACGTCTTGGTGGCGTACGGCTCCAACCCGATCGAACTCAGCGCATCGGGTGTGCTCATGCCCTGTTGCTTGGCGGCCAGGAACCGGTCGAACTGCTCAGGCGTCACCGCGCGCATCTCGAAGTTCATCATCGAGTGGTACGTGCCGCAGAGTTCGGCGCAGCGCCCCACGTATGCGCCGGGGGTCAGGATCGTGGTCTGGAAACGGTTCACTACGTTGCCGGGGAAGACGTCCCGCTTGAAGAGCAGCGCTGGCACCCAGAACGAGTGGATAACGTCGGCCGAATGCTCGACGAACTCGATCCGCCTGTCGGTGGGAACCACCAGGACGGGGATGTAGTCGCTGGACCCCACCGTCGACACCGGCTGGCTGTTCGAACCCATGGTGTCGGGGTAGGCGAACGTCCAGTTCCACTTCGCCGCTTGGACCGAGACGGTCACGTCGGCGTCGCCCAGTCGGTTCACGTCGGTCTGCACCACGGCCGTGTAGTAGAACAGCACCGACACGACCAGGAAGGGCGCCACCGAGTAGATCATCTCGATGGGGAGGTTGTACCGGGTCTGCGGCGGCAGCGCGTCCCCGCGCTTGCGGTACCGGATGATGCACCAGAAGATCAGGCCCCAGACGAACACCCCAACCGCGAGCGCTGCGACCGTCGACCCGATCCACATGTCGAACATCCGCTCGCTCTGCGGTGTGATGCCGCCTCGAGGCCAGCCGAAGGAGAACGCCTCCTCGATCGAGCAGCCGGTCAACAGCCCGAGCAGGGCAAGCGCACCGGTGGCCGCACCGACGACACGTCCAACCGTTCGTGGCCGCCGCCCCGCTGGAGCCGGGACCTGTGAACCCGTCGCCACCACCTGGTCGTGCCTCCTCGCCATGCCTGCAACGACAACAAGCCCAGCCACACCCGAGCGCCAAGGACTACTTGGTCTTGGCGACGATCGCAGACTACTCGACCAACCGCCCGTGTACTGGCCTGGGGTGGCCGTGTCAGCAGAGCACAACCAGGGCCGCCGGAGACATCGCCATACGGTGCGCAATCAGAGCCGTACAGCGGACGTTACCGTGGACGAGTGGCCGCCACGCCCGACTCTGACCGCCCCGCTCCGGCCTACTTCGACGCCGCCAGCGCCGCCCCCTTGCACCCGGTCGCCCGCGAGGCTCTGGCCGCATCGCTCGAGGACGGCTGGGCCGATCCGGAGAAGCTGTACGCGCAGGCCCGGCGCGCGCGCCAACTACTGGAGGCGGCCCGCGGCGCGGCGGCAGAAGCGATCGGCGTACGGCCGGAAGAACTGACCTTCACACCAGGGGGTGGCGACGCCTGCCGCCGCGGCGTCGCCGGCCTGCTCCGTGGTCGGCGACGGGCTGGCGACGCGTTCGTGCACTCGACCGTGGAGCACTCGGCCGTACTGCACGCTGCCGCCGCGCACCAGGCCGCCGGCGGTCGCGCCGTGCCCGTGCCGGTCGAACGCAGCGGCCGGCTGGATCTGGACGCGTTCACGGGTGCGGTCGGGGCCAGGGGGTGGCCGCGGCGGCAGTGATGAGCGCCAACCACGAGGTCGGCACGGTGCAGCCGATCGCTGCGGCCGCTCGCGAATGCGCCGCCGCGGGCGTGCCGCTGCTGGTGGACGCCGCGCAGTCGGTCGGGCGTGCGGCTGTTCCGGAGGGCTGGTCGGTGCTCGTCGCGAGCGCACACAAGTGGGGTGGGCCTGCCGGCGTGGGGCTGCTCGCCGTCCGCGCAGGCACGAGGTACGACGGCGACGAACCGCCGCCGGTCCCGGTGCCGCTGGCAGTGGCCGCGGCCGCGTCGCTTCGCGCGGCGGCGGACGAGGCCGCGGCGGAGGCGGCCCGACTGTCCCCGTTGGTGGACCGGATCAGGGCCACGGTGGCGGCGACCGTACCGGACGTCGAGGTGGTCGGCGACCCGGTCGACCGGCTACCGCACCTGGTCACGTTCTCGTGCCTATATGTGGACGGCGAGGCGCTGCTGCACGCGCTGGACCGGCGCGGGTTCGCGGTGTCGTCCGGCTCGTCCTGTACCGCGTCCACATTGGAGCCCAGCCACGTGCTCGTGGCTATGGGCGTCCTGTCGCATGGCAATGTACGGGTGTCGCTGCACCGGGAGACGACGGAGAATGACGTGGACCGGTTCCTGGCGGAGCTGCCCGGGGTCGTGGCGGCACTGCGAGCGGAGGCGGGGGTGAGCGCGCTATGACCGACGCCGACGTGGACGCTGGCGAGGTCGCGGAGCTGGACTGCCGGGGTCAGCGCTGCCCGCTGCCGGTGATCACCATGGCGAAGCGGCTGGCGGAGCTGCCCGTGGGCGCCCAGCTACGGGTACTCGCGGACGACCCGGCGGCCGCCACGGACATTCCGGCCTGGTGCCGACTGCGTGGCCATGAATACCTCGGCCCGTCCGACGGTAGGCCGACGCCTACCTGGTCCGGCGAAGCCACTGACATGTTAGGAAGGAGTCCCTCCTATACCGAATCCGTTTGGAGGGCGTCCTTCCTTACATCAAATAGGTACGGACGTCCGCGGCGGCTTCGTCGCCGTAGGACTCGCCGATGCGCTTGACCACGATGTCCGGACGCAGCTCGTACTCCTGCGCTCCCGCCGTCTCCAGCACCAACGTGGCGAGCAGGGAGCCGACCTGGCAGGCCCGCTCGATCGGCAGACCCCATGCGCGGGCGGCGAAGAAGCCGGCCCGGAAGCCGTCGCCGACGCCCGTCGGGTCGAACGCCCGCATCTCCTGTGCCACCGGGACCTCGATCGGGTCGATGTCCCGGCCGGTGACGCGCACGCCGTCCTTGCCGAGCGTGGTGATGCGGATGCCCACCCGGTCGAGCACGGCGGCGTCGGAGAGCCCGGTCTTCGACTCGAGCAGCTCCTTCTCATACTCGTTCGTGATCAGGTAGGTGGCGCCGTCGATCAGTCCGGCGATGTCCTCCCCAGGCATCCGCGCCAACTGCTGCGACGGGTCGGCCACGAACGCATAGCCGCGCTCCCGGCACTCCTGCGAGTGCCGGATCATCGCGGTGGGGTCGTTCGGGCTCACGATCACCAGGTCAAGGCCACCGAGGCGTTGCGCGACCGGGAGCAGCTCAATCTCGCGGGCCTCGCTCATGGCACCGGCGTAGAACGAGGCGATCTGGCACATGTCCTCGTCGGTGGTACAGACAAAGCGTGCCGTGTGCGCCAGCTCGCTGACGTGAACCGACCCGCAGTCCACGTTGTGGCGCTCGAGCCACGCCGCGGTAGTCCAGGTCGAAATCGCCGCCGACTGCGCCGACCAGCGCCGGCCGCAGACCGAGCTGCCCCATGCCGAAGGCGATGTTGGCGGCGATACCGCCCCGACGGACGACCAGATCGTCGACAAGGAACGACAGCGACACCTTGCTCAGGTGCTCGGCCATCAGCTGCTCGGAGAACCGACCCGGAAAGTGCATCAGATGGTCGGTGGCGATCGAACCTGTGATCGCAATGCGCATGGTGGCAACCCTCAGTGGTGGGCAGGACGGACGACCGGCGTGCGACAGCGTACCCGGCCGCACCGGCCCTGGCCGACCAACCCCGCGCGGGCCACCGACGACTCGCGTCGGGCCCTACGCGCGCCGGCGCCCAGGTTTCAGGCGCCGGTCATCAGCGGTCGATCAGTGGAACGAATCGCCGCACGCGCAGGAACCCCCCGCGTTCGGGTTGTCGATCGTGAAGCCTTGGGCGTCGATCCGGTCGACGAAGTCGATCGTGGCGCCGCTCAGGTAGGGCGCGCTCATCCGGTCGACGATGACCTCGACGCCGCCGAACTCGGCGATCTGGTCCCCGTCGAGGCTGCGCTCGTCGAAGAAGAGCTGGTAGCGCAGGCCGGAACAGCCACCGGGCTGCACCGCCACGCGGAGCCGGAGGTCGTCGCGACCCTCCTGCTCGAGCAGCGCCTTGGCCTTGACTGCGGCGGCGTCGCTCAGCACAATGCCAGTCGCCTGGGCCGACTCGGTCGTCTGCGGGCTCGTCACGGTTGTTGCTCCCTCGCCGGTTGGTCATCTCTCGCCGTGGGCAACATGCATGCGCCCGGCCGGCATTCCCCCATGGTACGCACGTGACCCGTCGCGCGACATGATCGAGGGCCACCTACCTGGACCTTCGCGCATGGAAGGGCCCCTTCATGGCCAGATTCCGTATGGAAGGGCACCTTCCAGGCGCGAACCGACGGCCTCAGCCCGGCAGGCCCAGACCTTCTGCGACCCGGCGGCCGTAGTCGGTATCACATTGCCGAAGTTGCCAGACCATCTTCTCCTGGACCCGCTTGTCGCACTGGCCAAGCAATGTGATCAGGTTCAGCACCAGGTCGTCCCGCTCCCACTGCGGCATCGTGCGGTACCGCTCGCCGGCCTGGGCGTAGTTGTTCTCCCGCTCGATCGGTGCCTTCATCACCTGGCCCTGCACATACGGCCGGTACTCCCGGTAGGACGCGTCCGCCTCGTTCAGACCGCCCACAGTGGACGGTTCGAAGTTGATGTGCGGGTTGGCGCCCCGGTTGTCCACGCCGTACGACATGAGGCCGCCGCTCTGGTTCGTGCTCACGACCACGCCCTCGGCCGGACGGTTCACCGGCAGCTGCTGGTAGTTCGGCCCGACCCGGTACCGCTGGGTGTCGGAGTAGGAGAAGGTCCGCCCGATCAGCATCTTGTCGTCGCTGAAGTCGAGCCCGTCGACGAGCACCCCGGTGCCGAAGGCGGCCTGCTCGTTCTCGTTGTGCACGTCGGTGACGTTCCGGTTGAGCGTCATCATGCCGACCGGGCGCAGCGGGAACTGGTCCTCCGGCCAGGTCTTGGTGTCGTCGAGCGGGTCGAAGTCCAGCTCCGGGTGCTCGTCGTCACTCATGATCTGGACGTTGAGCTCCCAGCGCGGGAAGTCGCCGGACTCGATCGCCTCGTAGAGGTCCTTCGAGGCGTGGCCCAGGTCGACTGCCTGGACCTCCGCGGCCTGCGCGGCGGTGAGCGACTCGATCCCCTGCTGCGACTTCCAGTGGTACTTCACCAGTACGGCCTCACCGGCGGCGTTGACCATGCGGTAGGTGTTCACCCCGAAGCCGTCCTGGGTCCGGTAGTTCTTCGGGATGCCCCGAGGGCTGAACAGCCAGGTCAGCATGTGCATCGACTCGGGCGTGTTGGACATGAAGTCGAAGATCCGGTTCGGCTCCTGCCGGAACGTGATCGGATCCGGCTTGAGCGAGTGGATGACGTCCGGGAACTTGATCGCGTCCCGGATGAAGAAGACCGGCAGGTTGTTGCCGACCAGGTCCCAGTTGCCGTCCACGGTACGGAACTTCACCGCGAACCCGCGCGGGTCGCGGGCCGCCTCGGACGAGTCGCGCCCGCCGATGACGGTCGAGAACCGGACCGTGACCGGGGTCTTCATGCCCTTGGTCTGGAACAGCTTGGCCCGGGTATAGGTCGAGGCCGGTTCGTCGCCGATCGTCCCGTACGCCTCGAACTCCCCGTGCGAGACGAAGCCCCGCGCATGCACGACCCGCTCGGGGATCCGCTCCCGGTCGAAGTGGCTGATCTTCTCCAGGAAGTGGTAGTTCTCCATGGTCGCCGGCCCGCGGTTGCCGACTGTGCGTTGCTGCTGGTTGTTGTGGACCGGGTGGCCCTGCCGGGTGGTAAGGACGGACTTGTCGCCGTTGGTCAGATCGCTCATGGCAGTCCCTCGGAAGTGATGCCTCTGGAATCGATCAGAAAGAGCTCCGTCCTACCAACCTAACGTAGTCGTCTCGCTACAGACAGTCACCCCTGAGCCGGTCAGATTGCGAGGAAACTCGGAACTGACTGTCTGGTGATCTCAGCGGGACCATTGGCGAGCCAGGCGATCAGCGAGGGCGTGGAGGCCCTCCGCGGGCCGTTCCAGCGCCGCCGTCTCGTCACCGAAGTGCTCAATCAAGCGAGTACGACTCCGACACGCCGGCCTCGAGAGCGTCCCGCTGACCCACCTCGACCCGGCCGGCGAGCACTACACAGGGCAGCCCACGGTCGCGGGCGGCCGCGGCCACCCCGGAGACGACCTTGCCCCGCAACGACTGGTCGTCGAAGCTGCCCTCGCCGGTGACAACGAGGTCGCAGTCGTCGAGCGCGGCGTCCAGCCCGGTGAACTCGCGAACCAAGTCGAACCCAGACGTCAGCCGCCCGCCGCAGGCGAGGATCGCGGCGCCCAAGCCGCCGGCGGCGCCCGCGCCGGGGACGGCGGCCAGACCCGACGGGCAGTCAGGCAGATCGCGCTCCAGCACCGTGGCGAACCGGGCCAGTGCCGCGTCCAGTGCCCGTACCTGGCCTGGCGTGGCACCCTTCTGTGGGCCAAACACTGACGAGGCGCCCAGCGGGCCGGTGAGTGGATTGTCCACATCGGACGCACCTACCAGGCGAACGCCACGCAGCCGGGGTACCCCGTTCAGTCTGGTGCAATACGCCAACGCCGCTCCGCCGTAGGGAAGCGCGTATCCGGCGGAGTCCACAGGGGACGCACCGAGGGCGGCCAAGGAAGCCCGCCCCCGCGTCGTTGGTGGCCGAGCCGCCAAGCCCGATCACCACCTCCCGTGCCCCCGACTCGACCGCCGCCGCGACCAGGGCACCCACGTCCGTAAGTGGTGGTGACCGTGGGATCCCGTTGCGGAGGCGGCACCAGATGTAACCCGCAGGCCTGAGCGGACTCCACATAGGACCTTGCCCCAGCGATCAGCACCCAACCCTGCGCCGGTCGGCCCAGTGGGTCCACCGTGGGCACCTCGAGCCGCGACACGCCATCCCGGAAGGCGCCGGCGAGCACGTCGAGAAACCCTGGCCCACCATCGGCCAGCGGCCGTAGGGTCAGGTCGTCCGTCGGCGCCGCGGCACGCCATCCGGCGGCGATAGCCGCGGCGGCTTCTGGCGCGGACAGGGTGCCGGCGAACTTGTCCGGACATACCAGCACCCGCATGACCATCGAGTCTCGCAGGTCACATCATCGGACCCCGGTTCAACGCCAGTCGCCCAGCGCCAGCTGTGCAACCATCGATTCGTGACCACCTTCGTTGAACCGTCCGGAACCGGCGCCGCGCTGCTCCTGCTCGGGCGGGGCCGCGACGCCAGCTCGGAGCGCGGCGTGGACTGCCCCGGCGACCTGCCGTCGCCCAGCGACCCCACCCTCGTGGCCCGGGCGCAGGCCGCGAAGGCGGCGCTCGGCAAGCGCGTGTTCATCCTTGGCCACCACTACCAGCGCGACGAGGTCATCCAGTTCGCCGACGTGACCGGCGATTCGTTCAAGCTCGCCCGCGATGCGGCGGCCCGCCCGGAGGCGGAGTACATCGTCTTCTGCGGCGTGCACTTCATGGCCGAGAGCGCGGACATCCTCACCGCGCCCGAGCAGAAGGTCATCCTGCCCGACCTCGCGGCCGGGTGCTCGATGGCGGACATGGCCGCGATCGCCCAGGTCGAGGCCGCCTGGGACACGCTGACGGAGATCGGCGCGGCCGGGTCGACCGTACCGGTGACCTACATGAACTCGACCGCCGCGATCAAGGGATTCGTGGGGCGCAACGGCGGCGCCGTCTGCACCTCCTCCAACGCGAAACGGGCGCTGACCTGGGCGTTCGAGCGCGGGCAGCGGGTGCTCTTCCTGCCCGATCAGCACCTTGGCCGCAACACCGCCGTGCTCGAGCTCGGCCTCGACGCGGACGACTGCGTGCTGTACGACCCGCACAAGCCGGGCGGGGGGTTGACCGCGGAACAGCTGCGCGACGCGAAGATGATCCTGTGGCGGGGGCACTGCTCCGTGCACGGACGGTTCACCCTCGACTGTGTCAACGAGGCACGGGACCGGGTGCCCGGCGTGAACGTGCTGGTCCACCCCGAGTGCAGGTACGAGGTGGTCACTGCGGCTGACTACGTCGGCTCGACGGAGTACATCATCCGTACCGTCGAGGCCGCGCCGGCCGGCAGTGCCTGGGTAGTCGGCACCGAGCTCAACCTGGTCCGGCGCCTGGCCGCGGCGCATCCGGACAAGGAGATCATGTTCCTCGACCGTACGGTCTGCTACTGCTCGACGATGAACCGGATCGACCTTCCGCACCTGGTCTGGGCGCTGGAGGAGCTTGTCGCCGGCCGGGTGGTCAACCAGATCACCGTGGACCCCGACGTGGCCCGCAACGCCCGGATCGCCCTCGACCGCATGCTCGCCCTGCCGCAGTAAGGCTCACCCTCGGTAGCACTAGCACGTCGGAATGTCGTCGGTGTCGACGACGCGCCGAACACTGCGTGTCTTGTGTGCACCGCCACAGTCGATATGGGGCTATGCTTCCCCGGCGAGATCGGCTCCTGTCCTCCCCATCCATACTCTTGCCCGCCGACACACCGTGACCGACCGTCATCGCCGGGCACCCCGGCGGTACGCCAGTACACCTGGCGGGACCACCACCACGCTGACATTCGCGGAGGTTTCGTTGACCACTGATCTCGCGGACTCCGCCGCCCAGTCCAGCGCGCGAAGCGACGTACATGCATGTGCAGGGCAACACGCCACTGCGCGGCGAGGTCCGGGTGCGGGGCGCGAAGAATCTGGTGTCGAAGGCGATGGTGGCGGCGCTGCTCGGGCATGGCCGGAGCCACCTGTACGACGTGCCACGCATCCGCGACGTCGAGATCGTCCGCGGGTTGCTGGAGCTGCACGGCGTACGGGTGAGCGACGGCGTGGAGCCGGGCGAGCTGGTGCTCGATCCGACCAATGTGGACAGAGCCAACGTCGACGAGATCAACGTGCACGCCGGGTCGAGCCGGATCCCGATCCTGCTCTGCGGTCCGCTGCTGCACCGGATCGGGCACGCGTTCATCCCCGACCTCGGCGGCTGCCACATCGGCGACCGCCCGATCGACTTCCACCTGCAGGCGCTGCGCGAGTTCGGCGCGGTCGTCGACAAGACGCCGCAGGGCCTGCACCTCACCGCGCCGAACGGCTTGCGTGGCACCAAGTTCGAGCTGCCCTACCCGAGCGTGGGCGCCACCGAGCAGGTTCTGCTCACCGCCGTGCTCGCCGAGGGCGTGACCGAGCTGCGCAACGCGGCGGTCGAGCCGGAGATCATGGACCTCATCTGCGTGCTGCAGAAGATGGGCGCCATCATCACGGTGCACACCGACCGGGTCATCGAGATCGAGGGCGTGGCCCGGCTCGAGGGCTACGCGCACCGCCCGATCCCGGACCGGATCGAAGCGGCGAGCTGGGGTGCGGCGGCGCTGGCCACCGGCGGCGACGTGTTCGTCCGCGGCGCCCGGCAGGCCGACATGATGACGTTCCTGAATGTGTTCCGGTCCATCGGCGGCAAGCTCGACATCAAGGACGGGCCGGACGGCGGCATCCGGTTCTGGCACCCGGGTGACGAGCTTCGCGCGGTCGCCATCGAAACCGACGTGCACCCCGGCTTCATGACCGACTGGCAGCAGCCGATGGTGGTGGCGCTCACCCAGGCCCACGGGCTCTCGATCATCCACGAGACCGTCTACGAGCGCCGGCTGGGCTACACCGACGCGCTCAACCAGATGGGCGCGACGATCCAGACCTACCGGGAGTGCCTCGGCGGCACGCCGTGCCGGTTCGGCCGGCGCAACTTCCGCCACTCCGCGGTGATCGCGGGGCCGAGCAAGCTGCACGCCGCCGATCTCGTCATCCCCGACCTGCGGGCCGGCTTCAGCCACCTCATCGCCGCGCTCGCGGCCGAGGGCACCTCGACCGTGTACGGCGTGAGCCTGATCAACCGCGGTTACGAGGACTTCGAGGCCAAGCTCGCCGCGCTCGGGGCACACGCCGAGCGGGTCTAGCCATTGGGTCAGACCATCACTGTCGGCTACCCTTCTTGCCGTGCAGTCACTGTTTCGCCGCAAGTCCGCTGACCCCGTCGACACCGTCGCCGAGGACGCTGGCCCGGACTCTGACGGCGCGGTGACCGTCGCCGACGCTCGTGCCCGCGCGTACACGCCGAGCAAGCGTGAGCTGGGCGTGGCCACGCCCAAGCGCAAGCACGGCGGCCGCGTCGTCGAGGCCCCGCCGGCCAACCGCCGCGAGGCGACGAAGCGGATGCGGGCCAAGCAGCGGGAGGCGCGCGCCGAGGCGCGCGCCGGCATGATCGCCGGCAAGGAGCAGTACCTGCCGCCGCGGGACAAGGGCCCGGAGCGGCGCCTCGTGCGCGACATCGTGGACGCCCGGCGCAACGTCGCCAGCTACTTCCTGCCCGCCGCCCTGCTCGTGATCATCGGCTCGTCGACCGCGATGCCGGTCTACGTCCAGGTCGGCGCGCAACATGTTCTGGGTTCTGCTCGCCGTCGCCGTGGTGGTGGACAGCTTCCTGCTCACCCGCAAGATCAAGCGGCTGATCCCCGAGCGGTTCCCGAAGGCAGCCAAGCCGCCGAAGTCGCACTACTGGTACGCCATCATGCGCAGCCTCAACATCCGCAAGCTCCGCATGCCCGCCGCCCAGGTCAAGCTCGGCGACAAGATCTGAGCTGCCTCCGCTCGGCCGCTGCGTGGCGCCTCGCCCCAAGTCGGCCTTCCCTCGCGCTCGCACGCTGCGCTCGTCGTGCTCGGTCCAGGCCGCAGGGCGCCTACGCCACGACTCGCGCGTAGCTACGGGCAAGCGCCGAGGAGCGCGCAGGCCGGCGGCGACGGCGGCGGCGATGACCACTGCGGCGACGAACGGCAGGCTTGCGCCAGGCGGCGACCACGCCGGCCAGGACCCCGGCCGGGCGGGCGATCCCGGCGAAGTCGCCCGCGTCGGTGAGCGCGGCCGTCGCGGCGAGCGCGGCCAGCAACGCCACCGCAGCCGAGCGGCAGCAGGCGGGCCAGCAGCAGGCGACAGCTGCAGCCGGTCACCGCAGCACGACCCCGGCCAACCGCAGGCCGTAGGTGCCGACCGCCAGGACGGCGATCACGAGGATCAACGTGGCGGTGCTCATCGGGCTCCTCCGCGTGCAGGTCTGACGCCAGGGTTGGCGTGCGCGGGGCCCGGCCGGCGGCGAGCAGCCCGACCAGGCCGAGCAGCACCGGCAGGCCGGCCGGCACGAAGAAGGTCGCCGCGACCGCCACGGCCGCCGCCACGACGGCCACCCGCAGGCCGGCCGCCTCCCGCAGCCGCGGGATGAGCAGCGCGAGCAGGGCGGCCGGGAACGCCGCGTCCAGGCCGTACTGGGCCGGGTCGCCGACCGCGGCACCGATCGCGATGCCGGCGACCGTGCCGAGCCTGCCAGCACACGAACAGCGTGCCGCCGGTGAGCCAGTAGGCTGCCCGGCGACGCGGCGGGTCGGGCTGGGCCAGGGCGAACGCGACCGACTCGTCGACCATGAGGTGGCTGCCGACGAGCCGCCGGCCCCAGCCACCGCGCGAGCACGTCGGCGATGGCCAGGCCGAATGGCAGGTGCCGGGCGTTGAGCAGCAGGCCGCCGAGGATCGCGGCGACCGGGCTGCCGGCGGCGACCAGCGCCACCGCGAGGAACTGCGAGCCGCCCGCGAAGACGAACAGCGAGAACGCCGACGACGGCCCAGTCCGGGACGCCGGCGGCGATGGCGATCGCGCCGAACGAGAGGCCGACGAAGCCGACCGCCACGGCGACGCGCGAGGATGTCCCGCACCAACGCCGCCGCCGAGTGTTCGCCAGAACGTCCGCATGTTCACTATGCTGAACGCATCGAGGACGTTCGTCAAGACGAACGATACGACTGCCGGAACGAACACACGTGGAGTTTCTCGTGGCCGAGGGTGCACCGCCCGCTCGGCCGCCATCGCGGCCGCGCTGCGGCGCGAGCGCGACCGCGCCGGCCTGTCGCTGAGCGAGGTGGCCCGGCGAGCCGGGTTGGCCAAGTCGACGCTGTCCCAGCTCGAGTCGGGCACCGGCAACCCGAGCGTGGAGACGCTCTGGTCGCTCGGGGTGGCGCTGGGCGTGCCGTTCAGCCAGCTGGTGGACCCGCCGGCGCCGCAGGTACGGGTGGTCCGCGCCGGCGAGGGCGCCGCGATCCCCGCCGAGCGGGCCGCCTTCGTCGCGACGCTGCTCGTCGGCGGGCAGCCCGCACGCCCGGCGGGACCTGTACGTGGTCGCGCTCGAACCGGGCTCCGTGCGCTCGGCCGAGTCGCACATCCCCGGCAGCGTGGAGCACCTGGTCGTCGCGGCCGGCCGGATGCGGGCCGGGCCACTGGACGCGTTGATCGAGCTCGGACCGGGCGACTACGCCGCGTTCCGGGGCGACATCCCGCACAGCTACGAGGCGCTCGAGCCCGGCACCTGGGGCGTGCACCTCATGGAGCACCACTGATCCAGTGATGATCGCCATTCCGACCGATCGCGAGTGCCACTTCATTTCCGTCGGAAACTGGCGATCACGACTGAGGCAAGCGTGGCACCGGGGCTGGCGAGGCGTAGAGGCGGGCGATCACATCCTCGATCGCGGGCTCCGTGATCGAGATGTCCCGCAGCGGAGCCGATGCCGGCCAGCGCTGGCGACCAGCTCTCCCGCCGTCGTGGCCGTGCCGTCGAGGCTGAAGGTGACCAGGCGACCGTCCACTGAGGACGACTCCTGGTGGACACCCTCGAGCCGTACCGGCGTGGTCAAGCGGCTCGTCGAACTGCACGACAACCCGGCGGCGGGAGCCGTACCGCGCGTGCAGCGCGGCCAACGTCCCGTCGTGGACTACCCGACCGTGGTCGATCACGACCAGCCGCCGGCAGAGCCGTTCGATGTCGGCGAGATCGTGCGTGGTGAGCACGACCGTGGTGTCGCCGCGGTCGCGCAGCTCGGTGAGGAACGCCCGTACGGCCTGCTTGCTCACGACGTCCAGCCCGATCGTGGGCTCGTCCAGGAACAGCACCCGCGGCCCGTGCAACAGGGCGATGGTCAGCTCGGCCCGCATCCGCTGGCCCAGGGAGAGCTGTCGCACCGGCGTATCCACAAAGGACAGATCCAGGTCGCGGACAGCCGGGCCAGCCTGGCGGCGTGGTCCGAGGGCGGTACCCGCCAGATGTGGCGGGCCAGCTCGAACGAGTCCCGCAGGGGAAGGTCCCACCAGAGCTGCGAACGCTGCCCGAACACCACCCCGATCTGCGCGGCCAGGCGCTGGCGCTGCGCTACCGGCACCAGCCCGCACACGCGGACCTCGCCGCCGCTGGGCATGAGCACACCGGTGAGCATCTTCAGCGTGGTCGACTTGCCCGCCCCGTTCGGGCCCAGGTAGCCGAGCAGCTCCCCCCGCTCGACCCGCAGGTCGATGCCGTCCACGGCGGAGACGGTCTCCCGCTTGCGGCGCAGCCGCCCGGTCGTGCGGGTGATGGTGAAGTCGCGGCGCAGCCCGCGGGTCTCGATCACAGCGTCGGTCACGCTGCCTCCTCCTCGGAAATCGGTCATGAGCCCGTACTCCGGTAGTGCCGAATGCCGAACCGCCATACGACGGCGGCGAGGACCGCGGCGGCCACGGCGACCGCCGGCGACGACCAGCCCACCCAGGCCGGCAGCCCAAGCGGGTCAACCCGTCCGAGCAGCGCCAACGCCGGGTAGTAGCCGACGAAGGCGAAGCCGAGCGCGTAGGCGAAGGCGCGCCGGAAGGCATCGCCGTACACCGTGATCGGGTAGGACGTGAAGTCCCGCCCGCCGTAGGTGAACGAATTCGCGAACTGTCCCGAGTCGATCCACCAGAACGCGACCGTGGCCGTGGCCACGAAGATGGCGGCGAAGAACAGTGCTCCACACAGCGGCGCGACCAAGAGCAATGCCACGCGCGGCCGCTGAGAAGGCCACGTCCGCACGCCAGACGGCGACCGCGAGGACGGCCACGGCAACGGCAAGCCGCGCCACCCGCCGGATCGTGAAGTCAAGGCTGAGCACCTGGCCCAGCACCGACAGCGGCCGTACCAGGGCCGCGTCGAGAGTGCCCGCCCGCACGTACATGCCAATCCGCTCGATGTTGCCGACGAGCAGGTCGGCGAGCGCGAACGAGGTGGCCGAGAGGCCGAAGATCACGAGCACCTCGGCCGCGGAGAAGCCGCCCAGCGACGGCGTCACCTGGAACAGCCCCACCACGGCGATCAGGTCGATCAGCGGAATCAGCGCGTTGGCGGCCAGATCGATCGCGAACGAGCCGCGGTAGGACGTCTGCGCCCGGAGCTGGGCCGCGAGCAGCGGCACGGTAGATGGTGAAACTACCCACCCTGGATCACCAGCTTCGCTACCGCGCGGCGCTGCACGTACCAGCACAGCCACAGCATGGCCACGCGCCCACGCGGCCTGGCCGGCAACGACGCCGAGCAGGTGCGCCGTCGAACCTCGCTCCACGATCACGTCGAGCGGCGCCTGCAGCATGGACGGGAACGGAGTGCCGACCCAAATCGCGACCCGCAGCCAGTCCGGCAGAAAGTGCAGCGGGAAGACCAGCCCGGCCAGGACCGCGGTGCCAAACGTCCAAGCCATCGTCACTCCCCGCACGTCCAGCAGCCAGAATCCGGCCGCGTTGACGAGGTAACGGCCGCCGAAGCAGACAACAACGGCGAGCGCGGTGGACAGCAGAAACAAGGGGTAGGTACTCCAGCGCGCCGGCAGGTGAAGGGTGAAGAAGACAGCGCCGCAGGCAATCGGCACCAGGAACCGGATCAGCGAGGCGTGCGCCGCCCGGCCCAGATCGGTGCCGAGGTAGCTGAACACCGGGTGGATCGGGCGCAGCAGGTCGCCGACGACGTCGCCCGAGCGGATTCGGTCCCCCAGCTCGGTCCAGCCCCACAGCCCAACCACACCGAGCAGCCCTTGCGATGCCCAGCAGTACAGGGCGAGCTGGCCCGGGTCATAGCCCGCGACGAGTGCGGTCGGACTGGCCGCCGCGACCGCCAGCAGAACGAAACAGCGCAGGAACCCGAAGATCGAGTTGGTGACCACAGCGGCGAGCGTGGCCTGCCGATATGTGGCGTACCGACGGAATCCGGCCGCTGCCAGAGCCGCCATGGTGGTGATCACGGATACTCGGCTGGAGGCGGTCAAGCGGCGCGTGGTGGCGGGATGGGCGGTCACGCCGTAACCTCCCATCGCAACCGGACTCGTGACTGCGCCCACGGATAGAGTGGGTGCAACAGGGCTGTGCCGCCGGTGGCCCCGGAGGCCCGCAACGCCGACTAGGCACGATAGTTGAGGCAGGTACGACTGGCACAACCGAATAGCCCAGTGCTCACCGCGACCCGAAGCCCCGCGACCCAGCCATCCCGACCCACGACGAGGTGACCGGCGTGACCGACGACCGCTACGACGAGCGGCCGGATCGGCCTGCGTGGGCGGCCGTGCCCACGATGCCGTGGTCACGCGTGCAGCCGTCAACGGAGCGGCGGGAGGACGACCGGGGTCGCTACCGGGTCAACGAAGAGGCGCCGCAACGGCGCGCGCCGCGAGTACGACGAGCCGACCGAGCGCCCCCGATTCGAGCCGCCCGCCCCGACGGCGATGCCGGCAGCACCCGCCGGTGTCGGCGACCGCTGGTGAGACTGCCGACCCCGAGCAGGCGTTGGCCAACATCCGGATCACCCTCGATCCGCACACGCTGCACGAGACGCCGGACAACGTCTACGAGCTGTTCCGGATCCGCGACTCGCTGACCCAGAAGATCGACGCGTCCAGCGACAACGCCAGCCGGGCCCGACTGCTGGGCCTGCGCTCGGTCGCCGGGCGGTACCTCGGCGAACTGCGCGCGGCCGCCGGCGACGCCAAGATGGCACTGGTCCACGCCGAGGCGACCGGCCAGCTGCGACGCATCGCGGTGGCCCAGTCCCGCCTGGCCAACGTGCTCGTCCGGCTCGGCGAGCTGAGCGAGGCGGACCGCCTGTTCACCCTGGCGAACTCGCCCGAACTGCCGGACCGGCTGCGCGCGACGATCCATCACTTCGCCGGCAAGTGCGCCTTCGAGCAGGACCGGTACATCGAGGCATGCCAGCACTTCGAGAAGGCCCTGGAACTGCGCCGGGATGGCGACCCGGAGCTGGTCTCGGCCACCGAGGTGGCCCTCGACGCCCTGTTCAGCCGGGTCGCCGAGCGGGGCTGGGGCCCGTACCCGCGCAGCCGCGACGAGATCCTGCTAGACCCACAAGCCGCCGGCGCCCACGTTCGAGGAGCGCTACGACCGGTGGGGGTACCAGAACGCCGACGGCAGCTGGCCGATCGGCCCGCAGTTCGCCGATGTGCAGCCGTTCCGCGACGGGGTCGCCTGGGTCCGGCCGGTCGGCATCGAGACCTGGGGGCTCATCGCCGAGGACGGTCGGCTGCTGATCGACCCGCGCGCGGGCTACCTCGGCGTGGGCAGCTTCTCCGACGACATCGCCTGGGTCTCCCGCGACGGCCAGGGCGGCTGGTTCGCCATCGACAAGGCCAACCGGGTCGTCATCCAGTCCGGCTTCGACGACGTGCGCCCGTTCCGGCGCGGGATCGCGATCGTGCGCCAGCGCGGCAAGTGGGGCGCGGTGGAGAAGAACGGCCGGCTCGCGGTGCAGTTCGCCTTCGACGCCTTCGCCACCGGCCTCACCGACGGCCGCTACGTCGAGGGCTTCACCGACGAGGGCCTGGCCATCGTTGAGGTGGGCGGTCGCAAGGGCGTGATCGACCGTACCGGGCGGGTCATTGTGCCCGTGGCCTACCCGACCCTCGTGATCCACCCGGTGGCGTTCCTGTTCACCGACCCGAACCACCGGTGGGGCGCGATCGGCCGCGACGGTCAGCCGCTCGTCGCGCCGGCGCACGCCAGCCGGCAGGCGGTCACCAACGAGCTCGAGCAGTTGCTCTCCGACACCCGCCCGATGTTGTAGCTCTGCTTCTGGCGCTCGCTTCGCTCGCGCGTGTTCCGGGGCTCTTGACCCGACGCCTGCCTCGTCGACTCCGCTCGCTCGTTCCTCGCTCACTTCGCTCCAACGGCAGACGCCAGCGCCCCGGAACGGCTACGGAAGCGGCTAGGGTCAGCGCATGGAATTTCGTCATCTTGGCCGGTCCGGCATGCTCGTCAGCGAGATCTCGTACGGCAACTGGATCACCCACGGCTCCCAGGTCGAGGAGGACGCCGCCACCGCCTGCGTCCGCGCCGCACTCGACCTCGGCATCACCACCTTCGACACCGCCGACGTCTATGCGGGTACCCGCGCCGAGGCCGTCCTCGGCCGCGCACTCAAGGGCGAGCGGCGCGAAGGGCTGGAGATATTCACGAAGGTCTACTGGCCCACGGGTCCCGGACGCAACGATCGCGGCCTGTGCCGCAAGCACATCATGGAGTCGATCGACGGCTCGCTGCGCCGGCTGCAGACCGACTACGTCGACCTGTACCAGGCGCACCGCTACGACGTATCCACCCCGCTCGAGGAGACCATGGAGGCGTTCGCCGACGTGGTCCGCTCCGGCAAGGCGCACTACATCGGCGTCTCCGAATGGACCGCGGACCAGCTCCGGGCCGGCCACACGCTCGCCCGCGAGCTGCGCATCCCGTTCGTCTCCAACCAGCCGCAGTACTCGATGATCTGGCGGGTCATCGAGGCCGAGGTGGTCCCGACCTCCGAGGAGCTCGGCATCGGTCAGATCGTGTGGTCGCCGATCGCCCAGGGCGTGCTGACCGGCAAGTACCTGCCTGGGCAGGCCCCGCCCGAGGGCTCCCGGGCCACCGACGAGAAGTCCGGCGCCGGCTTCATCCAGCGACTCATGTCCGACGAGGTGCTGAGCACCGTGCAGAAACTGCACCCGCTCGCCGACCAGGCCGGCCTGACCATGGCCCAGCTGGCGGTCGCGTGGGTGCTGCAGAACCCGAACGTCTCGTCGGCGATCGTCGGGGCCACCCGGCCGGAACAGCTGCAGGACAACGTCAAGGCGTCCGGCGTGAAACTCGACGCCGATCTGCTCAAGGCCATCGACGAGGTGATGGAGCCGATCGTCGAACGGGATCCGGCGAAGACCGTCTCGCCGAGGGAACGCCCCTAGCCTCGGTTCGATGTTAGGAAGGCGTCCCTCATTGTACCGAACGGGTATAGGAGGGACGCCTTCCTAACGTCGCAGCCGTGGCCTTACCGCCAGAACGGTGATGATGTCGTAGCCCTCGCGCCACAACGACGCAGGGATGCCGACGACGTCGCTGAGGACATCGACGAAGGTGAAGAACAGGCCGCCGGTGATCGGCGTGAACAGCAGCCCGAACAGGATCAGCATTCCGAATGGCGCGATCTGGTCGAAGACGCGGCCGGCTCCGGGCGACAGGTACGGCCGGACGATGTTCCCGCCGTCCACACCCGGTATCGGGAGCAGGTTCAGCACCACGGCGGTGAGCTGCAGGAAGGCCAGGAACGCCAGGGCGGCCCAGAACGTCTGATGCTCCCGCGTGTGCGCACGCCGATCGCGAACGGAATGGTCAGGAGCAGCAGGAACGCCAGGTTCGCGCCAGGGCCGACCGCGCTGATCATGGCGGCGTTGAGCCGGCCCTTCACCGCGTGCCGGTCGACCCACACGGCCCCGCCGGGCAGTCCGATGCCGCCGAGGAGCAGGAACAGCAGCGGCAGGCCGATCGACAGCACTGGATGGGCGTACTTCAGCGGGTTCAGGGTCAGGTAACCGCGACTGGCCACGCCGTGGTCACCGGAGTGGAACGCGAACAGCGCGTGGGCGTACTCGTGCAGGCACAAGGACACCACCCAGCCGGCCAGCACGAACAGGATCACGTTGAAGATCGGGCTGCCGAACTCGTACCAGGCCATCACCCCGCCGGTGACCCACAACGCGACAATGCCGAGAAACACCGGCGAGGGCCGGAAGGCACGCTCCGATCCGGTGCGCGCGACGCGACGGTCGACCATCACTCGCCTGCCGGCAGCAGGCTCATCCGGTACTCGACCCGGTCGTCCTCGACCAGCACCGCCGTCACCACGCCGGTCGCGACCAGTTCCCGCCAGCTCTGGCCGAGCCACGACTCGGCGTCGGACTGGCTCGGAAAGGACTCACTGCCGCCGGCGTCCTTCTTGCCCTCGCCGCCCTCGTAGCGCCAAGCCCACGCCATGCCGTTCTCCATTCGGTTCGTCACGGCACGCCAGCGTACGGCCAGCGTAACAGGCCCGCGTCCCGCTCGTCCTCGCTAGGGTACGGCTATGACGTCCCCGACCTGGCGACGAGCGCTGGTGCTCGGGGGCACGCGATCGGGCAAGTCCGAATTCGCGGAGGCCCTACTCGCTGGGCGCGCCCGCGGTACGGTACGTCGCTACCGCCCGCCGGAACAAGTCCGACGCCGATTGGGACCACGCGCATCGACGCCCACCGGGCCCGCCGACCCAACGGGTGGACCACGGACGAGGTCGGCGATGATCCGTGGCGGCTTCCGTCTGCTCCTGGCGCAGGCGGCCCCGCACGACGCCCTGCTGGTGGACGAACTGGGCACCTGGGTCGGCGCGGTGATGGGTGCCGGTGACGACGACCCTCCGGTCGATCGGATGACGACCGAGCTGGGTTCGGCCGTACGGGCGTGCAGGGCAACATTGGTGCTGGTCAGCCCGGAGGTGGGGCTCGCACCGGTCGCGCTGACGCCGGCCGGGCGCCGGTTCGTCGACGCGCTCGGCGCCACCAACATCGCGGTCGCGGCCGCCTGCGACATGGTTGTCGCTGGTGATTGCCGGCAACGCCGTGCCGGTCAAAGGCGGGCTTTAGCACCGAAGCGCAGGTAACGTGATCGCCGTGCAGCCCACGGCCTATCCCACGTCGCTCGAACCAGCCGGCGAGCACCTGCAGTTTCTGCCGGGGATCGCGGTCCCGCTGCCCGACGAGGCGGCCGCATTCGCCGCCTGGGAGCGACTGTCATCTATCGACATCGGCGTGAGCGCACCGACCATCGCCGGTCTGGGCATGCTGGCCGAGGCGGTGGCCTTCGTCGCCGGCGTGCAGGCGCACCCGTTCCCGCGGCCGATTCTCTCCACCCGGGTGGTCCTGGTGACCGGGTCGCACGCCGGTGGACTCGTCGCCGGGGCGGCTCCGGATCCGCGCAACGCGGTGCCGCTGCAGCAACTGGCCTCCGCAGCAGGCGCGGGCATCGTGACGCTCGAGTGGCAGCCGGCCTCCGCCGCGATCGAGTTCGAAGACGCGATCACGCCCGAGCAGATGGATACCGCGCTGCGAGCCGGCTGGGCCGAGGCGGAGCGGGCCGCCGACGAAGGCATCGAAATGCTCATCCTCGCCGCTGGCGGGGCGGGTGCCTCGTCCGCCGCGGTCGCGGTGATCTCGGCGATCAGCGGGTACGAGGCGACGGCTCTGCTCGGCCGCGTGGTGACGCCCGCCGGCATCTACGACGACAACGCATGGATGACCCGGTGCCTGGCACTGCGCGACGCGATGCACCGGGTGCGCCACCGCGACGGCGACCCGCGCACCGTGCTCTCCGCCCTGGGCGGGGCCGACCTCGCCGCCGCGACCGGCCTCCTGCTCGGCGCCGCGAGCCGGCGGCTTCCGGTCATGATCGACGGTCCGGTCGGCGCAGCCGCGGCGATGCTCGCCAACGACTTCGCCCCGGCCGTACGGCGCTGGCTGATGCTGCCCGACGCCGGCCGCAACGTCGCGCTGATCGTGGCCGCCGAGGCGCTCGAACTGCGGCCCTGGCTCGATCTCTGCCTCGATCTCGGTGAGGGTGCCACGTCGCTGTCGGCGCTCCCGCTGCTGCAGATGGCACTCACCCTGGCCGGTGCCGGTGAGCCCGTCGAGCCGGGTCCACTGACCCGGTTCGACTCCTCCACCGGCGGTCAGGTCTTCGTCGGGGTGGCCCGCCCGGTCGAGCCCGCGGAGGCGGAAGAGGCGGCAGGTCGAGGAGAGGTCGGCGCCATCCGCGGCGCTGACGGGCCCGACCACGAGCATCGGAGCGAAGGCGAAGGGTGCCGCCCGCCCGGCGCCGCCCAAACCCGCACCGGCCAAGGCCGCGCCGCGCAAGGTAGCCAAGAACGCCGGCAAGGCAGCACCGGCCAAGGCGACAGCTGCCAGGGAACCCGGATCGGCCAAAACCGCGCCCAGCAAGGACACCGCACCGGCAAGGACACGGCACGCCAAGGACACCGGGCCGGCCAAGGACTCCGGCGCCACCAAAGAGAGCCCGAAGCGCCGAGCCACGGCCACCCAGGTGCGGGCCCGCGGAAGACACCGCGAGCGTCGCGCCATCGCCCACGACGCCGCGCACCACGCCGTCCGCAACGCCCAGGTCAGCACCCGCGCAACCCCGTCAGCGGCCACGACGGCGGCCGGCGGCTCGTCGGCCCGACCACCCGCCGACGCGGCTTCGCAGGCCGATGGCGGCAAGACCGACGCCACCAAGGCGCAACCGCCGAAGCAGGACTCGGCAGCCAAGTCTGCGGCGATCGCGCCGAGCCAGCCGAGCCCGCCCGCTGACACCGCGACGGCGCCGGTCAACGCGACCGTCGGCACCCCGGCTAAGGCCGAGCCGGCCGGCGGAACCGGTGGTACGGCCTCGGCCGGCGCGAACGAGGCCGGGACGAACGGCAGCGCTACGGCCACCAGCGGTTCGAGACGACAGCGGTACGGCAACGCCGCGCCCGCGTAAACGCCCCTGACGGTGCGCGAACGCGGTCGAGTTCTGGCTGGGCTACGGCTAGCGCTGGGCACCCTCACCATCGCCCCTGTGCGAGCGGGCCGAACTGATCGGGCCACCGCAGGCGTGGCCATGTCGCTGGCTCCCGCGGTGGGACTGGCGCTGGGTCTTGTGGCAGCCGCTGTAGGCCTGGGTCTGCGCGAGCTGGGGGCACCGCTGCTGCTCGCCGCCGTCGCCACGGTCGGCACTCCGGTCGTACTCACCCGAGGGCTGCACCTGGACGGACTGGCGGATACCGCGGACGGTCTTGGTTCGTATGCCGACCGGGAGACAGCACTGGCGATCATGCGCAAGCCGGACATCGGCCCGTTCGGCGTGGTCACCCTCGTCCTGGTGCTGCTGACGCAGGTGGCGGCGCGCGACGGCGGTCCTGGCACGCCCGTGGCCCGCTGCTGCTGCCGGGGTGGTCGCGTCCGTCGCCGCCGGACGGGTCGCGATCGCCGTCGCATGCAGGCGAGGCGTGCCACCGGCCCGTTCGGATGGGCTGGGCGCGCTTGTCGCCGGGCACCGTCCCCGCGACGGCGTGCATCGTCGCCGGTCTCGCGGTGGCGACCGTGGCCGTACCTGCCGTATCCGGTCATCCGTGGCAGGGACCGCTCGCGGTGGCGCTGGCCGTACTCGCCGTCCTGGCGCTCGTCCGGCATGCCACGCGCCGGCTCGGCGGGATAACCGGAGACATCATCGGTGCCGGCACCGAAGTCGCCATGACAGTGAGCTATTTTGTTCTATCGATGTAACGGACAGCTTGCCGTTCGTGTAAAGGTGGCCGTACTGTGCCCGGATGAGCTGGGCATCGCATCCGACCACCGAGATGCCCGCCTACTCTTCCGCTGCACGTGGGCGGCATCGCGCGCGGTCCGGCGTCGTGGCCACTGTGGTTGCCGCAGTTGGATTGGCGGCGCTGCTCGCCGCCGCGATGCTGGCGCCGACGCTCGTCGGTTGGCCGCCGCCCGCCGGCGCACCTGCGCCGACCGAGGCCTGCCGCCGTTGCCGAGGTGCCGCCGATCGCGCCGCTGCATGCCTCTGGTCCGAGTGCGACCTCGGGCACCGACGTGTGGTCGACTCCCCCTCACTCGAGTCCGAGGTGTACCGGCTGACAAACGCCGAGCGGGCCGGACTCGGCTGCCCAGCAGCACGGCTCGACCAGAACCTTGCCGACGCCGCCCGCGCCCACAGCGTCGAGATGGCGCACACCGGCGTGTTCGGGCACCCCGCCGCCGACGGCACCGACCCGGGCGAGCGCATGCGCCGGGCGGGATACGACATCGGACGAGGGTGGGCGGAGAACATCGCCCATGGTCAACCAAGCGCGGCCGCCGTGGTGGCGGCGTGGCTCGGCAGCACTGGCCATCGAGCCAACATCCTCGACTGTTCCATGCTCGCGGTCGGCGTCGGCGCCGCGCGCGACGACACCGGGCAGATCTACTGGACCCAGGACTTCGGCGGCCGGTGACGCGGTGACGACGCCGAGGATGGCGGCCGAGCCCGACGAGAGTCTCACTCTGCCCGTGCCAGACCGCGTCGGGGCGTTCTACGCCGTGCCCACGACAGACACGACCATCGATGCTGCCGGGCTGGTCGCCGCAGCGCTCGGCCAGGTCGAGGACTCGCTACCCCGGCCGCTCCCGCAGCCGCTACTGCAAGCGCACCGGGTGGACGAACTTCCGCCGCTGCCACTGGACCAGCTGGCCGCCGCCGGCGCCACCGAGGCACAACTGGCACGGGTCCAGGCCGCCACGCACCTGATCTTGGTGACAGTCGGTGGCCGGGCCGGCTGGCCGCCAGCGCACGAGTGGCTCGCCCGGACCATGGCCGCGACCGCCGCGGTGCGGCACGGCACCGACGTGGTCGACCTGCTCGCGAATCGAGTGCTCGACCTCGCGAGGGTACGGACGAGCCTGCCAGACGCGGATGGCCTCGTGTGCCTGGCCGACTGGGTGTCGGTGGAGTGCTGGCCCGATCGGGCCGGGTACGCCTGCACGACGACGGGACTGCGCCGGTTCGGTCTCCCGGAGATGCAGACGCTGGCCACACCACCGAATCTGGTCGACGCCTGGAGCCGGGCGATGATCGGTCTCGCCGGTCAGTTACTCGCTGCCTGGCGGGATGCCCTCGCCGGCAACCCGGAGGCGGCGTTCGTCCAATTGCGACCGTCACTCGCACTTACCGACGGCGACCTGATCGAGGCGTTCGCCCAGACCATCGGCCGCTTCGGTCCCTACGCCAGCGCGGGCGGCGCGAATGCGGCGTCGGTTCGGCTCGCCCTCGATCCGGGATCGGATCCACATCGCCACGACTCGTGTCCTCACGATCCGCCCGCCGCTGCGCTGGGCCGGTTCCGCGGGCGAGCACCTCGCCGACGCCTGTCGTGTCCTTTTTGGACCATCGCCGACCGACGTCCGGCACGCCACCATGAGCGCGCTCATGGAGCAGGCGATCGCCAGTGCCCGCGCCGGCCTCACCGATATCCGGGGTCGATTCGAATCAGGTGGTCTAGTTCCGCGGCAGAGGCTGCTGGTGAAGTACGCCGTACCGACTGAACAGGGCACCGAGTATGTCTGGGCCTACGTGACCTCGTGGCGGGACCCGTTCCGGATCCTGGCGACGAGCGCCGCCGACGCGGTCTACGACACGCGAGTACGGGCCGGGCGTCCCGTGGTCGTCGACACCGCGGCGGTGGTCGACTGGGCCGTGGAGGACGACCGCGGGATCGTCGAGGGCGCCTGGACGCAGGCCGCGCTCGACTAGATCTGCTGACCCCGCCGCCCCACCCAGGCCGCCTGACCCGCCGCTAGACCAGCGGTGGGTATGTCGCAGCGAGGCGTTTGGGGGCGGTGCGCCGCCACGCCTCGATGATCAGCTCGCGCATCTCGGCTGGGTCCACTTGGGACAGTTGCACCTGCACCCAGCCGTACCGGCCGATGTACGGGGCGATCGAGTATGTCTGCGGATCGGCCGCGATCAGCTCCGCTTGGTCCTCTGTGGACGCCTTCACCGACATCGTCGGCGACTCGGCGGAGCCCGAGGCGAACATCTTGTTGTTCACCCGCAGGGTCGGGTGGCCCCAGTCCTCGACGAACACCTCGGCCGTGCCCGGCAGGGCCAGCGCCCACTGCTTGACCTGTTCGTAGGTGACGCCGCGGAGCGCCATGTCAGCGGACCGACGGCTGCACGAACGGCGGTTTGACCACCCGCATCGTGGAGCGGCGACCGCGGATATCGACCTCTACCTCAGCGCCTGGCTCGAGCCCGGCCGCGGTGTCGAGCAGGGCGAGCCCGATGCCGACCCGGTTGGTCGGGGAGAACGTACCGCTGGTCACCTCGCCGACCTCGACGTCGTTGTGCAGCACGGCCATGTGACACCGGGGAATGCCGCGATCGAGCGCGGTCAGTCCCCACAACCGGCGGCGCGGGCCCTGCGCCTTCTCCGCGAGCAGCGCCTCGCGGCCCCAGAACGCCGGTTTGGACCAGCCCACCGCCCACCCCGATCCGGCCTGCACCGGGGAGATCTCCAGCGACAGGTCCTGGCCGTGCAGCGGGTATCCCATCTCCGTGCGCAGGGTGTCCCGTGCGGCCAGGCCGGCCGCCCGCAGCGCCGTGCCCTTCCCCCGCCTTCATCAGCGCGTCCCACACGGTGGTGGCGTGGTCGGAGGGCACCACGAGCTCGTACCCGTGCTCGCCGGTGTATCCAGTGCGGCACACGGTCATGTCGGTCCCGGCGTAGCTGGCCACCGTGAAGCTCATGTACGGTGTGGTCGGTGGGCAGGTCCATCGCGGCGAGCACCTCAGCCGAGCGCGGACCCTGCACGGCGAGCACCGCGTACGCCTCGTGCTCATCGGTGATCGTGATGCCGTCCGGCGCGGCCGCCCGCAGGCGACGAACCACCTCGGCGGTGTTGGCCGCGTTCGGGATCAGGAACACGTGGTCGTCGGCGTGCACGTAGGCGATGAGGTCGTCGACCACCCCACCGCTCGGGTCACAGCACAGCGTGTACTGCGCCTGCCCGGGACCAATTCGGCGCAGGTCGTTGCTGAGGCAGGCGTTGAGGAAGTCCACGGCGCCGGCGCCCCGTACCGTGGCCTTGCCCAGGTGCGACACGTCGAAGACGCCGACCGCTTCGCGCACCGCCGCGTGCTCCTTGAGCACTCCCCCGCCCGCGTACTCCAGGGGCATCTCCCACCCGCCGAACGGGGCGAACTTCGCGCCGAGGGCGGCATGGCGGTCGTGCAGCGGCGAGCGGCGCAGTTCGGTCATGGGCTGAAACTATCGCCCCGACCGGACGGGTGCTCGGCCGCACCGACAGAGCCGACCGGCGAGCAGTGACGCAGGTGACGCAGATGCAAGGGAAGTCCCCCGGTTGATCCGACCGCATCGAAGGTGAACGGACCGTTAGCATCCTTAGCACCGATTCACCCGACAGCCCGAATCACCCCATGTGCACTGGAGCCGCAGCGTGACACCGCTATCCCTATCCGACACCGACCCGGTCGAGCTCGCCGTCGACGCGATCGTCGTGGGCCTGCACTCGACGAACGGCGCCGGCGCGAACGGATCCGCCCCCCTGCTCGCGCCTGGCGCGGAGAGCATCGCGGTCGCGTTCGAGGGACGCCTCGCGGAGACCCTGGCGCTTGCTCGGTGCGACGGGCGCGGTCGGTGAGGTGACGAAGTTGGCCACGCTCGGTACGGTCGCCGCTCCCGTGATCGCCGCAGTCGGCCTCGGCCCGGTGCCCGACGACGGCCGCACGCCGAGCGAGAACCTCCGCCGGGCGGCGGCATCGGCGGTCCGGGCATTGGCTGGGTCGGCCAAGGTGGCCCTCGCTCTGCCGGCACCGGACAGCCACGACGAGGACGCCGGCTCGTTGCGGGCCATCGCGGAGGGCGCACTGCTCGGCACCTACCGGTTCGCCGGCTACAAGACCAAGCCGCAGCCCGGCCGGCGCGACCCGGTCAAGTCGGTGTCATTGCACGTGTCGGACGCCGCCGACAAGACCGCGAAGGCCGAGGCCAAGCGGGCCGCGGTCGTGACCGCCGCGGTCGCCCGTACCCGGGACTGGATCAATACCGCTCCCAACGAGCTACGACCGCCGACGTTCGCCACGGAGGTGGCGCAGGCCGCCGCGGACGCCGGCCTCAAGGTCGACGTCATGGACGAGAAGGCCCTCAAGAAGGGCGGGTACGGCGGCATCCTCGCGGTCGGCATGGGCTCGGAGGCACCGCCGAGGCTGGTGACGATCTCGTACGCGCCAAAGGGAGCGACGACGAAGGTCGCCCTCGTCGGCAAGGGAATCACCTTCGACACGGGTGGCTACGCAGTGAAGCCGGCCCAGGGCATGTGGGAGATGAAGTCCGATATGTCCGGAGCGGCGGCGATCGCCTCGGTGATGGTGGCGCTGGCTGCGCTCAAGCCCAAGGTGGCGGTGACGGCCTACCTGCCCATGGCCGAGAACATGATCTCCGGTTCGTCGTACCGGCCCGGCGACGTGGTCACCATGTACGGCGGCAAGCGGGTCGAGGTGCTCAACCCGGATGCCGAGGGCCGAATGATCCTCGCCGACGCGATCGTCCGCGCCCAGGAGGACAACCCGGACTACCTGTTCGAGACGTCCACCCTCACCGGCGGGCAGGTCATCGCACTGGGTAAGCGGATCGCCGGCGTGATGGGCGACGCCGACCTGTGCGAGCGGGTCCGTACCGCGGGTGACCGGGTCGGCGAGCCGGCCTGGCCGATGCCGATCCCGGACGAGGTCCGCAAGGGCATGGATTCCGATGTCGCCGACATTTCCCAGATCAACGCCGGCATGGACCGGGCCGGTCACATGCTGCAGGGCGGCGCATTCCTGCGCGAGTTCGTCAACGAGGGCCTGGCGTGGGCGCACATCGACATCGCCGGGCCCGCCTACCACTCCGGTGAGCCGACCGGCTACTGGGCCAAGGGCGGCACCGGGGTCCCCGTCCGCCTTCTGCTCGAACTCATCGACGACGTCGCCTCAAACGGGTAGCCGCCGCCGACCCCCAAGATCATCGCAATCGGTCACCTATTGGGGCTCCGCCTGCGATGGACACCCCGATAGGTGACCTATTGCGATGCCGCCATCGCGGCGGCGGCGCAAGATCAGGACGACTCGGCCTGCTTGCGGCGCTCATTGAATTCGCGCATGCGCTTCGGGTAGCCGACCAGGGCGACGTCGTAGACCGGGATGCCTACCCGGTTGCCCCAGGTCCGGGCCGCCGCCACGCTCGGGACCCGGCGCCGGGTCCACTCCCCGTCGTGGGCGATGAGCAACACGGTCACGTCGGTCACGGTGGTCTTTGGCTCCAGGAATGCCTCAACACCCCGCCGGCTCGCCACGAACTGCTCCAGATGGAGAAAGTCGTCGCGGGGCGTAGGGCGATTCGCGGGTGTCCCGGCGGGGCGACGTCGGAACCAGGCCACCAGATCCCTCCTCTGACTCGCCAGCCAAGATTGTCGGCTGCGGCAAGGGTACGCGAGAAAGGCCGGGCGCAGACACCCCCAGAACCGCCAGTCGCATCCGCCCCACTGAATCCCCTTTTCCCGTGCCGGATGTTCCGGACCTCACGTCGCAGGTGCCTTGCGCGGGTGACAAGATGGCCACGGGCCTTCACAGCGCTTCCGCTCGAGCTCCGCCAACGTCGCTCGAGGCACGGGCGCTGACGACCAAACTGGAGAGCGAGCCATGTCTAACGGCCAGCAGTTCGATGTCGTGGTGTTGGGAGGCGGCAGCGGCGGGTACGCCACCGCGCTACGGGCCGCCCAGCTCAACCTATCCGTCGTGCTGATCGAGAAGGACAAGCTCGGTGGCACCTGTCTGCACCGTGGGTGCATCCCGACCAAGGCGCTCCTGCACGCTGCGGAGATCGCCGACCAGACCCGCGAGTCGGAGCAGTTCGGCATCAAGGCCGATCTGGTCGGCGTCGACATGGTGGGCGTGAACTCGTACAAGGACGGCGTCGTCGCCCGTCTCTACAAGGGCCTGCAGGGCCTGGTCAGCAGCGCGAAGATCACCTATGTGGCAGGCACCGGTCGACTCGTCGGCCCGACCACGGTCGAGGTGGACGGCCAGCAGTACACCGGCCGCAACGTCGTGCTCGCGACCGGGTCGTACTCGCGTACGCTGCCCGGCCTGGAGTTGGACGGCGAGCGGATCATCTCCTCCGAGCACGCCTTGTTGATGGACCGGGTGCCCGCATCGGCGATCGTCCTCGGCGGTGGCGTGATCGGAGTCGAGTTCGCGAGCGTCTGGCGCTCATTCGGCGCCGAGGTGACCATTGTGGAGGCTCTTCCGCGGCTGCTCGCGGCGGAAGACGAGGAGTGCTCGAAGACGCTGGAGCGGGCCTTCCGCAAGCGCGGCATCGGGTTCCGGGTGGACAAGCCATTCGAGAAGGCCGAGCGCACCGAGAGCGGCGTGCGGGTCACGATCGCCGGCGGCGAGACCATCGAGGCCGAGCTGCTGCTGGTTGCGGTTGGCCGCGGGCCGGTCACGCAGAGTCTCGGGTACGAGGAGCAGGGACTGACGATGGACCGCGGCTTCGTGCCGACAGACGAGCGGCTGCGGACGAACCTGCCCAATGTGTACGCGGTCGGCGACATCGTGCCTGGCCTGCAGCTGGCCCACCGCGGGTTCCAGCAGGGCATCTTCGTGGCCGAGGAGATCGCCGGTCTGAAGCCGACGCCGATCGACGAGGCCGGCATCCCGCGGGTGACCTACTGCGACCCGGAGGTCGCTTCGATGGGCCTCACCGAGGCCAAGGCCAAGGAGCAGTACGGCGCGGACAAGGTGAAGACGTACACCTACAACCTCGGTGGCAACGGCAAGAGCCAGATTCTCAAGACGGCGGGCTTCGTCAAACTGGTCAGCGTCGCCGACGGCCCGGTCGTCGGCGTCCATATGGTCGGCGCCCGCGTCGGCGAGCTGGTCGGCGAGGCCCAGCTCATCTTCAACTGGGAGGCGTACCCTGCTGAGGTGGCGCAGCTCGTACACGCCCACCCGACGCAGACCGAAGCGCTTGGCGAGGCACACTTGGCCTTGGCGGGCAAGCCCCTGCACGCACACGCCTGAGCCTTCACCGTCCACGAAGGAGTCTGTTCACATGCCGGTATCGGTCACCATGCCCCGGCTGGGCGAAAGCGTCACCGAAGGCACGGTCACCCGGTGGCTCAAGCAGGAGGGCGATCGCGTCGAGGTCGACGAGCCACTGCTCGAGGTGTCGACGGACAAGGTGGACACGGAGATCCCATCGCCCGCCGCCGGTGTACTCGCGCGCATCGTCGTGCGTGAGGACGAGACGGTTGAGGTCGGCTCGGAACTCGCGGTCATCGCGGGCGACGGCGAGGACGTGGGTACGGCTGGCAGTGCCGGTACGGCCCAGCCGTCCACACAGGACACCGCAGCGGCTGCTGCCCCGTGCGCCCGCGCCCGCTGCCGCTCCCGCTCCCGCTGCCGCCACGCCGCCGCCGCCCGCCCCGGCCCCGCCCCT
Source organism: uncultured Actinomycetota bacterium (assembly GCA_963773935.1). Classification (GTDB taxonomy): domain Bacteria; phylum Actinomycetota; class Actinomycetes; order Mycobacteriales; family Micromonosporaceae; genus DATBGZ01. The sequence continues at coordinate 595,199 of CAVZCZ010000010.1, forward strand.
GCCCCGGCACCCGCACCGGCACCAGCAGCGGCACCGCAGCACCGGCCCGGCCGGGGCTCGGGCACTCCGGTCAAGATGCCGGCGCTGGGCGAGTCGGTGACCGAGGGGACGGTAACCCGCTGGCTCAAGCAGGTCGGCGACTCGGTCGATGTGGATGAGCCACTGCTCGAGGTGTCCACGGACAAGGTGGACACCGAGATCCCGTCACCGGTGGCGGGTGTGGTTCTCGAGATCAAGGTCGCCGAGGACGAGACCGCCCCGGTGGGCGCGGACCTGGCGATCGTCGGCGCTGCCGCAGGAGCGCGCCAGGCGACGCCCATACCGCCCGTACCACAGCCTGCTGCCGCGCCGCCACCCGCTCCAGCACCGCCGCCTCCCCCGGCGCCCGCGCCGCCATCTCCGGCACCGCCGCCATCTCCAGCACCGCACCGGCACCGGCACCGGCACCAGCACCGGCACCGGCATCGGCGCCCGCTCCGCCTCCAGCCGCTCCGCCTCCAGCCGCGGCAATGGCTGCGGCTCCCAAGGCGACCGACGGCGACGGGAACGGCTACGTGACGCCGTTGGTTCGCAAGCTCGCCGGCGACCTGAGCGTGGATCTGCGCGACCTGGCCGGCACGGGTGTGGGCGGCCGGATCCGCCGACAGGACGTGCTCGACGCGGCCGCCCGGGCCACCGCGGCCAAGGCCGCCGCGGCACAGCCTGCGGCCGCACCGGCACAGCCCGCGGCGCGGCAAGCTCCGGCGGCCAGTTCTCTGCGCGGACGGACCGAGAAGATGTCCCGGTTGCGGGCCGTCATCGCCAGGCGAATGGTCGAGTCACTGCAGGTGTCGGCCCAGCTCACGACCGTGGTCGAGGTCGACGTCACCCGCATCGCCAAACTGCGCGACCAGGTCAAGGCGGACTTCGCGGCCCGGCACGGGGTGAAGCTGTCGTTCCTGCCGTTCCTGGCTCTGGCCACAGTGGAGGCTCTACAGCAGCACGCCACCGTGAACGCTTCCATCAACATGGACGAGGGCACGGTCACCTACTACGACGCCGAGCACCTCGGCATCGCGGTGGACACCGAACGCGGCCTGGTGGTCCCGGTCGTCCGCAACGCGGGAGACCTGAATCTCGCGGGGCTGGCTAAGCGCATCGCCGACCTGGCCGAGCGCACCCGTACCAACAAGATCAGCCCGGACGAGCTCTCCGGCGGAACCTTCACGCTCACCAACACCGGCAGCCGGGGCGCGTTGTTCGACACCCCGATCATCAACCAGCCCCAGGTCGGCATCCTCGGCACCGGGGCCGTAGTGAAGCGGGCGGTCGTCGTCGAGGATGCCGAGCTCGGCGAGATCCTGGCGCCCCGCTCGATGATGTATCTGGCCCTGTCCTACGACCACCGTCTGGTGGACGGTGCGGACGCGGCCCGATTCCTCACCACCATCAAGGAGCGGCTGGAGGCCGGGGCCTTCGAGAGCGACCTCGGCATCTGACCGCGGAGGGCCACCCATGCGGATCGTGATGGCGGGTTCGTCGGGCCTGCTCGGCTCCAGCCTGCGCGAGAGCCTCGCCCGCGACGGCCACGACGTCGTGCGACTGGTGCGTCGACCGCCACGCGACGACCGCGAGCGCCAGTGGGACCCGCACACCGGGTTCCTCGAGACCAGCGTGCTCGAAGGAGCCGACGTGGTGGTGAACCTCGCCGGCGCCGGGGTGGTGCACCGGCGCATGACGGCTTCGTACAAGCAGACGTTGATCAGCAGCCGTCTACGCCCAACGTCGACGCTCGCGAAGGCGATCGCGAGCCTGCCCGCGGACGCAGCGGCCGCGGCTGCTGGTCAACGCCTCCGCGGTCGGTTGCTACGGCAGCACCGGCGACGCGGTCGTCGATGAGGAGTCGCCCACGGGCACCGGCTTCTTCGCCGACCTCGCCCGGGCCTGGGAGGCTTCGACTGCCGCGGCGCGCGAGGCAGGGGTACGGGTGCTGCTGCTCCGGACGGGGATTGTGCTCGATGCCCGGGGCGGGGCGCTGCGTCCGATGATGATTGCCACCCGGCTTTTCGCCTACGGGCCGCTCGCCGGTGGGCGCCAGTGGATGCCCTGGATCTCGATGACCGACTGGGTGGGTGCGGTGCGGTTCCTTATCCAGCGCGAGGATCTCGCCGGACCGGTCAATGTGGTCGGTCCTGATCCGGTGCGGAACAAGGATTTCACGGCGGCACTCGCCCGCGTCCTGCACCGACCAGCGCCGTGGCCGATCCCTAAGTTCGCGTTGCGCATCGTGCTCGGCGAGTACGCCCACGAGGCGGTGTCGAGTCAGCGCGCCATGCCGGCCGTGCTCAGCCGGGCCGGGTACAGGTTCGAACACTCCGACGTCGAAAGCGCCCTCGCATCGGCGCTGTCCGGCTGACCGAACCCGTCCACCTGGGGTTCGAGGCCGCCGGCGGTGAGAAGATCTCGGGCAGCCGAACAATCGCCGAGCGAAACTGCGTGTTGGTTCGGCTGGCCGAGATCATGCTGCGACCAAGGCCTAGCCGAGCGCGACCAGCGCCGTTGTTTCGAGATCGTCGGTGGCGCTCGTCTCATCGAGGCGAAAGGGCTTGCGCCTTTCGCACGGTCGTGCTTTTCTTGACGGGTGGGTAAGGGCGACGAGACTCGGCTCGCGGTGCTCGACCAGGCGGTCGGGGTGGCGCGGCGGGTCGGTCTGAGCGGACTCACCATCGGAACCCTCGCCGAGCAGGCGCAGCTGTCCAAGAGCGGCCTCTTCGCGCACTTCCGGTCGAAGGAGGCCCTGCAGCTGTCAGTGCTCGAGCACGCGCGCGGCGGGTTCGAAACGGCCGTGGTCCGCCCGGCGGTGCGCGCTCCCCGAGGCGAGCCGCGGGTACGCGAGTTGTTCGACCGCTGGTTGTGGTGGGACTCACTGCCCGGCGGTTGCCCATTCATCGCCGCTGCGACGGAGTTCGACGACCAACCGGGTCCTGTTCGTGACCGCCTGGTGCGCGACCAGCGGGACCTCTTCGACAGCATCACCACCGTCTTCCGGACTGGGATCTCGGAAGGGCAGTTCCGCCCCGACGCCGATGCGGACCAGTTCGCCCAGGACTTCTATGGCGTGATCCTCGCCTGCCATCACGCGATCCGGCTGCTCGGCGACGAACGCGCCGAGGATCGGGCGCGGCGGGCGCTGGATGCGCTGCTTGCCAACGCGCGCACCGCAACGACGGGATAGCCGCGCAGACATTCGCTCCACGGAAGGAAGATCGTCATGACTCAGGTGGCCGCACCTCCACGGAAAAGCACGATCGTTCGTATGTTTTCGGCTCCGTGGCCCGTCCGAGGTCTGTTCTGGTCGCTGGACCGGATCGCTCCCGCGGTCGGCGCCCGCTGGGCCGAGCGGATCTGGTTCACCTTGCCGCGCCCTCGCCCAGCAGCAACCGCGCCGGGCCGCGAGGCGCTGCCGGGACGGCCGTTTGTGACCAATGTGGACGGACATGACGTCCGGGGCGCGACGTGGGGTCGCGGCCCGGCGGTGTACCTGCTGCACGGCTGGGCCGGGCATCGTGGCCAGCTCACCCCGTTCGTCGCACCGCTGGTAGCTCAGGGCTTCAAGGTGGTCACGTTCGACGCCCCGAGTCATGGCGACTCGGATCCGGGCGCCTACGGGCCTCGATCCTCGACCATTCCGGAGTTCGCTCACGCCCTTGCGGCAGTAGCCGCCGCACACGGGCACGCGCACGCGATCGTGGCGCACTCCATGGGTGCGACCGCGACCGCGGTGGCGCTTTGCGACGGGCTTCGCGCCGAGCGAGTGGTGATGCTCGCGCCGATGGCGAGCCCACTCTCGTACGCGCGCCAGTTCGCCAAGGTGCTCGGCTTCGGCGAGCGCACGTTTCGCCGCCTGGTCATCCGTACCGAGCGTCGGGTTGGTGCGCCCATGCGCCACTTCGACGTGCCGGAGCTCGGTCGAGCGGTGGCGATGCCGCCCACGCTGATCATCCACGACCGTGACGACGTATCGACTTCGGTCACCGATGGTGCCGCCATCGCGGCCGCTTGGCCCGGCGCTCGCCTGCATGTGACGTCCGGACTCGGACACCGCCGGCTGCTGCGCGATCCGGATGTGGTGACCGAGGTCGTCGACTTCGTCGTCAGCTAACCCGCCGCGGGAAAGCACAACCTAGCCGTACCAACAAGGAGAGGACATCAGAAATGAACGCAAACACGGCGAAGCGCGAGGAGCGAGCGTCAGCGAGCGGTGCCGTCGCGAGCACGAGAGCAGGCAAACACGGCGGCCCGTGAGGTCGCCTTCGACAACGCGGTCGATGTCATCATCGGTCAGTCCCGAGGCTGGCGATTCGGGCGGCCAGATGGTCGTGCCATGGCAACGTCATGCTCGGGTGAAGGTAGGGGACAATCAAACGGTCGCGGTGCAGCGGCTGCTCGACGAGCTCTCTGCGGAGCTCGGCTTCCACCTCCCCTCGCGGGCCCGGGCTCGGCTGCTCCAGTCGCCGCCGATGGACCCGGACGAGTTCACCGATGCGGCCTTCACGGCGCAAGGTTTGGACCCGCGTCTGTTCCCACATCTGCGTCGTCAGGTGCGGGCTCGCGTCCAGAGTGGACTGTCGGCGATAGCGCGATAGCGAGCCAGGACCTCCGCGGGCATCAGCAGTGCCCGCGCCCATGCTCGGCCGATCAGTGCAGGTAGCTCTATTGGGGCGGCGGTGGTCCGGCAGGACCGGCGATCTCGTCGATCAGGCCGTACTCCCGTGCCTCCTCGGCGGTGAACGTCCGGCCAACCGATAAGTCGTCTTCGATGCGACTGCGGGGTTGGCCAGTGACGTCGGCAAGCCGTACGGCCATCTCCTCCAACTCCCGCAGATACCTGCCCGCGGCGGCGGTGACCTCGTCCGCCGTCCCGGCCACGGTGGCCACCCGCGGCTCGGCCAGCCGAATCCGCGCGTGCTTGAACGCGATCCGCCGCTGGGCCGCGGCAAGGACGGCAACCGCGGCCCCACCCGCCTCCGACGTCACCACGGCGTGCACCGGCGCGTGCACGGTGTCGATCGCGTCCACGATCGCGAACGCGGCCGCCAGCTCGCCATCCGGTGCCGACAGGTACAGCTGCACCGGATCGGGTCCCGCCAGGTCGAGCACCAGCAGCGCCCCGGCGACCTGGTTCGCCATGGCCGCGTCGAGCCGGCCGCGAATGAGGACCATCCGTCGGTCGAACAGCCGCTCGTCCAGCCAGGCCGGCGCACCGTCACCCGGTCCGAACGGAGGCCCGGGCGGAGTCTGCCAACGGTCCGGACGTTCCGGGTACGGATCGCGGCGCAGGTTGATGGCGCTCACGCGGGCAGACTAACCCGCGTAGAAGGCACACCCGCACGGTTGCGCCGTTCGCTCACAGGGAAACCGCGCCAGCGCGAACCCATGGCGACGTCAGCGAGCACCCGAGATGTACTTGGCCAGCTCAGATCGCTCGTCCTCAAGTTCGTCGATGCGCTTCTTCACCACGTCGCCGATGCTGACGAGGCCCCGCAGCTGCCCGTCGACCACGACCGGTAGGTGCCTGACCCGCCTCTCGGTCATGATCCGCATGAGGTCCTCGATCTGGGCGTCGAGGCCGACCGTGTGGACTTCAGCGGTGAAGATCGCGGTGACTGGTTCCGACAGGACTGCCTGGCCTCGGTCGGCAAGCGCCCGGACGATGTCGCGTTCGCTGACGATCCCATCGACCGTGGTGCCGTCATGGGACACGACCACCGCGCCGATCCTGTGCTCAGCGAGCACATTGAGGAGCTGCCGCACATCGGTGTCGGGGGTAACCGTGACCACCTGTCCACCCTTGACGCGTAGCACATCGCTGATGCGCATGTGGCCTCCCGGAATGACGCCGCCGACAACCCGCCGTTGTTACCGACGTCAATCCTAGCCGCATCGTGATGTTGTTGCAGTCAGTCTTTGCTCACGTCGTCGACCACCGCGGTGCCGTGGCGACCGCGACCCGCGCGGAAGGCGGCGATGCCGGCATCCACCTCGGACAACGACACGAGCCCCCGCCGCAGTTCGTTCGCGATGGCCGCCGGCTCCTCCATAGCCTCCTGTTCCAGGACCGAGAGGCGATCCTGACGCAGGCATGTCTGCGGTAGTGCGGCCAGCTCGGCAGCGAGTCGCTGGGCCGACGCGATGGCGGTTCCAGCCGGTGCGACGCGGTTCACCAGTCCGATCGCCAGCGCCTCATCGGCGTCGACGGGGCGGCCGGTCAGGATCAGGTCCATGGCCCGGCCCTGGCCGATGAGTCGCGGCAAGCGGATGGTTCCGCCGTCAATCAGGGGCACGCCGTACCGCCGGCAGAACACGCCGAGCACAGCATCCTGCGCCGCGACCCGCAGGTCGCACCACAGCGCGAGTTCCAGGCCGCCGGCCACGGCATGCCCTTCGATGGCGGCGATGACGGGCTTCGACAGGCGAAGCCGAGTCGGGCCCATCGGACCGTCGCCGTCTGGAGCGACGCGATTTGCCTCCGGCGTTGCCTGGGCATGCAGATCGGCGCCGGCGCAGAAGGTACCACCCGCACCGCCCAGCACAGCCACGCTCAGCGCAGGATCCGCGTCGAATGCCCGCAGCGCCTCGGCGAGCAGTCCCGCGGTCGGGCCGTCAACGGCGTTGCGCCGCTCCGGACGATTGATCAGCACCGTGAGCACGGCGCCATCGCGTGACTGGATCACCTGCGACGTCATGGCCACACTGTAGAAGGCGATCAGGACGGACCGTGGCTCGCCAGTACGCCGAGTCCGAAGGCGAGGCCGACCAAAGCCGTCATCGCCAGGGCAACCCGCCGGAACAGTTCCTGCTCGGCGGGCAACTCCGGTGGCAACGCGAACACCCGGCGTGGCCAGCCCCGCCACGACACCCACCAGAACAGAACCGCCGCACCCACGAGTAACAGGACCTTGAGCCAGATCGTCAGCCACCAGCCGGACGAGCGTCCATCGTGGACAAACAACAGACCTACGCCGCTCGCGGCGAGAACCGCGATCAGGCCGACCACCCGCCACCGATTGCCGGCGCCCAGCTCCCGATAGAGCTCCTCCGCCTGGACCGGGTCGGGCAGGAGCCGCCGCACTCGAGGCTGCACTACGAACAGGCTGTAGCCCATGGAGCCGAGCCATACCGCAGCGACGCCCAGATGCGCCAGGACGAGCACGAACGACATCTCGCCACGGTAGAGCATCTGTTGATCAACAAGCCAGTACCAGCGCCAGGCGGATTCCGGCGAACCGGTTGCGCGCCTACCAGGCCGGGGGGAGGGTAAGTCTGATCGCGGCGCTTGCGGCGCGTCGCGCCGAGCAGCCACGGGGGTGGACTGTGCACGCACGCTCAACCACGATTACCGCGAACCCTTCGACGATCGACCGCGGCATCCGGTACGTACAGGACGAGCTCCAACCAGCGATCCTGCGCGTGGATGGCTGCCGAGGTCTGTCCTTGTTGGTCGATCGCCCCACGGGTCGCTGCATCGCAACGTCGTCCTGGGAGAACGAGCGAGCCATGCGGGCGAGCGCGGACCAGGTTCGGCCGCTGCGCGAGGACTTCATGGCCACGTTCGGTGGTTCGGATCCGACGATCGACGAATGGGAAATCGCACTCATGCACCGCAAGCAGGAGTCGGCCGAGGGTGCCTGTGCGCGGGTCACCTGGCTACAGGGCGACCCGACCGCCATCGACAATTCGGTCGACGCGTTCCGGACCGTGATGCCCACAGCGGAGATGTTGCCCGGCTTCTGTAGCGCCAGTTTGCTCGTCAACCGTGAGAACGGCCAGGCGGTCGGGACCGTGCTCTACGACAGTGCCGATGCGATCGGGCAGACCCGCGGTCAGGCCAACACCCTGCGCAGCCGGGTCGCGCAGGATTCCGGCGCGGACGTGCTCGAGGTTGAGGAGTTCGAGCTGGCGGTGGCGCACCTGCGGATACCTGAGCTGGCCTGATCCGGGCGGCCCATCCCCCGCGCGGGATAGGCAACGGGCCGGCACGCCCGGTGCGGGCTACATTGGCGGCGTGACCGATACCCTGGCAGGGCTTTGCGTGGTACGGCCCGGTGTCGTCGAGTACGGCGCCGCCTGGGGCGAACAGCGGCGCCTGCACGAAGCCATCGTCGCCGGCACCGAACCGGACACCGTGCTCCTGCTTGAACACCCGAGCGTCTACACGGCCGGCAAGCGCACCGAACCGCTGGATCGCCCGATGGACGGCACGCCCGTCGTGGACGTCGACCGCGGCGGAAAGATCACCTGGCATGGGCCGGGCCAGCTGGTCGGCTACCCGATCATGAAGTTGGCCGCGCCGCTGGACGTGGTGGCGTATGTCCGGCGGGTCGAGCAGGTGCTCATCGAGACCTGCGCTGAGGTCGGTTTGCTGACGTCGCGGATCGAGGGGCGCAGCGGTGTCTGGGTGCCCGCCGACGAGCGTGGTCCGGACCGCAAAGTGGCCGCAATCGGCGTACGGGTCGCCCAGCGGGTGACCCTGCACGGATTCGCCCTCAACTGCGACTGCGACCTGGCGGCCTTCGACCGGATCGTGCCGTGCGGCATCCGTGACGCCGGGGTGACCTCGCTCACCGCGGAGCTCGGCCGTCCGGTAACCGTCGCCGAGGTGCTGCCCATCGTCGAACGGCACCTACCCCGGCTGACCGCCTGACCCCCGGCTGACCGGTCAGATTTCCGAGCTAACGCGGAAATCTGACCGGTAAGCCAGCGCGAGGAGCGAGCTTGCGAGCCCCGCAGCGGTGCGCATGAGACTCAGCGCATCAAGGGGTGAGCCGGTTCAGGTCCCTCGGGAACAGGGTCACTTCTCGAACGTTGCTCGCGCCGGTCAGGCGCATGAGGAACCGCTCCAGCCCGATCGCGAACCCGCCGTGTGGCGGCATCCCGCGCCGGAACACGTCCAGATAGGACTGGTACGGCTCGGTCGACTCGCCACCGGCGTGCAGCGCCGCGAGGTAGTCCTCGTACCGGTGCAGCCGCTGCCCCCCGGTCACCATCTCGATGCCACGGAACAGCAGGTCGAACCCGTTGGAGTAGTCCGGGCGGGACGGGTCAGGGTGGGTGTAGAACGGCCGCTTCGCCATCGGGTAGCCCTCAACGAAGAGGAAGTCCGAGCCGTACTCGTGCTGCGCCCACTCGCCGAGCCAGCGCTCGTGCGCGGGCGCCAAGTCGGGCTCACCGGACAGGTCCTCGCCGATCGCCTTTCCCACCAGCTCCACCGCCTCCGCGAAGTGGATCACCGGAATCGAGGCCGGCACCACGGGCAGGTCCACAGTGGACCCGTTCAGCGCAGCCAGCATGCCAGCTAACGTGTCTCGAAGCACCGCCATCACGTCGCGATGGTCGGCGATGAAGCCGAGTTCTACGTCGAGTGAGGTGTACTGGGCCAGGTGCCGGACGGTGTCGTGCGGCTCGGCGCGAAACACCGGACCGACCTCGTAGACCCGCTCGAAGACGCCGACCAGCATCTGCTTGTAGAACTGCGGCGACTGGGCCAAAAACGCCGGCCGGCCGAAGTAATCCAACTCGAACACGGTCGCGCCAGACTCGGTCGCACTCGCGACGACCTTCGGCGTATGAACTTCAACGAAGCCTTGGCTGTCCAATGTGGATCTGAATCCACGCACCGCGGCAGCGCTAGCACGGAACACCGACTGCCGACGTGGGTGGCGCAGGGCGACGCCGGCATGGTCGAGCAGGGTCGGCAGCGTGGCGGTCAGGGTGGGGCGGTAAAGGTCGAACGGCGGCGGTTCGGCGGCGCTGACCACCCGTACCTCCGCGTCGGTGATCTCAACACCCATTGGGGCCGCCGGGTTGGCCACAACCGTCCCGGTTACGACAACGACCGACTCTTCTCGGACCTCGTCGAGAACGGACGGTGACCGGACGACCTGGGAAAGACCGGCCCGGTCCCGGACGATGAGGAACGCGACCGACTTCAGCTGTCGGCGGCGGTGCACCCACCCCGCGATCGTGACGGATTCGCCGATACGGGTGGGAAGTTCAGATGACAGGGTGCGTTGCATGGCGGTGACCTCCTCTGGATTCGCAACGCGATCCCCGGGAGGTGCGGGCGAGGTGACTCGCATGAGTCAGCCGGTGTCGTCCTCGCGGTACCACCGCACCTTCGCCTCCCGAAGGGAGGCCTCTGGCCGTGCTCCAGCTCGGGAGTGTCTTCATGCCCCGGCGCCAGTCCGCCTTCACAGCTGCCGGCGGCTCTCTCGGCTGGCGGGTCGGAACGCTACTTGTCTCCGTCGTCGCTGTTACTGAGCAGAGTAATCGGCACCGCTACTGGATTTCGGCTAGGGCGCGTAGGGCGCATCAACGTGGCTCAGCTCGGCCAGTCCGGTGTCGGTGAGCCGGAAGATCGCGGTACGCCGGAGATTCAGGCCGGCGAGCGGCACATCCGGGGTACGGGTGAGGTAGACCACCGTCGCCTGGTTGCCGGCGATGGTGATGCTCTCGACCGGATTGCGGTCCCCCAGCGCCGTGCTCGCCGCCAGCTGCGGCACTCCTGAGTTGTTGCTCAGCCACGCGACCAGGGTGTAGAAGCGGCCTGTCCCGCCAGCGGAGATCTTGACGACGCCGATGGCGTCGAAGACGCCGTCGGAGTTCAGGTCTCCGATGCCGCACGGCGACTGCAACTCCACCAGGCTGCCGTCGGGGCCGGTGTAGCGACCGCCGCTCAGTTGGACCGCGCCCGCGTTGTAGTCGGCCAGCCGGATGGTCGGGCTGCCGATCGACGCGTCCGGTAGTTGCCGGCACGCTAGCGGGTTGCCCGCCGGATGCCCGGTGGTGTCACTTGGGGGCGCGGTGGCGGTGGGCACACCAGTTGCCGTGGCGGCGGCTGAGGCCGAGGTGGACGGCGCTTCACCGAGGGTGCCCGTACCGTCCGTACCGCCGGGACCCTCGCCACCGCAAGCGCCGAGCGCCGCTAGGACTACCAGTGCGACAACCGTGGCCCGAGCCTTCATGGCCGCCGTCCCTCCCGAAGATCGCCGCCTGGCGTTCGCACCGTAGCAGTGGCCACCATGGCGCCCGCACGATCGGTCCTGATCCCGACGTGAGACTCGTCGCCCTGACCCCGCCGAACCGGCCTTCGCCGCACCGCCAGGGCTAGGCTGCAACCGTGACGATGGTTGCCCCGGAAGGTCGGCGCATGCTGCGCATCGAGGCGCGCAACGCGGAGACTCCGATCGAACGTAAGCCGCCGTGGATCAAGGTCAAGGCGACCATGGGGCCGGAGTTCACCAAGCTGCGCGGCCTGGTGCAGCGCGAGGGCCTGCACACCGTCTGCCAGGAGGCCGGCTGCCCCAACATCTACGAATGTTGGGAGGACCGTGAGGCCACTTTCCTCATCGGCGGCGATCAATGCACGCGGCGGTGCGATTTCTGCCAGATCGATACTGGCCGGCCAGCGGACTTCGACGCCGACGAGCCGCGCCGCGTGGCCGAGTCGGTGGCCGCGATGGGGTTGCGGTACGCGACCGTGACCGGCGTCGCCCGCGATGATCTGCCCGATGGCGGGGTGTGGCTGTACGCGGAGACCGTACGGCAGATCCACGGGCTCTGCGCCGGTTGCGGGGTCGAGCTGCTGATCCCCGACTTCAACGGCGAACCGGCGCTGCTGCGTGAGGTATTCGACTCTCGGCCTGAGGTCCTCGCCCACAACATCGAGACCGTTCCCCGGATCTTCAAGCGGATCCGGCCCGCGTTCCGGTACGACCGCTCGCTCGACGTCATCACCCAGGCCCGCGACTTCGGGCTGGTGACCAAGTCCAACCTCATCCTCGGCCTCGGCGAGGAGCGGGCGGAGATATCCCAGGCGCTGCGCGACCTGCGCGACGCCGGCTGCGAGCTGATCACCATCACGCAGTACCTGCGGCCGACGCCGCGTCACCACCCGGTGGAGCGATGGGTGAAGCCGGACGAGTTCGTGCAGCTGCGCGAAGAGGCTGAGGCGCTAGGGTTCGCTGGCGTGATGAGCGGACCGCTCGTGCGCTCGTCCTACCGCGCCGGGCGCCTGTACCAGCAGGCCGTCGCCGCCCGCACGACCGTCTGACCGTTCCGCACGCCCCACCCGTTGCGGCCGCGCCTCCCGGCCGTCGACGCAATTGGTCACCTATTGGGCCGGGACGACCCACTGAAGGCGCGCAAATGGTGACCAATTGGGAGCGTCAGGGGAGCTGGCGGCGTTGATCACCACCGAGGCTGCGCCGGGCCCGGCCCGCAAGGTAGAGGCCGCCGCCGATGACGAGCGCGCCCACGATCAGATAGAACCCGAGCTTGAGCAGCGCGCCGAGCAGCGACAGCACGAGCCACCCCACGAGGATCAGGACGACCCCGCCAGCTACCAACCACAAGAAGGTCTTCACGGACCCATCATGCCCCGACACGGCCAGTCACCGAGAACACAGATTCGAGCGGTCATGGCTCGTGGGGCGCTCAGGACTGGCCACTAGACTTTCTGCATGGCCAAGGCACAGCAGCCCGAAAAGGTGGGCTTCATCGGGCGCATGAAGCAGCTCGGCATGGTGTTCAAGTTCACCGCGAAGCGGGACAAGCTGTTCGTCCCGCTGGTCGCGCTGGCGGTCACGATCGCGCTCGGGCTGACCGTGCTCATGTGGCTGCTCTGGAGCTGGGTCTTCATCCCGGTCGGGTTGATGCTGGTCCCACTTGCGGTGTTGATCGTGCTGAACCTTCGCGCCAATCGGGCCATGATGAACGAGGCGGAGGGCCAACCTGGTGCGGCTGCGTCGATCGTGGAGAACATGCGCGGTGACTTCCGGGTCACCCCGGCGGTCGCGTCGACCACGCAGATGGACTTCGTGCACCTCGTGATCTGCCGTGGCGGCGTCGTGCTCCTCGGCGAGGGCAACCCGGCCCGGGTACGCGGGCTCGTCGCGCAGGAGCGCAAGCGCCTCACCAAGGTGATCGGTTCGGCCGAGTTGTACGACTTCATGATCGGTAACGATGAGGGTGAGGTTCCGATCCGGAAGCTGCGGATGACGCTGATGAAGCTGCCGCGCACCCTCGGGCCGAAGGACGTCAACGCCCTCGACAAGCGGCTCAAGGCACTCACCGCCCGGCCGCAGCTTCCCAAGGGCGCCATCCCCAAGAACATGCGCCCGCCGAACATGAAAACCCCGCGCGTCCGCTAGGTGCCGCCCGCGCGGACACGCCGCGGTCCCTCGCGACCTTGGACTTACGCGGCGTGACACGCCGAGATCCAACTCACGACCTTGGACTTATCGCGTATGATCGCAAGATCAAACCAGCACCGCTTGCTCCGAGCATCGCGGGGAGAGCTACGGCGCCGAGACGACGATCGACCGAGCGGCCAAGTCATGCAGCCCGCGCAGATTCGCGTCCATGATCAGGGCGGGGACGACGAGGGCGAGCAGCACGCCACGAAGTAGCGCCCGGGGCACGCCGATAGGGGCGCCGTCGGCGAACCCGACGCACCGGATCCGGGCCAGCCGCATCCCGGGGGTCATGCCGAACAGACCGATGAAGAACCCGTACTCGGCGATCAGGATCAGGACCGGAAGCCACGGCTTGGCGATCGCGCCGCCGAAGAGGCCGGAGATCAACAGACACAGGATCCAGTCGATCATGAGGGCGCCGAACCGCCGTACCAGCGGCGCCGGACCCAAGCCGGATGGGGGCTGACTCGACCGTACTGATCGCGCGTCTTCCACGATCTGCCAGCGTACTGAGGGCTACGGTGAGGTCGTCGCCCGGCAACTGCCCGCGGCGTAACATGACCGAAACATTTGGGATACGACGGGGCAATGCCGTAGTCCTACGGTCGCGTCCAGCAAGCCAGGCACCGATGCCTATGACCAGGACCGTTGAACCTCCCAGGAGGATGTGTGTTCGCCAACCCCGAGGAGCTCCTCCGATATCTCAAGAACGAGGGCGTTAAGTTCGTCGATGTCCGCTTCTGTGACCTGCCTGGAGTGATGCAGCACTTCACCGTGCCGGTCGAGTCGTTCGACGAGACCGTCTTCCGCGACGGCCTCGCCTTCGACGGTTCCTCGATCCGGGGCTTCCAGCAGATTCACGAGTCCGACATGCTGCTGCTCCCGGACGTGGCCACCTCGTTCCTGGACCCGTTCCGGGTGGAGAAGACGCTCGCCCTGAACTTCTTCATCCACGACCCGTTCACTCGTGAGGCGTACTCGCGCGACCCGCGCAACGTCGCCAAGAAGGCCGAGACCTACCTCGCCTCCAGCGGCATCGCCGACACCGCCTACTTTGGCGCCGAAGCGGAGTTCTACATCTTCGACTCGATCCGGCACTCCACCGGTGCGAACGAGGCCTATTACTACATCGACTCGGTCGAGGGTTGGTGGAACAGCGGCAAGGAGGAGCCGGGCGGCAACCGCGGCTACAAGACCGCCTACAAGGGCGGGTACTTCCCGGTGCCCCCGGTGGACCACTACTCCGACCTGCGCGACCAGATGGTGCGCAACCTGATCAACCTCGGCCTCACCGTCGAGCGGGCCCACCATGAAGTTGGCACCGCTGGACAGGCCGAGATCAACTACAGGTTCTCCACCCTGCTGCTCGCCGGTGACACGATGCAGCTGTTCAAATACGTGGTGAAGAACACCGCGTGGCACGCCGGCAAGAGCGCGACGTTCATGCCCAAGCCGCTCTTCGGCGACAACGGCTCAGGGATGCACACCCACCAGAGCCTGTGGGCCAACGGTGAGCCACTCTTCTACGACGAGACCGGGTACGGCGGCCTGTCCGACCTCGCCCGTTGGTACGTCGGTGGCCTGCTGCACCACGCCCCGTCGCTGTGTGCCTTCACCAACCCGACCGTCAACTCGTACCGGCGCCTCGTGCCGGGCTTCGAGGCGCCGGTGAACCTGGTCTACTCACAGCGCAACCGCTCCGCCTGCACCCGCATCCCGGTCACCGGCACCAACGCGAAGGCCAAGCGGATCGAGTTCCGGGTGCCGGACCCGTCCTGCAACCCGTACCTGGCCTTCTCCGCCATGCTGATGGCCGGCCTCGATGGCGTTCGCAACAAGTACGAGCCGCCGGCGCCGATCGACAAGGACCTGTACGACCTGCCGCCGGAGGAGGTCGCCCAGGTGACCCAGGTGCCGGGTTCACTGCCCGCGGTGCTCGACGCGCTGGAGAATGACCACGAGTACCTGCTCGAGGGCGGCGTGTTCACCCCGGACCTGATCGAGACGTGGATCGACTACAAGAAGACCGCCGAGATCGACCCGGTCCGCCTGCGGCCCACGCCGCACGAATTCGCGATGTACTACGACGTGTAGCCACGATCTCATTCCGACTACGAACGGGAGCGCCCGCCGCGGTTGCGGCGGGCGCTCTCGTTCGCGATCATCGGTGCAGCACTCGCATGTGACGTCGGGGCTCGTGTCCGCTACCCCGGGCACGAGCCCCGACCCCCACCCGCTGGCTCGAGCTCGAGTCACGAACCGGCGGGGCCTGCGAACAGCGTGCTTGAGACTCGGCCCGATGGCATCGGCGCGATGTCTCGATCGTCTCCGGCGCACGGAAGCGCCCAGCCGGAAACCGGCGAGGCGTGCCCGATGAAGGTTGACGTGAAGTAGCCGTTCGGCTACGGCCGGGCGTCTGTTCGACGACCGCCTTGGCGAGCCGTTTGTCGATTGCGTGCACCTCGCCGAGTTCGACGACGAGCGGCCCCCAGGCCGCGAAAGCGGCCGAGTGATCGAACACGACATCGTGGTGGAGCTGCCCGTTGATGGCCAGCTCGAACGACTCGAAGGCGATGTGCTCGACCACCTCAAACGGCCCGACACCGAGGTCGACTGTCCATGCCGGGGCCGGGCGACATTCGCAGCGGGGGACCCGTACGATCCGCGACGTGACTGAGCCCGTTGTCGCTGCTGAACCAGCCCCCGATTCCTCGCCCGCCGCGCCGCCCGAGTTCGCTGGCCGGCGGCGTCCGTTGCGCATCGTGGCTCGGATCGCGCTGTGGACCGTCGCGGCGATCGTCGTGCTGGCCCTGGTCGCGACGGGCCTGGTTGTGTGGTCGGTCCGGCGGGCCTTCCCCGAGCACGGCGGCGAGCTGAGCCTGCCCGGGCTCACCGCGCCGGTCACTGTGTACCGGGACGAGCACGGCATCCCGCAGCTGTACGCCAAGACCGCCGCCGACCTGTTTCGCGCCCAGGGATACGTGCACGCCCAGGACCGGTTCTGGGAGATGGACTTCCGCCGCCACGTGACGGCCGGCCGGTTGTCCGAGCTGTTCGGTGCGGGACAGGTCTCTACCGACGCGTTCCTGCGCACGTTGGGCTGGCGCCGCGTGGCCGAGCAGGAGTGGACCATGGTCTCGGGAACGGCCAAGGCCCACCTCGAGGCCTACGCCGCCGGGGTGAACGAGTGGATCGCCGCCAACGGTGGTGCCGAGGCGACCGGGGCGAAGTCGCTCGAGTACACGATTCTGGGGCTGACCAACGGCGACTATGAGATCGAGCCGTGGAGCCCGGTCGACTCGCTGGCCTGGCTCAAGGCGATGGCGTGGGACCTGCGCGGCAACATGGAGTCCGAGATCGCCCGCGCCGTGCTGCTCGCCAGCGGGCTGACCGTCGAACAGGTGGAAGACCTCTACCCGGGCTACCCGTACGAGCGCAACGAACCGATCGTCGAGAGCGGCGCTGTCGTCGACGGCTCGTTCGACGTGGCTGGCGACTCCCCCGCGACGTTCGGCATGTCGGCGCGCAGCGGCATCTCCTGGTCCGCTGCCGAGCCAGCGCTATCGGCCCTCGCTGCCGCGGTCGGCCGGCTGCCGCAGTTGATGGGTGACGGCGGACCGGGGATCGGGTCGAACTCCTGGGTGGTCGGCGGCGAACACACTGCCTCTGGCAAGCCGATGCTGGCCAACGACCCGCACCTGAGCCCGTCCATGCCGGGCATCTGGTACCAGATGGGGCTGCACTGTGACTGCACCTTCAACGTGGCCGGCTTCACGTTCTCCGGCGTGCCGGGAGTCGTCATCGGACACACCGACCGCATGGCGTGGGGATTCACCAACCTCGACCCCGACGTCACGGATCTCTACCTGGAGAAGGTAGAAGGCGACACGGTGTTTGACGGGACACAGTGGATGCCGCTGACGACTCGCCAGGAGACCATCAAGGTCGCCGGCGGTGAGCCCGTGACGATCACGGTACGGTCGACCAAGCACGGCCCGCTCGTCTCCGACCGGTCCAAGAACCTGTTGACGGCGGCGAGTGTGCCACCCGTGGAACCGTCAGGATCTCCCCGGCCGGCTATGTCGCCCCCTCCTGAGTCCACATTGGATTCAGCCGACCCGGGCGTGCCGTCGGCGGCGAAGGAGTCCCCGTACGCCGTGGCGCTGCGCTGGACCGCGCTCGATCCGGGCCGTACGGTCGAGGCCCTGTTCGCGATCAACCAGATCACCGACTGGGACTCGTTCCGCGAGGCCGCCGCCGACTTCGAGGTGCCGTCCCAGAACATCGTCTACGCCGACGTGGATGGCAACATCGGGTACCAGTCCCCTGGACGGATCCCGGTGCGGGGCAAGGGCGACGGCCGCTGGCCCGCGCCCGGCTGGGACCCGGCGTACGACTGGACCGGCTTCATCCCCTTCGCCGAGCTGCCCAACGTACTCAACCCGCCCGAGGGGTGGATCGTCACCGCGAACCAGGCCGTGATCGGGCCGCAGTACCAGAACCTGCTCACCACGGACTGGTCGTACGGCTACCGCAGCCAGCGCATCATGGACATGATGCGCGCCCGCATCGCCGGCGGGAAGATCGACGCCGAGGCGATCCGGCAGATGCAGTTCGACAACCGCAACGGCTTCGCACCGACGCTGGTGCCGGCGCTGCTCAGCGCGCCCGCGTCTGGTGACGTCGCCGCGGCCCGGGATCTGTTGCGGGGCTGGGACTTCCAGCAGCCGGCATTCGAACCGGCGCCCACGTCAGCCGCGGCCGCCTTCTACAACGCCACCTGGCGGCACCTGCTTCTGCGGACGTTCGACGAGCTGCCCGCCGACTTCCTGCCCGATGGTGGTGACCGGTGGTGGGAGGCGGTGCGGCCGCTGATCCAGGAACGTTCGTCGCCGTGGTGGGACGACCGCGCCACCGCGGCTGTCGAGACGCGCGACGACATGCTGTCGGCGGCGATGACGGATGCAGTTTCGGAGCTGTCGGACCGGCTCGACGACGACCCGGCCGACTGGCGCTGGGGTGACCTGCACACGCTCGCCCTGACGAACGAGACGTTCGGCCAGTCGGGCATCGCGCCGATCGAGTGGTTGTTCAACGTCGGCGCCGAGGGTACGTCCGGTGGCGACGCCATCGTCAACGCGACCGGCTGGACCGCGCGCGAGGGATACGAGGTCGACGCGGTTCCCTCCATGCGAATGATCGTGGATCTGTCCAATATGGATAACTCTCGGTGGATCCAGTTCACCGGGAACTCTGGCCACGCCTTCCACTCGAACTACTCCGACCAGTTCGAGCTGTGGCGCAACGGCCAGAACCTGCCGATGCGCTGGAACCGGAGCACCATCGAGTCCGAATCCGCTTACACCCTCACCCTCAAGCCCTGACTCCGGTATCCGCTCCCACGACCGGGCCCTTGCCACGATCACCGAAGGACGGTCACGCCGTCGATCCGCCCACCCAACTGCGCGATCATTGACGACTCGCCGCCACCCAGCCACCCGGTTTTCGACGTCGTGTGTCGCCGCGGGCGTGGCATGTTCTGCTCAGAATCCACAACTGTGGGGCGTAGGTACTACTCACAGGTTGTGGACTCGGCGAACTACCAGGAGGGTAGGAGCTAGGGCGACAGAAACACGCGCTCGGCGGCGGCCCGGGCGCGGCGGGCGGTGCGCAGGTACTCGTCGAGGAACTGCCCCGGCTCGGTGGACGGTGGCCGGCCGAGCGCCCGCGCCACCCCGGCGAGCTCCACCCCCTGCCGCGGCAACTGGTCCGAAGCCCGGCCCCGCACCAGCATCAGGGCGTTGCGGACCTGGGACGCCATGACCCAACCCCGGGCCAGGAACACAGCGTCCATATTGGACACTAGTCCGGCGTCGCGCGCCGCACCGAGCGCGTCCAGGGTTCGTGGCGTCCGAAGTCCCTCGACCTGGTACCCGTGACGCAGCTGCAACAGCTGTACCGCCCACTCGACGTCGGCGAGCCCGCCGCGGCCGAGCTTTGCGTGGGTGGCCGGGTCGGCTCCGCGAGGCAGTCGCTCCGTGTCGACCCGCGCCTTGATCCGGCGGATCTCGGTGATCTGCTCGGCCGAGAGCCCCTCAGCTGGGTAACGCACCCGGTCGGCCAGCACCAGGAAGCGCTCGCCCAGCGAAACGTTCCCAGCGACGAAGCGGGCCCGCAGCAGCGCCTGTGCCTCCCAGATCTTCGACCATTCCGCGTAGTACCGCTCGTACGCGGCGAGGCTGCGCACCAACGGCCCTTGCCTGCCCTCGGGCCGCAGGTCGGCGTCGACGCCGAGCGGCGGCTCCGGCGACGGGGCCGAAAGCAGCCGGCGCAGCTCCTCCGCGATCTCGTGTGCGGTACCACTGGCCGCGTCCTCCGCCACGCCGGGCAGCGGCTCGTAGACAAAGAGCACGTCGGCGTCCGAGGCGTAGCTCAACTCCGCCCCACCGAGTCGCCCCATGCCGATGATGGCGAACGGCATCTCGTCGGCCTTGGCCCGCGACGTCGCGGCCCGCAGCGCAGCCCCGAGGGTGGCGTCGATGACATCGGAGAGGGCCTGCCCGACCGCGACCACATTGGACGCGCCACCGGTCGAAGATGCGCCATCCGCGGACGACTCGGCGGGCACCACACCGAGCAGATCTGCGCAGGCTATCCGGAACAGCTCCCGCCGGCGCAGGGCGCGAACCGCCTGTACCGCGGCACCCGCGCCGCCACGCCACCCGCGCGACCCGACGAAGCCATGCCGGTCGACTGCCGCGGTAAATCCGTCCACAAGGGAGGCAGGCGGACGGGGCATCAGTTCGGCGTCGTCAGCGAGCAACCGCAGCGCCTCGGGATCGCGCACCAGCAGGTCGGTGACGTACCGGGACAGGCCGAGCAGCCGGGCCATCCGCAGCGCCACGGTACCCTCGTCGCGCAGCAGGCGAAGGAACCACGGGGTCGCGCCAAGGGCGTCGGAGACCTGGCGGTAGCCCAGCAGGCCGCGGTCCGGCTCCGGTGCATCGGCCAACTCGTTCAGCAGCACCGGCAACAACGTGTGCTGGATCGCCGCGTAGCGGGATACGCCACTGGTCAGCGCCTCCAGATGCCGCAACGCGCCAGCCGGGTCGGTGAAGCCGAGAATCTCCAGCCGGCTGCGGGCGGCCTCGGGGGTCAGCCGCAGCGCCTCGCTCGGAACCCGGGCCACCGCCTCGACCAGCGGCCGGTAGACGAGCTTGGTGTGCAGCCGCCGTACCTCCTGAGCGTGGGTGACCCACTCGGCCCGGAACGACTCGACCGCGTCACGACGGGCGTCGGCGCGGAAGCCGAGCGCCTGCGCCAACCACCGCAGCGCGGTGGAGCCCTCGGGGGTCTTCCCGTCCGGCACGGTGTGGGTCCGACGCAGCCGCTGCAACTGCAGCCGGTGCTCGACGGCGCGCAGGAATCGGTACGCCTGCGCCAACGCCACGCCGTCCTCGCGCCCCACGTAGCCGCCCGCCGCCAGCGCCGCCAGCGCGTCCAACGTGGAGCCCGATCGAATCCGTTCGTCGCCGCGCCCGTGCACCAGCTGCATCAGTTGGACCGCGAACTCGATGTCACGAAGTCCACCCGGGCCGAGCTTGATCTCACGCTCGCGCTCGGCCGGCGGGACATTCTCGATGATGCGCCGCCGCATCGCGCGTACGTCCTCCACCGCCTCGGGTCGCTCGGCCGCGTGCCAGATCAACGGTTGCAGCGCCTCGAGCCAGCGCTGTCCCAGCGAGAGGTCACCGGCGGCGGGTCGCGCCTTCAGCAGCGCCTGGAACTCCCACGTCCGCGCCCACCGCTGGTAGTAGGCCAGATGCGAGGCGAGTGTCCGTACCAGTGGACCTTGGCTGCCCTCGGGTCGCAGGTTCGCGTCGACCGGCCAGGCGGCCTGGCCGCAGATCTGCATCATCCGCGCCGCGATCACCTGAGCGTCGGCGAGATCGGTGTCGGAGTCGCAGACGAAGATGACGTCGACGTCGCTGACGTAGTTCAGCTCCCGACCGCCACACTTGCCCATCGCGATGACGGCGAGACGAGGTGTCGCGCCACGCTCCACCTCAGCAAGTCGCAGTGCCGCTGCCATGGTGGCGTCGGCGAGCTGGGACAGGCGGTCCATGGTCTGGTCGACCACTTCTGCTGACTCCACCATCCCTCCCACACCGGCGGCCTGGGTGAGGTCGGCCGCGGCGATACGGAGCAACGCCGCACGGTAGGCCGTGCGCAGCTGGGCGGGCGAGTCCACCGCGGCACGGTGGAAGGGATCGTCGGGTAGCCAGGCGAGGTCTCGCACGGCCTGCCATCGGGTCGGGTCGGCGACCAGGTCGTCCCCGAGCGTGATCGAGGCGCCGAGCACCGCGGCCAGCGCCACCCGTACGCCGGCGTCGGACCGCATCGCGGCCAGCGGCCCAGCGTCCGGCGCGATGCGACGCGCAGACTCCTCGACCCGGTGCAGTTGGCGTAGGGCGAGGTACGGGTCGGCCGAGGACCCGAGCGCAGTGAGCACGTCGCCCGCGGTGGCGTCGGTGGGTGCCGAGCTCCACGTCATCCCACAGCCCGAGGCCACCCGGCTCCGGGCCGAGCAGCTTCGCCGCGGCGGCCACGTCGGTGAATCCGTACCGGGCAAGCCGCAGCCTGGCACTCGTCGGTCTGCTCATAGCGTCAGTTGCCGAGCAGGGGCAGCCGGCGGCCGGGCTCCGGAGCCTCGGGCATCGGGCTGAGGTCCCCCCTGGCGAGCGCCGCGAACCGAACGGCGAACGGGTGCCACACCTCGAACAGGTCGTCCTGCAAGGCCTCGGCTCGGGCGACAAGCTCGTCACCGGGTAGGCCGAGGTCGGCCAGCAGCGGGCCGCTCTCACTCACCCAGCCGGCCAGGATCCGGGTGTCGCACTCGGGGTGGAACTGCACGCCCCACGCCGCGGTGCCGAGCCGGAACGCCTGCACCGGGTAGTTGGTCGAGGCGGCGAGCAGCACCGCGCCCATCGGCAGTTCGGTGACCTCGTCATGGTGCCACTGGATCACATCGGGCAGCATCGGCATCGGCCCGAAGAGGGGGTCGGACTCGGCGGCGTCCCGCTTCGCGACGAGCCGGGTACCGATCTCGGGCCCGGCGACCGCCCGCGCCACGGTTCCCGCGTGGGCCGTCGCGAGCAGCTGCGCGCCCAGGCAGATCCCCAGTGTCGCGGTCCGGGTCCGGACTGCCTTGCGCAACAAAGATTCCAGGGCATCGAACCACGGTGCGCCGGGCGTACCGTCCGGGTTGACATACACGTTCTGCTCCCCGCCGAGGACGAGCAGCGCGGCGTAGCCCTCCAGGTCCGCTGGCAACGGATCACCCGCGTGCGGCCGCACCACGTCGAGCGTCAGCCCGCCCTTGGTGAGCCACTCATCGAACTGACCCAGATCGCTCGTCGGGTCGTTCTCAATCACCAGGCATCGGGCGCTCACCCAGCCAGGCTAACGCTCCTCAACCCCGCCGCCCCACCCACGCTCGTCAGGCTTTGACCGCGGTCCAGGTGCCCGTCGAGTTGCCGCAGTCGGAGCGGTACGTCCCGGTCATGATGGTTCCCGAAACGACGCCCTCGTAGAAGATCTCCGTGTCGCCCTCGACCGCCCCAAAACTGATCTTGGTGCCGTCGACGTTGCCGGACACGTTGCCGGCTTCGATGCAGTTCGAGCCAGTGACGCCGATCGCGCCGAAGACCAGATTGCCCTGCTGAGCCCAGGTGAGTACGAAGGTGCCGACCGCGGCCAGCGGGGCGGTGTTCGCCCAGGTGCCTTTCCACGCGCCGGTGAGGGTCCCTAAAGTCGTTGCGATCGGAGTGGGGCTCGATGTGACCTCAGGCGAGGTGGGCGCGGCCGTCTCCGAGGTCGACGCGGTGGGCGATGCCTCCCCGTTCGGGTTCGCCTTGGTGCACCCCGCCACAAGAGCGAGCAGCGCGAAGCTGCACACGACCGCGACCAGCGCTCGTGGTGTGGGACGCGTCCGGGTGGATCGAGGGGTGTCGAACATCTGGCGCTCCTGCTGCGGGGGTGACAACTGCGCGAGATCTCATTGTGACCGATCTGAGCCAACTCGGCGCGGACAGACGGTCGGACCCTGATCGGCCGGACGGGTGGCGCGGGTAGGCTCGTCGGCCGTGGAACCGTCGCCGGAGTCGCCAACCACGCCCGCACTCGTGGCACTGCGGCCGAGCGTGCTGCGTCCGGGCGACCGGGTGATGCTGGTGTCGCCCTCTGGTCCGACCAGGGCGGAGCGCGTCGCTCGCGGGATCGAGCTGCTCACCGGGTGGGGCCTGGACGTGGTTACCGCACCGAATGTCTTCGCCCAGCACCACTACCTGGCCGGTACCGATGAGCTGCGGTTAGCCGACCTCAACCACGCCCTCCGGGACCCGCGACGTGCGCGGCGTGCTGTGCACCCGCGGCGGCTACGGCTCACAGCGCATCGTCGACGGCGTCGACCTGGACGCGGTGCGAGCGCGACCCCAAGCTGGTGGTCGGCTTCTCCGACATCACTGCGCTGCAGCTCGCGCTGTGGCGGGGCGCCCGGCTCGCCACCGTGCACGGGCCGGGGGCGGCCTGGCTCGACCAGCGCACCGGCCCGGACGCGGCCGAGGCCCTGCGCCGTTCGGTCATGACGGCCGATCCGGTCGTGCTCAAAGCCCGCCCCGACGAGGAGACCTCAGCGGTACGGGTCCCCGGTACCGCCCGGGGACCGCTGCTGGGCGGCAACCTGTGCCTGCTCACGGCCACCATCGGCACCCCGGACATGCCCGATCTGCGCGGTGCGGTGTTGCTGCTCGAGGATGTGGACGAGCCTCCGTACAAAGTGGACCGCATGGTGCTGCACCTGCGCCGCGCCGGCGCCCTGTCCGGCATCGCGGGCGTTGCGGTTGGTCAGTTCACCAACTGCGCCGACGATTGGCCAGCCACGGTCGCGGACGTACTCAGCGAGCGCCTGGGCGACCTCGGCGTGCCCGTGCTCGGTGGGTTGCCGATCGGCCACGGCCGCGACCAGCTCGCGGTGCCGGTGGGCGTACCCGCCGTCCTGGACGCCACCGCGGGCACGCTGACGGTCGAGCCGGCTGTCTCGTGGTGAGTGGTCAGAGGGCGCCGAGGTAGCGCTGGCGCTCGTACGGGTTGACCACCCGGCGGTACGCCTCCCACTCCGTGCGCTTGTTACGCAGGAAGAAGTCGAACACGTGCTCGCCGAGCACCTCGGCCACCAGTTCCGAGCCCTCCATGAGATCGATCGCCTCGGCCAAGTTCTCCGGCAGGGTCTCGATGCCCATCGCGCGTCGCTCCGCTGTGGACAGAGACCACACGTCGTCCTCGGCACCTGGCGGCAGCTCGTAGCCCTCCTCAATGCCCTTGAGACCCGCGCCGAGCATGACCGCGAAGGCCAGGTACGGGTTGCAGGCGGAGTCGAGCGAGCGCACCTCGACCCGGGCCGAGTTCGGCTTGCCGTACGCGGGCACCCGCACCAGCGCGGACCGGTTCAGGTGACCCCAGCAGACGTACGCCGGCGCCTCCGCGATGCGGTCCGGCAGCGCCTGCGGGAAGAGCCGCTTGTACGAGTTGACCCACTGGTTCGTGACCGCCGCGTACTCGCGGGCGTGTTTGAGCACTCCGGCGATGAACGCCTGCCCCACCTTGGACATCTTCAACGGGTCACTGGCGTCGTGGAACGCGTTGCGCTCCCCCTCGAACAGCGACAGGTGGGTGTGCATGCCGCTGCCCGGCTGATCGGTGAACGGCTTGGGCATGAAGGTGGCGACCACGTTGTGCGACAGCGCCACCTCCTTGACCACGTGCCGGAAGGTCATGATGTTGTCGGCGGTGGTGAGCGCGTCGGCGTACCGCAGGTCGATCTCCTGCTGGCCGGGCGCGACCTCGTGATGGCTGAACTCCACCGAGATGCCGATCCGCTCCAGCGCGAGCACGGCCTGGCGACGGAAGTCGCGGGCGATCGAGTGCGTCGTGTGGTCGAAGTAGCCACCCGCGTCGACCGGCTTGGGCACGTCGCCGTCCGGCGGCACGTCCTGGAGCAGGAAGAACTCGATCTCCGGGTGGGTGTAGAAGGTGAACCCCTTCTCCGCCGCCCGGGACAGTGCCCGGCGCAGCACGTGCCGAGGGTCGGCCCACGAGGCCGAGCCGTCGGGCAGCAGGATGTCGCAGAACATCCGCGCCGACTCGCCGCTGCCGCCGCCCTCGAACGGGAACACCTGGAACGTGGTGGGGTCGGGCATCGCAACCATGTCCGACTCATAGACACGGGCAAAACCCTCGATGGCCGACCCGTCGAATCCGATGCCCTCCTCGAAGGCGGACTCGAGCTCCGCCGGCGCGACCGAGACGCTCTTGAGGGTGCCGAGCACGTCCGTGAACCACAGCCTTACGAACCGGATGTCCCGCTCCTCCAGCGTCCGGAGGACGAACTCCTGCTGACGGTCCATGGTGTCTCCTGTGCTCTCGCGTCCGTTCCCACAGAGTTCGCCGTTCAAGCTCCGCAAGCGTCGCTGGCGAACTCGCCGAGTGTCACCCCGAGCTGTTTCGCGCACGTTACGCGACACGGGGATCATTCGGAAAACTAGCTACTTCCCCGGACAGCACGGCACTCCTATCATCGTGGCACAGCCAGCCCGCCGCCCTCTGGGGAGGAGTACCGGTGGAGTACCAGCCCAAGCCCCCGGCTACGCCCGCGTCCGCGATCCCGACTACCGTCCATGCCCGCGTCGGCCCCCCTGCCCACCGGCTTCAGCGGTACCGGTGAGTGGCCGCCGGTGCCGCCCGTACCCGCACCGACCAAGCCCACGCTGATCGGTCCCGAGCCACCCATCATCAACCCCGACGTACACCTGATCCCGGTCAGCGCTCTGCCCGCTGCCACGACGGTTGGCGCCTCGACCCCGGCACTTCGACCCTCGGCGCCTCGACGCCCGGCGACGACTCGCCGACGATGGCCATATCGTCAGGCCTGGCCACGACGCCGCTGTCCACCCCGCGACGCCGCATCCGGCCGTTGCGCCTAGCGCCACCGCGACCGGCTGCCGCCGACGACTCGCCGCTGACCGTGCTGCAACGCTCCGTCCGGCGGCAACAGGCGATGGCTCGTGACTTCGACCAGGAGCTGGTCTGGCAGCCACGGTTCGCCTACTCGACGGCGGCACTGATCCTGCTTGCGTTCACGGTGGTGTCGCTGCCGCTGTGGATTGTGCTCTTCCGGTTGGTCGGCGCCACCGGCACCGAAGTTGGTGACGTGATCGCGCTGGTGATGATGCTGATGGGCGGGTTCCTCACCAGTGCCACGGCCTGGGTCATCATCATCGAGATGCGCGGCCGGGTTCGGATGGTGGACAACCTGGCCCGCAGTGGCGATCGGGAGCTGGCCGTCGCGCCGGCGGCGCCCGAGCTGCCGAAACTGGACGCACCGCTGGACCGGGTCTCGGTGCAGCCCCTGCGAGTCACCCCAGGTGCAACGGGCTGGGAGCCGGGTCAGCCACCGCCGCCGATCGAGTCCCGAGTTGAGGCGCAGCAGATCAGCGCGGCGGCAACACTCGAAGCCTCAAGCAAGCTGCTCGGCTCGTTCTCCAGCGTGCTCAAGTCGTTTGGTCAGCTGCCCGCCCAGGTCGCCATGCTCACCGTCGCACTAGCCCTCTTCGTCGGCGCCACGATCCTCAGCCTCAGCTGACGTTGCTGTGCAGTGAGCGGCGGCGCTGTGCAGTGAGCGGCGGCACAGTCCGCAGGTGAGCTGCAGCACAGTGGCATCGGGGAGGCCGATCCGGCCCGGCGCGGGAGAATGAGTCATGCCCACACTGCGCCTAGCCCTTGCCCAGGTGAACCCCACCGTGGGCGACCTCACCGGCAACGCGGCTCTGGTTCGTGGCTGGACCCGTAAGGCGGCCGAGTCCGGCGCCCACCTGGTCGCCTTCCCGGAGATGATGCTGACCGGGTACCCGGTCGAGGACCTCGTCTTCCGCGATTCGTTCGTGGCCGCGTCGCAGGCGGCCGTGCAGACGCTGGCGCGCGACCTGGCCGACGACGGGCTGGGCGGGGTCATCGTCGTCGTCGGCTACCTCGACGCCGACGGTCCGCCGCGGATCAGCGCCGAGGCCACCCCCGGCCGCGGTCCCCGCGATGCGCTCGCGGTGCTGCGCGACGGTCGAGTGCTGGCGACGTACTTCAAGCACCACCTGCCCAACTACGGCGTCTTCGACGAGGACCGGTACTTCGTTCCCGGCGACACGTTGCTGGTCGTCCGGCTGGTCGGTCCACAGGCACAAGGCATCGACATCGCGCTGACCATCTGCGAGGACCTGTGGCAGGCGGGCGGACCCTTCGCCGCGGCCGCGAGCGCGCGGGTGGGCCTGGTCGTGAACATCAACGGGTCGCCGTACGAGCTGAACAAGGACGATGTCCGACTTCCGTTGGTACGGCGGAGAGCGGCCGAGGCCGGCGCAGTCGTCGCGTACGTGAACATGGTCGGCGGCCAGGACGAGCTTGTCTTCGACGGCGACTCGATGGTGGTCACGGCGGACGGCACTGTGCTGGCGCGGGGCCAGCAGTTCACCGAGGAGCTCCTGCTGATCGACCTCGACCTGCCCGCCGCCGCCGACGAACCAGTCCCCGACCACGCGGCCGGGATGCGGATCGAGCGCACCACACTGCCGGGAGAGCTCACCCCTCTCGGCGACGCCCGGATCGAGGGCCACATCGCCGATCGGGTCACCGACGAGGCCGAAGTATGGCAGGCGTTGGTCGTGGGACTGCGCGACTACGTACGCAAGAACGGCTTCCAGTCGGTGATCATTGCGCTGTCCGGGGGCATCGATTCCAGTGTGGTCGCCGCGATCGCAGTCGACGCGCTGGGCGCGAACCAGGTCTACGGCGTCTCCATGCCGTCAGGGCACTCCTCCCAGCACTCACGCGACGACGCCGCGGAGCTCGCCCGGCGGACCGGGCTGCATTACCGGGTCCAGCCGATCCAGGAGATGGTGGACGGATTCCTGGCCAACCTCGCGCTGTCCGGGATCGCGGTGGAGAACCTGCAGGCACGGGTCCGTGGGGTCGTCCTGATGGCACTGTCCAACCAGGACAATCATCTGGTGCTCACCACTGGCAACAAGAGCGAGCTCGCGGTCGGATACTCCACTTTGTACGGCGACTCGGTCGGCGGGTTCAACCCGATCAAGGACGTGCGGAAAACATGGTGTGGCGGCTTGGCCAAATGGCGCAATGCCGACGCCGAGCGCCGGGGCGAGACGCCGCCGATTCCGGAGAGCTCCATCACGAAACCGCCCAGCGCGGAGCTGCGCCCTGGCCAGCTCGACACCGACTCATTGCCCGACTACTACGAGCTCGACCCGTTCCTGGCCGACTACATCGACGGCGACCTCGGCCGGGAGGCACTGCTCGCTGCCGGCCACGATCCGGCCCTCGTCGAGCGGGTGACGCGGATGGTGGACCTGGCCGAGTACAAGCGACGCCAGTCGGCACCCGGCACGAAGATCTCGATCAAGGCGTTCGGCCGGGATCGGCGGCTACCCATCACCAACCGGTTCAAGGGATGACCAGCAACTGAGGATCCCTACCTGTGGTTGGAGGAGGTTGACGGCGAGCGCGCTCTGACCTGGGTCCGCGAACGCAACAGCGAGACGGTCGCCTCCCTCGCCACGGGGTCACGGTTCGATGCGATGAATGCCGAGATCCGGGAGGTGCTCGACTCGGCTGAGAAGATTCCGTCGCTGCACTGGCGTGGCGAGCACCTCTACAACTTCTGGCAGGACGAGTTGCACCCGCGTGGACTCTGGCGCCGGGCCACCCTGGACGGGGTACGCGCCGACGAGTGGCAGGTCCTGCTCGATCTAGACGCCCTCGCCGCCGCTGAGGGCGAGAACTGGGTGTGGGCCGGCGCGGACGCGCTGAAGCCCGACAACCGTCGCTACCTCGTGCACCTGTCCCGGGGCGGGGCCGACGCAGCAGTGGTGCGCGAGTTCGACCTGGAGACTGGCTTCGTGCCGGGCGGCTTCGAACTGCCCGAGGCAAAGAGCATAGTGAGCTGGATCGACGTCGACCACATCTTCGTGGCGACCGACTTCGGGCCACGCGTCGTTGACCACCTCTGGATATTCGCGGATCGCGAAGCGGTGGAGGCGCGGCACGGCGCTGTCCGATGCCGACCTGATCTTGACGCCGGCGAGCTGGACGACGTACGAGTGTGGCGGTGCACGACCCGGAACCTGACTACCCGCGTGACATGGTCTCTGCGGCGCATCGCGTTCTTCGACAGCGAAACCTACGTTCTCGGCCCGGCAGACGAGACTATCCGCGTCGACGTGCCCACCGATGCCGAGGTCGACCTCCATCGTGATTGGCTGCTGGTACGCCTACGTACACCGTGGACGGTCGAGGCGACCACCTACCCAGCCGGGGCGCTCCTCGCGGCCGGGGTGGACGCCTTCCTCGGCGGCGATCGTCGACTCACGTGCTCTTCGCCCCGGCGACCGGCGTGACGCTGGAGTACTGGATGTGGACCCGGCACCACCTGGTGCTGGGGCTGCTTCGAGATGTGCACAGCGAACTGGTCGTGCTCGACCCGTCCGACGGGTGGGGGCGGGCGCCACTGGACGGGGTGCCGCCGCTGAGCCACACGCCGCTGAGCCAGATCGGGATTGCCGACACCAACCCCGACCTCACCGACGAGTTCCTGCTCACGTCCACCGGCTTCACCGAGCCGACGACGTTGCGCCACGGCAGCATCGGCGGACCGGTCTAGCTGGTGCGGCAGGAACCATCGTTCTTCGACTCCAACGGCCTGACCGTGCGGCAGCTCTGGGCTACCTCCGAGGATGGGACCCGGGTGCCGTACTTCGTCGTCGGCAGCGAGGAGAGCGCCGGACCGGCGCTGCTCGAGGCGTACGGCGGATTCGAGGTGTCCCGCACGCCGGCATACGACGCGGGGCTCGGCCGGAGCTGGCTCGCCCGCGGCGGCACGCTACGTGTCTGCGAACATCCGGGGCGGCGGCGAGTACGGCCCGGCCTGGCACCGAGCCGCCTTACGGGAGAACCGGCCGCGGGCGTTTGAAGATCTGGCGGCGGTCGCCACCGATCTGGCCACCCGGGGCATCACGGAGCCGGCCCGGCTCGGGGTTACCGGCGGCAGTAACGGCGGTCTGCTCATGGGAGTGATGCTCACCCGCTACCCGCAGCTGTTCGGCGCCATCGCCGGCTCCGTTCCGCTGCTGGACATGCGCCGGTACCACCTGCTGCTCGCCGGTGCGTCATGGATGGCTGAGTATGGCGACCCGGACGACGAGGCGGACTGGGATTCATCGGGGGCTACTCGCCGTACCAGAATGTCCAGAGTGGACAGAAGTATCCGCCGGTTCTGTGGATCACCTCGACCCGCGACGACCGGGTGCACCCGGCGCACGCCCGGAAGATGACCGCCCGGCTGCGCGACCACGGGTACGACGTGACGTACTACGAGAACATCGAGGGCGGCCACGGCGCCGCCGCCGACAACGCCCAGCGGGCGTTCAAGCGGGCGCTCACCTTCGAGTTCCTCTGGCGCCGTCTCGGCTGAGCGCTGGGTGTGACATCTTGCACGGGGATCCTGCGCGGAGCGGGCGGCGGTGGGACGATCGAACGAGCCCGGGGACCGCATCGGTGCGGCCTCGAGGATCCTGAGGGAGACCACCATGTCCCAGGCCGCGTCGCTGTACGGCGGACCAACAAGTCAGCGCATCCGTACCCGTGACCTCATCGCCGCCAAGCAGCGCGGCGAGCGGTGGGCGATGCTCACCAGCTACGACCAGTACACCGCCGGCATCTTCGACGCGGCCGGCGTCGCCGTGCTCCTGGTCGGCGACTCAGCATCCAACAACGTCTTTGGCCACGAGACCACCATTCCGGTCACGGTTGATGAGCTGCTCCCGTTAGTACGGGCGGTCGTCCGATCGACCAAGCGCACCCTCGTCGTCGGCGACATGCCGTTCGGCTCGTACGAGGAGGGCACAACCCAAGCTCTGCGGACCGCGGTGCGGTTCATGAAGGAGGGCGGGTGCCACGCGGTAAAGCTGGAGGGCGGCCGCGTCTGTGCTCCGCAGATCGCCGCGATGACCTCAGCCGGCATCCCGGTCATGGCGCATGTCGGCTTCACCCCGCAACGCGAACACACGATCGGCGGCTACCGGGTCCAGGGGCGTGGCGACGCGGCGGACGAGGTCTTCGCAGACGCCCTCGCCGTGGCCGAGGCCGGCGCGTTCGCCGTGGTGCTGGAGATGGTGCCGGGCGAGCTGGCGAAACGGATCACCCACGAATTGGCGATCCCCACGGTCGGGATCGGCGCCGGACCGGACTGCGACGCGCAGGTGCTGGTGTGGCAGGACATGGCCGGGCTGCGCAGTGGCCCGATGCCCCGATTCGTCAAGCGATTCGCTGATCTGCACAAAGTGCTCACCGAGGCCGCGACGGCATATGCGGACGAAGTCCGCGGAGGGACCTTCCCCGCCGCGGAACACACCCACCGCTGACCGAGGCCGATCCGTCCTCGCCGCTCGTTCCTCGCGGCTCGGACTACTCGGCGGATGACCGAGGCCGATGCCCGATCCGTCCTAGACGTCGGTGACGCGAATGCCGGCATGCGCCTTGTACCGCCGGTTGATCGCGATGAGGTTCGCGGTCAATGCCTCGACCTGTCCGGCATTGCGCAGCCGACCGGCGAAAACACCGCGCATGCCGGGAATGCGCCCGGCCAACGCGGCCACGATGCCAACCGCTTCGCGGTCGTCTCCGAGAACCAGCACGTCCAGGTCGACGCGATCGACCGTCGGGTCAGTGAGCAAAACCGCGCTCACGTGATGAAACGCGGCGCACACTCGCGACTCGGGGAGCAACGATTCGGTCTGCTCGGCGGCGCTGCCCTCCGGCACGCGAAGCGGGTAGGGCCCCTTGGCGTCAAACCCCAGCGGGTTGACACAGTCCACGACCACCTTGCCCGCCAGCGGTTGGCGCAGTGCGGCGACTGTCTCCGCGTGCCCCTCCCACGGCACGGCGACGATGACCACATCGGACGCTTCGGCGGCGGCCGAGTTGGCGGCGCCGGTGACCATACCGGTCACCCCGGGCATCGCGGCGATAATCGCCGCTGCCTCTGCACCTCTGTCGGCGCTACGCGAGCCGACGATTACATGCTGCCCCGCCCGGGCGAACCGATACGCCAGTCCTTTACCCTGATCGCCTGTTCCGCCCAGAATGCCCACTACGAGGTCCGCCACGTCGGGCAACGAAATCGAGTCGAACGTCATGCCAGCTATCCTCGCAAAGGCTCTACCGATCTTCCTTCGGAAGTGGCACCCTCGGTCGAATGGTCGAGCAGAGAACCCGCGAGCGAGTGGATGCGTTCTGGTCGACCACGCTCGGCACGAGCGTCGAGGACCTCCACGCCCCTGGCGTCCGGGTCAAGCCCAACCGGCTTCAGCGCGAGTCTTGGCGGGGAATCTACGTCTTCGGTTTCGAAGGCGCCACCGTCAATGTGCCGATCGACATGGTCGAATCTATCACATCCTCGGTCGTGGGCCATGACACGGCGTCTCTGCTGGAACCGAAGACCTGGCAGGACATCCTCGGCGACCAGGCGCGTTCGGCGTGGGGGCCGGTAAAGCACTACTACCGCGATCGCCTCGATGGGCTCGACCAGATGGCCGCGGGAAGGCGCCTCAATCCGCGCGACGCTGAGGCCATCAACGTACTGCGGTCCGCGCTGCCGTTCTACGAATGGGGCGTTACCGGGTTCACTGCTCAGACCGCCATGCTCTTCGGCATCTTCGAGGGCGATACGCTTGTCGCCGCGGCGAATCTCACTCCGGGCCCGGAGGCGGCCACCGACGTCGGATTCGTCATCCATCCGGAGGCTCGCGGTCGCGGGTACGGCCGTCAGATCGCGGCGCTCGCCACCCGCCAAGCGATTCTCATGCACGGGGTGGCTCGGTATCGGTCACTGACGTCAAGTCCGTCCACGATGGCCATCGCAGACAAACTGGGTTTCGAAGAGTACGGGCGCAACGTCGTCATCTACCTCAATGACACCCTCTTGATGATGGCCTGAGGTTAGCTGAGGGCGAAGAGGACCGCGCGCTGGGCCGGATCGGCCACGACCAGTCGCGCCCGTACCCGCTCCCCCATCGTCGCCACGCCCTCGCACCGCGCCCGCACGGGCGGCTCGTCGATCGCGATCACCGCGGATGCTGGTCGCGCGGGTCCGTTCGCGTTCGTGCGCGCTGGTACGACATCGAGCACGACCGCGTCGAACTCCTCGCCGACGCGATGCTCCAGCAGCACCGCCTCGGCCAGCTCGATCACACCCCGTTCGGCCGCGGACGCGCGCCGGCCCGACTTCTCCATGACCTCGGGCAACTGCGGTAGCGCCACCCGTACCCAGTCCGGAACCTGTCGGCCGTCAACAAGGCTCAGGCATACCTCGGTGGCGTAGCGGTCAGCCAGGCGGCGCAGCGGTGCGGTCACGTGCGCGTACGGAGCGCCGACGCCGCCGTGGCCGGTCTGCACCGGAAGCACGTCGTCCAGAGCGGTGTAGCCCGGCCCCACGCAGGAGTTCCGCGGCCTGATCGACGAGGGCGGCACCGCGCGGGACGGCCGGGTCGATCGACGTCAGCAAGCGACCAACGGGTACTCCGTCCGCCCAGTCCACGCCGAGCCCGGCGGCCACGGCCCGCAGTGCGGTCACCGCCTCCGGTCGCGGCGAGGGCATCGTGCGCAGTAGTCCCACCCGGCCGGCGAGCATGATGTCGGCCGCGCACATGCCGGTGAGCAAGGAGATCTGCGCATTCCAGTCCTCGGCCGGATTCGGAGCGCGCAACGTGAGTCGCCATCCGCCGTCATCGGGCTCGAGTTCCTGCTCGGGAATGGGCAGGTTGATGGCGCCACGGTCGAGTCCGCGCCCGTGCAGCAGCGATCCAATCTCCGGCAAGAGTTCAATCGGTTCCTCGAGTGCGCCTGCCGCCGCCGCTTCTTGCACACCGGCGTAGTCGAGCTTGGCTCGGCTGCGCACCACGGCGCGCTCCACCCTTACCGCTGTGGTCGCGCCATCCGAGTCGAGGTCGATCGTCCACAACACAGCGGGCCGCGTCTGGCCCGGCAGAAGGCTCGCAGCTCCTTCGGACAGGCTCATCGGATGCAGCGGCACCTTACCGTCGGGTAGGTAGATGGTTTCGCCGCGGAGCCAGGTCTCGCTCTCCAGGTCACCGCCGAGCGGCACAAACGCGGTCACATCGGCGATGGCGTAGAAGACGCGGAAGCCACCTTCGCGACGGTGCAGGCTCAGCGCCTGGTCCAGGTCGCGCGAGGTGGCTGGATCGATGGTCACAAACGGGATGTCGGTACGGTCGACCACGGCCAGCGAGGCAGCATCTGCAGTCAGCCCGGCGATGACCCCAGCGGCCGCCTCGTCCGCTTCGCGTTGCGCCGCGAGCGGGAACCGTGTCGGCAATTCCAGCTCGCGGCGCAGGCTCGCGAAGTCGATGCGGGGCGCCTTGACCAGTCGAGTGACCACGCACTCTTCTTACCAGCGTCTGGTCCGTCCGTCCGTACCAGCAGTGGCTGGTACAGCGGCGGCGTGACCGCATCGATGGTGTTGTCGTGATTGCGTCGTGCTCGCCGGGCTAGGCCCGGCGAGCCGTGCGCGTTGTCCGCCGGTATTCTGTTACTTGGCGGTGTTTACTTGGCGGTGGTGCGGCGGGTCGGCGTGCGGCGAGCAACCGCCGCCGTCGCGGTACGGGTGCTGCGGGTGGTGGTCCGCGCGGCGGTCGTCTTCTTGGCGGCCTTCTTGACTGCCGTTGCCTTCTTGGCCGGAGCCCGCTTGGCCGCGGTGGCCTTGGTGGCCTTGGTCGCACGGGCAGTGGTTGCCTTGGCGGCGGTCCGGGCCGGTGCGGCCTTGGTCGCGACCTTCCGGGCCGGAGCCTTCTTCGCCGGCGCGGCCTTCTTGACGGCGGTCTTCCTCGGTGCCGTCGCCTTGGCCACAACCGCCTTGGCGGCGGTGGTCTTCTTGGCGGCGGTCGACTTGGTGGCTCGCGCCACGGTCGCCTTCGTCGTCCGCGTGGTGGCCTTCGTGGCCTTGGTCGCGGTCTTCTTGGCTACGGTTGCGGCCTTGCGCACCGGGGCAGCAGTCTTCTTGGCGGCTGCGGTCACGGTCCGCTTGGCGGGCGTCGACTTGGCGGCGGCCCGGGTGGTCTTGGCCGCGGCTGGTTTGGCAGCGGTCCTGGTGGTAGCCGCGCGCTTCGCGGCCGGGCGGGTGGTGGCCTTAGCTACGGCCATGGTTTGCCTCCTCAGGCATTGTGTTGGGTTGGTGTCCCGCTCGCTTCATGAGCCTGCATCGTGATTAGCGGTCTGGGTTGGTGGCTACGGCTGTTCGCCTGTCCATTGCGCGTCCTCGGCATCCAACTGCTCGTTGCGCTTCGCCACCCTGGTCAGTGCCTGCTCCGCTTCGGTCGGGCTCTCGTAAGGTCCCATCGTCATCGAAGCGGGGCACACATCCCGGTCTGTCTCGACCCGGTTGTGCCTCAGGCACCAGTTATAGGGCCCACCTCCGCTGTCACTCATGCCATCACTCTTGCTCATGTCTTCACTGTGCACTGTGAGTCGCTCAAGCGCGAGCGTTTCGACGAATTATCGTGCGACTTCCACTGTAGACGGTATCAGGCTGGCGCCGCACACCGGGTCGTCAACAGCCCACAATGGTCGGATGTCATTGTGCACATCTGCAGTGCGTCATTCAAGTGGCAACGCACAACGACGTTCGTCGTGGCGTGTCGGCCTCGTTACAGTGTTCGACCTTCGAAATCGCAGGTCAGCCCGAAAACCCTTGCGTGGCAACAGATTCAGAGAGGATGCGGTGACATCACTGCCAGCAGCGGGACGACGACATCACTGCGAATTGACAACGCCGCCGACCGCCTCGCTACCGTCACAGCGACACCATGTCGCGAGCAGGACACCACGATGGAGGTACCAGGATGGAGTCACTCAGCATTCTGGACGCTCTGGCGACCGGCCGGACCGAGGATGCTCAGGCGATCGTCCTGGGTGGGGCGGCGGGGTCACGAGAATTTTCGAGTACCTCGCGGTGACCCAGGCAGAGGCTGGCTTGCCGGTACCGCAAGGCATCGCCGACCTACCACTGTCGCTGCAGGAGGTCCACGCATCGCTGGCGCAACGGCATGCGGAACCCGGCACGCTGTTGCTCGCGATCGACGGCGAAGCGGTTTGCGGTTGCGTCGGACTGTCCCGCAGCGACCTCACCGCGCCGACGGACGCGATCGCGCAGCGACTGTATGTGCGCGCGCCACTTCGCCGTCGCAGCACAGCGCCGTCGCAGCACAGTCGCCGTCGCAGCACAGCGCCGTCGCAGCACAGCGCCGTCGCAGCACAGCGCCGTCGCAGCACAGCGCCGTCGCGGCATCGCACGGACGCTGATGCGGGCCGTACACGAACAAGCGCGCCAGCATGCGTTCGAGCGGGTCGTGCTCAATGTGATGCCGACGCGCCTCGGTGCGATCGAGTTCTACTACCGCCTGGAGTATCACCCGATGCCCGACGTTGAGGGTTGGCCCTACCCGGCCGTGTGGCTCGCCTATGACCTGCACCGTCAAGGCTTGGGCTCAGTCACGGGCGAGATTGATGGTGCGGGTGTCGTCTCCTGAGGTGATCGCCGTCAATGGGGCGTTGGCCTGCCACGATGGCCACTTCGAGGTCGCGGTCGTCCACCACCGAGGCGATGAGGCCGGACTCGCGCAGCACCCGAGCGGCCGCCTCCGCCTGGTTCAGTGCGCATTCGGTGATGAGCCAACCGCCCGGGCATAACCAGTACCGTGCCCGCGTCGCGACCCGTCTCAGCACGTTCAGGCCATCCACGCCGCCGTCCAGCGCGGTCCTGGGCTCGTGCATCCGCGCCTCGGCAGGCAGGTAGTCCACGTCGGCCGAGGGAACGTACGGCACGTTCGCTGCGATGACGTCGACGCGACCTTGGAGGTGACTCGGAACCGCGTCGTCCACATCGCCATGCCGCACGTCGGCGCCGAGGTGGGCAAGGTTCTCCCGGGCGCACCGCACAGCCGCGGGGTCGATGTCGCTGGCCCACAGCCGTACTCCCGGGACCGCTGCCGCTATCGCGGCACCGATGGCTCCGGTGCCGCAGCACAGATCGAGCACAACGGCACCGGATCGGGTCACAGCCACCGCAACTCGTACCAACGCCTCGGTGCGACGCCGGGGCACGAACACCCCGGGGTGCACCACCACCCGTACCCCGGCGAACTCAGCCCAGCCCACGACCTGCTCCAACGGCACGCCGGTCGCACGACGCGAGACCATCGCGTCAAGCGTCGCCGTTTCGGTGGTCGCCGCCAGCAGCACATCGGCCTCGTCCTCGGCGAACACGCAGCCGGCTTCGCGTAGCCGCGCCACGATGCCTGGCTTCAGGTCCTGCAAACTCACCGGCTCACCGTACGTCTGCCCGTGTGCGGACCACCGATGCGGCCCATTGCGATCAGCCAGGTCGACCACTGTGGAGGATCATGCACTCGCGCGGGAACGGAGCATGCGTCGAAGAAGGTCCGTGAACTCCACCACGTTCCGGCGTACGAGCGGGCTGACTCCCGGCTCCGCCGCCGACGTCACCAGGTCCTCGGCGAACCCCTCATCGCCACCGAACCACGGGAACATGAAGCCTGAGACCGAGATCGCCGCCATCATTCCGCCGTCGTGCATGGTAGGCATCACCGCCAAGTAGCGGTGCGCGTACGGCGCCAGTAGTTCCTGCTGCGCCGGCCGCCAGAACGCGGTGGATAGCTCCGGGATGGACCCCATCGGTACCTCGTGCTTGTCGACGAGGGCAGTCCAGACCCGTTGCTTCGCGCTCGGATCCGGTCGTGCCGCTTGCACCGCGAGTGCGCGAACCCATGCCTCGGGGTCCGGATCCTGCTCGGTCAGTGCGTCTACTTGGGCCTGGTCGTACTCACCGAGTTCGGCGGTGCGGATGAGCACCCGCCAGCGCAAGTCGATGTCAGTCGCGGCAGCTTCGCGCAGGCGGCCGAGCTGGTCCTGGCCGACCGCAGTTCGCGCCAATGTACGCAACGCGCCCTGCCGGCGTTCGGGGTGATCAGCGAGCACGAGGCAGACGTCGGCAACAGAGGACACCAGTTCGTCGCGCAACGAGTTCGGTGCCCACCGCTCGGCGGCGAGAACGGCAAGGCGGAGGAACGGTTCGACCACGCTGTCAGCTGTCTCGCGCCGGAGCACCCCGGTCACACAGTCGAGGAAGTCCTTGGCGGAGACGTCCGATGTCATCAGCATGTCCCACGCCGTCGTGACCGCCACGGCTCGCGAAATCGAGGACGGCAGCAGCCCTGCCGCACTCAACAGCGTCGCCCGGGAGGCGTCGTCGGGACGGGTCGAGGCGAACGTGAGGTCTCCGTCGTTCACGAGGAGGAGGTCGGCGGTCGCTATATCGCCGACGCGCGACATTTCTCCAGAGGTTTCGACGGCGACGAGCTGCCGGCGCACCAACGCGTCACCCTCGCGGTCGTAGACACCCACGTCGAGTCGGTGCCGCCGGGGCCGGCCACCGTTTGGTCCGGTCGCGCGGATGGACAGGGCATTCGGGCCCGTGTTCTCAAGGACGAGCCGATCGGTGCCGGCCGTGTCGAGCCATCCACGGGTCCAGTCCGCGAGGTCGCGGCCAGACGCCTGCTCGATCTCGGTGATCAGGTCCTCGAGTACGGCGTTGCCCCACGCGTGCCGTCTGAAGTACGACTGCAGACCCGACACGAACGCGTCCTCCCCGACGTAGGCGGCGA
Source organism: uncultured Actinomycetota bacterium (assembly GCA_963773935.1). GTDB lineage: Bacteria > Actinomycetota > Actinomycetes > Mycobacteriales > Micromonosporaceae > DATBGZ01. Next base: position 634,311 of record CAVZCZ010000010.1, read on the forward strand.
GCTGTTTGAGGACACTCGCGCCCTTGGGGTACGTGATTGCGTCGAAAGCGGCAGCGGCCTCGGCGACGTTGCGCACCGGTTGCCGGATCGGGTGTGTGCTGGGCGCCATGTCGGCTCCGTAGCCAGCGAGCTTGGTCCCAGCGAGGAACGAAGCCCAGGTGTCGGTGAACCGCGTGGCCGCAGTGGCCGCCCAGGCGCTGGCCCAGGTGGCGAAAGCTTCGTTGAGCCAGAGGTCGTCCCACCACCGCATGGTGACGATGTCTCCGAACCACATGTGCGCCATCTCGTGCAGGAGCACCGACGCCCGTGCCTCCCGCTCGAGGTAGGAAGGGTCGCTGCGGTAGATGAAGGCGTCGGTCCAGGTGACGCACCCCCAGTTCTCCATCGCGCCACCCATGTCGGGCACGAACACCTGGTCGTACTTTCGCTGCGGGAACGGAAGGTCGAACCGTTCACCGAAGAACGCGAGGCCGGCCGCTGTCGTCGCGAACAGCTCCTCGGCGTCGCGGTCCAGGTACCGTCGCAGCGACTGTCGCGCGAACAGCCCCAGGTCGTGGCCGCCGACCTCGCGACGGATCTGGTAGAACGGACCGGCGTTGACCACCGGGACGTACGTGGACAGCGGAGGCGTATCCGGGAACGTCCACCGGCGGGCTTCGCCGACATCCTCGATCTGCGGATCACCGCTATTGCTGATGACCGTCCACCGGGACGGCGCCAGGACCGTGAAGGCGAAGCGAGCCTTGAGGTCGGGTTGGTCGAAGCAGGCCCACACCATGCGGGCATCGTCGGGCTCGAACGACGTCCAGAGGTACACCTCCTTGTCAGAAGGATCGACGCAGCGTCGCACGCCAGCCCCATGTTTGGTCGACCGTTGCACCGACTCGACGACAAGCGTGTTCTCCGCGGCCAGGTCAGCGAGGACGATGCGCGCATCGCCGATCGCATCCGCGGCGATGGACGTGCCGTTGAGCGTCGCGGAGACGACCTCCGCGGCGCAGTCGATGAACGTCGACGTGCCTGGGGTCAAGCAGGAGAACCTCACGGTCGACACCGCGCGGAACGCGTCGCCGTCGGGGAGTTCGGTCATGTCGATGGCGATGTCGTAGCGGGCGACGGAGACGAGACCGGCTCGCTCCTCCGCCTCCGCACGCGTCAGACTGCGCAGCGCACTCACGTCGGTTCCTCCCAGCAGCGTCGGTGGTTCCTGCGACGCTAGCAAGGAGACGCCGGTGCCGCTCGCCGTCGGGAGCGCGTTCAGCCGAGACGAGGGTCCAGGCTGAGGCGGGCCGCGGGACCAGCGTTGCTCCACATTGGAGTACGCCTGGTCTGGCCATGGTTAGTCGGTGGCGTTCAGTCGTCGGCGGTGAGGACGATGTCCTTGTCGGGGCCGACGTCGTAGCTGCGGCCGTTGGGTGTGGTCCATCGGATGCCGTTGTCGGTGCGGGTGATGCTGTGGCCGTTTTGGCCGCGGAAACGGTGGTGGTGCTCGCACCTCGCGTCGATGTTCCCGCGGTGCGACGGTCCGCCGCGGCCGTGTTCTACCCGGTGATCCATCTCGCAGCGCGCTGTCCGGCGTCGGCAGCCGGGGGCGCGGCAGCTGCGGTCGCGGGCGCGGACGAAGGCGTCTTCGGTGGCGTTGGGGCGGCGCCCGGTGTGGCCGTGGTGCAGCAGTTCACCGTTCTCGTCGGTGGCCGACCACTTCCACCTCGGGTTGGCCTTCTGGTCGTGGGCGACCTGACGCGCGATGTCGGCGATGACGGGACCCCAGCCGGGGATGAGGGCGGGGTCGTTGTCCAGCTCGGCCAGCGTGCTCAGCTTGACCTGGATGTCGACCACACCGCGGCGGAACTTGGGCTGGATCCCGCCGCAGGCGCACCGGTTGCCCGCCGGCTGCGGAGTCGGGTCGGCGGGCTTGGGATTCCCGGTTTCAGACCGGGATTCGGCCTGGGCGGCGTTGTCGGTCCCGGTGCGTTGACCAGCCGCGGCAGGTTGACCATTCCCGGTTGGAAACCAGGAATCGAGGTCGGGCGGTTCGGCGTCGCCGAAGGTGGCCACCCCGATGGGCTCCCACTCATCGAGATCGCTGGCCGGATTCCCGTTTCCAGAACGGGAACCGGCCCCCTTCCTGCTCTCGTTTTCGTCCGGATCGGGTTGGGCCGGGTGCTCGGCGTCGGCCTGTTGGGTGAGCGGGTCGGTGGGCGGCATGGTGTGAAACGGGTTGCCGGCCAACACCGCGGTGAACACGTCGGCGCGCAGTTGGGCCAGCGTGCGCGGGTCGCCGGCCGAGCGGGCGGCCCGAGCGATCCGGTCGAGGCGGTCGTAGCCGGCCATCGCCTGATCCGGGGCCAGGTTCGACCCGCCCAGGCTGGCCACCCCGTCCACGTCGGCGTGCACCCACACACTCCGGTCGGCGACCTTCTTCTTGTATCGCCGCTTCGCCGCGTCGGGATCGGCCTTGTGCACGTGGTAGCGCAGCTTCTCCCGCAACTGGGTCAACGTCGACTCTCCCGCGTTGGCCAGCAGCCGGGTCGCAATCGCCCGGGCGGCCTCCTCATCGAGATCGCACAACGCGTCGACGAACGCGCCCGCCTTCGCCCCGTCGATGCGGCCGGCCACCATCTCCGCAAAGACCATCGGCAACCGGCACACCAACGCCTGCCCGAGCAGCACCTGACCGAAGGCATACGAGCGCGACCAATGCAGCGTCCAGGCGATCTCATCACCGGAGAACTCCGTGACATCATCCGACCGCACCAGCGACTCGGCCGGCCGGCCGAGCGCCCGCGCCGTCTCCCACACATCGGCCAACACCTGAGCCTGCACGTGCGCCAACAGCCGTACCCGAGCCTGCAACAGATCATGCAGATCGCACGCGCCCACCCGGGACCGATCCACCGTGGCCAACAGCGCCGCCAACTCCGGCCCCGGCGGCAACGTATCCAACCCGGCCGGCAACCCCCGTCGCTCATCCATACATCGAACACTAGTGCGATCGTACGACAATCTCGTGTGCACCAAATGATCGCGCGTTGAGCAACTGGTACTTGCGCCTCCTCCAGTCCGGAGGTGGTCGCTGGGCGTTATCGTCCGGCCATGGTTACGACGGAGCAACCAGCATCGGACTGCCTGATCTGCGCCAAGCATCGGGGGGAAGGGCCGTTGGTAGGTCCGAGGGTTTGGGAAGACGAGCATGTGCTGATCTCTCACCGTCCGGTCGGCGAGGACGGCACAACCGTCCCGGGCTACCTGTACGTCGAGACCCGCCGGCACGCGCCGTATCTCGCCGACCTCAGCGAGGGCGAGGCCGGAGCGATCGGTCGTGCCATCAGGCGGGCGGCGCTCGGCTTGCGATCCGAGTTGAGTGCCGATTTCGTGTTCTCCGCGATCGTCGGCATGGGTATCGCGCACTTCCACCAACACGTGTTCGTCCGCCATGCCGGCACACCAGCGGAGTATGACTGGATGGCCGGCGATCAATGGCCCGAGGCTCCGCGCGCCACCACGCCGGCAGTCGTAGAGCTCTGCAGCCGACTGCGGCCCTACCTTGAGGAGAGTTCGCGCCTCGAGTGAAACCACCTGACCGACTTCGACCCAGAACGCAGGAACCACCAGGAGGGCGACGGACGAGTCGGTCTGTACGCCGGATCCTGTCCCGACCATTCACATGGCCGGGGGCGGCCATCCATCTCGGCCTGCCGTCGCCGGCAGGCTCTAGCGGCCTACCCGCAGGCTCGGGCGGGCCACCCTCGAACGCCTGCGCAGGCCTCGCCTTTCGGCTCGGCCCTCTTGGCCTTGCTCCGGGTGGGGTTTACCTAGCCATCCCGGTCACCCGGGATGCTGGTGGGCTCTTACCCCACCGTTTCACCCTTACCGCCGCGGCCGAGGCCGCAACGGCGGTCTGTTTTCTGTGGCACTGTCCCGCGGGTCACCCCGGGTTGCCGTTAACAACCACCCTGCCCTGTGGAGTCCGGACGTTCCTCGGCGATGCCTGATGAGCACATCGACGCGACCGCCCGACCGACTCGTCCGTCGCGCCTGCCAGGATACGACGCGATGAGTCCTTTTGACGCGTGTGCCCTCCTGCTCGCCGGGTTCGCCGCGAGTGCGGTGAACGCGGTCGCCGGCGGCGGCTCGCTCATCACGTTCCCCACCCTGCTGGCGATCGGGCTACCGCCGGTTTCGGCGACCGTGACCAACTCCCTGGCCGTCGCGCCCGGCTACATGGCGAGCGTCTACGGCAGCCGTACGGATCTGGCCGCGGTGGCCGACCGGCGTGGACGCGGCGAGCTGGTCCGGTTGCTGCCCACGGCTGCGGTGGGAACGGCGATCGGCTGCGACATTGCTGCTCGCCACGCCGGCCCGGGCGTTCGAGATCATCGTGCCGTTTCTCGTGCTGGGTGCCACTGCCGCACTCGCGTTCCAACAGCGGTTACGGGCACTGGTCGGCCACCCGCGTGACCTGTCCCCACGCCAGCAACGACTCGGGTTGCACGCGATGGTCGGCCTCGGCGCGATGTACGGGGGGTACTTCAATGCTGCACTCGGCGTGATGCTGGTGGCGTTGCTCGCGCTCGTACTCGACGAGACGCTGGCGCACTTGACCGCGTTGAAGAACGCCGTCTCCGCCGTCGTCGGGGTCGGAACCGTGGTCGCGTTCTCCATCTTTGGACCGGTCAACTGGGCGGCTGTAGCCGTCCTCATTCCCGCCACCGCGCTCGGCGGCTACGCCGGTGCCCGACTCGCGCGCCGGCTGCCGGCCGCCACGCTGCGGATAGCGATCGTGACGGTCGGCGTCATCGTCGGCGTCATCCTCGCCCTCCGGGCGCTCTGAGGCTGGCGGCCGCCGCACGGATGTAGGAGGCCCGGAGAGTTCTCTTCCATTCGCCGTGACGCATCTGACATCGTTACCGGCGTGAGTCCCGAGCCCATCGTCGAGCCGTCGTGAGCCAAGCGCCGCGCGCGGGAACGCTCACGTACTGGCCGGCCCTGGACGGCGTACGCGCACTCGCCGTTGCCGCGGTGCTGTTGTTTCACGGCGGCGTTGCCTGGCTGCCCGGCGGCTTCCTCGGCGTGGACGCGTTCTTCGTCCTGTCCGGGTTCCTCATCACCTCACTGCTGCTGACCGAGTACGGCCGCACCGGCCGGATCCGGCTCGGCCACTTCTGGCTGCGGCGGGCTCGCCGCCTGCTACCCGCATTGCTGCTGTTGCTTCTGTTCGTGGTGGCCGTGTTCCCGGACATCCTGCCGCCGCTCGAGGTGAGCCTGCTCCGAGGCGACGCGTTCGCTGCGTTGGCGTACGTGGCGAACTGGCGCATGATCTATCGCGGTGACGACTACTTCACGCAGATCTCGGCACCGTCCCCACTGCAGCACACCTGGTCGCTGGGGATCGAGGAGCAGTTCTATCTGGTGTGGCCGCTCCTCGTGGTCGCGCTGCTCGCATTCGGGCTTCGCCGCGCGCTGGTCGGTCTGTGCGCGCTCGGCGCCGCCGCATCCGCTGTTCTGGCCGGGTTGCTGTTTGATCCACTCGCGGTCAACCGTGCCTACTTCGGTACTGACACCCGAGCGCAGGCCCTGCTCATCGGCTGCGCGCTCGCGGCAGGGTTGATGGCCGTACGACACAAGGAGCCCGCGACAGTGCGGCCGCTGTCCGCCGCCGCGGCGGGCGCGTTGACGGTCGCTGCCATTGTCGCGGTCGGGGTCATCGGGTGGTTGTGGACCCACGCATCGGGCACGGGCTCGCTGCTCTACCACGGCGGCCTGGCGGCTGGCGGCGTTGCGGTCGCGGTCGTGCTGGCGCACGCTGTGTTGCTGCCAACCGGCTTCCTGGCCCGCGCGCTCTCGGTGCCGCCGCTGGTCTGGCTGGGCCGGATCTCGTACGGCGTGTACCTATGGCACTGGCCGCTGTTCGCACTCATGAGCGCGGGTCGTACAGGTCTGACGGGAACGGCTCTCTTGGTCGTTCGGATGACCGCCACGATCGCAATGGCGGCCGTGTCCTACGTCCTCGTGGAGCAGCCGATCCGTACTGGCCGGTGGCCGTGGCCACGCACCCGACCCAGGATTGCCATCAGTGCGGCCAGCGCCGGGTTGGGAGCGACCGCCGCCGTCGGCGCCACCGCAGCGTTCATCCTCGTGGCCACGATCGTGCCCACTCGTACCGCCGTCGTCCCCATCGTGGCAATACCCACGATCGATCCCAGCGCGTTGACCTCCGGACCGACCGACGCCGATGCAGCGCGAGAACCGCAAGCCGGGCGCGGATCCCCGGATCACGTTCTTCGGCGACTCGGTGTCCTGGAGCCTTGGCTCATACATCCAGGCGGTACCTGGGCTGACGATCACCACACAGGCGCTGCCCGGATGCGGCATCGCCCGCCTACCCGACATTGTCTACATCGGCGAGGGACACACGAACTACCCCGACTGCAACATGTGGGACGAGATCTGGAGGCTGCGCGTGCAGGCCGACGATCCCGACGTGGCCGTCGTGCTGCTCGACCGTTGGGAGCTGATGGATCGCAAGCTCGGTGACGAGTACATGCATGTCGGGCAACCGATGATGGATGCCTACCTGACCGTGGAACTCGAGTTCGCACTGTCCATTGTGGGCGCCAATGGTGCGCACATCGTGGTACTGACGGCGCCGTACACACATCGGTGGGAGCGCCCCGATGGCGAGCTGTACGACGAGGACAAGCCCGAGCGGGTCGACGCGTGGAACCGGCTGCTGCGCAAGGTTGCCGCCAAGTACCCGGACACGATCACCGTGATCGATCTCAACAAGTGGGTCTGCCCCGATGGGGAGTTCACCTGGAGGATCGGCGACCTACGGATCCGCAGTGACGGCCTGCACTTCACGGAGGAGGGTGTCCAGGAATGGATCGCCCCGTGGCTGGTGCCACAACTGGCGAACCTGGCCATCAACGGCCCGCACAACTCCGTCCGCGGGGATTGAGTGTCTCGCGCTAGCTCAAGTGCGATGTGTCGTTGACGGTCCGTACTGCCACACCGCCGTCGGGCCATAGGTCCACCAGCGAGATGCCGGCCGGGTCGAGGAACAGCCGGTGCAGGAACAGGTCGCTGGCCGCCAGCGCGTCCCGAAGAGTCAGTTTGATCGGCGTGACGTGGCTGACCACGACGACCGTCTGCGCGGGGTAATCGGCCAGGAGCTTGGCAACCACCGCGCTCACCCGGGCTGAGACCTCGCGGAACGACTCACCGCCTGGCGGCGCGACGTCGGACGAACCGAGCCAGGCATCCAGTTCGCCCGGCCACCGCTGCTTCACCTCCGCGAACGTGAGCCCCTCCCAATCGCCGAAATCGCATTCGATCAGGTCCGGCTCGACCTCGATCGGAGCGGGCCCGAGCCGGCTGGCGATCGCCTCCGCGGTGCGCCGGCACCGGGTCAGCGGGGAGGTGACCACAGCCGCCGCGGAACCGAGCATCGTGGCCAGTCGCGCGGCGGTAGCAGCTGCCTGTGCCTCACCGATCGCACTCAGGTCGATATCACCACGGCCGGAGTATCGCCGCTGCGCGGTATAGACCGTCTCCCCGTGCCGTACCAAGACCAATCTGGTCGCGGTGTCCGCCGGCCTCGGCGCCCAACTCGGCCGCGGTGCCGTGGGCGCTCCGGTCGACGGGACGACGAGGTCGGTGGCCGGCAGAGGCTTCCCATCCATCGCCGCGTTGGCCAAAGCGTCGGCGGCCCTGTTCTGCTCCCGTGGCACCCAGGTGAACCGGACCGACTCGAATCGACCCACGAGCGTCGCAGCCTGCGCTGCCAACGGGCGAAGCCCGGGATTCTTGATCTGCCAACGGCCGGACATCTGCTCGACCACAAGCTTGGAGTCCATCCGCACCTCGACCTCGACCGCCCCGAGGTCGGCCGCCGCCCGCAACCCGGCCAGGAGGCCGCGGTACTCGGCGACATTGTTGGTCGCCTCGCCGATGCTCTCACCGATCTCCAGGAGCACCTCGCCGGTGGCGGCCTCACGCACGACGGCGCCGTGGCCCGCCGGCCCGGGATTGCCTCGCGACCCGCCGTCGGCCTCGACGATCACCTTCAAGCGTCGCGGCTTGCCCATCTACCGGCCCGTCCGCCCGCTCACAGGCCGGATTCATTGGTACGGACAAGAATCCGCCGACACTCCTCGCACCGGATCACCTCATCGAGCGCAGCCGCCTTGACCCGCGACCGTTCGGACCCCGACAGCTCCAGCCGGCATCCCTCGCACCGCCCGGCTCGCAGCATCGCCGCTCCCATCCCGGTCGACTCCCGTACCTTCTCGTAGAGCTGTACGAGATCAGCCGGCAAGTCACCTACCAGCGGCGCTCGCGAGTCCGACTTCCAGTCCCGGTCTCTGTCGAGTTCGGACAGTGTCTGGTCCCGTCGGGACTCGGTATCGGCACGCTGGTCCCGCACCGCGGTCAACCGGGCAAGGACTTCATCCAATGTGGCCTGTGCCTGCTCCCGCTTCTCCATCAGCTCCAGTTCGGCGTCCTCCAGCTCGCCCTGCCGGCGAGACAGCGTGGCCAGCTCGTGCTGCAACGCCTCCAGCTCCTTCGCCGGCCCGGTGCCGACGTCAAGGCGGGTGCGGTCCCGCTCAGCGCGTACGCGTACCTGGTCAACGTCCTTGTCCATCCGGGCGATGTCCCGGTCCAGGTCGTCGACGGCGACCTGGGCCCGTATCCGTTCGTCGTCGAGCGCGGCGACCGCCCGGGCCAGCCGATCAACCTCGGCTAGTTCGGGCAGAGTCTTGCGCCGGTGGGCAAGCTGGGCGAGTGATGTGTCGATCGCCTGTAGGTCGAGCAGGCGGCGCTGGGATTCCGGATCGGCCTTCACGGACGTTGCTCCTTCGGGCGAGCCTGCGTTGACGCGGCGGGTGAGAGTGAAACCGGCGTAATCGCGCCGGGCATCGCCGGCGCGTGCACCGTCCACACATCGGTGCTGCGGTCGGACACTGCCACAGACAACCCGAGGTCGGCCCGGATCTCGTCGGCGAGCGTGTCCAGCCACGGACGTTCGGTTGCCCAATGTGGAGCGTCGATCAGTGTCGGTCCACCGTCGGCTAGGTGCTCACTCGCAGCGTGGTGGCGCAGATCGGCAGTGAGGTAGGCGTCCACCCCTGCGGCCACGACGTCGTTGAGGAAACCGTCGCCGGCACCCCCGACGACGGCCACCGTAGCGAGCAATCGTTCTGGATCGCCGGCTGCGCGGACCCCGACCGCCGTCGTCGGCAGTCGGCGGGCGGCCTCATCCGCGAAATCGGCCAGCCGGCGCGGTGGCTGTAACGTGCCGACCCGACCCGGGTGATTCGGCTCGGCCACGAGCGACCGTACGTCTTCCAATCCGAGCCGCGCGGCCAGCGCGTCGGAGACGCCGGGGCTGGCCACGTCGGCGTTGGTGTGGGCCACGTAGAGCGCGATCCCGGCGCGGATCAGCCGATGCACGACAGCGCCCTTGTACGTGGTCGTTGCGACACTGTGGACACCGCGGAGTAGCAGCGGGTGGTGTACCACCATCATCTGCGCGCCCACCGCGATCGCCTCATCCACCGTCTCCGGCACACAGTCCACCGCCAGCAGCAACCAATGCACCGGAGCCGAGAGCTCGCCCACGACGAGCCCGACCCGGTCCCAGGACTCGGCGGTCGCGGGTGGATAGCGCGCCTCAAGTACCGCCACGACCTCGCCCACCGAGGATGTCCGCGGCGACGCGGCCACCGGCGCGCCGACAGCCAGGCCCGGTGCGGTCTCGCCGGGCTGATCGGTGGTCATGAGAGCCGAGGCTACCAGCGCCCCCTTGCCGGGCCCGGACATCACGGTCGGGGCAGACGGGCGAGGCTGAGGTGCCACGGAATCTCGTCCAACCCGGCGTCAACTGCATCGGCAGCGGGCAGCGGTACCACGTCCGGACCGAACAGGACCGTGACGCCCCACCCGCGTAAGCGCGTGACCGCCTCCTGGAAAGCCGGATGCGCGGCCATCTCCCGATTGGTGAACGGCAACGCGACGATGGGCAGGCCCTTGCCGTACGCCTCGACGAGCAGTCCGAGAACAAGGGTGTCCGCGATCCCCGCGGCCCATTTGTTGACGGTGTTCACCGTGGCCGGCGCGACGACCAGGGCATCCGCGGCCGGGAGTAGATCAGGCTCGTCGGGATCCTTGTAGCTGCTCCGCACCGGATGTCCGGTCTGTTCCGCCAGGCGATCGGTGTCGACGAACTTGCGGCCGTCCGGCGTGGTTACCACACAGACGTCCCAACCGTCTCGCTGGGCAAGGTCAACCAACACACCAACATGCCGGGCCGCCGGTGAGCCACACGCCAGGACGTAGAGCACGCGCGTTGCTTCATGATTCGCTCGCTCGCGCGGCACTTCGTCGGCGGGTCGGCTCAGTCCAGGCGCCGCCGCGCCAGCTCGCTCGCTCATGCACGCCAGTCTGACGGTTGCTCAGCCGGCCAGTCCCATGTGGTCTACCAGTTCGAGCATGCCTGGCGCCAATGCTCCCTTGCTCCGGCGCACGAGGTCCGATGCGAGGTCGTGCGCGATGGGCCGGCAACGGACCTCGCTGGGCGCCAGCCGGTCGGCCTCGACCATCGTCTCGCCAGCTCGAGGCAGGTCGCCCACCTGGGCGTAGGCCCGGGCCAGGTCGAGCAGGTGACTGGCCCGCCGTTCCGGCAGCATCGCCGACAACTCGAGCGGGTCGATCTCGTCGTGGGCCTGCAACGCGCGCACGCCGTCACCTAGTTCCACCTCCGCCGCGACCCGGTGAAACGCGACGTTGGTTGGTCCGAACGACGTCCAGTAGAAGTTCTCGTCGCCGCCCACCTGCTTGGCCGCCTCCTCGGCGGCGGCCAGCAGGTCCCGCACCGTGGCCGAGTCGCCGAGGCGTGCCGCGGCCATCGCCCCCTGGAGCAACACCATGCCGTAGACCGAGAGCCGTTGCGGCGTCGCGTCGAGGCCTTCCCGTGGTGCGATCTGATTCGCGATATTGACGCTGATCTCCAGCGCGGGGCGGATCCGACCGAGCGCGGCCAGCGCACCCGCAACTCGCTCCGTGGCAAGCGCGGCGAGCAGCTCATCGCCCGCGCGTTGGCAGACCATCGTCGCCCGGTCGGCGGCGAGCCAGGCGAGGTCATGTTCGCCCATCTTGCGCAAGGTCGAGGAGGCGATCTGGTAGACCTCCGCCAACAGGTACGCGGCCTCGACGCGCGCATCGTCGGGGCTCGCAGAGTCGCTGCTCGCAGAGTCGGTGCTCGCGGCGTCGGCGGCCTGGGCGTCGCGGATCAGCTGCGGCAGGCTCCTGGCGAGCACGCCGTAACGCGAGCGCTGGAACGTCATCCAGGCATGGTCAACCGACTTGCGCAGCTCGGTCAGTGGTGGCGAGTCCGGCGTCGGCACGTGGAACGCGCTGATCCGGTCATAGCGCTCGAGCGCGGCCCGAATCTCGGCAACCTCGACTTGATCAATGCAGTTGACGCTCTCCGGCCGGCGGACCGGATCCCGGCCCGTCAGCGCCTGCACGTCGACCTGCAACACTTCGGCGATCTCTGCGATGGTGGAGAACCGGTCGAGCCGGCGCACGCCCCGCTCCACCTTGTCCACCCAACTCTTCGACTTACCGAGCCGATCCGCGAAGAGCTGCTGGGACATCCTTCGCCGCGTCCGCCAGTACGCCACCCGCCGCCCGACCGGCTGGTCCTCCACGGCCCCTCCCCTCACCTGCACCATCCGCGACCCACTTCGCGGACGGTGGCCTCCTCCTGGTGTCCTTCGGTCACACCCGGCTCCGTGCCCGACCCTCCCGCGGTCGTAGTCCCCGGACCTCGAACTCCCGGGGGCGCGGGAAGTTCGTCGCACAGGGGGTGTGGTGCCAACGCACCACTGGCTCGTCAAGTTGGGTATGCGAACTGCATAAAACACTCTCCTGCGCAACGAACGATAGACAGGGGAGTGACGGATCTTGATGCGTCATCACGGGCGAAATAAATGGATGGACAGTCATGGCAGAAGGGGCCTGCTAGGTGGTACTGAAATACGTTACGCTCACCGAGGGTGGCCAGTCGTGCCCGGTACGTTTCTGATATGCGACCGTTATGCATGCGGATCGCCCACTTCTCGCGCGTCCCGTGATCCCTTTGCAGCGTTGGGAAAAAGTTCGCTTCATCGGACTTATCCGATGTGAAACGTTGGTGGGCGGAGGTTCCTTTTTCCATTCTGCTATCGACCGGACATGCGTTTAGTGTGATCAAGGCTCACGAGGGACTTGTCATTCTGCGTTTAGTTACACCCACGCTATTCGATCAGCACGAAAGAACTCCCATCCCCTCCCCAAGCGGACCCATCAATGGGGAATGGGGACAAACTGCGTCTTCGGCGGCCAGCTCGCGCGACCCGGGCGTGCGAGCTCAGCCCGTACGAGCGCAGCGAGGTACGAGACTCCGCCGCGAAGCAAGGAGACTCGTAAACCAGCTCGGCCCGTAGCGAGCGCAGCGAGGTACGAGACTCCGCCGCGAAGCAAGGAGACTCGTACACAGACAACTCCCAGCGTTTGCTCAGGCTGCGCTCAACCCCAACCGTCACGCTGGTCCTCAGCACCACCAGAGTTCGAGCATCCGCACCGACCAAGGGGGAGCGCACCATGTCAGCCGCACAGCTCACATTGTCCCGGGACGGCATCTGGCTCACGGCCATGCTGAGACCGGCCGGAGAGCTCGCCGGGCGGGCCATCGACCGCTTTGTCGAGGACCTTGTCGATCTGGCTCAGCGGGCCAACATCGTGGTGGTCAACCTGGTCGCCGCGACCGTGCCCTCGCCTCTTGCCCTCGCCCGCGCGCTGCGTCGACCCGGCCGCATGCTGTCCGGTCCGGACAAGGCTCTGCTCCTCGTGGGAGCCGACGAACAGCTCCTCAGCGAGTTGCGCCGCATCGGCGGCGACATCGCTACCGTTCCGGAGATGCCCGCCAACCTCTGAGTCCTAACGTGGCGTGGTCTGGGTCAGCGCCCGGTTCAGCACCGCGACGAGAGCGTCGCGCACCGACCGGCGGGATCGCGCGTCGAACTGTGATCAGCGGCGTGTTGTCCCCCACCGCCAACGCCCATCGCACGTCGGTGAGGTCGTGTGTGAGTTGGCCATCGAACATGTTGACCGCCACCACGAACGGCAGGCCAATCTTCTCGAAGTAGTCCACCGCCGGGTAACAGTCGTCCATGCGGCGAGTGTCCACAATGACCAGTGCCCCGAGGGCACCCTCGGTGAGATCCCGCCACATGAAGCCGAACCGGTCCTGACCGGGCGTGCCGAACAGGTAGAGCTTGATCTCAGAGTCGATGGTGATCCGACCGAAGTCGAGCGCCACCGTGGTCTGGGTCTTCTCTGGCGTGTGCCCGGTCCGGTCGACCTCGGCGGCCACCTCCGTCATGGCCGCCTCGGTGGTCAGCACATCGATCTCGGAGATCGCTCCCACGGCCGTGGTCTTGCCCACGCCGAAACCGCCCGCGATCACGATCTTCACCGGGATCGGTGGCGGCGGCCGTGACTGATCCGAACGCGGCCGTGGCACATTCCCCCTCTGTCCAGGTGACTCAGTCGAGCTTGTCCAGTCCACGGATCACCCTCTCAATGATCTCTGCGCGGCGGGACGGGTCGAGGGTTGGCCGGGCGACCATGAGATACCCGCTGGCGACGAGATCTCCGACGAGGATCCGGACCACTCCCAGGTGCAGGCGCAACGCGCTTGCCACCTCCGCGACGGCGTGCGGCTCCTCACAGAGGGCAACGATGTCGCGTACCTCGAACTGCAGGGCCGCGGCATCGGCCCGACCGGCGAGGGTGGTGAGTACTTGCGCCTCGATGGGCAGACTTTCGTCGACCGGTCGCACCCGACCACCGGTGAGCAGGTACGGCGGCAGCCTGGCCGGGTCCAATGTGGACCACTGCTCGGACATCGCGTCGTCCCGGTGACGTCAGTAGCCGCCCACTGACGTCTTGAGCTCCTCGATCAGCTGCGGCGAGATCACCTCGCCGGCTCGGTTCGCGAAGACTGCCATCTCGTACGCCAGGTTGCCCAGGTTCGCGGAGCGGGTGGCCAGCACGCCCAGGGCCGAGCCCGCGCTGATCGCGCTCACCAGCAGGTAACCGCCCTCGAGGTCGATGATGACCTTGTTCGGCGAGCCCAGTTCATAGACCCGGCCCGCACCCTGGGCCAGGCTGATCATTGCTGAGGTGATGGCCGCCAGCCGATCGGCGTTGGCCCGATCGAGCTTGTTCGACATGGCGATGAGCAGACCGTCCGACGAGACGGCGATCGCGTCGATCACCTCGGGCGTGTTCCCAGCGAACTGGCTCAGCAACCAGTTGAACTGCTGGGCCTCGGAACTGAGATGTTCGGCGTACACAGTCATGAGTGTCTCTCCGCAAGGGTCGGTCGGGCCTCAAGCTCCGCATCCGGGTCTCCCGCGCCACGGGCAAACCCGGACAGATACTCGTTGAGCGCGTCTCGCTCGGCCTCTGGATCTCGTGCTGTGCGTGGTGCCATTGGCGCATCCTCGACGTCTTGAACGCCCTCGGCAAGGTGGGTGCCGGGAATGCGTCGACTGAGGCCGCCATGGATCGGGGGCATCACCGAGGACACATCCGCGACGGTATCGCCGGCAATGGTCGGACCGGGGGGCCACATCCGGACTGGGATCTCCGATGCCACCACGGACGGTGTCGCCGCTCCGTCGGTGGACGCCACCTCGGACGGTACGGCGGCCGGCGCGCCGGCGATCGCGACCAGGTTCGATTCTGAGCCCAACCATGGGAACGGGCCCGACCTCGCCGCGGTCTGGATCGCCTCGATCGCGAATGGTGGGATCACACCGAACGCTGGCGCCGGGTGCTTCGGACCGGTCGGCATCGGTGGCCCGGCGAAGCCTTCGGCCCGGCTGAGCAGGCGGGCCGGGATGCGCACCGTCGCGGTGACACCCCGCCCGGCCGAGAGCTCGAGCTGGACGGCGAGCCCATGCCGGCGGGCCAACCGGCCGACGACGAAAAGGCCGAGCACCCGCGTCGGCGCCACGTCCAACCGTTCGCGCTCGAGCAGCCGTCGGTTCTCTTCTTCCAGGCGGGCTGGGCTCATTCCCAGGCCATGGTCGATCACCGCGATCGTGCAATCGCGGTCGAACACCGCCGTCACCGCTACCGGGGAGCCGGGCGGGGAGAAGTTGGTCGCGTTCTCCAGCAGTTCCGCCAAAAGCAGTCGCAGGTCACCGACGACCTCGGCGGCAACGGCTACCTCGGCGATCTGACCCAGTTCGACCGCGCGGTACCCCTCGATCTCCGCGAGTGCGGACCGAATGACGTCCGACATTCGGGTCGGCGTGACCGAAAGCGTCTGATCGATGGTGCCCGAGACGACCAGCAGTGAGTCGGCACTGCGCCGAAGCCGGGTGGCGACGTGATCCAACTGGTAGAGCCGGTTCAGCAGTTCCGGGTCCCGCTCGTTGCGCTCAAGCTCGTCGATGAGCTGCAACTGGCGACCGACCAGGTTCTGGGTCCGCCTGGCAATGTTGGCGAACATCGTCGCGACGTTGGCGCGGGTACTGATCTGGCGCTCGAGCAGCAGCGCCGCGGTGGCCTGAACCCGGTTCACGGCGGCCGCCAGCTCGCCGATCTCGTCCGAGCTGTCTACATCGACCGAGGCGAGTTTCGGCAGCGCCGATTCCGGCGTGTCCGAGTCGGCCACGCGAGTCAGCTCCGCCCTTGACAGTTCGGCGACCACACCCGCCGCGCGGGCCAACCGGCGCAGTGGAAGGGAGATGGACCGGCTCACCGTCATTGCGAGAACCAAGACCCCGAAGAAGAGTACGGCCGCGCCGACTGCCACACCGATCGCGGTGGTTTCCGCTGCGGTCGCCCGGCGCTCGGCCGCGGTGGCGACGTCACGGGCGATCCGGTCCTGGGCCAGCCGCCGCAGGCCTGTGTACGTCAGCGCCGCGGTCAACGCCTCGGAGACCTCGGCCGAGGTCTCCGGCCGCTGACTGCCCTGCACGATTCCGGTGACCAGATGGTCAATGCGCTGGCCGGCCTCCCCCTTCTCCACGAGGTCCACAAGGGACGCTTGCTCGGGAGGCACGCCCTGCCGGAACCGGCGCAGGTTCTGCGCTTCCGCCGACACGGTCTGGCTGAGCAGCATCGCGCTGAACGAGTCGTCCACGGCGGCGCCCACCACGATCGCGCCAACGCTGCTCGCCTCCTCGTTCGCCCGCATCAACGCGTCGAGCGCGATCAGCTGTCCCAGCCCCGGGGCGTCTACCGCGCCCGGGTCGCCGAGACGCAAGGCGTCCAGGAGCGAGGTGTTCGCCGCGCGGTACGCGTCGTAGGCAACCTTGGCGCTCACGGAGCGGTTGATCACGCTGCGACGGATCCCGGTCAGGGCATTGAGCGTCGGCCGTGCGGCTGCGATGACGGCCGCGGTGCGCGGGTCTGCGCCCAGCCGGGCAGTGTCGTCAACTGACGTCTGGCTCTGCGTGACCAGTGCGCTGCGCTGCAGGCTCGGCGCCGCCAGGTAACCCAGCGCGAGCAACCGTTCCTGTTGCAGGGTCTGGATCAGAGCGCCGATGTCCCGTGCCGCGAGCGCGGTGGTCGCGGTGGACGCAGCCGAACGCGCGTCCGCGACACGTTCGGCGGTGAAGCCCACCATGACCAGGGCGACCGCTACCAGCGGGATCACCAGCAGCAGACTCAGCTTCTGCCGGATGCTGAGCCTAGAGAGCATCGTCACTTCCTCGGCGTGGGCCCCTGCCGGCATGAACCAGGTGCTCGGCGTCGACCATCTCTCGGGCTGAGGCCAGCGGGCCGACCGACAGGTCGTCCGCCGGAATCGCGCCGAAGCGCTGGGTTGGTCGCCGGCGCGGTCGACCCGCAATCACCAGCCACAGCAGCGCGAATCCGATCAGGCTCACCGCCGCAGCGGCGACCGCGGTGAATCGCTGCTCCTGTGCCAGCGCCCGGTCCCGGACGTCGAGCAGCGCCTCCAGCTCATGCAGCAGCAGGTGCGCCAGCGAGTTGGCATTGGCCGACACCCGGCGCGCGTTCGCGGCCATCGTGGCGGCGTCCACAGGCCCCGCCAGGTCCTGCAGCATCGTCGGTGGAGCGAACGCGTCCGCCGCGGCGCGGAACGCGTCCAGCCGCTCGGCGACGTTGGTGCCCAGCTCGGAGCGTGCCGTGAAATTCACGGTCGTGTTGAGACCCACGCCGACCTGCTCAGCGTCGTACGCGACGCCGAACCGTGCCACCGCGGCCCGCACCTGATCCTCGCCCGTCAGCGCTTCCCCGCCCGCGAGCGCTACCAGGTCGGCCGCGCGGCCGGCGTACACCACCGCGTCCGGCAACCGGATGATCGCTGCGTCCATGAGGTAGTACGAGTCAAGATCCGGGTCGTGGATCAGGTGCGAGCTATCGCCGACCCGCCGGATCATCTCGACGCTCAGACTCACCAGCGCCGAGTACGTCTCGTAGGCGGCGCGCCCAGTCTCCGCCCGGGCGAAGGTTGACTCGATCTGCGAGGTGAGGTCAGTGAGCCGTTGACCGATCCTGAGCGAGTCGGCGTACTCGCCGTTGAGCCCGACGAGTTCGTTCAGTGCCTCCCGGATCGATTCTGTATTTACTTGTTCGCCCCGGACCGCCGCCGACTGCGCCGCGACGAGTTCGGAGAGCAGTGTCGTCATCGGATGCAGGACCGCGGCGCCGTTGGCCTCCATCCGGACCACCTCGGCCGCGGCGGCGTTGGTCGTCCAGGACTGACGCGCGACGGCAGTGAAAAGCACACCCAGGGAGATCGCGCAGATGACAACCACGATGGTCCGCGCAGTGGGGCGGCCCGCTGACCTCGTCACGTCGTCTCCTTTATCTCTGCACAAGCATTGAGATATGTCGCTGCTACGACCCAGCCGTTCAGCACACCGACTCGATGTCCGGAAGGGGCTGCATAGCAACCAGCACGAACGACGCGTCGCGCGCGTTCGAATCGGCCACCCCACCACCCGCCTCGTCATCCGCGGACCCCGTACCGCGGATGCTGCCGCCCGGGCGCGGACCGGCATGCCCGGTTCGGTACGCAACCGATGTCGACAGCCCCTTATCGTGGTCTGCCTGCCGGCCGAGGGCTACTGGCCCTGACCGTTTGGACAAAATACATCAGCCAATCGGCTGGTTTCCATTCGAGTGACGCGAACGGCCGCCGCGCGATCGACACATGCGCGCGACATCGCATCAAATCCGACAAGTTCGGGCGCACGGCCCGTACGCCGACGCGTACCGCTTGAATAGCTTGTATGCGATCTGTGCAGGACCTCGGCGACGAGCTGTATGCGCTGCCTCCGGCCGCCTTCACCGCGACCCGCGATGCGTTCGTGGCCCAGGCGCGGGAACGGGGCGACCGCGCCGAGGCGGCCGAGCTTGCCGGGATGAAGCGGCCCACGCAGGGCGCCTGGCTCGTGAACCTCTTCGCGCTGCGGAAGCCAGCCGCGGTCGCGGAGCTGATCGACCTCGGCGAAGAGATTCGGGCGGCACAGGGCACCGTGCCGCCGACACAGCTTCGGGACCTGTCGGCCCGGCGCCGCCGCTCGCTCGACGCGGCACTAGCGGCGTGCACGACGCTGGCTACCGGGGCCGGTGAGAGCGCGCCGACCAGGGCCCAGCTCGGAGAGGTCGAGACCACACTGGCCGCGGCAATGGCGGACGAGGCCGCGGCTCAAGTAGTACGTGCCGGCCGGGTTATCAAGGCGTTGCGGTACAGCGGTTTCGGCGACGGGTTTGGCGCAACCGCGCCAGCAAGGTCCGGCGGCGCTCCGCCGGCCACCCGCGGCGCCGCATCCGGGCGCAGCGCGACGACCCGTCCAGCGGCCGATCACGATGCACACCAGCAGGCGGCGCAGCAGCAGGAGGCGATGCAGCGCGAGGCCTTGCTGCGAAGGGCGGCGGCGCAACAACGGCTGGACGAAGCGGAGCAGGCACTTGCCGCGGCGGACGGTGCAGAGCGAGCCGCCAACGCCGAGGTGGACCGGGTAACCGGGGAGATTGCCCGGCTGCGCGAGCTCCTCGAGGCAGCGCAGCTGGCAGCGCGTGCGGCCCGACAGGCCCGGCTCACCGCCGAACGTGCGTACGAGTCGGCCCAACGCCGGATGCGTCGGGAAGGCTGACCGCTCAGATCTGACCGGATGCAAGGAGGGGGCCCTTCCATACGGATTCCGGCTATGAAGGGCCCCCTCCTTGCACAGGCGCAGCCTTCAGTTCGAGTCGATCCTGCTCCTGCGCGACGATGGTCCGTGCCAGTTGCACGTCGGAGATGTCCATCGCGCCCGGCGCTGCCTCGGCGATGGCGCTGTGCCGCACGTACGCGTCGAAGAGCTGCGCCTTCGAGCCGAGGATTTCGAGCATCCGCTGGTCGACCGAGTCGGCGCTGAGCAGGCGGTGCACCTGGACCGTGCGCACCTGACCCATCCGGTGCGCCCTGGCGATCGCCTGCGCCTCAGTCGATGGCTTGACCTGAGGCTCGCACAGGATGACCACCGAGGCGGCCTGGATGTTGAGCCCTACCCCGCCCGCCTCGATCTGGCAGACGAGCACCGCCGGCTTTGCGGACCTGGTGAACTCGTCCACGGTTCGCTGACGCTCGGTGCTGGAGGTAGACCCGGTGACCGGCCCGCGGGCGCGGGAACCCAGTGCCGCCGTGACGATGTTCAGGACGTCGCGGAAGTACGAGAAGACGACGACCTTATGTCCGTTCTGCATCGCCTCATGGGCGATCTCGAGTAGCCGGTTGAGTTTGGCCGACGAGCGGGGGTGGCTGACCGAGAACGCGGCCCGCCGCATCGCCATGAAGTTGCCCTCGCGCACGGCGGCCCGGTAGGCAGCGCCATCCTCGGCCCCGAACTCCTCCCACTCGTCGACCTGCACCAGCTCCGGCAGTTCGGTAAGAACGTCCTTCTGATTGCGCCGGAGATAGACCGGCGCGGCCGCGGTCCGGAACGCCTCGACTCCGATCACGCCGTGCTGCGGTCCCATGCTCGCCGCGACCTCCGGGCGAAGGTGCGTCACAAGAGACTGGAACTCGTCGATGCGGTTCTCCATCGGCGTGCCGGTCAGGAACAGCACCCGTTCGGAGCGAGCCGCGATCCGCCGTACGGCCTGCGATCGCTTGGCGTCCGGATTCTTGACGTAGTGGGCCTCGTCGACCACGAGCAGCGCCGGATTCGGCGGTGTCTTGGCGAGCGTGCCCAGCGAGCCGAATGTGGTCACCGCGACTCCGCCGCGTCGACGCCAACGTGCCGCTGCTCGAGCACGATTGCCGCCATGGAGTGCCAGCACCGGCAAGGTGGAGTGTTGGGCCACCTCGCGGGTCCAGTTGATGAGCACGCTTGCGGGGCACACCACCAGAAAGTGGGAGCTCCCGGCCGCGGCCAGGTGGGCCATGGTGGCGATCGCCTGGATCGTCTTGCCCAGACCCATCTCGTCGCCGAGGATGACGCGCCGCTGCACGAGCGCGAACCGGGCTCCGAACGACTGGTAGCCACGCAGCCGAAGGCTCTCCTTGAGCCGGGACGTGTCGAGTCGCTGGGCGTTGACCTGCTCGACGATCTCGGCGGACAGGAACCCCTCGGACGCGGCGACGTCGAGACCCAGATCGACGATCTGGCCGAGCAGTCCGTAGTACTCGGCCGAGCGCCGTTCGAAATCGCGCCACACCTCGGCACCGCTGGGCGCCGCTATCGTTCGGACGTCCTGCGCCGCCCGAAGCAGGCCGGTCGAGTCGGCCCAGTCCAGCAATGACTCGACGCGTTCGAGCGCCGCGCCCGCTCGGGCCCTGCTGCTGCCGCGCAGGAAGAGGCGTCGAACCGGTCCAGCGGCCGCGGGTGCGGCGATCGGGCGTAACTCCGCCAGGTCCTCGGCGAGTCGATTCGCATTTGGGCCGTGCACCTCGCTCGCCCGCCGAACCGCGCCCCACCTCGCAAGCGCCTGCAGTAGCCGGGTGGTCACCTGGTCGGTCGGATTGAGGGCGATCCGGAACTGGAGGGAGTCGCGTACCGCCTGTTGTATTTGCTCCGCCGCCCCGACCACCTTGGCCGCGGTGCCTTCGCCGATTCCGGGCACGGAGATCAGTCGGTCCGTTCCGGCCCGCAGTACGTCCGAGACAGTGAAGTAGCCGTGCTCGGGGAGGGCGCCGAGTCGCAACCGTCCGTCAGTGATGTCCTTGATGCGCTCGACCGACATCTGTGCGGTGGTCGCCCACACCTGCCGCTCGCGGGCCGCCTCGAAAGCGTCGACGACCTCGGTCCGGGCCCTCTCGGCGGCCTCGGCCAGGTCGGCCGCACGCTCCTGTGCCTCGGCCGCTCTGCGTAGCAGCGCCCGTGCGGAACGGCGATCCCGACCGCTTGCCGGTCGGGCCGGCGTTGCCTGCGGGGCGGGTGCGGTCGGAGTGAGGCTCACCTCGGATCCGCCGGCCGCATGCGCAGACGGTACCGTTCGCGCCGGCCACTGAGCGGCATGCTGGCGTTCACCCCGCCGATCAGCTGCCCGGTCCGCGGCGGTGGCGGCGGACCAGATTGCCCGGTACACCGAACTATCCGATCCGCGCCGGTTTGGGCTGGTTCGACGCTGGGTGTGCCTCAACTCCATTAACTCGAAGGTGGTCGCCGTTAACTATTCGTATGAACGGCCGACACCGAACGGCCGAAGCCTCGGGCACACTTGCGGACCATGACGTCGTACGTCCCTCCTGCACGCGGGCAGAACCGCATGCCCGTCCTCGCGGTCGTGATCGTTGCCCTCGTCGTCCTCGGCGGCGCCGTGTACGGCGGCTACACGTGGGCGTTCGCGGGAGAGCCCGGCGGCGGTTGAACCCGACGCCAGCCCGCAACGGCTCCATGTCATGGAGCTGATGGCTAAAGCCGACTGCGTCGGCGGAGTGATCGGGACACAGCTGTACTCATACGAGACGGGTCGCTGCCGGCTCAACGGTGTCGAGGTGACCATCGCCGTGTTTGAGAATGGCGAGATGCGGGACCAGTGGCTCGCCTCGGCCCGCCAGTTCAGCAACACGCTCGTGGCCGGAGTCAGCTGGGCCGCCGGCATGGACAAGCCGGATGCGGCGCCGGTTCTGGCGGCCGCTCTCGACGGCCGAGTGGTGTAATCCGCCTCCGCGCTCGGGACGGCGACCGCGGTCGATCTCACCGTACGCTCCGGGCATGACGAAACCGGGTTGGCGGCGGACCGTCAACGCGGCGCGCCTCTGGCTGACAGTCCCCTTGCTGGCGCTGGGCGTCACGGCCGGTTGCGGGGACGCCGAGCCGACCGCGATCGTCATCGACCAACCGGCTGCGATGGCAGACACCGCCCTGCGGGTCCGGGTCACCGGCGTCGACCCGGGCGAACAGATCGAGGTCACTGCCGAGGCTCACGACCAGGCGAAGACCGCCTGGCGATCTCATGCGACATTCGTCGCGGACGACCAAGGGTCGGTGGACCTCGGCGCGGTCGCGCCAATCGAAGGTACCTACTCGGGCGTGGACGGGATGGGCCTCTTCTGGTCCATGAACAAGGAGTCCGGTATCGATGACACGGCTTACTTCTTCCCGGCGCCTCCCTGGGTCGCCAAGGACTACGAGGTCGGGCTGACGGTCAGGCCGGAGCACAGCGAGGCGACCCACGCGTCTGCCCTCCGGGTCTGGATGACGACGGACGTCACGCATCGCAGGCTCGATCTGGCAGTGGACACAGTGGTCGGTCACCTCTACGAGCCCGGCACCCAAAGCAAGGGCGGCGTGCTGGTGCTCGGCGGTTCAGAGGGCGGCATCAGCATGTCGTACGAGGCCGCATTGCTCGCGTCCCACGGGTTCACGGCATTGGCGCTGGGTTACTTCGCTCTGCCCGGCCTGCCACCGGACCTGCGCGACATCCCGATCGAATACTTCGCCGCGGCCGCCCGCCTACTGCCACAACCTGTTCGTGTCGTCGGATACTCGCGGGGCACCGAGGCGGCACTGCTGCTCTCGGCGCTGTATCCGAACCTTGTTCGTGGCACCGTGGTCTACGCCCCGGCCGACCACGTGTGGCCCGCACTTCCGCCACCGGGAAACGCCTGGACCCACGGTGGACAACCGCAGACCGCGATCCCGTTCGACCGCATCACAGGCCCCGTCCTCGCCATCGCCGGAACGGATGATCAGCTATGGCCGTCCGGTGCGGCTGCGGGTGCGGTCGCACGGGCGACCGGCGGCGAATCGGTGCTCTATGTGGGCGCAGGTCACGGAGTCGGAACGCTGCCCTACCTTCCGGCCGGCACCAGCATCCAGCATGCCTTGCTCGGCGAGCTCTTCCATCTGGGCGGAAGCCGCCCGGCCAACGAGACGGCGCATCGGGAGAGCTGGGCTCGGGTTCTCGAGTTCCTCGGGCAGGCTCCCGACTAACGGATCGGCGTGTCTATCCACTGTGTCGGGGACCTCCTCGCGGATGCGCGTGAAGAGGATCCGGCCGTCGTGCAAAACAAGGTAGTGACACTTTGGTCGGCGAGCCGGACATGAGGTGGTGACGGCGTTGGCTGCCGGACGGGTCGGGGAGGCCACGGACGCGGAGATCACCCGGGCGTCCTGGCAGAGCCCGACCGGTTCGGCGCGCTCTACGACCGACACGCCGCGGTTCTGTACGGCTACGGGGTGCCACAGGAGGCGCCGAGTCTGGCTAACGGATCTCTGTCGGCCCACGTCAGAGACGGTCGGCGACAGCACGCCGTGCGGTAGCGTCGGGGATATGACGACGATCAAGGTGCACACCAACGGCATCGGCGTCGACTCGTACGACGACGCCGCCTATGACATCAACGACGCCAACGCTGTCCTCACGGTCACCGACCACAAGGCGCATCAGACGATCACCTACGGCCCGTCGGGGTGGATCCGAATCGAGGGGCCGGCGGGAGAGATGCCGACCTTTGAACAGGACGACTTCTAGGCGGCGTCCGCCGGCGAGATAAGCCGTCGGCGGCAGGCTTGTGCGGCTGCGCTGCTTGGGTCTGGGCTACGCCCTGGTGCCGGTACGGCCTGGATCGGCTACCGGGCCTGCGGGCCGGGGGCCCTGGCCGCTCGGGGCCGGTCACGTGGTGGCGGCGCGTCTCTTCAGATGGGCGACGGCCTTAGAACGGCCGCGTTCCTGCGCCCAATAGGCGGGCGGGTGACCGTCGACGAGGGCGTCGACCGGAGTCCCGTCAGCCAGGAGTTGATCGATGACGTCGAGTCGCTCGTTGACGGATGCGGCTCGCAGCGCGCAGGCGCGGTCGAACTCTGACAGCTCACGTAGGTTGTATGCCGAGAGATCGCCGATCGCCGCCGCCTCTATGACGGAGTGCGGCCGTGCGCCGGCTGCAACCAGGAGATCGACCACATCCGGATGGCCATACGCTGCTGCGAGGCGCAGCGCCGTCTCCGGGGGATTGTCGGTAAGTTCGACATCCGCGCCTGCGTCGAGCAGTGCCTGTACGACGTGGGCATCGCCGTGACTTGCGGCACAGATGAGCGGGCTGCCGTTCTTGGTCTCGTCGTCTTTGTCGGCTCCGGCCTCCAGCAGGACACGCGCGAGCGCACCGGTCTGTACGTGGCTTGCGTACCCGTAGAAGCGGGCCAGGCCGACATAGGTGAGCGGCGAAGTTGGTTCAATGTCCCTCGCGGAGACGAGTTGCGTAACCAACGCCGGATCGTTGCTCAGCGCAAGCCGCAGCGCGTCGACGTCTCCAGCATCAACAGACGTTCGAACTGCCTCAGAACCCACCCATGCAGCCTAGCGAAATGCCGGGGCCGGAACTGTCATCGCAGCAGCTACGGCGAGATCGTGGCGCGAGCTACCCGAGCCGTCCTAACCTCCGATGCGGTGTGCACAGCGCCGCATCGATGTGAACTAGTCCTCCACGCAAAACTCGTTTCCCTCAGGATCCAGCAACACGACCGACTCTTCACCGACGCGGACCACGGTCGCGCCGAGCCCGACGAGACGTTCGACCTCGGCATCAACCGAACCCGCTGCACGTAGGTCGAAGTGCATCCGGTTCTTAGCGCTTTTCGGCTCGGGGACCCGTGCGAACCAAAGGCTCGGCCCGCCCCAGCCGGGTGCCTCAACGAATGCCTTTGCCGACGTTGATGTCTCCTCCACAGTGGAGTGCAGCGCTGCGGCCCAGAATCGAGCCACCACGAGCGCATCCGTGCAGTCGAACGTGACAGATTTGATGAAGGTGGCAGCCATGTCCTTGACCGTAGGAACAGGGCAAGATCATCGCAAGCCTCGACACCCCATGCGGCAAGGTCCGCGATCCATCGTTCCGCAGACTGGTACACCGTCAGGAGATTGATAGCCATTGGATCCGAGCGTCCCTCTGATCGCCGGATATCAAGCACCTTCTGGGCTTCGGCCTCCGTGGGAAAGCGCCGCGCTGGTGCACGATGCCGTCTTCGTCATCACGAAGGAGCACCGTTTCGTACCGCACGTGTCTGCCGGCGCGGGACGGGCACGCCTCCATGGGCCACCGACGCAGACTTGTCGGGAAGCAGGGTTTAACATGCGGCAGGTTTCAAAGCTTGCGGTACTCATGTGGAGGGGACGGACGAGGCCATGGTTGGTTACTCGGTTGCGCATCTGGACGATATCGAGGAATTCAGCGACGCAGGCTGTCGCTATCGGCCGATCCGACACCACCTGGGCATCACGGCGTTCGGAGTGACTGCTTGGACGGCCCGTGCCGCGGGCGACCTCGTCATCAACGAGCACGACGAGGGCGACCCCACCGCAGACCAGGAGCTCTTTCTCGTGCTGCGCGGCCACGCCGTGTTCGAGCTTGACGGTGACCGGGTCGACGCGCCGGCCGGAACTCTCGTATTCGCCCCTCCCCGCACCAAGCGAACGGCCTCCGCCAAGCAGGAAGGGACGACCGTCATCTTGCTGGAAGGCACGCCTGGAAAGGCGTACGAGGCCCGCGGCTGGGAACTGTGGGCTCCGCTTGCCCCGCTCTATCTGGCGGGCGAGTACGCCGAGGTCGCCGACCGTCTAGGCGCCCTTGTCGCAGCTTCTCCGCAGTACCCATGTTGTTCTTCAACCTCGCCTGCTGCGAGAGCCGCTGCGGCCGGACAGGTGACGCGCTCGATCACCTCCGGCACGCCATCGAGATGTCCGAGGAGTTTCGCGCTTCCGCGAAGGCCGACTCGGACCTGGATCCGATCCGCAACGAACCCGCGTTCAAGCAACTGATCAACGACTAAGCCTGGAGACGATCGAAGTCGTCAACGGCCGTGCGAACAGCCCGAACGAGGTCAGCGTCGTCGCACCGGATGGCGCCACTGTCGGGCCGGCATCCGGATCGTGGGGACGACAACCAGGCCATGGTCGCGCACGCAGTCGGCGGCTGCGTGGGCTGTTGACGCAGGCCCGTGGGCGTCGTTGGTGAGCGTTGCATGATTGTGCTGTGACCGAACTCAGCAGAGCGCAGATTCGGGCCCAGGTCGAGCACGCGTTCCGGGCCGTCCCACGGCTCCCGGCCGAGGACATCGTTCTGGAGGAATACCGCCACAACATCGACGCGCAGGAGATGGCCGGCGCGTTCGGCGGCCGGTTCTGGACGCAACTATCGTTGGAAGAGTTGTTCTTCCACCGCGAGTCGATCTTCATGCTCAGCTCGGCCGGGTACCTGTCCTACCTGCCGGCGTACCTGGTCGGATGTCTACGAGACGACATGGAGCTCGTTCCCGACATCCGCTGGTACTTAGTTGGCGGCCTGCGGTCGCAGCGCAAGAGGCGAACAACCCAGCAACGCCTCGAGCTGTTCGACGAGGAACAGCGCGCAGCAATCGCCGCAGTTCTGCACGTCGCTGAATCATTCGACGACGTGCGGGTCGAAGGATTCTCGCCCATTGGACCTGACGCTGGCGCGAGAGACGCACGCCATTCCTAACTGCCCTTTTCAGCGGCTGGCTGAGCGGACATCACAATGGACTTTGAAACTGCCCGGCCGATGCGTCCGCTCAAGCATGACCGCGCGCCCAGCGGTGGATCAGGGCGTCGATACAAGGCGTTCGACGGCATCAGCGAGCTCGGCAACGGGGCGTTGTCCGTCTAGTTCGACAGTCGCGCTTCGCCTCAGGAGCGGTTCGATCGTCTCGACGTAGCGCCGGATCTCTGCCCGCTCGGCCGAGGACTTCCCGTATGGATTGTTCGTCCGGTCTCTTAGGCGTTGCATCAACACCTCGAGCGGCGCACTGAGCAGCACGATGTGCTCGAAGCGGTGGTAGAAATGGACCTGGTTCTCCACGGTGCCGGAAACGACGACGTCCTGGTGCCGGGCGAGTAGGCGATCCATGCGCGACTCATCCCAGGTGCCGTCCGGCATTTCCCAGCCGTCGTAGTCGGTGTCCACAGCGAGGATGCCTCGGCGACGCAGCTCGTCGAGGATCGTGGACTTCCCCGCGCCCGACATCCCAGTCACCAACACCCTGGACATGCCATGGACCATAGTGGCCGAGCCCAGATGATCTGCGTTTCCGCTGGTGAATCGTGGTGGGCACGGCTGGTTTCGAACCAGCGACCCCCCGCTTGTAAGGCGGGTGCTCTCCCACTGAGCTACGCGCCCGCGGCCAGCCACCCGGCAGGGCGGTTGACATCGCAGGCGGTCAGACTACCGCCACGAGACGGCGGAAATAGAATCGCAGGGCCCCCAACCCGGCGGGTTGCCCGTACGTTCTAGTCGCGTGACCGCGGATCCCCCCGAGCCGTATACCAGCTTTGCCGCATTCGCCCAGGCGTGCCAGCCGCGGCTGCAGCGGGCGGCGTTCCTCATCTGCGGCGACAAGCACCTGGCCGAGGACCTGCTGCAGTCCGCGCTGGTCAAGGTCGCCCTGCGCTGGCGGCAGCTGAGCCACGGCCAGCCGGAGGCGTACCTGCGCACCATCCTCTACCGGGACGCGGTCTCGTGGTGGCGCCGACAGCGGCGTGAGTTCCCGGTGGCGCAGGTGCCCGAGCAAAGGACCGCGGACGGCAGCGACGCGGCCCAGCTCAGGATCGTCTTCACCCAGGCGCTGGCCCGGCTCACGCCCAAACAGCGGGCGGTGCTGGTGCTGCGCTTCTTCGAAGACTGCAGCGAAGCCCGCACCGCAGAGGTGCTCGGCGTCGCCGTGGGCACGGTCAAGAGCCAGACCGCGGTCGCCCTGCGCCGCCTGCGGGAGTTGGCCCCGGAGCTGTCGGACCTGGTGCGGGTGCAGAGCGAGGGAGGTCGGCTATGAGCCGAGAGGACCTGAGCGCCATGCTCACCGAACTGGCCGAGCAGGTGCAGCCGCAGCCGCAGGCGGCGCTGGCGTGGGCCAAGGCCAGCCAGGTACGGAGGCGGCGGGCCGTCATTGGCGCCGCTGTGGCGGTGTTGCTCGTGGCGACGACGATGGCGCTGGTACAGCTACCGCGAGTCGCAGACAACCCAGTCGGTACGCCCACCCCCGCCCCGACCGGAATGGCCCGGATCGACCGGCTGCCGGCGACGATCCCGGTAGCGGCCGACGCAGCGCCGTACTGGCCGCCGAACCTCAACCCGCCCGCAAACGCCCCGACGTTCCAAGCGGCACCGCTCAGCCACGCCGTGCTGTTGTTTCAGCCGAATAGTGCGGGGCCTATCTACGCCTATGGCGAAGGCTCCATCAACGAGGGCAGTGGCAACGGGTCGTTCCAATGGGTACGGCTGGACGTGAGCCTGAGCGATACCCCGGGCGCCGACGGCAAGTCCTCGCCACTCGACCAGGGCTCACTCGGTCCGATGGGGCATCAGGCCGCGTTTGCACAACGCAACGAGGTAGTCATCGTCGACTTCCGCGAAGGCACGGTGCAGCGGATTCCGCTGCCCGGGCTCAACGAGGACCTCACGTGGCTACCCGACGGTCGGCATCTGTTCGTCACGGGATGCCCGCTGAGTGGGATCTGCGACAGCCAGACCTGGCTCATCGCCACCGACCACGTCATCGGCCCGGTCGCCGTACCGGGCTTCGACGTGACTCCCCTGGTCGGCGACGCTCTCGGCCTCACCACCATGAGCGCATCGCTTGACATCGCATCGACGCCAGCCGAGCGCCTGATCGTCAGCCGCTACGACGACGAGGGTCGCGCGGAAATCGGCCACTTCGAGGTCGACTTGACCACCGCCCCGGGGTACCGCCCGAACCTCCTGGCACCGCGTGGTTGGCGAATGGGAAATCTCATCGCGCAGGCCGCCATCGGCCCGCTCGACAATGTCCGCGACTTCGTCGTCGTCGTCGATGATCGGCCCGAGGCGGTCACGCACGTGCTCGACCTCGGAACCTTTCCTGGGATGGCCTGCTGCGCCGTCATGGGCTGGGAGAACGGCGAAACGGTCCTGGTTCTTTCCGACCAGGAAGGCCTGCTGCGCTGGCACCTGCCGACCGGAGCCGTGACCCGGTTGACCGCCAGTGCACAGGGTTCGATGTCGGTCGCGCCGACTGGCTGCGACTGGACTGTGACGATCGAAGGAATGACGGGTGGCTGCGTAACCTGAGGGACGCCTCAATCTGGTTCAGAGCGCCGCGATGGCCTTGCGCCAGCCGTCCTGGTCGCGGGCCTGGCCCGGTCCGGTCATCTCGGCGAAGCGGACCACGCCCGCCTTGTCGATGAGGAAGGTGCCCCGGTTGGCGTAGCCCCGCTCCTCGTTGAACACGCCGTACGCCTGGGCCACCGCGCCGTGCGGCCAGAAGTCGGCGAGCAGCGGGAACTGGTAACCCTCCCGCTCGGCCCACACCTTGTGCGACGGCGAGGAGTCGACGCTCACGGTCAGCACCTGCACGGCGTCATTGGCGAAGTCGTTGAGGTTGTCCCGGACCGAGCAGAGCTCACCCTGGCAGGTGCCGGTGAAGGCCAATGGGTAGAAGACCAGCAGTACGTTCTTCACGCCACGAAACGACGACAGCCGTACTTCCTGGCCGTTCTGGTCCTTCAGTGTGAAATCCGGCGCTTCGGCGCCCGCCTCGATCGGCATTGATCCTCCCCAACAGACGAGCAGACGACCCGAGCATCGCACGGTCGGGGATCGACCGGTCACGTGACACCGGCCACCTTCGTTCACGCCGGCCGCGATAACAGCGCAGCGGCGCTCCGGCACCTAGACTCCGGCCATGGCGAGCGCCACGACGGACAGCTACCGGCTCGGCATCGACTTCGGCACCTCCCACACGACCGCCGTGCTGCGCTGGCCGGACGGTCGCGTGCGCCCGCTGCTCTTCGACGGCTCTCCCCTGCTGCCGAGCGCGGTCTACTCGGAGGCGGGCGGGACGCTGCTGGTCGGGCGCGACGCCGTGCACGCGGCCCGCCTCGACCCGGCGCGGTTCGAGCCGAGCCCGAAGCGCCGCATCGACCGCGACTCGGTCACCCTGGGCGAAACCGAGGTACCGGTGACCACGATGATCGCGGCGGTACTGAGCCGGGTGAAGGACGAGGCGGTCCGGGTCAGCGGCACCCGAATCGACGACCTCACGCTGACGCACCCGGCGGGGTGGAGCGGCGCCCGGCTGGCCCGGCTCGACCGACGCCTGCCGCCTGGCCGGCCTGCCGGACCCGGCGCATGGTGCCGGAGCCGGTCGCCGCCGCCGGGTACTTCGTCTCCGTGCTCGGCCGCACCATCCCCTCCGGGTCGGCCCTGGTCGTCTACGACTTCGGCGGCGGGACGTTCGACGCCAGCGCGGTCACCCCGGCTCACGACGGCTACCGGGTACTGGCCATGGCGGGGTTGGACAACCTCGGCGGCGTCGACCTCGACGCGGCTCTGCTCGAGTTCGTGGCCACCGTCCACCGTGGACAGGATCCGGACGCGTGGCAGCGGCTGGAGCACCCGGAGACTCCGGCCGACCGGCGGCACCGGCGGCACCTCATCGAGGACATTCGAGCGGCCAAGGAGATGCTGTCCCGGGCACCGTCGGCCGCGGTGCCGGTTCCACTGCTGGAGCTCGAAGCGCGAGTCAGTCGGGAGGAGTTCGACGCGCTTGCGCGACCGCTCTTGGAGCGGACCGTCTCCACGACGCTGGACGTCATCCGCGATGCGAATCTGCAACCAGAGCGCATCGCGGCGCTACTCCTGGTCGGCGGGTCAAGCCGGATCCCGCTCGTGGCGGAGTTGCTCCGCGAGGCCACCGGAGTCGTACCGTCCACAATAGACCAGCCCGAGACGGTGGTGGCGGAGGGAAGCGTGCGGCTGACCAGTGGCAGCTCGGGCACCACCCGCGCAGCGTCGGCCGTTGCGGCTCCGGCACCCGGTGCAAGCCCCGCCAGAGCGCCGGTCGACACGGTGGCGGGCGAGCTGCGCACGCCGGTCCTACCCATGCCGGCGGCGGCCGGCGCACCGAGCTTCGCCCCGGGCGTGGCGGCTCTGCCGGGTCCACCGGTCGTCAACGTGCCAGCGCAGACCATGCCCGTGCCTTACGCATCCCCGAGCGTCACTCCACAGTGGATGGACGAGCGAGCGGCACCGCGGTATCATCCGGGTGCCGTGGTACGACCACGCCGGCGCGGCCGGTGGCTCGCGGCAGTGGCCGTCGTCCTGGTGCTGGCGCTGCTCGCGTCAGCCGCCGCGGTGTGGCGGTTCCGGCCTGATCTGCTGACGAACATCGGCCTGGGTCCCAGGGCGACCGCTACACCGAGCACGCAGCAACAGACCTACGTTCGCCCCGCCACGCCACCCTGGCTGCCCGGTGGCTGGAGGAAGATCGTCGACGACGAGCAGCGGGCCTCGGTGGTCGAAGGCGAGGCCACGAACGGCGGTAACTGCACGTACCTGAGCCCGGGCACGGTCCGGGTGCAGCGGCAACAGTTCGACGTCTCGGGGTGCGTCGCCCAGCAGTTCGTCAAGGACACCGTGGTCACCGACGGGGCCGTCGAGGCCGAGCTGTCGGTCACCGCGGGCTGCGGCGGGATGTGGGTCCGCACCGGTACGCGCGGGTACTTCGTCGCGGTGTGCGCCAACGGCACGGTCGAGTTGCACAAGCTCGCCACCGACGCGCCCGGCACCGGCAGCCGGATGTCGCAGATCCGGCCGCCGATGGACCCGAAGAAGGTGGTGCTGGGTCTGCTGGCCCGCGGCAGTATTTTGACGGTCTTCGTCGATGGCCGTGAGCAGGGCGCCTTGACGGACAGGACGATCCCGTCCGGGCGCGTGGCCATCGGCGGGTTCGCCCCCCGTCCCGAGAACCTGCTCGACGCGACCATCACCCGGTTCCGGGCGTGGTCCGCAGACGGCGCCGGCACCTGACCGAGGTGAGGGCGCTCGCCATGCTCGCGCGTGGCCCGCGGCTCGTTGGCCCGGGCGCCACGACAGTGGGGGTCAGCGCCTCTTCTGCGCCGCCCGGGGAGCAACGAGGCGGGCGCCGCCCCAGTCCTTACCCACGCTCATCGTGGAGGTCTGTTGCAGGCCGGCAGTCGGCGCAGACTCGGTGATCTCGCTCGGCTCCACATGCCCATCGCGGCCCGCCTTCGGCGTCAGTAGCCACACCACGCCGTTCTCGGCGAGCGGGCTCAGCGCGTCAACCAACGTGTCCACAAGGTCCCCGTCGCCGTCGCGCCACCACAGCAGCACCGTGTCGACGACCTCGTCGGTGTCCTCGTCGACGAAGTCCCCTACCCTTTCCAGCAGCATGTCCCGGAGATCCTCGTCCGCGTCGTCGTCGTACCCGATCTCCATGACGACCATGCCCGACTCGATCCCGAGCCGGTCCGCCAGGCTACGTACGCCGTCGGCCTGGCCCGCGGTCGCGCTCACTGTCGAATACCCTCCTGCCGTCTCGTGTGACCCCGTCCGCGACAGCGGACGGAGCATGCGTTTGCGCGTAGTCCACACATTCGCAGCGCTGCGCGCAAGCGGCGCACCGAATACTTGTGAGGTTACGTCCTCACGCGCCCAGGAGGGAGTGGGCTCCCCGCTCGATCATCTCTTCGGACACGAGCAGGAGCTTGGCGGCGTTTCCGAGCGGTATGTAGGAGTCGATCGCGGACACCCGTCGTACCGCGCCCACGTACCCTGCGTCGACCAACGCCGCCAGCACACCCTCGCCCACGCCGCCGCTGCGGCGCGTCTCATCCACGATCAGAACCCGCTCCGTGGCCCCGGCCTCGCGGACCAGATCGGCCGTGGGCAGCGGGTTCAGCCAGCGCAGGTCGACCACCCGAACCCCGACCCCACGTTCGGCGAGCCGCGCGGCCACGCGCAGGGACATCCGTACGCCGTTGCCGAAGGTCAGGATCGTCAGGTGTTCGCCGTCGCCGTAGACCCGAGCCCGCCCGATCGAGACGTGATCCCGGCTCCAGTCCTCGGGCGGGGCGTACGCCGGCGAGCCACCCGTTGTCGTCGGGCACATGCAGGTCGCGGGTGTGGTAGAGCGCGATCGGCTCGAGGAAGACGCACACGCTGCCGTCCACCTCGGCGGCGGCCAGGCAGGTCCGAAGCATGGGCGCGGCCTCGGACGGTCCGGAGGGTACGGCTACGACCAGCCCGGGGATGTCGCGTAACACGGCGACCGAATTGTCGTTGTGGAAGTGCCCGCCGAACCCCTCCTGGTACGCCAGCCCGGCCACGCGCACCACCATCGGGTTGCGGTACGCGCCGGAGGAGAAGAACTGCAGCGTCGCGGCCTCGCCGCGCAGCTGGTCCTCCGCGTTGTGCAGGTACGCGAGGTACTGGATCTCCGGTACGGGCAGCAGTCCGCCCAGGCCCGACCCGAGCGCCAGACCGAGGATCGATGTCTCGTCGAGCAGGGTGTCGAAGACCCGATCCGACCCGAAACGGTCGCGCAAACCCTTGGTCACCCCGTACACGCCGCCCTTGACCCCGACGTCCTCGCCGAAGACGTGCACG
Source organism: uncultured Actinomycetota bacterium (assembly GCA_963773935.1). Lineage (GTDB taxonomy): Bacteria > Actinomycetota > Actinomycetes > Mycobacteriales > Micromonosporaceae > DATBGZ01. Next base: position 668,227 of record CAVZCZ010000010.1, read on the forward strand.
GCCGGGTTGGTGACGAGCGCGTCGGTGAGGGTGGCGTTGATGGTCTGCGCCAGCGTCAGCGGCCCCGCCTTCTCCGGCAGTCGCCCCGCGAACGCCTCGAGCCGGGCGCTCTGACTCGGGCCGAGAGCAGCGTCCGCGGCGGCCGAGACGGCCCGGGCCACCCGGACCGGACGGCGTGGCGCAAGCGGAGCGACCACGGCGGCGGCAGTCTCGAGCTTCGGCTCGCCGATCACCTCCTCGGCGACCCGGCGCACCTCCCAGCCGACCTCCTCGTACCGGGCCAGTACTGCGTCGGGCGCGAGCAGGCCGGCCTCGACCACCAGTCGCGCGGTCGCCACCAACGGGTCGCGGTCCAGGTCGGCGGTGAGCTCGGCCGCGCTGCGATAGCCCACCTCGGCATCGGCGCCGGCATGACCCATCAGCCGGATCAGATTCAGGTGCAGGACGGCGGGGCGGCGTTCCTGGCGCACCCACTCCGCCGCCGCCGCGGCCGCGTCGTAGGCGGCTGGCAGGTCGCAGCCGTCGGCGCTCGAGTACCGCAGCCCGGGACGGCTCTGCAGCGTCGCGGCCACCCAGCCCTGCGGTGACCGGACGCTGATCCCGATCCCGTTGTCCTCGCAGACAAAGAGCACCGGAAGCTTCTCGCCGGAGTGGTCGAACCAGCCGGCGGTGTTGAACGCGGCTTGGGCGACCGCGTGGTTGACCGACGCGTCGCCGAAGGAGCACACCACGATCGCATCGTCCGGCCATTCGCTTGGCGGCAGTCGCCGCGGCGATCCGGTCGGCGAACCGGGGCTTGACCCGCCGCGACGTGCTCGATCGCGTAGCCGAGCCCGACCGCCCGGGGCAGGTGCGAGGCGATCGTCGAGGTCATCGGGACGATGGCCAAGGTCGGGATGGCCGAAGACCTTGTGCCGGCCGCCCGCGATCGGGTCGGTTGCCGCCGCGACCAAGCCCCGCAACACATCCCGGATCGGGTCACCGGGGCCGTCCTGGTTGGCCCGGGCGCAGTAGAAGCCGCCGGAGCGGTAATGCAAGCAGCGCCGGATCGGACGACCGTACGGCCGCCGCCACCGCCGCGTTCCCCTCATGGCCGGCCGACCCGATGGTGTAGAAGCCCTGGCCGAAGCTGCGCAGCCAGCGCGCGGCCAGATCGAGATGCCGGCTGGTGAGCTGGGCATCGAAGAGCCGCAGCGCCTGCTCGCCGGTGAGCGCGCTGCCCGTGCGGACGGGTTGGGCCGGATCCCCCGGCTGTTCCGGCGCGGTCAGGCCACCCACGACGGTCCGGAATCGCTCCTCGAGCTCCTGGGGGGTCGTCACGGCCATCATTATCTCCGGCCGCCTGTCTACGCCGCGTTACAGCCTCGTCCGCGCGCGGTCTCGCTGGCGCTCGCCCGGCGCGCTCCCGGGCGTCATCCCGGCAGGAAGGACAGCCGGACCTGGCGAGTCGGGTTGTCGCCGTTGGGATCGACCAGGCAGATCGACTGCCAGGTGCCCAGCGCGATGGCTCCGGCCAGAACGGGAAGCGTGGCGTACGGCGCGACGAACGCGGGCATGACGTGGTCCCGACCATGGCCGGCCGAGCCATGTCGGTGCTGCCACCGGCCGTCGGCCGGCAACACGTCGTCGAGGGCCCGGAGCAGGTCGTCATCGGAACCGGCGCCGGTCTCGATGATGGCCACGCCAGCCGTCGCGTGCGGCACGAAGACGTGCAGCAGCCCGTCGCCGCGCCCGGCCACGAACCGGCCCGCCTCGGCAGTAATGTCCACGACCGCAGGCCGGCTGCCCGTCCGTACCGTAATGACCTCGGTGTCCATTTGCGAACGATCCTCCCACTGGGACCGGCCCAGAGTTACTGCCGGGTATGTGCTGAGCGTCGCGTACGGCCCGGGTTGGCGTGACGGAAGGGACGGGCGGAGGGCAGGATAGCGATATGAGCGACCGCAAGCGCCCAGTAATCAGCGACGGACTGCCAAGCCAGCTACCCGACATCGATCCTGAAGAGACGCTCGAGTGGATCCAGTCGCTCGATGGCGTGATCGATGAGCGCGGCCGGCAGCGGGCCCGGTACGTGATGCTGCGGCTGCTTGAGCGCGCTCGTGAGCGGCAGGTCGGCGTGCCGCCGCTCACCACGACCGACTACATCAACACCATCCCGCCGGAGCAGGAGCCCTGGTTCCCGGGCGACGAGCACGTCGAGCGGCGGATCCGCGCCTTCATCCGGTGGAACGCGGCCATCCTGGTACACCGGGCGCAGCGCCCGGGCATCGGCGCCGGCGGACACATCTCCACGTACGCCAGTTCGGCCAGCCTGTACGAGGTCGGCTTCAATCACTTCTTCCGCGGCCGTGACCACGCCGGCGGCGGAGACCACATCTACTTCCAGGGCCACGCGTCGCCGGGCATGTACGCCCGCGCGTTCATGGAGGGTCGGCTCACCGAGGCGCAGCTGGATGGGTTCCGCCAGGAGCTCTCCCACGCCGGCCAGGGCGGCGGCCTGCCGTCGTACCCGCACCCGCGGCTGATGCCGGACTTCTGGGAGTTCCCGACCGTCTCCATGGGACTGGGCGGGCTCAACGCGATCTACCAGGCCCGGTTCAACCGATACCTGCAGCACCGAGGCATCAAGGACACCAGCCGATCAGCACGTATGGGCGTACCTCGGTGACGGTGAGATGGACGAGCCCGAGACCTTGGGCGCGATCGGCCTGGCGGCCCGCGAGGAGCTGGACAACCTCACCTTCGTGGTGAACTGCAACCTGCAGCGCCTGGACGGCCCGGTGCGCGGCAACGGCAAGATGATCCAGGAGCTGGAGGCGTTCTTCCGCGGTGCCGGCTGGAACGTCATCAAGGTGATCTGGGGCCGGGAATGGGATCCGCTCCTCGCCGCGGACACCGACGGCGCGCTGGTGAACCTGATGAACATCACGCCCGACGGCGACTACCAGACGTACAAGGCAGAGTCCGGCGCGTACGTCCGGGAGCACTTCTTCGGTCGGGACCCGCGCACCCGCAAGATGGTGGAGGGGCTTCTCCGACGACGAGATCTGGAACCTCAAGCGGGGCGGGCACGACTACCGCAAGCTGTACGCGGCGTACAAGGCGGCGACTGACCACACTGGACAGCCGACGGTCATCCTGGCGAAGACCATCAAGGGCTGGACGCTCGGGTCGAGCTTCGAGGCACGCAACGCCACCCACCAGATGAAGAAGCTCACCCTCGACGACCTGAAGGCGTTCCGGGACCGTCTCTACCTGGACATCCCGGACTCGGCCCTGGAGGCCGACCCGTACCGCCCGCCGTACTTCCACCCGGGCGAGAAGTCCGACGAGATGAAGTACATGCGCGAGCGCCGGCGAGGCGCTGGGCGGCGCGCTGCCGTCCCGCAAGTTCCACGGCGAAGCCGCTGCAGATCCCGCCCACCGAGGCGTTCGGTGACATCAAGCGGGGCTCGGGCAAGCAGAAGGTCGCCACAACGATGGCCTTCGTCCGGCTGCTCAAGGACCTGATGAAGGACAAGAACATCGGTCCGCGCTGGGTGCCGATCATCCCCGACGAGGCGCGTACGTTCGGCATGGACTCGCTCTTCCCGACCGCGAAGATCTACTCTCCGCACGGGCAGCAGTACACGCCGGTGGACCGGGAGCTCTTCCTGTCCTATCGCGAGGCGACCACCGGCCAGATCCTGCACGAGGGCATCAACGAGGCCGGGTCGGTGGCGTCGTTCACTGCGGCCGGAACGTCGTACGCAACCCATGGCGAGCCGATGATCCCGCTGTACATCTTCTACTCGATGTTCGGGTTCCAGCGCACCGCCGACGGGCTGTGGGCGGCCGCCGACCAGATGACTCGCGGCTTCCTGCTGGGTGCCACGGCCGGACGCACCACATTGAACGGTGAGGGTCTGCAGCACGAGGACGGCCACTCGCACCTCATCGCGGCGACCAACCCGGCCGTGGTCGCCTACGACCCGGCGTTCGGGTTCGAGCTCGCCTACATCACCGAGAACGCACTGCACCGGATGTACGGCGAGAACTCCGGAGGACGTCTTCTATTACCTCACCGTCTACAACGAGCCCATCCTCCAGCCGGCCGAACCGTCCGATGTGGACGTTGAGGGACTGCTCAAGGGGCTCTACCGCTACGCTCCGGCGCCGGCAGTGGAGCCGATCGGCGGCGCACCCAAGGCGCAGCTGCTCGCCTCCGGCACCGGCATGCAGTGGGCGCTCAAGGCGCAGCACCTGCTCGCCCAGGACTGGGGCGTCGCCGCCGACGTGTGGTCGGCCACCTCCTGGACCGAGCTGCGCCGCGACGCGGTGATCACCGAGGAGTGGAATCTCATGCACGCCGGCCAGGCACCGCGCGTGCCGTACGTGACCCGGGTACTCAGCAACACGGACGGTCCCGTCGTGGCGGTGTCGGACTTCATGCGGGCGGTGCCGGACCTGATCGCCCGGTGGGTGCCGGGGGACTACACATCGCTGGGTACCGACGGCTTCGGCAGGTCGGACACCCGGCACGCGCTGCGCCGGCACTTCCACGTGGACGCGGAGACGATCGTGGTGGCCACGCTGCGCATGCTGGCGCTGCGCGGGGAGCTCCCGCTGAAGGTGGCCGAGGACGCCGCCCGCAAATACGCCATCGACGACGTGAGCTCCGCCCCGGTCGGCGAGACCGGCGGCGACACCTGACCTTCGGTGTATGAAAGGACGCCCTCCGAACGGATTCCGTGCAAGAGGGACGCCTTCCTAACAGTGAGCCGTCACTCGTGGCCGAGGACGGGGTGCGGCTGGTAGGGCTGCTCGAGCCGCTTGATCTCGTCGTCGGAGAGGGTCACGTCGACGGCGGCCACCGCGTCATCGAGGTGGCTGAGCTTGGTGGCACCGACGATCGGTGCCGTCACCCCCGGCTTGCTCAGCAGCCAGGCGAGCGCGACCTGAGCCGGCGGCAGGCCCTGCCCCTGTGCCACTGACGCGAGCTGGTCCACCACGTCGAAGTCGGCATCCGTGTACAGGGCATCACTGAACGGGTCGGACGAAGCGCGTAGCGTGTGCCGCTGACCGTCGCGGGTGCGGTTGCCGGTCAAGAATCCCCGGGCCAGCGGGCTCCAGGGGATGACCCCGATCCCTTGGTCGAGACAGAACGGGATCATCTCCCGCTCCTCTTCCCGGTACACCAGGTTGTAGTGGTTCTGCATCGAGACAAACCGAGTGTCGGCCACATGTTGGGCCTTCGCGAACTGCCAGGCGTACATGCTCGACGCGCCGATGTAGCGCGCCTTGCCGGCGCGGACCACGTCGTGCAACGCGCCCATGGTCTCCTCGATCGGAGTGTTCGGGTCCCACCGGTGGATCTGGTAGAGGTCCACGTACTCGACGCCGAGGCGCCGCAGCGAGGCGTCGATCCCGGCGAGGATGTGTTTGCGGGACAGTCCGCCGTCGTTGGGTCCGGAGCCCATCGGGAAGAAGACCTTGGTCGCAAGCACGTAGTCCTCACGCGCCGCAAAGACCCGCGCCAGCAGCCGGCCGGTGATCTCCTCACTGACTCCGTTGGAGTACCCGTCCGCGGTGTCGAAGAAGTTGATCCCGGCCTCGGCGGCCCGGCGCACGAACGGCTCCGCGCCCTCCTCGTCGAGCGCCCATTTCCGGCTCTCGGGGTCGCCGTAGGACATCATGCCGAGGCAGATCCTCGACACCTGCAGACCCGTGCCACCCAGCCGCACGTACCGCATGCACTTCACCACCAAACGATCTAGGGCTGATTCGCGTCGTCGTCAAGCCAGTCATCCGGCGCGACATCGTGAGACCGGCGTTGTCAGTCGCCGGTCACGCCGTCGGCGAGTTCGCGGAGGACATCGAGGTGGCCGTTGTGCCGGGCGGTCTCCTCGATCAGGTGCATGATGATGTACCGCAACGCAAACGGCTTGCCGGTGACCTCGTTCTGGCCTACCGATTCTGCGTCCCAGTCGCGGGCGGCCACCACCTCGTCGGTGTGGGCCGCCTGTGCGGCGTACTCGTCGAGTAGATCGGCCAGTGGCCGTTCGAGTCCGTGGCGCATCTGCAGCTCGGAGTCGTCGTCCGTGCCCGGCCAGTGGTTGGGTTGGCCGAGGAAGATGACGTCGATCCAGAAGGCTTCGACCCAGCGCAGGTGGCTGACCAGGCCGGTGACGCTCATGGCCGGCGAGCCGAGCAGCGGTGTCTTCGTCGCGTCCGACTGGAACAACCCGACACATTTGGCGTGCACGGTCAGGCGAACGTACTGCAGGAACTGGGTGAGCGTGGTGCGTTCGTCGAAGGCGGCCGGGACGTGGGTGCGGTTACTCAGGTCTATCTGGGTCAACGAAGGTTCCTCAGCGTATGGGACGCCGCGGCGGCGCCGGCTCGGTCCATGGTGCAACGCTGCGTCAGCCGACGTAGAGGGCACTGGCCTTCTTCCACTGCTCCCAGGACAGTGTCCAGTCGCCCAGCCCATCCGTCAGCTGGAGCTGCTTGCCGGTGTTCGCGATCTCGACCACGTCACCCGCGCTGAACTGTTCGTAGAACCAAGCGGCGTTTGCGGGTGCGACGTTTACGCAGCCGTGAGATTGGTTGCTCGAGCCCTGAGCCCAAACCGTTGCCGGCTGTGAATGGACGTATATGCCGTCGTTGGAGATCCGCACCGCATTGGCGATGTCCACCTTGTAGAACCCGGGATCGCAACCGGGAGAACCCGGGATCTTCGAGCGGACAGGGCAGGTTGGGCATCATTGTTGACGGGGTTGTGCTTCTCTGTGACGACATGGGGGCCGCTCGTGGTACGCCAGTCGTGCCAGACGCCGTTGATATCTTGATCGCGAGTCGACTTGCCCATACTGACCGGAATCGTCTTCACGAGGGCACCGCCGATGTAGACCTGCATCTGCTTGGTGTTGTCGTCGATCTTAGCGATCTTGGACTGACCGATGGTGAACGATGCCGACTTGTTCTGCTGGCCATGGAGCTTCCGCCCGTCGGGAGTGGTCAGGTCGACACCGAGGATCTTCGCCTCGACCGTGACCTTCGTGCCGGGGGCCCAGTAGTTCTGCGGTCGCCAGTGCACCTCCCGGTCAGTGACCCACGACCACGAGCCTTCGACGGCGGGTGTGGTGGTAACGCTAAGAGTCCGCTCCGCCGTAGCCTTTTCCACCGAGTCGTCGAACCTGGCGACGATCGGTTGCGCGACGCCGAACGTGCCGCCGTCGAGAACCATCCACGTGTTGGCATTGAGGGAGACGTTCCAGTAGTAGCCGGCCTGGACATTGACGGTGTTGAAGGTGCGAACATCCTCGACAGTTTTGCCGTCCTCGCCAGTGCTCTTGACCGACAGCGTGTAGGACTTGCTGTACGCGAGCTCTTCCGCGCTTCGCCACAGCGCGTCATTCACGAACTCGCCCTTGACCTCGCCGGCGTCCGACGACAGCGTGACCGTGTCGAGAACGCCATCAATCACCTGGACCGACACCGGCTGCCCCGGCGACACGTTCGTCGCGTCCTTCTCATGGCTAAAGGTCAGCTGTGCAGCCGATGCTGCGGGACCGTTCGGTCCGCCGGGCTGTCGCCACTGCGCATCCGAGCCCGTGCCGCATGCGGTGACAGCCACCAGGGCCACCAGGCTCAACAGTGCCCCGACCACGCGTACGCGGCGTGAGCCGAAGGTTCCGCTGCACGTCAGGCTTGATGGCCGGGCCATGTTCACTCCTCGCCGTACCACGTCTGTCTCCCCGTTCACACACCGTCCACCGTGCACCCCGATCGGCGTCTACAGTAGCGGGTCGGTCTGACGACCGTAGTTCTCTGACGGGTGCCCGCCACGAGCATGACCGATTCGCGCACTTTAGTATTGACTGGCCCTGCGCTAGTGAGTGCCACTGCGCTGAGTGAGTGGCACTGTGCCAGGCTCAGCCGAGGTACAGGGCGCTGCCTTTCTGCCACTCCTCCCAGGGAAGGTTCCAGTCGCCGAGACCGTCCATGAGACCCATCTGCCGACCGGTGTTCTTGATCTCGACGACATCGCCGTAGCTGAAGTTGTTGTAGAACCAGTTGGCGTCGCTCGGTGAGAGGTTGACGCACCCATGCGAGACGTTCCTCACGCCCTGGTCGTAGACGCTCCAGTCGGCCCAGTGGACGTACTCGCCCTCACCAGAGATGCGCACCGCCTTCGGGATGAGTTCGTCGTAGTAGAGCGGGTCCGACTTGGGGAGATTCGGACGCATCCGGACCGGGTCCTGCTTCTCCATGACGACGTGCGGGCCGCTCGTGGTCCGGAAGTCGACCCAGTTGCCCCTCGCGTCGCGTGCACCGGGCTGACCCAGGCTGACCTTCAATCCGGGGCCGTGGTCGTAGTTGGCGTCGCCGCCGGGCGGCAGGCCGGCGTTGAAGTGCGCTTCGACGGACTTGCTGACATCCACGCCGTCGAAGAAGATCTGCATGCGCTTGGTGTTCGAATCCACGTACGCGATCTTCGACTGGCCGATGGAGAACGCCGCCTTGAAGCTCTCCTGCCCGTAGAGGCCGTTGCCCAGGTGCACGCCGTAGACGTTGGCCTCCACAGTGACCTTCGTGTACGGCTTCCAGTACTCCTTCGGGCGCCAGTGCACCTCCTCGTCGGAGATCCACCGCCACGCCCCGACGGTGGCGGGTTCCGCAACGACCAGGAGCGCGCGCTCCGTCGCGGCCCGGTCTGGAATCGCTTCGTCGAACTGAATCACGATCGGCTGCCCGACACCGAACGTGCCACCGTCGAGCAGCGGGCCGCTCCACCGGAAGGCCCGGATGTACGGCAGCGTCTGGTTGGTCGGCTTGAGTGTGGTGAACGAGCGCACGTCTTCGACGGTCTTCTCGTCCTCACCAACGCCCTTGACGGTGAGCGTGTAGGACTTGTCGTAGGCGAGCTCCTCAGTCGTTCGCCACATCCCATTGCCGTTGGTGAACTCGCCCGTGATCGGTGTTCCGTTGGCCTCGGCCAAGGTGACCTCGTCGAGCGTGCCGTCGATTACCTGCACCGATACCGGTTGCCCCGGGGAGACACCCGTCGCGTCTTTCTGGTGGCTGATGCTCAGCTGCGCGCCCGCCGGCGCTGACTCCGAACCGCCCGGGCCTTGCGACCGCGTGATCGACCCGGTGGCGCCGCACGCAGTCATAGCCGCGACCGCGGCCAGGCTGACCAGCGTCCCGAGCACGCGCCGACGCGGCGAGCCGAATGTCCCGCTCGACGTCAGCCGCGAAGGCCGGGCCATCATCGCTGCACCCCGTACCACGTCGGCTCCTCATATCTGAATATCTGCGCAGGATCCGTTGGGACAGTGCCACCGGGAGCTGTAGCGAACGGAGATCACGGACCGGGCTCATGGTTGACTGCTCAACCATGACCGGTCGGCGCTCACAGTAACCGGTCCGCCGGCCAGGCCGCGTGGCTCTGACGGGTGCACGCCACTAGCTCGACCGATTCGCGCATTTTGGTGCCTCGTCGTGACGTACCGGCCGAACCCGCCGCGTCGCGGCCGACAAGGCCGGTTTCCGAAACCTGCTTGCCGGCAGCCACAGGCGCGGCCCTACGCTGGGCTTCGTGACGGTACGCGTACGGTTTGCACCTTCTCCCACTGGAATGTTCCATGTCGGCGGGGCACGCTCCGCCCTGCAGAACTGGGTCTTCGCCCGCCAGCACGGGGGCGAGTTTGTGCTACGGGTCGAGGACACCGACACCTCCCGCAATCGACCCGAATGGGTGGAGGGCATCCTCAGCGCCCTGGACTGGATCGGCATCACCCGCGGGTCGTACGAAGGACCGCTGTTCCAGTCCGCCTATGCCGAGGCCCACACCGCCGCCACCGCTGAGCTCTATCTCGCGGGAAAGGCGTACTACTGCGACTGCAGTCGAGACGATGTCGCATTGCGGGCGACGCCCGGCGAGCAGGTGCGGGGTTACGACGGGTTCTGCCGGGACCGGGGACTGCCGCCCGGGGAGAAGACGGCGCTGCGGTTCCGTACTCCGGACGAGGGCCAAACCGTGGTGGTCGACCTGATCCGGGGCACCCCGACCTTCGACAACCGCACCATCGAGGACTTCGTGATCGCGCGCTCGGACGGGTCGGCCGTGTTCCTGCTCGCCAACGTGGTCGACGACATCACCATGAAGATCAGCCACGTGATCCGGGCCGAGGAACACCTGCCCAACACTCCCAAGCAGCAGCTGCTCTGGCAGGCGCTCGGCCACACCCCGCCGGTCTGGGCGCATGTGCCCGTGGTGGTGAACGAGAAGCGGCAGAAGCTGTCCAAGCGGCGGGACAAGGTGGCGTTGGAGGCGTACCGGGACGAGGGCTACCTGGCCGCCGCGATGCGCAACTACCTGATGCTGCTGGGCTGGGCACCCAGCGGCGACCGGGAGATCGTGCCGTGGCAGGTGATCGAGGACGAGTTCCGGCTGGAGCAGGTCAACTCCTCTCCCGCTTTCTTCGATGAGAAGAAGCTGCGCGCCTTCAATGGCGAGTACATTCGCGCCCTTTCCACTGTGGAGTTCATCGACGCGTGCGCACCGTGGCTCACCGGCGAGGTCGGCGGAGCGCGGGTCGCGACGTGGACGCCGGAGCAGTACGACCCGGCCCTGTTCGCCGCCGTCGCCCCGCTGGCGCAGACGCGGGTCGCGGTGCTGAGCGAGATCGTGGCGCTGGTCGACTTCCTGTTCCTGCCGGAGCCGGTGCGCGACGAGTCCGCGTGGGAGAAGGCGACCAAGGACGGCGCGGGCGAGATGCTCGCCGCCGCTGCGGACGCATTGCGCGGACTGTCCACATGGGATGCCGAGTCGCTCAAGTCCACTGTGGAGTCCGTCGGGCTGACCCGGGGACTCAAGTTGGGTAAGGCACAGGCGCCGATCCGTGCGGCGGTGACGGGACGCGGTGTCGGGCTGCCCCTCTTCGAGTCACTCGAAGTGCTCGGCCGCGATCTGACGTTGGCGCGGATCGACGCCGGGGCGGGGCGGTATGCCGAGACGGTTGCCGCCTGAACGCTTAGTTGTCCTCACAATAGCTCTGTCCGCACATATGCATACAATGTCGGGATGACCGCACGTGCGCGCACCCGACCGGCCCAAGGGCAGGTCGATGGGCGCCATGTCGACTCGCGCCTGGACGACCCGCGGATCACCGCGATCGGTCTCCTGATCGAAACTGTCGGCGGGCTCAACGCGAAGCTTGCGGTCCAGTACGCCGAGCATGACCTGGCGCCGGCGGAGTTCGAGGTACTGGTCCGCATCGCCCGGACTCCCGGTCAGGCGTTGCGGATGAGCGACCTCGCCGCGCAGACGCTGTTGACCACGAGCGGGATCACCAGGGTCGTGGACCGGCTCGAACGCGACCATCTGGTGGAGCGCCGGGCCTGCCCGACCGACCGTCGCGGGTCGCTTGCGGCCATCACCAGGGCCGGACTCGCCCGACTCGACGCGGTCCTGCCCGGACACCTTGACCTGGTGGAGAAGTGGTTCACCAGCCAGCTGAGCGAGGACGATCTCGAGGCGCTGCTGATCAGCCTGCGCACGATCCGGGACGGGGTTCGGCCCGAGGCCACCGCCGGGGCCGATTCCTAACGAGCTGGCCTGCTGGTCCGGTCACACGGCGGGTCGCCTCGGGACCGGATGGCGATGTAGCGATATCAATGTCAGCCCGCGATATCGCCGGCCCGCCGATCCCACTGTCGCCGAGATCATGCCGACGGCTACCAGCATGCCTGCCGGCAGCGCGGGGTTGATGAAAGCCGATCGAGGCATTCGCCGATATCACAGGCTGAAATGGATATCGGATCCGACGATGGGCGGTAGGCCCGACACGCCGCGCGAGCCGTCACGTGCGGCGGCCGTGCCCCGCGCGGTGGGCTCGGGTGCGTCGTCGAGCATCCGATCGGCGGGCCGGCACCGTGAGGTCCTCGAGCCACGGGTTCACGATGCGTGGGCCGGGTGCCGGGCGCAGTGCCTCCACTTCGGATGGTGGTATCTGGCCGTAGGCCGCCACCGTCGAGCTTGGCGTGCCGGACCGGAGCAGGGTCCGGATCGCCTCGGCCCGCAACTCTCCCAGTGAGTAGAGACGCCCGTTCAACGAGTCGATGATGTCGCCGAGCTCCACGACCGTGCCCGGATCGGCGTACGTGACGTGCAGGGTCGACACGGCCGGCCGGGCCGCAAGCACTTGGTCGGGCGTGGTTCGGGCCAGCGACGCGACCTCAGGCACCGGCCATCCGGCATGCTCCACCAACGACGCGGCGGCCTGGTTGCGCAAGGCGATGAGCCAGATCCGGTACGACTCGACGAGGCTCTGCTGCTCCGCGATCGCCCGCAGCCGCGTCAATGGCTGCGCTGGAAGGCCGAACTCCGGCCGCCCGGTCGACGGGTTCGGTGCACCCCGGATGTGTGCGGCGGAGAGCCGGCGCGCGTCCGTGAGCAGGCCGCGAAGCTCCTCGACCTCCGCCTGTGCATCACGCAGGTCGGCCTCGGCCACCTCCGCGTCGGATGCGCTGCTCGCCGCCCGGAACCCGCTGTCGGGAGTGGACTGTGTGACTGCGGCGAGCACCCGGTGAGCGTGCGACCCGTCGCCGTAGATGACCCGGGCCAGGGCGTAAAGACTCCAACCGAACACCGCGTGCAGCCGGGCGGCGGCTCGGTCCCGCGCCAGCAGCAGGGTCCGGTATGCGTCGGCCACATCGACAGTAAGCATTCCGGCGACCAGCGCGTCATCCACCGGGCCGGCCGCGCGGAGGCTGTCGATTCGCTGTCGCAGCCCGGCCACGCTGTGCCGAGGCCGCTCGGTCCGGAGTCCGGACCGCCGCTCTTTCCGCTCGGGTTGGGCCACCATCCGACGGTATCCGCCACCGCGCGACGCGCTGACGTCAATCGCATGATTTGTCGTGTGACAGTCTGATGCCAAGAGGAGGGCAACACAGATGAGCGGCGAGGGGATCGATGACAGCATCCGCGCGATCGAACGCGCCACGGGCGCCCTCGCCACCGCCAGCGTGGCCCGGATGGACGATGTGTTGCCGTGGTTCCGCGGCCTGCCCGCGGATCAACGCTCCTGGGTGACTCTGGTGGCCCAGGCCGGCGTCGCCTCGTTCGTCGCCTGGCTGCGGGAGCCGGACAAGCAGCGGCCGCATGAGCTCGCCGACGAAATCTTCGACGCGGCTCCGCGCACTCTGGCTCGCTCGATCAGCCTGCAACACACGGTCCAGCTGATCAAGGTCACCATCGACGTGGTGGAGGAGCAGGTCGCCCGGCTCTCCGCCGCTGGCCAGGAGCAGGAGGTAGGTGAGGCGATCCTCCGGTTCTCCCGCGAGGTGGCCTTCAGCGCGGCGCGCGTGTACGCCCGTGCGGCCGAGTCCCGCGGCACCTGGGATGCGCGCCTGCAGGCGCAGCTGGTCGATGCGCTGCTGCGTGGCGATGCGCCCGATGAGCTTGCCAGCCGGGCCGCCGCGCTGGGCTGGGACGAACGCAGCCCGGTCGCGGTCGCCGTGGGTCGCTCCCCCGGCGGTGACGCGCCCGCCGTCTTGCACACCGTGCACCGGCTTGCCCGCCGGATGGGCGTGGACGTGCTCGGCGGGGTTCACGGCACCCGCCTGGTGCTCGTCCTCGGTGGCGCCGAGGACCCGCTCGCCGCGACGGAGAAGTTGGCGGCGGCCTTCGGCGACGGCCCGGTCGTGGTCGGCCAGGGCGTGCCCACCCTCGATGAGGCCGTCGAGTCAGCCCGTGCGGCCCTCGCCGGCTATCCGGGCGGCGCCGGCCTGGCCGGCTGCGCCGAGGCCGGTGTCGGCGGCCGACCTACTGCCCGAGCGGGCGCTGGCGGGCGACTCCGAGGCGCGCCGGGTGCTCCGCCAAGACATCTTTGGAGCGTTGGTACGGGCGGGAGGCGAGCTGCTGGAGACCCTGGACGCGTTCGTCAGCGCAGGCGGTGTGCTCGAAAGCGCGGCCCGGGTGCTGTACGTGCATCCGAACACGGTGCGCTACCGGCTGCGCCGTGTGGGCGAGGTCACCCGGCTGTCCCCGCTGCTGCCGCGGGATATGTTCACGTTGCGAATCGCGCTGACGGTGGGCCGCCTTGATCCCACCGCGCCATCCGCCGCCGCCCCACCACAGCTAGGTCGACCAGCACAAACGGCCGGGCGCCGGGCCTCACCCGCAGCCGACGAACGGGATCATGCGCAGCGATCGCCCTGAATGTTTTGTAGGATCTCAACAACTTTTGTCGTGGAGATTGGTCGACCAGAACGGCGAACTGACCCGCCGGTATCCGGGACAGTCGAGCCGTGCTCGCAGTTCTCGCACCGGGGCAAGGCTCGCAGAAACCCGGCTTCCTAGCTCCCTGGCTTGACCTGCCGGGGACCGAGGCGCGCCTGCGCTGGTGGTCCGCACTGGCCGGCGTCGACCTGGTCCACCTGGGCACCGGCGCGGATGCGGACGAGATCCGCGACACCGCCCGGACCCAGCCCCTGCTCGTCTCGGCCGCCCTGGTCGCCGCCGAGCATCTCAACGCCAACGACCTCGGCGTCGTTGCCGGCCACAGCGTCGGCGAGATCGCCGCGGCCGCCCTGGCCGGCGTGCTCACCCCGGAGACGGCGGTCACCTTCGCCGCCGTCCGGGGTCGGGAGATGGCCGCCGCGTGTGCGCTGGAGCCGACCGGGATGAGTGCGGTACTCGGCGGCGATCCTGATGGTGTCGTCGCGGCCATCGACGCCGCGGGTCTGTACCCAGCCAACCGCAACGGCGCCGGCCAGATCGTGGCCGCCGGGTCGCTCGCGGCATTGGAGAAGTTCGCCGCGTCGCCGCCGGAGAATGCCCGCGTGATCGCGCTTCAGGTCGCTGGCGCCTTCCACACCCCGTACATGGCCCCGGCGGAGAAGGCGCTCGCCGCGCTCGCCGGCGGTATCACCCCGTCCACCCCGCGGCGCATCCTACTGTCCAATGCGGACGGTGCCGGCATCGGCGACGGCGCCACCATGCTCGCCAGGCTCGTCGCGCAGGTGACGGCCCCGGTGCGCTGGGATCTGTGCCTGCGCACACTGGCCGACCTCGGCGTGACCGGCATCATCGAGCTGCCGCCGGCCGGCACCCTGGCGGGGCTGGCCAAGCGGGAACTCAAGGGCCTCGAGATCGTCACGGTGAACACACCGGACGACCTCGCCGCCGCTCGAGACCTCGTCTCCCGCCACGGCATGGCGCCCAGCCACGAGCCTACGATGGGTTTCGTGCTGGCGGTGGCGACGGTCGGCGGCATGTTCGAGCCGCTGCCGGACCTCGCCGAGGGCACCCGGATCAAGGCGGGCCAGGTGCTCGGCCACATCATCACCCGCCAGGGCAACGCCGAGGTGACCGCGCACGACTCCGGTCTGCTGGTCGAGTGGCTGGCCCACCATGACGACCCGGTCAGTCCGGGCCAACCCCTCGCCCGCATCGGAGGAAATCAATGAGTGGCTCGCGCATACTCAGCCTTGGCCACTACCAGCCGTCGCGGGTACTTACCAACGACGACCTCGCGCAGATGGTCGATACCAACGACGCGTGGATCCGCGACCGGGTCGGCATCGCGGAACGGCGGATCGCGGCCGCGGACGAGACCGTGGCGGACATGGCCAGCGCGGCCGCCGAGAAGGCACTCGCCAGCTCCGGCCTATCCGCGTCCGACATCGACATGGTGATCGTCGCGACGTGCTCCTCTGTGGACAGATGCCCGAACGTGGCCACCCGCGTGGCGGCCTACCTCGGCATCAACGCGCCTGCCGCACTCGACGTCAACACCGCGTGCTCGGGATTCTCGTACGCGCTGGCCACCGCTGACCATGCGATTCGGGCCGGTGCGACCCGCAACGCCATCGTCGTGGGTGCCGAGAAGCTCTCGGACCTCGTCGACTGGACCGATCGGTCGACGTCCATCATCTTCGGCGACGGAGCCGGAGCAGCGGTGGTGACGGCCGTCGCTGACGGCGAGGCGGCCGGCGTCGGACCGGTCGTCTGGGGCTCTGCTCCGGACAAGAAGGACACCATCAAGATCGAGGGGTGGCGGCCGTACATCTGGCAGGAAGGCCAGGCGGTGTTCCGCTGGGCCACCACCGCGATCGCGCCGGTTGCCCTGCAGGCATGCGAACGCGCCGGGGTCGATCCGAGTGAGATCGCCGCGTTCGTGGCCCACCAGGCCAACGCGCGCATCATCGATGGCATCGCGAAGCGGCTCAACATGGCCAACGCCGTCATCGCCAAGGACATCGTGGAATCCGGGAACACCTCGGCCGCGAGTATCCCGCTGGCCCTGTCCAAGCTGGTCGAGCGGCGGGAGGTGCCCTCGGGCGCACCGGTGCTGCTGGTCGGCTTCGGCGGCGGCCTCACGTATGCCGGGCAGGTCATTCGCTGCCCGTAAAGGCGACACCTCGTCGCTCAGCGCACCAACACAACCGAACCGAAGACCGCATCAAACCAAGAAGGGAACCTAACGCATGAGCAGCCGTGAGGAGATCACCGCCGGCCTCGCCGAGATCCTCGAGGAGGTCGCTGGGGTCAACCCCGCCGACGTGTCCGAGGAGAAATCCTTCACCGAGGACCTCGACGTCGACTCGCTGTCCATGGTCGAGGTCGTGGTCGCGGCCGAGGAGAAGTTCGGCGTCAAGATCCCGGACGACCAGGTACAGAACTTGAAGACAGTCGGCGACGCCGTCACCTTCATCACCGCGAACGCCTGACCCGCGAACGCCTGACCCATCAGGACCACCGTGACTCGCTCAGACGTAGTCGTTACCGGGCTCGGCGCGACAACCCCGCTCGGCGGGGATGTCGCGTCGACTTGGGACGCCATGCTCGCAGGAAAGTCCGGCGTGACCCCACTTACCCAGGAGTGGGCCGCCGGCCTGCCGGTACGGATTGCCGCGCAACTCGCGGCGGACCCGGCCGATGTCATCGACCGCGTCCGGATGCGCCGGCTCGACCGATCAGAGGCGGTGGCACTCATCGCCGCACAACAGGCCTGGGCCGACGCCGGACTCGCAGGCGCTGACGGGGTTGACCCGGAGCGGCTCGCGGTCAGCATCGGTACCGGGATCGGCGGAGCGCTGACCCTCCTCGCCCAAGACGACCTCATGGAGGCGAGCGGGCCCCGGCGGGTATCGCCGCACACGATTCCGATGCTCATGCCCAACGGGCCGGCTGCCGTCGTCGGGCTCGATTTCAGCGCGCGGGCGGGCGTCCACTGTGTCGCAAGTGCCTGCGCCACCGGCGCCGAGGCCATCGCGCTCGGCCTGGACATCATCCGTTCCGGCCGCGCCGACGTCGTCATCGCGGGCGGCACCGAGGCGGTCATCCACCCATTGCCCATCGCCGGGTTCTCGTCAATGCGAGCGATGTCCACCCGCAACGACGAACCCGAACGGGCCTCCCGGCCGTGGGACAAAGGCCGCGATGGATTCGTTCTGGGTGAGGGCGCCGCGGTCATCATTCTTGAGCGGGCCGAGCACGCCGCCGCGCGCGGCGCCCGGGTGTACGCCCGCCTCGCCGGCTCCGGCATCACCTCCGACGGGTTCGACATCGTCCAGCCGCACCCAGAGGGCGCAGGCTTCGTCCGAGCGGTGCAGAAGGCGCTCGACGACGCCGCGCTGACCGGTTCAGACATCGTCCATGTCAACGCGCACGCGACCTCGACCCCGACTGGCGACATGGCCGAGGTAGCCGGGTTGCGCGCGGTGATTGGCGACCACCCGGTGCTCACCGCGACCAAGTCGATGACCGGCCACTTGCTCGGTGCAGCCGGTGCATTGGAGTCGATCGCGACCATTCTTGCCATCCACGATGGGGTAGTCCCACCGACGATCAATCTCGACGATCCCGAGGATGGCCTCCTCGATGTGGCTCAGAAGCCCCGTCACATGGACATCCCGGCCGCGCTGAACAACTCGTTCGGCTTCGGCGGCCACAACGTCGCGCTCGTCTTTACCCGCCCCGCGTGAACCCCAACACCGGAGGTACTACGTGACCATCACTGCCGACACTACTGACGAGGCTGCGGTCGACTATCGCGACCCGGAGGTGCGCCTGAGGGCCCTCTTCGACCGGGGCACGCTGCGTACGATCTCGGGCCGTGACGACTCCGGTGTGATCAGCGGCCGCGGTCAGATCGACGGCACGCCGGTGGTCGCGTTCGCAACCGACGCCACCCGCATGGGCGGCGCGATGGGCACCGAGGGCTGCCAGCACATCGTGGAGGCGATCGACCTCGCGGTGCGGGAGCGCGTTCCGGTGGTCGGCATCTGGCATTCGGGCGGCGCACGTCTTGCCGAGGGTGTGGTCGCGCTGGACGCGGTGGGCCAGGTCTTCGCAGCCATGGTCCGGGCCTCGGGGCGGGTGCCACAGATCTCTGTCGTGCTCGGGCCGGCGGCCGGTGGCGCCGCGTACGGACCGGCGCTCACCGATATCGTGATCATGGGCGGTGCGGGGCGGATCTTCGTCACCGGCCCCGAGGTGGTCCGCAGCGTCACCGGCGAGCAGGTCGACATGGAACGCCTCGGCGGCCCCGAGCCGCACGGACGCCGCTCCGGCGTGGTCCACGTGACCACAAAGGACGATGAGTCCGCGCTCGCCTCGGCCCGCAAGCTCGCGTCGCTGCTCGGCCACCAGGGCCGGATCAGCCCGGCCGACACCGGCGAAGCTGAAGTGGGCCACGACCTCGCCGCGCTCATGCCCGCCGAACAGAACCGCGCGTACGACGTGAAGCCCGTGGTCTCGGCCCTGCTGGACGAGCCCGGGGTCGAACTGCACGCCAAGTGGGCGCCGAACATCGTAACCACGCTGGGTCGCTTCGCCGGCCGGACGGTCGGCGTGATAGCGAATAACCCGCTGCGTCTGGGCGGTTGCCTCGACTCCTCCTCCGCAGAGAAGGCGGCGCGCTTCGTCCGGATGTGCGACTCGCTCGGCGTCCCGCTCGTCGTGATGGTGGACGTGCCCGGCTACCTGCCCGGCCTGGGCCAGGAATGGGACGGCGTGGTGCGGCGTGGGGCCAAGCTGCTGCATGCGTTTTCGGAGGCCGTGGTGCCGCGGGTCACCCTCGTGACCCGCAAGGCGTATGGCGGCGCGTACATCGCGATGAACTCCCGGTCGCTTGGTGCCACGGCCGTGTTCGCCTGGCCCAACGCCGAGGTGGCGGTGATGGGCGCCAGCGCTGCCGTGAACATCCTGCACCGCAAGAAGCTCGCCGCCGCTCCGGCGGAGCAGCGGGAGGAGCTGCGGGCGCAGCTCATCGACGCGCAGATGAAGGAGGCCGGCGGGGTCAACCGGGCGCTGGAGATCGGCGTTGTCGATGCCGTCATCAAGCCGGCGGAGACCCGCCGCCGCATCGCCGAGGCCCTGGCCGCCGCCCCGGCGGCCCGTGGCGCCCACGGCAACATCCCCCTGTAGCCCTCACGCTCCGCGATCATCTTGGTGCGTCAGTTCAGGCGGTACACGGCCACCCGGTCGTTCTCGTAGACCCGGTTGGCGAGCTCGGCAAGCGCTGGCGCTTCGAGGCTGACGACCCGGTCCACCACGAGCCAGCGCACGCCGTGCCGGTCGCGGAGTTCGGCCAGGTCGGCCTCGGTCGGCGCGGTGAAGGCCCGCTCGTTGAGCGCCAGGAGCGCCGGATCCCAGAACGGATGCAGGCCGTCCCCGCCGTAGCGGGGAGCGAATCCCCAGCCTTCCACCAGCACCGCGCGCTCGGCGTACGCGCTGAGCCAGAACGAGCGGGAGTCGCACGTCCGCGGCACGTCGCCGGAGATGCAGTGCGCGTTGGTGGCCACGATGTCGTCCGGATCGCTGTGGTCCCGCACCCATCGAGCGGCATCCACTCTGGACTTCGGCAACTCGATGGTCGGATAGGCGCCTCCATTGGGTGCCACGACCGACTTCGCGCCGTCCATCACCAACCCGGGAATGCCGGCCACAAGTACCGCGGTGAGGGCGACCACCGCCCCACGACCCCGGAGCCTGGGAAACCATCGGCCAACGACCACCCACCAGAGTCCCAGGGCCAGGCCCGCCAGGGCCAACCAGCCAGCCCAGCTCAACAGCGGCACAAGCGGTCCGATCGGCCCGGCACCGGATGGCGATTCGGCATAGCCCAGCTGGAGTCCAATGAGGACAGCCGCGAACCCGGCCGTACCAACGCCCAACACGATCGCGCCCCGGGTAGAGAGTCGGGCCCGGTCCACCACGAGCGCGTACCCCCACGCCGAGCCGATCACGCCGAAGGCGAAGCCGGTGCGCAGAAAGTACTGGTTCCCACTGCCGGGCTGGCTCAGCACCAGGTAGAGCAGGACACCAGCGACAGCGCCCGCAACGAGCAGCCACTGCGCGGGGTCGAGGCGTCCGCGGGTCAGCCATAGCAGGGGGCCGAGCCCGGCCAGCCGCAGCAGCATGTTCAGCCCGAAGGCAACCCACACCCCGGCCACCACAAACGCCGACGGGTTCGCGCCCCAGAATGGCGAGAGCCCGCTGAGCGGGCCGATCGCCACGCCGTACGTCTGGAAGTCATAGAGCACAACAGTGGCAAAGAGCTGGCCGGCGAAGCAGATGAGTCCCGCCGCCACCAGAGCCCAGGGGATCCGGCGTCGGATCACCGCCAGCACCACCGCGACGATCGCCAGGGCCAGCCCCACCACCGGAAGCGAGCTGCCTTTGGCTCCGCTGTTACCGAGCACCAGCAGCGCTGTGAGCGCGAGCGCACCACCCGTGCCGTAGTCACCCGGGCCGCGAGGGTCGTCAGTATCCACAGTGGACGAACGTCGGGCGATGGCGGCGAGCGGTGCGATGAGGGCGATCACCAGCACCCAGGCGTAGATCATCGACATGCCGTGCCAGATGACGAACGTGGCCTGGGTGCCGAACGGCAGCGTGACCGGGTCGGTGAAGTTGAACTCCCCGACCGCGAAGAACAGCGCCGCCGCGACCGCGCCCACCAACGGCCGGCCGCTGACCCGCCAGCCGACCACAGCGGTCAGCACAATCGCGAGCGCGCACAGCGCCGGGATGGCCAGCCGCAGCGCCACCACCGGTAGGTCGATGTGCCCCACCATGCCGGTCATCGCCATGTGGGCATAGGCAAACCAGTGGTACGCCAGCGGCTCCCCGGCCACCTGCGGCAGCCCGGGTGGGAAGGCGTGGGAGGCCTCCCCCGCGAGGGACAGCTGATAGGACAGGTCGAGGTACTGCCGCGTCGCGTCGGACGGCGGAATGATCGGGTTGCGGTCAAGGAAGACCGCCGCGAGGTACGCGGTGAAGAAGCACACGACGCCGGCCACGGCCCATGACCACGCCAGCGGCGCCCGGACGTACCCACGTACGCGCCAGTGCCGGCGCAGCCCGGGTACCGCCACGAACGGGAGCACGACCAGCAGCGGCCACAGCCAGACGTACGGGCGAAGGTCCAGTACCGAGAAGAGCGCCCACCCGGCCAGCTCCAGCACCAGCCCGACCGCAGCGCCCATGGCCAGGTCGTCAACCAGGGTCCGCGGCCGCCCGCGCAGCGCCCGGTACACCAGGGTGCCGGGCAGGATCACCGCCAGCCCGGCGTAGAGCGCGTACCGGGCCAGGTCCAGTGGCGCCGTGCCGGCTCGGACCAGGATCAGTGCCGCGAACAGCACCGTGGCGAGCAGCGGCACCCACCGTACTGCGGGATGCCCGGCCGATTCCGGTGGCGTTCCCGAAGCCCGATGCGACACCTGGCGAAGGCTACACGCGAGCGCGAGGAGCGAGCGCCAGCGAGCCCCGCAGTCGCGAGGCCGGGTTACAGTCCGTTTGCCGTCAGGCCGAGCAGGCTGTCGCGGGTAGTCCGGAGACGACCACCGGCGACTTCCCGGTCGGCCGGGCGGTACCGGCGATGACCGCCGCCAGCGCCTCCATCGCCACCTGGGTGCTGGAGTAGGTAGCCACCCGAACCGGTGAGTCCGCCGCCGCGAGCACATAGGGCGTGTCCATCGCCACGGTCGCAGCGGCCCCTCGGGCAAGGTCGTCGGTGCCGTCGCCGTACCCGACCAGGTGCACCCGCGAGCCACCCTGCGACACCACAGTCACCCCGGCCCGGGTGAGTGCGTCGGTCAACCACTGGCCCTGCTGGCCGCGGCCTTCCGATGTGGTAACCCAAACCGGACCAGCGACCAGCGGCCCGACACAGGGTCCGCTGAGCACCGTTACGGCGGCCGCCGCGACCGCGGCGGCTGCCTCCCGATGCCCCGGTGAGTCTACAATGGACATGTCGGGCCGTGGGACGTCGCCGAGCTTGAACTTCAGGGTGAGGATCCGGGTGACTGCCTGGACCAGGCGCTCGCGCGGCAGGCGACCGGAGCCGAGCGCGTCGAGCAGTCCCTGCCGAGCCTGGGCGAGATCCGGAGGCATCAGCAGCAGGTCGTTGCCCGCGAGCATCGCCCGTACCGCGGCCTCGCCCGCAGGCCACTGCTTCGCGGGTTCCATGTTGAGCGCATCGGTGATCGACAACCCCGGTGAACCCGAGTTCACCGCGGAGGAGGTCGACCAGCACCTTGCTGGAGAAGCTCGCCGGCAGCCCGGGGTCGATCGCCTGAACGTCCAGGTGCCCGGACATGACCATGTCGGCGCCGGCCGTGATGCCGGCCAGGAACGGCACCAGGTCGGTTCCGACGAGAGCATCCCGGCTCTGGGTCAGGACCGGCAGCGCGTCGTGGCTGTTCACGGTGGTGTTGCCATGGCCCGGAAAGTGCTTCATGGCGGCTGCCACCCCGGCGGACTGCAGTCCGCTGACCGCCGCAGCGACCTGCGCTCCGACCAGACCCGCGTCGGCGCCGTACGAGCGGGATCCGATCACGTAGTTGCCAGGCGGGCCGATCACGTCGGCGTCCGGGCGCGAAGTCGACGTTGATGCCGACCGCGGACAGCTCTTTCCCGGCGCCGTTCCAGGCGGCCTCGGTCAGTTCGGGCCGACCCGCGGCGCCGAAGGTCATCGCGCTCGGCAGCTGTACCAGACCCGACTTGATCCGGGTGACCCAGCCGTACTCCTGGTCGGTACCGAGGAGAAGCTCGACCTGCTCGGCCGCGGCTCCCCCGATGCTCGGGCGCGCCGCCCGCAGTGCGTCGGTGAGGGCCCGCACCTGGGCCGCGGTGCCGCCGGCGGTGGTGTTCTCGACGTCACCCATCAGGATCACGCCGCCGAGGCGGTAGTCGGCGATCAGCTTCGCTGACTGCTCCGCCGGCGCGGACAGACCGATCGAAGGCATCAGGACCTGGCCAACCAGTTCCTCGTTCGACAGCGCGGTCACCAGGGTCGCGGCCCGGTCCCGCGGGCTCACGGTCGGCGTCGTGGGTGGTGCGGGGCTCACTGGGTCTCCCGGAGGCGCGTCGTCCGGGGACGTACATGCGGCGACGGCGAGCATCGCGCCAAGGGCGATGAGGGCCGCCGCCCCGCGGGCGGCACGCCGGGGGCGAGCGTGCACCGGTCAACCATCACACATGCGCGCCGAGATGGCTCGTCGTCGCGTCAACTGACCTGGGTGAGCCTCGTCGCGGATGCGCCCTCGCCGGCGTGGCGGTACGGCTCCAGCTCGTCGTCCCAGGCCGTGCCCAGCAACCGGTCCAGTGCGTGCGCGATCGCGTCGGTCCCCCGGGCGGTGGTCAGCACGCTGCGGACCTGGTCCTCCGTGATCATCAGGTCTCCGGTGACACTCACCGTGGCCCGGAACACACCGTGACCTGGTACATGCATGAACCGTTCCCCGTCGAAGCCGGGGCTGGGCTCCTCGGTCACTTCGAACCGGATCATCGGCCAGCAGCGCAGCGCAGCGGCGAACTCTGCGGCAGTGCCAGGCTTGCCCGACCAGTTGCACTCAGCGCGGCGGGTCTGATCGATCGGCTGGGCCGACCAGTCCAGGCGTACTGGTGAACCGAGCACGCGCGCAATCGCCCACTCGACGTGGGGTACCACGGCGAGTGGGGCCGAGTGCACATAGAGAACACCACGGCTGGGCACGGCCTTACCTCCTGAGGTGAGGTGCGTCTTCCCCAACGACCTCATCCAGTTGATACGGCGGTCCCGTCATAACCGATCAATGCGCGCTAACCGATCAACGCCTCCTCGGGGGAAAGGATGCGCAGTTTTCACCCTGATGCGTCACATGATGCCCGGTGAAGGGGGTGTCCGCCACATCCGGTCGGTCGACGCGCCGTCAAGTCGGCTACACTCGACGGGCCGGACGTCGGTCGGTCTGACCTGTACGTCCGTATCCTCCCCCTCCCCCGATCGTGCCTTAGGAGTCCGCTATGGCAAGCAACACGTCCAAGACCGCGCGCGCGTCCGTCCGCGCCGGCCAGGCCACTGGCGGCGCCCTGAGCGTGCTCGGCGAGTTCAAGTACGTCATTCCACTCAACGGCGGCAAGAACGCGTACGTGCGGAACCTGACCAACGGCAAGACCAACCACCTGCGCACCGACTCCGACGCATTCGTCGAGGAGATCCGCGTGTTGGCGGCCGCCGGGCACGGCCCGAAGCTGCGCGTTGAGTTTGCGGCGCTGGCCGAGGCGTTCCCCAGCCATGGTTGGGACGTCACCGAGAAGCGCCTGGTCGACGCCGGCGTCTTCGAGACCGCCTGATCCCGTGTTCCACGATCCAGGGGCCGGTTGGCCCCTGGATCTGTGTTTCCGGTGGACTCGGTTGCGTACATTGGCACCCGGCCGCTAGCGCCGAGAGGAGGGCCCGATGCTCGGCATTGACGCCTGGCTAGCGGGTCTCCCATCCGCTGACGATCTTTTTCCTGGTCGGCGGGATCATCCTGCTGGAGAGCATGGGCATCCCCCTGCCGGGCGAGATCACCCTGATCAGCGCGTCGTTGCTCGCCGCCACCGGCACCATCAACATCTGGGGCGTCGCGATCGCCGCCTCGATCGGCGCGATCATCGGCGACTCCATTGGTTATGCCATCGGCCGCCGTGGCGGTCGTCCGCTGCTGGAGAAGTTCGGCCGACGCTTCCCCAAGCATTTCGGCCCGAGCCATCTCGCCCGCGCCGAACGCACCTTCGCCAAGTGGGGCGTGTGGGCCGTGTTCTTCGGCCGGTTCGTGGCACTGCTGCGCATCCTGGCCGGGCCGCTCGCCGGTGCACTGCACGTGCCGTACCGCAAGTTCCTCATCGCCAACGCCAGCGGCGGAATCGTCTGGGCGTCGGGCACCGCGTTCGCGATCTACTTCGCCGGCCACGCCGCCGAGAGGTACCTCAAGGACTTCTCCTGGATCGCGCTGGTCGCCGCCATCGTGATCGGAGTCGGCACCACGATCTACCTGCGCCGCCGCGCCGCCCGGGCAGACGCGCTGCTACACGACGACGATCCGACCACCAACCCGACGCCCGCGGCCGAGATCGCCGCGATCGCGGTACATACGGCGAGCGACGCCGCACGCACCGTCGCCGCCGGAGCAAAGGCCCGTCGAACCGCCCCCGTCCAGGCCAAGCCATCCGGTCAGGCCAAGCCATCCGCCCAACCCAAGCCACCCGCCCAGCCCAAGCCACCCGCCGAGGCAAAGCAACTCCCCGATGGTGAGGGCGGCAGGGCCGCGCCAATGCCGCCCACAGACGGTGGCGCCCGCACTGCCGGGGCGAAGCGAGCCGGCGGGACTCACGCCAAGCGCAAGCCGGGTACCCGCTCCGGCCACCGACCGCCCAGGCCCCGCCACGGCTGACCGCTAGCTCTGCTCCACCGCAACTGGCGCCAATCAACCCGTCCGCCGGCCGCAGTGCCACTCTGGGCACCAATCCGACCCGTCCCGGGCCGCGCCGAGAAGGCCCGACGGCGATCAAGCGTCAGGGGGCGGCCAGGGCCAGGGTGGGCTCGTCGATACGTGGCGCCGCGGGCAGTTCCACCGAGAAGGTCGCTCCGCCCCGGTCATTGTTGGCGGCCACCACCGCTCCCCCGTGCTCGCGCACGATCCACTCCGCGATGGCGAGCCCGAGCCCGGCTCCGGCGCCGGCGCGAGAGGGGTCCGCCCGGTAGAACCGGTCGAAGATACGAAGCTCCGATCCTGGCGGCAGGCCGGTGCCGTCGTCCGCCACGGTGAGCTGCACCGTGGTCCCCCGCTGCGTCACTGCCACCCAGATCTGGCCATCGTCGGCGGTGAACTTGACCGCATTGTCGAGCAGGATCCACAACAACTGGGTGAGCAGATCCACGTCACCGGCGACGGACCGGGCCGGCGTCGCCGCAAAACCGATCCGCCGGGTCGGGTGCAGCGCAGAGGCCTGCCGGCACACCGGCTCGACGATCCCGGCGAGGTCGACGGGTTCCCGGCGCAGTCGCAGGCCACCATCAGCTCGCGCCAGCGTCAGCAGATTCTCGATCAATCGGCTCATCCGTACCGACTCGCCGGCGATGTCGCGCAGTGCCTCGACGCGGTCCGCCTCGCGCGCATCCGGGTGCTGCAACAGGAATTCAGCGTTGTTGCGGATCGTGGTCAGCGGCGTACGTAGCTCGTGTGAGGCGTCGGCGGTGAACCGCTGCTGCGCGGCTAGGGCGGTCGCAACCCGTCCGTACGCCTCCTGCAACCGGTCCATCATGGCGTTGAAGCTCTGGCTGAGTCGGCCGACAGCGTCCTGTTTGGACTGTGCCGGCAGGCGGCGGCCAAGGTCCTCCGACTGGCCCACCTCGTCGGCAAGGGTCGCCATCTGTCGAAGCGGCCGAAGCGCCCGGCCGGTGGCTACCCACACCGCGATCGCCGCCGCCACGAACGTGATGAACCCGGACACCGTGAACAGCACCACCAGCCCGGCCCGGTCCTGGGACACCTTGCGACTGGTCTGCCCCGCCACGACGTACCCGGACAGGCCGAGATCGGCCCGGGACCATGGCCGCACCTGGACCCGTACCGCCTCACCGGCCTGACCGCCGGCGACCGGGATCGTCGCGGCCGCGGCGCCATCCCGGCGGGCCGTGGCCAGCGTCTCGGCTGGGATTCGAATCGGCTGCCCGTCAACCTCGCCCGGTGTACTGCAACGGGGTGCCGTCGGCCGCCAGCACTATCGTGAATATGTCCACACTGGACCGTGGGTCGATCTGGGCAAGCACCGTTGCCGGCGCGAACGCCGCCGCTTCCGCCTCTTGCAAGCCGACCGCGAGCTCAGTCACCCGAGCCGACAGTGCCGTGTCCCGGTCGGTGTCCAGACCGCGGGAGATGAGCGCGAACAGGGTCGTGGACAGGCAGCAGATCACGAGCATCACGATGCCCACGCCGACCAGGGTGATCCGGGTACGGATGGACATCAGGGCTGCGCCCGCAGCACGTAGCCGACACCGCGGACCGTGTGCAGCAGGCGCGTTTCGTCGCCCGCCTCGAGTTTGGTTCGGAGGTACCCCACGTACACATCGACCACGTTGCTCGCCGTCGCAACCGGAAGCCGCCACACCGCATCAAGCAGTTGCGCCCGGCTGAGCACCTGGCGCGGGTGGGCGAGAAAATACGCCAGCAGGTCGAACTCGAGTGCGGTCAGATCGAGCAACCGCTCACCCCGGCGGACCTCACGGGCCAGCGGATCGAGCACGAGGTCGGAAAAGCTGACTCGAGAGTCAGGCGCAGGCGGGTTCCGACGCCGCAGCAGCGCTCGTACCCGGGCCAGAAGCTCTTCATAGGCGAACGGCTTCACCAGGTAGTCATCGGCTCCGGCGTCGAGCCCGCGCACCCGATCGGCCATGGCGTCCCGGGCAGTGAGCATGAGTACGAGCGTGTCTGCCCGGTTCGCGCGCAGCTTCTCGCACACGGTGAGACCGTCGAGTCCGGGCAGCATCAGATCGAGCACCACCAGGTCGGGCGCGTCCTTGCGCGCCTGCTCGAGCGCGCCGAAGCCATCCCGGGCGACGCTGACCCGTAGCCCTTCGTACTCCAGCGCCCGCCGTAACGCGGCCGCGATCGGCTCGTCGTCGTCGACGACGAGCACGTGCGGGGCAACCTTGGCGGGGGGGGCCATCGCGCGCCAGATTAGTCGCTCCTGCCGATCCGAAGCACAGACGGTTGGGCGTGATCGACCTGCAACGTGGTGTGGGTGATCTCGTATTTCTCCTGCACCATCCGTTCAAGATCACTACGGACCTGGTGGCAGTCGAGTGCGGGCGCGACCAGCACATGCGCCGACAGCGCCGTCGAACCCGAGCTGATCTCCCACACGTGCAGGTCGTGCACCTCGGCCACGCCCGGGTGCGCGGCCATCTCGGTGCCGATGCGAGGCGGATCCAACCCGGCCGGCGCGGCCTCGAGCAGGATCCGACCGCTGTCCCGGACCAACCCGACCCCGGCATGGATCATCAGCGCCACCACCACCAGGGACGCGATCGCGTCGGCCCGGGCGAATCCGGTCAGCAGCACGACCAGACCGGCCACCGCGGTGGCGATGAAGGCGGCCAGGTCGGTCAGCAGGTGCAGGTACGCGCCGCGGATGTTCAGACTTCGCCGATCGGCCCGCCGGACACACCAGGTCGCGACGAGGTTGACCGCGACACCGACCAGCGCCGTGATGAGCACCGCCAGGCCGGACACAGGGGGCGGATCCAGCAGCCGCCGCACCGCCTCGTACGCCAACCAGACCGCGAGCAGGAGCAGGGTGATCCCGTTGGCCTGGGCGGAGAGGATCTCAGCGCGTTTCAAGCCGTACGTGTAGCCCCCGCCAGGCGGTCGACGGGCCAGCCTGAGTGCGACCAGCGCAAGCACGAGGGCGGCGGCGTCGGTCAGCAGGTGGGCAGCGTCGGAGAGGAGCGCGAGCGAGTTGGCGAGCACGCCGACGACCGCCTCGCCGGCCATGAGCGCGAGGATGAGCCCCAGCGCCGCGCCGAGCCAGCGGCGGTCAGCGTCGGTACCGACACGGCCGTGCCGGTGCGCTATCTCGGAGTCGTCGTGACTCATCGCCACCAATCTATGCTGACATTGCTATGTGTGCAATCAAATCTCGCCTCTCAGCTCCTATGGTCTCGCCCGAGTCACCCGCGGAGCAGTCGGATGGGAACGGCCGGCTCGGACGCATTCGGGAAGCGCAATAAGATCTGGCGGTGATCCACGACGACGCGACAAGCCGCCGCTCCCTCCAACGCATCGCCCTCATCTCCGACGTACACGGCAACCTCACCGCACTCGAGGCGGTACTGGCGGACATCGATGCTCGTGGGATCTCGCGGATCTTCAATCTCGGCGACTACGTCGGCAAGGGGCCGCGCGGTCGCGAGGTGATCGACCTATGCCGTGAGCGCTGCGAGGTCAACATCCTCGGCAACTGGGACGACTTCCTGCCCGACCCGGACCGCGAATTCGACAACGAGGCGCTGACCTGGTGGCTCAAACAGCTCTCTGACGGGCAGGGCGGGTGGCTGCGCGGCCTGCGGTTCAGCCACGACTTCGTGATGAGCGGGCGGCGGATCCGGCTGTTCCATGCGTCGCCTACCACCGTGCATCGGCGAGTTCGATTTGATCACGACGAGGAGGAGTTCCTTGGGATGTTCGCCAACACCGCGTCAACCGGCGACGGCCCGGAACCGACCGTTGTCGGGTACGGCGATACCCATGACCCGTACTACGAGGTGGACCGCCAGAAACGCACGCTCTTCAATACCGGCAGCGTCGGCAACTGCATGGACGACCCCACACCGATCTACGTGATCATCGAAGGCGTCTACGGCTCGGCTGAAGAGGCGCCATTCTCATTGCAGTTCGTCCGCGTCCCGTACGACGTGGAGGCGGAACTCGCATTCGCCCGGGAGGTGGGGATGCCCGAGCTCGAGGCGTACGCCTCCGAGCTTCGCCACGGCATCTACCGCGGCGAGATGAACGATCCGGGTGGCCCCAAGTACCATCGCCGGTCGCACCATCGGTCGCCGTCAAGCCTCGCCATTCCTTGAGCATTCTCGGGGCAGCCGAGTCGTTCAGCGACGACTGTCCAATGTGGCTAGTGCTTCGCCAAGTAGCTCGATGGACGCCTCGGTGATCGGATCCACGACAAGCTGAAGGTGGGTCGCCCCAGCGTCCGCCATGGCTGCGAGGTGTCCGGCGATGTCGGCCGGGTTGCCCTGGACCGGTCGGACCGCAGCGTTGTATCCGTCGCCCATAAGGCGGCCAGTTCCGCCGGGAAGTTGGACCAGTACTGCCGCGGTGGCGGCGACCTCACCCGGCGCGCGACCAGCCAGCGTCATCGCCTTTTCGACGCGGTCGCGAACGGCGGCGAACCCGTCGGGCGTGTTGCCGTAGTCGCTCCACCACACGTTCCATGCGTCGACATGCGGTAGCCCGATCCGCATCATGCGCGGGCTGGTGGACCCGAGCATCAGCGGCGGGCCACCCGGCCGCGACGGCCCTGGGTCGAGCACACAGTCCTTCACCCGGTAGTGGGCGCCGTCAAAGTCAATCCGGCCATCCCGAAGCAAGCAGCGGATGATCGTGAACGCCTCCTCGAAGCGTGCGACGCGCTTCTCGTACGGGAACCCGTACGCCTCAAACTCCCGCTCGTTCCAGCCCGCGCCGAGGCCGAGAACCAGCCGCCCGCCCGAGATGGCGTCAACAGTCGCCGCCTGCTTGGCAAGCATCGCCGGCGCATGGAAGCTCGTTGACGCGACGAGTGGTCCGAGCTCGACGCGGTCGGTGACGGCTGCGAGCGCGGCCAGCGACGTCCACACCTCCCACGGTCCCCGGGTGACGCCGTTGGGTAGGTCGTAGAGAAGGTGATCACCCAGCCAGAGCGAGTCGAATCCGACCGCCTCCGCGGTGCGTGCCATCGAGAACAACTCCGGCCACTCGACCCGCCGTTCGACCTCGGGCAACTGGACACCGACTCGGCACCGACGAGGCATGCGACAACTGTATCGATGCCGCTTGGCGACGATGCGCTCACGCCCACGAGGTGCCCTGGCGCTACCCAAGCACCAGAGTGAAAATGATGATCGTGAGGAACACACTCTGTGTGGAGTGGACGATGATTCCCATCCAGGCGCTGCGAAACCGCCTCGTCGGGTAGGCCATCAACAGCCCCGCAACCATGCTGGTCGGGATCGACCACGGCTGGTGCAGGTGGTACGCGCCCATCAGGATGCCATTCGCCGCCCAGTCGGTCCGGCCGAACGCAGCCCGCATCCGGGGCAGCAGGAGCCCACGGAACAACAGCTCCTCGCCGAGCACGGTGTTGAACGTCAACATCACTACGATGAGCGCGAAAAGACCCCAGTTGCCGCGCAGCAGTGCATGGCCACCGTCGGAGGCGAGGAAGGCGCCGAAGTCTCGACCCGGGGCGATCGGAAGCTCGAATGGCACGAGCTGCAAGGCGCCGAAGCCGAGCACGAATGGCACCACCCACAGCCACAGCCGACCACCGCGACGCCCGTCCGATGTGGAGGGACGTTGCAGCCACAGACCGCGCAACGAGAACCCGTTCAATAGCAAGATCAACACAAACTGCCAGACGAGGCCGGCGGTCAGGCAGCCAATGAGAACGGGGGCCAGGTCCCGGCCATCGCCGGCGATGGCCGGGGCCACGACCCAGGCCAGGGCACCCATGGGCAGCGCGGCGGCGCACCAGACACCGAGCACCCGGGCCTTGGAGTATTGCGGAACGGCGGTCTCGGCCGACGTTGCCGTCTGAAGAGTTGTCGTCATGCAACCGATCGTCGGACCACCAGGTGCGGTGATCGAACCGGCCAGCCGCCGGATCTACGGTAGGGGCAGCCCTACCCCGCTGGCGCAGAGCGACGGTATGGGCAGCTCAGGAGTCCCCGACCGGCCACGGCACCTCGCGTGCGCGATAGAACCCGATCCCAAGTGCGGTCCATGCAGCGTCCTGCGCTGCCAGGCGCTCGCGCAGCTCGACCCAGTCGTGCCGGTCTGCTGACGCCCAACCGATCTCCGCGGTCACCGCAAGTCGAGGCATCACGAGGTACTCGACCTGCTCGATCGTGTTAACCGTCTCCGTCCACAGCGGACTTTCAACGCCGAGCACAGCGGCTTCATCCACACCAGACAGATACGTGGCCGGGTCCCAGTCGTAGGAGGCCTCGGTGGAGATGTGGCCGGCCCACGAAAGGCCCCACGGCGTGTCCTCGTCGTACTTCATGTCGAGGTACGTCCGGTCGGCCGGGGACATGATGACCTGGTTGCCAGCGGCGATCGCGGGGCCAAGGCCGCCGTCATCGCCGGCGACGCCCCAGTACTGGATCACAGTGGACGGCAGGAGCTTGGCCGCCGCGATTTCGTGCCAGCCAATGACGGTCTTGCCGTGGCTGGCCACGATCTCCTGCGCCCGGCCGACGATGAGCGCGTAGTCCTCCGGGCCGAGCGTCTTCGCCTCGTCGCCGCCGATGTGGAGGTACGGCCCCGGTGTGAGCGCGGCCAGTTCACCGAAGACTTCGTCCAGGAACCGATAGGTGATCTCCTTCGCCACCGCGAGCGAGCTGAAACCGACCCCGATGCCGGTGTACCGATCCGGCGCCACGCCGTCGGCGTTGAGCTCCGGATAGCTCGCCAGGGCCGCGTTGGTGTGTCCAGGCAGATCGACCTCGGGTACGACCGTGATGAACCGGTCCACCGCGTAGGAGACGATCTCGCGATAGTCGGCCTTGGTGTAGTACCCGCCGGGGCCGTCACCGACCTCGGTCCGGCTCCCGTACTCGGTCAGCCGGGGCCACTGATCAATGGCGATCCGCCACCCCTGGTCGTCGGTCAGATGCAGGTGCAGATGGTTGAGCTTGAGCATCGCGGCCAGGTCGATCAGCCGCTTGACGTCGGCTACCGGGAAGAAATGGCGGGCCACATCGAGCATCACGCCGCGGTACCCGAACCGGGGCCGGTCCACGATCCGGCCCGCGGGGATGGTGCCGGCGGCGGAATGGAGCTGGCGCAGCGTCTGCGCGCCCCAGAACAGCCCGGCCGAGGTGGCGGCCGTCAGCCGTACGTCATCGGCGTTGACGGCCAACTCGTAGCCCTCGTCACCGAGAAGGTCACGGTCGCCACCGAGATCGAGCCGGATCGCGCCAGAGGTCGGACTCACGGACAGGCCGAGGGCGGAGGCGAGGTACTGCGCCACCGCTGCTGCCCCGTCGTCACCCGTGACCGCGGGCTTGCCATCCAGCGCGAACGCGCCTTCACCGGGAGTTGCCAACGCCGCAGCCGGTACGATCATCGAGATCGGATCAAGTTCCACGGGGCCATCTTACTGTTAAGTTTCCTAACCACAACGCCCGGCTTCCGGAGACCCGGTCGAGTACCCCGGGAAGGGGTCAAACCAACGCATTCACGCCGGTCAGATGCCGGCCGATGATGAGGCGTTGGATCTGGCTGGTGCCTTCGTACACCGTGGTCACCCGGGCGTCGCGGAGGTACTTGCCGACGACGAAGTCATCGATGTACCCGTATCCGCCGAACACCTGCAGCGCGTTGTTTGCCGCCCGAACCGCCATCTCACTGGCGTACAACTTGGCGATCGAAGCCTCGGTGGCGAATGGCTCGCGCCGGTCAAGCAGGTCAGCCACCCGCCAGACCAGCAGCCGAGCCGCCTGGGTCTCGACCGCTATGTCGGCGATGAGCTGCTGCACCAGCTGGAACGACGCGATCGGCCGGCCGAACTGGGTTCGCTCCCGCGAGTACTCAACGGCGGCGTTCAGACAGCCCTGGCCGATGCCGACGCAGCCAGCGGCCAGCGACATCCGTCCCTTGTCCAGAGTGGACATGGCTATGGCGAATCCGCTTCCCTCCTCGCCGAGGCGAAACTCGTCGGGTATCTCCACCGCGTCGAGGGTCAGCTCGGCGGTGGCCTGACCACGCAGTCCGAGCTTGCCCTTGATCTCCCTGACCGCGAAACCCGGTCGGTCAGTCGGCACCAGGAAGGCGGTGATACCTCGCGGACCTGGTCCGCCCGTGCGGGCGAAGATGATGGCTACCTTCGCCCAGGTGCCGTTGGTGATGAACATCTTCGAGCCACTGAGCACCCAGCCACCGTCCTTCGGCTCGGCCCGGGTCGACAATGACCCGGCGTCGGACCCCGATCCCGGCTCGGTGAGGCCGAAGCAGCCCAGCGCCCGACCCGAGCAGAGCTGGGGAAGCCACTCCTGTTTCTGCGCCTGCGTACCGTGGCTAATGATGGTCTTCGCCACGAGTCCCAGCGAGACGGACACGATCCCCCGGACCGACGAGTCGCCGCGCCCGAGTTCCTCCATGGCGATGCAGTACGACACGTGGTCGCCGCCGACGCCGCCGTACTCCGCGGGAATGGTCATGCCGAGGATGCCAAGCTCGGCCAGCTTGTCCACGATGGAGAGGTCGACGTGCTCGGCCCGGTCCCAGGCCGCGGCGTATGGCATGATCTCGCGATCGACGAACGCAGCCGTCACACTCCTGAGTGCCGACTGCTCGTCGGAGAGGGCGAAGTCCACCTGCTCAACCTTAAACTAGCGCTGTTAGTTTTGGTCCTGACACGGTAGCCGCTACCCTCCTGGCGGTAAAGCCCGCGAAGTACCCGTGACAAGGACCGCGACCAAGTCACGACACAAGCACGACACAAGGAGGAACCGCATGGTGAGGCCCCGCCAGGTCCTCCTGACCCGCCAGCGCATCGTCGAGGTTGCCACCGCGATCATCGACAGCGACGGACTCGACGCGCTCTCCACCCGGCGCCTCGCCGCCGACCTGGACGTACGGGCTCCGTCGCTCTACAACCACTTCGCCACCAAGGAGGAGATCCTCGACGCGGTCGGGGACGCCATCATCGCCCAGGTGGACATCGCCATGTTCGGCCGCGACCCCTGGCCCGATGCGCTGCGCCGCTGGGCCCGCGGCTACCGCGCGGCGCTGGCCGCGCACCCCAACATCGTGCCCTTTCTTGCTCGCGGACCGGGCCGGCGGCCGGCCGCGCTCGGCCTTGCCGATGCCGTGTACGGCGGACTGGTCGACGCCGGTTGGCCGCCCAGTTACGCCACCCGGATCGGAGCTCTGATGCGGTACCTCGTCGCCGGCTCGACCGTGGGGTCGTTTGCCTCCGGATTCGTCGATGACCCCGAGTTCTACTCCGAGCGCTACCCACATCTCGGCAACGCGCACCGGCTTCGGGAGCATCAGCGCCAGGTGGACGAGGGAGCCTTCGAGCTCGGCCTCGAGACTCTGGTGAACGGGCTGGAGCGACAGTTCAAGGAGCTCACCAAGGTGCCCGGTCGTGCGGTGTCGAAGCCACGGACTCGTTGACTCGCGGATCACAAAACCTAGACTGGTCGCGGCGGATAGGAAAGAGGCGGAGTGATGAGGGTCTTCGAGTCAGCGGATGCGCTGCGGGCAGCGGTCGGCGAACACCTCGGGTACAGCGATTGGCACGTGGTGACCCAGGAGCAGATCAACCTCTTCGCCGAGGCCACCGGCGATCACCAGTGGATCCACGTCGACCCGGAGAAGGCGGCACTCGGTCCGTTCGGCACCACCGTCGCCCACGGCTACCTGACCCTGTCCCTGGTCCCGATGCTGGCCAGCGAGGTGTCGCGAGTGGACGGTGCCAGGATGGGCGTCAACTACGGCTCCAACAAGGTACGATTCCCGGCCCCGGTGCCGACCGGCAGCAAGGTCCGCGCCGGCGTCAAGCTCATGTCGGTGGAGGACGTGACGGGCGGCGTGCAGGTGATCAACGAGGTCACGATCGAACGCGAAGGCGGCGACAAGCCGTGCTGCGTCGGGGAAATCGTCTCCCGGGTCTACTTCTAGTTCCGGCGTCAACCTGGCTGAGCTGTCGGCCCTGGAGTCGACGAGCGAACATACGCAGCGAGCGGCTCGCGGGTAACAGCCGGAC
Organism: uncultured Actinomycetota bacterium; assembly: GCA_963773935.1. GTDB lineage: Bacteria > Actinomycetota > Actinomycetes > Mycobacteriales > Micromonosporaceae > DATBGZ01. Next base: position 704,024 of record CAVZCZ010000010.1, read on the forward strand.
GCGCTTCAGCAGCGCGGTAACCGACCAGATCAGCACGTCGGTCGCCGCCTGCCGGGTCATCGACAGCTCATCGCGAAGTAGCAACCAGGCCGCGTGACTGGTGTTGACCGCGAGGTCGCCCACCACGCGTTCCCGGTCGGTCGGCGACAACGGGTCCAGCTCGGGCGCGAAAACCGACGCGAGTTCCTCGCAGCTGCGACGATGATGAGCCTGCCTGTTACGGCGCAGCTGAGCGGAGTACGGCAGGCGCAACTGCGATGCGCGGGTGGCCGGTGCGGCCAGTTCGAGTAACCGGCCGCGCTGCTCGCAGAAGGCACGGATCCGCCCGGGCAGCGTCAGGTTCATCGGGATTGCCTGATGCGCCTCGCGCAGGAGCTCGAGCAGGCGCTGGTCGACCGCGGCGTAGAGACCTTCGAGGTCCTTGAAGTTCGTCCACAATGTACGAAGCGAGACACCCGCCCGTTCGACGATGCGCTCCGGACTCGCCAGCAGGTCGCCCTCGGCGATCAGCGCCAGCAGGGCGTCCACCATGGCCCGCCGGGTCCGCTGCGCCCGCGCGGCACGGCCATCCACCCGGACCGGGGAAGGTCCGGGTGGAACGGCCGCCGATGTGCTCACAAACTAAGGTCCACCAGCGAGGCCAGAGCCTGACGGTGCCGGTCCGCCGTACCAAACGCGATCGAGTCCGCTTTGGCCCGCTTGAGGAACAGGTGCGCCGGGTGCTCCCAGGTGAACCCGATCCCGCCGTGCAGCTGCACGCACTCCTCGGCCATCTTGACCGCGAACGGAGAGCAGAAGGCCTGCGCCAGGCTGGTCGCGACGGGTAGATCGGCGTCATTGTCGGCAACACACCCCGCCGCGTAGCGAGCCACCGCGCGGGCCTGGGTGAGGTCCACCCACATGTCGGCCATGCGGTGCTTGAGCGCCTGGAACGAGCCCACCGGCCGGGCGAACTGGTGCCGGACCTTGACGTACTCGACCGTCGTTTCCAGACACCATTCGGACAGGCCCAACTGCTCGGAGGCGAGTAACGCGGCTCCCGCGGTCAGACCCGCCGCTACCGCCGCTGCTCCCGTCGTGCCGTCGGCCACCCGCTCGCCCGCCACCCCGTCCAATCGGATGTCGGCCAAGGGCCGGGTCAGGTCGAGCGAGACAACCGGTGTACGCGTGACGCCCTCGGCGGTCGCGTCCACAAGGTACAGACCGTCCGCGGCCGGAACCACGAGCAAGCTGGCCGCTAGGCCGTCCGCGACTGCGGTGACGGTGCCTGTGAGTCGACCGTCGGCCGACGCGACCGACGGCAGCCGGCCGCCCGGCCCGGTGGCGAGGGGAACCGTGAGCACCGCGATGCTCTCCCCCGCCGCGAGCTTGGTCACCGGATCGGCCGCGGAACACGCGAGCAGCGTCGCGGAGGCGACCACCGCGCTGGACAGGAACGGCACCGGCGCCACGCCCCGGCCGAGCTCCTCCATCACGACGGCAGCCTCGCGCAGGCTCGCGCCACCGCCACCGAAACGCTCCGGCACCGCCATTCCGGCCAGGCCCATCTCACCGGCGAGGGTCCGCCAGAGGCTCTGGTCGTACGGTTCGCCCGACTCGATCTGGGCGAGCACACGACTGACCGGGCTGCGCTGCGCCAACAGGTCGCGGACGCTGGCCCGGAGGTCATTCTCCACATCGGAGTAAAGGAGGTCCTTCACTGTGATGCCTTTCGTTCGCGCTGAGCTTGCGTTTGCTCGCGAGTGCGGGGCTCGCTACGCTCGCTCCTCCCGCTCGCGGCTGAGGCACTCGTCTGCTCGCTCCTCGAGCTCACCGAGTCAGGTCCTTCCACGGCACGTCGACATCCACCCGAGGCTCGGACGGCAGGCCCAGCACCCGCTCGGCCACGATGTTGCGCAGGATCTCCGAAGTGCCGCCCTCGATGGAGTTGCCCTTGGCCCGCAGATAGCGGAACCCACCCGAGCGGCCGACCATGTCCACTTCGGTCGGCCGGCGCATGGTCCAGTCGTCGAAGCGCAGCCCCTCCTCGCCGCTCAGTTCCACCTCCAGGCCGGTGATCTCCTGGTTGAGCCGGGCGAAGGTGAGCTTCTGCGCCGAGCCCTCCGGGCCGGGCTGCCCAGCGGCGAGCTGCTGGCGTAGCCGCTCGTTGGCAAGCCGTCCCGCCTCGGCCGCCACCCATAAGCGCAGGAGCGCGTCCTGAGCACCGGGCGTGCGTACCTCCGGCCGGCTCGCGCCACAGCTCGGTGAGCGCGGAGATCATTCCGCCCTCGCGCGGCAGCGGCCCGCCGCCGATCGACACCCGTTCGTTCATCAGCGTGGTCTGGGCGACCCGCCAGCCTTCGCCGATGTCGCCCAGGCGCAGGCTGTCCGGGATCCGCACGTCAGTGAGGAAGACCTCGTTGAACTCGGCCTCACCGGTGAGCTGGCGCAGTGGCCGCACCTCGACGCCGGGTGCCTTCATGTCGCAGAGGAAGTACGTCATGCCGCGGTGCTTGGGCACGTCCGGGTTGGTCCGGGTCACCAGGATCGCCCAGGCCGCCTCGTGGGCCAGCGAGGTCCACACCTTCTGGCCGTTGACGACCCAGGAGTCACCGTCGCGGACCGCACGGGTGCCCACGTTGGCGAGGTCGGATCCCGCGCCGGGTTCGGAGAAGAGCTGGCACCAGACCTCCTCGCCAGTCCACAGTGGACGAAGGAAACGCCGCTTCTGCTCGTCGGTACCGTGCCGCAGGATGGTCGGTGCGGCCATACCCAGCCCGATGCCGATCAGGCGTGGGTTGTTGTCCGGCGCACCGGCCGCCACGAACGCCTTGTCGACGCCGGCCTGCAGCGTCCGCGACCCGCCAGGCCGCCCAGGCCGACCGGGAAGTGGACCCAGGCCAGGCCGGCGTCGAACCGCGCCCGCAGGAACTCCAGCCGGTCCGTGCCCGCCGGCGGGTGCGCGGCAAGGAACTCCCGCACCCGCCCGTCGATCACCGCCGCGTCGAGCTCAGTCACGTGGACCGCCGGCAACGTAGATGACCTGACCCGACACGAAGCCGGCGCCCTCGCTGACCAGGAACGACACCGTGTTGGCGATGTCCTCGGGCTGGCCGACCCGGCGCACCGGGATCTGCTGCTGCCGCGCCTTCTTTGAACGTCTCGAAGTCGATCCCCATCCGGGCCGCGGTGGCTGCGGTCATCTCGGTGGCGATGAAGCCCGGGGCGATCGCGTTCGCGGTGACCCCGAACGGACCCAACTCGATCGCCAGCGTCTTGGCCAGGCCCTGCAGGCCGGCCTTGGCCGCCGAGTAGTTGGCCTGTCCGCGGTTGCCCAGGGCCGAGGTGGAGGAGAGGTTGACGATGCGGCCCCACTTCTGCTCGGTCATGTACTTCTGGCAGGCCCGGCTCATCAGGAATGCGCCGCGCAGGTGCACGGCCATGACGATCTCCCAATCGTCGTCGGTCATCTTGAACAACAGGTTGTCCCGGATCACGCCGGCGTTGTTGACCAGCACCACCGGCGGACCGAGCTCCGCGGCGACCCGCTCCACCGCGGCCTGGACGGCGGCGGAGTTGGAGACGTCCGCACCGACCGCTGATGCCCTGCCACCGGCCGCGGTGATGCGCTCGACCGTGTCCTTGCAGGAGGCCTCCTCGAGATCGAGCACGGCGACCGCGAAGCCGTCCGCGGCCAGCTTCACCGCGATCCCTGCGCCGATACCTCGCGCGGCGCCTGTGACGACCGCGACCCTCTCCGACATGCGTGATCTCCTCTATCGCTGACGTGGTCCTACTTGGACATGTACTTCTTGAGCTCACGGTGGGCCAGCGAACGCTTGTGCACCTCGTCCGGTCCATCGGCCAAGCGCAGCGTGCGGGCGTACGCCACAGTGCGAGGCGAGCGGGAAGTCCTGTGAGACCCCGCCGGCACCGTGCGCCTGGATCGCCTTGTCCAGGATCCACTCTGCCATTGCCGGTACCGCGATCTTGATGGCCTGGATCTCGGTGTGCGCCCCGCGGTTGCCCACGGTGTCCATCAGGTACGCGGTCTTCAGCACGAGCAGCCGCATCATCTCGATCTTCACACGCGCGTCGGCGATCCACTCGCCGATCACGCCCTGCTCGGCCAGCGGGCGGCCGAACGCGACCCGGCTCAGGACCCGGGTACACATCAGCTCGAGCGCCCGCTCAGCGGCACCGATGAGCCGCATGCAGTGGTGGATCCGGCCCGGACCGAGCCGCGCCTGCGCGATGGCGAACCCCATGCCCTCACCGGCGATCAGGTTCGCGGCCGGTACCCGAACATCGGTGAAGGTGATCTCGGCGTGGCCTCCGTGCGACGCGTCGGCGTTGCCGAACACCCGCATGCCACGGTGCACCGTGATGCCCGGGAGTGTCGCGCGGCACCAGGATCATGCTCTGCTGGCGGTGCTTGTCGGCGTCCGGATTGGACTTCCCCATCACGATGAAGATCGCGCATTCGGGGTTCATCGCGCCCGACGACCACCATTTCCGGCCGTTGATCACGTACTCGTCGCCGTCGGCGGTGATCTGGGTCGCGATGTTCGTCGCGTCAGAGGAGGCCACGTCCGGCTCGGTCATGCAGAAGGCGGACCGGATCTGCGCGTCCAGCAACGGTTTGAGCCAGCGGTCCTTCTGCTCTTCGGTGCCCCATTCGGCGAGCACCTCCATGTTGCCGGTGTCCGGGGCGGCGCAGTTGAAGGCCGCCGCGCCGAGGGCTGAGCGACCCATGAGCTCCGCCAGCGGGGCGTACTGCAGGTTGGTCAGCCCGGGCCCCTCCCGGTGCCCGGCCAGGAACAGGTTCCACAGTCCGCGCTTTCGGGCCTCGCGCTGCAGCTCCGACACGACCGGCGGCTCCGACCATGAGTCCGGGTTCGCGTCGAGGTAGCTCCGCCGCAACCGCCTCGGCCGGGTACACGAACTCGTCCATGAATGCGGCGACCTGGCCGCGCAGCTCCTCGGTGCGAGCGTCGTAGGTGAAGTCCATGCTCTGCTCCTCAATCTGGCCAAATGCTGCCTTGGTACGGATGCCCGGGCCTGCTCAGTGTGTGGCTCGGTGCTCGCTTGAGCTTCGCCCAGGTGCGACGCATACCGCTGCAGCCACCGGTCCCGATCGCTCGCGCGGCGCTGCTCGTACTCGGCCACCTGGGGGTGGGGCAGGATCAGGAACCGTCCCGCGGACCACGCCGCCACGACGGCGTCGGCGACCTCCGTGGGTTGGATGAACCCGCCCGCCGCCATGACTGCCGAGTCCATGCCAGCACCGGCGGTCATCGCGGTGACCACGCCCTGCGGACACAGGCACGAGAAATTGACGCCGGCGTCGCCGTGCTGGATCGCGAGCCATTCGGCCAAGGCCACGGAGCCGTGCTTGGTGACCGAGTACGGCGCCGCGTCCATCTCGGTGAGCAGACCAGCCGCCGACGCCGTAATCATGATGTGCCCGCGGCCACGCGCGAGCATCAGTGGGAGGACGTGCCGGGCGACATAGACATGCGCAAGCACGTGCACCTTGTACGTGGACTCCCACGCGGCGTCGTCGCCGAGCCCGGCGCCGCCGATGATGCCGGCGTTGGAGCACCAGATGTCGACTGGCCCGACTTCGCGGTCGATGAGGTCGGCCGCCTCGCGGACCGCGGTTTCATCGGTGACGTCGAGTCCAATGCCGACCCCACCCGCGATGCCGGATCGCGACTGCCTGCGCCGCGACGCCATCGAGGTCGGCCACGACGACGGCCTTAGCTCCCTCGGCTGCGAATCGCTGGGCCAGCGCCCGACCGATCCCGCTTGCACCCCCGGTGACAACCGCGACCGACCCGGCCAACCGCGTTTCGGACATGCGACGTCCCCTCGAGATGGCTACTGGAGCGTAACCCGACAGTAATATGCACCCGAGGTGCAATATAACGAGGCGGTGGCTGGCCGGGGAAGTGTGCGTTAAGCCTCAGTCAGGTCTCGTACGGTTCGTCGGGCGGCGGGATGTCACGGACCGAGACCACGAACACGTACGGAATGATCTCGCCGTTGATCGGATCCCGGTCGGTCTGGTCGGTATAGCGGCCGACCACTTCCACCCACTGATCGGGCGCGAGGATGCCGGGCAGGTCGCCGGTCAGGCCCACCTTGATGGGTCGGGCGTCCGCGGCGCAGCAGCCCACCACCAGGCGAGCAAGGTACGGCGTGCCGCGGGCGCCGGCGATGACGAAGCCGGTCAACTGCACATCTCGCCCGGACAGCGATCGGCCGTGGTCGAACACGGCACGTGCGGCGTAGTCCAGCAAGGTCACCCGGACTGGGTCCCCTTGGGGTAGCGGCGCGAAGTCCGAGCCGGACGCAGCCGACAGCGCCGTCCCGGTGCGGTTGGCTTGGAACGACCCGAGTGCCGGCGGTGAGAAGAGCAGTAGCGCGAGAGCCGGGACGAGCAGCAGCCAGCCGACGCGTGAGCTCTCGTTGCTATGCCCTGGCGCGTCGTGCTCGGCCGAATCCGTCGCGTCCTCGACGTCCACGACCTCCGCGAATCCGTCCCGACCCTCATGCGCGGCGGCCGCGCGTCCGGCCGCCTCGGCGCGATCACGGCCGGCAACGACCCGATGGGCGCCGCTGGGCGCTCGGACGCCGCCGTAGAGCCCGACCTGTTCGACCTCTCGTTCCACCTCGTTCTGCGACTGGGCCTGGACCGCGGTACGAAGCTGCCGCCAGAGGGTCACGGCGGCGACCACGACCAGGACCACGCCCGTGCCGACCAGAAGTGGCAGGTGGGCCGGCTTGACGTAGCGCACGTACGTGCCGGCGATGGACACCTTGAGCAGGGTCGCGCCAACAAGCAGGAGGAGCACGGCCTGGGTGTCGCGACGCACTAGAACATCACCGCCCCGACCAGAGTCGCCACGAGGATCCCCAGCAACAGCGTCGCCGGAGCGAACCGCAGCGCGAACCGCGGACCAAACGTACCCACCTGCATGGCGAACAGCTTCAGGTCGACCATCGGTCCGACCACGAGGAACGCGAGCCGGGCTGTGAGCGAGAACTGGCTCAGCGAGGCCGCGACGAACGCGTCCGCCTCAGAACAGATCGACAGCAGTACGGCCAGCAACGCCAGCGCTATCACGGCGAAGAAACCGCTTTCGGCGATGGCCTGGAGCCAATGCGTCGGCATCGTCACGTTGAGGGCCGCGGCCGCCAACCCTCCGACCACCAGGAACCCGCCGGCCTGCACGACGTCGTGTCGGCACGACGTCCAGAACGCCGGCCAGCCCTTCTCGGCGTGAGGGTCGGTCACTTTCTGTACCTGGAGCCATTCCGGCCGGCCCCAGCGCAGCCATAGCCAGCCCATCCCCACTGCAGTGAGCAGGCTCGCGACGAATCGTGCCGCCACCATCGCCGGCTCGCCCGGGAACGCCACCGCGGTCGACACCAGCACCACCGGATTGATCGCGGGCGACGCGAGCAGAAACGCAAGGGCCGCTGCCGGTGCCACCCCACGGCGTATGAGCGCGCCCGCGACGGGTACCGAGCCGCATTCGCAACCGGGCAGCGCGGCCCCCGCGATGCCCGCGACCGGCACCGCCGCGACAGGTCGGCGCGGCAGCGCCCGGTCGAAGAACTGTGCCGGGACGAAGGCAGTGATCGCGGCCGACAGCAGAGTCCCCAGTACCAGGAACGGCAGTGCCTGGATGATGACCGATACGAATACAGTAACGAACGTCGATGCGCCAGGCGAAGCGACGAGGTCGACCAGCCAGCCCCGCAGCAACAGGACGAGGAGCACCACCACGGCGAGCATCTCGACCGACCCGAGGCGTCGCCGCCACCGCGACACCGGGGTCGGGCGTTCCGTTGCATGTTCGGTGGTCTCGGCATCCAGAGCGGTCACATTCATCCCTCCCCGGTCCGGTGCCACGCGTTGCGCCGGCTCAGGCTATCGGCCCTCGCCTGCCCCGCGCCACGCCGCATCCTCCTCTGCGCGGGCGAGCACCGCTACCACCTCGCGGCCGAACCGAACATCGCACGGATGGCTCGGTCGACCAGCCGCGACGTCCGCGAGCAGCTCATCCACGGCGACGCCCAACGCGGTAGTGGCCGGCACGTCGAATCGCGGGACGGGCACTGTCCCGTCCGGACCGGAGAACTCGGTATGGAAACCGGCCGCGGCCGGGGAGGCGTCAACCGTCAGCGTGAGATGACTCACGGCACCGGATTCGTGGCGCAGCAACACCTGGGTCGTGGCGCGCGGTCCGGTCATTGCGGCGACGTCAACGGCCGGGCCGAGCACCGGCAGGACCAGGGCCAGCGCGTGTGGGCCGACGTCCCACAGCCCACCCTTGTCCCGCCGCCATGCCGACGAGCCGTACGGACTACCAGGGGTGTAAATGGACCCACACATGCTTGCCCGCGCGCCGTACCACACCTGCTCGTTCGCGCCGCGCAGGAACTCGGCCACCGGTCCGATGAACCGGGCCGTGAAGAACACCACCGACGACACACCAGCGCGATCGACGGCCTCGACCACGGCATCCGCGGCGGCGAGGTCCAGCGCCAACGGCTTGTCCAGCAACAGGTGCCGCCCTGCCGACGCGGCCCGCGTGGCAAGGCCCGCCTGGATGTCCGGTGGCAGCGCTATTGCTACCGCATCGACCGCCGCGATCAGCTCGTCGGCATCGTCGAACGGTCGCGTGCCAAGTGACTTCGCCAGCGTCGCCGCCTTGTTCACGTCCCGGCCCCACACGCCAACCAGCTCGACACCCTCATGCGCCGCCAACGCCGGCCCTTGCGTGTACGCCGCCCAATGCCCCGTCCCGAACAACCCGAACCTCACAGCGCATTGTTGCGCTCGCTGTGCTTCTGGCGCTCGCTTCGCTCGCGCGTGTTCCGGGGCTCTTTGACCCGACGCCTGCCTTGTCGACTTCGCTTCCTCGTACCTCGGTCGCTCCGCTCCGGCGGCAGACGCCGGCGCCCCGGAACGGGTGGCTCGGCTCAGGACCGAGTGGCTGAGCTCGGGGCTAATTGGGCCTTACGAGGGCGAGCCAGTCGCCGGTGGAAATGGGGTGGCCGCCGGCGATGAGAACGTCGTCCAGGGTGCCGCGGGTGCGCGCGGTCAGGTCAAACACTGCGCCGCTGGCCAGCCGCACCCGCGCCACCGGGGCACCGGCGTCGTACGCCTGCGTCGGCTCAACCAGCCAGCGCAGCAGCTGTCCCGACCCGCCGGGAATCGTGAATACCAGGGGCACGATGCGGTCGGGCGACGGTCGGGCCATGACCGAGCGCGGTCCGCTGCGGGGCAGCCAGAGCGCCGCCCCCCGCACAATCGCCAGTTCCGGCTCGTCGACCGTGGCGACCGCGATGCCGAGGCCGCTGTCGAGCGCCGCCTCCAGGCCCGGCGTGCGTGCTCCGCTACCCACGGGCAGTATCCAGTCCACCTGGCAGCCGGCCCAACGCCGACCGGGCCAACAGATCGCGGCAACTGGCCATGGTGAGGTCGAGGTCCGCGGGGCTCCGTTCGGTGGCGGCCGAGTCGTGCTGCGGCCAATCCACAATGGACGCATGACCCATGATCTCGGGCAGATCATCGCCGACTCGGATCACTGCGGCCTCGAAGGTGGCGCCAAGGTCGTACACGAGCACAACCTCACCGACGCGTAGCGGCGAACCGGGCGCCCACACCGCGGCCGCGGGCTCGAGCAGCAACTCGGCTGCGGTGAACCCAGCCGCCTCTGCTGCTCCAATGAGCTGGCCACGACGCGGATCGGTCACCGGCACGCTCGCCGGAACCGTCATCACAGCGCGGTTGATCGGGCCGTGGTTTCGTTGCGCCTGGGTACGGATGGCGGCGAAGAGCTCGGCAGCATCCCATTCGATCGCGGCCGGCCATCGGCTCTCCCCGCTGGCGGGGTCCGGCACCAACCACGAGCCCTGGTCGGTGACCACGATCGCGGCGGCGTTGGTGGACTCGAAGTCGATCACCAATGTCGGCGGCAGAGTCCTCACGTCAGAGCTCCCACACGTCGACGTGGCTGCGCCGCGGCGACTCTCGGTTGGCGAGCAGGAACTGACCGTCCGCGCTGAACGCGACCCGCACCCGAGCGCTCGGCGCGTGCTCGGCCCGGAACACCTCGTGCTCGCTGGTCGCCTCCTGGAGCGAGATCCCGGTCGGCCCCGCCTGGCCGAGTACCGCCACCGCCCGCAATCGACCGTCCGGGCTGAACGCGTTGTCCCCGAAACAGTCGCTCGCGCTCCGGTCCTGATAACCGGAGAGCCGCCGCTGCCAGTCAGTCGGTCAGCTTCTCCAATTTGCGCCCCGTGCTCAGGTCCCAGACCGTGGCGACCGACCGGCGGTACCGCCCAGCCGAGCCCGCGTCCTCCGTTTCCGCGGACAGTCGCCACTCGCGTTCATTGACCAACACATTGGACGGCGCCTGCGAATCCTGGAACCTGGTGGTGCACTCGCCGGACCGGACGTCCCACACCGAGAACGCCCCGGCCGGGTCCCAGGCAACCAGGGCTAGGCGACCACCGGGCCGCACGAACACGCGCCCCCGTCGGGGCTCGGCAGAGTCGAACTCGGGCGCGAACTCGCGCAGCAGCACACCGTCCGGAATGGACCACAGCCGCACGTGCTTCGCCGTGGCAGCGCACTCGACGAGCATCCGACGGTCCGCCGTGAACAGCCACTCTCCAGAACCGACGAGCTCCTGTCGCTTCCCGGGCGGGTCACCGGCGAGCAGGCTGGCCGGTCTTTTGGCGGCCGCGACGAGGGTAGGCCCGACGACGTCGCCGACCCGACCCCGCTGGCTGACCAGCATGCCCCCCTCCGGAACGCTCAGCTCGTACACCCGTTCATCGACTGTACGGACCTGGGCGAGCACCGCGCCGCCCTGATACGCGTCGCCGGCTCGCACGGACCAACGCTCCAGCCGCGCGCGCCCGGTGGGGATGTCCCAGGAGATCGGCTCGACTCTCCACTTCGGATGGTCGGCGGTGATACGTCGGGTCGGGGCGCCGACCGCGAATCGCACCGCGCCGCGCAGCGGCGCCAACTCGGGATCGTTGAGCCGGACGATCGGCCGCTGCAGGTCCTCGCGCAGGATCCGCTCGGCGCACGCCAGGCGGGCGTGGCCGCCGGCAAGGATGATGGCGTCGATGTCGGCCAGCGTTGCTCCGGGCAGAGCGGGCCCCGGTTCCATCGACGGCTGTGGCACGGCAGCACCCAGGGTTGGACCCGCCAGCGCTATTCCACCCCAGCCAGTCGACGCTCGCGCGAGCATGCTGCGGCAGGTCGCACCAATCCAGCGCAGGCCGGGCTCCGCCAACCGGTCCAGCCACTCCCGGCTCAATGTGTACTGCGGGGCGTCAGCCGCGAGGCGGCCGTTGACCTCGGCATCGTGGTCGAGCGCGCCGAGCGCGTGTTTCATCTGCCGGACGAGGTCGACCGCCTGGTGGCGGACTCGCAGGCCGTCATCGCCCGGCCGAGCTAGCCGCGGTTCGAGCCACTCGCGTACCTGCGCCAGCAGGTTGGAGAAGAGAAGCGTGTCGAGATCGCGTCCGGAGTTGGCAGACTCCTGTGCGATCGGCACCACATCATCGCGGTAGACGCGCAACAGCGCGGTGGACCACGTCTCGCCGAGATCGCACACCATGATCAACGAGCCGTCGCGGAACGGCATCGCGGCCCGCGCATCGAGCACCGTGGCCACCGCCGAGCCGATCAGCTCGACCTCCGGGAACCCGGCCGCCTCGCCGGCCGCGATCAGCAGGTCGCGGCGCCGGTCGGGCACCTGGTAGGACGTCGGCACGGTCAGCGTGAGCCGGTCGATGCGGGTAGGAACGGTACGGCTCGCCTCGGACCGCACCGAGCCGAGGAAGGCGGACAGAGCCGCGGTGGGAGCCAGAGCCCCTTCGCCAAGCCCGATCAGCGTCTCGGTGTCCAGCGCCTTACGGGGTCCCTCGACGGCGTATCGCGGATAGGCCAGGCGGATGCGCTCGGCGGCAGCGCCGGCGTAGAACATGCCGGCGTCGACGGAGAGCTGTGACGGCCACAATGCCGCGTTGGTCATCGGATCGCGAATGATGCTCGCCTGGTCGCCGACGACAACGGCGGCGCCGGTGGAGTGAGCGCCAAAATCAACCACGAGGTTGGCGGTTGGCATCTCGACACCTCCAGCCAAGAAGGGCACGGTCGGTCCGCTCATGCATTAAAGAACGTCATTGTTAAATCCCGAAGACGATTGCGTGAGCGGGACGAACTTTGTTGGGTCGGGGCAGCGCGCCGGGGTTTGGCCAGGCCGGTCCTGGGGCAACGTACGGACGTAAGGTTCCATCGACCCACATCGGAGGGGCCACATGTTCCGCAGTCACACCCACCGCCAGCAGGCACTTGTCGGCCAGGCGTGGGACAACCTCACCGCCGCGGTCGAATCGGCCCGGCACTCCACGCGGGTCGCAGGTCGACGCGCGACGGGCTTCGTCGATGACGCGTCCAGTCGGGTTGGCTCCGGCGCTGGCGAGGCGCGCCGACGGGCCAACAACGCGCTCGACGCGCTCGCCGGCAAGCGACCCTCCACACCGTGGGGCACGCTCGCCCTCGTCGCCACGCTCGGCCTCGTCGCGGGCTGGGTGGTCACCACGATTGGTCACCGGTGGCCCTCGACCCCGCAGAATGGCCTTGCCGAACTCGCCGACGACCTGCCGGTCGACCTGGCGAGCCTGCACCGCTGACGCGCCGGGTCCGTACTGATCGTTGGTTGCCGGAGCTTGACCATCGCTGACTCGATCGAGTCCGTCAGCGCGATCGGCGGCCGGGCTAGGGTGGACATCATGTCTGCGACAACCATGGCCGCCGCGAGCGGTGTCTTCGCCATCGGTGGCGACCTCCCGGTCCATCGACTCGGCTTCGGCGCCATGCGGATCACCGGTCCCGGAATCTGGGGCGAGCCGGTCGACCGGGACGAGGCGCTGCGGGTGCTTCGGCGCGCGGTCGAGCTCGGGGTCAACTTCATCGACACAGCCGATTCGTACGGCCCAGAGGTGAGCGAGGACCTGATCCGGGAGGCGTTGCATCCGTACCCGGCCGATCTCGTCGTCGCGACCAAGGGTGGGTTCACCCGGTCCGGGCCGGGTCAGTGGCACGTGGTCGGGCGGCCCGAGTACCTGCGTCAGTGCGTCGAGATGAGCCTGCGCCGGCTGGCGGTTGATCGGATCGACCTGTACCAACTGCACCGCATCGATCCGACGGTGCCGCTCGCCGACCAGATCGGTGCGCTGACCGAGTTGCAGCAGGCCGGGAAGATCGGTCACCTCGGCCTCTCCGAGGTGACGGTCAGCCAGATTCAGGAGACCTCCGCGCTGGCCGAGGTGGTGAGCGTGCAGAACCTCTACAACCTGAGCCGGCGCTCGGCGGAACCGGTGCTGGAGTACTGCGCGGCCAACGACATCGCCTTCATTCCCTGGTACCCGATCGAAACTGGCGAGCTCGCCCGCCCGGGCGGGCTGCTCGATGCCGCCGCTCAGGCGCATGGCGCCACGTCGGCCCAGCTAGCGCTCGCCTGGCTACTGCGGCGCTCGCCAGTTATCCTGCCGATCCCCGGCACGTCCAAGGTCGACCATCTCGAGGAGAACATGCGGGCGGCCGAGGTGGTGCTCACCGATGACGAGTTCGAGCAGCTGTCCAGGCTCGGGTAGGCAGCCGTGGCTCTGCCGCGCAAGGAACGGTCCCGTGCATACGGGTTCTCGCCATAGAGGGTCCCCTCCATGCATGCGTTGACGCAGGCGCTGCGGTCCGGGCCGCTGGTCCTGGACGGCGGTCTCGCTACGCAGCTCGAGGCCGCCGGGCACGACCTTTCCGACGAGCTGTGGTCGGCCCGGCTACTGGCCGACGCTCCCGAAGCGATCGTCGCGGCTCACCGCGCCTATCTCGACGCGGGCGCAAGTGTGGTCACGACCGCGAGCTACCAGGCGACCGTGGCCGGGTTTGAGCGACGGGGCTACGACCGTTCCGACGCGATCCGGTTGCTCGGCCGCAGTGTCAAGCTCGGCCGACGTGCCTGCGAGGAGGCCGGCCCCGACCGTCCACTGTGGGTGGCGGCGTCGGTCGGTCCGTACGGCGCCACGCTGGCCGACGGTTCGGAATATCGAGGGGACTACGGCCTGAGCCGGGCCGAGCTGGTCCGGTTCCACCGACCCAGAATGCAGATCCTGGCCGATGCCGGTCCGGACGTGCTGGCACTCGAGACGGTGCCCGACGTCCGCGAGGCCGAGGCCATGTTGGATGCGCTCGACGGCATCGGAATCTCGGCGTGGCTGTCGTACACGGTCGACGGTGACCGTACCCGTGCCGGCCAGCCTTTGGCGGATGCTTTCGTGTTGGCCGCCGACCACCCGGATGTCATCGCGGTCGGGGTGAACTGCTCCGCTCCGACCGACGCGACGGCCGCCGTGGCGGTGGCTGCCGGGGTGACGGGGAAGCCGGTGGTCGTGTATCCGAACAGCGGCGAGCAATGGGACGCCCGAGCCCGCCGGTGGACCGGACCGGCGCTGGATCCAACCGCCTCGGTGACGCGCTGGATCGCCGACGGGGCACGGCTGGTCGGCGGCTGTTGCCGGGTGACGCCAGCTGCGATAGCCGGACTCGCCGCGACGGTGGTGTCCACGCCGGACGGATGAACCTGTGCCGGCGGATCGGCTGAGGTCGCTTGACCCAGACACATCCGGGTGTAAGGTGGCCCAAAGTTTGCCATATGCAGTCGGCCGTCGGCCGACCGCAGGTCGCACCCGATGCGGCCTCTGCCACCCCGGTTGCAGGCTCGAGAGGTCGAATGCATGCCTGATACCCAGGGCGTCGCGACGAAGCGACGTCGCCTGCGAACCGAACTGCGGCGGCTGCGTGAGGCGTCCGGACTCAACCAGACCGAAGTCGTGCGTGAGCTCGACTGGTCGACATCCAAGTTGATCCGGATTGAGAACGGATCGGTGGGCGTCTCCGTCACCGACGTACGCGCGTTGCTCGGCGTATACCGAGCTCCCGAGGATGCCGTGGACGGGCTCGTCCAGCTCGCCAGGGCGACCAAGGAGCGTCAGTGGTGGAGCGCCTACCGGCACATCCTCTCCCCGACCTATCGTGAGTTCATCGGTTACGAGGCAGATGCCTCCGCACTGCTCCAGTTCCATCCGTCGATCGTGCCGGGCCTGCTGCAGACCGAGGAGTACATCCGCGCCATCCTCCCCGCGGTCGCGCTGAATCCGTTGTCGGACGAGCTGTTCGAGGGCTTGGTGGAGATTAGGCTTCGTCGACAGAAGGAAATCCTGCACGGAGGTCATCCACCCGACTACACGGTCATCGTCGACGAGGCGGTGCTGCATCGACTTGTCGGCGGCCGCGAAGGTGATGCGCGCTCAGCTCGATTACCTGGCGGCACTGCAGGACCAGCAGGTGTCGCTCGGGGTTCTCCCGTTCGCCGCGGGCGGCCACGCAGGCATGCAGGGTGCTTTCCACGTCATGGAGTTCACCAGCGCCGAGGACGAGAGCGTGGTGTTCCTGGAGACGGCAGTGGGCAACCCGGTCCAGCGGGAGCAGGACCAGGTTGCCCAGTACCGCGAACAGTTCCTCGGCATGTTGGAGCGCTCAGTGCGCGGCAATGCCGCGGCGACCCTGATTCGCAAGATCGCGAAGGAACTGTCCTAAGTGGTCATCTACTTGACGAGTCGATGGGCGATCATCGCCCGTTCAATCGCCCGCCGAACCTTCCCGAACTCGAACCGGTCGGGACAGCTGTAGAGCCTGGCCAGCTGACCCCGGTACTCCGCCCAGAGCTCGATCGGTGTCGGCCAACGGACCAGGCACAGTCCGATGATGATGGTGCTGGCCAGGGCGTGCGCCCCGCCGAAAACGTAAACCGCTGGCGAGGTGCCCTCGGCGTAGACCACACCCGCCACCGTCGCTGCGACGACCGCCGCTTCGGCGATGATCACCCCGAGCGCCGCCCGTAGGGTCGGCTGCATCGAGCCACGCTGCTCGCGGAGCCGGCGCAGGTCCTGGATCTGGTACGTGCGGTCGCCAACGACCAGGGTCTCCTCAGTGACCCGTACCCCCCGCCATAACCCGTAGTGCTCCCGGATCAGGGGGCTTCCCCGAGTGTCTAGTTGGTCCATCACTTCCTCCCCTTCGTGTTCGGACCGGTGCGGTGGACGCGGGCCGCTCTGACCCATCCGCCGCGCGGCAACATGCATTTCTCGTGCTGGCATGCTTCAACAATCCGACAGCATCTAGCTTTTGTCCATCGGCTAACAGGATGATGCGATCTGCATATGGCAACTTGTCGAACGCCGCGCGACCGCGCCGTGAGCGGCACAAATATTCGCGGTGATCACTCGATAGGCGTTGCTACCGTGGACACACATGCGCGCGATGCTGCGCTCGTGGGTGGGGGCGACAGAGGAGGCGCATGGCTGGGAAGATTGGGACGCGTGCCCATTGGCGCAAAAGCAAACGAAGTGGGACGGGCGATTGCGTGGAGTGTGCACTGGAGTCCGACACGGTCGGCCTGCGCGACTCGAAGGATCCCGCCAGTCCGGAACTCGTCTTCGACCACCCCACCTGGCGGGCCTTCATCGACGATCTGAAACGCGGAACCTTCGATCGGTGCCCGCCCCCGCCGCCCTAGCCCGCCGCCCCCGCCGCCCAACCCGCGGCCTAGAAGTCACTTCTAGGGCACCCAAACCCGGCCAAGTGCCCTAGAAGTGACTTCTAGGGCAAGGTCGTCAGAGCTGTCCAACGTCGACGATCCGGATCGCGGCGGTGCCGGTGGCGTCCGACTCGGCCAGGTCGATCTCTGCGGTGATGCCCCAGTCGTGGTCGCCGGCCGGGTCGTCCAGGATCTGCCGCACCCGCCAGATCTCTCTCCCGGCTTCGATCAGCACCATGGCGGGCCCGCGCGCGTCGGCGCCGGTCTCGATCGACTCGTGTTCGTCGAAGTACGGCTCCAGCGAAGACGCCCACGCCTCGCCATCCCAGCCCGACTCCGCGTCGAGTTCGCCAAGCTCGTCGTAGCGGCGCAGCGCGGCCAGCGTGACCCGGCGGAACAGCGCGTTGCGGACGAGCACCCGGAACGCCCGCACGTTCCCGGTCACCGCGGGCGGTCCGCTGTTCGATGACCGGCTTCCGTTCGGCGGCGACGTCCAGCCCGAGGCGCAACCGTTCCCATTCGTCGATCAGGCTGGAGTCGACCTGCCGCACCAGCTCACCGAGCCACTCGATCAGATCGCTGAGCTCCTCGGTCCGCGCCTCCTCGGGCACGGTCTGGCGTAGCGCCCGGTACGCGTCGGCGAGATAGCGCAGCACCAGCCCCTCCGAGCGGGCCAGCCCGTAGAACGCCACGTACTCGACGAACGTCATCGCCCGCTCGTACATGTCCCGCACCACCGCCTTCGGCGACAGTGCGTGGTCGGCCACCCAAGGATGCCCGCGTCGGTACATCTCGTAGGCCGCGTCCAGCAACTCCACCAAGCGGCCGGGGATGGGTCACCTCATCGAGCAGCTGCAGGCGCTGCTCGTACTCGACGCCGTCCGCCTTCATCTGCGGCAACAGCTTCGCCACGGGCCTTGAACTGCTGGGCCGAGAGCACCTGACGTGGATCGTCCAGTGTGGACTCGATGACCGAGAGCACGTCGAGGGCGTAGACCGGCGAATCCCGGTCGAGGAGCTCAATCGCAGCCAGGGCCAGCGGTGACAGCGGCTGGTTGAGCGCGAAGTCCCACTGCAGGTCGACGGTGAGCCGAACCGACCGACCCTCGGCGTCCGGCGTCGCGAGCCGCTCGACCACGCCACCGGCGAGCAAGGCTCGGTAGATCGCGATGGCGCGGCGGATGAGCCGGCGTTGCGAAGCGCGATCCTCGTCGTTGTCCGTGAGCAGGTGCCGCATGGCCGCGAAGCCATCGCCCGGACGAGAGATCACGTTCAACAGCATCGAGTGGCTGACGACGAAACTGGACTTCAGCGGCTCCGGCTCGGCCGCGACCAGCCGCTCGAACGTGGGCCGGCCCCACCCGATCGAGCCTTCCGGTGGCTTCTTGCGCACCACCTTGCGCCGCTTACGTTCGTCGTCGCCGGCCTTGGCCAGCGCCCGCTCGTTATCGATCACGTGCTCAGGGGCCTGCACCACCACCGTGCCCAGGGTGTCGAATCCGGCCCGGCCAGCGCGACCGGCGATCTGGTGGAACTCGCGGGCCTGCAGCAGCCGCATCTTCGAACCGTCGAACTTGGACAGTCCGGTGAACAGGACCGTCCGGATCGGCACGTTGATGCCCACACCGAGGGTGTCCGTCCCGCAGATGACCTTGAGCAGCCCGGCCTGGGCCAGCGTCTCCACCAGCCGGCGGTACTTGGGCAGCATGCCGGCGTGATGCACTCCGATCCCGTGCCGGACCAACCGCGAGAGCGTCTTGCCGAAGCCGGCGGTGAACCGGAAGTTTCCGATGGTCTCCGCGATCAGATCCTTCTCGGCCCGAGTCGCGAGGTTCACGCTGGTCAACGCCTGCGCCCGCTCCAGCGCCGCCGCCTGGGTGAAGTGGACAATGTAGACCGGCGCCTGGCGGGTGCTCAACAGCTCCTCGATGGTCTCGTGCAGCGGGGTCATCGCATACGTGAACATCAGTGGCACCGGCCGCTCCGCCGAGGTGACGGCAGCAGTGGGACGGCCGGTTCGGCGGGTGAGGTCGTCGACGAACCGGCTCACGTCGCCCAGCGTCGCGGACATCAGCAGGAACTGCGCCTGGGGCAACTCGATCAGTGGCACCTGCCAGGCCCAGCCGCGCTCCGGGTCGGCGTAGAAGTGGAACTCGTCCATCACCACCTGACCGACGTCGGCCCCGGCCCCGTCGCGAAGTGCGATGTTCGCGAGAATCTCGGCGGTACAGCAGATGATCGGTGCATCCGCGTTCACGCTGGCGTCGCCGGTGAGCATGCCGACGTCGGCCGGCCCGAAGATGTCGCACAGGGCGAAGAACTTCTCCGACACCAGCGCCTTGATCGGCGCGGTGTAGAAGGTCCGGTGGCCGGCGGTCAGCGCGGCGAAATGCGCACCGGTCGCGACCAGGCTCTTGCCCGAGCCGGTGGGAGTGCTGAGGATGACGTTGGCGCCCGAGACCAGTTCGATCAGCGCCTCCTCCTGATGGGGGTAGAGCGGTAGGCCGCGCTTGGCCGACCAAGCGGCGAACGCCTCGTAGACCGCGTCCGGACCCGGCTGATGCAGTCGGTCCAGCTCGTCGGCGAGGCTCACGCGGTGCGCCGGAAGACGAAGGTCGTACGACTGCCGGCCGGCCAACAGGCCACGCTGCTCGTAGCGCGTGCCGGGCCGGTGCGCCGGGCGAGGTACGAATCCATTGTGGACGTTCATGAGCCGTGGCTCGGCGGTGAGGACCTCAAGCATCTGCTCGGCATACTCGTGCGCGTCCGTGGCGCAGTGCAATACGCCGTCCACCTCCAGCCGGTCGGCCAACAAGCGGACATGCCCCGGCTGAATCAGTCGCCGCTTGTGATGGCGAGCCTTGGGCCACGGGTCGGGAAAGAAGACATGGATCGCGGCGAGGCCGCCTGGGCCGAGCCGGTCCCGCGCGAGCGCCACCGCATCGCCATGGACCACCCGGATGTTGGCCAGGCCGGCCGCCTCGACCAGCCCCAGCAGGTTGGCCACACCGGCGGTGTGCACCTCGACCGCGAGGTAGTCCCGGTCGGGATCCATGCTGGCCATCGCCACGGTCGTCTCACCCATGCCCGAGCCGATCTCCAGCACCAGCGGCGCAGTTCGACCGAACAGTGCCGCTCGGTCGATCGAGCCTTCGCCCTCGGGCACGCCGTAGACGGGGAGCAGCCGCGCCATCGTGTCGAGCCGGCCCACTCGCATCCGGCCACGGCGGGCGTTGTACGTACGGAGTCAACGCCCGTCCTCGGGCGCGCCAACAGTCCAATACACGCGGTTGTACTCCTCCAACTCCAACCGGTCGCCGCTGTCCGCGACGCGGTAGGTGGTGACCCCGCAGTTCGCCGGCGCCTGATCCCGAAGCCGGTGCGACGCCTGCTGGTAACCCCAACGCTCCAGCGCGAACCGGAAACACCGGATGGTGCCGCCGTGGGTGACCACGAGAACCTTCTGCCCGACCCGGTCCCGGAACAGGGTGTTGAGAAACGTATGCACGCGCGACGTGACGTCGGCGAGGCTCTCCCCGCCCGGCGGACGGGAGAAGAAGGACCCGAAGGTCTGCCAGTACTCCTCCAGCCACGGGAACGCGGCTGCGGCCTCGGCCACGGTCATGTCGTAGGTGTAGCCGGGGTCGCGTTCCCGGATGAACAGGTTCATCCGTTCCTTGGTTCGCGCCCGCTCCTCGGCGGTGTAGGCCGACAGCAGACCTTCGGCGGTCTGTTCGGTACGGGTGTAGCCGGAGGTGTAGACGTAGTCGAAGACGCCGAACCGCTCCCGCAACGAATGGCCGGTCTGCGCGGCCTGCTCATGCCCGTCCGATGTGAGCTCGATCAGGTGGTCGGGCGTGCCGCGCACCACCCGCCGGGCCGCGTCGTCGGCGAAGTACACGGAGTCCTTCTTGACCTGGTTACGCAGCGACTCCGCGTGCCGAACGATCACCAACAGCGCAGGTCGCTGCACGGTCCCTCCCCCTGTCGTCGCCCCCATTCAACCGGAGCGGGACCGCACCACGAGGCCGGGGGTATGCGCGCGGTCTGAGTTCGACCAACGTGCACACCCCCGAGGCCCCCGTAGTCGGATCAGGGGCGGGTACCAGGTTCGGTAACCACCGCGTGGGTGAGCTCCTCAGGCCACTCCAGCGCACCCGCGTTCGCGCCTGCGGCGTCACCGACCATCCGGCCGGTGCCCGAGTCGACGATCACCGTGATGGTGCCGAAGCTCGTCGTCTGCTGTACCAGATAGACGTCGTGGCCGGCGAAGGTCCGCGGCGAGTGATCCACCGTGGCGCCCGGGGCACGGGCGAGCGCTTCGAGGTAGGCCGCCCGGACCGCCGGCGGGAGCAGCGGCTCGAACTTACCGAGGAAGTCGATCGAGCCCTTGAAGATGAGGTCGTCTCGACGCTCGCCGCCGCCCGTCCGTCCAATTTGATCGGAGATCATCTCTAGCAACGCTGCTGGGTCGGTGGGGAGCGCGTTCAGGAAGGCGGGCGTCGGGTGGGCCAGGCTCGGCCCGGCGGCCCTGGCGGCCGCTCGGTCCTCGGCGATCGCCACCGCGTCGCGGATCGGGTCGACGTAGGTCTCGGGCTCGCCGCCGCCATCGGCGCGGACGATCGCCACGACCGTGCCGCCCTCGACCTCCAGCCACATCTCGTGCCGGTATCCGTCGAAGCTGTGGGCGACGTAGAGGTATGCACCGGCCGGGACCACCACGGGGGTCACTGACATGTCGATCGGGAGGACCGTCGCCGCCGGTCGCGGCCGGCTGCAGCGGCCGGCTCCTGCGCCGCCGGGCCATTGCCCGTCCCGCTACCCGGTCCCGGCTGGACCACCACGGCGACGCCGATGGCGAGCACCGTCGCGGCGGCGGCACCGGCGGCCGCGAGCATCCAGCGACGCGAACCCGTGGACGTCGGGGCCGGACCGTCTAGTGTGGACAGAACACGGTGTCGCACCCGGGCGACCTGGATGTCGGTGGGCTCGGCCGTACCGGCCCGCAGGTCGCGGACCGCGATCAGGTCATCGTTGGTCGGCATGGAGAACTACCCTTCCGCGCCGAGTGCGGCGCGCAGCTTGTGCCGGGCGCGGTGCAGCGCCGAGCGAACCGTGCCAATCGGAATGTTGAGCGCCGCGGCGACCTCGGCATAGTCCAGCTCGCCCACTGCGGTGAGAAGCAGGACGTCACGCTGCCGGCGCGGCAGGGACGCGAGCACCGCGGCGACGGCTCGCGACCGTATCCGAGCGTCGGCCCGTTCCCCGGCCCGCTGGTCGTGGTTGTCCAAGATGCCAGCGGCGTTGAACAGCGGATCCACCCCGGCGCGGGACAGGGCCCGGTAGGCGCGGATCTCGTCGCGCCGGTGCCGGCGCAGGTGGTTGACTGCGATCCCGTAGAGCCAGGGCAGTACGTCCGAGCGCGACGAATCGAAGTCCATCCGTCGCTCGAACGCGGTGAGAAACGTGGCCGCGACCACGTCCTCCGCCGTCTCGGGTCCCACCCGCCGCGAACAGAAGCGCAGGAGTACGCGCGCGTGTTCGTCATACCAGGCAGTGATATCGCCGCCGAGCGTGTCGGCGAGCGCCAGCGAGTCCGGCTCGAACGCAACTCGGCCGCCGAGCTCGTCGGCGAGCGCCAGCGAGTCCGCGAGCGAGTCAGGCTCGAACGCAACATTGTCGACCTCGACCCGAACCTCGGTCAGCTCCATGTTGAGTTCTTGTCCGATGCCCTCGGTCGAGTTCCCCTCCACTTCAGAACCGGAGCAGGCGGGCGCCGTTGTCGTGCAGCACCGCCCGCAACCAGTCGTCCCCGAGGTCCAGCCGGTGCAGCGCGGCGATCTGGTGCGCGTACGGGTACGGGATGTTCGGGTAGTCCGAGCCGAGCACGATCCGGTCGCCGAGGTCGGCAAGCTGGGGGCGCAGCTCGGGCGGGAACGGCGCGATCTGCTCGACAAAGTCGGTGAACGCCATGGTCGTGTCCAGGTGCACATTGGGGTAGCGGGCGGCGAGGTCGAGAAACTCGCCATACTCCGGCGTGCCCAGGTGCGCGATCACCAGAGTGAGGTCGGGGTGTCGGGCCAGCACCCGGCCGATCGGCCCCGGCCCGGTGAACGGGCCCGGTAGCGGTCCGCTACCGCAGTGGCAAACGACCGGCACACCGGCGTCGCTGAGCATCCCCCACACCGGGTCGAGCAGAGGATCGGTCGGGTCATACGCACCGACCTGCAGGTGTGCCTTGAATGCCCGGACACCCCTGTCGAGCGCGGCTTGCACGTACTCGGCGGCCTCCGGTTCGGGGAAGAAGGTGCCGGTGGGCACGCAGCCGTCCACTCCGGCGCTGAACTCGACCGCCCAGTCGTTCAGCCATGCGCCCATGCCCGCTTTGTGTGGGTAGAGCAACGCCGTGTGGCCGATCACGCCGAACCCGCGAAGGACATCGAGGCGGGTCTGTTCGTCGAAACGGTATTGGACGGGCCACGGAACCGGTCCGGCTTCGGTAATCATGTCGAAATAGGACCAAATCCTGCGTAGCACTGGTTCCGGCATGAAATGTACATGTACGTCTATCGCGCCCGGCAGGCCAAGGCCCGCGAAGTAGGCGGGCAGGTCGGCGTCCGATTCCGGTGGTGCAGCCATCCGGCGAGCGTACTGACTGGACGTTCGGCCGCGTGTCGTCGCCGTTTGACCTTGCCGGCGTGCGGGTACCGTCACGTCGGCGAAGGGAGCCATTGGCATGGAGGTCAACGACATCATCAGTGCGGCGCTGGTCGGTGCCGTCGTGGGTGTGCTCGGTCGGCTGATTCTGCCCGGCCGGCAGCGTATCGGCGTATTTGTCACCCTGCTGATCGGCGTGGGCGCCGCGATCCTCGGCACCTACCTCGCCAAGCAGTTCGGGGTCGACAGCAAGGCACCGGTGAGCTTCTGGAAGCTCAATTGGGACTGGATTGTGCTGGCCATCCAGGTCGGGTGCGCCGTCGTGTTCACGGCGTTGGCCGCGCTGGTCGCGCACTCCCGCTTGGCGGCCAATGACGAGCCGAAGAAGAAGGCGCGCGCAAAGTAACTGGCCAGCCTCCGATGCAAGAAAGGACGCCCTACCTACCGAATTCGGTAGGTAGGGCGTCCTTTCTTACCTGGGTCTGACCTGGGGTCAGGAGGAGGCGCGGCGACCGGCCGGCACCTTCTTGGGGAGCGTGAATGCCGGGCGCTTGTCCACGTCGTCCGGGTTCAGGTACCGGAAGGCGTAACCGGCCAGGGCGCCGCCGAGCAGGGTCGCGAGCAGGTAGACCCAGAGCATCTTCCAGCTGGCCAGGCCGGCCACGATGACTCCGAGTCCGACGGCGGGGTTGAACGCGCCGCCCGAGATGCCGCCGACAGCGGTGGCGCCGGCGAGGACCACGAGGCCGATGGCGAGTCCGTAGAACGAGTTGTTCGGGTGGCTCTTGCTGGTGGCGACATTGAGCACGGTGTACGCCAGCGCGAACGTGAACAGCACCTCGACGACGATCGCCGCGGCCAGCGCGCGTCCGGTCGGCGCGGCCGCCGCCTCGGGCTTGGCGACAATGACGAACCGGCAGGCCAGCGCCGCGACAACGCCCGCGAGCAACTGGACCCCCGCGTACCAGGCCGCGTCCAGGACGGAGATCCGCCCGCGCAGGAACACCGCCAACGTCACGGCTGGATTGAAATGGCCACCGGAGATGTGGCCACCCGCGAAGATCATCGCGGCCAGCACACCACCGATCGCCACGGGCGCGAGCGCCGCACCGGTTTCCACCGCGGTACAGACGGTGAAGACCAGGAAGAACGTGCCGATGAACTCGACCAGGTACTTGCGCATTTCTGTCTCCGGGGGGACGGGTTGATGTTGCGGACAGTCTGTCCCTCTTTGCCACCGTGCGCCACCGTGACATGCCGGACGAATAACGGCCTAATCGACCCCATCAGGTCAGGTCAGCGGCCCGGCCCAGGAAGATCGTGCGCTCACGTTCGTTGCGGGTGAGCTCGGCGGCGCGCTCGAACTCCTGCCGCGCCTCGTCCCGGCGGCCCAGCCGGGCCAGCAGGTCTCCTCGCACCGCGGGCAACAGGGCATATCCGGCCAGGGCCGGCTCGGCCCGCACCGGCTCTAGCACCGCGAGGCCCCGGTCAGGACCCTCTGCCATGCCGACCGCGACCGCGCGGTTGAGCTCGACCACCGGCGATGGCGACACCGCGCCGAGTACCTGGTAGAGCGTGGCGATCCGCGCCCAGTCGGTGTCGGCGGCGGTCACGGCGCGGGCGTGGCAGGCCGCGATAGCGGCTTGTAACCCGTACGGCCCCAGCGCCGCGGTGCCGCCGGCCAGCCGTTCGGCCTCGGCGAGGGCGGCCAGGCCGCGCCTGATCAGGAGCCGGTCCCAGATCCGGCGGTCCTGGTCGAGCAGCAGGATCGGCGCGCCGTCGGGGCCAGTACGGGCGGACAGCCGGGAAGCCTGGATCTCCATCAGCGACATGAGCCCATGCACCTCAGCCTCAGCCGGCGCCAGTCCGGCGAGGATCCGACCCAGCCGCTGCGCCTCGGCGCAGAGCGACGGCCTGATCCAGTCCTCACCCGCGGTGGCCGAGTAGCCCTCGTTGAAGATGAGATAGACGACCTCAAGCACCGAGGCGAGCCGATCGGAGAGTTCGGCTGGTGTGGGGAGATCGAATCGCACCCCGGTCAGGGACTTCTTCGCCCGTACGATCCGCTGCGCCACCGTCGGCTCCGGTACCAGCAGCGCCCGGGCGGTCTCGGCGGTGCTGAGCCCGCCCAGCAGCCGCAATGTCAGCGCCACCCGCGACTCGGTGCTGAGCGACGGATGACAGGCCATGAAGATCAACCGGAGCAGATCGTCGCCCACGTGGTCGTCCAATGACGCAGCGAGGTCCGGTTCTTCGGCCTCGCTCAGGTCCCTACCGATCTCATACAACTTCTCGTCGTACGTGACCCGGCGCCGGATCAGGTCCACCGCGCGGTGCTTCCCGGTCGCCATCAGCCAGGCGCCAGGATTGTCCGGAACACCGTCGCGGGGCCACTGTTCCAAGGCGACGACCAGGGTGTCCTGCGCTAGTTCCTCGGCGGTACCGACGTCACCAACGAGGCGGGTCAGCCCGGCGATGAGGCGGGCCGACTCCATCCGCCACACCGTCTCCACGGCCCGCCGTACGGGCCCCTGCGCGTAAGGAAGGGGCCCTTTATAGACAGAATCCGTATGCAAGGGACCCTTCCTTTCCGGCAACCACGGGGTCAGGCTGGCGGGGCGAAGTCCTCCGGGCCGAACACCTTCAAGACGTCCGCCTCGCCTTCCCACGCCGGCCAGAGATCACGGTGCAGCTTCAGGAACCGGTTGGTCCACTCGACTGCCTCCTCTTTGGACCGTACGTCGTAGAGGGCGTAGCTGATGAGCTCCTTCGATTCGGTGAACGGGCCATCCGTGACGCTCAGCGCGCCGGCCGTCAGACTCACCCGGGCCCCGGTGAGGCTGGGCGAGAGGCCCGCCGTGTCCAGCAATGCCCCGGCTTTCGTCGCCTCCTCCCCTAGCGCCATGATGCCTTCCATAAGTCCAGGCGGCGGCGGTACGGGCGGCTGAGCAGATCTGAGCAGGACCAGGTAACGCATGTCTGTCTCCTTTGGAGGTAGGGAGTTTGCCTGACTAACGCATGCCCTCGACGCGGTACAGGTGGACCGCGAGAGCCGACATCCATCCGCACATCAGGATGACCGCAGCCACGAAGCCGACCGTGGTCGCCACACTGCCGGCGCCGGACGCGATCCCGACGAATGCGGTCAGAAACACGATGCCGGTCGCGAGGGTGAATCCGGCCCAGCCGCGCCGATTGTCAGCGCCGAATCCGCGCGCAAGTAGCAGGCAGGCCGCGACCAGGCACAGGAATCCGATTCCCCCGGACGCGAGATGGGCAAGGCCGTGCCAGCTCACCTCTCGGGCGTCGGCGGGCGTACCGACCGGGAAGCCCAGCGCCGGGTCAGCCCGGAACACACCCGCCGTGATCAAGCTGCCGCCATAGACACCGACGAGCCGCGGAGCCCAACGCTGCGCCGGCAACGCCCGTCGTAGGCCCGTCGCGAACGCAATCGTCATCGCTCCCACGAGAATGAAGTTGGCGATCTGGATCCAACCCATGCTCCCGTTGGCGAGCAGGCTCCACGGATGGCGGGTGAGGTCAAATCCGTCCCGGGTCAGCGCCTGCGTCAGCGAGACGACGACGTAGAGCGGGCCGGCGATAACGCCATACCCCAACAGCGACCGGGTCACGGCGGTCGCCGGATCACACGTTTCGTTGCGGGTCGGGGCGGTCGTACTCATGGCAGAGTCTCCATCCGATGTCGCGGCCCCGTCTGGACCGTCTCACCGATGCCTCGAACGAGCACCGCCGGGATCGACATCACCAATCAAGATTTTTTTGGTCGCCAACACCGTTTGTGGTCATCCGGTTGAGGCGCGCACCGCCCGGGTATCGGCATGATGGAGCACCACCCCGCCGAACTCCGGAGGCCGCCAGTGTCACGCGAGACATGGATCGCCATCGGCGTCGCCGTGGCCATCATCGGCATCCTCACCCTGTACGGCGCCATCCGACTGCTCATCAAGGTGTTCCGCATGCGCCGGTCGCTGGGCGACCTGACCACTGGCGGCAAGATCGCGTTCTACGGCTCCCTTTTGTACACGTTCTTCCCGATCGACTTGCTGCCGGATCCGATCTACCTGGACGACATGGCGGTCCTCGGCACCGCTCTGGTCTACCTGACCCGGCTACTGAACAAGCGCGGGGGCCAGGTGCCGCTGCCGCGCGGGCGATCCAGTGTGGACTCGACGCACCGGGCCGGCCAGCCCCGCCGCTGAGGCGCGGCGTCCGCGGCCGCGGCAGGTCGCTAATGCGGGCCTCCGCGCGGGGGCGCGGCACGCGCTCGACTAGGGTCCGGTACGTAATGCAGGTGCGAGGGATGGTGGGGTCATGGCCGAACGCGTGATCAGCCCGACAGGACGGGGATTCCTGCTTCTCGACTCCCATCCAACCGGCTGCGCGCGCAGCGTCGCGGACATGCGGGCACAGGTGCCGGCGAATCCGGGCGGCCGGCCCGGCCAGCGACCGGTCGCACTTGTCATCGGGTCGAGTTCGGGGTACGGGCTCGCGACGACGGTTGCGGGACTGGTCCGGCACGGCATCCACGGAGTCGGGATCGCGTTCGAAAAGGCTCCGGGTCGCCGTACCGCGACCGCCGGCTGGTACCGCACCATCGCCACCGCCGGCATCGCCGCCGAACTCGGCAGTGACCTGACCTTCGTCAACGGCGACGCATTCGCGGACACCACGAAAGACGACGTACTCGACCACATCACGAAGCGCTTCGGCGGGCTTGACTACCTCATCTACAGTGTCGCGGCGCCGCGCCGTACTGACCCTCGCGACGCAGAGACGTACCAGTCGGTCATCAAGACGCTCGGCAGTCCCACCACGACCCGGACGTTGGAGTTCGACTCGGACGGCGCGCCGGTGCTGAGGGACGTGACGGTCGAGCCGGCCACGGAGGTCGAGACCGCCGGCACGGTACAGGTGATGGGTGGCGAGGACTGGGCGCGATGGATTACGGCACTGGCCGAACGCGGTCTGCTGCGGGACCGGTTCACCACGGTGGCACTGACCTACATCGGGTCCAGCCTCACCAGTGCGATCTACCGTGACGGGACAATCGGCGCCGCCAAGGCGCATCTGGAACGTACGGCCGTCGATCTCAGCGACCAGCTCCGCGCGGTCGGCGGGCGTGCCCTGACCTCGGTAAACGGTGCGGCGGTCACGCAGGCATCCACGGCCATCCCGGGGATCGCGCTCTACGTCAGTCTGCTCCGCGCGACGCTCGGCGACGGACTCCAGTCACCGATCGAGCAGTCGGTGCACCTATGGGACCAGCTGACCGGCGCGGCACCGTTCGACCTCGACCCCGAGGGACGGATCCGGCTGGACCGGTGGGAACTGCTGCCCGAGGTGCAGTCCGAAGTCGCGCGCCGGTGGGAATCGGCGACCGCGGAAACCATCGGCTCAGTGGCCGATGTGGATTGGTTCCGGGCGCAGTTCCGAGCCCTGTACGGCTTCGACGTACCCGGCGTCGACTACGCCGAGCCGGTCGACCCGGATCTGGCATGGCCGGGCTCGAGCGCCTGACCCACCGTCCACATTGAGCCAACTCAGTGTCCGGTACCGCCCATCGCCTCGGACGCCTTCCTGACTGCGTCCTGATACCCATGGA
Organism: uncultured Actinomycetota bacterium; assembly: GCA_963773935.1. Taxonomy (GTDB): domain Bacteria; phylum Actinomycetota; class Actinomycetes; order Mycobacteriales; family Micromonosporaceae; genus DATBGZ01. The sequence continues at coordinate 732,980 of CAVZCZ010000010.1, forward strand.
TCTAGCTTCGAGGCATGCGTCGAATCTGGATCGCCACTCCGCTCGCGCTCGTCGTTGTTCTGGGCGCCACCACTGCATGCGGTTCTGGCCCGACGGCCGCTCCGCCCGCTGATACCGCCACCGGCGTCATCGGTTCAGGCGAGTCTGCCAGTCCCGGCACTGAAACCACCGAACCGGAGCCGGGCCAGGGCACCAATGCTCCGCCGCCCGCGCCGCCCCCGCCGCCCCCCGCGGGGCAATGGCCCTCACCCTTGGATTGCGTCAGCTACGACCCGGCCGCGCTCACCACGGTCTACGCGGCCGGCGTCTGGGCCGTCAAACAGAATCAGAACGAAATCGTGCGGGTCTACGGCGGACCGATGGAGAACGGAGGTCAGAAGCTGCTCGCCCTGGCCAAACGGTACCGCCAGGTCTGCTTCATCGGACGCGGCAACTACCGCGACGACAAGGAGGCGTACATCTTCGAGTACTGGCGCAATCCCTCGGGGATCAACAGCCCGATTCCGGACTCCGAGGACGACTGCTCGTCCTACGACCGCAACAACCTCCAGGTCAACGACATGGGTGGCGGTTACGGCTGGCGGGTCAAGGACGACGACCACGTCCTGCAGATATTCGATCATGACGTCGATGCCAATAACGGCAAGATCGTGCTCGCCAAGTACAACCAGATCTGCGAGGTCGACTCCGAGACTCCCGACGGCACCCCGGCGGACATCACGTACGCCTGAGAGTCCCGCGCTTGGAAGGGCACCTTCGTGGCCAGAAATCGCCAGGAAGGTGCCCCTTCCTGGTGCCCCCTAACGCTTGGCGCGAAGCTCACCACCGAAAGCGACCGCCTGGAGCAGATCGAAGGCCCGGCCGTCGACGGACCGCGCGGTGTTACTGAGCACCACAACGGCGGCCTGCTTGGCGGGGATGAAGCCGATCCAGGAGCGGAAGCCACCGGTGCCGCCGTTGTGCCAGATCAGGTCGACGGAGCCGAAGCTTGGGGCAAGACGCAGACCCATCCAGCCGAGGTATACCGCCCCCCGGGCGGACAACCGGTTGATCCGATGCTGGTGCTGGTGAGTCAGTTGGATCGCGTCGGCGATCTCGCTTGTGCCGGGGTCCAGCTGGGCGCGGGCAAACCGGACCAGGTCGGTCGCGGTGGACCGCAGCGCGCCGGCACCGGCAAGCGCGTTGAGGTTCCACAGTGGAGTGACCTTGCGTTTACGGGTGTGGCCCTGGGCAACCCGTGCGGCGCGTTCTCGGTCGAGTGAGATACACGTGTCGGTCAGGCCGAGTGGCCGGCACACGGCCGTGTCGATGAGCTCCTCGTAGGTGGTCCCGGCCCGGTGCGCGAGGGCGAGGCCGAGCAGGCCACCACCAAGGTTGGAGTAACGGAACCGGTCGCCGGGTGTGGCGTGCAGTTTCGTCCGGGACAGCCCCTCGAAAATGAGCTCTGCGCTGTACTGCGCGTACGGGTCGGGTTCGTTCGGATGCAACAGGGCGCGCCAGAGCATCCCTGTGGGCAGGCGCGGCAGCCCCGACGTGTGGGTGGCCAGGTGTCGTAGCGTTATCTCCCGGCCAGCCCGCGACGGCACCTTTACCCCCGCCGGTAGCAGCTGTCGTACCGGCTCGTCCAGGTCGACCACTCCGGCCAGACTCTGCTTGGCCAGTGCCAGTGCGGTGAACACCTTGGTGATCGAGCCGATTTCGAAAATCGAGTCCGCGCCGGGCGCCCGATCGGAAGCGCCGGTGGTACCAGCGGCGCTGATCTCGGCCGAACTCCCGACGACGGCAGCGACCACTGCCCAGACATGGTCTGCGGCTAACCGGCCCGCGGTCTGTCGGGCCAGATTTCCCAGATCGCCACTCACCGACGCGACTCCCCTCAACGTCTACGCGCCCGCCCGTCAGTAAACCAGTTGGGCCCCCCGACTGGCCGTACCTGCGGTTGACGATCCTGGCCGGCATCCACAGCGCGCCCGCGTGGGCGAACGAGTCTCTGTCCTCACTGGACACTCATCGACGAGGTAAGCCGGCCGGTGCCTCACTGCGCCTGTGACACGTGGCGCCAGCGCCAGTTCATCTCCTGCGCATCCGGCGGTGGTCCAGGCAACGGGCGCTCAGACCTTGCCGCGAGGCCATCGAGTTGCAGGGCAAGGTAGCGCCTGCCGCAGCTGCTTGGTCCGAGAACGGTTCGGCAGGCGGATCGCCGCGCACCCCTCCAGCAGGAAGACGAAGTCGTCGACGACCGCATCCGGGCGCATGATTCCGCTGGCGCGGGCCCGCTCGAACAGAGCCGTGGCCAACGCGTTGGCCCGAAGTGTGTCCGCGTACATCTCCGGCGTCGGGGTGAACGTGCCCGCCAGGTGGACCGTCAGCGAGTGCACGTCGGCCTCCACCAAGCGCTCCATGAAACCCGTGAAAGCTCGCCAGTCGTCGGGCTCGGCCGGGGACTCCTCCGCTGCGGCGATGAAACGACGCAGTCCGTCGTGGCACAGCTGGCGAAGCAGGTCCTCCTTGCTGGCGTACCGCCGGTACAGGGCGCTGATGCCCACAGCGGCTCGCGCGGCGACTGCGGCGATCGGCGCCTTCGGATCCTCGAGGAAAACGTCGCGAGCCGCCTCGAGGATCAACTCATCGTTGCGCGCAGCCTGGCCACGGCGACCCGAAAGACTACTTCCGCGGCCCGATCCCGTCAGTTCTGGCATGCCTTGAGAATACCACTGGAACAGATCGTTCCGTTCTGCTATCGTCAACGGAACGAAGCATTCCGTTCCGAGGAGGAGTCATGAGCCAGAAGATCCGGCCGTACCGCATCGACATCCCGCAAGCCGCTCTGGACGACCTGAGCGACCGGCTCCGCCGGACCGCGTGGCCCAGCGAGCTGCCAGGCGTTGGTGATTCGTACGGCCTGACCACGAAGCGGATCAGGAAACTCGCGGAGTACTGGCTGGACAGCTTCGACTGGCGGAACGTTGAGGAACGCCTCAATTCCTACCCGCAGTTCATCACCGAGATCGAGGGCGAGGAGATCCACTTCCTGCACGTCCGATCGTCGCGAGCAGACGCGACCCCGGTCGTGTTGACCCACGGGTGGCCCGGGTCGATCGTGGAGTACCTGGGCGTCATTGAGCCGCTAACCGAGCCGGACGATCCTGAAGCGCCGGCGTTCCACGTCGTCATTCCGTCGCTGCCGGGCTTCGGCTTTTCGGGTCCGACCCGCAGTGTCGGCTGGAACACGCATCGCACCGCGCGGGCATGGGCGGAGCTGATGCGCCGCCTTGGCTACGAGCGGTACGGCGCGATCGGCAACGATGCCGGATCGATGATCTCGCCGGAGATCGGCCGGTACGATCCCGAACACGTCATCGGGGTCCATGTCACGCAGCTGTTCTCGTTTCCGTCCGGCGATCCGGGCGAGATGGAGGGGCTCAGCGAGGCCGACATGGCCGCGCTCCAGCACCTGCAGTGGTTCTACGAAAACATGTTCTCGTTCAACACGCTGCACAGCCAGCAGCCGCAGACGCTCGCGTTCGCGCTCGCGGACTCGCCGGTCGGCCTGCTCGCGTGGAATGCCCAATTGATGGGCGAGACGCTCGACCCCGACTTCATCCTGGCCAACGTGGCGATCTATTGGCTGACCGGTACCTCCGGGTCCTCGATCCGGTTCTACTACGAGGACGCCCACGCTAAGGACCGTCCGACCGGGCCGACAACGGTGCCGACTGCCTTGGCGATGTGGGCGGGCGATTTCCAGTCGATTCGGCGCTTCGCCGAGCGCGACCACAGCAACATCGTCAGCTGGAACGCCTACGGCGCAGCCGAGAGCACAAGCGGGGAGCGCAACGCCGGCGGCCACTACGCCGCGCATGAGGCCACCGACCTACTTGTCGCCGATATCCGGCAGTTCTTTGCCCGGCTCTAACAAAGGACTAGGTCTACAGTCACTCCGGCTGAGGTCGTACAACCATTTGGTTGTGCAAACTCGCGGTTGTGCGTACGGTCGAGGGATGGCAGTCCTTGACGACGATCTGACGCTGGTGTTTTCGGCGCTGGCCGACCCGACCAGGCGCGCGATCCTCGAGCGCCTGGCGCGGGGCGATGCGACGGTGCTTCAGCTCGCCGAACCGTTCGCGATGACACAACAAGCGGTCTCCAAGCACCTCAAGGTGCTCGAGCGGGCGCGACTGATCTCGCGGACCCGTACGGCACAGTCACGCCCCTGCGTGCTGGACACCGAGAACCTCGACGCCGCCGCCGGATGGATCGAGCGCCACCGGAAGATCTGGGCCGATCGCCATGACCGCCTCGACGAGCACCTGGCCGTGTTGACAGCCGCGAGACGCGGAAAGCGGAGGAAGACGTCATGACCGAGCCTGGCGAATTCACGTACCGGCGCGTGCATCGCGCGCCGCCCGAGCTGCTCTTCGACTGCATGACCGACCCTGGAGCACCTGACCCACTTCTGGGGCCCGGTCGGGACGACCACGCCGGCCAGCAGCATCACCGTCGACCTTCGGCCCGGTGGCGTCTTCGAGACCACCATGGTCAGCGATGCCGACGGCAGCACCTACACCATGCGCGCCGTTTACGTAGAGGTGAGCCGGCCCGAGCGGCTCGTCTGGATAGAGCCCGATGTCGAGGGCGGCATGCGTACCACCATCACGTTCGTCGATCTACAAGACGGACGCACCGAAGTGGTCACCCATCAGACCAATGTTCCGGCGGCGTATCTGAGCGCCGAGGCGAGGGCCGGCTTCAGCACCAGTCTCGACCGTTTCGACGCCTACGTGGCCGGCCTGAGCACCGAACAACAGGAGGTTTGACATGTCAACAGTCACGTCTGCCGACGGCACCACGATCGCCTTCGAGCGCACCGGGAATGGACCACCGGTCATCCTCGTCGATGGTGCGATGTGCTACCGCGCCGCCGGTCCGATGCGGCCACTGGCCGCGTTGCTGCAGGGGCACTTCACCGTGTACGCGTACGACCGTCGTGGTCGGGGCGAAAGCTCGGATACCTTGCCCTACGCGGTGGCCCGCGAGGTCGAGGACCTGCAGGCCATCGTCGCGCGGGCCGGCGGCGAGGCGTACGTCTACGCAATCTCGTCCGGTGCGGCGCTCGCCTTGGCCGCGGCGGCAGCCAGCCCCGGGATCATCAAGCTGGCGCTGTACGAACCGCCGTTCATGGCCGAGGTCGAAGACGGCGCCCGGATCAAGGCGTACACCGAACGGCTGCACGAATTGCTCGACGCGGGGCGACGGGGCGACGCCGTGGCCCTGTTCATGGTGAACGTCGGCATGCCCGCCCAGGCCATCGAGGGCATCCGTTCCCAGCCGGCCTGGGCGATGTTGGAGGCGATCGCCCCGACGCTCGGCTACGACGACGAGGTACTCGGCGGCGGTCGGGTGCCACGTGACCTGGCTGCGACGATCACCGTTCCGGCTTTGGTTGTCGCCGGCGGAGCGAGCCCCGGAGGGCTTCAGCAGGCGGCCAAGGCCACGGCGAATGCGCTGCCCGCAGCCGAGTACCGCATTCTCGACGGCCAGACCCACGACGTTGCGCCTGAGGCGCTCGCGCCGGCGCTCATTGAGTTCTTCGGAGCCTGACTCATCAGAGTTTGGACATGGTTTGGACATGGCAGCTAACTGGTTATACTGGTTAGGTGCAGACTGGTCAGTGGTTTGTCGACAGCGCGGGTACCCGGTGGTTCTTCGACTCCGGGGCGCTCTGCCTGGACTTCGGATACACGGGCGATTACGGCTACGACAACCCGGCATGGGAGCGACTGCATCGTCCCGCTGACCTGACCGCGTGGCTGACCGGTCGGTTCGGAAGGTTGTCGACGCCCACGACCGCCACCGAGTTTGCCGACGCGCTCAGGCTACGGATCGCGATCAGTGCCGTGGCCCGCGCGTTGGCCGACGATGGTCGACCTGCCCCGGCCGACATCGACACCATCAACGACGTCGCCGCGGGCGCCGACGTCGCCCCGGTCTTGGCTGGAGGTCGGCGCAGTCGCGCCCAACAAGCGTGGCCCGGGCACTGTCCACGGTCGCGCGCGACGCGGTCGCCGTGTTCGGATGCGGCGCCGGTCGCGTTCGGCACTGTGCCGGGAACAACTGCGCGCTGATCTTCCTCGACACTTCCAGACCCAACACCCGCCGTTGGTGCTCGATGCAGCGCTGCGGCAACCGCACCAAAGTCCGTATCCACCGTTCACGACAAAAGGAGGCCGTGTGATGAACAAGGTCACTCACATCAACCCACCGGCACTGCACTCGAACCCCGTCTTCTCGCAGGGCACGATCGCCGAATCTGGGAGAACACTCTACATAGGAGGGCAGAACGGAACCGACGCCTCCGGCGCCATCGTCGCTGGAGGCATCGCGGAGCAAACCACGCAAGCGATGCGAAATCTGCTGAGCGTGCTTGGAAGCCGCGAAGGCGGGCCCTGAAGACGTCGTCAAGCTCAACGTCTACCTCGCCGCCGATGCGGACCTCAACGCAGGGTTCGCCGCAAGTGCGGCCGTCTGGGGCAACCACCCGACGGCGATCACCGTGCTGCGGGTCGCGGGAATCGCCCGCCCGGACGCCCTCGTCGAGATCGACGCGATTGCGGTGATCGACTGACGGGGCCACGACGCCGGAAGCGGCGTCACCCACGGCGAGGCCACTTCCGAATAGCATCGGCCCATGGACATCATCCTGATTCCCGGTCTGTGGCTCGACGGCTCATCGTGGGATGAGGTCGTTCCCGCTCTCGAACAGGCGGGCCACCGGACGCGCCCACTGACGCTGCCCGGGATGGAGTCGAAGGACGTCGATCGCTCCGAGATCACGCTGCGCGACCATGTGCACGCGGTCGTTGCGGTGATCGACTCCATCGACCCCGCCGACGGCACTGTCGTGCTGGTCGGGCATTCGGGCGGCGGCGCGATCGCCCATGCGGCGGTCGACGCGCGGCCCGACCGGGTCGCCCGGGTCATCTACGTCGACAGCTGGCCGCTGGGCGCCGGTCAGGCCATTAACGACGGATTCCCCGCCGAGAATGGCGAGGTCCCGCTCCCCGACTGGGCGTCCTTCGACGCGGAAGACCTCGTTGACCTCGACGACGAACTGCGATCGGCGTTTCGCGAGCGCGCGATTCCGTCGCCGGTGCACGTCGCGCGCGACCCGCAGCAACTCTCCGACGAGCGCCGGTACGACGTGTCGGCCACCGTCATCGCCTGCGAGTTTCCGAGTGCGAAGCTCCGGGAATGGATGGATCAGGGCGAGGCGTCCCTCCAGGAGCTCGCAAAGCTCCATGACGTCGAGTACGTCGACCTGCCCACGGGACACTGGCCGCAGTTCACCCGTCCCGAGGAGCTCAGCCGTACGATCCTCGCGAGTGTCGGACCCGCCTGATCGCCCAGCCGTTCGTCGTGCCGCATCGGAGCCGTCGGTCGCTCAGTCCAGGCCCTGCTCCTCGCGCCGACTGCGCTCCTCGCGCCGTCTGCGCTCCTCCGCCGCCCGTTGGCGCTGCTCCTCCGCCCTAGCCCGTACTTGTCGGAGGAACGCCTCGTCATCGTCCGAGGTCTGGGCTACGTGCCGACCTGGTCGGTCGTACTCAGGAAACTCGCGCCCAGCACGGGTAGGTGGTGGCGCTGTTTGCGGGTCCCAGGGGCGACCCGCGACGAGCCACACGATCGAACCGACGGTAGGCAGCAACAGCACGATCAGTACCCACAGGGCCTTGGGCAGGTTACGAACACGATATTCATCTGTGACGATGACATCGATCAAACAGAAGAGCCAGAGCGCGAGCATCAGCAATCCGGCACCGACGTAGAGCATGTGCTCCCCCTGTACCTGCGAAGATCGATGCACACTATCCAAACCACGGTGTCCGCGCTGCCCGCAACGTACGCCGCGCGGGCTACCGGCGAAGCGCCAGCTCCGCCCGGACACGGGCGGCATCAAGCGGTTGCGCCGACTCCTCGAACAGGTCGGCCGCGCGGGCGAGGCAACGGTCGGCCTCGGCGGTGTCGCCCTCGGCATGCACGACGTGCGCCCGCGCCTCGAGCGTCGCGGCCTGCCACGCCGTCCCTTCCCACAGCGTCGCCGACTTCTCGGCCCGCTGTAGGTGGCGGCGGGCCTCCGCCACATCGCCCACCTCGGCGCAGGCGATCGTGGCCGGCACATCGAACATGATCGAGCAGAAGCCGCAGTTGTCAGTGGTGGCCAGCGTGGCTTCGGCGGCATCCACGACGGCGCGCGCGGCGTCGGCGTCGCCCGCCGCCACGATCATCGTGCCGTACACGCGCTGCAGCAGGTGCATCGCGAGCACAGACCACCGGGCCAGGGGCAGCGCCCGTCGCAACAGTCGATTGGCGGTCGGGCGGTCACCGCGGGCCAGTTTCACCTCGGCGAGTCGCTGCAGTGAAACTGCCTCGCCCATGGTGGCGCCGATCTCGCGGTGCAGGTCGACTGCGTCGGTGAGCTCGCGTTCGGCCAGGTCGAGGTCGCCGTTGAGCAGCGCCGCCTCGCCGATCAGGACAGTGGCGAAGCCCACGGCGCGTAGGGCGCCGGCCCGCTCGGCGGTTTCGCGCAAGGTCCGGGCGAGCGCGGTCACTTCGTCGTACGGCGTTGGGCCATACAGCACGTACTCGGCGACACATAGGTGCGAGTCGAATACCGCCACCGCCATGGCCGGATCATTCTTGGTCCGCTTGAGTTCGATCCGGAGCAACTGGCTCCACTCGCCGCGGTTGTGGGCGATGAGCGACTTCAGCGTGACGACGTCGAGATGCTCGGAGGTGATCGGAGCGTCGCTCCGGTACGCCGCGGACAGCGCCGCCGAGGCTCCCGTCCATGTCGCCGGTGAAGTAGGCGACGTTCGCCTTGGCGAGCAGGATCGCGGTGTCGTCCGGGCCGCCGTCGGGCTCCAGGCCGTCCAGCACCGCGGCGGCGGTCGTCCGGTCGCCGGAGAGAATCGCGAACCGGGCCATGCGCGCCCGCAGGGCGCGCTGCCTGCTCGGCGACGCGGCGGCGATCGCCTGGCGGTAGACGGACATCGCGGCCGGATCACCAATGGCGGCAAGCAGGTCGGCCCGCAGCGCCAGGACACGTCGTCCCGCCGAGCCGTGGGCGGCCGACCGGATGGAGTCCACAAGGGACAGTGCGTCCCGGTAGGCGCCCACCGCTGCCGCGGTCTCCGCCGCGCGCAGCACGTGCGGCACCGCGGCTGTCGAGTCGCCGGCGGCGAGCAGATGGTGTCCGATGCGTGCCGGCGATGCATCGAGTGCGGTGAGGCGTTGCGCACACACGCGGTGCAGCACCTGGCGGCGGTGTGGCGGGATCGCCTCCAGCAGGGCGTCGCGGATCAACGGGTGGCGGAAGCGGTAACCACCCAGCGTTCGTTCGATGACCAGCGCGGCAAGCGCCGCATCGAGGCAGTCGTACGCCTCCTCCTCCGGCAGCCCGCACAGGCTCAGGAACTCGTCGGTGTCGAATGTGGATCCCGTGGTGGCGACGGGTTCCAGCGCGGTACGCACTGAGGGGGCGAGCATATCGAGCACGACGCTGCCCGGGCTCCGGGTGTCGACATCGGACGCACCGGCCGCTCGGGCCAACCCGACGACGGCGAACGGCACGCCGCCCGAGACCGCATGGATCTGGTCAAGGCTCTCCTCGTCCAGGTCGGGCCGGTACGACCGGGCAAGCGTCGCGCAGTCCGCCCGGTCGAGCGCCGCCACGGTCACGTCGACCGCCGCATTGCGCCCGAGCAGACTTCCCCGTACCTGCTCGAACGCGTCGGTGACGGGTTGGCGGCGGTGGCATAGCACGAGGACGAGCCGTTCCGTCAGGCAACTACGAGCGAGGTAGTGCACGAGTCGCAGGCTCGCCTCGTCGGCGTCCTGCACGTCGTCGACCGTGAGCAGGACGCCGGGGCCGGCCGCGGCGAGGCGGACCAGCTCGGCAACCGCGACAAATAGCCGTTGGTGACTTCCATCCCGGTCCCAGTCGAGGGTCTGACCGGCCAGCGCCCGGTCGATGTCATGGCGACAGCGGTCGTCGAGACCGTCGAGCAGCGTCGGATGACGGCGGCACAGGTCGGCGATCGCCTCCAGTACCGGCGCGTACGGCCAGGCACCCTCGATCGCCGAGGCCATACCGTGGCCGGTCCGCCAGCCGCGGCCGGCGGCCTGGCCGCGCAGCGACGCGGCCATCATGGATTTGCCCATCCCCGCCGCACCGGCGACAAACACGGTCCGGCCGCGGCCGCGGGCCGCCTCGTCCAGCAATCGCTCCAATGTGGACAACTGGTCGCTGCGGCCGACCATCGCCGTCGTCTCGTCGGCTCTCGACGGCCCGGTCAGACCATCGAGGAGCGAATCGCGCAAGGCGACCGCCTCCTCATTGGGGCCGACGCCAAGCTCGCCCTGCAGGGACCGCTCCATCCGCTCGAACTGTCGCAGCGCCGCCCGGCGATCGCCTCGCGCCGCGTGATCGCGCATCAGCGCGAGGTGGGCCTCGGCATCGGTCGAATCGACCTCGAGCAGGTCCGACCAGCGCCGGGCCTGCCGTAGCAGCTGGAGGTGGAGCAGCTGCAGTCGGTCGCGCGCGGCCTCGGCCCAGGATTCGTACCGGTCGTCGGGCAGTAGCGGCCCGCCATAAAGGTCGGCGGCGGCCGCGGCCGCCATGACGTCTCCGGCGTCCAAGGCATTCTGGGCCATCTCTTGGAAGCGCATCGTGTCGACGCTGACCGGAGTGTCCGGAAACAGCACGACGGTATCGTGGCGCAGCGCGACGCTGTCGGGCCCGAGGACCCGGCGGGCGAAGTGGGCCGCCTTGTGCAGTCGGGGTGTCGCCTCGTCGACTGGCAGGTCGGGCCAGAGCGCGTCCATCACCTGCTCGCGGTGCAGCTGTCGGCGCGGGGCAAGGGCGAGCAACTTGACCAGGCCGGCGGCTTGCCGGCGGCTCCAGGCCGACGGCGGTATCTCGCGGTCGCCGACACAGCACGGCGAAACGTCCTAGCAGCGTTACCTCGACGCTCACGTCTCCATCATTCGCTACGTTTGCGTCGGGGTGCGCCGCGGAGGCTGGCCTTTCTCGACGACAAGCCGTGGCGCGCGGCGGAACGATTCGGTGGACCACCACCGGCCGAATTCGTCGAGTCCGACCGCCTGGACCAGGGGAGTCGTCTGGGAGGCGTGGGCGCGCAGTGCCACGACCTTGCGATCCAATGCCGCACCTGTGATGTGGACATTGACCGCCAGGTCGGACTCCGCTGTGGAGGGTCCGGTGCCGGACATCCAGATGCCGAGGCGGTCATTGAGCTCGCCCCACGTCTGGTGGAACTGCGGCGTCAATCGTGGCGTACAGCAGCCGTGCCTGGCTCGCGGTTAGACAGCCAGGCGTCAGTCGTCCACCGGGAGATGGCCTGGTGATCCGGGTGACCGGTCATCCCTTCCGGGCCGAAGGTCAGGATCGTATCGGGGGCCACCTCGTCGATCAGCCGCATGACGGCCGTCGTGCCGTCCGCGGTGCGGTCCTGGCATTCACCGTCGCGGAAGCCGAGCCACCGATGCTCGGTCACGCCGACCGCGGCCAGGCTCGCCGTCAGTTCGTGGCTCCGCGCGGCGGCGAGCCGAGCGGGACTCCATTGGTACGGGTCCGCCGCGCCCAGCTCTCCGTACGTCGCCGTGGCAACGACAACCCGCTGGCCCGACGTCCGAGCCTCGGCCATCAGCCCAGCCGACAGATAGGCCTCGTCATCGGGGTGGGCCCAGACGCCCAGCACCGTACCGAGTTCGTCAACGCGCACCGTGTGTCTCCTTGGCCATCTCATGTGGACGCTGCCGATTCTGCCCGTGGGACCTTCCCCCGGCCTTCCTGCGGCACCCAGGCCGGGCCTCGTCGCAGACGGAACCGGGGAAGGCCCCGGGAAGGCCACTTCGTAACAGTGGTCGACGTGCCCAGAGACGGACGAGGGAGTCACCATGATCAGCTATAGAGCCTACCGGCGCGACTTCGTCGGGGGCATGCGGGCCATGGTGCCGTGGTTGCTCGGCGTGGCTCCGTTCGGGCTTGTCATCGGGGTCAGCGCAGCCCAGGCCGATATCCCCGCCCTGGCTGGGTGGCTGACCGGCCCGATGATCTACGCGGGTAGCGCCCAGGTCGCAACGATCCAGATGCTGGACGCCGGCGCCGCGCCGTACGCGGTGATCGCGACGGCGATGGTCATCAACCTGCGCCTGATTCTTTACTCAGGAGCGATGGCGACCTACTGGCGGGGCACGCCGCTGTGGTGGCGGCTGCTCGGCGGGTACCTGTTGGTCGACCCCTCGTTCGTCGTGGGGGTTGAGCGGTACCGCCAGGAATCGGACCGGCGCCGGGGGCATGCCCACTACCTCGGTGGTGCGGTGGTGCTCTGGGTGTGCTGGCTTGCGGTTATCGCGGTGGGTGCGACGGCCGGCGCGCGACTGCCCGATTGGCTGCAGTTGGAGTTCCTGATCCCGCTGTTCCTGATCGGCGAGATCGTGCCGAAGCTGCGTCAGGTCGACACTCGCCGGGCCGTGCTGGCCGCAGTGGCGGTCGCCGTCGCATGCCTCGGCGTGCCCATGCACCTCGGCATCGCCATCGGGATCGTTGCCGGCATCGTCGCCGGGGCTCGTACCCGACCGAAAGCGGTCAAGCAAGAAGCGGTTTCTATCGAGGAGGGTCACCGATGAATGCATGGACTGTCGTCCTCGCCGCCGGTTTCGGCAGCTACCTGTTTCGTATGAGCATGATTGGCGCGCCGGGCCTGATTCGCCTGCCAGCGCGACTGGACGACTCCGCAGCACTGGTCGCCCCGGCCGCCTTTGCCGCCCTCGCGGCGACCAGCGTTGCCGGTTCGGTGCTCGGTGCCGGGTTACCTCAGGCGTTCGTCCCGCTCGCGGCGGCCGCGGTCGCGGTGGTCGCGGTGATTCGGACCGGCTCGACCTACGCCGCTGTGCTCGCTGGAATGCCGACGCTCTGGATCCTGACCGCACTCGCGTCACTGGGCTGACAATGCCTCCACCTCGTCGCTCATCGCCGAGCTGAGCTCCAACAGAAGCCGACGTGCGGTGGGCAGGGTCCATCGGTAGGTGGCGAGCTGGTCGACGGCGGAGAACATCGGCGCGGCGATGTGGTCGCGGCGGGCCTCGTAGTGCGCAAATGCCGTGGCCTCCGCTTCGCCACGCAGCACCGCGGCGACGGAGTGGCTGAGCAGGTGGGCATCACGCAGGGCATCGGTGATGCCGTGCGTGCTCAGCGGATCGAGGTACAGGCCCGCGTCGCCGACCAGCGCCCAGCCCGGTCCCCACGGCTTGCGGATGTAGCTCGCCCGGCCCGGGTGCGCATGGAGCCGACGCGGGGCCGGCGTCGAGCCCAGGCGTGGGTCCGCGCCGGTGACCTCTTTGAGCAGTCGCAGATAGCCGGCCCGCATGTCTCCGGCGAGCTCCCGCTGGAACCGGTACGTGGACGTCCCGGCGAACACACACACCGCGCCGTCGTTGGTCGGTATCAGGCCCGCACTTCCGCCAGGTCGGTAGAACCATTCGTAGCCCGTGACGTCGAGTCCGATCCAGTGGCCGTAGACGATCGCGCCGGAGCCGATGCCCGTTCGCACCGTGGTCGCTTCGACGTCGCGGGCCACCAGTGATCGGGCGCCATCGGCTCCGACCGTGAGCCAGCCATGGGCCCGGAGCAGATCGCCGCTCCGGTCGCGGCCCACGACGCCAACGACCCGACCGGTCGAGTCGCGTTCCAGCCCGGTCACGTCGACCCCGAACCTCACCTGTGCGCCGGCCGCGATCGCGGCGTCAACGAGCACCCGGTCGAGCAGGGTGCGGCGGGGTGCGTACAGCGCATCCACGCCAGCGGCTGGTTTGATCGAGACGGTGGTGGTGTCGTCGCCGTAGTGAAACAGGGTGCGGCGTATCGCCGGAGTCCCGGCGGCTGCTATCCGGTCAAGCACGCCCCACCGTCGCAATAGGACGGCTCCACCGCGCATCAGCGCATGGGTGGAGAGCGTGTCGGAACCAAGGCGATCCCGTTCCAGCACGAGCACGTCGAGTCCGCGCTTAGCCAGGAGCATCGCTGTCGCGGCGCCGCCGCAGCGTGCCCCGACGATCACGACATCGTGGCGATCCGGTCCCTGGTTCATGGCTGGAGTCCCTACTCACATCATTGGCAGTGACGAAGAGGGCGTTGAGCGGGGCGGCCGAGACAGCGTCCTGGTCATGACGTCCTCCCGTTGCCGTACCGGGCCGGGCGGACAATCGGCTCCAACCGGTGTGGCAACGAGGCGAACGTTAGGTGGTCGGCCTTCCCGCGCGCTTCCCTCCGATGTCCCGCGAGAGAAGATCAGTCGATCTGCCCTGCCCGCGTCCGCTCGCGAGGGCGCAACTGAGCCGAACTGCGCGACTACGGAAGCTCCGGGAACTTCGCGCGATCCGCGTTCGGCGCCCGATCAACATCCTTGCCGTCGACATTGCTGTCGGCGTACCACTCGAACGATTCACCCAGCCCAGCAATGGCCGACACAGGGAACAGGACCCTGACGGACGTGTCTTCCTTCTGCGCGGTCATCGCGAGATTGCTCTGTTGAGAAGTTGCGAAGTCGAAGACAAACACCTGCGGTGAGCCATTGATCCACTTGACGCCAAGCTGCCGTACGTGAATGCCGTCTTGGCTCTCCACCGTGAGGCTAAGCAGCGCTGTACCAGCGGTCGGCAGCGCGCTGGAGAGTTCGTAGAGGACCGTGAGGGCCTGGTTGTCGATAGTCAAGCTCACGAAGCGGATGTCCGCGGTGCTGCCGTCACCTACGTCGTCAGGGACCGAAGCCGCTCCGACTGCCGGATTAGCCAGCCCAGCCGGAGTTGTTGCGTCCACGGTCTGCGGTTGTGCCGTCGGGCTCTCGCCTGACTTCGTCGGCGTTGCCGTGCACCCAGCGGCGCCGACCATCACGACGCCTGCGGTCACAAGTGCCACTGTCCTCAGTCTCATGCGAACGAGGATATTGGTTCCTTCATGCACGGGCCGTCGGCGATGGCGAGGTGATCGACCGACATCGGGGCAACTCGGACAGATGGTCGTGTGTGCCGCATGTCGACCAAGCTCAAGATCCACGATCCACGATCCACATCACTATGGCGCTGCGGCTGCGTGCTGCCGTCGTTCCTGTTGACATCGCTGCACTACCGCTTAACTATGTTCCTAGTATAGCAGTTAGGAGAGCAAGCGATGTTCGTGTTCCGGCTCGACCCGAACTCGGGGGTGCCACCGTACCTGCAGCTCGTACAGCAGGTGAGGCAGGCCCGCCTGTTGGGTTTCCTGCAGCCCGGGGACCGACTGCCGCTGATCCGGGAGGTGGTGGAGAGCCTGGCGATCAATCCGAACACGGTGGCCAAGGCGTACCGGCAGTTGGAGCACGAGGCTCTTGTCGCAGGCCGCCCAGGACAAGGAACGTTCGTCACCGATACGCCCACGGCAACCGTGTCGCCAGCCACCTACACGTCGCTGCGCCGCGGGCTGAAGGCCTGGCTGCACCGTGCCTACGCAGCCGGGCTGGACGAGGAGGCGATCAACGGACTCTTTTCAACCGTTCACCACGAAGCGAAGGTCGAGGACGTGGCATGACTACCGTCGAAACCGACCACGCGGTCCGCACGGAGGGCCTGGACAAGCTTTATCGCCGGACCTGGGCGCTGCGGGACTGCACGCTCACATTGCCTTCGGGCCGGGTGGCCGCTCTCGTTGGTCCCAACGGCGCCGGGAAGACCACACTGCTGCGCCTGCTGGTGGGGCTGCTTGCGCCGACCCGGGGATCGGTGGAAGTCTTCGGCCACTCCCCGGCCACCAACACCGCGGCTGCGCTGTCACGCATCGGTTTCGTCGCCCAGGAACACCCGCTGTATCGCCGCTTCAGCGTCGCGGATCTGCTGAGCTTCGGACACGCCTGCAACCTGCGTTTCGATCGGGCCCTCGCGCAACGGCGGATGGCGGCGCTAGGCATTCCGCTTGACCGCAAGGCCGGCACGCTGTCGAGTGGACAGCAGGCCCAGGTGGCGCTTGCCCTCGCCCTGGCCAAAAGACCCGACCTGCTCCTCTTGGACGAACCGTTGGCCAGCCTTGACCCACTGGCCCGGCTTGAGTTCCTGCAAGTGCTCATGGGCGCGGTCGCCGACGACGGCGTCACCGTCGTGTTCTCCTCCCACGTCATCGGCGAACTGCAGCGCGTCTGCGACCACCTCGTCGTGCTCAACCACGGCCGGGTCGCGTTGTCGGGAGACATCGAAACGCTGCTCGCGGACCACCGGTTGTTGGTCGGGCCTCGCACGACCAGCCACCTCGACCGCACCCCCAGCGTCATCGAAGCCACCCACGCCGAGCGGCACACCACCCTGCTGGTCCGCGACGGCGGCATACCACCCGCGCCCGGCTGGCAACCGCAGGCGGTCAGCCTCGAGGAGCTTGTGCTCGGCTACCTGCGCCTGCCCGCCCACCACGGCACCGGACCCGCGATCGACGACTCTGAGGCTGCGGCATGATCTGGCTGACCTGGCGCCAACACCGCGGCGAGGCTCTGACCGCCGTCACAGTCCTCGCCGTCCTCAGCGCCATCGTCCTGGCCGTCGGCCTACCGATGCACGCCACCTTCAACCGCGACATCGTCCAATGCTTCGACGGCAGCGCCGTTGACCGCGACGTGTGCTCGACGAACCTGGCGGCGTTCGGGAAGTCCTACGGCTTCGCCACCGCCATTCTCACTCTGCTGAACGTGCTGCCTTTCCTCGTCGGAGCGCTCATCGGCGCGCCACTGCTGGCCCGCGAGCTCGAGACCGGCACGTGGCAACTCGCCTGGACCCAGGCCGTTCCCCGGGTGCGCTGGCTCGCGGTCAAGGTCGTCGCCCTGGTAACGCTGATTGTGGTCCTTACCGGTGCCTTCGCCGCGCTGATCATCTGGTTCCGACAGCCGCTTGACACGCTGTACGGCCGTAACGGGCTGGACGGCTTCGACGTAGCAGGGCTCGTCCCGATGGCGTACGGGCTGTTTGCGTTCGCCCTCGGTACCGCGGCGGGCGCCGTGCTGCGCCGGAGCATTCCCGCGCTAACCGTGTCACTGCTCGCGTATGTCGCCGTGCGTGCCACCGTTGCGACGTCGCTACGTCCCCGCTACCAGCCGCCGCTCACTCTGGTCGAGAACATCGAAGCGGGCAGCCACGGCATTGCGATCGGTACGGGCAACCGCGCCGATTGGACCCTCGATGAAGGCTTCGCCGATGCGACCGGCCAGCGCCTCACCCGGACCGACATCAACACCTTCGATGACACGGCCAGAGACGCCGGAGTCAACCTGACCACGTACATGCACAACCATGGCGTCCAGCGATGGGTGGACTACCATCCCGCCGGGCGCTTCTGGAACTTCCAGTACATCGAGGCCGGCATCTTCGTCGGGCTCGCCGCGATCCTGCTGGCGGCGGTGATCTGGCGAGTCAAGCGGCGCGCCCTATGACCGCAGTAGCACGGGTGACTCGCCAAGACACGCCCGCTTCCTGAGCCGCCAGCAGCCGCCGGCTCGCTGCCAGGTGGGGCCACCGCGTCCTTGCGCCGGGTACTACTTAGGCCGTTCCACGCCCGTCTGCTCGCTGACCATGTACTCGGCGTACCACTCGGGCCAGTTAGGGTCTGCCTCGCCAATGCGCTTTTCGTGTTCGCCGTGGGCGATCCCTGCGCGCTTCATCGCGTTCGCCAGATCGCTGGCGGAGCTGAACGAGGTCGCAGCTGCGTCGACGCGCCCCGGAAGTCGGGTAGTGACCTCCTGCAACAGCCAGTCGTTGCCGTCGGGATCGCTGAACGAGGCGCGCGATGAGTAGCTGCGATGCTCGGGATCCGGGCCGTTGACTGGACCGTCCGGACCGCTATGGAAGATCCCTCCGACCTCGATGCCGGCGGCGGCGAGCGTTCGTTGGGCGGCCTCGATGTCGGAGACGATCAGGAACTCCTTGGCTGATCCGGGCGCGGCCGGTGTGAGGGTCGGACCGAATTGGACGGAGCAATCGGAGCCGTGGGGGGTGAACTGGACGACGCCGGGCGGCGTTTTGTCCTGCCGCCACCCGAGGCGGCTGTAGAACTCCGTCGCGCGGTCGACGTTCGAGACGGGAATGACGACGACCTCGAGCTTCATGTCGAGGTTCTTGGCGCTCGCGTCGCTACGAGTGGAAGTCGAGCTCATTCGGAACCTCCTTGCCCAAGGCCTGACGGCTTTAGCGAAAGTAGGCCGCGCTCGCAACGATCGGCGGGCCCATCCGGTCGTCCGCTGAACCTGACACCGAGGGCGTTGGCGACCCCCGTCGGGCGACGCTACGCGCGAGCCGAGGTTGGGTATGTCCTTTCGGAAGATTCGCCGAGTTGCGAGGCGGTGGTGACCAGAGCATCGCGGCGGCACCCTAGTTCGGGCGGGTCGGTGGTCTGCCTCGGGTCAACGTCGAGAAGCTCCACTCGCCGCCCACGGCCAGCCGTAGTCTGTAGGGCTGAGAGACCAACGCCGTTACGAATTGGTCGCCGCGAAGACTGGCATCGCGGGCCTTGCGACGAGCGCGCACATGAGCGGGCGAACGCCATAGTTCTTGACAATCGATTGGATCCGTCATGGAGCAGACCGTCAAGTATCTGGACTCGCAGACGCACACCGTTGAGGGAGCGACCGGCATCAAGTTTGCTTATCGTCGCCTCGGCCCGGCGGGCGGTCGTCCGCTGGTGCTGCTGCAGCATTTCCGGGGGAACCTCGACAACTGGGACCCCGACCTGATTGATGCGCTCGCGTCATCGAGGGACGTGGTCGTGTTCGACAACACGGGCGTTGGCGCGACCACGGGGTTGACTCCCTCGACGATCGGCCAGATGGCCGATGACGCGATCGTTTTCCTCGACGCACTGCGCCTGGATCAGGTCGATCTGCTCGGCTTCTCCATCGGCAGCTTCGTCGCGCAGGAGATCGCCTTGACGCGTCCGGCGCTGGTGGGCAGGCTCATCCTGGCGTCGACCGCGCCGCAGGGTGCGCCCGGCATGCACGGCTGGGCACCGGACATCATCAAGGCAATCGGCTCACCCAAGACCGATGCCGATGGGTTCCTGCAAGGGTTCTTCACCGACTCAGCGGCGAGCAGGGCCGCAGGCGCCCAGTTCCTGCAGCGGATCTTCAGCCGGACGGAAGGCCGGGACAAGGAAACCACCTGGCAGACCCGCAACGCCCAGTACGACGCGGTGCTCAAGTGGGGGACACCGAACTACGGCGCGTTGCAGCGCCTCAGCGCGATCACGCCGCCGGTGTTCGTCGCAAACGGCGACAACGATCGCATGATCCTTCCGTGGTACTCGCATCTCGTGGCCAGCCTGTTGCCGGATGCCTCCGTGAAGTTGTACTCCGATGCCGCGCACGGCTTCCTGTTCCAGAGGGCGGACGAGTTCGCCAGCGACGTCGACAAGTTCCTCCGGTCCTAGCCACCCAAATCGACGATCGTTCAGCGGCGGGTGTTCAGGAGACGAACTGCTGCCCGCCGTCGATGTCGTGTGTAGCTCCGGTTGCCGCCGGTGTCCGTGTTGAGGTGAACGGCCAGCGCGGCGACATCGGCACGGTCGGTTCGTACGCTCCTCCTTCTCCTCACCCGTGGGCAAAGCTCCGTCAGCGTTGTGACATCCATTGTGGACATCCCTGGTCCGTTCGACTTCATGCGGCGACTCGAAGCTGGAGCGGTTCGGTCGACTGGCTTTGCTTCCCGCGCTTCGACGGTCCACCTGTCTTCGGCCGGTTGTTGGACGACAGGGCCGGGTATTGGTCGATTCGCCCAGCCGGCGTCGTCGAGACCGGCCTCATCAACGCCGCCTGGGCGATCATGTAAGCCGGGCATGGAACGAGCGACGCGCCATAATCACGTCCGGGAAAGGGCTTCGCTGGGGCGCCGATCCCAGCCGTGGAAGGGCGACTGGTCGCCCGCGGCCCAGGCCTCGCGAAGCCCCGGCCTACTCAGATCCCAGTCCGGACGGATTTCGCTCGTCGCTGTGCGCAGGTCACGCCAGAGGTCGTCGAGCGACGGGCGACCCCAGAACCAGTAGCCGTTGTAGACGCTGTGCACGACCAGTCCCGGCTTGAGCACAAGCGTGTGGGGGATCATCGGGTCGTGGTCGGGGTCGGTGTACTCCTGGATGTCGAGGTCTTTCTGGATCGTCCGCCCTGGGTCGGAGAGGAAGGTCCACTGGGCGCCGACCGACGCACGGAACTCCTGCAAGGTGTGATGCTCGTCGGTGGAGATCGTCACCATCTGGGTGTAGGCGACCGCGACCTTCGACTGGAACGCCGCCAACTCGAGGTGCTGCTGGTGTTCCTTGGGGCAGTAGTGTCCGCGGGAGAGCGTGAGGATCAACGGATCGCGACCCTGGAGTTCGCTCAACGTACGGACGATGCCGATGTGGTCAGGCAGCGCGTAATCCGGGAAAATGCCGCCGGGGATGATGTCGGAACGCATCGGAGAATCGCCTCTCATGCGGCGTCGCTGGCGCGACCCTGCACCGTGCTCATGTCGACTGTGAGGGTAGCCCACGCTGGGGCCAACACGTCGAAGATCTCAGCAGACCAGGGCCGACAAGATGTGCAATGACGGCGGAGTGTTCTGCCGCCGGGGCAACGACACGAGCAGGAGCCGAGGCCGTTGAGGTGAGGCTGGAGGTTGTGGTGGGTACCAGCCTCCAATGTGGACCACACCAGTAGGTTCTACCAGGCGCTCGGCTGGCCGGAGCATGCCGACCCTGCCGCGCTCGGCGGATGGCCTGGCACGCGCAAGGGCCGTCCACTGCGACGGTCGCTCGAATCGCCACGAATCAAGACTGTGGACAGCTAGCATCGACCTTTCAGCGAACGGAGGTGACACGCTAGCGGCTCTGAGATGCGCTCACCTGTTGCTCTGAACATCCCCGCGGTACGTCACCTCGCCCCGAGGAAGGAGCACACGTGTCCACGATCCACCTCACCCAGACGACCACAGCCACGCCCGAGCAGGTCGTCGCCGGGCTTACCGACTTCGGGCCGGGCCGCTCGGAGCTCTTCAGCAACAGCGCGGACAAGTACCTCAAGGTGCATGAAAAAGTCTCCGGCCACGCCGATGTCACCGAGGGCTCGGGCGGCGTTTGGGAACGCCTGGACTACGACTGGTCCGATCCCAACCGCGTCGTCATGACCACCACCGACTCAAACGTGTGGGGAGGCCACTCGGGCCACACGTACAGCCTGTCGCGGCAGCCCGACGGGACGACCGACGTGGACGTCGTCGTGGTGCGCGAGGGCAAGAACATCAAGGGACGGGTGCTCGCTATCGCGGTCGGGGCAGTAGGCAAGCGCGCCTTGGGGAAGGAACTGGGAAAGACCGTCAAGGCCATCGAAGCCCGGAACTATGGGGGGAAAGCGGCGTAACTCTCGTTGCCGTTATCGATGCGGTGGCGGATGAACGGCGAGCGCGCCGCTGTTCGACCGATGTGCGTTCGCCGGGCTCCGTCTTTGCGAGGCGGGCGGCTCAGTCGTCCACAGTGGACCTCGATCGGCCGCGCCTCGTCGTATTCGGCAGCGCACCACGGCCGGGCCACGCGTGGTCGGGTTGGACCCGTAGCGCCTCTCCACCTCTACCGCCGGTGGGTCGCCGAAGAGCGAGACGATCTGATCGGCAAGATCTGCGATGAGGACCGCCGCCTCAAGCGGCGCTCGCCGCGGTGGCTGTTCCCTGGTTGGCGTGCAGCCACTCGATACGCCTCGCGGTCTCCGAGCACTGCCGCAGGACCCCGCGCTGTCCACAACTGGTACTACGGTGTGCTCAACACCAGCCTCGCCGAGGGCGCTCGACAAGGAGAAGTCATGGCAACCTTCACCCGGTCCGACGAACTGCAGGGAGCGGAGTTCGTCGAAGCGGACCTGCGCGGCGCCCGATTCGTCGGGGCTGACCTATCCGGCGTCGTGATGCGCGGAGTCCACGTGAACAGCGCGGACATCGACGCACCCTGGCTCCTTGAGGGTGATAGCTTCTTGCGCGTCAACGGCGTCGACGTGACCCCATTCGTCGAGGCCGAACTCAACCGCCGCTTTCCCGGCCGCGCCGACCGGCGGGCCGGAGATCCGGATGGCCTGCGCGCGGCCTGGGCCACGCTCGAGCGCACCTGGGCGGCCACGCTCGACCGCGTCGCCGCGATGCCAGCTGGCACGGTCGACATTTCGGTGGGCGGCGAGTGGTCGTTCGCACAGACACTGCGGCACCTGGTTCTCGCCACGGACATGTGGCTGGGCCGGGCGACCCTGGAGATTGAACAGCCATTCCACCCCATCGGAATAGGCTCCGGCGGCGAGGACAGCTTGGACGTGTCGATCTTTACGACGGGCACACCGTCGTACGCCGAGGTGCTCGAGGTCCGGGCGGGTCGCGTCGCGATGGTGCGCGACTTCCTCGCCACAGTCACATCAGACGAGCTGGCCGCAACGCGCAAGAATCCCCACGCCCCCGAACATCCGGAGACTGTCCTCTCTTGCCTGCACGTGATCCTTGAGGAGGAGTGGGAGCACCATCGCTACGCCGTACGCGACCTCGACGCGATCGAGGCGAAGTCCGACGCCTGAGCCCCCAGCCCGTTCGCATGACCCCGGCAGCCTGATCTCCGAGTGCCGCTCGTTGGCTGAGGTCGCCCATCCACGGGGTCGACGGAGCCGAATCACCTAGGTCGTGGCAACGACCCGGTCCCAGGCTCGTGGCACGCGACATCTCGGGTTCATTGGTGGTGGCGGAGTCTACTCAGGACGATGGTGTGGCGCATTGTTGGCGGCCCGAGTCGCCGCCCCGGTTGAGTCGCTGACGGTCGGTGCGACCTCAGCCGAGCTCGCGGCGTCGTGTCCGGCAATGTAAAAGATGTTTGACTTGAGACGGGCTGCTGCCGTACGGTCTACGTCAAAGATGTTTGACATTGCGCCCGTCCGTCGCCGCTCTGGAGGCAGTTCTATGACCAACCTGAAACGCACCGCCCGGATCACTGGCTTGGCGTACCTCGGCCTGGCCATCTCCGGCTTGCTCGGATTCCTCCTCATCCGCGGGCAGCTCTACGTGCCTGACGACGCCACACGCACCGCCGCGAACCTGATCGCGCACGAAGGGATCGCCCGCCTCGGCATCGTGACCGACGTCGCCGTCGTGCTCACCCAGGCCATCGCTGCGGTGTGGTTCTGGAAACTGTTCCGACCGGTTCACCCTGTCGCCGCCGGCTCGATCGCGGCATTCGGGCTGGTGAACGCCGTAGTGATCCTCATGGCTACGGCGTGTTCGGCCACGGCACTCGACGTGGCCCTGCGCGCCGACGCGACGTCGACCAGCGACGCGCTACTCCTGTACGACCTCAGCACTGCCGCCTTGAGCCTCGCGGGCCTGTTCTTCGGGCTGTGGCTGATCCCGATGGGATGGCTCGCCGGCCGCTCCGGCTATATGCCCCGGCCGCTCGGCTGGATCCTCATCGGTGGTGGCGTCGGATACGTCCTGAGCGTCCTCGTCGCCTCACTCGTCCCCGACGCTGCCGGTGTCGCGTACGCGCTCACCGTGCCCGCGACAGTCGGTGAGCTCTGGATGGTCGGGTACCTGCTCATCAAGGGTGTGGCGGACCGGTCCATTGCAGACGATCGGCCGGCGAACAGCCCCGAGGTGGCGCTGACCTGACCAATCACACCAGCGACCGGGGGCCACAGCCGATGCGGTCCGGGTCGTGATTAGCGCCGCGTCTTCACGCCCACCGGCACCACACCGTCGACTAGCGTAAGGAACACAGATCAACTGGAACTGATCCGTCACGTATCAAGTGGAGCTCGGCACTGGGACGCGCGGATCGGGGCCTCAGGTGTCCGCGAAACACGGTGCACGGCGCCCGCCGAACGTCACAAGCCGAGATACCGGGCGACGGCGCGCTCCACCTCAATGAGTTCGACACGTTCCAAGTAATGCACCGGGTCGCCGACGATGTAGTCCACATCGACGCTGCGAATCTGATCGACAAGCAGGCGCGTCGAATGGCCATCGATCTCCAGCACCGGCCGGAACACGGCGTCCTGGGCGCTCGTCGACGTCGGAATGATCGTCGCCACATTCCACGGCATCGACGTCGGGCTGAGCACCAGACCGAGGCGCTTTCCGCGCTGTTCGTGTCCGCGTCTCGCCTCCCCGAGATCCACACGGTAGACGGCTCCGCGGATCACCACTGATCGGGCTCCGCGTTCAGATCCTCGTCGGCGAGGCGCTCTGCATCCTCGCGGGCGCGCGACAGCCAGACCTCACGGTCGAGTAGGCGCAAGGCTCGACGGATCACATCGGTGGTCCGCTCATCCGGGCGTATCGCGGCCTTGATGATCCGCTCGTCCTCTTCAGTGGGCCGGAACCCGATCGTGCTCGCCATGACCAAAGGCTACCAGGGCGTTGAACATTCGTCACACAATTGTTTAACGCAGCGGTCGCACCCGCGGCGACTGCACGTCCAACTCGGCAAGGTCGGGCGCACCGATGCTGCGACGTCGGCCGGCACCTCGACAAACCTGGCCAGATACTGCCCACCAGCCAGGACCTGGAGGTTATCCGCGGCCACTTTCCGACGCCCCGTCGACGTACGCCTTATGGCGCCGGGTCCGGACGGGGTCTTCTACTCCACGGGGGCGCCGCAGGGTGGAGGGCAGCAAGGCCCGTCGCGGTGTTCGCCCGTTGCCGCCGGGCGCCGTCCGAGTGCAGCGGCGGACGGTCTCCCTTGACGGCGACCCCTCGTCGAGCTCACCCGGGCCGTCTTCGCTGGTCCTCACTCGGCCCAGCGCGCTTGTGGGCTGGTCCCGACCAGCGTGCCTACGGTGGTCATGGAACCGTCCTCGCCATTACCGGATGCCCTCACCCATCTTTAGCTAGGTTTGAAGGGGGCGGTAGCTCCGTCCGGGGTCCGGCCCAAAGCGGATGTCGCTCGCGCGCACTGGCCGTTCAGCGTCGGGGGGATACATGGGTAAGGCGGTAGGCGTCGACCCCGGTACAACAAACTCGCGGTTCAAGGACGGCGCGCTGACTCTGGAGTTCGTGAAGTCCACTGTGTCCGGAGCAGGGCGATGAGCGCGCCCAAGCGGCACCAGCCGTACGACCCGGACGACGACCGAGTGCCGGCGGAGCCGTACGACGAGGAGCGCGTGGAGCTGGTGGGCGAGCCATCCGGCGACCCGGATGTGCTACTCGACGTACCACACCTCTCGGTCGACGAGATTCACCTCGAGGTGGAGAATCTCCAGGCACGGGTGTCGTTGCAGGCGGATGTGCTCGATCTGCTCAAGCTCAACGTGGGAGCGGATGTGTTGCTGGGCAGGGTCGAGCTGGACATCAAGGGCGTCGAGGCGCAGGCGTTGCTCAAGGTTCGGCTCGACCGGGTTGCCGCGATCATCAGCAGGGTGCTGGCGACGATTGACCGGAATCCACAGATCCTCGAGCACCTCATGAGGGGCGTGGGTACGGCCGTCGGTGAGGTTGGTCGAGGTGCGGGCACCGCCGTCGGCGAGGTCGGTCACGGCGCGCGCACGGCGGTCGGCGAGGTTGGTCGAGGTGCGGGCACCGCCGTCGGCGAGGTCGGTCACGGCGCGCGCACGGCGGTCGGCGAGGTTGGTCGAGGTGCGGGCACCGCCGTCGGCGACGTCGGTCAAGGCGCGCGCACGGCGGTCGGCGAGGTTGGTCGAGGTGCGGGCACCGCCGTCGGCGACGTCGGTCAAGGCGCGCGCACGGCGGTCGGCGAGGTTGGTCGCGGCGCGGAGCGGTCGGTGGACGAGATCGGTCGAGGTGCGGGCAGGGCCACGCGCGATGTCGGTCGGTCCACGGCAGCAGCGGTGGAGGGAGTCGAGGACACCGCGCGTGGCGTGGCCGGACGCGGCAACACGCGTGGCCGCGACCGGTACAACGAGCAGTACGACGATCGGTACGACGACCGCAAGGAGCCGGGCAGTGACAAACCTCGTCGGCGGCGCCCGGAGCGCAAGCCGCAAGGACGACCGCCCTGAAGGCCGGCGCCGACCTTGCCAAATTCGCAACATGACATCGAGTTTGCCGCGTCGGTGTATGCCGCTAAACTCCGATTTCGTCGCGTTCCGGAATCGGATGTCGAGTTCAGCGGCGCACCAGGGCGCGAATCGATTACGACCAGCCGCCGGACGAACGTGACCGAGCCGGCAGCGACGGGCGTTGACTATCAGGAAGCCCGGGTGGACTACGCGTTTGGCAACTCCGTCGCGACCCGCCCGGCAGACGAACTCGGCCGGGATGTCCGCCACCGCAGCCAACACGGCTGGAGGCAATCCCGCCTGGTGCAGGCCACTGGCATGACGATCCGCCGTCGCCCGGTTCGAAGCCGGCGGAACGCTTCCGACCCACTTCTTGAGCGATAACGACACCTACCGCACAAGTAGTGGCAGCAGCCGGTATCCGTCGATCACCACGATGTTCGAACCCGAGATACTGGGGTGCGCCCGTCCGCGAGCGTGCTTCACCAGCCCCCCTAGTGTGCGGCGTATATCAGCTCCGCCGTCGTGGGCGGACAGCCTCCTACGCCGCTGTGCGGTCACGCGCATCGCAACCGTGACCATGCTCCTCAGCTCTGCGGCCCTCTCTCTAGCCACCCTCCTGCCGGGCCGGTCGCCTTGCCTCGTCGCGCCTGCGGGTCTGCCGCCCGGCAGGACGGTCATCCTTGGCCGGGCGTGAAGACCTGACGGCGGGGCGGTCCGAACCTCGACCGCTATCCTCGCCGTGACGCGGGCTACGCCGCGGCGGCTGAGACTCATCCGTCGACGGCGGTGCGCTCCGCTCGGGCTGCCGGTGCTGTTGCTCCTCCTCGGCCCGGGCGCTCTCGTTGTCCTTCACCACCTCGGCCTCGTGAATCTCACCTCGCCAGCCTTCGACCTCGTCCGGATGCAGGATCGCCTGGGTCATGACGTGCCGGGCGAAGTGCTTCAGCTCGAGCCGCACCCGGCGACCTTGGGCGCGCCACAAGTTGGCCGTACCCTCAAAAAAACCCTGCGGGTAGTACTCAAGGACCACGAAGATGCGGGTCAGCTCGGGAGCCAGCTCATGGAAAGTCACCGCTCCGTCGACATGCCCCTTGGCCCCCTTCGATGTCCACACGATGCGCCGGTCAGGGACCTGTTCAGTGATCGTCGCCTCCCAGGTTCGGTGCGACCACAGGATTTGGGCCTTCCACTCAAGCGTGTCGTCGTCCTTTTGCTCGACCGACTCGACCTTCTTCATGAAGGTGGGGAAGTCCGTGAAGCGGGTCCATTGGTCGTAGGCCAGCCGGAGCGGCACCCCCACATCGATCTGCTCCACGATGTTGGTCACCTTGAGCGACTTGCCTGCGCCACCTCCGCCGTTGCCACCGCCGGTGATAGCGCTCATCAGGCCGGGTCCCCCGCCGTTGGATGTGTGGTCGGTCAGTCGCTGCGCGGTGTCCGAGATTCGGTTCGTGGCCGAGGACAACACCCGCTTGCCCATGGCCGTCGCCAGTCCCTTCGCGCCCTCAGTCAGGCCGCCCACCAGCTTCGGTGCGACGCTAGCTGCGATGTCCTTGGTCGGCATCTGCCTCACCTCCCGGACCTTCGGCCAACGGAGCCGCGGCGGTCCCGGTCGCGCGCCGCCGGCGGTCGATCCACATCGTCCTGCTCGACTTGCTGCTCGTCCTCGTCTTCGATCTCCGCCTCTTCGTCTTCCTGGTCTTCCGCGTCCTCCGCCTGGTCGTCGTACTCATCGTCCGGCTCGTCGAAGTCCTCGTCGGTGGGGTGCTCGGCGGTGCCGGGGTCTGCCCGCTTCGCTCGATCCTCGAGCGCGTTGCCCATCGAGGCCGCGCGCGAGCTCATCCCCGAGACCAAGGCCGAGCGGCCCGCCTCGAGTAGCTGCTGGCCGCTGTCGGCCAGCTTCGCCAGCTCCGGCGTCGATCGCAGCGTTTCCGCTCCGCGGGACATGATCTGGGAAGAGACTCCGTTTATCCGGCCAGTCGCGGCTGCGGCTCCCAGCAGTAACGCCCACCTCATCTTGTGCGTTCTGCCCAGCAGGTAACCCACGCCGATTGCCAATGCCACAGGTGCCTTCGAATCCATGACGATGTCGCCCCTCCTCGCCCCCGATGCGGCCGCATGAAGCGGCCGAGCAGCTTACACAACGTTAGTCGCGTATCCAGTGGTCTGGTTGGCAAACGCCTTCTGCCCGTGCGCTCCACGCTGGAGCAGCCGTCCGCGTACAGCCTGCACTCCACCACCAACCGACTCATGCGTGACAGCCGTGCGTAGCAGGCGACTTGGTACTGCCGATCCCGACGGGTCACCATTTGACCCGGCCGTGCGAGTGCCGAAGAAATATGGCGACCCAGGACAGAGCCGCCGCGACGTCGCCGACGGAGATGCGCGCCGTCGCCTGTGACCAAGGCGCAGGCCGTCGCGCAGGCGTGGTATGGGACCCGCGGACCGTGGAGGCATGTGTACAAGGCCACATCCTGCGACTCGTGCAGGAGCGTCGGTGGTTAGGCCCAGCAGCGCCTTTCATGCAGCCAAGCCCGCCGCGAGAGCCCAACACGTGCCATCACCGGCCGACCAACCATCAAGGCTGGCAGCATCGACCGACAAAGCACCGCTGGCACTGCCAACACGCCGACTGTCCACGAAGGACACTCACGGAGACTGTGGCACCCGTGGCACCGCGTCGAGTCCACACCGGACAGACAGTCATCCGGGTGAACCGGCGACGGCACAACCAGAATCGGGCTCGGGTCCACCGGGTCTGTGCCCGGGTGTTACGGTCGGTGAAGCCAGCAGTAGCTCTCCAACGGGGTGCCCTTTATCACGGGTAGAGGTGAGACGGCAGGTGGTCGGTGACGTGCCCGCAGACCTCGCCGCGGCGATTGCGCTGGGCGGTGAGATGGGGCGCCGCTTCGCCGAGTACGACTGGGCGGCACACCCGTTGGGACGTTTGGCCCAATGGCCGGCCGACATCCGCGCGACAGTCGCCGTGGCCTTGACGTCACGCTTTCCGATCGTGTTGTGGTTGGGCGGTGAGGATCTATTCCATGTCTACAACGACGGCTACATACCGATGCTCGGTGACAAGCATCCCGCCGCGCTCGGCACGCCGGCGCGGGATGTCTGGTGGGAGATCTGGCCACAGATCGGGCCGATGCTCGGCGGCGTCATCAAGACCGGCGAGGCGACGTGGTCCGACGACCTGATGCTGGCCCTCGTCACCGCGGGGCGGCCGCAGGAGCGGTTCTTCACGTTCAGCTACGGGCCGATCATGTCCGGCGACGGCCGGGTGGGCGGCGTGTTCTGCGCGGTGAATGAGACGACCGAGCGAGTGTTGGGCGAACGGCGAATGCAGGTCCTGACCGCGGCTGGGAACGCTCTGATGGAGACCCGTACCGTTGACGAGGCAGTCCAGGCGACCGTGCAGGTATGCGGCGACGGTCATCCAGACCTGCCCTTCCTCGCCATCTACGTTGACGAGGATTCCGGGGCGACCCGGCTGCGCGGAGCGAGTCCACAAGTGATGGGCCTTCTTCCGGCCACGCTCGACCGGTTGACGGCGACGCCGGACGTCGGTGATCGGGCGTCGCACACAGACGATCCGGGGTCGAAGATTCAGGTCGCGGACGATCTAGGTACGGCGGTTCCCGATTTGGCGTCGGTGTTTGGCGAGGACTGCCCGGAGCGTGCGCTGGTGATCGCGTTGACCGATGCGGGGCCCGAGTCACTGGGCGGTTCCCTGGTGGTCGGTCTCAATCCGCGGCGGCCGCTGGATGACCAGTACCAGGGTTTCTGCCTGCTGCTGGCCGACCAGGTGTCGTCGGCGTTCGCCACAGCGAGCTCCTATGAGCAGGAGCGCCGCCGCGCCGACGCGCTGGCGGAGCTCGACCAGGCCAAGACAGCGTTCCTGACCAACGTGAGCCATGAGTTCCGTACGCCGCTCACCCTGCTCGTGGGCCCGCTCGACGACGCTGTCGCCGACACGCGGGGCGAACCGGTGCAGTTCGAGCGGTTGGAAACCGCTCGACGCAACGCGAGCCGGTTGCTGCGGCTGGTCAACTCGTTGCTTGAGTTCTCCCGGGTCGAGGCCGGCCGGGCAGAGGCTTCGCTCGTGACCGTCGACCTCGGAGCGCTGACGGCCCAGATCGCCTCGTCGTTCGCCGGGTTGTGCGAGCGCGCCGGGATCGAGCTTGTCGTGGACTGCGATCCGGTGACGGCCGAGGTGGACGTGACGATGTGGGAGACCATCGTCTTGAACCTGCTCTCGAACGCGGTCAAATTCACGTTCGACGGGTCTGTCACCGTGCAGGTTAGACGCGGCCCGTCGGAGGGAGGCCGATTGCGGGTCGTCGACACCGGGAGCGGAATCCCTCAAGCGGAGTTGGGTCGCCTGTTCGACAGGTTCTACCGCGCGACCAACACCCGGGGGCGCAGCGTCGAAGGCAGCGGAATCGGGCTATCGCTCGTGCGCAGCCTAACCGAACTGAACGACGGGACCGTGCGCATCGACAGCACGGTCGATGTTGGGACAACGGTCACGATCGACCTCCCCCCGGTTCCTGAGGTCCGGGCCATCGCGGTTCCGCTGGCCCAAGTGGCGAAAGAGGGACAGCCAGCCAGCAACCCGTACGTCGCAGAGGCGATGCAGTGGCTCGATGTCGAGACCGCCGACCCGCCGGCTCGGTCGGCGCGTGATCAGCGGCCGCGTGCCTTGGTTCTCATCGCCGACGACAACCCGGACATGCGCCGATACCTGCGGCGCATCCTGTCCCCGCACTGGGACACGGTGATTTTCGGTGACGGCCGGGCGGCCTTGCATGGAGTCCGCGATCATCGGCCGGATCTCGTGGTCACCGACGTGATGATGCCCGAACTGGACGGGTTCGGGCTCGTCGCGGCGATCCGGGACGACCCGGGCTTGGCCTCGACTCCGGTCCTTATGCTGTCCGCGCGGGCGGGTCCCGACGCTGCTGGGGACGGCTACGCGATTGGTGCCGACGACTACCTGACCAAGCCGTTCAGCTCCCAGGAACTCGTTAACCGGGTGGAGGCACGGCTGAGCGCGGTCGTGCGGCACCGTGCCGACCGCGAGCACGACGAGGCGCAGAGCCGCCGGGACGCGATCCTGGCCGAGATCACGGCCGCGTTGACCGCAGCGGAGTCCACCGAGTCCGCACTCGCAGCGGTATTGGCATCACCGGGCTCATCTCTGGGCGCGACGGGCGCGGCCATTGGCATCCTTGACCCGGCCGAGCTTCACTTGACGGTGGAATACGCCGGCCACATCAGCGCCGAACTGCGCGATCGGTACCACCGGATTGCGCTGGACGCACCCGTACCAATCGCGGAGGTGATGCGTACCGGCCAGCCAATGGTCATCCCCGACAGCCGCATGTTGGACGCCAGCTTCGACGGAGTGGCGCGGGACGTGGAGTCCCACATGCGCGCGGCCGTCATATACCCGCTTCGGGACAGCACGGCGGCGGTGATCGGCGTTGTGGCACTGCTGTGGCCGGCGCCCCAGGTCTTCGATCAGGCCGAACTCGGGCTGATCGCTGACCTCTCCACGGTGACCGGTGTGCCGATGGCGCGAATCCGGGCCGCCGAACGTGAACACCGAATCGCCACGGATTTCCAGGACCACCTTCTCGATCTTGATCAGAGTTCCAGGGCGGTGGTTGTCGCCGCCGTCTATCAGCCGGCGGCCGAGGCCATGCGGGTTGGCGGCGACTGGTATTTGGTGGCTCCACTCGACGACGACCGCGTCGGCGTCTGTGTCGGTGACGTGGTCGGTCACGGACTGACCGCGGCAACTGTGATGGGGAAGCTTCGGGCAGCGGTCGCCGCCACCGCCCTCTCCTCTGGCGATCCTCGCCACGTCCTCGCCACGGTGCAGCGCTACGCCGCTACAGTTGCCGGCGCGCGTTCTACGACGCTGGCGTACGCCACCCTGGATACCAGGACCTCGACGATCCAGCACCTGTGCGCCGGTCATCCGTACCCGCTACTTGTTCAGCCCGATGGCACCACCAGATTCCTGCGCGGCGGTCGCCTGCAGCCGCTGGCCGCAATGGAGGTATCCGCCGACCAACCGCCCGAGTCTGGTGAGCTCACCGAGGGAGACCTGCTGATCCTCTACACCGATGGATTGATCGAGCGCCACGGCGAGTCGCTCAGCCTCGGTCTGAAACGGTTGGCCGCCGCAGCCGCAACGTGCGCCGACCTTCCAGTCGATGCCGTGTGTTCGACGTTGCTCGACCGCCAGGCTCCATCGGGCGGCTACACCGACGACGTAGCGATTCTCGCCGTGCGACCGACGGGCACCACGGACACCACGTTTGCGGCCGTTCTGCCGGCCGACCCCTTCGAGATGGTTCCGGTCCGCGAAGGGCTGCGCCGATGGCTGGCGCAACTCGACCTCGATGACACGCTCGCGTACCGGGTCATGCTTGGGGTAGGCGAGGCGCTGGCCAACGCCATTGAGCACGGCAGCGGCCTGGACGCCCGCAAGACGGTCTCGGTCGAAGCCTTCGCGAGCCCCGACACCATCCGCGCCACCGTGAGCGACACTGGCCAGTGGGCCGGCGACTCCGCGGAGAGTCACCGAAGCGCCGACCGCGGCCGGGGTCTTACACTCATCAATGGGCTAGCCGAACGAGTCGATACGGTCCGCACGGCCCGTGGCACCCAGGTTACGGTGCAGTACTCGCGCGGACAGAGCACACTTTCCACCGGAGCAGGCCAATGACGACAGCGGCATTCGCCCTTACGTCGACTACCACCGACACCACCGACACCACCGGCGACACCGTCGCAGTAACAGGCGAGATCGACATCACGAACGCCGCGGAGCTCATCACATCGATCGACGGCGTCGGCGGCCGCCGGCCGTTAATAGTCGACCTGAGCGGGTTGCGGTACCTCGACAGCGCCGGGTTTGCGGCGCTCTTCCAAATGCTCGACCGCCGTGCCATAGTCGCAGTCGTCGACCCGAACAGCCCGGTCCGCGCGGCCGCCAACCTTACGGGCCTACCGTGTCACGACAGCATCGACGCCGCCATCGCCAGCCAGCAACCATCGTGACCCTGCGCCGAGGCTCCGATCCTATGTAGACAATCTGTCGAAGGCCGACACTGATGATGCGCCCGAACGGGTGGCGGCATCACCTTCCGGCGTGCCGTCCAATTCGCCATGACGGTTCAACGCCAACCCGTGCCAATGTGCCGGATACTGTGTTGAACGGCCCACGAGGGTTGAGTAGGCGTAGCGAAGGTCACGGCTGCGAGTCACAACGGTCTCAGAAGCATGAAACATGCGCCATATCATCATTGACCTTGTCGTGTCCCAGCCCCCGATGTTCTGGGTGCTGGCGGGGCTAGCGGTCGTCGTCGATCTTCGACCACTACCGACCGCAGGTGTGACTCGACGGTTTGCGACGATCTTCGTCTCGATCTGCTTCAGCTTCGCGATCTTCCTTGTGTGGGGACCTGGCTGGGCCATCGCTGTGCAGTCTGTCGCCACGGTGAGCGCCGCGGTCCGTCACCGTTTCGGCGTCGAGCGGACGTTGGTTCTTGTCGTGCAGTATGCGCTCTCGTTTGTCGCCGCCGAGGTCGCACTTCGAGCTCTTGGCGAGCCGTCATTCGGTCTGGGTCAACGGATGACCGCCTACGACGGATTCTGCTTGGCGGTGGCGGCGGCCGTGTGGTTCACCGCGAACTACGCCATCTGGCTTGTCAGGCTGCGTCTCCGCGAGGTTGGTTCGTGGCGTCAGGCCCTCACCCCGACGCTAGGTTACGAGTTGCTGTCCACGGGCGCACTGTTACTCCTAGCGCCACTATTCGTGAGTGCTCCGACTGGATGGGCCCTCGGGCTCGTGCTAGTTCCAGTTCTCGCGGTCAGCCAGCTCGCCTGGCTATACAACAGGCAAAGCGAGGAACTCCGGCGTGACTCCCTCACTGGCCTGCTCAGCCGCCGAGCGATCACGCAGGAGATCGATGACCTTACCGCGAAGCGCGGCTCGGCGGCGAACCCGGAGGGCCCAAATCGATTCGCGCTGACCGTGCTCGACCTCGACCGGTTCCGCCAGGTCAATAACGCCCTCGGGCACCCGGTCGGTGATCGTATTCTCGCAGTCGTAGCCGAGCGCCTCACAGAATCAGTGCGCAGCACCGACCTGTTGGCCAGACTAGGCGGAGACGAATTCGCCATCCTCCAACCGCATGTATCGGATGCTCGCGCGGCACGGGCGCTCGGCGCCCATCTCGCGCGGAGCCTCGCCGCTCCGGCCGACGTGGACGGACAGCCACTCGACATCACCGCGTCCGCTGGAATCGCGATCTATCCCGACCACGGCCTGGACGCAACGACCCTGATGCGTCACGCCGAAGTGGCTATGTACGAAGCAAAGCATCGCAATGACACGACGGTGGTATACGCGCCTGGAGCGGAGCAGACATCCGCCCCGCCTCTCAGCCTGCTCGCCGATCTCCGCCTCGCTCTCGAGGATCTCGCGCACCGCGACGAAATCGCATTTTTCTATCAGCCGCAGGTCGCAATGAAGACCGGCGATGTCGTTGCAGCGGAGGCTCTGCTGCGCTGGCACCACCCCGACCGCGGCGTCGTCAACGTTGAAGACATCCTTCAGGTTGCGGAACACAGCCCGGTCATGCGCCAACTCACACTGCGCGTCGTTGACGACGTCGTGGCCCAAGTAGCCCAATGGCAGGCCGCAGGAATCACGCAGCGGGCAGCAATGAACGTCAGTGCCCGCGACCTTGACACGCCGGACCTGGTCAACCACATCGGTGCGGCTCTGGAATGGCGCCAGGTCTCAGCGGCTCAACTCACAGTCGAGCTCACCGAGACGGCGCTGATGGATGAAATAGGCCCGGTCCAAGCTAACCTGCGACGCCTGGCGGACCTCGGGGTCGAGATCGCGTTGGACGACTTCGGCACTGGATACTCGTCTTTGGCGCACGTGCGACGACTCGCCGTTACTGAAATCAAAATCGACCGGTCATTTACCAGTCGCATGGCGACCGACCACGACGACAACGCGGTCGTACGGTCAATCATCGGTCTGGCCCGTGAACTCGGCCTGAGAGTGGTCGCCGAAGGAGTCGAGGACGAGGACACCTACGACGTGCTAGCCGAAGCGGGCTGTGACATCGCTCAAGGATGGCTCATCGCGCGGCCCATGCCGGCCGAGCAGTACCTCGAGTGGCTCGGCGAGCGGCGCGCGGAGCCCGCACACAACTCAAATGCTGGCCCCGCTGCCGCCGAAAGACGCCACTAGCGATGATCCACGGCCCTTTCTCAAGGCACGTTTCCCAAGCTGAAGTCACTCCCGCGATGGGCGTGGACTCCGACGTCGTGGTGCACACAACAGCGCCACGGCCGGCACAGTTGAACGTCAAGCCCAAGGTATGACTGGTGCACAAGGGCAGGGAGAAGGAGCAGGCTTTCTCGGACGCCGATTGAGATACGGCGGGCATACCCGTACGGGCCGAGAGCGATCCTCGTTCGAACCCGTTCGGCCGGGCTAGATGCCGAGGTCGACGTCGCGTTCGGATCGGATCGGATCGGATCGGATCGGATCGGATCGCCTGGCATTCTCGACGCGTTGCGGCGTCGATCGAAAGACTTCCAGTAGTCGTCGTCGCGCTCGTGCGCGAGCCAGTCCCTGAAGTACCCGACCCGGTGGCCAACAAGCCGCTCGTCGGCAGTGCCCAACGGAAGCTCGGCAAGCACCTTGTTGGTCCGGCGGGCCGAACGCACCGACGCCAGCATCGTGCGCGGCAACCACGCCCGTCAACGCCGGCGCTGCCACTCCACACCACCGACAAAGCCGAGCAACACCTTGCCCGCGAAGATCTCACCCGGATAGACCAAGCCGTCGCGGACTTCGGATGGCGCGTCCTGAAGGATCGCCAGTCGCCATTCCGGAACGTCGATCTCCGTCAGCGCCCAGGAGGCGTAGCCGATCGCGGAGAGCCCGCACGAGACGATCACACCCGAGAACCAGCTTCGACTGCGCAACCAGGCGACAACCGCGGCCGCGTCCCCCGGGTTGACACTGAAAGGATCCCACTCACCACAGGAACCGTCAGTACCGCGAACCGCCTCCACGACCACGTGCGTTGCGGCTTTGGCGAACCGTCGCGCAATCGAGGCAATGCCATGTCGACCGTACGGCGTGCGGATCCATACCAGGACGCCTGCACGCACCTGCCCGGTGTCTCCTCGCGGGCGCGGGTGGTGGTGGTCGAGGAGAAGCCGGGTTCCGTCGGCCGCCGTCACCACAAGATTGCGTTCGACTCGCATCGGGATCAACTCATCCGAGCGGCTGCATAGGCGACCATGCCATCGCGCATGTACTCGGCCAGCCGCGGGCCTCGCGCGTCCAGGTGAGCTCGAAGCTCAGGTGCGGCGGTGAATGCCTTGCCCAGCTTGGCGTAGCTTTCGCCGTCCAGCGGCATCAATAGACGCTGGTTGGCGACATCGTCGTCGAGCACGGCGAACACGGCAGGATCGTCGGCCGCAACACCATCGCGCATCGGTTGCAGCAGGCGGCGTTCGATGTCGGCCCCGTCCCGCTCGACCTGCCGGGACTCCTCGTCACTCCATTCGGCGGTTCGCCGTTTCAGCTCATCGAAGTGGGGCTGCTCGGCACCACCCGAGCGCTCGAAGGCCAATGCCAGTACCCGAAGATCATGTCGGACATGATCGCGACGCGCGGCGTACGAATTTCTTGGAAGAAATCTCAGCGGAGCGGGTCGGATCGAGGCGGCGGCGTTCGTGGCAGGGGTGAGCGGGCGGCCCGAGGGGCGGCCACCCACGACAGAGATGAGAGGACCGGATTATGGCAAAGGTCATCGCGATCATGTCAATGTCGCTCGACGGCTACGTCGCTGACCGGGGTGACGGCGTGGCGGAGGTCTTCGACTGGTACACGTCGGGCGACGTCGTCGTTCCCGCTGGCACGTCGGAGATGACGTTCCGCGTCTCCGCCCCCAGCGCGGCGCATCTGCGCGGTCTCATGGGAGAGGTCGGTGCGATGTTCACTGGCCGCCGTACCTTCGAAAAGGCCGGAGGCTGGGACGGTAAACACCCGTGGGGAATTCCGGCATTCGTCCTCACTCACGACGTGCCGGAGGGATGGCCCCGTCCCGGCTCCACCGTCCACTTCGTTACCGACGGGCTCGGGAGCGCTATGGCCCGAGCGGCCGCTGCCGCCGGAAAACGCGCGGTGGGCGTCCACGGCGGCGACACCATCCGGCAGTGCCTCGACGCCGGGCTTCTGGACGAGATACACATCGATCTCGTCCCGTTGCTGCTCGGATCCGGGATCCCGTTGTTCGACCAGGCCCGCAACGCGCCGGTGGTCCTCGGGAATCCGACCGTGGTCGCCGGTGTGGGCGTCACGCATCTGCGATACCCCGTACACAACGACTCTAGGCCGTGATCGAGCTCTCATCTGAGGCCGCGTGACGTAACGCCGCCAGCGGTCTTTCGTCACCCCGGCCGTGGTACCCCGGGCTCGATGGGTCCGACCCAGCGCTCCCAAAGAACCGGTGAACTGACCGGGTGGTCTTGCGGCGTGCCCGTGCTGACGTTGACCAGGCCATAGCCATCCCGGTCTTTCGGCAGTCGAAGATCCAGCAGTCGGTGCCGGGTCGACCGTGTGGCCCGTGCGGGTTGTCCACCGACTGCGGGCGGCACTTCCCCGCACGGCCAGGGCTCGTCTCGTCTGCGGCCGTTCGAAATGACCTGGCTCACGCCACACTGCCCAGGTACGCACGGCGATGAAGCCCACCAGGGTCAGGAGGAGGAATTGTGCCACGGACATGACCCCACCGATTCGGTGGTGCCGGCAGATGGAGGTGCTCTTGCCCCCGAACCTGTTCCGCAAGGTCGGATGGGGCACGAGCCACGAGGCCGTCGAGTCCTGGCGCAGCAGGCCGAGGCGCTTGGCCTTGGTGATAGCCCGGCTCACCGACGTGGCGTCTGTGGGGTTTCCGTGCCACCGCCAAGCAGGGCTCGTAGCTCGCCGGGCTAGAACTCTGCGTGTCCAATCCCGTTGCTCACGGCCAGCGCGAGCATGAACAGCCGCATGTGCGGTGGGCCGACCTCGACTACCTTGGCGATGGTCGCGCCGTCCGGTCCAGCGCGCGTCGGCAACCGTGAGCGGCTCGCCTACACGCTTCGACGCGCTCGACGCTCGAAGTCCAGCAGCGAATTCGCTGCGGAGGTCTGCGCCTTCACGCCTTAACCCGGCTCGTTCAATGGCACTGGCGTCAGCCAGGTCTGGCGAGCAGCGCGTTATCGGTGACCTGGATCCGATCGTCGTAGCCGCCGGTTATCAGAACCGTTCCGTCGTGGAGTGCGGCGGCCGCCGGGAACAGTCGGATGCCGCCGAGATTACCGGCCAGCGCCATGATCTGGCCGCTCGAAAACACCTCGACGGTGCGACCGCCGCCGGCGACGACGACCCGCCCGTCCGCGAGAGGCACCAGCGCGTCGCTGAGCTTGAACCGCGGCTCGGCCATCGTGGGACCGGACGCGAATCGCCGGGTAGTTGCGTCGTACAACTCGGTGGTGGCGAGCCGCGCGCGGAAGTCGTCCCGGGTCTGGCCACCGACCACGAGAGCTCCGCCATCGGCAAGCGGTGCCAGCGCGAGCTTGAACTTGGCGACTCCCAGCCGCCCGGCATCGCGCCAGATGTCCTGGGCCGGGTCGTAGAGCACCGCCGTGTCCAGGAGGGTCGTGAGGTCGCTCTGGCCGCCCACCGCCAGCACGAGGCCATCACGCAGCAGGGTCGCAGCATGGTTGGCGCGCGGTCCGGGCAGCGGTGCGGCACCAAGGAAGACGCCGGTGCTCGGGTCGTAGAACTCCACCTCGGTCCGCGCCGACGACCCGGTCCAGCCGCCGACCACCAGGACGCGGCCGTCGGGCAACAGCGTTGCGGTGTGTGCGCCGCGGCCCACGGCCATGTCACCGGTGGCCACGAACCGATTCTTGGCCGGGTCGAACAGCTCGGCTGAACGCAGCGGTGCGCTGCCCTCGCCCGCGTATCCGCCGGTGATCAGGACTCTGCCGTCGGGCAGCCTGGTAGCGGTATGCCCCGCCCTCGCCGTCATCATCGGGGGTCCGGTGACGAATGCCCGGGCGTTCGGAAGGTAGATGTCCGCCCGGCGACCGGCGGACACGTCCCCACATCCGGCTGTCGTGCACCCGCCGGCCACGAGCACGCGCCCGTCGAGGAGGGTGGTGGCCGTGTGCACGGCCCGAGGCACCGTCATTCGGGAGAGAGGAAGGAGCGCAGCCGGACCTGATCCGTCCGCAGATCCCGGCTGGCCCGAAGGCGCAACCTGGCCAACCGCTGGCGGTGTAGCGGTGGTCGCCTCACCACCGTCCCGGGTTCGGCTGCCGCAGCCGATGAGGCTGATCGTGGTGGCCACGATGATCAAGTGGACCGAGAATCTCATACTGAACACGAGTCTTGGCTGGAAGGGCGGGTTCCGCCAATCGCCTGCAAAGCCGCATGTGACCGCCGGTCGCTGGGCGACGCTTCAGCCATTTCGGTTGCTTGCTTGCGCGTCATTCTTCCCTTGCTCCCTCTGCGAGACCGCTGATCAATCGGGTTTGAGGGGCGGGTCGCTTGCTTGGGCTGTTGGGTGACGGGGTGGGGTCTCAAGAGCCGTCCTGCGGCGGTAGGTCACAGCTTGGTGCTGGAACACGAGCTCGCCCGTCGGGGTCAGAGTGCGCCGGGGGCCGACGTGGGTCAAGCGGTGCGCAGGACCCAAGTCTGGTTGGCGGTGGCGAGGCCGAGGTTGATTGCCGGCGTATGTTCAGCGCTGTGGCTCGGCGGCGTGCACACGGGTCGCGGTGGTGATCGTGTTGATGCGCGTCATTGCTGGCGCTCCCGGCGCTCCCTCGCCCGTTTGGGCCCTACAGGCAAACGGATGCGACGATAGCACGATCCGGCTCACCTCCGACACATACGGACACCTCGTCGGCGGCGTTGGCCGGCAGGCGGCCGAGGCTGTGGCGGCGTTGGTTCCGAGGCACCGCCGAGGATGATCCCCAACATTTCCCCGACATTGGCCGCCAACCGGTGCCGCCGAGCTTGCTGTGGCCGCACGTTCGTCCTGGTCAGTGGTGTGGGGCGGGCGGGACTCGAACCCGCGACCGAGGGATTATGAGTCCCCTGCTCTAACCCGCTGAGCTACCGCCCCCGGCGTAGTCAGCTTACCGAGGGCCGGGCGCAATTCTGTCCCGTGGCGGGCGCGGAACGCCCGCGACCTTGGCCCAGCTTGGCGGGTAAAGGTCAAGCCCAAGGTCACGGGCGCTAGGGCTCAGAAGGAGTTGGCGGGGAACTTGCTGCGCCGCACCGCCGTGTCCCAGGCCTCCTCCTTGTCGGCGTCGGAGTCATCGGAGGTCGAGCTGGACCGGCTACTACCCACGCGGTGCACCTGGTTGCTGACTGCCTGCTTGCCCGCTTGGTAGGCGCGCCCGGCCTGAGCCTGGACGACGCCGGCGCCTTCCTGCACGGTCGGGCTCTCCCAGAACTTGCGCGCCTGGGCGACCATCTGGTCGAACCTCTCCCGCCCAGCCCTGGTGCCCAGCACGTAGCCGACGCCAACGCCCGCGATGAAGATCAGCCTTCCCCTCATTTCAGGATCCTTTCCTCGCCGTCCGTGGCTCCGAGCCGTCCGTGACTCCGGGCCCGTCTGTTCTCGATCCTCGTGGCCGAGCCCCGGCCGTACCGTCAAGCCGGTCCGTTCGCAGTGCCGCTCGTCGAATCTCGAACTACCGGCACATCCATACTGCCCCTTCCGGCACGCACCTGGGACCGTTCCGCCTCATCTGGGCGGTTCAGAGATACCCGTGGGCACGGGGGCGAAACGGAAACCCGGTAGCGTCGATGGCCTGCTGCTCCTGTACGCTTTCTCAGGCCAATCCCCGATAGCTCAATTGGCAGAGCATTCGGCTGTTAACCGAAGGGTTGAAGGTTCGAGTCCTTCTCGGGGAGCCATCTAAGCCTCTAGCCAGGCCAAGGCTGCATGCGAGAGCCGACCAGAACGCATACCACTTTACCGGTCTAGACTCCTACCCGATCCCCAGGCGAGCCAGGATCATGTCTGGCGCCGGTTCTGGGTGGTTGGCGGGCGTTGACGTGACTGGCGATTGCAAACGATCATGAATCGTCGGGGCCTTGACCTTGCTTGCGAGGATGCCCGCAAACCGGGGCGTACGCTCATCGATCGGGGAAGCAGCGATGGACGCTACCGAGATCACACGGGAGAAGCGACTCCGGCGCGCAGCGGCACGACAAGGACTGCGCCTGTCGAAGTCCGCGCGGCGTAACCCATCCGCCAACGACTACGGCAAGTACCGAGTCGAGAACCCTCACCTGGGCGGCCTCATTGTTGCCGGCGGGTCGCCGTTCGACTACAGCCTGGACCTGGACGAGGTCGAGACGGTCCTGTACCCGGACCAGCACCGGGGTCACGGTCACCCGCTACGCCGGGACGAGGACTACGAAAACGCGATCACTCCGCACGCTCCGCACGATGGCGACTGGGTGCGAGGTCCGAAGAACCGGTGAGTGGGTGCGAGGGCTCGTCGGTGCGGTGCAGCCATGCACAGATCCGGCGCCGCTGTTGACTCAGCATCCATGCGTTGCGCCGCCAGCAGGTCACTTGCAGAGCAGCTTGCCCATCCGTCGCGATGCGACCCACAGTCCGATCGAGGTCATCGCGACCAGATACAGCGCGTGGCCGGCCAGTTCCCAGCCGCCGAGCCCGGTGGTCAGCCCGCGCAGAAGCGCGACTCCCTGATAGAGCGGCGTGGCCACGACCACGTACTGCAGACCGGATGGGTACGAGTCGACGGGTGCGAACGTGCCTGAGAAAAGGAACATTGCGAACGACACCACGAAGATGTA
Organism: uncultured Actinomycetota bacterium; assembly: GCA_963773935.1. Lineage (GTDB taxonomy): Bacteria > Actinomycetota > Actinomycetes > Mycobacteriales > Micromonosporaceae > DATBGZ01. Next base: position 775,019 of record CAVZCZ010000010.1, read on the forward strand.
ATCGAAGTCCTGCCACGTGCGCAGCATGGTAGTGATCGCCATGCCCGCGGCGCCGAAGGCGAGCCCGATCAGCAGTGCGGCGAACAGCGCCGGGACGGCACGGCCGACCGAGGTCAGGTCGAGCCCGACCATGAGGACCAGGAACGCGATTGAGTACAGCGAGCCACGGATCAGTGCCCAGCTGAGTTCACCGAGCGCGATCTCGAACGGTCGCAGCGGCGTGGCCACCATGGCGTCATAGAGCTTCGCCCACTTGAGCCGACCGAAGAAGTTGAACGTCGACTCGGCCATCGCCCCGTTCATCGCCGACGCGGCGAGCATGGCCGGCGCCACGAACGCGGCGTAGCCGACCACGGTGCCGTCGGCGAGGTGGAAGTCCCCCACCAGTCCGCCGACGCCGATGCCGATCGAGAACAGGTAGAGCACCGGCTCCAGGAACCCGGAGACCACCACCAACCAATAGCCGGAGTGTCGAGTGGCGATCAGATCACGGGCGGTGACCGCGCTCACCCGTCCCGCGACGCTGGTGGCCCGGTTGAGCAGTCGAGGCGCGATGTAGGTCGTAACCATCAGTCCGTCAGCTTCTTCTCGAATCGCTGGCAAGCAAGGAAGTACCCGACGACCGCCCAGAGGGCAAGGTATGCGACGTGCCAGAAGGCGGGAAGTGTGCTGGCCAGGCCGAGGGTGGCGGAGCGACACAGCTCGACCCCATGCCAGAGCGGCGAAACGTAGGCGAGCCAGCGTGCCAGCATCGGCATCTGGTCGACCGGGAAGAACACCCCGGCGAACAGCGTCATCGGGATCACGGCGAACCGGAACAGGAACGCGAACCAGTTGTCGGTTTGGATCGAGGCCGAGTAGGCGAGCACTGGCGCGGCGACCGCGACGGCGACCAGCAGGGCGGCCGGCACGGCTAGTATCCCCGACCACGAATGCACGACGCCGAACAGCGCCATGACGACGAGGAAGCCGACCGCGGACGTGCCGACTCGAAGGCACACGTAGAGGAGCTCGCCGCCGACCATGTCCTGCGGGCGAAGCGGCGACGCGCGCATCGCGTGGTACGTCCGGATCCATTGGAACGAACCGAGAACCGGCCAGGTCGCCTCGCCGATCGCCACCTGCAATGCGGTCGACGCGAGCAACCCGGGCGCGATGTAGTCGAGGTACGGGATGCCGAGCATGCCGGCAGCGTTCACGAACGAGCCGACCGAGATCCCCATGCCGAGCAGGAACAAGATCGGCAGGAGGAAAGTGGAGAACACCGAGCCCCGCCACACCCGGCGGTAGAGCGCGACGCGGTGCTGGAAGACCGGAAGGGGTGACGGCCCGGCACGCGTCCCAGCAATCATGCCCACGCTCATGCCAGCACTCATGCCCGTCCTCGCTTCGCTGCGGGCGAGCATGAGGCACGAGCACGCTGTGCTTCCTGATTCGCTCGCTGACGCTCGCTCATGGGCTCAGTCCTCTACCAAGGTGCGGCCGGTCAGCAGGAGGAAGACGTCCTCAAGCGAACTGCGCCGCACCAGCACGCTGCTCGGTGCGAGATGGCGCTCGTGCACCGCGGCCGCAGCGGCGTCGCCGTCGGTGGCGTAGATCAGGATCCGGTCCGGCAGCACCTCCACGCGCTCTCCGATCCCTTGGAGCTTGCTGGCGAAGGTATCCAAGGACTCGTCACCGAAGCGGAGCTCAAGGACCTCCCGGGTGGAGTGCTGGTCGATGAGCTGGCGGGGCGAGCCCTCGGCGACGATCTTGCCCTTGTCCATGACCACGAGCCGGTCACAGAGTTGCTCCGCCTCGTCCATGTAGTGCGTGGTCAGCACCAGGGTCACGCCGCGCTGCCTGAGCCGGAACAACCGCTCCCACACGAGGTGACGCGCCTGCGGGTCGAGGCCGGTTGTGGGCTCGTCCAGGAGCACCAGATCCGGCTCGTTTACCAGAGCTCGCGCGATCGTGAGGCGTCGCTTCATGCCACCGGACAGCGGCTCCACCTTGTCGCCGGCGCGCTCGCTGAGCTGGACGAAGTCGAGCAACTCCGCCGCGCGCTCGCGGGCCACATTGCGCGCTATGCCGAAGTAGCTCGCGTACACGGTCAGGTTTTCGGTAACCGTCAGCTCGGGGTCCAGCGAATCCTGCTGCGGGCAGACGCCAAGTCGCGCCCGGATGCTCGTGCCATCCCGGACCGGATCCATGCCCAGAATGCGCAGCGTGCCCGCGCTGGGCGGGGACACACAACCGATCATGCGCATCGTCGAGGACTTGCCGGCCCCGTTGGGACCGAGGAAGCCGAATGCCTCACCCGGGTGAACATCTACATCGATGCCGTTGACAGCAACGAAGTCCCCGAAGCGTTTCACCAGCCCCCGAGCTTGGATCAGCGGTTCGTCAGCCACGCGAAGGACCCTAACCTGCACCTCCGACAAGAGTCACCCGGGTTATCGGCGCAGGGTGATCATGACTGGGAGAAGGCGGCGTCGAAGGCCGCTGACGGCGGGTCGAACGCGAGCCGACGGACAAACTCCAACGCCTCCGGGGCGCCGACGAGCCGGTCCATCCCGGCGTCCTCCCACTCGATCGAGATCGGGCCGGTGTACTTGATGGCGTTGAGCGCCCGGAAGCAGTCCTCCCACGGCACATCGCCGTGCCCGGTGGAGACGAAGTCCCAACCGCGACGCAGGTCAGCCCACGGCAGGTGGGAGGCGAGCCGACCTCGACGGCCGTCGCCCGTACGGACCTTCGCGTCCTTGCAGTCGACGTGGTAGATGCGGTCGGCGAACTCGAGGATGAAGTTCACCGGGTCGAGGTCCTGCCAGACGAAGTGCGACGGGTCCCAGTTCAGACCGAAGGCCGGCCGATGCCCGATCGCATCCAGCGCCCGCCGCGTGGTCCAGTAGTCGTACGCGATCTCGCTCGGGTGCACCTCATGGGCGAAGCGCACGCCGACCTCGTCGAACACGTCGAGGATCGGATGCCAGCGGGTGGCGAAGTCGGCATACCCGCGGTCGATCATCGCCGGCGGTACCGGCGGGAACATCGCCAGCGTGTGCCAGATCGAGGACCCCGTGAACCCGACCACGGTCCGCACGCCGAGCTTCGCCGCCGCCCGCGCGGTGTCCTTCATCTCCTTGGCCGCGCGCTGGCGTACCCCTTCCGGGTTGCCGTCGCCCCAGATCCGCGGCGGCAGGATGCCCTGGTGGCGTTCGTCGATCGGATGGTCGCAGACCGCCTGCCCGACCAGGTGATTGGAGATGGCGTGGACCGAGAGGTTGTACTTGGCGAGCATCTCCCGCTTCTGGTCCACATAGGAGTTATCGACGAGCGCGCGGTCGACCTCGAAGTGGTCGCCCCAGCACGCGATCTCCAGACCGTCATAGCCCCACTGGGACGCGAGGCGACAGACCTCCTCGAACGGCAGGTCAGCCCACTGCCCGGTGAACAGAGTGATCGGCCGTGCCATCACAGATTCCTTCCTGTCAGAGCGTCGATGCGGAGACCTGACCTGGGACGTGAACCGGCCCGACATCGGTCCAGGCCCGAGACTTGGCACTGCGTTCGACAGCGTCCAACACGTACTGGACCCGTAACGCATCGTCGAACGTGGGGTGCGGGTCGCGGTCGTTCGCGATCGCGTCAATGAGATCCCGCATCTGGTGGGTGAAGCTGTGCTCGTAGCCGATGATGTGTCCGGGCGGCCACCACGCCGACATGTACGGGTGAGCCGGCTCCGTGACAAGGATGCGCCGGAAGCCCTGCTCCGCCTCCGGTTGGGTGGCGTCGTAGAACTCCAGCTCGTTGAGGCGCTCCAGGTCGAACGCGAGCGAGCCGAGCGAGCCGTTGACCTCGACCCGCAGCGCGTTCTTGCGCCCAGTAGCGAACCGGGTCGCCTCGTATGTCGCCACGGCGCCGCCGGACAGGCGGGCGAGAAACAGTGCGGCATCGTCCACTGTGACCGGTCCGGTGCCGGAGGGACCACCGTTGCCGGCCGAGGCGGACAGCCCGCTCGCCTCGGCCGGCAGCGGCCGCTCGGTGACGAACGTCTCCGTCACCGAGCTCACCCCGGTGATGAACTGCCGGGTGACGAACTGGGTGAGATCGACGATGTGCGCGCCGATGTCACCCAGTGCCCCCGAACCCGCCCGTTCCCGTTGCAGCCGCCACACCAGGGGGAACTGAGGGTCGACGATCCAGTCCTGCAGGTAGACCGCGCGGACGTGCCGGATCCTGCCGATCCGGCCCGCCGCGACGAGGTCGGCCATCAACGCGACCGCTGGCACCCGGCGGTAGTTGTACCCGCACATCGCCCTGATTCCCTTTGCCCGGGCCGTGATGGCGGCCTCAACCATGGCCTCGGCCTCGGTCACCGTGTTCGCCAACGGTTTCTCGCACAGCACGTGCTTGCCCGCGGCGAGCGCGGCGATGGCGATCTCCGCGTGGCTGTCGCCCGGCGTACAGATATCGATGACGTCGATGTCATCCCGGGCGATCAGCGCACGCCAGTCCGTCATCGCCTCCTGCCAGCCGAGCTGGTCAGCGGCCGCCGAAACCTTCGCGGCATCCCGGCCGGCGACGGCCACCATCCGCGCGCGCACCGGCAGGTCGAACACACGGTTCACGATTCGCCACGCCTGCGAATGCGCGGCGCCCATGAACGCGTAGCCGACCATGCCGACCCGCAGCTCCCCGCTGTCCCTCACGGACATGAACGGTTCTCTCCCTTGCTCTAACTAGGAACGCCGACCTGAGCCGCGGCTCAGGACCGGAAGCCCAGCGGAAGGTACTGGTCCACATTGGCCTTGGTGATAGTCTCAGACTGCAGGATGATCAACTTTGGCACCTGCAGTTCCGCCAGCTCGCTCATCTTGCGGTTCTGTGCGACCAGGCGGGCCAACGAGATGGCCGACGAAGCCATGGTGGGGCTGTAGGTGACCGTGCACTCCAACGGAGTATCGCCCGCCTTGATGTGCTCCATCGCGTCGAGGGATCCGGCCCCACCGACCATGAAGAACTCCTTGCGCCCGGCCTGCGCCATGGCCTGCAGCACACCGACGCCCTGGTCGTCGTCGTGGTTCCACAAGGCGTCGATCTTCGAGTTGCCGGACAGCAGGTTGGCGGTGACCTCCTGGCCGGAGGCGACGGTGAACCGGGCCGCGACGCGGGGGCCGACCTTCAGACCGAACAGCGCCAGTCCGTCGCGGAAGCCCGCGAGACCGGTCCTGGGTGAGCGGAAGCTCGTCCATGCCGGCGATCTCGGCGATGACGGCGTTGGGGTTGCTCCTGAGCTTGTTGCCGATGTACTGGCCGGCAGCGACGCCCATGCCGTAGTTGTCGCCCTTGATGAGGACCCGATAGGCCAGCGGGTCGCTGAACTCGCGGTCCAGGTTGATGACCGGGATGCCGGCGTCCATGGCCTTGCGACCGGTAGACGTCATCTGGGCGCCGTCGTGCGGAAGCAGCACGATGACGTCGGGCTTCTGCGAGATGAGCGCCTCGACCGCGGGCCGCTGCTCGGTGACGTCCTTGCCGGCAGCGACCGGGACGAAGGTCACCTCGCTGTACTTCTTCGCCTGGGCGCTTGCGTTGGCCGTGATGGCCGCGATCCAGCCATGGTCGGCGGCCGGCGCCGAGAAACCAACCTTGATGGCCTTGCCTGGCGTGGTGTTGTCGCCCTGGTTGTCGATGGTCTGGTTCGGGTTGTCGTCGGTGTCGTTGCCCGTGCAGGCCGTCAGCAGCACGCCAGCACCGACCGCGGATCCGACGGCGAGCAGTCGACGGCGGGACAGGGCGCTTGAGGTTACGCTCATGAGAACTCCTGGCGAGGTGAATGGGGTGTGTTCTACCTGGCGTCCGTCCACACTCGACGAACACCCTGTGCGTGGATTGGTACGTGCCGGTCGGCGTCTAGCCGGCGGTGGCACCTCCGCGTCTTCGAAGCGCGGTGACTCGGAACTGTTGCACTAGGACGGCCGCCACGATGATGGCGCCCTTGACGATGAGTTGGTACTCCTGCTCGAGGTTGTTGACGATGAACAGGTTCGTGATGCCCTTGAAGATGACAACACCGAGCAACGCACCGACGATGGTGCCGCGCCCGCCGGACAGCGCCGTCCCGCCGATGATGGCGGCGGCGATCGCATCGAGCTCGTAGAGGTCACCGTGGTCGGCCGCTCCGGCGCTGGACAGCGATACCACAATGATGGCGCCGATGCCGCAGCACAGTCCGGACAGCGCGTAGAGCAGGACCGTGTGGCGGCGGATGTTGATGCCGGCGAGGCGGGCGGCCTCGGCGTTGCCGCCGATGGCGAACGTTCGCCGACCGAAAGTGGTCCGGTTGAGCAGCACCCAGCCCAGCGCACCCACCGCGAGCATGATGAGCACCAGCGCCGGGATGCCGAACACCTTGTCGAAGGACAGTTTGTTGATGAAGCTGTTTGACGAGTCGACTCGCTGGGTGAGCTTTCCGGAAATCATCTGGGCCAGGCCACGGGCGGCCACCAGCATCGCCAAGGTCGCGATGAACGGCACCAACCGTCCGTACGCGATGAGCAAGCCGTTGATCGATCCGGCCACCACTCCCACGACCAGTGCGGCGAAGATCATGCCACCGGAGCCGAACTCCTGCGTCGCCACCGTGGTGCACCAGACGCTGGTGAGCGCGACGAGCGCGCCCACCGAGAGATCGATGCCGCCGCCGATCATCACGAAGGTCATGCCGACCGTGATCACACCGATGGCCGAGGCCTGGGTGAGGATCAGCAGTTCGTTGTTCCACAACCATTCCAGGTCCAGGAACAGGTCCGGCCGGGTGATCGCGCCGACGGCGAGGATCGCGACCAGGACGCCGACCAGGCCGAGATTGCGTTTGACCGGCTCGCTTGCGTCTCCGCGCCACCATGTTGGTCCGCCCGACGGCGGAGTCGGCCGGCGCGGCTCGGTCGCGACCACAGTGGACTCACTCATGCCCCAGCACCGTCCATCACGGCCCCCTCCAACAACGACCCAGCCATGATCATGTCGAGCACCGCGTGCTCGTCGAGCTCGGCCGCCGGCCCTGTGTGGATCACCCGGCCCTCCCGCATCACGAGCACCCGGTCGGCCAGACCGAGGACCTCCGGCACATCGCTGGAGACCAGCACGATGCCGACGCCGTCGTCGGCCAGCCGCCGGATGACCTGGTAGAGCTCGGCCCGGGCGCCGACGTCCACGCCCCGGGTCGGCTCGTCGAGCAGCAGCAGCCGGGTCTCGCCGAGCAGCCAGCGCGCCACCACGACCTTCTGTTGGTTGCCGCCCGACAGCGTGCGAACGGGCCGGTCGACGCCGAGCGGGCGCACTTCGAGGTCGGCTGCGATCCGGCCCGCTCGGTCCCGCTCCGCATGCGGTCGAGGTGAAGCCCGAGATTCGCGTATCGGCCGAACGAGGCCAGGGTGATGTTGCGGTACACCGGATCGTCGAGGATCAGGGCCTGGCTCTTGCGCTCTTCGGGAGCCATGCCGAGACCTCGACGAACCGCGGCGCGTACGTCGCCGGGGCGCAGTCGCCGGCCGTCGAGAGTGATGGCGCCGGCGGTCGGCCGGCGCGCCCCGTAGATGGTCTCGAGAAGCTCGGAGCGGCCAGAGCCGACCAGGCCGGCGATCCCCACAATCTCACCACTGTGGACAGTCAGCGACACGTCCGCGAACTCGCCGGCGAGCGACAGCCCGCGCACGTCCAGCAGCGGGCTTCCCGTCCGGTCTGGTGGGTTCGGGGCGAGGCGGGAAGACGTACTCGATCGTCCGGCCGGTCATCCTCGAGACCAGCTCCCGGGTCGGCGTCGACTTGGCATCCAGGTTCACCGCCGCGGCGCGGCCGTCCTTGAGGACGGTGACCCGATCACCGATGTCGCGGATCTCCTCCAGCCGGTGCGAGATGTAGATGATCCCGATCCCCTGCGCGGTGAGGTCGCGGATCGCGCGAAACAGGTTGCGCACCTCGTCATGGGCGAGCACCGCACTGGGCTCGTCCATGATGAGCAGCCGTGCGTCCTTGCTCAGCGCCCGCGCCATGCTGACGATCTGCTTCGCCGCCGATGGCAGCTTCGCCACCTCTCGGGCGACCGGGATCTCGCCATGGCCGAGCCGGGCCAGCACCGTCCGAGCGTCGGCTCGCATCTGTCCACGCTGGACGAACCCGAACCGCCGCGGCTCCGCGCCGAGGTAGACGTTGTCCGCGACGGTGAGACCTTCGACCAGGTCGAGCTCCTGGTAGATCGTGGCGATGCCAGCCCTGATCGCCGACTGCGGGTTGCCGAACGACACGTCCGCGCCGAGCCACTCGACCCGGCCCGCGTCCGGCCGATGCGCGCCGGACAGAACCTTAATCAACGTCGACTTGCCGGCGCCGTTCTGGCCGAGCAGGCAGTGCACCTCGCCGGCTCGCACCTCAAGATCGACACCGTCCAGCGCCCTGACGCCCGGGGAATTCCTTCACGATCCCGGTCAAGCGCAGGATCACCGTCGCGCTCAGCTGGGGTCGTCATACGCCACCTCGCTGGCGAGCACGACCGCGCCAAGGACACCGGCCCGCGGACCGAGCTCGGACATGCACCACCGGCAGGTTCCCGGTCGCCAGCGGCAACGACCGCCGGTAGACCACGCTGCGGATCTCGGCCAGCAACAGGTGCCCGAGCCCGGCCAGCCCTCCGCCAATCACGATCATCGACGGGTTGATGAAGCTGACCAGCCCGGCGAGCACGCCCCCGATGCGTCGGCCGCCGTCGCGGATCAGCTTGATGCAGGTGACGTCACCCTCGGCGGCTCCGTCGGCGACGTCCTTGGCGCTCACGGAACCGTTGGCAGTCAACCGATCCGCGAGGGACGCCGATGTTCCCGCCCGGGCCGCGGCCATAGCGTCGCGGGCCAGCGCCGCACCGCCGAACAAAGCCTCCAGGCAGCCCACGTTTCCGCACGCGCACACCGGCCCGTGCGGGTCAGCCTGGATGTGCCCGATGTCGCCGGCACATCCGTCCGGGCCCCGGTAGACCTGGCCGGCGAGGAAGATGCCACAGCCGACACCGGTACCGATCTTCACGAAGAGCAGGCTGTCCGCGGCCCGGGCGACTCCGCCGTACCGCTCCCCGACCGCCATGATGTTCACGTCGTTGTCGACGACGACCGGGCAGTTGTGCTCACGCCCGAGCAGGTCGCGGACCGGGTACCGGTCCCAACCAGGCATGATCGGCGGCGACACAGGAACACCGTCGCGGAAGCTCACCGGACCGGGTACGCCGACGCCGATACCGGTCAGCCGGGTGTAGGCACCCTCGGCCCGCAGCTTGGCGAGGATCTCGTCGACCCGGTGCAGCACAGCCTTCGGGCCGGAGCGGATGTCGGCCGGCTCGCTGTAGGCAGCGATCGGCTCGAGCCGACCGTCGGTGATCTCCACATCGATGGAGGTCGCGCCCAGGTCGATGCCGGCGAACCGGATCTCGGGGTGCAGTTCCACCAAAGTGGAGCGTCGGCCACCGCGCGACGCGGCCGGGCCGGCCTCCCGGACCTTCTGCGCGGCGACCAGCCGGTCCAGCTCCGCGATGACGCGTGGGCGCAGCAGCTCGAGCCGGTCGCCCAGCTCCGCTTTGGACAGTGGTCCCTCGTCGCGGAGCAGGCGGAGGATCCGGTACTGCGGATTCACGCTCACCCCCGGCGACTCGGAATGTGGTGAACGGAACAGTAGGCGGTTACGAACCCGCTGTCCAGATGTTAGGGCGGATTTCCCTCAACTTTTGTTCGCCACGTACGAAAGTGCGTTCCGGTGGAAGCCAAAGATCACTCAGGACGCATCGGGGCGGCCGACTCGGCCACGATTTCGGCGGTCACGGCGACCACGTCGGGATCGCGTCGGGTCGGTGCCGTCGTCGTACCGGACGTGCCAGGCGACCCCGTCGACGCCGGCGACCCGTCGGGCGACGACCCGGACCCCGCCCGCGGGCAGCGGGTAGTGCGCCGTGTACGCGACCGAATTCGTCACCCGCTGTCGAACCGTGAACGGCACCTGGTCCGGGTCGGAAAGATTCACGACCACCGGCGCGTCGTCGGCCATCACGGTATACACCGAACCGTCCTCGCCGACGCCCTCGCCCACCGGCACCGATGGGATCACGGTGAGCCGAGACCCTGACCAGGTGGCCTTGTGGACCTGGTGCCAGCCAAGCCGGGACCGTCCGGGTAGCCACAGCCCGAGGGAGGTCACCACCACCACCAAGGATGCGTCTTCGGCCGTGCGAGCCCAGGCCAGTACCCGTTCGTTGCGCTCCAGCGCGCGGGCGCAGTTTCGCGGGCGGCTTGCGACGACGACCGAACACGATCACTCTCCTCGACGTTGCGTATGCGCTGAGTTGTCAGATTGCGCCGGAGGTCTGCTCGCGCAGCGCTCGGGCGTGCTGCTCCAGCGAGAGCAGCTCGCCGAAGAGGCGGTGGTACTCCTCCGGCTTCTCCACCGGGTTCACCCGCTGCAGCCGCGACTTCGCATCGGCAATCCGGCGGTTGATCGCGAACAGCTGCAGGTGCGAGATCTGCATGTGTACGTAGTGCGGGTCGGCCACGCCAGCCACCCGCAGCGGCTCCACGGCGAGCTCCGCCACCAGCGCTTTGCCGGCGAGATCGTCGCACGCGTCGCGGACGGCCTCGATCCAGGTCGCGCCGCCTCCGGCGCCGGCCGCGCCTCCGGCCGCCGCGATGGCGACCCGGATCGCTGCGTGCATCGGGTGCGCGTAGACGGTCTCGTCGACGGCGTCGAACACCGGCCCGGCCAGCGCCGGCTCCTGCAAGGCGAGCTTGAGCGCCTCACGCTCCACAAGGGAGCGTGGGTCGGTCGGGGATGGCGCCGCGGCGCGCTGCTGCGGTGCGTTCGACATCCCGGCTCGGCCAGCGGCGCTGACGACCGCACGGGCCACGACTTCGACGTCCATGCCGAGCATGCCGGCGAGCTTGCGGGTGTACTCCGGTCGCAGCGACCGATCCTTGATCTTGGCGACAAGCGGTGCGGTGACCCTCAACGCAGCCACCCTGCCCTCGGCCTCGTCGAGCTGGTACCGGGACAGGTGCGAGCGAGAGCGCGAACGCGAGCAGGGGCTCCCGCCGGGCCACCAGGTCACGTACCGCGACGTCGCCCTTGGCCAGCCGTAGCTCGCACGGGTCCATGTTGTCCGGGCTCACCGCGATGTACGTCTGAGCCACGAACCGCTGGTCGTCCTCGAACGCCCGCAGCGCAGCCTTCTGGCCGGCCGCGTCGCCGTCAAAGGTGAAGATGATCTCTCCGGCGTACGCATCGGTGTCCATCAACAGCCGCCGTAACACTCCAATGTGGTCGGTGCCGAACGCCGTACCACACGTGGCTACAGCGGTCGGCACGCCGGCCAGATGGCAGGCCATCACGTCGGTGTAGCCCTCGACGATGACCGCCCGACCCTGCTTGGCGATGTCCTTCTTGGCCCGGTCCACGCCGTAGAGCACGTGTGACTTCTTGTAGAGCGGGGTCTCCGGCGTATTGAGGTACTTGGGTCCGTCGTCGTCGGAGAACAGGCGCCGCGCGCCGAAGCCGATGACGTCTCCGGTCAGTTCCCGGATCGGCCAGACCAACCTCCGACGGAACCGGTCGATGAGGCTGCCCGACCTGGCCGGCTTGGCGAGCCCGGCGGTGACCAGCTCGTCGTGGCTGAAGCCCTTCTGCAGCAGGTGCTTGGTGAGCGCGTCCCACGCGTCCGGCGCAAATCCACAGCCGTACGTCTCGGCCGCTTCCTTGTCGAAACCGCGCTCGGCCAGGAACTGGCGGGCGATCTGCGCCCCAGCGGTACCAAGCTGCCCAGCGTAGAACTCCGCGGCTGCCGCGTTGGCCGCGACGAGACGCTGCCGTTGACCCTGCTGTGGCCGGCCGGGCGCCGGTCCGCCCTCCGTGTAGTGCAACTGCACCCCGGCCTTGGCGGCCAGCCGCTCCACGGACTCGACGAAGCTCAGGTGCTCCAGCGTCATCAAGAAGCTGATCGCGTCGCCACCGGCGCCGCAGCCGTAGCAGAAATAGACGCCCTTGGCCGTGGAGACGTTGAACGACGGGGTCTTCTCATCGTGGAACGGACAGAGTCCCTTGACGTTGCCACCGCCGGCCGACTTGAGGGTGACGTACTCGGAGACCACGTCAGCGATCGCGGTCCGATCCCGGACCAGCGCCACGTCCTCGTCTCGGATCCGACCCGCCATGCTCCTCCTCCCGCCGTCCCGTGAGACCGGACAGTTTCATCCTGCCTGACCCGGCCGGCGAGCCGTCGCAGGGCGCGGCCCGCGGCATGGCCTAGTCGGGAACGCGAACGGCCCGAGTGCCGAGAATTCGCTCGGTGCGGACGCCACCGTCCGGAGGGAACAACCGGGCGCCGTCCGCCCGCAACTCCACACCAGGCCCCGCCTCGTAGGCGTCGAACGCGGCTCGCGATTCGAACAGGTACCGCGACTCGACCGCGCCCAGGGCCGATCCGCCCTCGCCGCTCGTCCCTCGCGGCTCGGACTCCTCGGCGGGTCCGCCCTCGAGCACCGTCACCTCACCGGAGATGGCGCCGCCCTCGCGCACGACCGCCAAAACGTGCCCGTCGCGGAGCCAGTCGAGATACCTTTCGCGGGTCGCCTCGTCGGCGAACTCCGCATGAACGGTGTAGACGAGAACGCTGTCCGGCACGCGCAGATCATGTCATGGTGCGCGACCGATCGTCCTTCCGTGGTAGGGAAGCGGTCGACTGGGCCCAGATCGCGGCCGGCTCGACACCGCCGCCACCAGCGGTGATCTCCGAGCCGAACTCGGCGGTACGGGATGCTGTCGCACGGTGGACCTAGGTTGTTGACGTGGTCACCGTTGAGGACATCCGGGCGCTCGCGGTCACCCTGCCCCGATCGACCGAACACCTGATCCGGGACCGGGTGAAGTTCCGGGTGGGGCAGATCGTGTACGTCGCGATCTCCCGGGACGAGACCACGATGGGGTTCGGGTTCCCGAAGGAGGAACGCGACGCCCTGATCGTGGCGGAGCCGGAGAAGTTCTTCCTACCGCGCCCTTCAGATCTGCGGTTCCAGTGGGTCGAGGCCTGGATGGCGGCGCTAGATGTTCCGGAGATGCGCGAGCTGGTCGTCGACGCGTGGCGGATGGTGGTGCCGAAGAAGGTCTCCGCCGCCTACCAGCTCCCGGCGCTGTAGTGCGTGAGGACGGTCGATACGTACCTTTTTGCCTCCACCGTTCGGACAGGCACGCGTCCGGGCCCGATGGTTCGCGTTGACCAACCTCGCGTTGCCTGTCAGCCTCATCGACAGCACCCGTCGCAGCTGGAGGACCCCCCATGGCCGAGACCGAGTCCAAGACTCGAAGCTTCCTCAAACCCGTCATCGGCGGGTTGATTCTGATCGGAATTATCGTCGCCCTGATCGCCTTCCGAACCCAGCTCTGGGACGTGACCAAGTCCTGGAGTAAGGAAGGCGGCAATGCGCTGCTCAACTGGGTGCCCGACCACCCAGGCGCGACCCTCGTCATCGTCGTGTCGATTCTTGTCGCGTTCGCCATCAACTGGGTGGCTCACGTGCGCGGCCGGGTCCGCGCGTGGATCTTCGCCATTGTGGTGGAGGCCGGACTATGGGTGCTGTTCTGGAACAGCCTCGGCATCCCGTCGCTCAACGAGCTCTTCGGTTTCAATGTCCCGAAGCTCACCGCCAACGAGCAGGTGATCAGCGGCCTGGTCATCATCATCCTTTCCGGCCTCGTCTTCTGGTTCCTCGAGTCCAAGGAGGAGTGGAACAAGTACCGCCGCAAGCACAACCCCGACGACGACTGACCGCGCCTGACCGACCGCACGTCTGGTCGGCGGTAGGTTCTCGTCATGACGGTCGTGGAGATCTACACCGATGGCGCGTGCAGCGGGAACCCCGGCCCTGGCGGCTGGGGTGTCCTGCTGCGCTACCGCGGCCACGAAAAGGAGCTCTGCGGCGGTGACCCGGGTCCGACCACCAACAACCGGATGGAGCTGATGGCGGCCATCCAGGCGTTGGAGGGGTTGACCCGGCCCACCACCGTCCGTTTGCACACCGACAGCGTGTACGTGCGCAGCGGCATCACCAGCTGGCTCGCCGGGTGGAAGCGCAACGGATGGCAGACCAAAGACCGCAAGCCGGTGAAGAACGCCGATCTGTGGCAGCGCCTCGACTCTGCCGCGCAGCGACATCGAGGTCGAGTGGCTCTGGGTCAAGGGCCACAACGGCGATCCGGGAAACGAGCGCGCCGACGGCCTGGCCAATCGTGGGTTGCTCGAGGCACGCACCACCGGCGCCGCACGCTAGCGTGCGGGCCGACCTGGGTGTCGTAGCCCGGTGATAGACACGTGGCATGACACGCATGACGGTGGCGGAGCGCCGCGCGCGGCTAGCGGTCCGGCATGGTCTGGCGGCGAAGGCACGGGCGGCGACGCCGGCCGCGGCAGCGGAAGGCGTGGTCGCGCTGCACGGCACCGATCCGGCCTCGGTGTTCCTAGCCCTCCACGCACGGATGAGATCCCCGACTGTGGCCGGGATCGAGCGTGCTCTCTACGAGGAGAAGTCGCTCGTCCGCCTGCTCGGCATGCGCCGCACGATGTTCGTGGTGCCACGCGAGCTCGTGCCGGTGATCCAGCACGGCTGCGCCGTGGCCATAGCGCAGCAGCAGCGCAAAAGGTACGCGCAGATCCTCGAGCGGGCCGGCGCTGGCGACGCCGCCTTTCTGCGCGACGTCGGTGAGGCCGCCCTCGCCGCGCTGATCAAGCGGGGCGAGGCGACCGGCGCGCAACTGTCCACAGACGAGCCCCGCCTGCGGACCGCGATAGCCGTGGCGGAGGGAAAGTCGTACGGCTCGGTGCAGAACATCACGACATGGGTGCTGTTCCAGCTCAGCCTCGACGGCCGGATCACGCGCGGCCGGCCGCGCGGGACCTGGATCAGCAGCCAGTACCAGTGGTCGGCGACCGATGTGTGGTTGCCCGGTGGCATCCCCGCCATGTCCGCGGCCACGGCGCGGACCGAGCTGGTACGGCGATGGCTGGCCGCGTTCGGCCCGGGCACCATGACCGACCTGCGCTGGTGGACTGGCTGGACCGCGGCCCACGTGAAGGCCGCATTGGCCGGGCTCGACGTGGTCGAGGTCGACCTCGACGGCGATACCGGCCTGGTGCTGGCCGGCGACGAAGGCCCGACTCGAAAGTCCCGGACGTGGGTGGCACTGCTGCCTGCGCTGGACCCAACCGCGATGGGCTGGGCGCAACGGTCCTGGTACCTGGGCGGACACCAGGCGGCCCTGTTCGACCGGTCCGGCAACATCGGACCATCGGTCTGGCTCGACGGTCGGATCGTCGGCGGCTGGGCCCAACGCTCCAGCGGCGAAGTGGTCTTCCGACTGCTCGAGGACATCGGGACAGAGGCCGGGTCGGCGGTCGCCGCTGAGGCCGCACGCCTGTCCGAGTGGATCGGCCCGGTCCGCGTCACGCCCCGATTCCGCACGCCGCTCGAACGGGAACTCGCCGCCTGACGGGCTCAGCCGAGGCCGAGCACCGCCACCCCACCGAGCATCAGGACCGCGCCAGCCACAGTCGCCACGGTGGGCCGTGTCCGTCGCGTGGCAATCCGCCCTCATCGGCCGCGACCCGCATCCCGGCCAGCCAGGACAGGCCGAGTACGAACAGGATGCTGGTCTCCCGCAGCGCCGCCACCGCCGGCACCAGTCCCACGCTCACCAGGCTGAGGGCGAGCAGCGTCAAGCCGTACGCCAGATAGATGCCCAGGCCCAACCCGACGACCGCCGGACGAGCCTGTGCTCGCAGCCCATTGACCCCACGCCCGGCAATCACGCGCGTGATCAGAAGCACGACGGCGACCGGTGCCATGGTCAGCCAGAGGTACGGCGCCGGGTCGGCGTATCGCAGCCCGAGCGCGTCGACATAGGTGTAACCGGCGATGCAGACTGCGACGGGCACGGCCGCGAGCACCGACCGCCGGTCCGCCTCGCCCCAAGCGGTGAGCACGACCCCGCCGCTGATGGCCAGAACGCCGAGCCCCGCGATGGCTGGTACCCCGGCCCCAGCCAGCACCGCCACCGGCAGCAACAGCGTCGGCGCGAGCCCTCGGGCGACCGGGTAGGCGGCGTGCGCGGGCGCGCGTGCGTAGGCGAAGTTCAGCGCGGCGAAATAGGCCAGTTCGAGGGCCGCGGAGGCGAGTACGTACGGCCAGACGCCCGGCTCGACCCGCCACCGCAGCAGCGCCACCGGCGTCCAAGCGAGCAGACCCACGGTCACCGCGATCGCCGTCGTGTCGTGACCGCGCGGCGCGCGGGCCAACATCACGTTCCAGGAGGCGTGCACGAGAGCCGAGCACAACACGATCACCAATGCCGCGAGGGGCAGCTGAGCGGTCATGTCGCCTCCGACGACGCCCGCTAGTGTGCGGGCGTGCATGCGAACGTAGGAGACCCGACCGCTGGCGGGCAAACCAGGGTGCGGCGGCTTATCACACGCCTGCCCTGGTTGCCCGATGCCGTCCCTATCGCGGTCTTCATAGCGCTCGCCTGGATGGTGACTTCCAACCTGTGGCTGGCCGGCGCGGCCGGGGTCACTGCTGACAACACCCTCGACCACGCGCAGTTCGCGTTCTTCTTCACCCACGCCGCGGAAGCGTTCACGCAACTGCAGAACCCGCTGTACACGACTGTCCTGAACTCCCCGCTCGGGGTGAACATGATGGCGAATACGTCGTTCCTGGGCATGACGGTGCCACTGATTCCGGTCACCCTCCTTCTCGGTCCGAGCATCTCCTACAACCTCGCGCTGACGATTGGCCTCGCCGGCACGGCGACCGCGTGGTACGTCTTTTTGCGCCGCCACGTGACCGCGCGCCGTCCGGTTGCCTCCGTGTCGGCCGCTTTCTGCGGCTTCGCACCGGGACTGATCGGACACGGCAACGGACACCCGAACCTGGTTGCGCAGTTCATGCTGCCGTTGATCCTCTCGGGGGTGATCCGGCTGCGCGAGAGCGCCCGCCCGGTGCGATCGGGCATTCTGCTCGGCTTGATGATCACGTACCAGCTGCTCCTCAATGAAGAGCTGGTCCTGTTCGCCGCGCTCGCGTGCGGCGTGATGGGTATCGTCTATGTAGCTTCGCGACCGCAACAATCACGGGTCGAGGCCCGCCGGTTCCTGACCGGCCTGGGTGTGGCCGCGGGTGTCAGCGTGGTCCTGGCGGCGTACCCATTGTGGTTCCAGTTCTTCGGCCCTCAGCACTACCAAGGGCCGTTCGGCTGGGCGGCCGGCTTCAGGCTCGACCTGAGCGACTGGCCGGCGTGGCCCCAGCACTCGGTATTCACGTGGCTCACCTCGGCCAAGACGGTCAACGACAACCCGCCGGAGTCCAACGCCTTCTTCGGCTTTCCGCTGCTGGTACTCGCCGCGGTGGCCGCGGTTGCGCTCTGGCAAGACCTGACCGCACGGATCGCATCGGTGACCGCGATTGTCTTCGCCAGCCTGTCTCTCGGTGACCCGGTAACCCTGGGCGACCAGTCCACGGGGTATCGCGGGCCATGGGGGCTCGTGAGTGGGCTGCCGGTGTTCGATTCGGTCATCGTGGCACGCCTCGCGCTGATCGTGGTCGGAGCAGTCGGCGTGCTGCTCGCGGTTGCCGGTGACCGCGTGGCCACGCTGAAGGACGAGCTCGGGTCCAAGCCTTCCCGGCTCCCTCGCGCACTGTGGTACTCCGCTCTCGCCGCGGTCCTACTGCCGCTGATCCCGACGCCGCTGCGCGCCGAGTTGCCACCACCTGTGCCGGCCTTCTTCACGGCCGGCATGTGGCGGCAGTATGTGACGTCCGGCAGCGCCGTGCCGGTCCCGCCCGACGTGTGGAGCAGCGACGCGTTGCGCTGGGCGGTCGCGACCGGGCTTGAGCTGCGGATCGCTGACGGCTACTTCATCGGTCCGCAGAGCGGCGACAACGCAGCTGCCCGGTTCGGCGCACCATCGCGGCCGACGGCCGACCTGTTGCGGGCTGTGGCGTCGACCGGACGGGAGCCGACCGCTGACCGTCGCCATGCGCCGAGAAGCATTGGATGACCTGCGATTCTGGCAGGCGGACGTACTGGTGCTGGGACGCCACCACCATCGCACGGCCTTGCGAGCAACCGTCGACGGCTTGCTCGGCCGCACGGGAGTACGTGTCGGAGACGTATGGGTATGGGACATCCGGGATCTCGTCCGGACGGAACGCACAGCCAACCCATAGCGAATGCATGGCTGGCGCATCGCCGGCTCCCACATGCTGGAGGGCATCACACCACAGGGAGGCGGACATGCCCGAGCATGACCACACCGAGATCTACAACCGCGGGCTGCAGTTCGACCTGTCCACGCTGATGCAGCGGCGGCGCCTGCTCGGGCTCTTCGCCGGCGCCGGGCTGGCCACGCTCGTCGGATGCACCTCCGAGGGCGAACCGACGCCAGGCCCGAGCACGGCGGCCGCCAACCCGACCCTCGGCAACAACAGCCCCTCGGCCACGCCGTCGGTGGCCATCGGAAACACGACCCGGGAGATCCCGGAGGAGACCGGAGGGCCGTTCCCCGGGGACGGCTCCAACGGCCCGAATGTGCTCACCCGCTCCGGGATTGTCCGCACCGACATCCGCTCCAGCTTCGGTACTTCGTCCACTGTGGCCGGTGGTGTGCCGCTGACCATCAACCTGACGGTGCTCGATCTGGCCGCGGGCTCGGCGCCGCTCGGCTGGCGGCGCGGTGTACCTGTGGCAATGCGATCGTGAGGGTCGCTACTCGATGTACTCGGCCGGCGTGACCAATGAGAACTACCTGCGCGGCGTGCAGGAGATCGACGGCGCCGGACGGGTCAGCGTTCACAAGCATCTTCCCGGCCTGCTACCCCGGCCGCTGGCCGCACCTGCATTTCGAGGTGTACCGGAGCCTCGCGTCCGCGACCAGCGCGGGCAACAAGATCGCGACCTCACAGCTCGCCTTTCCGAAGGACGCCTGCGACGCCGTGTACGCCACCGACGGCTACGGCGCCAGCGCGCGGGCGATGTCCTCGCTGTCGCTCGAGACCGACAACGTGTTCCGGGATGGCTACGCCGATCAGGTCGGGACGGTGACCGGCAGCGTCGGCTCCGGCCTCAGCGTGGCGCTGTCGGTGCCGGTCCGCTAGCCCGCACGGCTGGCCTGACACCCGCGGGATGGCCCGGTCGACGTGTGTTCCAGGCATCATGTCGGCATGACGATCGCGCTGCAGCCGATCACCCTGAGGCACCGGCCGACGGTGGCGCGGCTCTGGCAGCTGTACCAGCACGACCTGTCGGACTACCGCGGTTCGATGCCGGACGCCAGGGGCCGCTTCAGGACCGACCGGCTGCGCCGCTACCTCGGCGACGCTGACCGCATCGGTTACTTGTTCCGGCGCGGCCCACACCTCGCCGGGTTCGCGTTGGTCCGGGGCCTCGGGGGGCAGTCCCGGGTCATGGGCGAGTTCTTCGTGGTTCGGGCGGCACGGCGGCAGCGGGTGGGTCACGACGCTGCCCTGGCGATCATGGAACGCCACCCGGGCACCTGGGAGATCGCGTTCCAGGAGGAGAACATCGCTGCCGCGCGGTTCTGGCGTGGGCTCGCCTCCGGTCGGCCGCACCGCGAGGAGCGTCGTCCGGTCCCGGACAAGCCCGACGTCCCGCCGGACACCTGGCTGATCCTGGCCCCGGTCGCTCGAGCGTGATCGCCTGCGCCACTGGCAATCTTTGACGGCATCCGAATCAGCCGCATGCTGTGCCGAGGTGCGACGATGAGGCATGTCCGCAGCCAGCGTCGCCGTTGTTCGCGCTCCGGCTGCGCTGTCGCGACGTGGCGCTGCGGTCCGTACGGGAAGAGGATCTGCCGCACCTCGCCGAGATCCTCCCGGACGACTACGAGCTCAACCCGCGGGCCGAGCTACTGTCCGGAGTGGACGTTCGGGACAACCGCCGGCGCCTTCTCTGCCAGGACTACTGGCGCGCGATGGGCACCTGGTCGCCGTCGGCCTGGTGCCTCTACTTCGCGGTCGAGTACGGCGGTGACGTGGTCGGCGTCCAAGTCGCTCGAGGCCAACGACTTCCCAGTCGGTACGGACGGTCGACTCGGGGTCGTGGCTCATCCGGCCGGTACGCGGGCGCGGCATTGGAGTCGCCATGCGGATGGCGGTGCTGGGGCTGGCATTCGACCATCTGCGACGCCTGGGCCGCCATCACATCCGCCCGCGACCGACAACGGCCCGTCGCTCGGGGTGTCGCGCCGGATCGGCTACCTCGACAACGGAGTGAGCCTGAACGCGTCCCACCACGGGGTCGTTGAGCTGACCCACCTCCGCCTGACCGCGGAGGGCTGGCGCGCCACGGCCTCGGTCGCGAGGTCACTGTGGAGGGTCTCGCGCCGTGCCTGCCCTGGTTCGGCGCGACCGGAACGGCGCCAGGGTGCGCCACCCGATTAGCAGGGAGTCGAACCCGGCCGGCGCGAGCATCGTGCGCTACCCTCGCCCCTAATTCCCCTAGCGCGGACGAAAGGACGTGGCTGCCGTGACGACCAGGGCCAACTTCGCCGACGATGAGTGGGAGCCTCGTTGTGCAGCTGCCGAGGTGGGTCGTGGCCGCGGCCAGCGCGGCGCAGCACGACCTCGCCTACCGGACCAATCACGAGGTGGAAGCGGGCTTCGTCGCCTCCGCCCACGGCCGGGACACCGGCAATGCGTTCGTGACCGAGGTGGCCGGCGAATGCATGCGCATCTTCGACAATCGGGGCGTCATCGCCGGAACCGACTTCACCGATCGCGACGCCGCGCATCGATTCAGTGCTGGAGAAGGTCGGCGCGGTGAACCGGCTCATTACTGCGAAGGCTGACCCATCCGACGTGGCGGCTTACCGGAAATGGCTGGTCAGCATCACCGATGTGGTCATCTCGGCGGCTCGGACCGGCGATTTCCTCGGCTTCGGCGGCCAACTTGTGACGCCGTCCGAGCACACCTTCCGCGACCGCCTGGTGCTCACCCTCCAGCGCTGACAGCGTTGCTTTGCCCACAAGATCGGAGTTCTGGGTAAGTTACCGCCCCTATCGGGGCCGCAGAACTCCCCAACCACTGATCATGGTCGGTAATGAAGCGATGTGGCTGTCCACTGTGGACTCAGAGCAGGTCGCGCAGCGGGACGGCGGGATCGGCGAGGCGATCGAGGTCCACGGCGGTGCCCGCGTAGCCGGCCCGGACCAGTACCTGGATGTCGTCCTGGACGTCCCAGACGTTGACGTTCATACCAGCGAGCACCCGACCCTGGTTGGTCCAGAACGCGACGAACTCGGGGCTGCCTCCGGCATCGATCGCTGACGAGCCGCGGAACACGACCCGGTCATAGCCGCCGGGGGCGACATAGCCGGAGTACTCCATCCCGATCGCGGGCGGGGACCCGTACTGGTCGCTGTAGAAGTAGGGCACCCGGTCGTACGGCGCATCCGCGCCCAGCATCGACTTTGCCGCCGCTGGCCCGCCGTTGAGGGCGTTCGCCCAGTGCTCTACCCGAATCCGGTCACGGATCATCGGGTGCAGGAACGAGGCCACATCGCCGGCGGCGTACACATCCGGGTCCGACGTGCGCAGACGTTCGTCGGTGACGACGCCGTTGGAGACCTCGAGCCCGGCCGACTCGGCGAGCTCGACGTTGGGAAGGATCCCGACCCCCACCGCGACGAGATCGGCCGGCACCTCCGTGCCATCGACGAGCACCGCATGTGTGACCTGGCCGGCCGACCCGCCGAACTCTCTCACCCCGGTCCCGAACCGGAACGTGACGCCGTGCGCGGCATGCACATCCCGGAAGAACGCCGCCACCTCGTCCCCGAGCACCCGGCGCAGCGGGAGGCTGTCCATCTCGACCACGGTGACCGTGGCACCGTGTTCCCGAGCGGCGGCGGCCACCTCCAGCCCGATCCAGCCGGCGCCCACGACGAGCACCTGAACTCCCTCGCGCAGCCCGGTCCGCAGGGTCTCCGACTGGGTCATCGTGCGCAGATAGTAGATGCCGCGGTTGTCTGACCCCGGCACATCCAGGGTCCGGACTCGGGAGCCGGTGGCGAGCAGCAGCTTGTCGTAGTGCAGCGGCTCCAGGTTGTCCAATGTGACCACGTGCGCCTTCGGGTCCACCGCGGTCGCCTCGACCCCGAGCACCAGGTCGACGCTGTGGTCGGCGTACCAGGTCGCGTCGTGGACGAATGCCTTGTCCCGAGGATCCTTGCCGAGCAGGTAGCCCTTGGACAGCGGCGGCCGCTCGTACGGTCGGTCGGTCTCGGCGCCGACAAGCACGATCCGACCCTCGAAACCATCCTTGCGCAGCTGTTCCGCGGCCTTCG
Source organism: uncultured Actinomycetota bacterium (assembly GCA_963773935.1). GTDB lineage: Bacteria > Actinomycetota > Actinomycetes > Mycobacteriales > Micromonosporaceae > DATBGZ01. Next base: position 797,443 of record CAVZCZ010000010.1, read on the forward strand.
CGCCGGTAAGGGAGGCACCCACGATCACGAATGTGCGCTCGTCCGTCATGCTCAAAGCCTGGCCCATCCACCGACGGCGGACAACCGTTTCCGCCCAACCAGGAGATCCGGTTAGTCGCGCTTGCCGCCGGACAGCCGCTCACGCAGCTTCGTCGGCAACCGTTCCTCCAGCTTCGCCGGCAGCTGCAGAGGCCGGCGCGGTTGAGGCGTGGCCGTGTACCGCCCGCCGAACCGGGACACCATGATCTGCCGGGCCCGCTGTGGACGGAACAGCCAGAACAGGTAGATGACCACGGCGACGAGCAGCGCCAGACCCACCGGGATCCACAGGATCCAAAGCCCTGGGCCCGCCGCTTCCGCGGCTACCTGCTGGTCGATCGGTAGCGCCGAGGGCGGCGCTGTCGGTGCGTCGGTGGCCGCGGCTGCGAGCAGGTTCGGATCGGGCTCGTTCTTCTGCGGGCGGAAGTCGGCCGGCAGTGGAGAGACAACACCGGAGTAGTTGAACGTGTACTCGCCACGGACCGGCTCGTTGTCGGTGGCAACCGACGCGAACGTGACCTTGTACGCACCCTGCTCCGGCCAGTAGGCGATCGGGATCAGCGCCGGGTATGCCACGTTGTAAGCCCGGGTCTCCCACTCCCCGTCGTCGTTGTGGTACCACTCGTGCACCGGCTCATTGAGCTGCCGCGGCGTGCCGTGCGACCACAGGCGATCCACCCGCACCCCACTGGGCGCGGTGACCGCGAAGTGGGCGTTCGAGGCCGGCTTCTCTGTAAAATAGATCAGAATCGATGCAAGCGGATTCGGTACGTCAGCGTTTGGGCTCGGGTCCGCACTGAGGAACTGACCATGAGCAGCGGCCGGAGCGCTCAGACCGAGCACAGCCAGGGTCGCCGCGAGCCCACTGAGCACCACGGCCGCGAGCACCCGCGAGCGCCGTCGCAAGCCGCGTCTGTCCGGTACGGCGGCCAGCAGGGTACCTCGCGACACGCGAGCCTCCAGGAAAGAAGTCGGGGCAGGTGCGGCCTGACGTTATCTGACGCATCCAGCCAGCGCGAACCCGCACCGCGGGACATCAAGATCCGATTATCCGGTGGTGCCAGGCGAGCGCGGCAGGGTCGGTGAGCGAAGCGACCTGGTCGATGATCACGCGAAGGCGGGCGGAGTCATCCGGAGCCTCCCGGTACAACGGGGCGAAGACCGGGTCCAGGGCATCCGGCGCCCGGTCGGCAAGAGCGGTCACGAGCTGGCTCAGCACCTCCCGCTCCCGTGCGTAGCGCCCGGCTGAGCCCGGCCAGCGCATCACGTACCGCAGGGCGATGCCTTTGAGCAGCGCGCACTGGGCCCGGATCCCGGCTGGCACCACCAGATCCGCGTCGTAACGGCGCAGCGGTCCGGCGCCGTACCGGTGCCGGGTCGCGGACACGGCGGTCGACGCGAATCGTCCAATGAGGAGGCTCGCGGCGTGTTTGAGCGCGACCAGGGAAGCCGACGATCCGTCGAACTGGGCCGCCGCTGCGAGTGCGGGCTCGGCCAGCAGTTCGGCCAGGGTGGCCTCGAGTGCCTCGGGTGCCTCGATCGAGTACACCTCGGCAACGTCGCGGCACAGCGCGGCCCGTTCGTCCGCGTCCTGCAACGGCAGCGACAGCCGTACATGTCCGCTGATAATGCCGTCCTCGACGTCGTGCACGGAGTACGCCACGTCGTCGGCCCAGTCCATGACCTGCGCTTCGAGGCTTCGGCGCGGCTGGTCCGCGGCAGCTGGCGCCGCGGCCCGGAGCCATTCGAAGACGGGTACGTCGTCGCCGTACACGCCGAACTTCCGCAGCCCGGGTCGCCGCGGCCAGGGATACTTGCAGGCCGCGTCCAGGCTGGCCCGGGTCAGGTTGAGCCCGGCCGAGCCGCCGCCCGGTCCGAGCACCTTCGCCTCGAGCCGGGTCAATACCCGCAGTGTCTGCGCGTTGCCCTCGAAGCCGCCACAGACCTGCGCCACCGCGTCGAGGGCGTCCTCCCCGTTGTGCCCGAACGGCGGGTGGCCGAGGTCGTGAGCCAACCCGGCCGTGTCCACCACGTCCGGGTCGCAGCCGAGCACAGAACCCATCTCACGGGCGATCTGGGCCACCTCCAGCGAGTGGGTGAGCCGGGTGCGGAGGAAGCCGTCGTCGCCGGCCTGCCCGGGAACGTGCACCTGGGTCTTGGCTGCCAGGCGGCGAAACGCAGCCGAATGCAACACCCGGGCGCGATCGCGGGCGAACGGACCACGCCAGGCGCCAGCGCCGGCAGCCGGGTCCTTCGGACCCTCGTCGACGTATCGCTCGGTGTCGCGCCCGTCGGCGTCGGTGGTGTCGATCATCGAATGCGAATCCTAGTCGCGCCCCGTTCTGGCTCGCCCACGCCGACCACCATGCCACCCGTTGGCACCCGGCGCGGCGGGTCAAACCGCCGGCGCCACCACCACGTCGGCCGTCAACGCCGGAGACCGGACCAGAGTGAACTGGTTGCCCTCCGGATCGGCCAAGACCAACAACCCGCCGGACCGCTCGTCGACCGGGCGGGCGCCCATGTTCACCAGTCGTTCCAGCTCTGTATCCGGGTCATCGACGGTGATATCCAGATGCAAGCGACCGCCGGCCCCGAACTCGTCCGCCGGGGCGAAGCTGAGTTGCGGATGACCGGCACCGGGTCCGACCGTGACCCGACTGGGATGCTCGTCGAGAATCCGGTAGCCGAGCACCTCCGCCCACCACCGGGCCAGCCGCGCCGGATCCGTCGCGACTACCCGAACCCCGTACCACTGGCTGCTCATCTAGCCTCCCCAGGGTCGTAGCAGCCCGCCTGCGCGAGCGCGAGGAGCGAGCTTGCGAGCCCCGGAGCGCGAAGCCAACAGGCTCCGCGAGCGCGAGGAGCGAGCTTGCGAGCCCCGCAGTCGCGAGCAGACGGTTACAGCCAATCCAAACGTGGATTGGACGGACAGTGACGCTCAGGCTACGCGAGGGTTGCCGATGCCGCCTACTACGGAAGTTGGCGAAGATCCACTGCGTGCCAGGTGAGCGTGATGCCCGCGCCGGTCGACCACCAGAGCACGCCATTACGTCCCTGCACATTGGCCGCTTGAGCGGTGACCAGTTCGGTCTTTCGCGTCTCGAGGTCGTGCAGGCTCAGGCCGACACCGCCATCGCCGCGGTCGGTGGCGAGCGGGACATACCGATCGAGCAGCGTCGGGTCGGCAACTGTCGGGGTCGCCTCGCTGCCGGCTACCTTCCGCCGATCTGAGCCGTCCGGATGCATCAGCTCGATGCCGACCAGGGAGGTATCGCTCGTCACGGTGATCCGGCACCAGGTCGGGCTGCATGCGGCGACCTCGGTCGCGCCGGTCGTCACGGTCGCCGTCGCATCGGTGCTGAGATTGATCAACGAGATCACGCTCCCCCGGCCGGCCGACACGCTGACCGCCCACGGTGGTTTGGTCAGCGCGAACTCACCGGTGAGTCGCTTGATCGAGACCTGCCCACCGGCGAGTGGCACGGTCCGGACTTCGGTCTCGTTGCTCGGTCCCGAGGCGATCGCGGTCCACGTCGCCGTGTCGCCCGCAACGACCACATCGGACTCCAGTCCGTAGAAGGCCACCTCGCCGGTGTTCGTGGTGACCTGGGTGGGTTTGGCATTGGTTCGCCACGCGGTCCGCCAGAGCGTGTAGACCGGGGCTGCCCCGGACCTGGCCACCAGTTCCATCCAGACCAGCGTGTCGCCGCTGACCGCGAACCCGTTCACTTGTGCGTTGTCGCTCGCGGGCAGGCGGCTCAACTCGGTGAAGGATCCCGACGGCCCGGTCAGGATCACCCGTACGGTCCCGTCCACACTCGTCGCGATGCCGACCGACGTCTCGCCGTTGAGGAACAGCCGCGGCACGTAGGTCGCGCCGTCGAGAAGCATCCCTGGCACATCGACCGGCTTCGGCCCGGCCCAGCCCGGCGCGACGACGAGCGGCGACGACTGCGGGTTTGGCTGTCGGGTCGGATCACGCAATGTCAGCAACGCCACCACCGATGCCACGGCGATCGCGAGTATCACCAGCCGTCCGATGGGGACTCTGGTCTGCTTCCGACGTCTACCGGTGTGCTCGGGCACGGCACGAGCGTAGTGGGCAACTGGTTGTCTGCACTCCATCCGACGGGTGATGTATGCGTCGAGTTCGGGGGCATCTCGTCGGCCGCGCGCAGCGGGTCTGGTCGCGGACGAGGCTCGCGCGTGGTTAGTGCTTGGAGCCGCGGCAGTGCCATACGATGAGGCGCGAACGGGTCACACGCCGTGAGCCTGCCCTCGACCTGGCTCCGGCCGCGCCCGAGAAGGAGACACCACCCGTGAACGCCGACGTGAGCCGGGTACCCCTGGACACCGCCCGCGCCGAGGTGCTGGCTGAGCTGCACTCCATGCGCAGCGAAATCCAGCAGATCGAAGGCAGCATCGTCGCGACCACGGATGGAATGATCATCGCGCACGATCTCGGCGAGACCGAGACGTACGGCGTTGAGCCCGAAGGTGTCGCCGCACTCTCCGCGGTCAACCTCGGGCTGAGCCAGCGCATCGCCGACACGGCCAGCCACGGACACCTGCAGGAGACCGTCATTCGCGGGTCGTTCGGGCAGGTCGCGACGTATCCCGCGGGCGGCCGGGCGCTACTGACGGTGCTGTTGAAGGCGGGCGCCGAACCCGACAGCCTGCACCTGGTCGCCCGCCAGGTGGCCGACCGGGTGGCCGACCTGCTCAGCGACTCGTGGCAGGACGACGCCGCGACCTGGAGCTCCCCCGCCTGACCATTTATCGCGAGTCAGAGCCAGCGGACTCGATCGCAGCTCGACCGGCCTCGAGCCGAGCGACCGGGACCCGGAACGGCGAGCACGACACGTAATCGAGCCCTACGGAGTGGAAGAAGTGCACCGAGTCCGGGTCGCCTCCGTGCTCGCCGCAGATGCCGATCTTCAGACCGGGGCGGGCCTCGCGGCCCTCTGCCACCGACATCCGGATCAGCCGGCCGATGCCGTCGCGGTCGATGGACTCGAACGGCGAGACCCCGAAGATGCCCAGGTCGAGGTAGCTGGAGAAGAACGAGCCCTCGACGTCGTCACGGGAGAAGCCCCATGTCATCTGGGTCAGGTCATTGGTACCGAAGGAGAAGAACTGCGCGACCTCGGCGATCTGTCCCGACGTGAGCGCGGCCCGCGGCACCTCGATCATGGTGCCGATCAGCGTGTCCACCTGTACCCCGGTCTCGCGGGCGACGGCGTCGAGTACCACAAGCGCCTCGGTCCGTACGGTCTCCAGTTCCTGGACCGCGCCGACCAGCGGCACCATGATCTCGGGCTGTGGGTCGCCGCCCTCGGCGCGCACCCTCGCGGCGGCCTCAGCGATCGCCCGTACCTGCATCGCGAACAGCCCCGGGATGACCAGGCCGAGGCGCACGCCACGGAGACCGAGCATCGGGTTCTGCTCATGCATCCGCCGTACGGCGGCAAGCAGCACGCCGTCATGGCCCGGATCATGACCCGTGGCCTCGGCCACGGCCACCTTCGCGGCGAGTTCCTCCAGCGAAGGTAGGAACTCGTGCAGCGGCGGATCTATCAGCCGTACCGTGACCGGGAGCCCGTCCATCGCCTGGAAGATGCCGACGAAGTCCTCGCGCTGCAAGGGCAGCAGCGCGTCGAGCGCGGCCTGCCGCTCGGCGGCCGTGGTGGCGAGGATGAGTCGCTCGACGAGCTCGCGCCGGTCGCCGAGGAACATGTGCTCGGTTCGGCAGAGCCCGATGCCTTCGGCGCCGAACCGTCGGGCACGCTCCGAGTCATCGGGAGTATCGGCGTTGGTACGTACGCGCAAGCGGCGGGCCTGATCGGCGTGGCCGAGCAGCCGATGTACCGCGGCGATCAGCGGGTCGGTGTCCGGCGCGACCTCCCCTTCGAAGTACTGCACCACTGCCGACGGCCGCACCGGGATCTCGCCCAGGTAGACCCGTCCGCTGGTGCCGTCGATCGAGATGACCTCGCCCTCCTTGACGGTGACACCGTCCACAGTGAACCCTCGGGTGTGGGTATTGACCTCGATGGAGTCGGCTCCGCAGACACAGGTCTTTCCCATGCCGCGGGCAACCACCGCGGCGTGTGAGGTCTTGCCGCCGCGGGAGGTGAGGATGCCCTGCGCCGCGATCATGCCGGGGAGATCGTCCGGGTTGGTCTCCCGCCGGACCAGGATCACCCGCTCCCCGGTCGCGGCGACCTCCGCGGCGCGCCGGGACTCGAAGATGGCCTTGCCCACGGCGGCGCCGGGCGAGGCGGCGATACCGCGGGCGATCGCCTTCGGGATCGTCGCGAAGGTCAAACGTGGGGAACATCAGCTGCGCGAGCTGCGCGCCGGTCACCCGGTTGAGTGCCTCGTCCAGGTCGATCAGACCCTCGTCCACGAGCTGGGCCGCGATGACGAATGCCGCGGCCGCGGTCCGCTTGCCGACCCGGGTCTGCAGCATCCACAGCTTGCCGCGTTCGATGGTGAACTCGATGTCGCACAGGTCCCGGTAATGACTCTCCAAAGTGGACATGATCCGCATCAGCTCGTCGAAGCTTGCCTTGTCGAGGCGCTCCAACTCGTCCAGCGAAACGGTGTTGCGGATGCCGGCGACGACATCCTCGCCCTGCGCGTTGGCCAGGTAGTCGCCGTACACGCCCTGCTCGCCACTGGCCGGGTCACGGGTGAACGCGACCCCCGTCCCGGAATCGGAGCCAAGGTTGCCGAAGACCATGGCGACCACGTTCACCGCGGTGCCGAGGTCGGCGGGGATCCGCTCCTGACGTCGGTAGAGCACGGCCCGGTCGGAGTTCCACGAGTCGAAGACCGCTTTGATGGCCAGATCGAGTTGCTCGCGCGGATCCTGCGGGAACTCGCGGCCGGTGTGCCCCCGGAAGATCTCCTTGTACGCCTTGACCAGCTCGCGCAGGTCGTCCGCGTCCAGGCCGAGGTCGTCACTGGGTGTTCTTGGCGAGCTTGGCCGTCTCCAGCGCGTGCTCGAACGCCTCGCCGGGCACGTCGGAGACGGTCTTGCCGAACATCTGGATGAGCCGGCGGTACGAGTCCCAGGCGAACCGGTCGGCGCCCCCGGCCTGCCGCGACAATCCCTCGACGCTGTCGTCGTTGAGCCCCACATTCAGGACGGTCTCCATCATGCCCGGCATGGAGAACTTCGCGCCGGACCGGACCGAGACCAGCAGCGGGTCCTCCGGGTCCCCCAGCTTGCGGCCCATGGTCTGTTCGAGCCGGGCAAGATGGTCCGCGACCTCGGCGGCGAGTTCGGTCGGCGTCGATCGGGTCGTCAGGTACGCCTGGCACGCCTCGGTAGTGATGATGAACCCGGGCGGGACCGGTAGCCCGAGGTTGGTCATCTCGGCCAGGTTGGCGCCCTTGCCACCCAGAAGGTCCTTGAGGTCCTTGTTCCCCTCGGCGAAGTCGTACACGTACTTGCGTGCCAGGTCAGTCACGTTCGCCTCCTTGCGCCCGCGCCAGATCCGGGGAGTGCTCGACCGCACGCCCCGGTCATTGCCTTGCCCGTTTCGTAGCCGTCCCAATGCTTCGCCGGTGTCCGCCGACTGAACGCATCGTATTCGGTCGATCCCATCCGGATGTGCATGGGTGAGACGAAACACAGCCATTGTGCACAGAGTAGCGATTGGAAACGCTCCCACACTCACCAACGCGCATGATCAGGCTCTCGGCCATGGTCGCGGCCCTGGTCGCCGACCCTGGTCGCCGGCTCAGGTCAGTGAAGCAGCGACTTGAGCAGGATCAGGGCTACGCCGAGGAACCCGTTGAAGACGGCCGATCCCAGCACACCAATCGGTGGCAGCCCGGCCCGGCGGCCGGCGAGCGTACCCAGTCCAATAAGGACGACGATCGTGGCCAGCAGCGCGAAGTTGACTGCAGCTTCAACACTGGCGCCCAGCAGCCGGGCGACGACGAGAACGAGCATCGGCCCGAAGGAGGCCTGCACCATCGGCCACCCGCGCACGAACACGCGCCGCGCATGCGCCCAGTCGAATGGCTCGCCCTGCAGATGGCTGCCGATGAGCTCGCTCCAGCGCTCGGCCAGCCAGTACACCAGCAGGGTGAAGAACACCCCGAGCACGACCTCGAGCGCCGTGTCCTCGTGTGCCGCCGCGAGCACCGACGCGCTGATGATGGTGCCGTAGATTGCGGCCGGCGCCCGCCCGGCATCCCACCATCGCGTGGTCACCATCGGACTGCTCACGATCGCAGTGTCGTCGCCCGCACGCGCTCACCGGTGGGATTGCTGCAATCCCACCGGTGAGTAACGGTTCAAGCGGCCTTCCTGATCGAGTCCTCGACGCGGAGGCGGAGGTCGCTCAGGTTGATGCCCGCGTCGACCATGATCTTGGCGGCGAGTCCTTCGCCCTCCCGGATCAGTCCGAGCAGCATGTGCTCTGTACCGATGTACCTGTGGCCGAGCCGCAGCGCCTCCCGCAGCGACAACTCCAGCACCTTCTTGGCACGAGGGGTGAAAGGAATATGCCCGGTAACCGGCCGTGGTCGACGTGCTCCGGCGTCGAAACAACCCCCTCGGCCTTACCGGCGGCTCGCAGTCGAGAGCGCCCGGGCCGAAATGCTGCTCCAGTTTCGCTCGGATCGCATCCAGGTCGATCCCGATCGACCGCAGGGCTGCCGCATCACTGGCGCCGAGTGCTGATGGGCCGACCAGCCCGGTGATGCTGGCACGGACACGCTCGCGGTCGAGGCCAGCGCCGGCCATGACCGCGGCCCCGCCGCCACGATGCGGACCGAGCAACGCGAGCAACAGGTGCTCGGTGCCGATATAGCGATGGCCGAGTTCGCGGGCCTCCTCTTGCGCGGCGGTGACGACCTCGCGTGCCTGCGTAGTGAACCGCTCGAACATCAGCGCTCCCGTCCTGCGTGCTTCTTGTGTACGGCCTGCTTGCTCACACCCAGCGCATCCGCGATCTCCTGCCACGACCAGCCCTGGCGGCGCGCGTTGCCGACCTGGAGCACCTCGAGGGTCTCCAGGAGTTTGCGCAATGCCACCACGGCACGCAGTCCCTCGCGGGCGTCGGTGCTGCTGGCCGCCTCGGCCAGATCCGTCGCTTCCGTCATGCCTGTCAACCTACATTGACCCTGGCCATGCTGTCAACTGACGTTGACAGCATGGCCAGGCGCTACGCGCTTTCAGTTGCGGCGGCTGCGCTGAGGGGCGGGTGACCGTGACGAAAGTGCTCACGTCTTGGTCGGCCCGTCGTGAGACTGAGGCTATGGCCGACCATCTCGCTCGTACCAGCCTGCCGATCCCCGACGTCCCGCGCCCGCACCTGACCACCTACGACGCCAAGGACCCGGATACCTCGTTCCCGCCGATCACGCCGCTACGCCCGCCCAAGGAAGCTCCGAACGTACTAGTGATCCTCGTGGACGATGTCGGGTTCGGCGCGTCCAGTGCGTTCGGAGGTCCCTGCCAGACGCCGACCGCGGAGCGGCTCGCCGCCGGTGGGCTGCGCTACACCCGCTTCCACACGACCGCGCTCTGCTCGCCGACCCGGGCCGCGTTGCTGTCCGGTCGCAACCACCACACCGTGAACATGGGTGGCATCACCGAGATGGCCACCTCCGCGCCGGGTCAGACCTCCTTGCGCCCCAACACGTGCGCGACACTGCCGGAGACACTGCGGCTCAATGGCTACTCGACCGCCCAGTTCGGCAAGTGCCATGAGGTGCCGGTGTGGGAGACGAGCCCGATGGGTCCGTTCGACCACTGGCCGAGCCCCGGCGGCGGCTTCGAGTACTTCTACGGCTTCATCGGCGGCGAGACCAACCAGTACTACCCGGCGCTGTACGAGGGCACGATCCCGGTCGAGCCGCCCAAAACACCCGAGCAGGGTTATCACCTGACCGAGGACCTCGCCGACAAGGCCATCCGCTACATCCAGCAGCAGAAGGCCTTGATGCCGGACAAGCCGTTCTTCATGTACTTCGCTCCTGGAGCCACGCACGCGCCGCACCACGTGCCGCCCGAGTGGGCCGACAAGTACCGGGGCCGGTTCGACCAGGGCTGGGACCGGTTGCGGGAGCAGACGTTCGCGCGGCAGAAGCAGCTCGGCGTGATCCCGGCCGACGCGGACCTCACCGCACGCAGCCAGGGCATCCCGGCCTGGGACGAGGTGTCCGAGGAGATGAAGCCGGTGCTGGCCCGCCAGATGGAGATTTACGCCGGTTTCCTGGAGCACACCGACCACCACATCGGCCGGGTCATCGATGCACTGTCCGAACTGGACATTCTCGATGAGACACTCGTGTACTACATCGTCGGTGACAACGGCGCCTCCGCGGAGGGCTCGTTGCAGGGCACGTTCAACGAGATGGCGCCGCTGACCGGATTCGCCGGCCTGGAGACACCGGAGTTCATGATCGAGCATCTGCCCAAGTTCGGTGGACCGGAGGCGTACAACCACTACGCGGTTGGCTGGGCGCACGCGATGAACACGCCGTACCAATGGACCAAGCAGGTGGCGTCGCACTTCGGCGGCACCCGCAACGGCACCATCGTGCATTGGCCGGTCCGGATCGGCGAGCAGGGCGCCCGGCGCGATCAGTTCTGCCACGTCATCGACATCGGCCCCGACCGTGCTCGAGGCCGCCGGCCTGCCCGAACCGACCTCCGTCAACGGCATCACCCAGAAGCCGTACGAGGGCGTGAGCATGCTCTACAGCTTCAACGACGCGGCCGCACCGGAACGCCACGAGACCCAGTACTTCGAAATGTTCGGCAACCGAGGGATCTACCACAAAGGATGGACGGCGGTCACCAAGCACCGCACCCCGTGGCTGCTCGGCGCCGTACAACTGCCAGCTTTCGACGACGACGTCTGGGAGCTCTACGACACCCGCACCGACTGGACCCAGGCCCACGACCTGGCGGCCCAGAACCCCGAGAAACTCCATGAGCTGCAACGGTTGTGGCTCATCGAGGCGGTCAAGTACAGCGTGCTGCCGCTCGATGACCGCGGCGCCGAAAGGACCAACCCCGACCTCGCCGGACGGCCGCAGCTCATCACCGGCGATCGGCAGTTGCTGTTCGCCGGTATGGGTCGGCTCAGCGAGAGCTCGGTGGTCAACCTGAAGAACAAGTCGCACTCGGTCACGGCCGAGATCGAGGTGCCCGTTCCAGATCCGCATGGCGTCGTGGTGGCCCAGGGCGGGATCACCGGAGGTTGGTCGCTCTATCTTCGCGACGGCCGACTCGAGTACTGCTACAACTTCTATGGCATCGACCGGTTCGTCACGTCGAGCCAAACGCCGATCGCTCCGGGCACACGCCAGGTACGGATGGAGTTCGCGTACGACGGCGGCGGCCTGGCGCAGGGCGGCTCCGTCAGCCTCTTCGTCGACGGCACCGAGGTCGGCGCAGGACGGGTCGACCGTACCGAGCCGATGATCTTCTCGGCCGACGAGACCTGTGATGTCGGGCGAGAGTTCGGCTCACCCGTGACCGACTATGGCCCGCGCGGGAGTGAGCTCACCGCTGACGTGCACTGGGTCGAGCTTGCGGTCGGCGAGGACGCCCACGACGCGGACCACTACGTGCGTCCGGAGGAGCGGCTACAGCTGGCGATGGGCATCCAGTAGGCCTAGCCGCCTGAGTCATCGAGCTCCGCGTCCGTCGGGACGTCCTCGTCATCGCGGGAGGCGAGCCAACCGTCAGGCAGGTATACCTTGCCAGCCGAGTTGGTCCGCCCTCGCGGCTCGCCCAGAATCTCAACCGGGAAGGGCGCGGCCGGGTCCAACTTGCCGAGCAGATCGTCCAGTTCGGACAGTGATGAGACCATCGCGAGGGCCCGACGGACTTCCGACCCGACCGGGAATCCCTTGAGGTACCACGCCACGTGCTTGCGGAAGTCGGTACAGCCGTCCCGCTCGGTACCCAGCCACTCAGTCAACAAATCTGCATGACGCCGCATGATCAACGCGACCTCACCCAGTGACGGCAGTCTCAGAGTGGCCACGGCGTCGAACGCGGCCGCCAGGTCACCGAAGAGCCACGGACGGCCGAGACAGCCCCGCCCGACCACCACTCCGTCGCAGCCGGTCGCGTGCACCATCCTGGTCGCGTCAGACGCCTCCCAGATGTCGCCGTTGCCAAGCACGGGAACGTCGAGCGCCTGCTTCAGCGTGGCGATCGCCTCCCAGTCCGCCCGGCCCGAGTAACGCTGCGCGGCAGTACGGGCGTGCAGCGCCACGGCGGCGACGCCGGCGTCCTGGGCGACGAGGCCAGCCTCCACATAGGTCAGATGCTCGTCGTCGATGCCCTTGCGCATCTTGATGGTGACCGGCACAGCACCGTCGGCCGCCTTCACCGCGGCAGCCACGATCCTTGCGAAGAGTCGCCGCCGCCACGGCAGCGCGGCCCCGCCGCCCTTGCGGGTCACCTTCGGCACCGGGCAGCCGAAGTTCATGTCGATGTGGTCGGCGAGGTTGTCGTCAACGACCATCCGCACGGCCGCAGCCACCGTCGCTGGATCTACGCCGTACAACTGCAGGCTGCGTGGCCGCTCCCCGTCCGCGAAGGCCACCATGCGCAGTGTCTTCGGGTTGCGCTCCACGAGTGCCCGTGTCGTGATCATCTCGCAGACGAAGAGACCCGCGCCCTGCTCTTGGCACAGCCGCCGGAACGCGATATTGGTGATCCCCGCCATCGGTGCCAACACCACCGGCGGATCAACCATCCACGTTCCCAGCCGCAGCATCTATTCAGCCTCCCATAACGGTTCAGATCATCGAACGGGCGTCTATCGGATCCACGTGCCAGCTCGACGCCCAACCGGGCGAGGTTGCGGAGATCATCACGCGGTACCAGGCCCAGTACCTTGCGGAGATCACGACTTGTGCTCGGGTCGATCACAGGGAGTCGGCGTGGAGCGACCTTGGCTCTCATCGCAGGTGGACGCAGGCCGTACACTCGCCGCCCATGGAGACCGCGATCGGGGTCGGTTCGCTGGTGCTGCTCGCCGGCGGCGTCACGGCGGCGGTGCGTCGCGCGATCCGGCCCGGCCAGGCGATCGGCGTGCTCGCCATCGCCGCCACCGTCGCTGCGATCGCCGTGTTCGCCGATTGGCTCGCCGAGGGCCGGTCGCTAGGTGCGGCGTACCAGTTCGCGGTCGTTGCGCCCACCACATTGGCCGGGATCGTGATGGCGGTGTCGCTGGTGCGCCAGCGCCCACGCCGGATTCCGTGACCGGCGATCCCACGGCTTGACCGGCCCCCGACGATCTGGGTTAGCTTGTCCCTAAGATGGTCCCCGACTGAGGCGTTTCGTAGTCATGCGAGTGGGGAGAGCCAAAGCAGTGGGAGCACCGACACACCCCGATCCGAGCTGCGCGATGGCGCATGGCGACCTGCCGCCAGAGATTGGTCCACGCCGCCTGGTCTGCGTGTTCGTGACGCCGGTCACCGAGTTCCTACTCCACTTCGGTCGCGACCTCGGCTACGAAACGATCATGATGGACCCGGACTCGGGGCGGCTCGCTTGGGCCGAGTGGCGCTATGCGGACCAGGTCTACTCGGTACCCACCGAGGACTTCGTCGACCGGAGCACCGACGTCGTCGTGACCGACCACGACCGGGAGGAGCTCGGCCCGACGCTGGAGTCGTTCCTGCGCCTGCCGGCCCGGTACATCGGCGTCATGGGCAGCCTTCGACACACCGCGCCTCACGTCGAGGCGCTGCGCAAGCTCGGCGTGCCCGACCAGGTGATCGGACGGATCCGCCGGCCACTCGGGCTCAACATCGGCTCCAAGACCCCCGCCGAGATCGCCCTGTCCACCCTGGCGGGTCTGATCGCCGACCGGAACCGGCGCCCGGGCGGCTTCTCCTTCTGATCTTGGTGCGCCGAGTGTTAGGAAGGACGCCCTCCAAACTGATTCCGGCTATAAGGGACTCCTTGCTTGCACATCGACGGCTGCCGCAGAGCCGACTCGTGCCCGATAAGTCTGCTCCATGACCCGCAACACCCGGGCTGGCTCCGTGCGAATTTCTGCTGGCGTGAAGTGCAAGACGGTCGCACCGAGTTCCGCCAGCAAGTTGTGGCGACGAAGTGTTGTACGCCAACCGTCTTCGCTGGAGTGGTGCGTGCTCGAATCAACCTCCAGCGCGATCGCCGCATCGGCGATCCAGCCATCGGGGGTCGGCAGCGCTGTCCCGTCCTGTCGGGTGAGAATCGGATTCCATATGATCTTGGGCAGGATCTTGCTATGGGACGCGATTGTCCGAAGCTCAGCCTCGGGGGAGGATCGGACGCCTGCGACGACCTCCGTGAACGCCCGCCGCACGAGCGAGGTGCGACTTCGTGCCGCGCGACGTATCTCCTCATCGAGCGCCGCAGTGCTCGTGTAGTTGCGCTGGACAGCCTCGGCAACGATCGCCCGGATGCTCCGAAGGTCTGACATCAGCCGGCACGCATCTACCACAGCGCGCGCCGGAGAAGTCACACGGTAGACGCCGACGTCCCGCACGTGACCGTCGGGTGAGTGCGTGCGTTGCACGACGACGAATCCAGACGACCTCCGATGCGTGGCATGCGGGATGAGCACGTGTACGCGGTCCGATGCGACCGGTGACGTGAACCCGTACCACAGCAGTGTTGCCGCGCCGGTCAGCTGGGCAGCCTCGCCGGCGAAAAGCGCGGCCGCGATCCTGCGGTGCTCAAGCGTCAGAGTGCCAGGGACAACGCGGTAGATCCCCGGAAGCACGCGCAGCCAATCGCCTCGGCGGATCTTCCGGGAAATGCCGACGTCACTGACCCCGGCCGCGATGAGCTGCGCACGACTAACCAGATATTGCTGCTCCGACAGAATCTGGCTGAGCGGCGCCTGAACGTACGAAGACTGCATGCTCAGAGGGTGGCGGTCGGACCAGGCGCCGCGGAAGGACGAAATCCAAGCCTGTGGATTGTGGACAACGCCTCGCAGTCGAAGTGCCGCCCGACCAGGTAAGGAAGGCGTCCCGCTTACTCGGAATCCGTTTGGAGGGCGTCCTTCCTTACCCGAACCAGCACCCCGTTACATCCTTTGCACCGTGGGCTCTGCCCCGCGCGGGCGCGGTCAGCAGCCGGGGAGGCGCTCGCTCAGATAGCTCTCGATGGATGCCACCGGCACCCGGTCCTGCGCCATTGTGTCGCGGTCCCGTACCGTCACCGCATCGTCGTCGAGCGTGTCGAAGTCGACCGTGACACAGAACGGCGTACCGATCTCATCCTGGCGGCGGTACCGGCGACCGATCGCCTGGGCGTCGTCGAACTCGACGATCCACCGCTTGCGCAACGTGGCGGCGAGATCCTTCGCACGCGGCGAGAGCTGCTCGTTGCGCGACAAGGGCAGCACCGCGACCTTCACCGGCGCGAGCCGCGGATCGAACCGCATCACGGTTCGCTTCTCCATCGCACCCTTGGCGTTGGGCGCCTCGTCCTCGTCGTAGGCATCGAGCAGGAATGCCAGCACGCCGCGGGTCAGTCCAGCGGCCGGCTCAACGACGTACGGCGTCCAGCGCTCGGACTTCGCGGGGTCGAAATAGGACAGATCAACGCCGGAGTGCTTGGAGTGTGTCGTGAGGTCGAAATCCGTACGGTTGGCGATGCCCTCGAGTTCGGAGAAGTCCGTGCCACCGAACTGGAACCGGTACTCGATGTCGACGGTGCGCTTGGAATAGTGGGAGAGCTTCTCTTTCGGGTGCTCGAAGAAGCGCAGGTTCTCCGGCTTGATGCCCAGATCCACCCACCAGTTCCACCGCTCCTGCAGCCAATACTCGTGCCATTCCTCATCCGTGCCCGGCTCGACGAAGAACTCCATCTCCATCTGCTCGAACTCGCGTGTGCGGAAGATGAAGTTGCCCGGCGTGATCTCGTTACGGAAGCTCTTACCCACCTGGGCGATCCCGAACGGCGGCTTCCTGCGGGCCGAGTCCATCACGTTCTTGTAGTTGACGAAAATGCCCTGGGCGGTTTCGGGCCGCAGGTAGTGCAGACCCTCCTCATTGTCGACTGGACCGAGGTAGGTCTTCATCAAACCGTTGAACATCCGTGGCTCGCTGAAGGTGCCTTTGTTGCCGCAGTTGGGACAGTTGAGCTCCTGCAGCGACGCGGGCGGCTTGCCATGCTTGGCCTCGTACGCCTCCTCAAGGTGGTCGGCCCGGAACCGTTTGTGGCACGAGGCGCACTCGGTCAACGGGTCGACGAACGCTTCGAGGTGTCCCGAAGCCGCCCATACATCCGTGGCGAGGATCACGGATGAGTCGAGGCCCACGATGTCGTCGCGCTGCTGAACCATCGACCGCCACCACTGGCGCCGGATGTTCTCCTTCAGCTCAACGCCGAGTGGGCCGTAGTCCCACGCCGACCGAGTACCGCCGTAAATCTCACTGGACGCGAAGACGAAGCCGCGGCGCTTGGCCAAGCTGACGATGGTATCGATGCGATCGGCGGGCATGGGAACGCGAACCTCCTGGGTTGCCGCCGGCTGGCTGTCGGCGGGTGCGGGACGAGGTGCTGGACGGAATTGTCCAGGCACGGCGCGGGCATTCGCAACGAGGTTAGTCCTCGACCCGGCAGACCTCGACATCGCCTGTACGACTGTCCTGTGCCAGGACGAAATCGACGGCAGCCACGGTTCCGTCGGCATACCGGATCGTCGCCGGAACCCGGATGTCGTTGGAGAGGTCAGGCGTACCCACCGTGAAGTCACGCACGCGTGGTCCGCCCAGATTTTCGCTGATGAACTCGCGCTCGGACTCCTGCGCTTGGCGCTCATCGCAGAGCAAGCTGTACGCCCGCGGGTACTCGCCGTCGCGGACCGCGGTCAGGTACTCGGTCACTTTGGCCGAGGCCTGGTCCCGGACCACCTGGGTACCGAGGAACACCAGACTGCCGAAGCCAACCAGCCCGCCGATGCACAGCAGGACCACGAACCCGGCGGCCAGGCCGATGGCGAGCCAACGCCGCTGCCGCGTGCCGTCCGTGGGCGGCGCCACGAACGGTGGCTGCACGCCCGGCCCGGGCGGTGGCGGCGGTACGGCCGTGCCTGCGGGGCCTGGGCTCGGGTAACCGGCCGCGCTCTCGGCGGTCATGGTCACGATGCTATCGATCGGTCACTGTTGCGCGCCTGCACCGGTGCACCCGGCTCGGCCGTCGCGAGCGGCTCGAATGCCGACGGCTCCGGCAGCGCCCGCGACAGCAGTGGCGTGGCATTGGCCTTGACCTCGTAGGAGCCCAACGCGCGCCGGTACGCTCCGACGGACTCCCATTCGGTCACCAGGCACCAAAGGTCCGGCTGGTCGTAGGCCCGAGCAAGCTGACCCGATCGATACCCGGCCCGTGCGGCGAGGATGGTCAGCGCGTCCCGGGCCGCCGTGAGGAACTCCCCGTCGACGTCTGAGGCTTCGAAGCGCATCACCACCAGCACGCCCGCTACGGTAGTCCGTACCGACCCCTCATTGCTCTGCTACCCGCCGCACCACCCAGGAGACCGCCGCCTCACCCAAGAGACCGCCGCCTCACCCAGGAGACCGATGCCCAATCTGCTGACCAGACTGGCCCGGATGAACCGGACCAGGGTCTTCCTAGGCACCGTGGTGTTGGCTCTGATCGGACTGTTCCTACCCGGAGTGTGGGGCGCCCTGCTGCTTTTCGCCGTCGTGGCCGCATTGGCGGCCCTGCTCAGCCAGACTTGGGCAGTCACCCCACCGGCGCTACGTGTGATACGACTGCTCATACTTGCCGGCCTCGCGGTGATCGCGACACTCAAGTTGGGCGGAAACTGACCCACGCCAGCAACGCCCGCCTAAATCGTCGGCAGCGGGGGCAGTACGTGAGTCTGTTCGTAGGCGGCGACCTGTGCGATCCGACGAAGGTGCCGGGGGTCGCCCGAGAATGGGGTGTCCAGGAATGTGGTCGTGATCGCCCAAGCCTCCTCTTCAGAGTGCATGCGCGCCCCGAGCGCGACCACGTTGGCGTCGTTGTGCTGGCGGGCAAGCTGGGCGATCTCCAGGCTCCAGGCCAGCGCCGCCCGCACACCGGGCACCTTGTTCGCCGAGATCTGTTCCCCGTTGCCTGAGCCGCCGACAACGACGCCGAGGCTGCCCGGGTCGCCGACCACCCGTGCCGCCGCGTGCACGCAGTACGGCGGATAGTCGTCCTCCGGGTCCATCGCGACCGGACCGACGTCGGTGACGTCGTCGCCGCGCTCCGCAAGCCGCCGGACGAGGTACTGCTTAAGTTCCAGTCCGGCGTGGTCGGAGCCGAGGTATACCCGCATGCGTGCAGTGTGTCAGTCCCCGGCACAGTCCGGAGGCCGCCCCCGGTCCAACGCTCACGCGGATCCACGCCAAACGCGCGGGTCCACGCCAAACACCTGGAAGCTGCCGTTCCTGGCACTCAACCCCGCTCAGCGGTGAGGTCCGCCACGACCAGGCCAGCCCGCGCCTTGGGCGTGAACCAGGTGCTCTTGCGCGGCATCTTCTGCCGGGCCAGGTTCACTGCCACGAACTCGTCCACAGTGACCGGTGCGATCAGGATGGCGAGGTCAGCTCGGCCGGCGTCCACTTCGGAGACCAGCCAGTTCGGCGGGTAGTCGCCGCCCACGTAGACGATCCGCTTGTCGCCCGGCTCGAGGCCGAGCGCGTCCCCGAGCAGGAGCCGTTCGACGCGGGCATGGTCCATACCGTCCACGATCGCGGCTGGGTTCAGGTCGACCTGCGGCTCGCGATCAGGCAGATTCACGGCGTACGCACGGCCCTGCCCGTAGAGGACCACCGTCCCGGTGATTGGGACGTCGGGCGCTGCGTCGGCCACCACTGCCCCAGCCGCGCTGAGCCGGTCCAGCAGATCTGCGATCAGTAGCGGCGAGCCGACGACGAGGCGGTGGTACGGCTCGATGGTGACCGACGCCGGGGTGGTCACCACCGCCAGAAACCGGGACAGTCCCCCGATCTGAGCGGCCAGGCTCCGGTGGTTGCCGTCCGCCACCACCAGATGCCCACTGCCGGCGAGTGCCGCCAGCGCGGTCGCGCGCGGGTCGGACCGGGGTACCGGCCACACGGCATGCACCCGTCCAACGTGGTCTGTATCGGTCACTGCTGGTGGGCCTTCCGACTCAATGGCGGCTCGAAGCTCCTTGTGTAGCTCATCCCCTGCTCCGGTTTGGAGCAGCAGTACCGGCGACAGCAGATGCCCCGTGGCCTCGGCAAGTGCTACGCGTTCCCGAACCTTCTCGATGAAAACGTCTTCATTGCGGATGACCCGACCGGGCTCGCCCGGCGACGTCGAGATCTGATCGGTATCGACCATTGCGAAGAGCCCATACGCCGCCGCCACGTCTGCTGACCCCGCCGCGGCACCCACGGGCGGGCTTGGTGCTTCGATCCGGTAGAGCACGATCACATCCTCGGCGGGCGCGTAGGTACCGTCGTCGCGTTGGCGGGCCAGCCGAGCAACCGCGTCGGGCAGCGCGCGGGTGAAGCTCTTGCCGAGGCTGTCGGGGGCGCGGTGGGGCATCTCGATCGCAAGCGCGCTGTCGGGGTTGGCGGCGACGATGTCCGTGATCTCCGCGTCGTCCGCGAACTCGTCGTAGTTGCGCGCGCCGGTCCCACCTGTTGAGAGGAGGGCCCTGGCGATCGGGTGCACCACAGTCATGCCGCGAAACCTAACCCGCGCCGGACGGTGGGCCGTGCGCGGGGGCTGGCAGTCGTGCATCAGCGGGTGGCCAGGCGAGTGACCACTGTGGACACAATCTGATATCCATTATTGAAGGACCAAGGGTTGGCCGCCGTTCACGAAAATGTGGGGCTGCGGTCCCTGGTGCGCTTGAGCTCAAAGAACCCGTCCGTGCCGGCGACGGCAAGCACGCCGTCCCACAGCCGACCGGCCGCGTCGCCGCGCGGAATCGGCGTGACTACTGGGCCGAAGAATGCGATCGGGTCGCCGACGGTGCGGCGGACGTGCACCACGGGGGTACCGACGTCAGTCCCCACTGGCGCCATCCCGTCGGCGTGGCTCGCCCGGAGCGCAGTGTCGTACTCCTCGGACTCGGCCGCGTCGGCGAGCTGCGGGCTCAGGCCCACTTCGTGCAAGGCACCGAGCACCATGTCCCGGCCCAGGCCGATCTTGGCCGCGTGCACCCGCTCCCCCATCGCGCCGTACAACGGGCGCACCACGGCCGGCCCGTGCGTTGCCTCCGCAGCGGTGAGGACACGTACCGGACCCCAGACCGAGGCCACCCGATGCCGATGGTCTTCGCCATGATCACGTGCCTCGTTCAACACGCCCAGGCTCATCGTGTGGAACCGGACGGAGACATCCCGTACGCGCTCGACTTCGAGCAGCCACCGGGACGTGATCCACGCCCACGGGCAGGCTGGGTCGACCCACAGGTCCACATCGGTCATGGCCACGCTCCGCTCAGGCTCCCCGCGACGGCCGGTCCTTACCCATCATCCATCTGCCGGCGGAGGGCGGCCAGGTAAGCCGGGGTCAGCAAACGTCGGACGACCCACATGACAGACTCAGACCAGACCCGCCGACCCGCGCGGGCCGAAGAAGGTCTTGGCACAACAACTATGCCAAACCAGACAGTCGGATGGAGAGACCCGTGGCCGGAGTGCGCAACCTAACCCAGGTCGAGGCGGCCGAGCGCGCTCGCCTACTCGACGTGACGGCGTACGACATCACGCTGGACCTCACCGACGGCACCGGCGGGCCGGGCGAAGGGACCTTCCGCTCGATCACCGAGGTAAGGTTCACCTGTAACGAGCCCGGGGCGTCGACCTTCATGGAGGCGGCGGCGGACCGATTGCGGTCGGTCCGACTCAACGGCATCGAGGTCGACACATCCGGCTGGTCCGCGGAGAAAGGACTTCCGCTGAGTGACCTCGCCGCGGAGAACGTGCTCGTGGTCGACGGCGACTTCAACTTCTCCTCCTCGGGGCAGGGTCTGCACCGCAGCCTCGACCCAGTCGACAAAGAGGTGTACCTCTACAGCCAGTTCGAGACCCAGGACGCGCAGCGGGTTTTCGCATGCTTTGATCAACCCGATCTGAAAAGCGTCTACACCTGGCACGTCACCGCGCCGGCGCACTGGCGGGTCGTCTCCAACGCACCGATCGCGCGCACCGAGCCGGGTGCCGTCGAGCGAACCACCGTCGTCCACTTCGAGCAGTCAGCCCGGATGAGCACCTACATCACCGCGCTGTGCGCGGGGCCGTACCACGAGGTCCGCGAGACTCACGACGGCATCGACCTGGGCCTGTTCATACGGCAGTCGATGAAGCAGTACCTCGACGCCGACGACCTCTTCCTCGTCACCAAGCAGGGATTCGACTTCTTCCACAACCAGTTCGGTGTGCGGTATCCACTGCCCAAGTATGACCAGCTGTGGGTGCCCGACTTCAACGCTGGCGCGATGGAGAACTTCGGTTGTGTCACCCACGCCGAGTCGCACTACATCTTCCGGTCACAGGTGACCGACTTCGAGTTCGAGCAGCGCGCCAACACGATCCTGCACGAGATGGCACACATGTGGTTCGGCGACCTCGTCACCATGCGTTGGTGGGACGACCTGTGGCTGAACGAGTCGTTCGCGGAGTGGGCCTCGCATTGGTGCAACACGCGCGCGACCCGTTTCACCGAGGCGTGGACCACGTTCCTTTCGCTGCGCAAGAACTGGGGCTACCGCCAGGACCAGCTCGTCTCCACCCACCCGGTGTACTGCGACATGCCCGACATGGAGGCGGTCGAGCTCAACTTCGACGGCATCACGTATGCCAAGGGTGCGTCGGTGCTCAAGCAACTCGTCGCGTACGTGGGCGTCGACCACTTCGTCACCGGCCTGCGGTCGTACTTCGCCGCCCACGCGTGGGGCAATGCGACCTTTGACGACCTACTCTCCGCGCTGGAGGAGGCGTCCGGCCGTGAGCTGCGCTCGTTTGCCGCTCAGTGGCTGGAGACGGCCCAGGTGAACACAATCCGGCCGCTGGTCGAGATCGGCGCCGATGGCACGTACACAGGCGTCGCCGTGGCGCAGGAGGCACCGGCCAGTCACCCCACCCTGCGCACCCACCGGATCGGCGTCGGTCTCTACGACCTGAAGGGCGGGTCGTTGGTACGGCGGCAGCTGCTCGAGGTCGACATCTCGGGTGCACTCACCCCGCTCGACGCGCTCACGGGCGTCAAGGCGGCGGATGTGCTCCTACTCAACGACGAGGACCTGTCCTACACCAAACTTCGACTGGACCCGCGCTCGATGTCCACTGTGGTCGATCACATCGCCGGCCTCGACTCGTCGTTAGCGCGGGCACTGTGCTGGGGCGCCACGTGGGACATGACCCGCGACGCCGAGATGCCCGCTCGCGACTACGTGGCCCTGGTCTGCGCCGGTCTGCCGAGGGAGACCGACATTAACCTCGTCACCGCTACCCTTCGCCAGGCGCAGCTCGCGGTCACCCAGTACGCCGACCCCGCCTGGACGGCGACCGGCTGGGCCATGCTCGCAGACTCCGCACGCGCCGCGCTGGCCTCGGCCGAACCGGGAAGTGGGTTCCAGCTGGCGTGGGCCCGGGCGCTGAACGCCGCGGGCCGCCGCGCAGAGGAGCTGGCCGTGCTGCGCGGCTGGCTCGACGGCGTGGACGTGCCGACCGGCCTCGTGATCGACACCGACCTGCGCTGGTCACTTCTGTCCACTTTGGTCGCCCACGGCGCGGCCGGCCCCGACAACATCGAGGCGGAGCTCAACCGCGACCGTACGGCCAGCGGCGAGCGGGCGGCGGCCCAGGCGCACGCGCTGGTACCCACCGCAGAGTCCAAGGCCGAGACGTGGCGGCGCCTCACCGGCGACGAGAAGCTGCCGAACTGGCTGCATCGCTCGCTGCTGCAGGGGTTCCACCACACGTCGCAGCTCCAGCTGACCGAGCCGTACCGGCAGAAGTACTTCGACGTGATCGATGAGATCTGGCCCACCCGGGACAGCGAAACGGCGCATGAGTTCGCGCAATTCGCCTACCCGGGCTTGCACGTGTCACCGGAGACAGTGGCGCTAACTGATGCCTGGCTCGGGGTCGAGGGTCACCCGACGCCGCTGCGCCGGCTGGTGGCCGAGGGCAAGGACGGCGTGGTCCGCGCCTTGGCCGCCCGTGCCAAGGACGCCGACTCCTCGTGACACCCGGCGGCTGACCCCGGCCGTCACCGGACACCAGACGCCCGGCTGGTGCCGGGTGACGTGGCGCCGCGTGGGCGGTCCGGCCCAGGCGCCCCGCCCCAAGATCACCGTGTAGGGCAACAGCGTGGCCGACGCTGAACTACGGACGCCTGCGTGCACGGCGACCTTCGGTCAAGGTCACCGTGAACCGACTTGCGGCGTGTCGACGGCGGGTCGGGGACCGGTGATCAACGCGCGGCGGCCGGCGTGTCGACCGGCGGGGTGGTCCAACCACGCCCGCGACGGACGCGTCCAAGAACGCCGTGAACGGTGACCGGGCTGCCGGCACTCTGAACCGCAGGCGCCGGCGTGCACGGCGACCTTCGGTCAAGGTCACCGTGACGACCGGACCGGCGCGGAGATCTCCGGACGGCGGTGACGGGTCGGGGACCGGTGATCATGGCGCGGCGGCCGGCGACCACCGACAGTCAGCCAGAGCGGGTCAGGAGCGGCCGGCGTGATCGGCGAGTTGGGCGAGCCCGGCCACGATTCCCCCGCCCAGGTCGCCGCCCGCGAACGCGGCCGACATCGACAGCGCGGCGAGCTTCGAGTCCCGGTCGAGCACGCGACGGCGGGCCCGGGAGCCGGTGACGATCTCCAGCACCCGCTGGTTCGGTGAGATGGCGATCAGCACACTGACATCCGGATCGACGAGCCGACCGTGCATGAGCTCGGCGGTCTCACGGGAGTTCTCCGCCAGATCTCCAATGTAGACGCTGAAGGTCAGACCCGTGGACGCATCCGCGAGCCGTAGCGCCTCGTCCACCCGCAGCAGAGCTCGCGGCGACAGCGGTCCATCGACGACCTCCGGGTGCCAGGTCGGGTTTGCGCTATGGGGAGCGGTGTCGCGCTCAACGGCGACGTCACGGCCATTGGTTTCGCTCGAAGCAAGCTCACCAGCGATCACTGGCGCCTCCCGTCTCCCTTGGACGCGGGACGCGCCCGGCCAGCGACCCAGCAGTCAGTGCGCGGGAGATCCCGGCGCGCGACTGCTTCTCCGGAGCGGCGAGGAACCAGACCGGCGCGAACGCGAACGGCCGGCCCGGCCGGTACCGCTTACTACGCCGCGACCCGCCCGCGAACACGAGCGCCGCGACCACCAATGCGACCCCGACGGCAATGCCGATCAGGATGAGCAGCAACCGGGTGAACTCAGCGCTCAACGCCGCTCCCTGCGAGCCAGATGTGGATTCACGGACGCCGTTTACGTTAGCGGTGAACCGGCGCAGACCACACCTCGGGGTGGCGTTGCGCCCACGGCGATGCCGCGTTCGAGCCTCGTCCGCGCGCAGACTCGCTTCGCTCGCCCGCCGCGCTCCCGGGCCATGCCGCGTTCGAGCCTCGTCCGCGCGCAGACTCGCTTCGCTCGCCCGCCGCGCTCCCGGGCCATGCCGCGTTCGAGCCTCGTCCGCGCGCAGACTCGCTTCGCTCGCCCGCCGCGCTCCCGGGCCATGTCGCCTCCAACCAGGCCGACACGGCGAGGAGCAGCGCGTCTGCCCCCGGCGCGGCGGCGAGCATCACTCCGATTGGTGCGCCGTCCGCGGTCGCCCCCCACGGCAGGGAGACCGCCGGCTGCCCGGTCAGGTTGTACGCGGCGCAGTAGGGCGAGAACCGAGCCTGCCGGTCGAAATCCTCCGCTGGGTCGTCGACGGCGCTGAAGAACCCCACCGGCGCCTGCGCCCGGGCCAGCGTCGGGCTAAGCAGGACGTCGTACGTCGCCGCGCGGGCATGACGCCGTACCTGGACCTGTGCCGCGGCCATAGCCTGCACCAGTTGCTCCGACGAGACCGCACGACCGCGCTCGCGCAACCACCGGGTGAACGCCAACAGCGACGACTCCTTCCCGGGCGGTACCGGCGACAACGCGAGCACGCCCCACAGGGACATGAAGAAGTCCTCCCCGGAGTGGTCGAACGGTGGCTCGGCATCGAAGACGTCGCAGCCGAGGGTGGCGAGCCACGCGCTCGCGTCCTCCCAGGTCGCCACGACGTCCGGTTCCGGGGTGAGGTCGGCGAGCAGCGGGCTCACATACCGGCCGACCCGAAGCGGCCGGCCGCTCGGCAGATACGCCTCCGGACGCAGCGCGGCATCGAGCAGACCGCCCGCAGGTCGCGGCGGTGCCAGGTACGGCTCCCCCGCCACCGGTCCGGCCAGGATGTCCAGCAGTGCGGCGGCATCGGCGACCGTACGAGCGATCGGGCCGTTCGTCGGCAGGCCGAAACCTCCGAATCCGAGTGGGCCACCACTGACCAGGCCGCGGCTCGGCTTGAATCCGACCAGGCCACACAGCGAGGCCGGGATGCGTAGCGATCCACCACCGTCGTTACCCTGGGCCACCGGCACCAGTCCGGACGCCACGGCCGCCGCGGCACCACCGCTGGAACCGCCGGCCGTACAGTCCATCGCCCACGGGTTGCGCGCCGGAGGTGCCACGAGCGTCTCTGAGTAGAGGCTCAGCCCGAACTCGCTCGTGGTGGTCTTGCCTAGGCTGATCAGGCCCGCCTGCCGCATCAGGACCACCACATCGGAGTCCACGGTGGGCACGTAATCCGCGAACGCGGCCGAGCCGAA
Organism: uncultured Actinomycetota bacterium; assembly: GCA_963773935.1. GTDB lineage: Bacteria > Actinomycetota > Actinomycetes > Mycobacteriales > Micromonosporaceae > DATBGZ01. Next base: position 823,308 of record CAVZCZ010000010.1, read on the forward strand.
TGTCGTGCGGGTGCCCGCGGTCATCGTGAGGTCCTTGATGGCGGTCGGTACGCCAGCCAGCTCACTCGACCCGGGACTGGCGTCAAGGCGAAGGGCCTCGGCGCGGGCCAGATCGGCGGTCACGGTGACGAACGCGCCGAGCGACTCGCCGTGGTCCTCGATCCGACCGAGGTAGTACTCAACCAACTCGGTCGAGCTGACCTCGCCCGCCCGCACCGCCGCGGCCTGCTCTAGCGCGGTCAGGTCATGCAGCTCCGCCATGCTGTCATACGGTACGGAGGTGACCCCCGCAGCGCCGTCGAGGGACGAGGCAGAACGTGCCGATGCGCGCGATCCGTTGCGCCGCTTCCGGAAGCGCTTCACCATCGCCGACGATCTCATCTATCTCGACGGGAACTCTCTCGGCCGACTGCCGGTAGCCACGCGCCGGCGGCTGCGGGCGCTGGTCGACAAGGAGTGGGGTGTCGACCTGATCCGTGGCTGGGACCGGTGGATCACTCTGGCCACCGAGGCCGGCGACATGATCGCCGCGCTGATCGACGCCCGGCCGGGCGAGGTCGTGGTGGCAGACAGCACCAGCGTGAACCTGTACAAGCTCGCGAGTGCCGCCCTCGACGCGCGCCCGGGACGACAGGTCATCGTGACCGATGACGACAACTTTCCCACCGACCGGTATGTGCTGGCCGGGCTCGCCCATGCCCGCGGCTACGAGCTGCGGGTGGTCGAGTCCGATGTGGACGCCGGAGTCTCCCCGGAGGCGGTCGCATCTGCGATCGGCGGCGAGACGGCGCTGGTCTCCCTGTCCCATGTGGCCTATCGATCCGGCGCGATCGCCGACATGGCGGCGATCAACGCGGCCGCGCACGCGGTCGGAGCGCTGACCCTCTGGGACCTGTCGCACTCGGTGGGCTCCGTCGCGGTCCCGCTGGAGTCCGCCGGTGCCGATCTCGCCGTCGGATGCACCTACAAGCACCTCAATGGCGGGCCCGGCGCACCCGCGTTCCTCTATGTACGGTCGGATCTCCAGCCCGAGCTCAGACAGCCGATCTGGGGCTGGTTCGGTCAGCGGAACCAGTTCGACATGGGCGCCGAGTACGACCCGGTGGACGGCGTGGAGCGATACCTGGTCGGCACGCCATCTGTGCTCGGCCTGGCGTCCACACTGGAGGGTGCTCGGATCACCGCCGAGGCCGGCATCGACGCGGTCTGGGCGAAGACTCAGGCGCTGACCGACTACGCGATATCTCTCGTGGACGCGTGGCTACCGGAGTTGGGGTTCCGGCTCGCCTCGCCACGAAGCACCGAGCGGCGCGGAGCGCACCTGTGCCTGCACCATCCGCAGGCATGGCAGATCTGCCAGGCGCTCAAGGCAGCTGATGTGATCCCGGACTTCCGGACGCCGGACCGGCTCCGGCTCGGATTCGCACCTCTCTACACCCGGTTCGTGGACGTCCACGACGGTCTGGCCCGGCTGCGCGACGTCACCGCGGCCGGTGCACACCACGAATATCCCGCCCAGCGCGCACGCGTCACCTGATTACGAAGAACGGTCTGACCTCGGACTTTGCGCTGCTTACGTCGAATGACGTCAATATGGGCGGGATCCGTCGCGACGACGGAGCACGATGGGACCGGACGCCGTACCGCGCCACGATCGGAGCTTCATGCGGTTCGCTCGGGTACTGCTCGCCACTGCCGCTGTCATGTGCAGCGGGGCCGCGTGCACGGACGCCGCCGCGAACACCGCTGGCGTCTGGATCACCGTCAGCCCGGCAACCGTCAACGCCGGGTCCCAGGTAACCGTCAGGGCGAACTGCGGCGACAATGTCAACTCCGCGACGGTGAAGTCCACCGCGTTCGGCGAGGTCACCCTGCAGCCGGTCAATGGACAGTTGTCGACGCAAGCGACCATCCCGGCCGACAAGCCCAAGGCCACCTATGAGGTCCGTCTTAGCTGCTCCACCGGATCGCGGGCGAGTACGACATTGACGGTTCTCAATACAACCACGGCGCCAACCAGCGACGGTGACAACCCAAGCCACGCTCGGTCCCAATACCGGCGGTGGCTACCTCGCCCGCGGGAACGGACCGGAAGACCGCAGCACGTACGTGTGGCTCGGGCTGGGGCTGACGTCACTGCTCGCCGCGGCAGCGCGTCGCCGTACGGACGAAGCGGCACAACCGCCGCCGTACCGTCGCAGCACCGGAGACGCCTGACGACGGCGTACCCGTCCCGGTCGGACGACGCTAACCGGTGCGCTCGAGCCCGTATGCCCACCCGCGCCTCGGTGGGGTCACGGCGGCGCACGGCGCTGCCGATCATCGCCTGCCTGTTGCTGCTCGGTGCCTTCGCCACCGCGGTCGGGCTTGGACAGGTGCTGGGGATTCCGCTGCCGACGTTCTCGTTCGACCTGAGCGGCGACTCAGGGATGAAACCGTCCCAGCCGACTCGGATCACCATTCCGTCACTCGGGGTGCGGGCCGATGTGGTCGAGGTCGGCAACACGGAGCTCGGCAGTATCGCCGCGCCGGTTGACGATCCTGCCGGCACGGCTGGTTGGTACGGATACGGCCCCACGCCAGGCGAGGCCGGCACGGCGATCATCGTCGGCCACGTGGACACGGCCGGACCGTCCGGCGGTGTTCCACCGACTGCACGAGATCAAGTCCGGCAAGCTGATCGAATTGCGCCGCGCCGACCGCCGGGTGGCGACGTTCACGGTCGAGTCGGTCGAGGCGTTCCCCAAGACGGCGTTTCCGTCCGACCGGGTCTTCGCCAATACCGGCACCGCCCCGGCTCGCGCTGGTTACCTGCGGCGGGGACTGGGTCGGCGGAGACGTCGGGTATGCCGACAACGTGATCGTCTTCGCCCGTCTCGTTTGATTGCCTTGACCAGACGTGACGGTCAGCAGAATGACGGTCGGAGGTAGAGGGTCAGGCGGTGAGGTCGAGCCACTCGGCCCAGCGAGGATCCGGCGCCCGGTGGCCCAATACCCGCCAGGCGATTCCTCTGGGCGCGGCCGGTATCACATGCAGACGCCAACCGACTTCGGCTGGCGTTTTGTCACCCTTGGTGTGGTTACACCGGGCGCAGGCAGCGACCACGTTCTCCCACTGGTGGCCGCCGCCCCGGCTGCGCGGCAGCACGTGGTCGATGGTCTCGGCGCTACCCCGGCAGTAGGCGCATCGACCGCCATCGCGGGCGAAGATCGCCCGGCGGGACAAGCCGACGTACGGCCGGTACGGGACTCGGACAAACCTGGTCAGCCGCACCACCAGCGGAGTCGGAAGGAACGTGCGTTCGCTATGCAGGATGCCTTCGCCATCGGCGATGCAGACCGCTTTCGCGGAGAGGATCAGGATCGTTGCCCGTCGGACCGAAACGACACCCAGCGGCTCGTACGTTGCGTTGAGAACCAACGCCGACGAGTGCGCTGGGGGTCGTATGTCAGGCATCGTGTACTCCGCTCTAGCCCGCGGCTGGCGCGCGTCAAAGTCCGTGAACCCATGGTCCCCGAGAACCGCCGCGATGGCGAGCCCAGATTGCCTACTGGTTCGACTCCGCAAGCGTCGTCGAGCGTGTGAGGCGGGGTGAAGAAGCGCGGTTAACGCGAGTGCGGTACTAAGGTGGCGTGACATCTGCGCCGCCCCCCGCGCCCACGCCTTCCCCGGACGTGGCCTCCCAGGTCCCGTCGCCGGACTGCCTGAGCAACGACCTGTGTGCGTTCGTCTACGAGAAGACCGGCCTCGGCTGGCTCGCCGACACCGCCAACTACGCGCTCGTGAAGCCGGCCCGGATTCTGCTGATCATCGTGGCCGCGTTGGTGCTTCGGTACGTCATCCACCGCATGATCAAACGCGTCACTCGCAGCGCCGGGGCCGAGTTCCGGCTCGGGCTGTTCCATCCGCTGCGCGAGCGGATGCCCGCCTCACTGCAGGAGGCGACCAGGGTTCGCTCGGAGCGGCGCAAGCAGCGGGCCGACGCGCTGGGGTCGGTGCTGCGGAGCATCGCCTCGGTGACGATCTTCAGCATCGCGACGATGATGGTGCTCAGCGAGTTCGGGGTGGAGCTCGCGCCGCTGCTTGCCGGCGCCGGCATCGCTGGCGTGGCTCTGGGCTTCGGCGCTCAGAACGTGGTCAAGGACTTCATCGCCGGCCTGTTCATGTTGCTCGAGGACCAGTACGGCGTCGGCGATGTGATCGACCTCGGCGACGTCGGCGGCAAGGTTGAGGCAGTCGGTCTGCGGATCACCACCATCCGGGACGCCCGCGGCGTGCTCTGGTACATCCGCAACGGCGAGATCATCCGGGTCGGAAACCGGTCCCAGGGCTGGGCCGTGGTGGTCGTCGACGTACCGGTCGGCTTCGCCGGGGTCGAGGACGCCACCGAGGTCCTCAACACCGCCGCCGCGACATTGGCCAGCGATCCGGAGTTCACCGACCTGCTGCTGGAGGCGCCCGAGGTGCTCGGGGTCGAGCAGATCAATCTCGATGGGGCACTGGTACGGACCACCGTGAAGACCACGTCCGAGGCGCAGTGGCGGGTCGGACGAGAACTGCGCCGCCGGATGACCGAAGCGCTCGAGGCGGCCGGCATCGCGCAACATCTGAGCTCCGGTCGCGTCTTCGTCCGGCCCCCGCAACCCCGACAGGACGCCGCCGACCCCTTCGACAACGGCGCCGGCCGGTCCCACCTAGACACGATGCATGCGCCACCCCGTGGCGAGCGCAGCGAGCCAAGTTCTAAGAACGACCACGTCGCGAGCGGGAGCGACGCCCGTTCGACCAGCGAGCTTGCTCGTTCGTCGAACGGGCCAGCGAAGCGAAGCGCTGGGCGAGACGCGAGCTTGCTAGCGTCTCGCCCAGGTAGGGGTTTCTCTTGTCAGTGGGTGGTGGGTGCCCGGGGGGTCGCGATTGGCGCGGTTGCCAAGCTATCGTCCTTTTGGCCTACTGGGTACGGACGAACGGTGTAGTTCACGACTCCAGAGGAATGACCGACGACCGGCTTCACTTCGCCGGCCGGCTTGGCCTTGAGGGAGGATCCGTGGGCTCCGGGACCGCGCGAGGCGATCGGCCGGCCAGGTTCCGCGACGTCTTTGCTTCCGGCGAGTTCCGCGCACTCTACGCCGCGAGCACCCTGTCCTGGCTGGGCGACTACATCGCCCGGGCCGCGATCACCGCGATGGTCTTCGACCTGACCGGTTCGACCGCCGCCTCAGCGGCGGCGTTTGCGATCAGCTTTGCGCCATGGCTGCTTGGCGGATCGGTGCTGGTTTCGATCGCGGAACGGTATCCGTACCGACAGGTCATGGTCTGGTGTGATCTCGCCCGAATGGTGGTCATGGTCGTGATCGCGGCGGTGGGCTTCAGCCTGCCGCTTGCAGCCCTGCTCGCCTTGCTGCTGGCCTCGTCACTGTTCACGCCGCCGTTCGATGCGGCCAGGTCGGCGACGCTGCCGGCAGTGCTCGGGCCAGATCGATATGTGACCGGGGTCGCCGTCAACACCGCCACCACCCCGCCGGCCCAGATCACCGGATACTTCCTCGGCGCCACGTTGGCGACCGTCGATCCGCGTCTGGCCTTGCTGATCAATGCGGCGACATTCGGGTTGTCCGCGATCCTGGTCCGGACCGCGGTACGGTCGCGTGAACCCGGGCTGAGCCAGGAGCGCCGCACCGGGCTGCTGCGGGAGACCGCCGACGGCTTCCGGCTGGTCTTCACCAACCCGGCGCTGCGAGCGCTTGTGTTGCTGGTCTTCTGCGGCTCCCTGTTCGCTGTGGTGCCCGAGGGTCTAGGCGCGGCCTGGGCCGCCCGCGACGCCGACGGACTGGGCCGGGCCTGGGCACAGGGTCTGCTCATGGGAGCCGTACCGCTGGGCCTGGTTCTCGGGTCGCTCGCGGTGACTCGGCTGGTGCCCGTGTCGTGGCGCCGACGCCTGCTGCGGCCGCTCGCGCTGGCGACACCGCTCGCCCTGGTGCCGGCCCTTGCCCAACCCCCGATTCTGGTCGTCGCCGGGCTGGCGCTCGCGTCCGGTTTCGCCATCGGTGCCCTGTTACCGGTGGCCAACGGCGAGTTCGTCCAGGCGCTGCCCAACGCGTACCGGGCCCGCGCGTTCGGCGTGGTCTCCGCCGGCCTGCAGCTGCTGCAGGGCTCCGCCGTGCTCGCCACCGGCGCGCTGGCGCTGCACATCAATCTGGCGGTGGTGGTTGGCCTGTGGAGCCTCGGCGGCGTGCTGCTCATGATCGTGATGATCGTGAAGTGGCCGTCACCGCAGGCGTTCGCCGACGCGGGCGCGCAGGCCGCCGCGATGAACGCGGCCGGATCAGCGGCCACACCAGCACGAAAACCCGTCCCACCCGGGCCGACACCCAACCGGCCCGCGCCGCCCGCGCCGCCCACGCCCGTACCGCCAACCGCATCGCCCGTACCGCCAACCGCATCGCCCGAAGAACCCGTGGCGCCGGTACCACCCGTGCCAACGCAGGCACCGGAGCAGGCATCGCCCACGCCACCAGCATCGCGCCGCGGCCTGTTGGCTGTGATCGGGGCCGCACGGCGTCGGAATGGCCATGCGCAGCCTGGCACGATAGACGAGTGAGCAATTCGGCCGAGCAGTCCACGACAGTTCCAGCGACGCCTGCGGAGCGGAGTCAGGAAGCAACGTTCTACGAGGCGGTAGGCGGCGCACCCACGTTCCGCCGACTCGTCGGCGCCTTCTACGCCGCCGTGGCGGACGACCCGGTGCTGCGCCCGCTGTACCCCGAAGCCGACCTTGGCCCGGCGGAGGATCGGCTGCGGATGTTCCTCGAGCAGTACTGGGGCGGTCCCGGCACCTACTCCGAGCTGCGCGGGCACCCCCGACTGCGGATGCGGCATGCCCCGTTCCGGGTCGGCCCGGCCGAACGCGACGCCTGGTTGCATCACATGCGCGCGGCGGTCGATTCGCTCGGCCTCGACCCGGCCCACCGGGACACTCTCTGGGATTACCTGCAGCGTGCCGCGTGGAGCATGGTCAACACGCTCGACGGCTGAGGTTAGTCTGGCCAGTGTGACGGACCCCGCACCTTCGGCTGGCCTGATCAGGTTCGCCGCGCTGGCGGCGGCAGTGGTGCTGGTGCTGACGGGATGTACGCCCGGCCGTCCCACGCCTGCCCCGAGCGCCAGCACGACCCCGCAACCGGTTCCGGACGTCATGCTAGATATCGAAGCGGGTCAGATCTGACACCGTCCAAGATCCGATCTATCCCGAGTACGGGAACGCGGCGCTGGACGTGCTGGCGTACCGCCTCGCATTGGAGTGGAACCCCGACACCCGGGAGCTCAGCGGTGTCGCGACATTGACGATCCGCGCCATCAGCCCGGTGAACTCCATCCAGCTCGACTTCTCCGATTCGTACACAGTGGACGATGTCACCGTCGACGGCGCGGCGGCGAACGTCGACCTGGCAGGGCGACGACATCGCGGTGCCGAAGGAGCTGGCGGCCAACGCCCGGACCACGCTCTACGTGACATACCACGGGCGCCCGACGCCGGTGCCGATGCCGTCCGCGCGAGGCGACTTCGACGAGGGCCTCGGCCTGCGGGTGACCCGCGGCGGCGAGGCCTGGACGATGCAGGAGCCGTACGGTGCCTCGACCTGGTATCCGGTCAACGACACGCCCTCCGACGAGGCCGTGTACGACGTGAGCGTCACCGTGCCGACCGGGTGGTCCGCCGTGGCGCACGGCAAGTTGGTCGGCATCAGCAACAGCCCCGACCTCGACACGTTCCGCTGGGTGTCGACCGACCCGGTCGCGTCCTACCTCGCCACGCTCGCGCTCGGCGAGTACACCAAGATCGAGGACGACAGCCCGGAACGTGCCGATCACGTACTGGATCCGCACCGGCCGCGACGAGGAGTTCATCCCTGCACTCAAGCGCTCGCCGGAGATGCTCGAATGGCTCGCCGACCGGTACGGGCCCTATCCGTTCCCGTCCGCGGGTGTGGTCCTCGTCGACTCGGAGTCGGCGATGGAGACCCAGCAGATGGTCACGTTCGGCGCGGAGCGCGGCGGGGGCGCCGCCGACGTCGACGGGACCACCGAGACGCTGCTGCACGAGTACGCCCACCAGTGGTTCGGCAACGCCGTGACACCGAAGGACTGGAACGGGCTGTGGCTCAACGAGGGCTGGGCCATGTACACCGAGATGCTGTGGACGATCGACGAGGGTTACCTCACCGACGCGGACTGGGTGACCTGGGCCCGCGCCGCCGACGCCGCGTCGAGACCGGTCGCCGGGCCGCCCGGGCACCCCCACCCGGATCACTTCGCAGAGATCATCGTCTATGTCGGTGGCGCGATGATGCTGCGCGACATCCACAAGGCGGTGGGCGACGAGGCGTTCTTCGCCATGGGCCGGGACTGGGTGCAGCAGCACCGCAACACCCAGGTCGACCGGGCTCAGTTCACCAAGTTCGTGAATGAGCACACTGGCCGTGACTTCACCGCCGTGATCAACGCCTGGCTCGACTCCCCCACGACGCCCCCGGCCTGACCGCCCGATCCCCGCGCTTGGTCCCCGATTGCCGCGCTCGATCCGAGAAGGTCACCTATTGGGGTCGGCGCTCGAATTGGGAGCGATTTCAGTGACCATCTGCGGTGCCAGGGAGCTAGAGCAGGCTGCCGTCGTCGTAGAGCCAGTCCACGAAGGCGCTGGTGACAGCCGCGGCGCAGTCGAGCATCTCGTCGAGCAGGGCGTCGTGCACGCCAGCGAGCAGTGGGACCTGAATCTCGGCGTAGATCGGGAGCATGCCGCGCTCGGTGGCGTCGCCCACGTACGCCTTGCAGAACCGGCGAGTGTGGTTCCACTCGTTGACCACCCGGTACGCCCGGTCGGACCAGTCGGGCGAGACGGTGCCGTGCGGGCGGCCACGCATGACCAGGATCTCGTCGTCGGGGCCCTCGAGTGCGAAGAGCACGGCGTGCCGCTCCCACATCGCGAGCAGGCTGCCGTCATTGTCGGTCAGGTACCGGATCTCGAGGCGGTCCAGCGCGTCGCAGATGCGGCGCATGGTCACCGGCCGGGCGATGGCGTCGGCGGTCCGCTGATGCGGCACATCGAGCCGGGCCACCGGTTCGACGCCGGCGACCGCCGTCCCGGGACTTGTCGCCACGGAGCTACCAATCAGCTCGGCGAGGGACGCCGTCGTCAGCACGTCCGTGTCCCGGGCACGCGAGCGCGCTCGCTGCCCACCCCACAAAGGCCACCAAGCCATCGGCTCGGACCTCCATCCATACCCCCGGTCGGTTACCGCTAGTACGGCAACCGACACTATCCGGATTCGCCAGCCCACCCGGAGAGGGAGCGCTGAGGCGAGCTATTCGTATGAACCGACATCATCTGAACGTGCCGGGTCCTACGTCAACCCCTCAGCCCAATCGGAGGGGTGAGATAGGACGATACCAGGCCGAACCGTGCAAAGCATCGAGCCCAATCCATCCAATGGCGAGTCTCACTGTAACGGACGGGTGACCAGGCGTATCGGTGACCGAATCTGCGGCATGTGTCACGCGACCCAGAAAGCCCATCCGAACAACGGCCTGCACGACGCGTTGCGGTACCTCAACCCGTTCGCCGTCGTCGGTGGTGACCACGATCGACACGTGATCCAATAGCGCGTCCCGCACGATCCGCTCGCCCACGGCCCGACCGGCCACCCCCTCCGCAGCAGCGGTCCGCAGGGTGTGCGACGCCGCCGCGGCGAGGCGTACCACCTCGACCGCGGGAATCTCCTCCACGACCCGGGTACGGCTTGGCGGCAGGGGCCAGCGCCAAGCCTCGTCCCGCGGGCGCAGGACGGCGTCCGAGCCGAGGTTGGCGAGGAGGTCAGCGCCGGACACCGTCACGTCCGTCTCCACCGGCGCGGCGAGAGTCCGGGTCACCAGTACCCGGAACGGCAGCATGGCCCACAGCTGGGCCGATCCATCGCCGCTCGACGGGCGGAGCCGCACCAGGGCCGCTGGGTCGAGCCGAAGCAAACGGGTGAGAAACGTCTCGACATCGGCTCGGTCTGCCTCAGCGATCACGGGCACCGGCGATCACGGCACCCAGTCGGTGAGGAAGGCCCGCTCCGCGTCGGTGAGCCGCCGCGGATACTGCTGTTCCAGGTTGAACGGGACACAGACCGACCGGGCCCGGGATGCCAGCACCTCGTTGTCGATCAGCTCGTAGGCGACGGTGAACCGGCTCACCCGGATCTCCTCCACCCACAGCTCGATCCGGACCGGGTCCCCGTAGTCGATGGGCCTGAGGTAGTCGACCTCGTGCCGGGCGATCACGATGCCGTCCTCGAAGGAGGTCAGGCCGAGCTCGCGTGCCCCGGCGAAGAACAGCGCCACGCGCGCTTCCTCGTACAGGGTAAGGATGCGCGCGTTGTTCACATGGCCGTACGCGTCCATATCGGACCAACGAAGCGCGCAATGGTGGATGAACCTCACGAGCCGGCTCAGTCGCGAGTCAGTTTGCGGTATGTGACCCGGTGCGGGCGGGCAGCGTCGACGCCGAGACGGTCCACCTTGTTCTTCTCGTACGCCTCGAAGTTGCCCTCGAACCAGAACCACCGGGACGGGTCCTCGTCGTCGCCCTCCCAGGCCAGGATGTGGGTGGCCACCCGGTCCAAGAACATCCGGTCGTGGGAGATGATCACGGCACAGCCAGGGAACTCCAGGAGCGCGTTCTCCAAAGAGGACAGTGTCTCGACGTCGAGATCGTTGGTCGGCTCGTCGAGCAGGATCACGTTGCCACCGATCTTCAGCGTGAGCGCCAGGTTCAGCCGGTTGCGCTCGCCACCGGAGAGCACCCCGGTCGGCTTCTGCTGGTCGGGTCCCTTGAACCCGAACGCCGCTACGTACGCCCGGGATGGCATCTCGACCTTGCCCACCATCAGGTGGTCCAGCCCGTCGGAGACGACCTCCCACACTGTCTTCTTAGGATCGAGCCCGCCCCGGGCCTGGTCCACATAGGAGAGCAGCACGGTGTCACCGACCCGGATCGTGCCGGCGTCCGGCTTTTCGAGTCCAACGATCGTCTTGAACAGGGTGGTCTTGCCGACACCGTTGGGGCCGATGATGCCCACGATCCCGTTGCGGGGCAACGAGAACGACAGGTTCTGGATCAGCACCCGGTCGCCGAAACCCTTCTTCAGGTCATTGGCCTCGATCACCGTGTTGCCGAGCCGGGGGCCGGGCGGGATCTGGATCTCCTCGAAGTCGAGCTTGCGCGTCTTCTCCGCCTCGTTCGCCATCTCGTCGTAGCGGTCCAGCCGGGCGCGGGACTTGGTCTGCCGCGCCCGGGCATTCGACCGTACCCATTCGAGCTCTTCGGCGAGCCGCTTCTGCAGCTTGACGTCCTTGCGGCCCTGGACCGCGAGGCGCTGCGCCTTCTTGTCCAGGTAGGTCGAGTAGTTGCCCTCGTACGGGTACGTGCGGCCGCGGTCGATCTCGAGGATCCATTGGGCCACGTTGTCGAGGAAGTACCGGTCGTGGGTGATCGCGACGACTGTGCCGGGGTACTTGGCCAGATGCTGCTCCAGCCAGAGCACGCTCTCCGCGTCGAGGTGGTTGGTGGGCTCGTCGAGCAGTAGCAGGTCGGGCTGCTCCAGCAGCAACTTGCACAGCGCTACCCGGCGCCGCTCGCCACCGGAGAGGTCCTTGACGTCGGCGTCGGGCGGCGGGCAGCGCAGCGCGTCCATGGCCTGCTCGAGGCGGGCGTCAACGTCCCAAGCGTCGGAATGGTCGAGCTCCTCCTGCAGCCGGCCCATCTCCTCCATCAGCGCGTCGGAGTAGTCGGTGGCCATGAGCTCGGCGATCTCGTTGAACCGGGCCAGCTTCGCCTTGGTTTCCTGGACCGCCTCTTCGATGTTGCCGAGGACGTCCTTGTCCTCGTTGAGTGGCGGCTCCTGGGCCAGCATCCCGACCGTGTAGCCCGGCATCAGCCGGGCCTCGCCGTTGCTGACATTGTCCAGACCGGCCATGATCCGCAACAGGCTCGACTTACCGGCGCCGTTGGGACCGACGACGCCGATCTTCGCGCCCGGCAGGAAGGAGAGCGTCACGTTGTCGAGCACGACCTTGTCGCCGTGCGCCTTACGTGCCTTCTCGAGCGTGTAGATGTACTGGGCCACGGTACGGCCATCCTCCTGTTGTGCGGTCGGTGGCGAATGCCGTGGTTCATTGTCCCAGGCCGTGCGGATGCCGCCCGAACAGGGGCCGGATCAGGGCGACGTGCGGACCACCGTGTAGTCGGTCCGGGCCCCGCTGGGCAGTACCAATGTCAGCTTCTCTGCGCTGACGATGTACTGCGTCGACCCGCCGTCATTCGACGGATTGGTGGCGGTGTATGTCGATCCGTCCTGGGTCACCGTGCCTCTGATGGGTGTCCCGAGCAGGATCGTGTAGTCACCGGTCGCGACCGTCGCGGGCCCGGCCTTGTTGTGGCCCTGGTAGTAGAGGGTGCCGTCGGAGTCGCGGCAGATCCAGGCCTCCGCCCCTGCGGCGTCGGTCAATGTGGCCTCGACGTAGACGACCCGCTCCAGGTTGCCTGGACGACCGGCCGCCGCGCACTGCGTCCACCGTGAACCGGGGACAGGGGTCGGCGACGTTGGCCGGCCTTGTCACCGCCGACGTCGACCCGGATGGACCCGGGCCGGTGCCGTTGGCCTGCGCATCGAGGTATTGCCCTGCGAGAAGGTAGGCGCTCGTGCCGGCCGCCCCGGCGAGCAAGGCAAGTACGGCGATGAGAAGTGGGCTCAGCCGCCGCCGGCGCGGGTACTCGTACACAGACGCAGGGTGCCATCCGCCGGCGAGCCCCGCCATTGGCCGAGCGAACGAAACCAACGACGCATCCAGCCACTACGCTGTCGGCGGGAACGCCCGTGCGAAGGGGATCTGGGGACATGCCGTCGCTTGCTTCTGTCGAGCTCCGATTGAACGCTCCGCTGCTGCCTGCGCTGCCGGGGTACGACGACCCGCAGCTGATCGCGCACGGCACCACGGCACTGGTGTTCCGGGCGATCCAGACCCGGCTCAACCGACCGGTGGCGATCAAAGTGATCACCATCGACACGGGCGCGGTGCCGGTCAATGCGGAGCGGGAGCTCGCCACGACGGTGGCGCTGTCGAGCCAGCCGCACATCGTCTCGATCATCGATACCGGGATGACCGAAGACGACCGGCCGTACATCGTCATGGAGTACTGCGAGGGCGGTTCGTACGCGCAGATCCTCCGCCAGAACGGGCCGCTGCCGGTCGACGACGTGCTCGAGGTCGGCATCAAAGATTGGCGAGGCGCTGCACGCCGCGCACGAGGTCGGCATCGTGCACCGCGATGTCAAGCCGTCGAACATCCTGCGCTCGCGGTTCGGACCGGCGCTGACCGACTTCGGCATCGCCCGCGCGCCGGACGAGCTGGGCAGCACGCTGACCCGGGAGATGATGACGCCGCACCACGCCTCCCCCGAAGCGTTGCTGCACCAGGCGCAGTCGGGTCCGTCCGACCTGTACAGCCTCGCCTCGACGATGTGGACACTGCTGGTCGGCCACCCACCGTTCGTGGACCCGGCCCGGCCGGGCGTCGACATGTACATGTTCCGGGACAAGGTGCTGCACGACCCCTTGCCGCAGATGTCGCGCGAGGACGTGCCGGCTTGGCTCGTCGGCGAACTGCGCCGGGCGATGGCGAAGCTGCCGGCGCAGCGCCACGGCTCGGCCTTCGAGTTCGCCGAGGCGCTGCGGCGCGGCGCGCTCGGCCTGTCCCCCTCGCCCTCTGGCACGTCGTCAGCCGCTACTGGTACGCCGGTCAGTCCCCTGGCCACGGCCGGCAGCCAGACCGGCGGGCAGGTGCACGTACCGGGCGTGCCAGCACAGGCCTGGCCGGTGCCGTCGCAGCCACCAGTCGCCGCGCAGCCACCAGTCGCCGCGCAGGCACCAGTCGCCGGACCGCCGAGCGTAGTCGACCCGGCCTCAGACTTCGACGGTCCTCTCTACCAGCCCGCGCCCGCCTCCCCGCGTCGGCCGGGCCGCGCCGCAGTACCACCCACTCAGCGGCGAGGAACGCCCACCGCCCGTTCCGGACGAGGGTGGTTGGCTCGGCACCGGGCTCGACCACACCACCGAAAGCCCCTCTTCGCGCGCGGACCTGACTGACCGCGCACGTCCTCGACACCCGCCGCTTCGCCGAGCGGGAGGTGCCCGCGCCCACCGGTGGGCGCCGAGGCGGTCTGCTCGCGGTGCTGCTCGGGGTGACCCTCATCGCCGTCGCGAGCGGCGCACTGCTGCTCCTGCGGTCCAACAGCAAGCCCGAGACCGCGCCACCGGACGACCCGCTCGCTTCGGTCTCACCGACCCTGATCACAGCGGGCGCGACCGGCGCACCGACCGACCTCACGATCCAGGAGGACCGCGGTACGTCGGTGACGCTCACCTTCACCGACCCGACCGGCGGCGTCGCGTCGTACATCGCGATCAGGCGTCCATCCAATGGGGAGGGTCCGGAGACGCAGGCCATCCCACCGGGTCAGGAGAAGAAGTCGGTGACCTTCACCGGTCTGAACAGGGACCGCAACTACTGCTTCGCGGTCACCATCATCTACTCGGTGACCAACGTCGCCTCGACACCCGACGTCTGCACGAAGCGCTGATACCCCGAAGGCCTGCCGGGTCCGTGGGTGTCTCGTCGACTCAACAACCTGACAGTTGTGCCTACTACTACAGGTATGTGGACTTCGCACAACACGTGCCCGACCCGACCGGTGTCCACGACACGATGCTGTCGACTCTGGTTATGTTGGAGGAGCCTTCACCGCTCGACGATCTGAGGGAGTACTTCGATGCGGAAGATAGCGGGGCTTCCTTCACCGTAACCGCGATTGGTCCACTGTGGTGGGCCGGGTGATGCCGGGTAGCGTCGGGTTCGAGCTGCTCGTCGCGGATTGCCAGGACGGTCAGCGCGAACGAGATCATGGTTAGCGAAACACCCGGGCTGGGCCGGGGCTAGGCCCGTTTTGGCTGGCGCAATAGGGCGCCTACCCGACGTTTGCGGCTACCAACCTCTCAATGGCAGCAAGCGCACGCTGGCGTTCATCGTAAGGAACAAATAGATGGTCGTGAAAGAACCCGGCCACTACGTTGCAGCTCAGCCCGGCGTCGGCTAGCGCACCAGACACCGCCGCGGTTAGCCCTACAGCCTCCAACTCCGAATGCACTGTAAGCGTTATCCAGGCAGCCACGTAGCCATACGTCAACCTGTGCTCGTCGGCGTCGGCTTGACGCAATACAAGCGTGCGCCCCTCGTCCTCCTCCACAACGACGACAGGATTAGCGCCCTCCAACCCATTCGCGACGCTACAGAAGACATAAGGTCCATCATTGATGCGGGGACGCATTGCGGCGAGCACTTCGCGGAGGTGACCGTGGGCGGCGCTCACGCTGCCTCCTGCCTTTTGTCGCCCGGCCAACTCGGCCCCGACACCCGAGAGTCCGCCCGCGATACGATGACGCTCGCCTAGAGATCGCCGAACTCGCCATGGGCCGTTATCAGGTACGCTCCATCGCAAGTCTGTACCTTGACGACATTCGATCAATTCAGGCGCTCAATCACGGCGAGCGCCTTCTGTCCACCTGCCCAGTTTCCACCGCATCCGCCAGTCACGTTGCCGCGCAATTCGGGGACGCACACTATCTTGCCTCACTGAACGCACATGTCGCCGCAGCGAAGCGAGGAGTATTTGTTACAAGAATTTACCTCTTCAAAAGTCGCGATTACCTCGACTACCCAGCTGTCGCGGCGCACTTGACCCACCTCTCGACAACCAAGCTAGACGCTCGACTGATATTCCGGGATGAGACCAGAATTGAAGGGCCTTTCGACTTTCTGGTATTTGGCAAGCGGAAAGTTTCTGTAGGCGTGGTCGACCCCGATACAGGGACTGTCAACTCGGCTATCGTCTACGCCGACCAGGACACCATCCGATTCTACGAGCGCGAATACGAAAAACTCAGAATTCTCTCGGCCTCAGTGAAGGATGTAGGGCCACCTACGTAATCGCTATTCGCGTGACCAATGCGCGCCTGCACCATCACGTGACGTGCTGCGCGACGCGCTACTGAGTCTGGTCGGCGCAAGCTCGTCCGAGCAGCACGGAGTAACTCCGTCAGTGGCGGCGGCGTAGGGGACGAGGGTCGATTCTCCACAAGAGACGGCGCCACCACGACCGCCGGGCATAGAGCGCCCGAACAAATGCGAGCGCCCGTTCCCGGGAACTGAGCGCATCCGTGGCGTCCGGGCCGGGCACGGTGCGCCCGCCGAAGGCGACCGCGTTGACCGTGCTGGCGAGTTCGTCGAGCGGCGGCGCGGGCGGTCTTGGGTGGCGGGTGTGCCGACGAGCCGGGCCCTCGGCGGCCACCAGTGCCGCGTAACCTGCCACCTCGACGGCCGCGAGGTGACGCGGCGGCGGCCGGCCGGCAAGGACCAGGGCATCGAGCACCTCGTCCCAGGCACCGACGACTTGTCGCGGGGGGTCACCACTGTTCAGCCGGCGTCTGCTCTGCAGTGCGCGCAGGACCGGGCACCGCCAGCAGGACGAGCAGGAACAGGCCGAGCACGGAGAGGCCCACGCCGCTGGCGATCGCGGCCCCGTCAGGCCCGGCCGGGGGTAGCGCGAGGATCGGCGCGGAGGTCGACGGAGCGACATAGGTCGACGCAGGCGGCGGCGTGACCGACGGCGGCGGGGTGGTCGGTGGTGGCGGCTTGGGAAGGAACTCCTCCTCGACCGCCCGCGCCTTCCCGTTTGGCTGCGGCAGCGGGTCGAAGGCGACCCAGCCGACGCCCTCGAACAGCACCTCCGGCCAGGCCAACGCATCCTTGCCGGTGACCGTGCCACCACCGGCCGGCCGGTGGAAACCGACCACTACCCGGGTCGGCAGTCCGAGCAGGCGGCATACAGTGGCGAAGCCGGTGGCGAACTGCTCGCTGGAGCCCTTCTGGCCGCCCTGGTGCGGGTCGCCGTACAGGAAGAAGCCCAGGTTCGGATACGCGTGCCCGGTGGGCGCGTCGATGGCGTACGTGTAGTGCTCGGACATGTACGTCTGCACGGCCAACGCGCGCAGGTACGGCGAGCCCTCCCCCATGGTGATCTTCTCGGCGAAGGTGGTCAGGTCCGGGGGTACGGACGGGCCAACCGTGAGATAGCGGGCCACTGCGTCCCCGTCAGGTACGTCGGCGGCCTGCAGCAGGTTGAGGTCCACATTGGGACTGACGGATATCACTGTGTACGAGACGCCGGAGGTGAGCGGCGCGCTGTTGAGCAGCGATCCCACCGACTGGTCGTACGCGATCCGGATGCCCTCCACCCGTTGCGGCGCCGAAACCGCCGGCAGCAGCCGGCCCTTCAACTCCTCGATCGTGATCCGTTCCTCGGTGGTGAGCGGTAGCACGCCGTCCGATGTGGACTGATATCCCGGAGGATGCGGCACCGGCGGCAGGACGCGACCGGCGTTGCGGTAGTCGGCATTCATATGCCACGTGACGCCGTCCCAGTCGGGCAGCACCGCCAACCGCAGTCGAGTGTCGTGGTAGCCCTGCACCGCCGACCCATCCGCGGGTGGCGGCGGAACATCCGGCGCGAACGGGTCAACACTCACGGACGGGGCAGGCGATGGGGTCGGCGGCGGGGTGGGCTTCGCACCACGTAATACCTCAACCCGGAACAGTGGCTGATCCGGGTTGGCCGCCCAGCCGGTCAGCCGGATGAGCGGATTCTGGTCGAGCACGTCCAGATTCGGTGGCTGCACATACCGGCGCGGGTCAGTCGGCGACTCACCCACGATGCCGGCGACGAGCGGCGACACGACAACGACGGCAGCGAGTACGACGGCCAGACCCGCGCCGAGACCGCTCGCGGTTCGTAACCGCAGGACAGTCCTCTCTCGGGCCGAGATGCCGGAGATGCGGCCGGCACCGGAGCTAGCGCTGCCGGCCACGAGTCCGAGTGCCGCGAGTCCCGCGAAGGTTACCGGCTGCCAGATCGCCACCTCCGCATTCGGCCCGACCAGCACCAGGGCACTGACGTAGAGCAGGGTTGGCGGCAGCAGCGCCATCGCCGGACGGCTGGCTCTCGCGGCGAGCTCCGCGCCGGCAAAACCGGCGAGCCAGGCCAGCACGACTGGCCCGAGCACAGTGTCGGGCTGCGGCTCGACCGGGATCAGGGCGGTGAGCAGTCGCGGTACCGCGTTGCGGGCCGCATCGATGGCGAGCGTGCGCAGGTCGCCGGGGACGCCGCCGGCGCGGGCCGCGATGGTGATCGCGTACGCCGCGTAGCTCAGCATTCCCGCAACGGAGCACGGCGCCACAAGCGAGGCCGGAATCCGCCGCAGCAGAACCGAGATCAGGACCGACGCGAGTGCAGCGCCGGCCACCAATTGCACCAGCAACAGTCCACTGTAGACTCGATTGAGGGAGACCGCGGCGAGCACGATCAGCACCGCCACCACCATTGGCAGACCCAACCGGCGCAGAAGTACCGTCACCATGCCCGGATCCCGTCCCACGCGCCGGCGAAGTCCGGGCCGTCGACCGCACCCACGACGAGCATCCCGGCGGTGGTGGCCAGGCCGGACTCGACGGAACCGAAGACACCCGCGATGATCGATGGATACGCCCCGCGGAGCCCGGCCACGACACCTAGATCGTCCTCATTGGGCGGTCCGGTCAGGTAGATCATCGTGTCGCCGAGCCGTCGGATCCGCAGTCGCTCCACAGCCGCACGCAAGTCGCTCTGGCCGGCGAGGCCTCGGTTCGGAAGTAGGCTCGCTTCGGCCAACACGTCGAGCATCGGCCCGATCTCGGTCCCGGTGCCGGCAACGGTGGCGCCGCTCAGCAGCCGGATCTCGACATGGATGCCCTCGCGGGCGGCGGCAACCAGTACCGAGGCCGCAGCCTCACACGCCGCCTCGAATGTCGACTCACCGTCGGCGGCCTGGCCGTGCGCCTCGGTCCGGTCGTCGAGCAGGATGACCATTCGAGGCAACGACGTATCCACATGCTCGCGCACCATCAGTTCGCCCACCCGGGCCGAGGTCCGCCAGTGCACGTGCCGAAGGTCGTCGCCGACCACGTACTCGCGCAGCGCGGAGAAGGTGATGCTGCCGTGCGGCACCCGGTCCACCCGGCCATCCATGCTCCGGGAAAGCCCGACTGGAACTGCCGCGATGGTGTGGACTTTCGGACGTACCCAAACCTGGACGCTGCTGCCGTACTTGCGCACCACGCCCACCAGGCCAAGTGGATCCCGCCGGCTGATCTCCAGCGGCCCGACCTGGATGATCCCTCGCTTGCGCGTCGGCACCGGGTAGCTCACTGCCGCCGTCTTGCCCGGCCGCAACCGCACCAGCGGCACCGCCACGGTGCCCCCCGGCGTGACCCGATCCCGCGCGAGGAGACTTGCGCCGAAGAACCGGCTCGCGTTGGCGATCGACAGCACCACACCACTCGACTCGCCCCGCATGACCCGGTCGGGATCGGCGACCCGGTCCACGGTCAACCGCGGACGCCAGGCGACGAAGCCGAGTGCGCCGACGACGGCGACCACCGCGGCGCAGCCCAGGGCCGCCAGCTCCGCGTAGCCGAAGCCGAAGCCGGCCGACAGGAGCAGGACTCCGGCGACCAGCAGGCCGTACCCGCGCGTGGTGATCCGCACCGATCAGGCCCGAGCTGCCGACGGCGCCGGCGCCGGCACCGCCTCGACGACCGTCTGCAGGACCTCGGTGGGAGTGATGCCACGCATCGCGGCGTCCGGCGCGAGCAGTAACCGGTGCGCGAATACGGGCTGTACCAACGACTTGATGTCTTCGGGCACGACGTACGCCCGACTGTCCATCAGGGCGTACGCCTGTGCCGCTCGGCTCAGCGCGATGACTCCGCGGGGGCTGACCCCGATGCGCACCTGCTTGTGGTCCCGGGTCGCGGCGGCCATCCGGACCGCGTACGTGTAGAGCGCGTCGGCCACATAGACCCGATGCGAGAGCCGGATCAGTTGGGCCACCGCGTCGGTGTCGGTGACCGCGCCGAGGTAGTCGGGCGAGCGACCGGCGGCGGCCCCGCGCAGCACCTCGACCTCGACGGATTCCTCTGGGTAGCCGATCGAAATCTTCATCAGGAACCGGTCCAGCTGCGCCTCCGGCAGCCGGTAGGTCCCGTCCATCTCGACCGGGTTCTGGGTCGCCACCACGAGGAACGGCCGCGGCACGGCGTGCCGGTGACCGTCCACAGTGACGTGTCGCTCCTCCATCACCTCGAGCAGCGACGACTGGGTCTTCGGTGAGGCACGGTTGATCTCGTCGGCCACCACGATGTTGGCGAAGACGGGTCCACCGTGGAACTCGAACTGGCGCGTGCCCTGGTTGAAGATGGTCACGCCCGAAACGTCAGACGGAAGCAGGTCCGGGGTGAACTGGATCCGGCGCCACTCGCCACGGACGGACGCCGCGATCGCGCGGGCAAGGGTTGTCTTGCCGACCCCGGGTACGTCCTCCAGCAGGAGATGTCCCTCCGCGAACAGTCCAGTGAGGGCGAGCTTGACGACCTCGGGCTTGCCTAGGATCACTGAACTCACATTGCTGGTTAGCCGTGCTGCGATATCGGCAAATCGCTGCACCTCGTCCGAAGTGAGGGTCGGCGGGCTATCGGTCACGTGGGCAACTCCTGGCGTCCGGGGGGCGCACCCGGGGGTGGCACGGCGCCGCCCCCGACGGCCACATCCTAGGGGTTCGCCAGGCCCGTGGTCACTCCATCCCAGTCCGTGAATGGTGAAGGACATCGATCACATTTCCGATGACGACCACGGCCGGCGGACGCAGTCCCTGGGCGGCCGCCTCGCTCGCGATGGTGTCCAGAGTGGCCCGCACGACGCGCTGCGATCCCGTCGTACCGTCCTGCACCACCGCTGCTGGAGTGTCCGGTGCCCGCCCGTGCGCGAGTAGCGTCGCCGCTATTGCGGGTAAATGGGTCAATCCCATGAGCACACAGATTGTGCCTCGCAATCGCGCCACCGCAGACCAGTCCACAAGGGACTCCGGATGCCCCGGTGCGAGATGGCCGGAGACGACCACCACTTCGTGCGCCACCCCGCGATGCGTGACCGGGATCCCGGCCATCGCCGGCGCCGCGATTGCGCTGCTCACGCCGGGCACGAGCGTCACCGGGACGCCGGCCTCGGCGCACGCGAGCACTTCCTCGCCGCCGCGACCGAACAGGTACGGGTCGCCGCCCTTGAGCCGGACCACGAACCGGCCGGCGCGAGCATGCGTGACCAGCAGGCGATTGATCTCCTCCTGCGTCGCCGCCGGGCCGTAGGGAATCTTCGACGCGTCGATGAGTTCGACCTCGGGGCGCAGCTCGTCCAGGAGCAGACCCGGGGCGAGCCGGTCCACCACGACCACGTCAGCCGCGGCGAGCAGCCGCCGCCCCTTGACCGTGATCAGCTCCGGATCCCCCGGCCCGCCGCCGACCAGGGCCACGCTGCCTTGGCGCCGACCGGTGACATAGCTCTTACCCGATGCGCCGTGCTCGCCGGTGAGATCGCGCGCACCCGCCGCGCTCTGCTCACCCGTGAGATCGCTCGCCGCGAGCAGATCGTGGATCGCATCCCGGACCGCCATCGCCCGGCGTGGCTCGCCACCCGCGCTGACCGCCACGATCACCGGACCGAGCCTGGTCGTCGCGGGCGTCCACGCGGACGCCGCGTGGCGATCGTCGGCACGGACGCAGAACACCCGTCGCTCCTCCGCGGCCGCGCTGACCGCCCGCGCCGCCTCCGGGTCGTCGACTGCGACCTGCACCAGCCAGGATCCATCCACATCGGACGGTGCGAATACGCGGGCGTGCCAGACGATCCGCCCGTCGGCGGCCAGCGCGTGCAACGCTGGGGTCAGCTCCGGCGAGACGACCACGACCTGAGCCTCGCTGGCGAGCAGGGCGGGCACCCGCCGAGTCGCCACGGCACCGCCGCCGACCACGAGCACGCGCCGGCCCGCGAGCATGAGGCCCAGCGGGTACGGATTCACGCTGGTGTCACTTCTCGGCGACGCCGGCCGAGTCGAAGGTCGCCACGTCATGCAGCACCCGCGCGGCGCTGGCCACGATCGGTGCCGCGAGCAAGGCGCCGGTGCCCTCGCCGAGCCGCAGGCCGAGATCGACCAACGGCGTCAGTCCCAGGTGCGCCAACGCCACCGTGGCACCCGGCTCAACCGAACGATGCCCGGCGATCGCCGCGCCGATCGCGTCGGGGGCCAGCGCCGCAGCGGCGAGGGCGGCCGAAACGGCGATGACACCGTCGAGGATCACCGGGACCCGAAGTGCCGCCGCGCCCAGGATGAACCCAGCCAGTGCGGCGTGTTCGAGCCCGCCGACCGCGGCCAGCACGCCGATCGGATCAGTGCGGTCGGGCTGGTGGAGCTCCAGCGCTTCGGTCACGACCCGTGTCTTGTGGCGCAGCATCTCGTCATCGACACCAGTACCGCGCCCGGTTACGGCGACGGCCGGGGCACCGGCGAATGCGGCGATCAGGGCCGCGGCCGGCGTGGTATTCGCGATGCCCATGTCGCCGGTGACCAGGCAGTCGTACCCGTCGGCGACTAGCTCCGTAGCGACCGCGAGGCCGACCTCGATGGCGGCGCGGGCCTGCTCCCTGGTCATCGCCGGTTCCCGCGAGAGGTCGGCGGTACCGGAACGGATCCGCCGCTCCAACAGACCGTTGGTGCTCGCGGCGCCGGTACCCTCGGGGCCGAGCGGGTGGGCTACGCCGACATCGATCACCACCACATCGGCGCCGACCTGGCGGGCGAAAGCATTGATGACCGCCCCTCCGGCGAGGAAGTTGGCCACCATCTGCGCGGTGACCTCCTGCGGCCACGGCGTTACGCCCCGGGCGTGCACACCGTGGTCGCCCGCGAAAATCGCGACCGCGGTACGGGTGGGAATGGGCGGTGGGCAGCGCCCGGCAAGTCCGGCCAGCCGCTCGGCCAGGTCCTCGAGCCGGCCTAATGAGCCGGCCGGCTTGGTCAGGCGGGCCTGCAGCTCCCGCGCCGCCGCCATCGCGGCCGGGTCGAGCGGTCGGATGCTCGCGAGAGCCTCAGTCAGCCGCATCCGTCCCCCTCCCCGTCACCTGACGCGAGCCGCAGCCGAGCCTGAGCCCTGATCCTACGGTGCCCCCAAGATCTTAAGTCTGGGTAAGTTACCGCCCCTCCACGGGCCGCCGGACTCCCGAATCTCTCATCAGCACTTCCAGGAGGGCGGCAAGGAAGGCGTCGGTCGTGGCGCGGTCCCGGACGGCGATCCGGAGGTAGTCCGGACCGAGCCCCGGAAACGTGTCACCGCGGCGCACCGCGAAGCCGCGCTCCCGCAGGGCGGTCCGGATCGCCATGGCGCCCTGGATCCGTACCAGGACAAAGGAACTGGCGGGGACGGCGGCCAGGTCGACTCCCGGCAGAGTGGTCAGGCCGGCGACCAGGTAGGCCCGGTCGGCCGCAAGGGCTACGGCCCACGCCCGCTCCTCGTCGAGCGCCGCCGCCGACGAGCAGGCCACCATCGCCGCGAGCGCGGGCGTCGATACCGCCCACAACGGCTGCGCCCGCGCGAGCCGCGCCACCAACTCGGGCGCAGCGAGCAGGTATCCCACCCGCAGTCCGGCCAGCGCCCAGGTCTTGGTGAGGCTGCGAATCACGACGAGCCCCGCCAGGTTGGCCCGGCCCGCAAGCTCCACCGACGGCTCGCAGACGGTGTCCGCGAACGCCTCGTCCACGACCAGGATCCGGCCCGGCCGGGCGAGCGCCGCCACCACGTCGGCCGGGTGCGCCACCGAGGTCGGATTGGTCGGGTTGCCCACGATGACGAGATCCGCCTCGTCGGACACGAGAACTGGGTCAAGTTCGTACGGCGGTGGCAGGAGCACCCTGTGCACCTCGTGCCCCGCCGCCCGCAGCGCCGCCTCCGGCTCGGTGAACTGAGGGTGAATCACGACGGCGTACCTGGGATTCAACGCCTGCGCGAGGAGCACGAACGCCGCGGCGGCGCCCGCTGTCGGCAGCACCTCGGCCGGGTCCCGACCGTGCCGCGCGGCGATGGCCGCGATGGCCGGCTGCGGGTCCGGATAGCTGGCGAGGTCAGACAGCGAACGGGCCAACGGCTCGCTCAACCACGATGGCATCGACGCGTGACGGACATTGACCGCGAGGTCGACCAGTCCCGGCCCGACCTCGGCGTCTCCGTGCCAGCTCAGGTCGAGCTGTGCACCGTCGTCCCCGTACTGGTCCACCTCGGTCGATCTCCCGGATTCTCGCCCGTATTTGTCCTAGTTTCGCTATGTGCCGTCACGCGCTTTCAAGACCCCTAGTTACCTTGCCCCACTCCTCCGCGCCGGCCTCATCACAGGCATCGTGGTCGCGGCCGTCGCCTTCCCGCTGGTTGCCATCGGTGGCCTCGGAGTGTTGGCCGGAACCGATTTCATCGACCGTCTGCCCACGCAACTGCGGGCGGCTCCGTCGGCTCAGGTGACCTACGTCTACGCCTCCGACGGTAAGACCCCGATCACCCAGTTCTATGAGGAGTACCGCAAGTACGTCACGCTCGCGGAGATCTCCCCAAACATGTTGCGAGCCATCGTCTCCAGCGAGGACGCCCGGTTCTACGAGCACCGCGGGGTGGACACCAAGGGCGTCCTGCGCGCGTTCATCGCCAACCAGCGCGACGGCGGTGTGTCGCAGGGCGCCTCGACGCTGACCATGCAGTACGTCCGCAACATCCAGCGCGACTCGGCCGAGACGGCGCAGCAGGTGACCGAGGCGACCGAGCAGTCCCACGGGCGCAAGCTTCGCGAGATGCGGCTCGCGGTCGCGGTCGAGAAGCAGATGACCAAGGAGCAGATCCTCGAGGGCTACCTCAATGTGGCGTACTTCGGCCACCGCGCGTACGGCATCTACGCCGCAGCGGAGATCTACTTCTCCAAGAAGCCCCATGATCTGACCCTGGCCGAGGCGGCCATGCTCGCCGGGTTGGTCAAGGCGCCATCGGCGTACGACCCAGCCAGCCACGACCAGACCGCCGCCCTGGATCGGCGTAACTACGTCCTGGACCGGATGACCGAGATCAAGTACCTCTCGCCGGAACGCACCGCTCTGATCAAGGCGGAGCCGATCGCGCTGAAGCTGACGGACCCACCGAACGACTGCATCTCGGTGAACCGGGCGCACCGGGACTGGGGCTACTTCTGCGACATGGTCAAGAACTGGTGGCGAAAGCAGCCCGCGTTTGGCGAGACTCCGCAGCAGCGCGAGGAGAACCTCCGCCGCGGCGGATACCGCATCGTCTCGTCATTGGACCCGAATCTGCAGGCGATCGCGATGAGCGAGGTGACCTCAAAGGAACGGATCGGCAGTTCGTACGCACTCGGTCTGGTGGCTGTGCAGCCGGGCACCGGTCGGATCCAGGCGGCGGCGGTGAACCGCAACTACAACCTTGACCAGAGTCGCAATGGACGGCATTCGTCCGCCGCATCAGCGCGCGCGGGCGGAATCAGCAGCTATCCCAACACCGTCGCGCCGCTGTTGGGCCTCGGCGGCATGCCCGGCTACCAGGCCGGATCCACATTCAAGGTCTTCACCATGGTCGCGGCGCTCGAAATGGGACTGCCCCTCAACACTAAGATCAACTCGCCGCAACGGATCATGACGCAGTACGCCGCGGATGGTCCTGGATCCTGCGGTGGCCGGTGGTGCCCGGCCAACGCCAGTGCCGCGATGACCGGCCTGCATGCGATGTGGTCCGGCTTCGGCATGTCCGTGAACACGTACTGGGTCCAACTCGAACAGAGAATCGGCGCCGAACGCGCGGTACGGATGGCGGAGAAGCTCGGCATCACGTGGCACACGGATGTCGACCAGCTCATGGCGTCGCCGGAGAAGGCCAACGGCTGGGGCGCGTTCACCCTCGGGGTCTCCGACACGACGCCACTGGAGATGGCCAACGCGTATGCCACCCTCGCCGCCGATGGAATGTACTGCGAGGCGACGCCGGTGATCTCCATCACCGACTCCGCCGGCAAACCCGTCGCGGCCGGCAATCCCCAGTGCCAGCAGGTGATCAAGGTAGAGGTGGCCCGCGCGGCCGTGGACGCCACTCGGTGCGTCACCGGCTACAAAGCGGTGACCGGATCGTGCGGCCCATGGTCCACCGCCTCGGGCGTTGTGGCGGCAGTGGGTCGCCCGGTCGGGGGCAAGACCGGCACCACCGACGACACCCGGGCGGCCTGGTTCGTCGGGATCACCCCGCAGCTGGCCGCGGCGAGCTTCATCGCCGATCCGGACTATCCGTTCCACTACGCCGGCGACGGCAACGCGCCCAAGCCGATCGGCGCGGTGTCGGGGCTGCTCAACCGTGGGCTCGCCGGCGTACCCGTGCGCGACTTCATCCCGCCCACGGCGATTACCGCGAACGTCGGAGCGAGGTGAGCCGGTCGCGTTGAGGAGAGTAGCCTGCCCGGCGTGTACCGGTTTCTGCTATCGCCGCGGTGGATCGGCCTCGCGGTCCTGATGACGCTGGCCGCGGCGACCATGGTCGGCCTCGGCCTGTGGCAGTTGTCCCGGTACCACTACCGCAGCGACATCAACGCTCGCATCGACGCGGCCACGCAGCGGCCACCGCGGCCATTGACAGAGGTGCTGGCCCTGCCGGATAGCGGACGAGTGGGAGCCGCGCCCATTGCGGAGGCCGCGTGGAGCGTGGTCACCGTGACCGGCCACTACGACCAGGCGCACGAGATTCTCGCCCGGATTCGCACTCTGCACGGCAGCGTCGGCTTCGAGGTGATCACCCCACTCGTACTAGCCGACGGCACCGCTGTGCTGGTGGACCGGGGCTGGATCCCGCGCTGCCGCGGGCGACGCCACGACCGCTCCGGTCGTGCCTGCCGCGCCGTCGGGCGAGGTCACCGTCGTCGGACGGGTGCACGCCCCGGAGAGCCGGGCCACGACGCCCGAGCCGTTCGCCGGCCGGCTCGCCGTGCGCCGGATCGGCCCGGAGCAGCTGGCCGGCTCGATCCCCTATCCCTTGTACGGCGCCTACCTGACGCTGGAGCAGCAGACCCCGCCCGCGGACCCGACCTTCGAGCCGATCCCGCCCGACCATGAGAACGCGGCCCTGAACGCGGGATACGTCGTCCAGTGGTGGGCGTTCGCACTGCTGACACTCGGTGGGTTCGGCTACCTCGCCTACCGCGAGGCGCATCCACCGTCCACTGAGGACCGTTCCGTTGACGACGCGATCCCGGCCGACTGACGGTCACAACAGTCCCGGTCCCGGTCCCGGCCCCAGCCGGTCCCCTTCCTAGTCGGTCTCCGCGCTGTCGGCCCCGTCGCTGTCGCTGACGGCCCCGTCGCTGTCGGCCCCGTCGCTGTCGCTGTCGGCCCCGTCGCTGTCGGCCCCGTCGCTGCTCGGCCCCGTCGCTGTCGGCCCCGTCGCTGTCGGCCCCGTCGACCTGACCGGCGTAGGCCGCGAGGTGAGCGGCGTGGGAGAGGGCCCGGACCGAGCCGAGGGTGTCCGCCTCAGCGGCTGACTTGTCCTCCCGGTAGCGCAGCACTCGGGCGAACCGGAGCGCCACGCCGCCTGGATAGCGGGTACTCGCCTGCACTCCGTCGAAGGCAATCTCCACTACCAGCTCCGGACGCACGGTCACCACCCATTCGCCACGATCGATGGCAAGGTCAAGCAGGTGTTCCGTCTGCCAGGCGAGCATCTTGTCGGTCAGCCCCTTGAAGGTCTTGCCGAGCATGACGAAGCCACCGGCCGGATCCCGGGCGCCGAGGTGCAGGTTGGACAACCAGCCGCGCCGGCGGCCGTGTCCCCATTCGGCGGCGAGGATGACCAGGTCGAGGGTGTGCCGTGGCTTCACCTTGACCCAGGCCGATCCGCGCCGGCCGACGTCGTACGGCGCCGCGGCCGCCTTGATGACCACACCTTCCTGTCCGTGGTCGAGGGCGGCGGCGAACGCGGCCTCGGCGGCCGCGGTGGAGTCGGCCATGGTCCGGCTGACCCTGGCCGAGTCTGGTATGGCGCCGTCGAGCGCGGCCCAACGCACGGTGCCGGGCTCGTCGATGAGGTCGGCGCCGTCCAGGTGCAGAGCGTCAAAGAAGAACGGGCTGAGCACACTGGCCGCAAACCGGCCGGCCCGACTGGCCGTCTCCTGGAACGGTCGCGCCCGCCCTGCCGCGTCGATGAGGAGGGCCTCGCCGTCCAGGACGGCGGTCCGAGCCGGCAGCGCCAGGGCTACCGCGACGATCTCCGGAACCCGGCCGGTGATGTCGTCCAGGCTTCGGCTGAAGACACCGACGTCGTCGCCGTCGCGGTGCACCTGGATCCGGATGCCGTCGAGCTTGGCGTCGACGGCGGCCGGTGAGCCGGTTGCGGCAAGTGCCTCCTCGATGCTGGCCGCCGGCTGCGCCAGCATCGGCGCGAGCGGCCGGCCGACGGTAAGCCGGAACTCAGCGAGCGCCGCCTCGCCGCCGGTGAGTGCGGCGACGGCCACCTTCCGGAGGTCGCCCGCGAGCAGCAGCGCCCGGCGCACCGAGGTTGACGGTAAATGCGCAGCAGCCGCGACCGCATCGGCCAGCAGCCCGGCCTGCGCTCCCTGCCGGAGCTCGCCGGAGATGATCCCACCGAGCATCCGCTGTTCATCCGTGGTCAGCGCCGCGAACAGACCCTGCACCAGCAACTTGCGGCGGGCCTGAGAGCCCACGCCGGAAACTGTGCCGAGCTCGGCGAGCCGGCGATCGATCTCGCCCACCGTGAGCGAAGCCGACTCTGCGGGGGGCGGCATGTCCCGCAGGCTCGCCCAGCCCACGCCGATCTGGCGCTGGCGCATCTCCCCGATGAGATACGCAGCTCCAGCCTCGATCTCGCGTGGGTCGCCATCGGCGGCAAGCGCCGTCAGCGACCCGGCCAGCAGACCGATCTTCGTCCGTCGCGCCGACGTGGCGGCCACCGCCGCCGACGTCCCGGCCAGGTCTGCGAAGAGCACGACCCCATCATCCCGGCCGGGTCCGACATCCGGCGCTCTGCACTGAGCCGGACCCGATCGTGACAACCGAGCACGCGGTCGACCTCGCTTGAACCCGGCGTTCGTACAGACGACCTATTCGACATCGGCGTCCCGTTAGTACAGACGGCCGAGCCCGAGGGTTCAGGCCGCGGCTACCTCAGTCAGCGTGAACGTCCGCGCGAGGACCGCGTTCGCGACCCGCGTCAGATGGGCATCTAGCTGGTGCAGAACGGCCACGAGCTGGTCGATCTGCTCGGTCAGCGTGGCCTCGGGAAGGGCGCGAACATCCTCTTCCCCCAGTGCGGCGATGGCGGCGTGAAGCTGGTCCAGAACATCCTTCGTACCCATGTGCGACACGCTAGCGCCGCCCACCGACACTTTCGAATGACACGCCGAACCTCTGTTCGATATTTCTTGGCGGGGTTCCGGTGGCCGTTGCGATCTCCGCTCAACATCACCGTGCACCGGCGCGCAACCCGAAGCTGCGCAGACGTCCCGACCGCGGCCACAGTGATCTCCGGTCAACATCACCGTGCACGCCCGCGGAGCCCCAAGCTGCATAGAGGCGCAGTCAAGAGCCGTAGTGCAACAGGAGTTCGTTGAGGCGCTCGTACGGTTTGTCCCAGTCGAGGGTCTCGCGGGGACGGCCGTTGAGTTCGCGGGCGACGGCGTCGAGCTCGTCCTGGTCGACGGTTCTGAAGTCGAATGTCCCCTTGGGGAAGTACTGCCGTAGAAGGCCATTGGTGTTTTCGTTGGATCCGCGTTGCCAGGGGCTGTGTGGGTCGGCGAAGTAGACCGGGCAGCCGGTGCGGAGGGTGAACTCCGCGGCGCGGGCCAGCTCGGATCCGTTGTCCCAAGCCAGGGATCGGCGCAACTGCTCGGGCACGCGACGCATCAGGCCGGTGAGGACCTCGGTGACGCTGAGGCTGTCATAGCCGTTGGGCAGCTCGCCGAGCATGACAAAGCGGGTGGACCGCTCAACCAGGGAAATGATCGCCGACTTGTGGGCCTTGCCGATGACCAGGTCACCCTCCCAATGCCCCGGCACGGCCCGGTCCGCAGCCTCGGCCGGGCGCTGGCTGATGTTCCAGCCCTCGGTCCAGGGCCGGCCCGAGCGCACCGGCCCCGCAGCCAGGGGACGCCGCCGACGTCGGACGCGACCCGACCGCAGCGCGACCTGGTCTTTCAGCTCCTCCCGCAGCGAACCCCTCGCCTGCAGATATAGGGCCTGGTAGATCGTCTCGTGGGACACCCTCCACTGTGCCGCATCCACGTCGTTGGCGTGCTCACGGGCAACTCGCCGACTGATCTGTTTCGGGCTCCACCGCTGGCGCAACCCCGTCAGCACCGCATCCCGTAACGGACCCGGATCGCTTGCGCCGTCCCACCATCGACGCGGCCCGCCGCCACGTCGCCTGAGCCTTCGCCCGACCCTCGGCCTTTCTCGCGCTGTACTTCCAGCCGTACCTGCCCCGCTCGTTGGACTTGATAGTCCTCGATATCGGGTTGACCACACCCAACCCCGACGAGAACCGGTACACCCGGTTCCTACAACATCACCGTGTCCATCAACTTGTCCCCCGGCTGCACAAACCCGCTGATCGCGGCCACGGTGATCTCCGCTCAACATCACCGTGTCCGGGCGCAGAACCCCGGGCTGCACAAAGGCTCCGACCGCGCCCACGGTGATCATGGCAGTATTGACACTCGCGCCACACTGACGCGCTCATGGCGGCGCTGACGTTTCGCGCGGTGCCAACACTCGCGGCGTTCGACTCCTCGCCCAGCGCGACGGCGCCACGGCGCCGCAGCGCGACCGCGCGACGGTACGGCCGAGGTCTAGGTCCAGGTCGGGGTGACGCGGCGGGCGACTTCGGCGAGCAGCAAGGCCTCCGCCACACACACCCGAGCAAACTCGCCGAGGTGCAGGCTCTCGTTCGGCCCGTGCGCCCGCGCATCGGGGTCCTCGACACCGGTGACCAGGATGGACGCGCTGGGGAACATCTCCTGGAAGGTGGCGATGAACGGGATCGACCCGCCGACTCCGATGTCGACCGGGACGGCACCGTCCCATGCCGAGGCGAAGGCTGCGCGGGCGGCGTCGTAGGCCGGCCCGGTCGAGTCGATCACGCACGGCGAGCCGTCGTGTTCGAGCGTGAATGAAACCCGCGCCCCCCACCGGGCGTGGCGCTCCAGGTGCGACTGCACCGCGAGGAACGCCTTCTTCGGATCATCGCCGGGTGCGATCCGGATGGAGACCTTCGCCTTCGCCGACGGCGTCAGCGCGTTCGGTGCCTCATGCGTGCGTGGCGCATCGATGCCGAGCACCGTGACGGCAGGCTTGGTCCAGAGTCGCTCCACCAGGCGCCCGGTGCCGATGAACGAGACCCCGTCGAGCATGCCGGCCTCCTCCCGGAACCGGTGCTCCGGGTAGTCCAATGGGGACGCCTCCCGGCGTACCAGACCGTCCACTGCCACGTCACCAGCCTCATCATGAAGCGTGGCAAGCAGCCGGCACAGGGTGGTGAGCGCATCCGGCACCGCGCCGCCAAATGCTCCACTGTGGACAGCGTGATCGAGCGTCCGCACCTCGACGAACGCGTTCACGATGCCGCGAAGCGAGGTGGTCAGCGCCGGCTGGCCGATATCCCAGTTGCCCGAGTCGGCGATGACGATGACGTCGGCGACCAGCTCGTTGCGGTACTGCAGCAGGAGCTCCTCCAGCGACTCCGAGCCGAACTCCTCCTCGCCCTCGACGAACACGACCACACCGACCGGCAGCTCGTCGCCGAACGCGCGCAGGGCCGCGACGTGCGCCATGATGCCGGCCTTGTCATCGGCGGTGCCGCGGCCGAAGAGGCGGCCGTCACGCTCGGTCGGCTCGAACGGTTCGGTGAGCCAGGCGGTCCGGTCGCCGATGGGCTGGACATCGTGGTGGGCATAGAGCAGCACTGTCGGGGCGCCGGGCGGCGCCGGCCGTCGGCCGATGACCGCCGGCTGCCCGCCCGCCCTCACGATCTTGACGTCGGGCAGCACTCCGCGCAGCAGCTCGGCCACGGCCTCGGCGCTGCGATCGACCTGGGAGAAGTCGAAGCCGTCGAAGGCGATGCCCGGGATTCGGACCAGGCTCTCAAGGTCAGTGCGGACGCCGGGAAGGTGCGCGGCGACGGCGGCGCGCAGGTCGGATTCGCTCAGGCTCATGAACCTGATCGTAGGCGAGGGCCGTCGGGCTCGAGTCGGGTGCACAGGGTCGGCAGTGAGGATGGTGGGCCGCTGTCGATGAGGCGCCACAACGCGTCCGTGTCGAGGTGTGTCTCGACCATGTCCCCGAGCAGGTCGAGCATCCGTTCCCGCGCGTGACCGAACCGGGTGTCCGGTGCGACCCGGAACCCGTGCCGGCCGGAGAGTGCGGCGACCTCGGTGAGGAATGCGCGCCGGAAGTCGTCGGACTCGAACGCGCCGTGCCAGTGGGTGCCGAACACCGGCGCCAGCCGGACTCCTTCCGGCCGGCCGTCGGCGTCGTGCAGTAATGGCGGTACGTCCGGGTGGCTCCGGGACGCGATGCCATGGTGGATCTCATATCCGTGTACCGGCACGCCGTAGCCGTGGCCCAGACGCACGCCGAACGGTCTTGTCGGTGGCGAAGGTGATCTGGAAGGGTGCCAGGCCGAGTCCCGCTACTGTCCCTTGTCGACTCTCCACTGTGTCGTGAATTCGCTCGGCGAGCATCTGGAACCCGCCGCACAGCCCGAGCACCGGCCGCCCGGCTTGCGCCCGGCCGGTGATCACGTCGGCCAGGCCCGTCCGCCGCAACCAGGCCAGGTCATCCACTGTGGACTTCGAGCCGGGCAGCACCACGAGATCGGCCTCGTCGAGTTCCGCCGCCTCGATGGTGAACCGGACCCGCACTCCGGGTTCGGCCGCCAACGCCTCGGCGTCGGTTGCGTTGGAGATGCGGGGCAGCCGGACCACCGCGACCCGCAGCCACTGCGTGCCGTACGGCGCACCCGGGCGACCGAGCACACTGCCGTACGCCAGCGAGTCCTCCCCGTCGAGCCACAGCTCGGCTTCGAAGGGCAGCACCCCGTAGGTGGGACGACCGGTCATGGCGGTGAGCGACTCCAGCCCGGGCTTGAGCAACTCCGCCGAGCCGCGGAACCGGTTGATGACAAAGCCGGCCACGTGCGCCTGGTCGGCCGGGTCGAGCACGGCGAGCGTGCCGAACAGGGACGCGAACACGCCGCCGCGGTCGATGTCACCCACCACGATGGCGGGCAGGTTCGCCGCCCGGGCCAGACCAAGGTTGACGTAGTCGTGTGCCCGCAGGTTGATCTCGGCGAGGCTGCCCGCGCCCTCGCAGATCACCGCGTCGTACTCCGCCCGCAGCTGCGCGAGGCTCGCGCGCGCGGTCTGCGCGACGCGGGCCCGCATGTCGTCGAAGTCGTCTGCCTTGACGGAGCCCACGGCCGTACCGAGCAGGACCACCTGGCTGGTGAGATCGGAGCCGGGCTTGAGCAGTACCGGGTTGAAGCGCACGTCGGGGGCGAGCCCGCAGGCGGCCGCCTGCATCGCCTGCGCCCGGCCGATCTCGCCGGCCATTGGTACGCCGTCCACCACGCTGATCGCCACGGCCGAGTTGTTGGACATGTTCTGCGCCTTGAACGGCGCCACCCGTACGCCCCGGCGTCGCAGCCAACGACAGATGCCGGCCGTGAGCACGCTCTTGCCGGCGTCGGAGTGGGTGCCCGCGACAAGCAGCCCGCCTGCCGTCACCTCCTACCCCGCCGAAGGGCAACGAGCAGCCGCCACCAGGGGCCGGTCAGCGCCCGGATCGCCGCCAAGGCCAGCGCCGCGGCACCGACGGTCGTGGAGAGGCGGACCGACCGATGGATATCGAGCGCCACCGGCGTCCTACCGTCGCCGAGGCTTGGCCGGTCCTCGGTGTGTCCGAAGTAGACGTTGCGCCCACCCAGCCGGACGCCGAGCGCACCGGCCATGGCTGCCTCGCATTGCCCCGCGTTCGGACTCGGGTGCCGGTTCCCGTCGCGGAACCAGATCCATGCGGTACGGCCGGGGCCTCCACCGACGAGTGGTGACGCCCCGACGGTGAGGGCCGCGGTGAGCCGGCTCGGGATGAGGTTGGCGATGTCGTCGGCCCGGGCGGCCGCGGTGCCGAAGCGGGCGTAGCGCTCGTTGCGGTGCCCAACCATCGCATCGAGTGTGTTCACCGCGCGGTAGCCGACGAGCCCTGGCAGCCCGGCCACCGCGCCCCAGAACAGGGGTGCCACGACGGCATCGGACGTGTTCTCGGCGACCGATTCCACCGTCGCCCGCGCCAGCTCTGTTCCGTCCAGTGTGGACGGATCACGGCCGCACAGGTTGGGCAGGCGCCGGCGGGCGCCGGACAGGTCGTGCGCGTCGAGCGAGTCCGCGATGGCTCGCGCCTCGCGACGCAGGGAACGGCCACCCAGTACGGCCCACGTGGTTGCCGCGACCAGCGCCGCGCGCACCAGTGGTCGGCGCCAGGTGACCGCCGTAGCCACCGCCGCCACGAGTACTGGCACGCCGACCGCGACGGCCGCGTGGCGGGCACCGGCGGCGCGGTCGGGGGCGT
Organism: uncultured Actinomycetota bacterium; assembly: GCA_963773935.1. Lineage (GTDB taxonomy): Bacteria > Actinomycetota > Actinomycetes > Mycobacteriales > Micromonosporaceae > DATBGZ01. The sequence goes on from CAVZCZ010000010.1 coordinate 858,046, forward strand.
AGCTGCGCCGCTCCCATGCGGCGGCCGCCTTGCCGTAGCCGGCGACCGGGTGGAACCGGCGTGGGTCGCCAAGTGCGGCGTCAAGGAGATAACCGGCGACCAGGCCGGCGGCGGTGGCCCCGGCACGCCGTCGCCGAGCCTTCCGCTTGGCCTTAGCGGTGGCCGCTCGCCGCAGCGCCCTCGTTCCGGAACTGGACACCACCATTCCGGCGGACTCCCGCCGTCCGGACCCGGACGCCGTGGCTCCGGCGGTGGACGCCGGCGTTGTGGCAATGGACACAGGACTGACCATATGGTCAACCCACGACCGTGGTCGCGAACCGGGCCGGATCGAACAGCGCGATGTCGTGCCGGGTCTGCCCGACGAGCACCAGGTCGGCCAGGATCTCACCGACCACCGGGGCGAACTTGAATCCGTGGCCGGAGAAGCCGCATGCGACCGCGACCTCAGGATGATCCGGATGTCGGCCGATGACGAAGTGCTCGTCCGGTGTCAGCGTGTAGAGGCACGGCTTCGATCCCAGCCACCCGCCCTCGGCCAACGACGGGATCCGCGTGGCCAACCATTCGCGCATCGCGCCAACCTCCTCCGCGCGGGCGGGAGCGGCGGCGTGATTCGGGTCGACCGGTTCGCTGCCGTGATGCAAAGCCGCCTTGATCGAACCGTCGACGGCCGGTAGCCCATAGGCCACCTCGTCCGGCCCGTAGCTCCAGATCCAGACCGGTAGCCGGCTCGGCTCGAAGAGCTCCGGGTCGGCGGCACGCCAGTAGTGCTGAACCCGTCGCTGCACCCGCAGCGGCACCGATAGCCGGATCAGGTCGGGTGCCCACGCGCCCGGGGCGAGCACCAGCCGGTCGGCATGCATTTCTTCGCCAGTGTCGGTGCGCACCGTGACGCCGCCCGACCCGCTCTGCCAGTCGCGCACCCCGACATCGGGCCGAAGGTCAGCCCCGCGAGCGCGCGCCTGCCGCAACAGCGTCGTGATGGCCGCCTCGGGCCGGACCAGCCCGGCGACCTCTTCGTACACGCCAACCTCGTCATCGCCGGGAAGGAACGCGGGGAACCGCCGCCGTACCTGATCCGCGTCGAGCAGTTCGTGCGGCAGGTTCTGGGCCTGGGCGGTGGCCAGCGCACCGCCGACCGCAAACGAATCCAGCCGCCCCAGCATCAGCCCGCCGGTCTGGTCCAGCAGGCCGATCCCAGCGGTGGCCTCGAGTTCCCGCCACCGCGGTAGGGCAGCTCGGACCAGAGGCACATACGCCGGGCCTTCCATGTACGCCATTCGGATGATGCGCGAGCCACCCGCGTGCGCGCCCCGCTCGTGCGGTGGCGCGAATCGATCCAGCCCGGTCACCCGCACGCCACGCCCCGCCAGCTCGTACGCTGCGGCCGCACCCATCGTGCCGAGCCCAACGACGATCACTTCCGGACGCATGCCCAGAGATTAGTTGACGGTGTTTCCGGCGCTGGCCCCGCTCCGCGGCGCCGTCGTCTGGGCCAAGGAGCGCGGCGAGGAACGAGCGGAGCGACGCGGGAAGACGGCGGGTCAAGAGCCGCGGAGCACATCCTCACTGCGGAGCGAGGGCCAGAAGCAGAGCCGGTGTGGGGCGTGGCCCAGCCAACCACGCGCCCACACCGGTGCTGGGAGGGTTCGATCCGCGGGACTACCGCCCGCGCCGGCGACGGCCTGCACTGGCACCGACGAGCTCGTCCTCGTCGGCTTCGTCCTCGTCGCCGGGCCCACCAGCGAGGTCGCCGTCGGGCGAGAGCCCCGCCTCCCGGAGGATCGCCAGCGCGTCGGCAGCGGTCTCCGTGGGTACATCGGAGCCGTCGCCATCGCCGTACGGATCGGCACCCTGAGCACCTTCGCCGAACGGATAGGAGACCTCACCGCTGATCCGGGTGTTGCTCTCCTCGTCCTCGACGACCGAGTTCGGGCCCTCGTACCGCATCTTGGTGAACATGCCGACACCGCGGGACAGGTCATGTCCCACTGTGTCGGCGTCGATCTCGTAGCTGACCCGCAGCTCGCCCTGGTCGGTCTTCCACTCCCGGGTGAAGATCCGGCCATACACGAAGATCGGATCACCCGGGCTGATCGACGCCACCACGTGCTCGGCCAGGCGGCGCCAGCAGTTCACTCGGATCCGAAACATCCCCGAGTCGACCCACTGCTCGGTCGCCTTGTCGTAGCGGCGGGAGTTCGAGACGACGCGGAAGCTCGCCACCACGGCGCCCGTCTTTTCGATCACCCGCCGTTCTGGCTTGATCAGTGCCGTGCCGATGATCGGGACTCGCGTGTCGTACATACTCATCTCCCCGTTTGATCCACACTGGACAATGGACCGGTCCGGACACAGCGTGCCGCGCCGACGGACCACGCGGGCGCCTGGGCGAGAATCTGTGGACAACTCGACCCCCTGTGGACAGCCGCCACACTGCCGACCAGGAGCTTTGTCGCGGCCGTGCACCGGATGCCGTACCGTCGGACCGTGGAGATTGACGTCCTAGGCGCCCCGTACGAGCGGCGCCGCATCGAGCTGGCACCCGACGCCGAGGGCGAGGTCGTGGCGACCCTGGTCTCGCTGCGGGCCCCGGCCCCGACCAAGCGGGCGGTGCTCTACGTGCACGGCTACGTCGACTACTTCTTCCAGACCCACCTGGCCGAGTTCTTCACTGCGCGTGGGTACGACTTCTACGCCCTTGACCTGCGCAAGTACGGTCGCAGCCTGCTCAGCCATCAGACCCCCAATTTCTGCCGCGACATCACGGAGTACTTCCCCGAATTGGACGAGGCGATCCGGATCATCCGTGACGAGGACGGCCATGACACGGTGCTCGTCAATGGACACTCGACCGGCGGGTTGATCACCGCCCTGTGGGCGCACCGGGTGCGCGGCCGAGGCACTGCTGCAGGGCCTCTTCCTCAACAGCCCGTTCCTCGAGTTCAACGCGCCCTGGCTGATGAAGCGTGGCCTCGCGCCATTGGTGAATCTGATTGGCCGGCTGTCGCCAAGATCCGGCATCGGGCAGGAGCTGGGCACCACGTACGGGACCACCATCCACAGTGACCACCACGGCGAGTGGACGTACGACCTGGCCTGGAAACCCCTGAACGGCTACAAGATCCATGCCGGGTGGGTGCGGGCCATGAGCCGCGCGCAGCGGCGGGCCCAGCGCGGGTTGGCGATCGACGTACCGGTCCTGGTGGCGTCGTCCAGTCGCAGCTACGTCGGCAAGTACGCCGAGGCGGCCCATCACGCGGACGCGGTGCTCAACGTCAAGGATATGGAACGGTACGCGCCCGGCCTCGGGACGGATGTCACGTACGTGCAGATCGAGGGTGGCAAACACGATCTCACGCTGTCCCGGCCCGACGCGCGCGCGCTGCTCTTCGCCGAGCTGGATCGGTGGTTGCGCTCGACCCCCGCCCTCGGCGCGACGGAGCCCGCGACTGAGCAGAGCACCGACAGCAAGAACTAGTCCCAGCCGCAGGACAACACTAGGCGGGGTCGGCGACCGGCGGGGCTTGCCGGATCAGCGGGAGAAACGCGCCCGGGGACCGCTGCGGAACTCTGGCCGCACGGCCGCCACAGGGTCGGGCGCCGAACCCCACGAGGCTGGGTAGGCCGGCGCCGATGTCTCCGGGACCGCGGCCTCGTAGTCGGGGTAAGCGGCGCGCGGCATGCTGCCAGTCGAGTGCAGATCGTCCCGACGGGAGGTCGCGGGCGCCTTGTCCAGGTACCACGAACCGGTGTCCTGCGGGCTCATCGACCGCGGGTACGGCACGTGCTGTAGGGCATCGCGCTGTACGGAGCAACGCTCTGCGGCGAGAGCTGTGCCGGGATCATGGTGTGCGCGGCCACGCCGTTCGGCGCGATGCTCTGCGGAGCGATGGAGTACGGCGAAGCCGAGTACGGCATCGCGGAGTACGGCACGGCCGAGTACTGCGCAGCCTCGGCCACCTCGGCCGCGTAATCGCGGTAGGCGGGCTCGGGCTTGGCGCGGCACCGGCATCATCTGGCCAGTCAACGCAGAGATCGGTGCCTGCGACCCGGTCATGCCGAGCCGGTGTGCTCCGGTGGAGTCGAGACCCATCTGCGCGGCCGGAGCCATCGGGTACATCGGACGACGGCGGACCGGTCCTTGCCGGCCGGGCGCCATCCGGCGGCTCGCACCTGCGGGCTGCAGCGGGACCCGCTCGCCGGGCCAGGACGGGTGCTCCTGGTACTGGCGCGGCGGCTGGCCCACGCCGTGCTGGTGTGCCGGACCAAAGGTGGGGCGGCCACTGGGCCGAGCCGACCGGTCGAACGGCTCCCACGTGCCGCCACGGCGGACCAGCAAGCCGCGGGTGATCAAGTTCTCGCCGCCGGCGAAGTAGACCCGTTCGACACAGCGCTTGGCCTTCTCCAGGCCTGGGCCCGATTGCGAACCGGTGACGATCACGACGTCGCGGGCGGGCACGCCGACGATGAGCTCACCGGGGACAGCGCCCTCGAGCCGGCTCCAGAAATCGTTGGCGAGCAGGAGGCTGGATTCGAGACCCTCGAACGACAGCATCAGCGCGGGCGGCTGACCGTGGAACTCGGCCCGCGAGGAGAGCACCTCGAGGTGCTGCAGTGCCGACTGGCGCAGCATCCGGGGGTGAAGCTGTAACTGATCGAGGTCAGCGTGGGTGACGACACGCCGGCCGAAATCAGGGCCGAACGTATAGACGACGGTAAGGTCACCGAAGCACTCTTCGCGCACCGCCGACGGATCTACCCGATCGGAGTGCGCTGATGTCAAGAGTGGAATGAACGTGGCCCGCGTCACCTGCACACGAGGAACCTAGCGGCTCCGGGCTGATCGGAAAAGCCCCGAGCGTGCAATGTACGTTTTGTCCATGCAACCTTTTTCAAGCCTGTAACGTCGGCCCGCGCGTGAGCGATAGTCTCGCGCTGAGCCGCATCGGGCGCCCGTAGCTCAGTGGATAGAGCAGCTGCCTTCTAAGCAGTTGGCCGCAGGTTCGAATCCTGCCGGGCGCGCAACCATTCGCTCACTCTCTGTTGTTCGAGAGCCATCGCACGGTGATGAGCCTCAATCGCCAGCTCATTCTCGGCGCGCGTGGCCTTCGTCTCTCTCAATCTGCTCGATCAGCAACTCGCGGAAGTACCGGTTGGTCTCGCTCGCGAGCAGCTCTTCGTATTCAGCGATCCAGATGTCGCACCGCCGCCGCAGGTTGGCGTGCAGGGCCTCACGCTCCGCATCAAGGTCTAGCTCCATCGTGGTGCCTCCGGTTCCGGCTCGCCGAGGCGTGCCCCGATCCGTCCGATCAGGTGGTTCAGGTAGGTCCAGTCGCCGACGGTAATAGTCGGAGTGTCGCCTATAGTCGGCGAGGAGCCCGTTGATGCGGTCAACCTCGGCAACCAGCCGCATCCGCCGGAACTCTTCCATTTCTTTGTCGCGATCCATTCGTCCTCCCCCGTGCGACCGAATTCTATGCGCGCGGGCCGACAGTTCCGGCGGACCTGAACCGACCGTCCATCAATGTGTTGGGCCGGACCGCGGCGGGCCGGCGACCGGGTAGTCCCGCAGCGGCGGGACGACACTCGTGGCTGGGGTCTCCAACGCGCGGATGAGCCACGCCGAGAGCCGGCGGGCAGGGCTGATCTTGGTACGCATCTGCTTACTCCTTCCGACTGCCGCGACTTTCACGTGTATGGAGCGCGACGAGCGGGCGGGTCTGCGTCGTTCTGAGCACACCCAGCCGCGACATGTCACACCGGGTTCCGCGTGTCGGTCGCTGCCGGGCCACACGACGCACGCATGTCTCTATACGGTGGAGCCTCGCGGTGCTAGGAACACGGTGCTAGGAACACAACGGGAGGGGCGTCGTGGTCAAGGTTCAGAGTCGACTCGTGGCCGGGTTGACCGCGATCGCTGTGCTGCTCGCCGCCGGCGCCTTCGTCGGCTTCCGGCTGCTCGATCGACCAGGTCGACCGGTCCATCCCGCAAGCCGACCTGTTCGGCGTCGGCACGGCGTCTCCGACCGCCAGTGCGTCCCCGACCACCGCACCGCAGCCGGACAACACGCCGCCAGACGGCGCCGACATCAAGGGCCCGCTGAACATCCTGATCGCCGGTGAGGACACCCGGGAGTTGCAACCGGGCTCGCTCCCGCACTCCGACGCGGTCATGGTCATGCACATCAACGCCGACCTGACCAAGGCATACATCACCTCGCTCCCCCGCGACCTGCTGGTGAACGTCCCGGCGTTCGGCCCGTCCGGCTCCGGCGCCGACTTCACCAAGCTGACCCACGCCATGACGTACGGCAGTCGGGTCCCAGGCACGAACCAGCAGAACACCCGCCAGGGCTTCGCGCTGCTGGCGCAGACCGTGAGCGCCTACACCGGCATCAGCCACTTCGACGCCGGCGGGCTGCTCACCTTCACCGGCCTGGCCAAGCTCGTCGACGTGATCGGCGGCATCGACATCTACGTCGACTACCCGGTGACCTCGATCCACGTCGGTCCACCCGACGGCAGGGACACGGTTGCGATCCGGCGGCCCGTTCCAGCACTATCCCGTGGGCATGCAGCACCTCAACGGCTGGCAGGCGCTGGACTACGCCCGCCAGCGGTACAGCCTGCCCAAAGGGGCGTACGACCGCGAGCGCCATCACCGCCAGATCGTCAAGGCGATGATCACGCAAGATCTTCAGCTTCGACCTGCTCGAACTTCCCGTTCGTCGCGCCGTACGTGGTGCAGGCGGTCGGCCAGGTGCTCACCCTCGACCTGCGTGGCCGGAAGATCCATGAGTACGCCTACGCGCTGCGCAACCTCCGTCCCGAGGCGGTCACCCTGGTCGGGCTGCCCGGGGGGCTCGGTGATCGGCGGCAGCGGGTACATCGGCGAGTCGCTCGCGCCGATCCAGGCCTCCTACTTCGCCGCCGTACGGTCGGACACGGTCGAGCAGTTCCTCGCCGCCAACCCCGGCCTCATCAACGACCCACGCTGATCTCATGCGTCGCCCGGTCGGCCCGTTCGTAGACTGACCGAATGCCGCGCGCGAACGACACCGTCGCGAGCTCTGCTCGAGGAGTACGCCGACCTGCTCGCCATCACCGGTGGCGACGCGTTCCGGGCCAGGACGTACGAGAAGGCCGCCCGGGCGGTGGCCGGACACCACGGCGACGTGTCCGCGATGGATGCCAAGGCGCTGCAGGCGATCCCGGGGGTCGGCGCGTCCATCGCGGAGAAGATCGTCGAGTTCCTCCAGACCGGCTCGGTGGCGGCGATCGAGAAGCTGCGGGCGAAGATCCCGGCCGGGGTTCGGGCGATGACCGTGGTGCCCGGCCTCGGGCCACGCAAGGCCATGGTGCTCTACGAGCAGCTGGGCATCGACTCGGTCGCCGGCCTGGAGGAGGCGATCGCCGAGGGTCGGCTGGCCGGGCTGCGCGGGTTCGGCGCCAAGACCGCCGAGAACCTGCTGCACGGCATCCAGCTGGCCCGGGCGCAGACCGGCCGGGTGCAGATCGACACCGCGATGAGCGTGGCCGAGGAGATCGTCGATGCGCTCTCCGCCGTACCCGGATGCCTGCGGTGCACCTACGCCGGCTCGCTGCGCCGGATGCGGGAAACGATCGGCGATGTCGACATCCTGGCCGCCGCCGAGAACCCGCGCCCTCTGATGGCGGCGTTCGCCGAGCTGCCCCTCGTCGCCGAGGTGATCGTGCGCGGCGACAAGAAGACGTCGGTCCGGACGACGGGCGGGCCTGCAGGTCGACCTCCGGGTGGTGCCGCTCGCGTCGTGGGGCGCGGCGCTGCAGTACTTCACCGGCTCCAAGCAGCACAACGTACGGGTCCGGGAGATCGCCGTCCGAAAGGGACTGAAGCTCTCCGAGTACGGCCTGTTCCGGGTCGACGACGGCGCCCTGGTCGTGTCGGAGACCGAGGAGGAGGTCTACGCGCAGCTCGGCCTGGCCTGGATCCCGCCGACGCTGCGGGAGGACCGGGGCGAGGTCGACGCGGCGCTGAACGGCACGCTGCCGGACCTGGTCACCGTCGAGGACATCCGGGGCGACCTGCACACGCACACCGACGCTCACCGACGGAGTGTCCACACTGGAGGAGATGCTCGCCGCGGCACGCGAGCCGCGGTCTGAAGTACTACGCGGTCACCGACCATGCCAAGAACCTGCCGATGCAGCGGATGACCGACGCCAAGATGCTGGCCCAGCGCGAGCAGATCCGCGCGCTGGCCGGCGGAAAGATGACCGTGCTGCACGGCACCGAGCTCAACATCGACCCGGACGGCGAGGTCGACTGGGACGCGGACTTCCTCTCCGGCTTCGACGTCTGCGTGGCCTCGGTGCACTCGCACTTCACCCAGTCGGCGGCGGAGATGACGCGGCGGTTCGTGCGGGCCTGCGAGAACCCGTACGTGCACATCATCGGCCACCCGACGACCCGCCAGATCGGTCGCCGCGCGCCGGTCGAGGCCGACTGGGACGCGGTCTTCGCGGCCGCCGGCCGGACCGGGACCGCCATGGAGATCAACAGTTACCCGGACCGGCTCGACCTTCCGGACGACCTGATCCTGCGGGCCAAGCGACACGGCGTGAAGTTCGCCATCAACACCGACACCCACTCGACTGTCCACCTGGGACATCTGCGGTTCGGTGTGGCACAGGCGCAGCGGGCCTGGCTGACCGTCGACGACGTGATCACCGCCTGGCCGCTGACGAAGCTCCGCGCGTTCCTGCGCGCGAAGCGGCGCGCCTAGCTGCCGAGTCGGGAGCCGCTGTGGAGGATGTGCTGACGTTCGGCCTGATCATCACGGCGGTCGCCGCGGCGGGCTTCGTCGCGCTCTTCTCCAGCCGGCTCAGCGACGCCATTCGGGTTCCCGCACCGGCACTGTTCCTCGTGGGCGCCGCCGTCGCCTCCGACCTCGTGCCCTCGCTCGGGACAGTTGACGCCGGAGATCGTGCAGCGCATCGTGACGGTCGCGCTGATCTTCGTGCTCTTCGACGGCGGGATGCACATCGGGTGGCGGCGATTCCGCGCCGCGAGCGGAGCGATCGCAAGCGTTGGCATCGCGGGCACGTTCCTCACCGCCGGCGCGCGTGGCCCTCCTCGCGCACTATGCCCTCGGCTTCGGTTGGACCGCCGCGCTGCTGCTCGGTACCGCGCTGGCACCGACCGATCCGGCCGTGGTCTTCTCCGTGCTCGGCAAGCAGGAGGTGACCGGCCGTTCCGGCACCATCATCGAGGGCGAGTCTGGCGCTAACGACCCGGTCGGCATCGCGCTCATGGCGAGCCTCGTCGCGGTGCTGGAAACCGGGGTCGGCGGGCAGCAGGCGATCTTAACGGGGCCGGCGAGTTCCTCGTGCAAATGGTGGTGGGTGCGGGTGTCGGCCTGCTGCTCGGCGCCGGTTTGGTCTGGGTCACCCAGCGGACGCTGTTGCCCAGCGAGGCACTCTATCCACTGCGAACGATGGCAGCGGTCGCGTTGATCTACGGCGTGGCAACGGTCGCACACGGCTCCGGTTTCCTCGCCGTCTTCATCGCCGGCATCATGCTCGGCGACGTGCCCGCCCCCTACAAGGGTGAGATCCGCCGGGTGCATGCCTCGATCGCCAGCCTGGCCGAGATCGTCGCCTTCGCCGTGCTTGGTCTGACGATCCACTTGACGACTGTCGTCACGACCAATGCGTGGTGGATCGGCATCGTGCTCGCCGCCTTGCTGGCGCTCGTGGTGCGCCCGCTCGTGGTCGGCCCGCTGCTCCTGCCGGTCGAACTACGGCGAGGCGAGAAGGTCTTCGTCCTGTGGTCCGGGCTCAAGGGCGCGGTACCCATTCTTCTCGGCACCTTTGTCTTCGTTGCCGATGCGCCCGATGCTGAACTGATCTACAACGTGATCTTCGTCGTAGTGCTCTTCTCCGTGCTTGTCCAAGGCGGCCTCGTACCCTGGATCGCCAACCGCTCGGGCGTACCGATGCGGCCAATCGAGCCGCAGCCTTGGGGCCTAGGCATGCGCTTTCGGGAGGAGCCGCAGGGACTGCGCCGCTACCTGGTGGAACGGAAGTCTCACGCAGATGGTCGGTCCATCCGGGATCTCGACCTCGGCGACGGGGTGTGGGTGAGCGTGGTCAGCCGGGATGGCATCCTGCTCCCGATCACCGGCGACACCGTGTTACACGGCGGCGACGAGGTCCTCGCGCTCGTCGACGAAGCGTATGGCAGCGACCCGGCGCCGCAGTTCGTGGCCGTCCCCGGCATCGACGAAGAGCACTAACGAGTCGGCGCCGCGTCACCGCGACCTGCGACGATCATTCCTGCAGTTGCGACCGCAGCCAGTGGTAGCTCGCCTTCGGCGTGCGCACCTGGGTTTCGTAATCGACGTGTACCAAGCCGAACCGCGGCGCGTACCCGCGCGCCCATTCGAGGTTGTCGAGCAGCGACCAGTAGAAGTATCCACGTACGTCGACGCCGTCGGCGATCGCCCGCCGGAGCGCGTCCAGGTGGTCGGAGATGTAGGCGATCCGCCGGTCGTCGGGCTCGCCCACCGCATCAGGGAAGGCGCAGCCGTTCTCGGTGATGTAGATAGGCGGCAGATTCGCGAACCGGTCCCGCAGGCTGGTCAAGGTCTCATGTAGACCGTCCGGTTACGTTCATGAAGCGCGGCTTCCGCGGTCTCATCGCCCTGGCCGAGGAACGAGCCGGAATCCCGACCTAGTGGTACCCCGCGTTCACGTGATTGACACCAGACGCTAGGACTCAGGCCACCGTTGCGGCACGGACACCCAGTACATCTGCGCACATGACCACTTCGCAGATCCTGGCCTCCACCCCCACCGTTGCGACTGCACCGTGCTACAGCATCCTCGTGGCGGGCACGCCGACCGAGGTCGCGGCCGCGCAACGGTTGCGGCACCTCGTCTTCGCCGAGGAGATGGGAGCGCGCTTGCACACTCCCATCTCCGGTCTCGACATCGACGAGTTCGATGACCACTGCGACCACCTGCTCATCCGCGAGGACCGGTCTGGCGAGATCGTCGGCACCTACCGCATGTTGCCGCCGCACCGGTCAGCCGCGATCGGCCGGATGTACTCCGATACTGAGTTCGACCTGACCGGACTGGCCGACCTGCGCCACCTCATCGTCGAGACCGGACGTTCATGCGTCCACCCGGATCACCGTAGCGGCGCCGTCATCAATCTCATGTGGACTGGCATCGCACGCTACCTGCACCTGCACGGCCACCGCTGGCTCGCCGGATGCGCCTCAGTCCGGGTCGCGGACGGCGGCGACGTAGCGGCGTCAGTGTGGGCCGTCGTCCGGGACAAGCACCTCGCGCCGCCCCGGCTGCGCGTGACACCCCGAGTTCCCTACCCGCTCGGCCCCGCACCGACGACCGACCGGGCACAGTTGCTCGCCGCCGTGCCTGCCTTGTTGCGCGGCTATCTGCGCCTCGGCGCGTGGATCGGCGGGGAACCGGCGCACGACGCCGACTTCGATGTGGCTGACTTCTTCGTGCTGCTCTCCCTGGACCGGGTCGACACCAGGTACCTGCGTCACTTCCTGGGCGAGCCCAGCTCGAGCGAGTCCGGCCGGGCGTGAGCGGCTACGACCCCACCTCCGGCTGCGGGCGCGGCTGTCTGCCGCGCCGGGGCACCGTGCCCGCAGTGGCCCTTCCGCTGCGGATCGCCCGCGTGATCGCGCTGGTGACCGTCCTCTTTGCCGGGGTCGGCGTGGCCCTGTCCGTGCCGCTGCTCACTGCCGCCGGTCGCGCCGGGGCCAAGCGCCGTTGGTTCCGCGCGGTGGTGGCTGCCAGCGGGATCCGGCTCGTAGTCACCGGTGTCGATCACGACCCGGAAGCCGGGCTGACCGACCGGGTTCTCTCCGGCGGTGGCGCGACACTTGTCGCAGCGAATCATGTGTCCTGGTTGGACATTCCGACGTTGCTCGCGGTGGAGCCGATGCGCGTGCTGGCCAAGTCCGCGGTCCGGAGCTGGCCGGTGATCGGGCTGCTGGCCTCCCGCGGCGGCACCCTGTTCATCGACCGGATGCGGCTGCGCCGCCTGCCCGCGACGGTGGCCGAGATCGCCAGCACGCTCCGGGGCGGGGAGAGCGTGCTCGCCTTTCCCGAGGGCAGCACCTGGTGCGGCCGGACCCAGGGTCGGTTCTACCCGGCCACCCTGCAGTCCGCGATCGACGCCGGGGTGCCGGTGCGGCCAGTGTCGCTGCGGTACCGATTGCGCGACGGGTCGCTGACGACTGCGGCGGCATTCGTTGGCGACGACACCATGTTCGCCTCGGTGTGGCGGGTTGTCTCCGCTCGCGGGCTTGTCGTCGAGCTCGAGGCGAGCCCGCTGCTCGAGACCACGGGACGGACCCGCCGCGAGGCCGCCGCCGAGGCCTCGGCCTGGGTGAAGGGACAGCCAGCGCCCGTGGGACCCGCCCCGCTGCGCTCGGTGCCGGTGTCGCACCTGCCCTAGCCTGCGCGCGCCGGCCGTAGCATCGGGGCATGCCGCACACGTTCACTTCCGACGACTACGCCCACCGGATGCAGCGCGCCTTGGCGGCCGCCGCCGACGCGGGCTTCACCGGGACTGGTCATCACCCCGGGACCCGACCTGGTCTACCTCTGCGGCTACGCGCCTCCCGCGGTGACGGAACGGCTGACCGCGCTCGTGCTCGCCGCTGGGCGGGATCCGACGTTGGTGGTGCCGCGCCTGGAGCGGCCGGAGGCGGAGAAGGCCGCCGGTGCGCCCGCCATGGCCATGGTCGACTGGCTCGACGGCTCGGACCCGTACGCCGCGACTGCGTCCCTTCTGGACGGAGATAGTCGGTACGCGATCTCCGACAGCGCCTGGGCATTGCATCTGCTCGGGCTCCAGCGCGCGATGCCCGGCTCGTCGTACCTGAGCCTCACGGATGGACTGCCGATGCTGCGGGCGGTGAAGGACGAGCGCGAGTTGGCCCTACTGGGTGCGGCCGGCGCGGGTGCCGACGCATCCTTTGTGGACATTCTTACGGCACGGTTCGCTGGCCGTACGGAGAACGAAGTCGCGGCCGACCTCGCCGCGCTGCTGCTCAAGCACGGACACTCCCAAGTGGACTTCACCATCGTTGCTTCCGGTCCCAACGGGGCCAACCCGCACCACGGGGCCGGCTCCCGCACCATCCAGCCGGGTGACACCGTCGTGCTCGACTTCGGTGGCCTACGCGACGGGTACGGCTCGGACACCAGTCGCACGGTCAGCGTCGGCGAGCCGAGCCCGGAGGTCCGTACGGTCTATGAGATCGTGCGGCAAGCGCAACAGGCCGCGTTCGAAGCGGTTCGGCCGGGCGTGACCTGCCAGGAGATCGACCGGGTAGCGCGCCGGGTCATCTCCGACGCCGGCTACGGCGAGTACTTCATCCACCGGGTCGGGCACGGCATCGGGCTGTCCACGCACGAGCCGCCGTACCTGGTCGAGGGTGAGCAGCAGCCGCTCGTACCCGGCATGTGCTTTTCGATCGAGCCCGGCATCTACCTGCCGGGTCGGTTCGGAGTTCGGATCGAGGACATCGTGACCGTGACCGAGGACGGTGGCCGCCGCCTCAACAACACCACCCGCGAACTCCAGACCGTCGCCTGATCTTCCCCACCTCCACTCAGTCCCCTCGCGCAATTGGTCACCTACTGGGCACCACTTGGCGCCAGGCAGCGCAATTGGTCACCAATTGCAGGATTCGTGGCGGGCATGAGTGAACGTGACGCAAATCTCAAACTGGCATCCCGTGCCACTTGACGTTAGTGTGCAAGTGGCACAGCTGTGCCACATTGGCATGTACGTCGGGGCAGAGGTCCCAGCGACGAGGGGAAGCTTCCGTGACGAGTGTTGTCGAACGCGGCAATATCGCCATCACCACACCGTCTGACCGACCCGACCCGAAGCGCTGGGTCGCCCTCGCGATCATCGCGGTGGCACAGCTCATGGTCGTGCTGGACGCGACCATCGTGAACATCGCCCTGCCGCATGCGCAGGCCGCGCTCGGCATCTCCGACGCGGACCGGTCCTGGGTGGTGACCGCCTACACGCTGACCTTCGGCGGCCTGCTGCTGCTCGGCGGCCGCATCGCCGACTACTGGGGCCGCAAGCGCACCTTCCTGCGTCGGCATCGTCGGCTTCGCCCTCGCCACCGCGCTGGGCGGCATCGCCCAGAACGGCGAGACCCTGTTCGCCGCCCGGGCCCTGCAGGGCGCCTTCGGCGCGCTGCTCGCCCCGGCGAGCCTGGCCCTGCTGACGGTGCTGTTCACCGAGCCGCGGGAGCGCGCCAGGGCGTTCGGCGTCTACGGCGCGATCGCCGGCGGTGGCGCCGCGGTCGGCCTGATGCTCGGCGGCGTGCTCACCGAGTACCTCGACTGGCGCTGGTGCCTGCTGGTGAACATCCCGATCGCGCTCATCGCCGGCGCCTTCGGCCTGCGCGGCCTGCACGAGAGCCGGGCGCACGGCAACACCCGCTACGACGTGCCCGGCGCGGTGCTGATCACGCTCGGCCTGGCCGGCCTGGTGTACGGCTTCACCAAGGCGGCCGACCCCCAGTACGGCTGGGACGCCGGACTGACCTGGGTCTTCATCGGTGGCTCGCTGGCGCTGATCGCCGCGTTCGTCGTCGTCGAGTTGCGCTCCTCGCACCCGCTGCTGCCGCTGCGGATCGTGCTCGACCGCACCCGCGGCGGGGCCTACGCCGCGTCGCTGCTGACCGGCGCCGGCCTGATCGGCGCCGCGCTGTTCATGACGTACTACTTCCAGGGCGTGTTGCTGTACACCCCGCTCGAGGCGGGGCTGGCCACGCTGCCGATGACCGCCGGCATCTTCCTCGCCTTCCCGTTCGCCACCACCCTGCTGACCCGCCTCGGGGCGAAGCCACTGATGGCAGTCGGCGCCTTCGTCGCCGCCGGTGGCCTGCTGCTGTTCACCCGGATCGGGCTCGAGGACGCGTTCTGGACCACCGCGTTCCCGGCCGAGATCGTGATGGGCGTCGGGCTCGGGCCTGATCTTCGTGCCGCTGGGGAACGTGGCGCTATCGGCGTGGATCCGCACGACGCGGGTGCGGCCGGCGCCGTGGTGAGCGCCAGCCAGCAGGTCGGTGGGTCACTCGGCACCGCGGCCCTGAGCGCGATCGCCCTGTCGGCGGCGACCAGCTACGCGACCAGCCACGCGCCCACTCCGACGCTGCAGGTGGAGGCGATGGTGCACAGCTTCCAGGTCGGTTTCGCCTGGGGTGCGGCGTTCCTCGTCGTTGCCGGTGTCGTCGTGCTGGCGCTGGTACGGGGCGGCAAGCTCGCGCCGGCTGAGGGCGCGCCCCTCCACATCGGATAGTCGATCTCCGCACCGACCTCGTCCAAGACCTCACGAATCATCGGCACGAGTTTCCGCCCGCTCCCCGGGCTGAAACGCGTCATGATCTCGAGTCGGGCGCACCCGCCGGCGCGCCGGACGGGGCGCCGGGTTGAGCCGGGCTCCGCCCTATGCTGGCGCGGGGAGGTGGGCGAGTTTGTTCGTGATCCATGCGCTGTGGCGGGACGGGCTCACGTTGTGGGGCGAGGACTCGCTCGCTGCGCGGACCGGCTCTCGCGCCGCCGATCACCCGTTCGCCGCCTCGGTGGAGGACCTCGCCGACGTCGCCGCCGCCGGATCGAAAAGCGATCCGCTGGCCGGCGTCACCACCCTGTCGCTGCCCACCCGCGCTCGGGTCCCGCTGGACTCCCCGGAGCTGGTCCGGGACGAGGTACCCCAGGACGGCCGCGGTGCCGTGACGCTCGGCGTCGTGGCGGGTGCCGACGCTCACCTTCGACCCGGACGAGGCACTGACGGTCCTCGCCGCCGTCGGCGGCTCCGGACGACGTGGACGACACCGTGCTCGGCGCGTCGACCCGGCACCTGATCCACGTCGCCGCGTTCGCCCACGACCTGGTGGCCCGCGGACGACTGCTTCCCGGCATCGAGCTGCCTCGCCGGGCCGGAGTCTGACATCGCGAAGCCACCACGAGGCGCCGAGTCGCGCCGTCTGGCGGCCAGTACTGACCGGCCCGGACGCGGTCTGGGCACAGGCGCTCGTGCTCGGACTACCACCGTCCGCCCGCGCCGACGGTGCATCAGCGCCGACCGTCGTTGCCGCCGCCATCGACGCGCTCGTTGACGCGGCCGCCCGGCTGGCGATCGGCACCGGGGCCGCGTCCCGAAGCAACGAGCGGCCGAGCCGGCACGCCGCACGCCGAGACGAGGCCGACCCTGGCGCGCCTGGCTGGCCGGGCTGACCGGTACCGCCCGGACCGTCGGCATCAGCCGGAAGGCGGCGCAGGAGCTTGCCGACGCACTTAGCCAGTGGCAGCGCGATGCGGTTGCCGGCCGGGTACGGGCCTGCTTCCGGCTGGTGGAGCCCATCGGGGACGACGACGAGCAGTGGCGACTCGACTTCGCTCTCCAGGCGGCCGACCAGCCGAGCCTGCTGGTCGACGCGGAGCGGGTCTGGGGCGCCCGCGGCACGCTCAAGGCGCTCGCCCGGCACCTGGAGGATCCACAGGAGACACTCCTCGCCGAGCTCGGCCGGGCCAGCCGGCTCTATCCCGACCTGGATGACTCGCTCCGTACGGCCAAGCCCTCCAGCCTCGACCTCGACGCCACGGGTGCGCACAAGTTCCTCCAGCAGGGCGCGCCAATGCTCGCCGGCGCCGGCTTCGGCGTGCTGCTGCCGGGCTGGTGGAGCAAGCCCCGGGCACGGCTGGGCGCACGCCTGTCGGCCTCCTCCCCCACCGCCCCCGGCGCCGTGGCGTCCAAGAGCGCGCTGGGCCTGGAGTCCCTTGTGGACTATCAATGGCAGCTCTCGCTCGGCGACGAGCCGCTCACCGATGCTGAGCTCAAGGCGCTGACGGAACTGAACGCGCCATTGGTACGGCTACGCGGACAGTGGGTCGAACTGGACGCGAAGCGCCTCGCTGCCGGACTCAAGATGATCACGTCGACCGGTCAGATGACCGTCGCCGACCTGCTCCACGCCGGACTGTCCACAGCGGACGGACCGGCCGGGCTGCCGGTCGTGTCCGTGACCGCCGACGGCCCCCTCGGTGACCTGCTGGCCGGCCAGGTCGACCGTCGGCTGGTGCCGGTACCGACGCCGGATGGCTTCACCGGCACGCTACGGCCGTACCAGGAACGTGGACTGGCCTGGCTCGCCTTCCTGGAGCAGCTCGGGCTGGGCTCGATCCTCGCCGACGACATGGGTCTGGGTAAGACGGCAACCGTGCTCGCCCTCCTCCTGCGTGGCACGGCAGACGAGAAAGAGCCGACACTGCTCGTCTGTCCAATGTCGCTGGTCGGCAACTGGCAGCGGGAGGTGGCCAAGTTCGCGCCCGGGCTGCGGGTACACGTTCATCATGGCGCCGAACGGGCCAAGGGTAAGAAGTTCACCACTGCCGTCGCGGGCGCCGACCTGGTCATCACCACGTACGCGCTGGCGGCTCGGGATGGGGCGGCGCTGGCCGACGTCAGCTGGCACCGGGTGGTCGTCGACGAGGCGCAGGCTATCAAGAACGCGGCGACCAGGCAGGCGGTCGCGGTGCGTGGGCTGCCGGCGCGGCACCGGATCGCCGTCACCGGAACCCCGGTGGAGAACCGGCTCGCCGATCTGTGGTCCATTATGGAGTTCGCCAACCCCGGGCTGCTCGGCAGCGCCTCGAGTTTCAGGGTGCGCTTCGCCGAGCCGGTCGAGCGGCGCGGCGACGAGGCGGCGGCGGAACGGCTGCGAAGGCTCACCGGCCCGTTCGTCCTGCGCCGCGTGAAGACCGATAAGTCGATCATCTCGGACCTGCCCGACAAGATAGAGATGGAGGTCGTCTGCAACCTCACCGCCGAGCAGGCCTCGCTCTACCAGGCCGTCGTCGACGACATGATGGCCAGCATCGAGTCCAGCGAAGGCATCGAGCGCCGCGGCCTGGTGCTCGCCACCATGACCAAGCTCAAGCAGGTCTGTAACCACCCCGCCCAGCTGCTTCGAGACGGGACCCGTCTCGCCGGCCGGTCCGGCAAGCTCGCCCGGCTCGACGAGATTCTCGACGAGGTCCTCGCCACCGGCGAGCGGGCGTTGCTGTTCACGCAGTACGCCGAGTTCGGCGGGATGCTTCGTGGCCACCTGTCGGCGCGGTTCGGCCGCGAGGTGCTGTTCCTGCACGGCGGCGTGGCGAAGGCGGACCGTGATGCGATGGTGGCCAGGTTCCAGGCCGCCGACCCGGCCTCGCCGCCGCTGTTCGTACTCTCGCTCAAGGCGGGCGGCACCGGCCTCACGCTCACCGCCGCCAACCATGTCGTGCACGTCGACCGATGGTGGAATCCGGCCGTCGAGGATCAGGCCACCGACCGCGCGTTCCGGATCGGCCAGACCCGCAACGTCCAGGTCCGCAAGTTCGTCTGCGCCGGCACCGTGGAGGAGAAGATCTCCGCGATGATCCGGGACAAGCGGGGTCTCGCCGCGAAGATCGTCGGCAGCGGCGAGAGCTGGATCACCGAGATGTCCACATCGGAGCTTCGCGAGCTGTTCGCGCTCGAGGCCGGGGCGGTGGTGGAATGACGAGACCGGGCGGTTTCGAGCGGTACGGCCCAACGATCCGGGTCGAGGGTGGGCTCAAGGCGCAGAGCACCCGCGGCGCGATCGGCGAGTCCTGGTGGTCCAAGCGGTTCCTCGCCGTGCTCGAGTCGTTCGAAATGGCCTCCCGGCTCACCCGGGGCCGCAGCTACGCCCGCGCCGGCCAGGTGCTCTCGCTCGACATCCTGCCCGGCTCGGTTGCGTCAAGGGTGCAGGGTTCGCGGCCGGTACCGTACACGGTGGACATCAAGCTCCACGCGTACGACCATCCAACCTGGACCCGGATCGAGCAGGCGATGGCGAGCCAGGCGCTGTTTCTCGCTCGGCTGCTGGCCGGCGAGATGCCGACCCAGATCGAGGAGGCGTTCGTCGCCGCTGACGCGCCGCTGTTCCCGACCCGCTCCAGCGACCTCGCGATGTCGTGCTCGTGCCCCGACTGGGGCATGCCATGCAAGCACATAGCAGCGACGTTCTACCTGCTGGCCGAGGCGTTCGACGCCGATCCGTTCCAGATCCTGCACTGGCGCGGCCGCGACCGAGAGACCCTGTTGACGAACCTGCGCGCGCTCCGTGCCACCGAGGGCGGGGCAGCTACCAAGGGCAAGGCGAAACCGCCGCCCGGCGAAGCCCAAGCACGAGCCCGCCCCACCTCGAGCCATCGGTGCCACGGCGGCACTGCACGACATGAGCAGCCCGGATCTGGCCGAAACCGTGGGCCGGTTCTGGGTCGCACCCGTCCCATTGCCGCCCCGGCCACCCGCCCTCGTCACCGACGTCGACCTGGTGCTGCGTCAGCTGCCCGCGCCCGACCCGGTGCTCGGCGGCGCCGAGCTCACCGAACGGCTGCGCTCGCTCTACGCCGCCTTCCGCCCCTGACCGTGCTCACCCTAGGCAAGCGGCCTACCCGACGCCGCCCTTGAGCGTGGCACCGCCGTCCAGCACCCAGGTCTGGCCGGTGATCCAGCTCGCCTCGTCGGAGAGCAGGTACGCCACCGCGTTGCCGACGTCGGACGGCACACCGAGCCGCCCGGCCGGGTAGCGCGCCGCCACCTCCGCCTCGCGACCCTCGTACAGCGCGCGGGCGAAGACCGTCTTCACCACCGCCGGCGCGACCGCGTTCACCCGGATCGTCGGACCGAGCTCGACCGCGAGCTGTTCGGTGAGGTACTTCATCGCCGCCTTGGACAGGCCGTACAGGCCAAGCCCTGGCGCCGGCCGCAGCGCCGCCACCGAGGCCACGTTCACCACCGCGCCGCCGTTGTCTTTCATCCAGGCGCGGTAGACCTTCTGGGTCCACTCGAAGGCCGAGACCAGATTCACATCGAGAATCTTGCGCACCGCGGCCACGTCGAGGTCGAGCATGGGACCGTAGACCGGATTCGTACCGACGTTGTTGACCAGGAAGTCGATGCGTCCAAACGTCTCCAGGGTCTTCGACACGACCTCGTCCTGATGCGCGGTGTCGTGCGCCTTGCCCGCGACATAGATGGCTGAGTCCGCACCGAGGCTCGCCGCCGCCTCGGCGAGCGGTTCGGCGTTGCGGCCGGTGATGCAGACCTTGTCGCCTCGGTTCACCAGCGCCTCGGCGATGGCGAGCCCGATGCCACGGCTTGCTCCGGTCACGATCGCGGCGCGGGGTTCACGCGGGTAGTCCGAGCCGCGAGGGACGAGCGGCGAGGACGGATCGCGTTCTGCGAGTCCGGTCATGGAGTCTCCTGCGGTCGGGGCGGTATGGTACGGCCAGCAGCAATATGCACTCCCGGTGCAATGTACGCGCGGGACGTCCCGGAGCGAAAGGTGGCCTCATGGGCACGTACGGCCTGACCATCCCCCTCACCGGAGTGCCGCTGCACGCGCAGCGGGAACTGATCGCGTCTCTGCCGGAGCTCGGTTACAGCGAGGTGTGGTCAGCCGAGGCCGGTGGTTCGGACGCGTTCACCCCGCTCGCGCTGGCCTCCGCCTGGGCGCCGTCGCTGCGCCTCGGCACCGCGATCGTGCCGGCCTTCACCCGGGGCGCGCCGACCATCGCGCAGAGCGCGGCTTCGCTCGCCGACGCCGCGCCCGGCCGGGTCGCGCTCGGCATCGGTACCTCGTCGAACGTCATCGTCGAGAAGTGGAACGGGATCCCCTTCGACCGGCCGTACGAGCGGATCCGGGACGTCGTGCGATTCCTGCGTGTCGCGCTGACCGGCCAGAAGGTGACGCAGACCTACGACACGTTCACTGTGGACGGTTTCCGGCTCCTGCTCGTGCCGGAGATCCAGCCGAAGCTGCTGATCGCCGCGCTGCGGCCGGGCATGCTCAAGCTCGCTGGCAGAGAGGCCGACGGCGCCATCATCAACTGGCTCAGTGCCGACGATGTACCGAAGGTCACTCCGTACGTGCACCAGGGTGGACCGGACAAGGAGATCGTGGCCCGCATCTTCGTCTGCCCGACCGATGACGTCATGTTGCCCGGTCCGTGGCCAAGATGGCCATCGCCGGCTACATGACGGTTCCCGTGTATCGGGCCTTCCACGAATGGCTCGGCCGATCCGAGGCGCTTGGTCCAATGTGGAAGTACTGGGCCGAGGGTGACCGCAAGTCCGCCACCGCATCGATTCCGGACGAGGTTGCCGACGCGCTGGTGGTGCACGGCACACCAGAGCAGATCAAGGCGCACGTGCAGCGCTACGTCGACAACGGGGTCACCACTACCGCGATGCTCCTGCTGCCGGTGCCCGGCCAGGACCCGTCGGCGGTCGCCGAGCACGTGCGCGCCCTGGCCCCGAGGTAAGGAAGGACGCCCTCCAAACGGATTCGGTCATAGGAGGGACTCCCTCCTTACACTCCGCGCACCCGCGCTGACGGACCGCATCGCGGCGGTTCATCGTGGCTCGGGCAGAATCGGCAGCATGAGTCTGACCACCACGGTGACCCTCGCGGGCGGTGTCGAGCTTCCACGCGTGGGGCTTGGCACCTGGCAGCTGAGCGGGCGCAAGGGTTACGACGCGATCCGGTACGCGCTGCAGGTCGGGTACCGCCACATCGACACAGCCACGGTGTACGGCAACGAGGCTGAGGTCGGGCGCGCCCTTCGCGAGAGCGGGCTGCCCCGCGAGGAGGTCTTCGTCACCACCAAACTTCCGCCCGAGCGGGCCGGTCGCGGCCGGGAGACCCTCCAGGCGAGCCTGCGCGCGCTGGATGTGGCCGCGGTCGACCTGTGGCTCATCCACTGGCCGCCGAAAGTGAAGGACATCGTCAGCACCTGGCAGGAAATGCTCGCCGCGCGCGCGGACGGCCTCGCCCGCGCGGTCGGGGTGAGCAACTTCAGCACCGCTCAGCTCGACCGGCTCATCAACGAGACCGGTGAGGCGCCGGCCCTCAACCAGTTGCCGTGGAGCCCGTTCCAGCACGACCCGAAGCGCATGGCCGAGCACCGGGAGCGGGGCATCGTGCTCGAGGGCTACAGCCCGTTCAAGCGCAGCGACCTGCGCTCCGACACGTTGGCCAGCATCGCTGCAGCGCATGGCGTGACGCCGGCACAGGTGGTGCTGCGCTGGCACCTCCAGCACGACATCGTCGTGATCCCGAAGTCGGCGACACCCGGAACGGATAGCGACCAACCTCGACGTGTACGGCTTCGCGCTCACCGACGAGGAAATGTCCCGCATCGACTCACTGTCGTAACCGCCCGCTTCCGCTGCTCGAGCACTGATCTTGCGTGTCTCGCTGCCACTGGACAGCCACTTCGAGGGCACTTTCCGCGCGGGAACTGCCCTGGAAGTGACTTCTAGCGCGGCAAGACGGCGCAAGATCAGGCGGGGAGCACCTCGGCGAAGCAGCCGCATGGCGAACCGGATGTCGTCCTCGGTGACCACCAGTGGCGGAGCGAGTCGGATCGTGGAGCCGTGCGTGTCCTTGGCGAGCACCCCGGCGGCCATGAGCCGTTCACACGCCTGGCGGCCGGTCATCAGCGCGGGGTCGATGTCGACGCCGGCCCAGAGGCCCCGTCCCCGTACCGCGGTGATCCCACGACCCACCAATTCGCTCCAGCGACGAGTGCAGCAGCGCGCCCAGTTCCCGGGCCCGCTCCTGGAACTCGCCCGACCTCAGCAGGTCCACGACGGCGATGCCGACCGCGCACGCGAGCGGGTTGCCGCCGAACGTCGAGCCGTGCTCGCCGGGCCGGAGCACCCCGAGCACGTCGGCGTTGGCGACCACCGCCGAGACCGGAACGACGCCGCCACCGAGCGCCTTGCCCAGCACGTACATGTCCGGCACCACGTCCTCGTGGTCGCAGGCGAACGTGTCACCGGTACGGCCGAGGCCGGACTGGATCTCGTCGGCCACGAACAGCACCCCCGTCGACGTGCACAGCGCACGGACGCCGGGCAGGTAGCCGGGCGGCGGCACCAGCACGCCCGCCTCGCCCTGGATCGGCTCGATCAGCACCGCCACGGTGGTCTCGTCGATGGCGGCGCGCATCGCCTCGAGGTCGCCGTACGGGACGATGCGGAAGCCAGGCGTGTACGGGCCATAGTCCGCCCGCGCGTCCGGATCGGTGGAGAAGCTGATGATCGTGGTGGTACGGCCGTGGAAGTTGTTCGCGGCGACCACAATGGACGCCTGCCCGTCCGGCACGCCCTTGACCTTGTAGCCCCACTTGCGGGCCACCTTGATCGCGGTCTCGACCGCCTCGGCGCCGGTGTTCATCGGCAGGACCATGTCCTTGTTGCACAGCTCGGCCAGCCCGCGGCAGAACGGCGCGAACTGGTCGTGCAGGAACGCCCGGCTGGTCAGCGTCACGTGCTCGATCTGCTTGCGCGCGGCGTCGATGAGCGCCGGGTGGCGGTGGCCGAAGTTGAGCGCCGAGTAGCCGGCAAGGCAGTCGAGGTACCGGCGACCGTCCACATCGGTCACCCAGGCTCCGTCGCCGTCGGCGATGACCACCGGCAGCGGGTGGTAGTTGTGCGCCGTCCAGCGCTCCGCCTCGGCGACGGCGGCCGCAGTCCGGTTGCCTGCTGTGCTCATGGCGCGCTCCTCAACTCCAGCGTGCAGCACTTCGGGCCGCCGCCGGCCTTCAACAGCTCAGAGACGTCAACCGGGACCGGGGTGAAGCCGCGCTCCGCGAGCTGCGACGCAAGGCCGGTCGGCCTGCACCGGCAGCACGACGTGGCGCCCGTCGGAGACCGCGTTCAGGCCGAGCCACGCCGCGTCGGCCAGCTTCGCCTCGATCGCGTCGGGGAAGAGCTGCCGGACGATCTTCGCGCTGGCGGGGCTGAACGCCTCGGGGTAGAAGGCGACGGTGTCGCCGAGCACGGCCAGCGCCGTGTCCAGGTGGTAGAAGCGCGGGTCGACCAGCTGCAGCGTGATGACCGGACGGCCGAAGAGCTCCTGCGCCTCGGCGTGCGCGGCGTGGTCGGTGCGGAATCCGGTGCCGGCGAGCAGGAACCGCTCGGTGAGCAGCAGGTCACCCTCGCCCTCGTTGACCGACTTCGCGTCGTGCGAGTCGAAGCCGGCGCCGTCGAGCCAGTTCAGGTACGCCGGCGCCTCGGCGGCACGCTCGGGGTGGCGGAACTGGGCGCCGTACGCGATGCCGTCGATGACGGTGGCGCCGTTGGCGGCGAAGACCATGTCGGGCAGGCCGGGGATCGGCTCGATCTCGTCGACCGTGTGGCCGAGCTCGAGGTAGGTGTCGCGCAGGGTGGTCCACTGCCGTACGGCCAGACCGTTGTCGGCCGGGACGCTCGGGTCCATCCACGGGTTGATCACGTAGTCGACTGCGAAGTAGGTGGGCCGGCACATCAGAAAGCGGCGGGCGGTCGCAGCACGTGGCGAAGTCATGTCGTACCTCCGGGTCGCGCGTCAGCGAGGCTCGGGTAGCCGAACATAGGGGCGGGACGCGGTGTGACCGCCTGGAGCCCAGCCTATGGGCCGGCGCGGCGGCGATCCATTGCTGGATCATGCGTGCTCGCCGTCGAATCGTTGCGAGCCAGGCGTCCGCACCGGCGAATCATTGCCGGAAGTGAACGCCGTCACAGCAGCGGCACACCGGTCGGCAGATAGTTGAGTCGTCAACTATCGTCGGGTACGGTTAGTTACACACCGAGGAGGTTGACATGGGGATTCACCGGCTCAACCACGCGGTCCTGTACGTCCGGGACGTCAATCGCAGCGTGGAGTTCTACACCACCGTGCTCGGCTTCCGGGTGGTCAACATGACGCCGGACGGGTTCCGCGGCGCCGCATTCCTGCAGGCGCCCGACTCGACCAACGACCACGACCTGGGCATCTTCGAGCTCGGCGCGGGCGCCGGGCCCGAGCGAGGCCGGACGCCGCACGGTCGGGCTCTACCACCTCGCCTGGGAGGTGGACACGCTCGAGACCCTCGAGGAGCTTGCGGTACGGCTGAGCGAGGCCGGCGCGCTGGTCGGCTCCTCCGACCACGGCACGACCAAGAGCCTGTACGGCCGGGACCCCGACGGGCTCGAGTTCGAGGTCGTCTGGCTCATCCCGGCGGACCTGCTCGACGACGCGGCGCTCAACGCCCGCAAGCGCATCGGCCACCTTGACCTGGCCAAGGAGAAGCAGCGGTACGGCGGTCAGACCCGGGGCGGGGTGGGCATCTCGATTCCGGTCTGAGATCACGACGGGGCTGGAATGATCCCGGGCGGGATGGGCGCCTCGGTCGGTTGCGTGGGTACGCGGCGACACGGTTGGCGCCACCTCCGGCCGCGTGTCCGGCGGCGGCGGAATCGGATCGCCCTGGGTTGGGACCGCACCGGTTTCATCCACAATGGACGTTATCTCGCACGAGATCGGACCGTCCGGCACGGCGGCCGCAGCGGTAATCACTTCCTGGGCGGTCTGGCCTGGCGTCGTGGGAACCGGAACCGTCTCGACCGCGTACGGACTCGTCTCCGGACCCAATCGCACCGAGACCGTGAAGGTCTGCGGCGGGCCATCGGAACGGACGAGGAGCACCGCGTGCGCCACGCGCTGGGCCACGTAGCAGTCGCCGATCACCCACGATGCCTGGGACACGGATGCCGACGGCGAAGGTACGGGCGCCGCCGGGCGGAGTCGGGGTGGGTGCCACCGGCGGCGGTGGCGGCACGGGCGCCTGCGTCGGAGCCGGCGCCTGCGTCGGTAGTGGTGCTTGGGTTGGTGGCGGCGCCTGCGGCGGGACCGGTGCCTGGGTTGGCGCGCCAGTGCCTGGGGCGGCAGAGGTCGGCGGGGCGGCCGTGGTCGGGGCGGCAGTGGTCGGCGGGGCGACCGTGGTCGGGGGTGGCAGGTGGCGCTGGTCGGTGCGGGCGGCGCGGCGTCGCTGGTGGCGACGGACTCGGCGCTGGTGGCGGGGCCGACGGCGGGGCGGCAGAGGTCACGGGGCCATCCTGACCACCGGCGGAGCCGGCCGGCCGCTGGAACGAGCTGCCCGTACCGGGCTCCACGATCGTGAACTGGTTGACCACCTGTGTGACCGGCGCGATCACGGTCACCGACGCGGTGACGAAAGTGTTCCACTGTGGACCGACAAAGGTAGTCGACGTGAACACGGTAGGTGCGGTCAATGGGTTGCCACAGAAGCATTTCGTCACCGGGAACCCGCGCTTGTCGACCAGGACAGCGGTACCGGCCTGCAGTACAGCGGGGATGGCCACAGCCGCACCGTTGGAGAATCCGTGGTTCGTGACCTGCGTGTCAGAGCGCAGGAGCACCGGGGTCAGACCGGCGATGAATGTTGGAATGTCGGCCGGCACGATGCCGAGCACTCCCGCCCATGCCGCTGCCTTGGCCGGATTCTCCTGCAGAAAGGCGACGAGCTTGGCCGGGTCACACGCCGACTCGTTGGCACTACCGCCATACAGCCCGACCGTGTCGCCGGGGAAGGTCCCGCCGGCCTGTGGCGGTGGGGTTACGCCGGATTGATCGGTGCCCACCGGCGGAGTGAATGGGTTGGCGCCGGTAAAGGAGACCGGCTCCAACTGAACCGTGCCCTGTTCCGGCGTGTCGTTCGCCGAGCAGCCTGCGCCGATCAGAGCGATGAGCGCTGCCACCACGATCACCGGCAGGAGCATCCGACGGTTGTTCAGCGAGCGGTGCATGAGGGCGTCGCCTCCGTACGGGCGTCGTTTCGGCGCGTGCCTCGGTCCATCAGGCGCGGTCGGCCGATCCAAGCCAACGTAGTCCTGGGCCGTGCCCCGCTCGCGGGGATTTGCCGGATCCCGCCAGGGGCCACAATCGGGCGTACGATGCGGATACGCCCATCGGGAACACCAGGTGGCATCGCCTGGGCCTGCTCGCCCGTCGGCGCCCGTCAACGGGTAGCCGCATCTGGAGAGGCGGTACGCGCAAATGCCGCCAGGCACAACGCGGCGCTCAGCCGCACCGGTACCGTCAGCGCACGCGGCCATCAAGGTCGAGCTATTGGTGCGTTACCTGGACGCGTGGCTGCCCGCCGCGCTGCACGGCCACAAGCGGGTGACCTATGTGGACTCATCGGCCGACTCGGCGCTCGCAGCGGCCAAGGTGGTGACCGAGTTCGAAGACGTGCTGCACCGGCACACGGTGACGCTGGTCGCCCCGGCGATCGACCTGGATCCCGCGGACGTTCCGGCCGGCCTGATCCTCGCGCCCCTCGACGGACCGATACTGGCGTCGCTGCGGTCCCACCGCGCTCTCGGGTCGCCAATCTTCGCCTGGCTTGCCGCACCCGTACCGACAGAACTTCTGTCCACTGTGGCCGGAAGTAAGGGCAGCGAGGTGGCGCTGTGCGGCGCCGATGTCACCAAGGCGGCTCGTTCGCTGCGCGACTCGGGCTTACCGCGGCAGGTCCGGGTAGACCTCGTCGACAAGGCGGGGGTCGCGGAGCAGCTGGTCTTCGCCACGACCTCGGAGCGCGCGCTGGAGAAGTTCAAGGACGAGCTGTGGGCTCTGGACGAGTACGGCGGGATCCGGCTGCGCGACCCGAGCGATCCGGACGGGACTCTGCTGGACATCTCCGTGCAGCCCCAGCTCGGACCCCTGAGGCGAGCCTTGCTGGCACGAGTCGGCGAGACCGGCGGCTCCACATTGGCCGAGCTGCGGACCTGGGCCGTGCACGAAACCGTGTTCCGGTCCGCGGACGCCACCCGTGCGGTGCAGGCCGTGGTCGCTGCCGGCCTTCTGGCCCGCACTCCCCACAGTGGACGGTTGGCCCCCGACACACTGATCCAGCCGGTCTCTACGGACGTGCTGGCCGACGTCGATGAGTGAGCCCGTGGTCATCGACGGACTCACGCTGCACCCGGAGCTGCAGTTCCTGCTGGACCTTCGGGCCCGGCGGGATGCGCCGTCGCTGCCCTCACTCACGATCGAGGAGATTCGGGCCGTGACCTTGCGAGAGGCCGTCGTCGCCGCGGGAGAACCCACTCCGGTGGGGGCGGTGACCGACATTGTCGTCGCCGGGGCGGTCGGTCCGCTGCGGGCGCGGTTCTACGTACCGCCGTCAGACTGGTCGTCTCTGCTCGTGTTCTTCCACGGCGGCGGCTTCGTCTTCGGCGATGTCGACAGCCACGACGGCACCTGCCGGCTGTTGTGCGCGGGGGGCGGGTTCGCGGTGCTGTCGGTGGAGTACCGGCTCGCCCCGGAAGACCCGTTCCCGGCCTGCATTGATGACGCGTGGGCGGCGTGGCAGTGGGTGCTGGCGAACGCGGCCACGCTGCCCGGCGCGCCAGCCGACGTGCGGATCGGCGTCGGAGGCGACTCGGCCGGCGGGTTGCTCTCGACGGTCGTCTGCCAACTGGCTGCGCGCACCGGGGTCGCGCCGCCCGCGCTCCAGCTGTTGATCTATCCGGCCGTCTCCCGAGACCTCGACAGTCCGTCCATGCGGCTGTTCGCGGACGGGTTCTTCCTCACTCGGGCCGAGATCGACTTCTTCGAGTCGTGCCTGCTACGTGGCGTCGAGGATGATCCGTCGGATTTCCGCGGGCACCCGCTCGCCGGCGACCTGTCCGGACTCGCTCCCGCGATCGTGATCACCGGCGGTTTCGACCCGCTGCGTGACGGTGGCGAGGCATATGCGGCGGCCCTGCTGGCGGCCGGCACGCCAGCCACGCTGCGACGGTACGACTCCTTGATCCACGGCTTCGTCAACATGATCGGCTTCTCGCCGGTGTGCCGCACCGCCACCGAGGAGATCGCCCACGAGACCGCTGCGCTCTTCGCCGCCCAGCTCAGCGCCCCTGCCTGAGTTTTGTCGGACCCCTCCCCCACAATCGAACACATGTTGCCAGGCTCGCTCCCCGCCCCCCTCGATCTGCACGATGCGATCGAGGACGCCCGCCGCACTGATGGCCCCGTCGGCGTAGTCGACCTGCTGGTCGCGGCTCTGACCGACAGACGGGTGCGAAGTGACTCGGATATCGACGCGTACCTCGACGCGCTGAAGTCGGCATGCCGGCAGACCCGTCGTTATCGCGACGCCATCCCCGTGTTCCACCGCATCGCGGTGCTCAATCCCGACCGCAAGCACGAGGTCGCGGCCGAGCTGGCAGTCGTGCACTCGCACCTCGGCGAGCGGGCCAAAGCCGTGTCCCTGCTGGAATCCGCCTACGCGCAGCAGCGCCGGTTGCCGGCCTGGCGACGGAGCTTCGCGTTCTGCCTGGTCGCGGAGGTGGCCGCGACCGTGCTGCGGCAGCCGACACTGGCACAGCACTGCGCCGCCCTGGGCCGATCGACCGTGGCACCCGTGCGCCGCCGCCGCGCCCAGGCGCAGCAGCCCGTCCTCGCCGACCTGGACCTCATGCTGCCCGAGCCGGAGGCGGTAGTGTCCGAGCTTGGACGTCCACGATTGGCCCTGGTCGGGGGGACTGCCGCCTAGCCGGTCCCGCCGGCAGGTCCACTGTAGACTCGTGGTCAGGATGCCGATGTGGCTCGAGTGTTCCGTGGCACCTAACGTATTGAGCATGAGGATCGCGGTGTACGGCGCCGGCGCGGTCGGCGGCTACTACGGCGGCCGACTCGCTCAGGCCGGCCACGACGTCCACCTGTTGGCCCGGGGCAAGCACCTCGCCGTTGTGCGTGCGCACGGACTCCGCGTCGACAGTGTCCGCGGCGACTTCACCGTGAACGTCCCGGCGACCGACGACCCGGCCGATATCGGTCCGTGTGACGTGGTGCTGTTCTGCGTGAAGTCCTTCGACACCGCCACTGCGGCAGCCCGCCTCTCCGCCATGCTCGCCGACGGCACCGCAGTCGTGTCGCTGCAGAACGGGGTCGCCAACGAGGAGACCATCGCCGAGGTGATCGGCTGGCCACACGTGGTGGGCGGAGCGTCGTTCATCTTCGCCACCATCGCCGAGCCGGGGGTCATCAGCCACACCGGCGGGCCGGCAAGCTTGGCCATCGGTGAATTCGGTACGGCCGGATCGGCCCGGGTCCATGCGCTCGCGTCGGCTTGTCAGGAGGCCGGCATCCCGACGCAGGTCCCGAACGACATCCGGGTGGTGCTCTGGGGCAAGTTCGCTTTCATCTGCGCTCAGGCCGGGATGACCGCCACGACCGGGCTGCCGCTCGGCGACATCCGCGAGAGCGCGCCGGCATGGCGGATGTTCCGAAACCTGGTCGAGGAAGTCGTCGCGGTCGGCCAGGCCGAGGGCGTCCCGCTTCCCGACACCTTGGTGGACAGCCACATGCTCGCCGCCGCGGGACTCGAACCGGATGGTCGCTCGTCCCTGTACCACGATCTGATCACCGGTCATCGGATGGAGCTCGATGCGCTACACGGGACAGTCGTACGCCTCGGTGCCAAGCACGGCGTGCCAACCCCGGCCGCCGACGGCGGTCTACGCGATCCTGAGCCCGTGGGCGGCCAAGGCCGAGACCTGACCAGCTGAGGCCGACGCCGCTTCGGGTGGCAAGATCCGACCATGACCGAGTTCGGCCTGCCCGACGAGCTGCGCCTGGAAGTTCAAGCACCGGTAGCCACGCGCGTGGTCGCACCGTTGGTACGCCGCGTCCGCCGCGAGTCCCGAGTACGCCGAGGGTGTGGCCGCGTCGCCGCCAAGCGCAGCCCGGACATCAGCGCCGTGCCCTGGCCCACAATGGCCCACGACTACGCTCCACTCCGATCGCGGCTCGGACCGTCTGATGTAGACGGTCTCAGCGCCCGGTGAGTGCGGGGGGCGCTCGCGCCTGCTCGTAGGCTAGCCTTCGGCGTGCTCTCGAACGACGTGGACCTGCTCGTGCTCGGTGGGCTCGGGGTGGACATCGCCACCCAAGTGCCGGCCCTGCCAATGGCAGTGGTCGACTCCGTGATGGCGCCGGTCGACATCCGCATCGGTAACACGGGTGCCGGCGTGGCACTGGCTGCGCACGCGATCGGGCTACGGGTGGCGGTCGTAGACACCCTCGGCGAGGACCCGCCCGGTGATGTCGTCCGTGCGGCGATGAACCGTGCCGGCATCGAGACGCTCCTGGCCCACGATCCGCGCGGCACCCGGCGGTCGGTCAGCCTCATCGATCCGCGCGGCAAACGGATGTCCCTGTACGACCCGCGCGGCCCGTGGCTCGGACCGGCACCGCTGAGTGCGACTGCAGTTGGTCGGGCTCGCGGCGCGCGCTCAGCACGTCCATGTGTCCATCATGGACTGGATGGTCGACTTGCTGCCGGCGCTCGCAGAGACCGGCCGCCCGGTATCAACGGATCTGCACGACTGGGACGGCTCATCGTCCTACCACCGACCGTTCGGCGCCGTCGCGGACCTCGTCTTCGTCAGCGGCGCCCGGCTACCCGATGTCGATGCCGCACTAGCAAAGATCCTCGACCTGGGCCGGGCAACGCTCGCTGTGGCGACCCTCGGCGAGCGGGGCGCCAGACTGCTCACGGCGGGCTCGCCACCGACAGATGTGCCGGCGACCACGCCGCCTCGCCCGATCGTCGATACGAACGGCGCGGGCGACGCATTCGTGGCCGGCTTCATCGCCGGACGGCTGCGCGGGTGGCCAGCCGGAGAGTCGGCGCGCTACGCCGCCACAGTTGCCGCCGCGGCGTGCACCCACGAAGGGATGGAGTACCCGTCCGGCCTCTTGCCACACCCCGGCACCGTCACGTGAGGTTCTGCCCGGTAAATGGCACCCTGTCGGGTCCGGTGGATCATCGCTAACCTGTTGGAAGGGGTGGTTTGTCCTGTGCTACCGTTCTTCCCGTTGCCGATCGAGCGCCGCTAGCTCAACTGGCAGAGCAGCGGACTCTTAATCCGCGGGTTCGGGGTTCGAGTCCCTGGCGGCGCACCAAGCTGCAGGTCAAATCTTGATCGCGCGTCCGAAATCCGCCACGACGACGTCCGACAGCGGCCTGTCCATCACTGTCGCAACCCTGCGCGACGCCGTGATCGTCCGCTTCGACATCCTGGAACGCCTGGTGCGACCTGACATCGCGTCGGCGCTCATGCGCCGGCTCGCACCAGATAGCGACGGCGCGTCGATCGTGCGCCCGACACTGACAGCCCCGGAAACCGCCGCCGAGCTCGCCTTCCTCGCAACCATCACACCAGACTGACACCGACGCACGGGCCTACCTGATTGAAGCCCTTATGGCTGGGCGAAGGCGGCAGCGATCGCGGCATGCGATGTCCCGAGCAAGTTCGTCGAGACGGTCAGCTGGATCAGCTCGCTGCTACTGTTCCCGAACGTGCAGTACTTCGAGCCGACGTCATCGTTGCAGCTCAGGAACGTCCAGTCCATGGTGGGCGGGCCGGGGATCGAGATGAGTTGATCCTGTACCTCAGCAGTGGTGAGGTCGCCGAGCCGTGTCAGGTCCTGCGCCTTCCAAGCCGCGAGCACCGCCTCCGCGTAAGCGCGGTGCGTCCCCGGATAGTCCGGCCCCACAGTCGGGGGCGCGGTTGTCGGGTTCCGGGTTGTCGGTGGATTCACGGTCGGTGGATTCACGGTCGGTGGGTTCGCGCTCGTCACGGTCTGGGTAGAGCCCGACCCGAGCACTCCGATGCCATAGTCGGTTGGCGTAGGGGCTGCGGGGCCCGGTTTGTTCAATGCGCCGTTGGCCAGGACGGCCAGGACTATGAGCGCAGCGACTGCGGCGAGCCCGAAGGCGACATTGCGGCGGGGCGATGGTACGGCCACGGATGCTCCTGAAGGGATGATTGTCGAGGCGCGGCTACGAGCAGACCGGCGGAATTGACGCCCGTCGCGGTGAGAATTTGGGCCACGCCAATCGCCGCACTGGCAACCCGCCAGGGCAACGGCACGACCGCGGCGACTCCCTCTCGACGGGCGGCCCGGCTCCCCCACCGGTCGGACTTGCTGCACACTATGTCGTCTTCCGTGGATTCGTCGATGTCGAGTCGCGCAGCCGTCAGCAGCAACCTTGCGAAGCGTTCATCGGCG
The DNA here is from genome assembly GCA_963773935.1 of uncultured Actinomycetota bacterium. Lineage (GTDB taxonomy): Bacteria > Actinomycetota > Actinomycetes > Mycobacteriales > Micromonosporaceae > DATBGZ01. Next base: position 891,033 of record CAVZCZ010000010.1, read on the forward strand.
TGCGGTCTTCCCACCAGCACAACCTCGCCCGAGCTCGTCTCGGGTCGGGCACCCGTCCCGCGCCCTTTGTGGAGGTTCGTGTCTTTCGTGCCGAGCGAGTACCGCCCTGCGGGCTCGAGTGGAAGAAGCGCTCGTCGTTTCCTGCGGCTTCGGGGTTCGAGTCCCTGGCGGCGCACCACCTTCCACCTGTGCGTGTTCGCAGCCCTCTGCCGACCTGCTCCCCAGCTACCGCCCATTGTGGACACCGGCCGCGGAAGTACCACGAGCCGTGCGCTCCGCCAGTCGCCGCCCGCCGTCCAGCCGCGTGCACGTGTGAGGATCGGCGCGCGACCGTTCGACGACCGACGAGCGTCGGCGACCTGGGCGCCTGGTCGGACATCGGTCGGCCGCTGCGCCGCTCGCCGTCGGTCAGGACCGCTGCCGGCGCCGGGCGGCAGAGCCTCGGGCCTGGTCCGGCGGTCCTCCGCTGGAGTAGTTGGCGTTGAGCCAGGCCAGGTCGGACGCGTCCTGTTCACGTTGTCGGCGCTCGCGGTCGAAGAGCGCATCGGTCTTCGTGAGCACCAGGGTGTATGGACGGCCTAGACGGCGGGTCTGGTGCCGGACGGGCAGCTCGGCCGCGTCAATCGCGTGGTGGATGTGTTTGCGGCCGAATTCTGCTTCGCCGCCGGTTGGGTCCTGAGTCTCGTACGGTGCCGGTTGAACAGCGGAGAACGGTCCAGACGACCGATCGCGACTCAGCAGTCCATTGTGGAAGAGCGGGCCAGGTGGCGGCCGGGCCTCGCGCAGCAAGTGGGCGGCGCGGCGGCCCGATGGCGGGCGATAAACGCTGTAGCCGGCGCTCGTCTGTCCACATCAGATGGATCGGGCGCAGGCGGACTCGTGGCGCCGCCTGCAGCCGCCCGACTCTTGCGGAAAGCGTTCACCGCGTAGGCGATCCCGGCGACCGGTATCACAAAGATCCAGATGGAAAGAAGAATGTTCCGCCAGTTAGTTCGCCAAGAAGGATGACGATGAGCACCGTCTACCGGATCGGCCCAAAGGCGCCTAGTCGCCCGCCGGCTCGACGAGTGATGTCCACCGTGGACGCGCCCGTGCACGCTTGCGGATTTGGTCATCGAGATGATCGCTGGCGACGAGGGCGTGGCACGCTGCCGGGTTGGATCGCCGAACCCGTTCGTGGCTGCGCCCGACGTAAGAATGTCCACATTGGAACGGCGCCGACCACCAGTACTTGGTTCAGCGACCCGGCTCAGTCCGCTGCCCAGCACATCACCGACTTCGTCGAGGAGCGGACCCGCAGCCCGCCCGGGTCAACGCCTGGGCCGCTAGCGAGAGGGTGGCGTGACGACCAGCAGGAATTCGGCGATGGTGGCCAGCGGGTTGTAGATCCTATGCGGCCGGCTCCGGTCGAATCGGATGGTGTCCCCGGGCAGGAGCACGAACTCAACATCGTCGACGATGACCGCGACCTGGCCGGCGAAGGCGATGACAACCTCCTCGCCCGGGTGCGATGAGGGATGCAATGCGCCGCGGCCGGGTGGGATCTCGCCCCAAGTGACTTCGAGGGCGCCGTCGAGGTCGGGCACCATCAGCTGGTACTGGATCTTCGAGTCGGGCACTTTGAGCCGGCGTCGGTCGGCCCGGCGGACCACGACCCGGTGCCCGTCCGCGTCGTGCTCGCCGACGTTCGTCTGGTCCGCGCCGTCGAATAGCGCGGCGATGGGTACGGCCAGGGCGCGGGCGATGGTCCGGAGGGTGGACAGTGACGGTTGGGCGGTTCCCCGTTCGACGCGGGAGAGGAGGCTGGCCGAGATCTGGGCGGCCTCGGCCACACTGTCGAGGGTCAGTCCGGCGGCCTTGCGCAACGCCCGGATCCGGTCGCCGAGCGCGACCTCGTCCCGCTCCTCGGTACCGGGGTCCGCCGGCTCGCGGCGGGTGTCGGCGGTCATCGCGCGTCCTCGCTTCCCGGCCGTCGGGCCGCCCTGGTAGACGGTGGCGATCCTACCGGCCACGGCTTGTGATCTCGGTCAGGTCGTTGAGGACATAGGTGGCGCCACCGTGGCCGTCGAACGTGGCCGCACTGGTCCCGGTCAGCACGAGCAGGCTGTCCCAGCCGGCGACCGCAGCGAGTTCGATGTCGGCCTCGAGCGTATCGCCCACCACGAGGACCCGGCCGGAGACGACGCACTGTACCGCACCGAGGAAGTTCGTCGACGGCTTGCCACAGAGGATCGGGTCGATGGGCAGCCGGGAAGCCAGTGCCGCCAACACCATTCCAGTGCCTGCGGACATGCCCTCCTCGGTCGGGTAGGCCACCTCGGCGGTCGTCACGAGCAGCGGCAGCGGGCACTCCAGCAAGGTCGCAATCCGTCCCATGGTCCGGATGGTGGTCTCGGGCGCCAATCCGACCGCGACGGCCCGACCCTCATGCGTGCGGTCGCTCCGCCAGTGCCGCCAGGCATCATCGGCGGGCACCGTTCGTACCCCGGCTCGACCGAGAGCATCGACCAGGCCGGCCTCGCCGATGACCGCCGCCTCCCGCACACCGAGCTGCACGGCCCGCGCCGCGAGTGCCTCGGACGCGGTGACCAGCCCGTCACCATCTCGCACCAGACCGACCCCGGCGAGCCGGCCGAACAACTCGGTTCGGGTCGGCACGCTGGCGTTGGTCGCGACACACACCGTAGCGCCACGACGGCGGAACCCGTCCAGCAGGTCCACCGCCCCCGGCAGCGGTGCGCCGCCCAGCCATAATGTGCCGTCGAGATCGCTCACCACCGAGTCGTACCTCCGCAGGTCCACGATGCGGTTCACGAGGGCTCCGGGTGCAGGTTGATGACCTGGTTGCGGGTGAAGAACTCGTAGCTGCGCGGGCCCTGCTCGAGCGGTCCCGCACCCGAGTCCTTCACCCCGCCGAACGGTGCGTAGGGCGGGAACCCGGTGACCGCGTTGAGGTGCACCATGCCGACCTCGAGCTGCTGCACGAGGCGCAGCGCGCGAGCCACGTCGCGGGTGAAGACGCCGGCGTTGAGCCCGTACGGGCTGTCGTTCGCGACCGCCACCGCCCGCTCCGCATCGGGTACCGCGATCACCGCGACGAACGGGCCGAACACCTCGTCGCGCGCGGCCCGCGGGTCGATCCGCGAGACAACGGTCGCCCCGACGAAGTTGCCGTGGGCCAGCGACCCGTCAAGCCTCGTGCCACCGCTGAGCAGTTGCGCGCCGGCAACCCGGGCATCGCGGGCGGCGGCGACCACGGCGTCCCGGGCGGTCGGCGTGACCAGCGGGCCGAGTCGTGTGGCCGGATCGAGCCCGGGACCGGCGCTCCACCTGTCGGCGAGTGCGGCCAGGCGCTGGGCCACCTCGTCGGCGAAGGGCTCTTCGACCACGATGCGTCCGATCGCGGTGCACTTCTGTCCGCTCCCCGAGAACGCGCCGTTGGCCAGGTGCGGCAGCACCGCGTCGAGGTCGGCGTCGGCCAGGACCACGGCGACGTTGCTGCCGCCCATCTCCAGCTGCAGCGCCACGTCCCGGCCGGCCATCGCCCGCTGGATGCTCCGGCCGGTTGGGGTGGATCCGGTGAAGGTGAGCGCGCGGCATCGCGGGTCGTCGAGCAGCGGCCCGGCCAGGTCGCGGCCGGTGCCGCAGACAAGGTTGAGGACGCCGGCCGGCAGGCCGGCCTCGTCCAGGGCGCGGACGAAGTGCGCCGCCGACAGTGGCACGAGCTCGCTGCATTTCCACACGACGGTGTTGCCGTGGGCAAGCGCCGGTCCGATCTTCCAGGCTGGCAGGAGCATCGGGTAGTTGAAGGGGGTGATGACGGTGACGACGCCGAGCGGGACGCGTCGGCTGAGGGCGAACGAGCCGGACGGTGCCGGGAGCACGTCACCGACCGGCTGCAGCGCGGCCGTCGCGAAGTAGCGCAGGGTGTCGGCCGACCGGGCGACCTCGCCGGACGCCTCGGCCCAGGTCTTGCCCTCTTCGCGGACCAGGTCGCGGGCCATCGCGTCGCGGTCGCGGTCGAGGACGGCCGCCGCGCCGACCAGGAGGTCGTGGCGGCGTTGGGGCGGGGTCGCGGCCCAGACCCGGGCGGCGTGGTGGGCGGCCGCATAGGCCGAGTCCACATCGGACGGTGTCGAGGTGGAGATCTCCGCGACCAGGTCGCGGGTGTCGGCCGGGTCGTGGATGAGCCGCCTCCCGTCTCGGTCGAGCCAGGCTCCGTTGACAAAGGTGGTGGCGACGCTCATGAGGTCTGGCCGCCGGCCGGCCGCCCGGGCATGAATGCGTACTTGAGTGCGCTGGCCGCCGGATTCCAGGCCAATGGCGTCTGGGTCGGCTCGACCGCGGTCGTGACCGGTCGGACCTGCACCAGGGTCGCCGGGTCGCCGGGGCGGCGGTGTCGGGCCAGGACCCACTCGACGTCGGCCGGCTGGCCGAGCATCTCCTCGGCCGCCATCACCGCGTCGACCAGTGCGTTGATCTCCTCGGCGTCGAGCACGTGCAGCCGCTGCATCGAGGCCGGCATCTCCACCTCGACGACCTGGCCGATCTGATGGTCCATTGTGGACACGATGCGCTTGTCGCCGACCTTGTAGCTGAGTACGCGCCGGTCCGTGCGGCCGATCTCTACATGGTCGGGATTGACCAGGCCCTGCACGAGCGCCTCGCCGTAGCCGAACGTCGCCTCCACGACCAGGCGGTCGCGCCGCCCGGTCACCGGGTTCACCGAGAAGGCGACCCCGCTGGCCCGGGCCTGGACGAGCTCGACCACGCCGACCGCCATCGGTGAGTCGGCGTGGGAGAGGTCGTGGCGCATTCGGTAGCCCAGCGCCCGCGCGCCGAACAGGCTGCCCCAGCACCGGCGGACGCCGTCGATGACCGCGGCCGAGCCGGCCAGCCCCAGATACGTGTCGTACTGGCCGGCGCTGCTGGCCGCGACGGCGTCCTCGGTGGAGGATGACGAGCGGACCGCCACCGGCAACCGCACCTCGCGGCGGCGGACGCACAGGTCCTCGTACGCCTCGGCGATGGCGTCGGTGATCTCGGCTGGTACCGGCGCTGCCGCGAGGTGCTCGCGGATGCGGGTCTCCGCCTCGGCCAACTCGTCGAGGTCGTCCGGCCCGATGCCGGCCAACGCGCGTTCAATCACCGAAGGCAGGCCACAGCCTTCGGCGACCGTCTGGTAGGCCGCCGAGGTGACCACGAACGCCTCAGGTACGTCGAGGCCAGCCCGGGCGAGGTCGGCCAGCCGGGACATTTTTCCCCCGGCGGTCCGGTCGTCTGGGCAGATCTCATTGAGCCAGTGCACAAAGGTCACGAGGACGCTCCCGCGCGGGCGAGCACCCGCACCGTGCCGGTGGTGCCGTCCACCTCGATCTCGTCGCCGTCGCGGATCACTGAGGTGGCGATGCCGACCCCGCATACGCAGGGGATGCGGTACTCCCGACTCACGATCGACGCGTGGGTCAGGGTGCCACCGCTGTCGCAGACGCAGGCGGCGATCTTCGCGAAGGCCGGCGTCCAGTTCGGCGAGGTCGCCTCGCAGACGAGGATCTCACCGGGCTGGATCCGGTGCAGCTCCTCCGCGCCGTGCAGCACCCGGGCGATGCCGCGGGCCACGCCGGACGAGGCGGCCACGCCGGTGAGCGTGGTGACGTCGGAGGTGTCCCCGGTGAGGCGCTTCATGGCCGAGAAGAATCCGGCGTTGGTGCCGAAGATCTCTCGCATCACCGGGTCGCTCATGTCCTCGGGCACGGTGCCGAGCACCTTCGGCATGGTGGGCCGGCGGCCGAGCCAGTACTGGTAGTAGGCCCGGCGCTCCTCGACCAGCGGTTGCATCGAGGCCCAGGACCGGTGCCCCTCGGCGAGCTGGCGTAGCTCGGGCCGGAACAGGAACAGCCCGTCGTCGGGCCGGTCCGCTCCCAGGGCCTGGGCGATGGCCAGGCCGGCCCGGCGCATCGGGATGTGGGCCCGCAGGTCTATGTAGTAGTTGTGGTCCTCGTTCCACCAGGCGAAGTTGGCCGATGTGCAGGCGGCCAGACCGCCGTCGAACGCCCGCTGCTCCTCGAGGGTGAGCCGGCTGCGGGCGGCGTCGATCGCCTGTTCCCGCTCTGCCGTCGCGGCCAGGCGGGCCTTCTCGAAGTCGTGGTCCGCACCCTTCTGCAGGTAGGTCTTGACCGTCCCTAGTGGACTGACCGGATCGTCGATCCACGGCGTCAGCACGACGTCGGCGATCCCCTCGGTGCGGTGCCCGTAGGTCTGCAGGAACGCCTCGAAGTCCCGCCACCACCCGGCCGCGTGCGGGGCGGCGCGCAGCGTCGATGCCAGGTCCGTCGCGTCGGTGCTGTCGAAGAGGGATCCGAGCCCGGCCGCGCGGGCCGTGCGGGTCAGGTCCCACAGGGCCCGGTCGGTCTCCATGATCTTCGAGTCGTACCCCTGCAGGAACTTCGCGATCTCCGCGGCGTCGATGCCCAGTTCGAGGCAGGTGCCATGAAAGCCGACGTACGTGGCGAGCAGGGGATACATGATCTCGAAGTGGATCGTCCACGCGCGACGGTGGAAGGTGACCGCTTCCTCGTACAGGCGGGCCAGGTCGCGGATGACCCGCCCGTCGTAGGACTGGCCCTCGAAGTAGGCCAGGCCACGGATCAGCTCGCTGACCCGGTCGGCCCAGGTCTGCTCGAACCCGCCGAGGATGTCGGGCAGGGCCCGCTGGACCCGCTGCACCCGCTCCCCGATCGCCCAGGGCGAGGTCACCGGGACCTCGCTGGTGTAGATGTGGGGTCCGGCCATCCGCACCGCGAGCCCGCCGCTGGTCGGCAGGGGCAGTTGTTCGGCCGCCTGCTGGGTGCAGAAGCAGATGCCGTCCTCGGGGAACACGTACCCCAAGGGCACCATTCCGCGCGGGTAGTGGAAGTCGAGCAGCCAGAACCGCTGCTCGTCCTCCTTGCGGAACGTCGACAGCGCCTCTGTGTAGACCCCGGCGTCGTCCCGGGCCGGCTTGTATCCGGGGTACCACGAGTCGCTGATGAACTCGTCGACCGGCACCACATTCGTCATGTCAGGAACTCCTCATCAGGGGACGGTCAGCCGCCGGCGAACGCGGAGGCGAATCCGCCGTCGGGGTGGAGCAACGATCCGGTGAAGTACGAGCCCTCGTCGCTGACCAGAAACAGCGCCGTCTGGGCGATCTCCGACGGCTGACCGAGCCGCTGGAGCGGAACCTGTTGCTCGCGGGTCGTGCGCCAACGGGCCTGGGCGTCGGCGTCGGGACCACCCGATCGGCGGGCCATCCCGTCCAACAGCTCGGTCTCCACGTAGCCCGGCCCGATTGCGTTGACCCGGATCCGATGCGGCGCCAGTTCGTGGGCCAGGCACCGGGTCAGCATCCACGCGCCTGCCTTCGACACCGAGTAGACACCGGCCGTCGGCCGCTTCGCCGCGATGCTCGCCAGCACGACGATCGAGCCTCCCGTGTCAAGCATCCTGCGGGCCGCGGCGCGGGCGGTCAAGAAGACGCCGGTCACGTTGACGTCGAGGACGAACGCGAAGTGCGCGGGTTCGAGGTCCAGGAGTGAGTTGAACGAACCCTTTCGGCCGGGATGGGCGCTGACCCCGGCCGAGGCCACGACCGCGTCGATGCCGCCGTACATGTCGACGCAGGTCGCCACGGCCGTCTCCACGGCGGCGGCGTCGGTGACGTCGGTCGGCACGTACCGGGCGACTCCCCCGTCCTTCTCGATGCTGGCCACGACCAACTCAGCGGCGTCGCGATGCGACGGGAGGTCGGCGATCACGACAGCCGCGCCTTCGGCGGCGAAGAGCGTAGCGGTGGCGGCGCCGATTCCGGACGCGCCACCGGTGACAAGGGCGCGCCGACCGGACAGCCGTAGCGTTTCGGAGGTCACGCGAGCTCCTTTGCTTGGTTCGAATGGTCAACCCCACCGAGATACGCCTGGTGGAGACGATCGGTCTGATGCCGCAGTTCGACCGCGTTGCTGCGCAGCACGATCTGTCCGCGGAACAGCACCATCGCCGTCGTCCCAATCGACAGCGCCAACGCCGCGTACTGCTCGACCAGCAGCACCGCGACTCCCTGCGCCGCCAAGGTGCTAACCGCGGGGAGCAACCGCCGCACGACGACGGGAGCCAGGCCGAGGCTCATCTCGTCGATGAGCAGTACCTGGGGCCGTCCCAGCATCGCCCGGGCCAGCACGAGCAGCTGCTGCTCGCCGCCGCTGAGCGCCCCGGCGGCCACCCTCGAGCGCGGCCGGAGCTCCGGGAACAGGGTATACGCGTCGTCGAGGTCGCCGGTTTGGGCCGCCACGCGGAGGTTCTCCTCGACGGTGAGGTCGCGGAATACCGTGCGTCCCTGTTCGACGTGGGCCAGGCCCAGATGGGCCCGGGCGACGCGGGTGGAGCGCAGCACGTCCCGACCACCGATGCGCACGATGCCGCGGCTGGCCGGGATCCGCCCGCTGAGGGCCTCGAGGAGCGTGGTCTTCCCGGCGCCGTTCGGTCCTAACAGGACGGTTACCTCGCCCGGCGGCGCCGACAGGTCGACCCCGTTGACGATCTGGGAGCCGCCGCGGTGGACCACCAGATCCCGCACGACCAGCCCGGCCGGGGCCTCCGGCCCGAGGACGGTGTCCGGCTTCACGCGATCACCTCCGCACCGAGATAGGCGGCCCGGACCGCGGGGTCGGCCAGCACCTGAGCCGGTGGGCCGGAAGCGATGACGCGGCCGAAGTCCAGCACGGTCACCCGGTCGCTGATCGTGGCGACCATCTCCACGTCGTGCTCGATGAGCAGCACGCCGCAGCCGTAGGTGCCCGGGATCTCCGCCAGCCGCCGACCCAACTGCCTCGACTCCACCGAGTCCAGGCCGGCCGCCGGCTCGTCCAGCAGCAGGACACTGGGCCGGGACAGCACCGCCGCCGCCACTTCGACCAGCCGGCGCCGGCCAACGTCCACCGAGGACAATCGGATGTCCAGCGCCGGGCAACCGAACCGGGCCAGCACGGTGTCGCGGTCGCGGGGGTCTGCGTCGGGCGCGACCAACCGCACGTACTCGCTGACGGTGAGGTCAGCGACCGTGCGTTCGTGCTGGAACGTACGGCGCAGGCCGGCGCGGGCCCGCAGATGCACCGGGGCGGTCGTCGAGTCGACTCCGCAGATGGCGATGGTCCCCGCGGTGAGCCGGGTGAAGCCGTTGACCGCGTCGACGAAGGTCGACTTGCCGGCGCCGTTTGGACCGATCAGGGCGTGGAGTTCGCCTCGACGGACGCTCACGCTGACGTCGTCCAGCGCGATAACCGCGCCGTAGCGCACGCTCAGGTCGTGGGTATCGAGGACGATTTCGGTCCCGGCTGGTCGCGCCCGTCTGGAATCCGGAACATCCACAGTGGATGGCTTGGGCGGTCGGCCGGGCGGCCGGTACCGGCTGATACAGGCTCCGTCCGGCCGCGCGGAGGTCGGCCGCCGCTCCGCCGCTGCCCTTGGCGAGTCCCAGGGCCGCGCCGACCGCGAAGATCACACCGGCGAGATCCTGCGGGAGGTCGACCTGGCGGAGCAGCTCGGGCAGGCAGGCGGCGAGGATGCCGCCGAACGCCGCCCCTTCCGGGTACCGGGCGCCGACCATGACCGCCAGCGCAAAGATGGTCAGCGACTGGAGCGGATCGAACCCGGTGGCGTTGAGCTGGCCGAGCTCCCCGGCCAGCAGGGCACCGGCGACGCCGGCGAGGAACGCGCTCACCGCGAACGCGGTGAGCTTGACCCGGGGCACCGACAGGCCGGTGGCGGCGGTGCCTCGTTCGCTGGAGCGCACGGCGAGCCACGCCGCCCCGCCCCGGCGCCCGCCCACCCACGACACCACCACGCAGGCCACCACGAAGACCGCCCAGCACACCAGGAAGTAGGCGGGATCGTCGGTCGCCCAGTCCGGCCGGGGCACGACCTCGAGCGCCTCGCCGCCGGGGAATCCGACCGTGTTGACGATCGCGTGGACGGCGGCGGCGAAGCTCAGCGTCACGATCGCCAGATTCAACCCCCGCAGGCGCAGCGCGGGCAGACCCACGGCGATGCCGAACGGCACCGTGACGAGGCCGGCGGCGACGATGAGCACCGGGAACGGCAGGCCAAGGTCGAGGTGGTTCGCCAGGGCCGTCGAGAGCGCGCCGATGGCGGCGAATGCCATCGGACACAGCGCGACCATGCCCGCCCGCCCGAAGACCACCCCAACCGAAAGGCAGAGCAGGGCGACCACGGTGGCCGTCGTGGACAGGTAGATCCAGTAGCTGGGCATCCCGAGCGTGACGAACAGAGGCACCGCGACCGCGGCGAGGCCGCCGAGTGCCCACGCTGGTTGGCGGGTCAGCCACTCAACGCGCCGCATCCCATACCTCCCCACGCTGTGACCACAACAGACACCCGAGAATCACCACGAAGGGCAGGACCTGCCGGTACTGCGACACCTGGGACATCGCGGTGGCCGCGCCCTCCACGACGCCGATCAGCAGGCCGCCGGCAACCGTGCCGCCGAGGCTGCGCAGGCCGCCGAGGAGGGCGGCCGCCATGGCCGGCATCACCAGCAGGGACAGGCTGAGGAAGTTGCTCGGCCGGGTCGGGGCAATGCCGGTGACCGCGATCGCGGTGATCGCGCCGACCGTGGCCCAGACGCCGACCGAGAGCCAACCCACCCGCACGCCGAGCATCTCGGCCGTGACCGGGCGGCTGCTGACGGCGCGGAGCTGGATCCCCAACCGGGTGCGCGTGAGCAGCAGCCCGACGGCCAGTGCGAGCCCGACGGCCAGCACCAGCAGCACGAGCGCGTTGCTGGAGATGACCACCCCGGCTACCGTCAACCCGGCACCGGGCAACAGCGAGGGCACCGTGCGCGGGTCGTTGCCGAACAGCCGGAAACCGACGGCCAACAGTCCCACCAGGACCGCCGCGCTGAGGACGGTGCGCACCTCAGCGGAGCTGTCCGAGTAGAACCGAGCGACCAGCGCGCCCAGCACACCGGCGAGGGCCGCGGCGGCCAGCACACCGGCCAGGAGCGCGACCCCGAAGCCGGCGCCTGCCTTGAGCAGCTCGAGCAGCACCATGGTGCCGAACGCGCCGACCGCCGCCTGAGCGATGTTCAGGACACCGGTCATCCGGTACAGAAGGACGATGCAGACGCCCACGATGGCGTACGCCCCTCCTGCCAGCAGACCGGCGACCGATGCCTGCAACATGTCAGTTTGTCGCCGGGAGCGTGATCCAGTCGGGCGTAACCGTGACCCACGTGCCGCCCTTGAGCTGGACGAACTTGCTCGCCCGGTTCGAGTTGTGCTTTTCGGCCGGGGCGAACGAGTACGGCGTGCCGACCAAGGGGTTGACGACGGAGGTCAATGTGGACAGTGCCGCGCTGACCGACTCCCGGTTGATCTCGCCCTTGATGGTTTTCAGCGCCTGTACGAAGTACGTGGCCGCCAGGTACCCGCCCTGAGCGAACGAGTTCAACGGGACGTTCGCGGCGGTCATCGTCTGCTTCCAGTCGGCCAGTGCGGACGCCGATCCACCGTAGGGCTCGAACTCCGAGTTCGCGTACAGCCCCTCACCGTCGGCGCCCAGCGTCTGGGCGACCTTGTCGGTGTAGTTGGAGGTGAGAAAGACCCAGTCGATCCCGGTGACCTTCTGCGCCTTGACCGCCTGCATCCACGCCACCCCGGCGACGTCGACGCCGTCGAAGACGACGGCCTGACAGCCCGCGGCCTTCACCTTGAGTACGAACGGGGTCGGGTCTTCCGGGCCGGGCTTGTAGGTCGCGTCGAGGAGGGCGAGCTTCTTGCCGGTGGCCTTCTCCCACTGGGCGATGGCCGCGGCGTACGCGTCACCCCAGCCGGCGTAGTCGACCAGTACTGAGCAGACCTTGTCGTGCTTGAGGGTCTCGGACGCGAACTGCAGCGACACGGTGATGCCCTGGAACGGTCCGGTGTTGACCGGTGAGATGTTGCTGCTGCTGAAGCACGCTGGGTCGACCCCGGTGCCTTGCACTGACATCACCTTCTTCTGCTTGTACAGCGCGCCGTTCACGCTGCACTCGAGGGCACTCGCCGACCCGACCATCGCCACAACCTCATCGGAGTCGACAAGCTTACGGGCGGCTTGCTGGGCGGCCTGCGGGTCGACCTTGTCGTCCTCGACCCGGTAGTCGATCATGCGGCCGTTGATGCCGCCCTCGCGGTTCACCTTGTCGAACACGGCTTTCACCGCCTGCGAGGCCTCCGGGAAAACCACCGGGCCAGACAAAGAGCTGATCGCGCCAACCTTGATCGAAGCGGTGCTGCCGTTGCCGGAGTCGCTGCATCCGGCCGCGACGAGCAGCACGACGCCGGCACTGGCCAACACCGCGAGGGACTTTCGTCTGCGCATGGGACAACCTTCCTGAACAGGAGGGAGAGCAAACAATGCCGTTGCTGATCCACACATCGGGAGACGGGATGGACCAACCGTGGTTCTGAAGTTCGAGTTGCTTGGCCCACAAGCTAGGACGAGACATGCATGACATGCAAGAGCCGATTGCATGAGATTCCAGATCTCCGACTCAGGCGGTGGCTGGCATGACGCGGCCACGCACCTCGCCAAAGCCGATGGGGACGCCGGATCCGTTGGTACGGGCGGTAATGACCACCTCGTCCCGTCCATGTCGCCGTTCACCGTGAGGTGGGCGGGTTGCTTGCGCCGGCGTGTAGGGCAGTGGCCGGCGGCTGACGGCACGCGGGCGGTCTCGAGCGCGGCCAACGGAATCACCCAGGGCGAGATGGAGGTCGCGAACGACTTGCCGAGGAACGGGCCGAGCGGGACGTATTCCCACGCCTGCAGGTCGCGCGCGCTCCAGTCGTTGACGAGGGCGGCGCCGAAGACGTGCTCTTCGAAGTCCACTGTGGATACACGCACCTCGGGTGCGGGCACCCCGACCACGAAGCCGACCTCAGCCTCGATGTCGAGGCGCCGCGACGGGCCGAACTCCGGTGGTGCGTGTGGGTCGGGCCGGCACTGGCCGCACGGGCGGCGCACCGCCGTACCGGAGACGACCACGGTGCCCGCGCGACCGTGGTAACCGATCGGCAGGTACCGCCAGTTCGGCGTCAGCGGTTCACCGCCCAGCCGTCGGGCATCACCCACCAGCGACGGTGGGTGATGCCCGACGGACGGTCGAGACGCGTGTTCGGCGTCAGAGCGCTGACTCGCGGTGCGCGAGCCCGTCCTCGGCGACTACTTCGCGACGTCGGACAGCGAGGCGTCGCGAACGGCAGCTAACGCGTCAGTCCACAACACATAGCCTTGGGCAACTAGAGGATAAATGACCCCTATCACCTTCGCGACGTAGCGGCCGTGAGTGCCGTACAACGCCTTGAGCTCCTCCTTGGTGTAGTAGCGGTGCCAGCCAGACACGTTGCAGGGGAAGAGGATCCCGTTGAGCGCCCCCTGATCCGCGGTCGGCACAACGAACTGTGGGAGACGGATCCCGCCCTCCACCTTGCCATCCGCAGCACGAACGACAGTGCCTGCCCGGGTAGTCACGAAGCTTAGCGAAGGGGCGGCGGGCGTCCCCCGCTTGTACCAGTTGCGGACAGAATCGATTGCCTTGTTGTAAACCAGGCCAACGTCCACCGTGGTGAAGGGCGGAAGCTTGACACAGGCGTTGTTGTGCCGGTAGGGCGGGACGGGGCTGGTGTCGATCCACGCGAAGAACGTTTTTGGCTGCCCGTCGAACTGCGTAATCGCCATATCGCGCGCCGAGATCGCCTCGATGTACTCCGCGCCGTACAGCGAAGCGTGCGTCGAGCCTGCGACGTCCCACTTGCGTGTGTACTCCGACGTCGTCCACGCAGCGCCCCCGAACGAGCCCCCGAGCCCTTCGGAGTTGACGCTGATCGCCGGAACGGTCAGGTCGGATCGGAGCTGGCCCGACCGGTCCCAGAACGCGAAGCCGTCGAAGACGTTGTGCAGCGGCTGGATCGTGTTGTAGTAGATGGCCAGCCGACCGGCCGACTGGGACTGACCGATGGCGATCGCGTCCTTCACCCGCAGACCAGGCATCGGTGCGGCCGCGCCCCCAGCGTTGTCCATGAGTGCCTGGGTGATCTGCGCGAAGATGTCGTAGGAGAGCGGGTCCCCGGTGCACAGGGACGTGCCGTCGGGACACCGCACTTGTTCACGTCCACCGAGAGCCCGGGGTATCGCTGAGGGCTCCATGTCTTGAGCCGCTCGACGCCGACACGCTGCGCGGACACGATCGCGACCGCGTAACCCTCACGCAGGAGGTACTCCGAGGCCTCGGCCGTGGCGAACTCGAAGTCGACCCCGATCGTGACGTTGGTCCACTCGACGGCCAACGTCCCGTTGAACTTGTGCGGCTTCGGGTATCGCACCATCACCCGCGTGCGATACGGATTGCCGCCGTCGAGAACGGTAGCGGTCGTGAAAGTGTTGGCGTTCGCTCCCGTGTACCGGTTGGCGAGGCCTTCCGCGTAGAACTCCTTGGCGGTGTAGCCAGCAGCCTTCAGGTCGACGGCGGTGGCCGACATCGGTGATGTGCCAGGAACGTTGACCTCCGTCAGTGTCGCGGCAGGCACCGTGACGACATCGACCGCGTTCGCGGTCAGCGGGGATGCCGAGACCAGCGCCCCGGCGAGAGCCGCCGGCAGCAGCAGCAGGACGGCCCTGCGGGCCTTCACCCCTGACAGCGTCTTGCGCAATGTGAACATCTGAACCTCCTCCTGTCTGCGGGAGACGCCTGAGCTGGCGTGGGACTCGCCTCCCGGCGAGAGAGCAAACAATGCCGTTGCTGATCCATCACCAGAGGCGATCCGGGTGACGGGATGGACCAACCGTGGTCCTGAAGCACCGGGGTTGCCTGGCCCACAAGCTAAGACGAAACATGCATGACATGCAAGAGCCGATTGCATGAAATTCCAGATCGTGGTTCAGCTTCTGGCCGGCAGCACGCGGCCGCGCACCTCGCCGAAGCCGATGGGGACCCCGGATCCGTTGCTGCGCGCGGTGATGACCACCTCGTCGCCGTCCATCAGGAAGGTCCGGAGAGAGCCGTCGGCCAGGGTGACCGGCCGCTCGCCGTTCCAGGCCAGCTCCAGGAAAGAACCGACCTGGTCGGGCTCGGGCCCGGAGACGGTGCCGGACGCGAACAGGTCACCGGTACGCAGCGACGCGCCGTTCACGGTGAGGTGGGCCAGTTGCTGGGCCGGCGTCCAGTACATCTGCCCGAACGGCGGCCGGGACACGACGGTTCCGTTCCACCGCACCGTCAACGTCAGATCCAGACCCCACGGATCGGTCTCGCGAAGGTACGGCAGTGGCGGCGGATGCTGCGGCGGCGGCGGCACGCGGGCCGGCTGGAGCGCGGCCAGCGGCACCACCCACGGCGAGATGGAGGTCGCGAACGACTTGCCCAGGAACGGGCCGAGCGGCACGTATTCCCACGCCTGCAGGTCGCGCGCGCTCCAGTCGTTGACGAGGGCGGCGCCGAAGACGTGCTCCTCGAAGTCCACTGTGGATACACGCCCCTCGGGTGCGGGCACCCCGACCACGAAGCCGACCTCAGCCTCGATGTCGAGGCGCCGCGACGGGCCGAACTCAGGTGGTGCGTGTGGGTCGGGCCGGTACTGGCCGCACGGGCGCCGCACCTCAGTACCGGACACGACGACGGTGCCCGCGCGTCCGTGGTAGCCGATCGGCAGGTGTCTCCAGTTCGGCGTCAGCGGATCGCCGCCCGGGCGGAAGATCCGGCCAACATTCGTCGCGTGGTGCTCGGATGCGTAGAAGTCGACGTAGTCCGCGACGTCGAACGGCATCAGCATCCGCACGGCCGACCGTGGGTGCAGGTGTGCGCGCACGTCGAGCCGGTACCCCGGATCGGTGAGCAGGTCGGTGAGGGCGGTCCGCACCGCGTCCCACGCCGGTCGGCCGCGGGTGAGGAACGGGTTGAGGGTCGGCTGGGCGAAGTCGGCCCGGTGCGGGAGGTCCAGGGCCGACAGGTCGAGCACGTAATCACCGATGGCGATGCCGACCCGGGCCGGCCCAGGAGCCCGGGCGAACACGCCGTACGGCAGGTTGGTCACGGGGAAGTCGGACCCGTCGGGCACCGGCACCCAGCTGTCCATCACGCGATCGCCGTTGGGATCAGCCCGAGCCGCTCGAGCTCGGTAATGGGCTCCGCCGTGTCGCACGAGCCATACGACAGGAAGACGCGGCGGATCGCGGCGGCGTCGGCGGCGCGGGCCTCCGCCACGAGGGACACCTCGTCCGTGGACTCGAGCACGGCGACCAGGTCGTCCTCGTCGCCGCCGACGAGCCGACGCCCCACCGCGAGGAGAATGTTGAGGAATCCATGATGAACAAAGCCGGTCGCGTCGTCACGGTGACGCACGGGTCGGTGCAGCCCGGCTGTGGCCTTGACCGGCACCCCACCGTCCACACAGGACAGTAACCATCCGGCCAGCGTGGAGGTCGAAGGGAACAGCTCGTCCCGCTGCCCACCGCACCGGATCTTGACCGCGCCGCCCTCAGCCACGAGCCGGTCCAGCAGGTCGGGCCCAGGCCGGTCGGGGCCGATCTCCACGAACCGCCGCACGCCGGTCGGGCAACGGTGCATCCAGGCCGGCCGTCCCTGGGTGTTCGACCGCGACCAGGTGCACCGGCCCGACGACGGCGTTGACGGCGTGGGCGATCACGTCGGGGTCAGGCGGACAGACCAGGGAGAGCTGGATCTCGTCGGACGCGACGACGTTGGCGAGCAGGTCGGTGACATCCGGCGCAGCGCACAGGAACCAACCGCTGAGCACTGGATGCCCGCGCCGCGTGTCATGTCGGTGCCGGGCCAGGGCTGCCGTCATCGGCAGCGCGGCGGGTGGGAACCGACCGGCATCATCGACCAGTCCGGCGAACAGGCCGGTCATGCCGCGCCACCCCCGACCAGCTCGGCATCGGACGTACGGCCCAGACAGCGGGCCACGGCCAGGCGCACGTCGTCCGGCGAGGGACGAACCTGGATGGCGGCGATGTGCGCGTCTGGCCGGAGCAGCCACACCTCGCCCTCGGTCATGCCCAGCGTGGCCATCAGGTTGCCGTCACTGTCCAGATCGGACACCCGGATCGCGGCCATCGGTGCATCGTGGTTGCCGCCGGCCCAGCCGGCCGGGAGAAGGTCCGTGGCGGCGAGGATGGTCACGCCCCGCCGGGCCAGTTCGCGGACCCGTGTCGCACCGCCGGCGGCCGTCGGGTCGATCGGCGCGTCGGCGACGAGCACTCCCGGCGCCGGCGGGTGGACCTCACCCCGGGCCGGCCGTCCCAGGAATGGATGCTGCGCACTCGGCCCGGTCAGCGGCGAGGCGTGGTACCAGAAGGACTCGGCCAGGCGGCCCGAATCGACCATTGCCCGGGCCGCTGGTTCGGTACCGGCCCGCTCCAGCGTGTCCAGGCGGTGGCGGCGGTCCTCGTCCGTACCCGGTACCAGGAACCGCATGGTCGCGGTGGTGACCTCGATGTTCTCGAGTGCGGCCGCGTGGCGTTCAAGATGGTAGGTGTCCAGCAGCGGGTCGGGTGCCCAACCGCGCAGGACGAAGGCCAGCTTCCAGGCCGCGTTCTCCGCATCAAGCACACCCGAGTTCAGGCCGCGGGCGCCGAACGGCGAGACGAGATGGGCGCTGTCACCGGCTAGCAGCACCCGTCCCACCCGCATCCTCGGAACCACCCGGGAATGGAAGCGGTACACCGACTGCCACACCAGCTCGTAGGGCCGGTCACCGACAATCGCCCGGATCCGCTGGTCGAGTGCGCCGGAGGCGGTATCGCCAGCGAGGTCGAAGTCGGGTGGCACCTGCCAGTCGATCCGGAAGGTGCCACCGGGACACGGGTGGACCAGGACCTGCCGACCCGGGTTCCAGACCGGATCGAAGTAGAACCGCCGCTCGTACTCCCAACCGGGCAGGTCGGTCCGGATGTCGCAGATGAGGAACTGGTCGTCGAAGGTCTCGCCGTCGAAGGTGAGCCCGAGCATCGTGCGCAGGTCATCACCGCGGGCGCCGCCGCAGACAATCACATACCGGGCCCGGAACTCGCGTTGGCCGGCCGCGGTCGCGCACCTCACGGACACGCCGTCGGGGTCGGCGGCCATCGCGGTGACCCGATGACCCCACCGGAGGTCCACAAGGGACTCTTCGGCGATGCGCCGGTCGAGCAGTGCCTCCGTCCGCGCCTGGGAGATGTTGACGAACGGTGGGAACGGCGAGCGCCCCTGGTCGACGAAGTCGACCGCGAAGAGTTCCCGGTCGCGGTAGTACGTCCGGGCGGTGCGCCATGTGATGCCCTCCGCCGCGATCTGGCGACCCACGCCGACGGCGTCCCATACGTCGATGACGTCGCGCTGCTGGACGATCGCGCGCGAGCCGATCTCGTCCCGTGCCTCGCGAGCGTCGAGCACCAGCGACGGCACCCCCCATCGGGCCAACAACAGTGCGGCCGACTGCCCCACCGGCCCGGCGCCGACGACGATCACGTCCGGCTGTTCGTCCATCTGGATGCCTCTCCGCCCTGTGTCTACGTCAGTCCTGCAGGGCCGACCAGACCTCGCGATCTCGCTGCGCCGTCCAGATCAACGGCCAGTCGACTCCGTCGAGCTCGTCCCAGAGCCGCTGGACGTTGAACGGCAGGCAATGCTCGAAAATCGGCCAGGCGCCAAAGGTCGGCGCCAGTGCCGCGTGCACCTCGGCGAAGGCGTCCCGGACCGTGCCACCCCGCTCGTGGGTTGCCCTGGTCAGATCCAGCATCACGGTCAGAAAGTGTCGGGTCTGCGCGATTGCCGCGTCGACTGCGGACCGGCCCCGGACCACCGCACCGCGGCCGCCCACGAGTACCTCGGCGCCCAGTGCGGCCACCGCATCGAGGGTTCCGGTCGACCATTCGTGATGGAACGCGTCGCCCGTGTACAGCGCGGCCTGCGCCTCGACGAGATCCCCGGCGAAGAGCACCCTGGGCGCAGGCAGCCAGGCGACGATGTCGCCCGCGGTGTGGCCGCGCCCGCAGTACCGCAGCACCAACTCGCCGCGGTCCCCGCCGAGTTCGATAGTGAGCCGGTCGCTGAAGGTGACGTCGGGCCACGTGAGCCCGGGAATGGACTCGCTGCCAGTGAACAGCCTCGGCATCCGGCCCTGCTCCGACGCCCAGTCGGCCATACCCCGTTCGCCGATGAGCACGCGCGTCTGCTCGTGGGCGACGATCACCTGCGCCTGGAACGCGGCCGCACCGAGCGTCCGCACCGCGTGGTAGTGGCTCAGCACCAGATACTTCACCGGCTTGTCGGTGTACTGGCGCAGCTGGTCGAGCCAACGTCCGGCCATGACCGGAGTCGCCCGAGCCTCGAACGCGACGACGAAGTCTCGCCCTCGACGGCGCCGACGTTCGGGTCGCCCTCGGCGGTCAACGCGTACACCCCTGGGGCGAGGACCTCGAGGGTCTCCGTCTTGTCGGCCAGATCGGCCGACGATGCGAACGGCTTGACCATCGCCGCCTCCATCTCTATTATCGAGAAAGTTTTTCTCAGCGCTGGACCCGTACGATAGTTGAGCTAGACCTTCGGGACAAGGGAACGATGTGGCGCGTCCGCGCAATGACCCTGCCGTTGAGTCGTCTCCCCATTCGCAGACGCTCGATCGAGGGATCCGGCTGCTCGTCGCGATCGCCGAGGCCGCCACACCACTGGATCTCCAACAGCTCTCGGCCAAGCTCGACGTCCATCGGTCCATCACCTACCGGTTGGTGCGCACGCTCGAGGACCACAGCCTGGTGCATCTCCTCGCCGATGGCCGCTACGAACCTGGCCTCGCGCTCGCCGCGTTGGGCGCGGGTGTTCGCCGGCCACTCCAGTCAGCCGCCATGCCCGAACTCACCCGACTGGCCGCCGCGGCCGGCGCCACCGCCTTTCTCGCCGTGCGTCAGGCCGATGAGGTGGTCACCGTGGTCAGCGTCGAGCCGCCGCACGTCGCGGCCCACGTGGCGTACCGGCCCGGCACCCGCCACCGAGTCGACCGCGGCGCACCCGGGCTGGCCATTCTCGCCGGCGAACCAAAGCGGACCGGCGAACGACCCGAGGTCACCCGAGCGCGGCGGCTTGGCTTCGCCTCCTCGCGCGGAGAGGTGCTGCCGGGCCTGTCGTCGGTAGCGGCGCCCATCATCCGCGGTTCAGGTGATGTCGCGGGAGCCGTGGCGCTCGTCTTCCTGCACGAGAGTCAGGACATCGACGCGATCGGCGCAATGGTGATCCAGGCCGCGGCCAACATCGCCGCCGCCGTGATCTGAGCCAGCGCCGCGCTGCTGGCCGACCTCAGCGCCGCGTGCGCCGTCCAGGCGATTGAGATGGCGGCGGCTGGTTGACGGATTCGGGGTGCAGCTCGCGCGCCAGAACGCGGGCCCGTCGAGAGGCCTCCACCTCGAGCCGGGCCACCGCCGCCACTTCGGTGTACTGGAAGGCCCGCGCCCGGGCGATGCGGGCCAGCTCCTGGTCGGGCACCCGACCGCGCCGGATCGCGATGAACGGGTGCTCGCCCCGAGCCAGCTCGCCTGCGACCCGTTCGTAGCGCTCAGCCAGCTCGAGGTTGCGCCGCTCGTGCACGTCGATGCCGCGAAAAAGCGCGGCCGGCGGGATCTGGTCCATGAAACCGATCCAGAGCCGGAACGGGTCCCGATAGGGCAGGTAATGCAGGGGCTCCTCGAGCCACGTCTGGAATGCCTCCTCACCACGCGGCGTGATCGCGTAGACGGTGCGCTCGAGACGCTCGCCCCGGGTGTCCTTGGTGCTCGTCACCAGCCCCTGCTGCTGCAACTTGTGCAGCAACGGGTAGATCTGGCTATGGCTGGCCGCCCAGACCGGGTCAGTGGCGATGGCCGCGTTGCGCGCCAGCGCGTAGCCAGAAGCCGGCTTGACCCGCAACAACGCAAGCAGTGTGTGCACAGTGGACACCTCCACAATCTAAACTATGACTAGCCAACATGTCGTGACGACATGTAGAGTCGGCAAATGGCGTTTTACCGGCAGGTCGGGGACGTGCCCCCGAAGCGTCACACCCAGCACCGCAATCCCGACGGTGGGCTGTACTACGAAGAGCTCATGGGGGAGGAGGGCTTCTCCAGCGACTCCTCGCTGCTCTACCACCGCCATATCCCGTCGGCCATCACGGCATCCGAGCGGTGGGTGCTGCCCGACCTGGGCACCGAGGCGAACGCCCCACTGAAGCCACGCCACCTCAAGCTGCACGAACTGTTCAAGGACCCGACCGAGTTCGACGTCGTGACGGGGCGGCGGCTGGTCCTGAGCAACGACGACGTCCGGATTTCGTACGTCGTGGCCGGCGCGCCGTCGCCGCTGTACCGCAACGGGATCGGCGACGAGTGCGTGTACATCGAGGACGGTGCCGCTGTCGTTGAGACGGTCTTCGGCTCATTGAACGCCCGCCGGGGCGACTACGTGCTGATCCCGCGCGCCACCACCCACCGGTGGCTGCCGTCGGACGGGGAGCCGATCCGGGCCTACTGCATCGAGGCGAACTCGCACATCACACCGGCCCGACGCTACCTGTCGAAGTTCGGCCAGCTGCTCGAGCACGCGCCGTACTGCGAACGCGACCTTCATGGCCCGACGGAAACGCTGGTCGTCAACGGCAGCGAGGTCGACGTGCTGGTCAAGCACCGCGGCGCGGCGGGCATTGTGGGCACTCGGCTCACCTACCTGCACCACCCGTTCGACGTGGTGGGCTGGGACGGTTGCCTCTACCCGCACACGTTCAACATCTCCGACTTCGAGCCCATCACCGGCAGGGTGCACCAGCCGCCTCCGGCCCACCAGGTCTTCGAGGGCACCAACTTCGTGATCTGCAACTTCGTGCCCCGCAAGGTCGACTACCACCCGCAGTCCATTCCTGTGCCGTATTACCACTCCAATGTGGACAGTGACGAGGTCATGTTCTATTGCGGCGGCGACTACGAGGCCCGAAAGGGTTCGGGCATCGGTCAGGGCTCGATCTCGCTGCACCCCGGCGGGCACGCCCACGGCCCTCAGCCGGGTGCCTACGAGCGCTCTATCGGGGCCGAGTACTTCGACGAACTCGCCGTCATGGTGGACACGTTCCGGCCGTTGTCGCTGGGCGAGGCGGCTCGGGCGTGCGAGGACGAGGCGTACCCGTGGAGCTGGGCCCAGACCTCAGCTTGACGCAAATCCAGCCTGCCTACTGGTTCCCGACCTGGAGGGCGCGGTCGAGGTGGGCGACGATACCGCAGGGCGGCGGGGGCCCACCCGTCCGTCGTCACGCCACCGTCGCGCTAGCACGGCTTGCCGGCCAGATGGCACCAGGTCGCCCGCGACCTGACTACAACCCGTCCGACAAGCCCGACTCCCGGCCCGCGCCCTGAGCTCCACGTTCCTTTGGGAGACGTGTTGACCGAATTGGTAGCCCGCGCCGGCCCACCTTTACTGAAGTAATATGCAAGTGTCACTTGCATGCGATGCACGTACACATTTAGCCTATGACCCAATCGGCATGCGCGTCTCAAGCAGGCCGGGCCTCGCTTCAAAGTCGCACGCGAGCAAAGGAGGTCGCACATGTCCGAGATGCCGCAGTCGGAGTTTTGGAAGACTCTCAAGCCGATCGAGAATTCGCAGAAGCCGGATGCGCTGCCGGAGGTTTACCTTTCCCAGGTCGCGACCGATGACGACCGCTACTACGTGCCGTTTACCGAGACTGTCGGATCACGTCCGCTGTGGATCAACGTCAAGGACAACAGCTGGGCCGACATCCTCCGCGCCAAGGAGGCCGGGCTGGTCAACCGGCACTATCACCCGCATGAGGTGTTCGCCTACACGATCTCCGGCAGGTGGGGCTACCTGGAGCGGCCGTGGACAGCGACCGCGGGCGACTTCGTCTACGAGGCCCCGGGCGAGGGCCACACGCTGGTCGCCTACGACAGCGGCGAGCCGATGAAAACCTTCTTCATCGTCAAGGGTCCGCTCGTCTGGCTGGACGAGAACGGCGACGTGACTGGAATCTTCGACGTCCACGACTACATCGCGATGTGCCGGGAGCACTACGAGAAGGTCGGCATCGGCGCCGACTACGTCAACTCGCTGTTCCGCTGATGCGAGAGACCGCGTGACGAGGGCCGCCGTCTGGTACGGAGCGCGGGACGTCCGCGTGCTCGACCTGGAGCTCCGCGCCACAGGCCCGGAGGAGGCCGCGATCGCGGTGGCCTACTGCGGCATCTGCGGCAGCGACCTCCATGAGTACGTCGATGGGCCGCATGCCATCCCGGTGACCGAACCGCATCCCGAGTCGGGGGCGACCGCGCCGATCGTCCTTGGCCACGAGTTCTGCGGCACGGTCATCGATGTCGGGTCCAGCGTGTCCGAGCTCGCGCCGGGCGACCGGGTCGCGGTGGAGCCGCACTACCGCTGCGGCGCCTGTCCCCGATGCCAGGCCGGTCAGTACAACATCTGTCGGCACTTCGGCTTCGCCGGTCTGATGGGCGACGGCGGGATGGCCGAACGCGCCGTCGTCCCCGCCTACATGCTGCACCGCCTTCCCGACACAGTCTCTCTGGAGCAGGCGGCCGTGTTCGAGCCGGCTGCCGTCGCCCTGCACGCCTGGCGGCGGGCGGGCATCCGCCCGGGCGAGACGGTCGCAGTGGTCGGCCTCGGCCCGATCGGGCTTCTCGTCGTGATGCTGGCCGTACGGCACGGCGCGGCGCGGGTCATCGCGGCCGACCTCTCCCCGGCCCGGCTCGAGCTCGCCCGCACGCTCGGGGCCACCGACCTTGTACACGCCGATCAGCGAGCCGCCGTATCTGACCTGATCAGGCAGGCGGCCGGCGGTGAGGGCGCGGACGCAGTTTTCGAGGTCGTCGGTTCCGAGGAGACGCTGCGCACCTGCCTCGACGCGACGCGGAACGGGGGCCGGGTCATGTTGGTCGGCCTAGCCGGGCGGGTCAGCATCGACGCGTTTGCGATGGTCAACAAG
This sequence comes from uncultured Actinomycetota bacterium, assembly GCA_963773935.1. Classification (GTDB taxonomy): domain Bacteria; phylum Actinomycetota; class Actinomycetes; order Mycobacteriales; family Micromonosporaceae; genus DATBGZ01. The sequence goes on from CAVZCZ010000010.1 coordinate 915,101, forward strand.
GAGCAGTCGATCATCACCAGCGTGGGTTATCGCAACGTCTACCCCGAACTGATCCGGTTGGTGGAGGAGGGGATGGATCTCACCGCGATCGTTACCTCGACCATCGCCTTGGAGGACGTCGTGCACGACGGGTTCGACGCCCTGCTGCGCGGCGGCGATCAGATCAAGATCCTCGTTCGTCCGAGTGGAGGGAACGCACGCCCATGATCACCCCGGATAGGACGGGATTCAGCGGCGACCTGTTCGCCGGGCACACGGTGTTCGTCACCGGCGGCACGTCGGGGATCGGCGCCGCGACGGCGATGCTGTTCGCCGAACTCGGCGCCGAGGTCGCGGCTCTCGGCCTCGCGCCCGCGCCCCGGGTCATCGGGGAGCTACCGGACCACCCGCGCGTACGGGTGATCGAGCACGACGTCCGCGACCACGAAGGCCTGGCGCGGCTGATCTCGGCAGAACCGGAGATCGGTGTCCTGGTCAACTGCGCGGGGATCAGCCACGACCGCCAGGAGTACGACCTGGACCAGTGGCGCGCAGTGCTGGACGTCAACCTCACCGCCACCATGGTCGCCTGCCAGGCCGCACGGCCGGGTCTCGCGAGGGCAGGCGGCTGCGTCGTCAACGTCTCTTCCATGTTCGCCTTCTTCGGCAGCAGGGATCGGCCAGCGTACAGCGCGAGCAAGGGAGGCGTCTCCCAACTCACCCGGTCGCTCGCCGCGGAGTACGCCCCGGAAGGCATCCGGGTGAACGCGGTTGCGCCGGGGTTCGTCGAGACACAGCTCGCCCGGGGCTTGCTCGACGATCCACAGGCCGCCGCCGAGCTGCTAGTGCGCATCCCACTGGGACGGTACGGAAAGCCCCGGGACGTCGCCGCGGTGATCGCGTTTCTGTGTTCGCCTGCCGCGTCATACATCTCCGGGGCGGTCCTGCCCGTGGACGGGGGCTATCTCTGCGTTTGAGTGCCAACATCCTGCTTCTGCCGTGCCCCACGCCAACGATTTCCGCTCGACGGTGTCGAGAAGGGCGACGTGGAGATCCTGGCCGACGACTTCACCCGCGCGGTCCGCGCCCCTGCCGGGTGGGGTGGTCCGGTCGAGGGCTCGTTGGTTGAGTTCCATGTCGGCGCGTAGGCAGATCTGCGTTGTGGCAACGCTTTCGTGGCCGAGCCAGAGCGCGATGACGGTGATCTCGACGCCGGCGCGCAGCAGTCGCATGGCTGCGGTGTGCCGCAGAACGTGAGGGGTGATTGTTCTTCCGGCCAGTCGGGAAATCTGGCGGCGTAGAGGGCGAGCCGTTGAGCGAGCGCGACTGTATCGCACGCCAGCGACTCGCGGCCTCGTTCGATCGGTGGGCGTCTGCGTCGCACGCCCGGAGCCTAGGCGTAATAGCGGTACAGGGCCTCGGCTACCGCGGCGGGTTTGTCGCTACCGCGCATCTCGACGGTGAAGTCGACGGTGAGTTGCACGCCGAGGCGCATGTCCTCGACGGCGGCGACGCGGGCATGAAGCCGGACGTGCGAGCCCACCGGCACGGGCGCCGGGAACCGTACCCGGTTGAGCCCGTAGTTGATCGCCATGCCAATCCCGTCGATCCGTAGAATCTTTGTCCACAGTGGGATGACAAGCGCGAGGGTGAGGTAGCCGTGCGCGATAGTGCCTCCGAACGGGCCGGTCCTGGCTCGCTCGACATCCACGTGTATCCACTGGTGGTCGCCGGTCGCGTCGGCGAACATGTTCACCTGCTCCTGGGTGATCTCCAGCCAGTCACTCGCACCCAGGTCGGCGCCGGCGAGCTTGCGGAGTTCGTCGAGTCCGTTGGCGACGGTCGGCACGTCAACTCCCTTCCGGTGCGGTGAATCGCGACCGCAGTTCCTTTTTGATCACCTTGCCGGAGGCGGTGCGCGGCAAGGACTCGGTGAAGACCACCGACTTGGGAATCTTGAATTTGGCGATACGGCCGACGAGAAATCCCAGCAGCTCCTCGGCTTCCACCCGCGCATCCTCGTGGAGCACCACGACCGCGCGACCCACCTCGCCCCAGTGCTCGTCCGGTACGCCGATCACCGCGCACTCGGCGACGGTCGGGATGGTGGTACAGGGCGTCCTCCACTTCGGCGGGGTAGATGTTCTCGCCGCCCGAGATGATCAGATCCTTGGTGCGATCCCGGATGGAGATGAAGCCGTCGTCGTCGGCGGTTCCGATGTCGCCGGTGCGCAGCCAGCCGTCGGGCGATAGCGCCAAGGCTGTGTCCTCGGGTCGGCGCCAGTAGCCGGCCATGACGTTGGGGCCCTGCGCCTGGATCTCGCCCGGCTTCCCCGGCATCGCATCGCGCGCCATCGGGCTGAACCAGGCGTACGTCGGTGAAGAACGACGGGGTCCCGGCCGTGCCCGCCTTGCGTACGCTGTCGTCCCGCCGCAGGAACAGCACGCCCGGCGCGGCTTCGGTCAGCCCATACCCCTGCATGAACGTCACCCCGCGTTCGCTGGTACGGGGTGATGACCGCCTCCGGGACCGGAGCCCCGCCGCAGATGGCCGAACGAACCGAGGAGAGGTCCGCCTCGGCCCAGCCCGGCGCACGCGCCATGGCCAGGAACATCGTCGGCACCCCGAACAGGTAGGTCACCCGGTGATGGGCGATGAGCTCGAGCGCCCGTCCCGGGTCGAAGGAGGATACGAGAACCACGCGGCCGCCCTTGAGCAGGGTCGGTAGCACGGTCTGGTTGAGTGCCGCGACGTGGAACATGGGCGCAGCCACGAGCGTCACTTCGTCGCTGGTCAGGTCCACGTCGAGAAGCAGGTTAAGGCTGTTCCAGGCGATGTTCTCGTGGGTGAGCATCACACCCTTGGGGCGCCCGGTGGTTCCCGAGGTGTAGAGGATCATGCACGTCTCGGCACGGTCGACCGGCTCGTCCAGCGGCTCGGCCGAGGCGCCGGCGAGGAGCGCTTCGTACTCCGCATCCACCCCCACCGCGGCGGCTCACGGGCAGCCCGTCCACCGCGTGCTCGGCTCCATGCAGCAGCACCTGGGCGCCGCTGTCGGCGAGAATGTAGGCGAGCTCCGGCGGTGCCAGCCGCCAGTTGAGCGGTACGAACACGGCGCCGAGCTGGCCGGTGGCGAACAGGGCCTCCAGGAACGTGGGGTGGTTGGGCCCCAGGTACGCGACTCGGTCCCCGTCGCGCACGCCCAGGCCGGATAGTGCGTGCGCCAGCCGGGTGGCCCGTTCATGCAGTTCCCGGTAGGTCCACTCGCGACCCTCGTACACGATCGCGACCCGCTCCGGCGACATCCTCGCTCGCCGGGCGGTCCACGATCCCACGCCCTGGTTACGCATCGGCGGCCGCCGGCAGATTGAGCAGCCGAGCCGCATTCTCCTTCAGGATCAGCGGGCGCACCTCGGGCTTGATGTCGAGCGTGTCGAAGTCGGCGAGCCAGCGGTCGGGGGTGAGCAGGGGAAAGTCCGACCCGAACAGCACCTTGTCGCGCAGCAGCGTGTTGGCGTACCTGATGAGTTGGGCCGGGAAGTACTTCGGTGACCAGCCGGACAGGTCGATGTGCACGAGCGGCTTGTGGGTGGCGACCGCGAGCGCCTCGTCCTGCCAGGGGAACGACGGATGTGCGATCACAATGCGCAGGTCTGGGAAGTCCGCGGCCACGTCATCGAGCGCCATGGGGTTGGAGTAGCGGAGCCGGATCCCGCCGCCGCCGGGCAGACCGGCCCCGATCCCCGTCTGTCCACTGTGGAACACTGCGACCATGCCGAGTTCCTGCAACGCATCGTAGAGCGGATAGGCCATGCGGTCGTCGGGGTGGAACGCCTGCAGGCTCGGGTGGAACTTGAATCCTCGAATCCCGTGACGCTCGGCCAGGGCGCGGGCCCGGCGGACCGCGGCGGCACCCTGCCATGGGTCCACGCTCGCGAACGGAATCAGGACGTCGGCGTGTTCTGCACACGCCTCGGCCACCTCCTCGCTGCTTACGGGAGGGTGCCCGGTCGCCGACTCCGCGTCCACAGTGAACACAACGGCGGCCATCCGTCGCTGCCGGTAGTAGGCCGCGATCTGTTCAATGGCGGGGGTGCGGTCACCATCGGTTTGGAAGTACCTGGCCGAGCCGGCCATCAGGTGCTCCGGTAGAGCCGTGTGCCCGTCGGCCGACACCTCGGCGTGGACGTGCATGTCGATGGCGACCAGCTCGTCGACGTTCATGCTGACGGCACCCGGGGCGGCGGGATGCCCACCGTCTGGGCTCTGGCGGCAAGAGTCCGCCACACCTCGGCGATCTGGTCCGGGCCCCAGCCGCCGTCCCGGTAGATCGCGGCCAACTCCTGTGGGTGCGACCACAGGGTCAGTCGGTCGCCGCCAATGCCGATCGCCTGCCCGGTCACCCCTTCGGACTCGGCCGAGGCGAGGAACACCACAAGGCCGGCCGCGTCCTCTGGGCTGCCGAATCCCTCGCCGGCGCGCAGCCACCGGGGCAGTGGCGTGCCCTCATCCCGCCAAGCGGCCACTTGTGGCCCGAACGCTGGCATCGTGGCGGTCATCGCGGTGGCCGCGACCGGAATGACCGCGTTGACCATGATGCCGTCCCGGGCGCACTCCATCGACCAGGTTCGCACCATGCCCACGATCGCCGCCTTGGCCGCCGAGTAGTTGGTCTGGCCCACGTTACCGCGCTGCCCGGCCGGCGATCCGACCGCGACGATCCGCCCGCCGCCGCCCTGCTCGCGCAGGCGACGCACCGCCGCCCGCACGCACGTGAACGTGCCCCGTAGGTGCACCGCGACGACCGCGTCGAACTCCTCGTCGGACATCTTCCACAGCATGCGGTCGCGGAGGATGCCGGCGTTGGTGACGAGGACATCCAGGCGCCCGTACGCGGCCACGGCCCGATCCACGAGTCGGTCGGCGGCCTCGGTGGGGCCGACCGCGCCGGGCTCGGCGACGGCCGCGCCCCCGGCGGCGGCGATCTTCTCCGCCACCTCGCGGGCGGCGCCGGCGTCGGCGTCGTTGATCACGACCGCCGCGCCGGCGGTGGCCAGCGCTTCGGCGTAGGCCCGGCCCAGGCCGCGGCCGGCGCCGGTCACGATGGCCACCCGACCAGCAAGGTCCATGCTCACCACCCGAGGTTGAACGGCCGAGGGTACGGGGCCGGCCGGTAGTGCACGTAGGCCGGAGTGGCCCCTGGGTCCAGTTCGGACGCGACCCGGTTGAGGGCGTCCGGACCGGTGTCCGGCCACCGTCCCGAGGCGATCCGGCGCTCCAGGGTGCGCAGGGCCGCGAGCATCTCCCCCGTAGTGAACGTGCAGTGCCCGCCACGGTGCACGAAGGCCTGCCGCAGCAACGCGGCCCGGTGCGAGTCGTCGACCGCGTCGGCGTACGCGTGCTGCACCTGGACCGGCACCAGGGGGTCACCGGTGGTATGGATGGTGAGCATCGGCCGGGTCAGCCGCCCGTTGAAAGAGATGTTGCGGATCATGTACGCGACGGCGGCCGGATCGGCGGTGATGCGCGGCGCGGCCGCCAGCGCGGCCAGGTCCGCGGTCAGCGACAGGCCGGCCCGAGCGTAGAGCGCCTCCACCTCGGCCCGGATGGAGGAGCGGGCCAGCATGCGGCCGTAGTCCACGTGCGTGTTCCACGACATGTTGCCGCCCGCGTGCTCCTCGGCTTCCTGCCGCCAGGACAGGCCCACGTAGATCGTCAGGTGCAGTACGCCGAACTGGTTGAGTTCGGCGGTGTCGTAGTCGCCGGCCGGTGGCTCCGGCTGCGCGGCGTCCGTCCACGCGGGAATGTTGTGCAACGCCGCGGCGAGCGCGATGCGGGCCCGGCCCTCCGGCGTCGCCTGCGCCGCGTCGAGCGCGGCGGTCAGTTGGCCGATGGAGGCGAACGCCGCCGGTTGGTCCGGCAGGCGCACCAGCGGCGTTGTGGAGCCGGGGGTGAGCAGGGTCCGGAGGGCGAAGAGCGGGTCGAGCGTGTTGTTCCAGTTCGCCACGCCGCCCTGCTCCAGGCCGCACATGGCCAGCGTGCCGGCGAACCGGTGGCCGTACCGCTCGGCCAACCCAGTGGTGATCATGCCGCCGAGCGAGGTGCCCCACGCGATGGTCCGCCGGGGTGGCCCGAACCGGGCCCGGAATGCGTCCAGCGTGGCGAGCTGGGCGGGCAGAGCCCGCTCCAGCACCCAGCCCGTCTCGGGGTACGACGAACCGATCTGCGCGTAGCCGGCCTCGAGCAGCGCCGACCGGACCGCGTCGCTAGGTGCGTTGTGGGCCGGGTTGAGTACACCGTCGGGCACGTAGCCGTGGCTGTACAGCAGTACGGCGCCGTTCCAGTTCGCCGGCACATCCATGACGTACGCCGACCCGTCAGGCAGTACTCCCTCCACATGAGACGGTGCGGTGGTGGCCGTGGCCGGCCCGGCCGGACCGACCAGGCCCACGACTACGCCCAACGGCACCAGGGCAGCGAGGAGGCGAGAGACTCTCATGACGTGCCTCCCTCATGCCGGCTGGTAGGACTTGGCGGGCTCGGCCTCGACCGGGCCGCCCACCGCCTTGAGCCCACCCGGGACGCTCGCGTCGACCTGGGAAATGTAGACAGTGCGGGACGGCGGCTGCCCAGGCTTGGTGTAGTCGAGGGTGCCGGCGACCAGACCGCCCGTATCCAGCCCGGAGAGCTGGTGCAGTGCGGTCAAAACGCCCTGCCGGGTGAGGTCGGAGTTGTCGCATGCCTTCTGCAGGATGTCCTTGGTGACCCTGGCCTGCACGTAGCCGAACACCGATCCGACCTGCGTTGGCACCGCGTCCGGGTACTCCTTGGCGAACGCTTCCTGCAACTGCTTGGCCGCGGGAGTGTCCAGAGAGGGCGGGGCAATGCTGGACACCACATGGAGGTTCTCCTTCAGCGCGGGTCCGGCCGGGCTGTTCAGCAGCTGCGGGGTGAACCCGGGACCGTTGGCGACGATCGGGACCACAAGGCCGGTGGCCTTGGCCACGCCGGCCACCGACGCGGTCTGGGTCGGGCCGGCGGAGACCAGGATGGCCTTCACTCCGGCGGTGCGGAATGCGGCCACCTGGGCCGACAGATCGGTGTCCGGCGGCCTGATCTTCTGCCCGACGATCGTCAGCCCCGCCTTTGCGGCCAGGTACTGGCTGCCCTTCAAGGCGTTCTCTCCGAAGTCGCCCTCGAAGTACACGTGTCCGACCTTGTCCCCCGACTTGATTCCCTTGGTACGCATGAGGAAGTCCAGCCCGGTGATGGCCTCGATGTCGTACGTCGTGCCGAGCAGTTGCAGGCGCTCGTCAGTCAGCACGGATGCCGACCATCCGGCAACGCCGACGTACATGTTGTCCTGGTCGATGGTGGGCCGCAGCGCGCTGACCACGGGCGAGCCGAGGATCGTCTGCATGCCGAGCACGTCGCCGGCCAGCTCGCGGTAGACCGAGACGGCCTTCTGCGGGTCGTACCCGTGGTCCTTGACGACCACCTCGACGGTGCGGCCGCACACACCGCCCTGGGCATTCTGCTGTTTCCAGAACAGTTGGGTGCCCTGCACCACGCTCTTGCTCAATGGCGCGAACACGGCGGTCAAGTCGACCAGGCTGCCGAGCTTGATCGTGGTGGCGGTGACGCCGGGGCCGGTCTTGAGGGGCCGGTGGTCTGGTCGCCGCCGGGGGTGGCCTTGCTACATGCGGTCAGCGTGAGACACAGCGCGGTGGCCAGGGCCAGAATTCGTTTCATGGGACGGCTCCTTGATGGATGAGAAGGGGCGTAGGAGCTGGGCGAGCCCGCCGGGTGCGAACAGCAGCACCGCGACGACGGCGGCGCCGTAGAGCAGCCGGGCTGCTTCGGCGGCGCCGACGCCGGCCTCGCCAGGTTGGGCCAGGAGGGGAAGCGCGTCGCTGTAGTGGCTGAGGACCAGGGGGAGCGCGGTGACCACCACCGCGCCCGCGACGCCCCCCGCGAGGGACCCCAACCCACCAATGATGATCATTGCGAGGAAATCGATGGACATGACAAACCCGAAGCTGTCCGGCACGATCCGGCCGAACACCAACGCGAGCAGCACACCGGCCAAGCCCGCGTAGGCGGAGGACAGCGTGAACGCCGCGGCCTTGTACCGACGTACGTCCACCCCCATCACGGCGGCCGCCACCTCGCTGTCCCGCACGCCCACCAACGCCCGGCCAGGCCGGCCCCGCAGCACGTTCCGCGCGTACCAGTACCCCAGCACCACCAGCGCCAGGCCGAGGTACCACAGCCGTTCCAGCCCCCCGTACGGGACGCGGAACAAGACGAGTTCCGGATCGGTCGCGGTGAACGAGAAGCCGAACAGTTCAAACGGTGCGACGTCGCGGCCGTTGAAGCCGCCCGTCACGGAGGCGGCGTTGTGCAGGATGTGCTGGCCCAGGAACACCAGCCCGAGCGAGGCCAGGCCCAGATAGATGCCGCGTAGCCGGCCGGCGATCGGGCTGAACAGCGCTCCCGCGGCGCCCGCGAGCGCCACGGCGCCGGCCGCCGCCACCGGCGCCGGCAGGCCGACGCCGGCTACTTGGCCATTACCGGCGGAGAGGAACGCGTAGCCGTAGGCGCCCACTGCAACGAAGAAGGCATGGCCGAGGGAGATCTGCCCGGTCACGCCGACCAGCATCGTCAGCCCCATCGCGCCGATCGCGGCGGCCATCGCGAACAGGCCGGCCTGCAGCCAGAAGCTGGTCAGCGACAGCGGGGCGGCCAGCGCCAGCAGGGCGGCGGTTGCCCACAGCACCGGCCGTGCGGCCGGCCACAGTGGACGGAGCCAGCTCATGGCCCTGGCGCTCGCGACCCCATGCTCAGACACGGGTGATCTCCCGGCTGCCGAAGAGCCCGGACGGACGGGCGAGCAGGACCAGAAGCATCACCACGTATGGGGCGACGCCGCCGAATCCGCGACCGAGAAACGCGAGCTGCTCTTGATATCCCGCGGCGAACGTCGCGGTGAGCCCGACCAACAATCCGCCGACCAGCGCACCGGTGGTCGAGTCCAGGCCGCCGATGACGGCGGCGGGCACGGCTGCGCCTAACGCGACCTGACCCACCGTGCCGCCGATACCGGGCGAGGGAAAGGCGGTGAGGAAAAGCCCGGCGACCGCGGCCAGGGCTCCCGCGAGTAGCCAGGCACCCGCGGCGACCCCACCCAGCTGGATACCCATGAGCGTCGCGGTCGCCGGACGTTCGGCCGAGGCGCGTAACGCGACGCCCCAGTCGGTCAACCTGAGCACCGCCAGGAACGCTGCGACCAGGACGACGGCCGCGACAGCGGCAGCGACGCGGGTCTGTGGTACGTGGACGCCGACCACAGTGACTACCTCGGCTCCCCACGGGTCGCCGGTTGTGAGCAGGTCGGTGCCGATGCGCCGGGTCAGTTCGGTGGCCAGCACGATGTCCACGCCGAGCGTGAGGATGGCCAGCGTGCCCGGGTCGGCCAGGCGTACCCGCCGCAGCACCACGACTCCGATGAGTGCGGCCACGGCCGCGGTCACGGCGATCGACAGCAGCACCGCCGCCACGAAGCCAATACGGTCGTGGTATCGGCCGACCACGTACGCACCGAGCAGAAGTAGCGAGCCGTAGGCGAAGTTCACCACCCGAGTTGCCTTGAACACGATGACGAACCCGAGCGCGATGAGCGCGTCGATGCAGCCCAACGACAGGCCATTGACCAGCAGTTCGACGAATTGCCTCACGGCGCAGCCTCCCCGGTCGTGCCGAGATAGGCCCGTATCACGTCGGGGTCTCGCTGCACCTCGGTCGGGCTGCCGCCGGCGATGCGCCGGCCGAAGTCCAACACCGTCACCTCGTCGGCAATGCCCATCACGAAAGCCATGTCGTGCTCGACCAGCAGGATCGAGATCCGCAGCTCGGCGCGGACCCTCGCCAGCGTCGCGGCCAGCCGGGTCGACTCGTCTGCGGTCATTCCGGCGACCGGTTCGTCGAGCAGCAGGAGCGTGGGCTCGGTGCACAGCGCCCGAGCCAGCTCCACCCGCTTGCGGACCCCGTACGGAAGCTCCGCGACGAGGCGGTGCAGCGCGTCGCCGAGGTCCAGAAGCTCGGCGATCTCGGCTACCCGCCGCTCCTGCTCGGCCTGTTCCCGCCGGGCGGCGGGCGAGCGGATCCCGGCCGCAACGAATCCGGCGCAGGTAAGGCGGTGCCGTCCGAGAAGCAGATTCTGCGCCACGGTGGCGGACGCCGACAGGGCGAGGTTCTGGAACGTCCGGCCGATCCCGAGACGCGCTGTCTGATGTGGACGAAGGCGGGTGAGCTCCAGGTCGCCGTACCGCGCACTTCCAGCCGAGGCGCGGTACACACCGGTAAGTACGTTCAGGCAGGTCGACTTGCCCGCCCCATTCGGTCCGATCAGGGCGTGCACCGACCCAGGGGCGACCGTGAGCGACACCTCGGACAGCGCAGCAACGCCGCCGAAGCGCACGCTCAGACCCTCCACTACCAACTCGGGCCCCTCACCAGGGGACGGACGGTCCGTCGGCGCGGTCGAGGTCCGCCCGCCAATCCCCAGGTAGCGGTCCCGAACCTCGTCGGTCGCGGCGAGTCGCGCCGCCGGCCCGTGTAGCGTCACCCGGCCGACCTCCAGCACGTAGGCCACGTCGGCCAATGCCAGCGCCATCGCCGCGTTCTGCTCCACCAGGACCACGGCCGTGCCCCGCCGGTGGATCTCGGCGATCACCTCGCCGATGTGCGCCACCATCCGCGGCGCCAGCCCTAGCGACGGCTCGTCCAGCAGCAGCAATCGGGGTGAGGCCATCAGCGCCCGGCCGATCGCCAGCATCTGCTGCTCGCCGCCGGAGAGCAGCCCGGCCCGCTGGCTGGCGCGCTCGCGCAGCAGCGGAAACAGCTCGAGCACCTGCTCTCGCGCGGGCCTACGCGACCCTGGCGGCGTGGCGAGGCCGCCGGCACGCAAGTTCTCCTCCACCGTGAGGTCCGCGAAGACCTGACGGCCCTCCGGCACCTGAACCACCCCGGCCCGGACGACGGCCGCCGGATCCATCCGATCGAGCCGGCGGCCGGCGGATCCCAGCGACGCCTGCGGAGAGGAATGAGCAAGCAACTCCACCGAGCCCGAGTCGACCCGACCGCCGGCGAAACGAAGCGTCGCTGAGATCGTGCGCAGCAGTGTGCTCTTCCCCGCCCCGTTGGCTCCGAGCACCGCGACGACTCCGTCGCGCGCCACGTCGAGCGATACGCCGTGCAGCGCCCGCAGCGCACCGGCGTACGAGACGTGAAGGTCGCGCACGCGCAACAGTGGTGCGTCGCTTCCGCCGGTCGGCCGCTCTGTCGGCGCGGCCCGGGTCGCTGAGATCGGTGACATCGGCCTCACCTCCGGGCGTCGACGCGGCATCACATATCATGCGACACAGCTATGGCATCGCGTCAAGGCTATGAGGAATATTGCCGACGGTGGCACGATAACGAAATGGTCAAGCCAGATCTAGACCTCGACGAGTCCGACAACGCGGGATTTGCGCCCCGCTGGCCCGGGCCTGCGCGCGGCCCGAGCGCGCGCGCGTACCTGCTGATACTGCTGGGCGACTACGCATTGGACCTGGCGAACTCCGCATGGACCCACACGGTCGTGGAGGCGCTCGGCCTGGTCGGTTTCGAGGAGAAGGCGGCACGACAGGCGCTGACCCGCAGCGCCAACGCCGGCTTGCTCGACGCCGAGCGGGTCGGACGTCGTACCCGCTGGCACATCACGCCGACCGGTCACGACGCGTTGACGGCCGCGAAGAACCGGCTCTTCGCCACGGGGCCGGAGCGTGACTGGAATGGCGACTGGCTCATCCTGCTCGCCACGGTGCCCGAGAACCACCGCAACCTGCGGCACCGGCTGCGCACGTCCCTGAGCTGGGCGGGTTTCGGCTCGCTCGGCCCGGGCGTCTGGCTCAGCCCGCACCCGTCTCACGCGACCGAGGCCCGGCAGGTGCTCGAGTCCCTGGGCGAGCCAGTCCAGGGCACTCTGCTGCACGCCCGCCTGGACAATCCCGAAGAACGGCAACGGCTCGTCACGGAGGCCTGGGACGTTACCGAACTGGACAACCAGTACCGGAATTTCGTCGACCGCTTCGCAGCCGTGCGGCCCGACTCACCCGGCCGAGCCTTGGCCGAGCTGGCCCATCTCCTCTACCAGTGGCGGCGACTCCTCCTCGCCGACCCCGGCCTGCCACCGAGCCTGCTACCACCACAATGGAGTGGCGAGCAGGCCAGACGGCTCCTGCTCGAACGGCACCCGCGCTGGCAGCGCATGGCACGAACCTGGTGGCGCGAGCACGAAACCAGCGGGTAAGGCTGGTCCGGTAGACCGGTCGTAGGCGCGTCCGTGCTCATGCCCGTGTGCTGCGCTCGATCATCTGATCAAGCGCGCCGTCGGGCAGAATCTCGGTCACGTTGGTGCGGGTCCTCCGACAGCACGGCGGCGCCGTCCGGTCGCAGGCTGCGGTCAATTGTGATTGGCAAGGTCGCGGGGGTTGAACGTCGACGTCACGCTGGCCGCGACAGCGAGTTATCCATGACGGATTCGGCCGCGCGCAGGTCCTTGCGCAGGATCTTTCCCGAGGATGATTTGGGGATGCTGTCGACTATGGCGACCTGCCTGACCTTCTTGTGCGGTGCGACCCGGCGAACACTTCCGGAGATGCCCCGCGACCTCCTCGCAGAGCGGCTTCGAATCACCCCGGCCTGCTGAAGACCCGACGCTCTTCCTCCTGCCCGGCTACTGCTGATAGTGCGGCAGGATCGCGCCGGCCTTGACGTAGACCAGTGCCGCGGACACGTCGTAGGCGTGGATGGCGGAAGCAAGCGGAGCCAGCATGCTCGACAGGTTCTGGATCTCGCGACTGTGAAAGAAGGCCGCCTGCGTCGGGGCGTCGGCGAAGCCCAGGATCAGCGAGGCGTGGAACCGCTGGTCGGTCGGGTTGTCGTGCGCGACGTTCGGGGTGTCCCAGAGCTTCTCGGTCCAGGGCAGGAAGGTCTGGACTCTCAGCTCCTTCAGCGCCCCCGTGTCGGCGAGGGCGGGCACGACATCCTTGATGATGAGCTTTCGGAAGTCGCCGGCACGGACGCCGTCCCTTCTCCGGAGGTAGATCAGAGCGCGGGCGCCGACCGTCTCGCCGGGCTCCGCCACCTCGTACCATCGGGACGAGTTCGGTGGCCCGGCGTAGAGCAGGGTGCGCCGGAAGACGTTGACTTCGTCCTTGTACGCCTGCTGGGTCTGCTTGCGGCCGAGCAATGGAGACAGGGCCGATTTAAACGTGACCTCCGCAACGCCGTCGATCTTGCGTTCGACGGGGATGTCGGTCTCGACGCCGCGGATCGTCGGCCACAGCCCCGGGTTCACCTCCGCGAGGTGGATCTGCCGGTATTCTTCGAGGCCCTTGGTCGCCGAGATGATCGTTGAGTGCGGCCCCTTCCAGTAGTCCATTCCCGTCTCACGCGGCTGGTCGGTGCGTACCCACAGCAGGATCGAGGACGAGAAATGCTTGCTCAGGTTCAACCGTGCTTTCGACGGTGACGTACTCACGGCATGTCCTTTCGCTTCTGGTCTCGCACGCGCGGTTCGTCGCCCGGCAGGTCAGCGGGCGAGGAACTCGACGGCGACGGGGGCGAACTTGTCGTGGAACTGGAAGATGCCGCCGTGGCCGGAGTCGGGGTAGATGATGAGCTCGGAGCCCGGCGATTCGGCGGTGCAGGTCCTCGGATAGCACGGAGGGCACCATCCGGTCGTTGTCGCCGTTGGCGATCAGCGTGGGCTGGGTGATCTTCGACAGGTCGGCGGGTGCCGTGCGGCCCCACCGTTTGATTGCCTTGAGCTGGGTCCGGAACGCCTTGACCTTGATCGGGGCGTCGCGGTCCACGGTGCGCTCCTTGAGGCGTTCGACGAACGCGCGGGCGGCGCGCTTGCCGGTGGCGTTGCGGTTGAAGAACAGGAACTCCTTCGGGTCCTGCCGGGTGAGGGTGGCGCGTGCCATGTCGTAGTAGGTGATCCCAGCGACCTTGTCGAGGCCCTTCCCGCCCGCGGGGCCGGTTCCGGTCAGGATGAGCTTGCGGACGAGCTCGGGGTGCTTTACGACGAGGGCCTGGGCGATCATGCCGCCGAGCGAGAACGAGAAGATGTCGACCTTGTCGAAGCCGAGCGCGGTGATGAAGGTGACCGCGTCGTCGGCCATGGCCTCGATCGTGTCGGGGACGGTTCCGGTGGAGGCGCCGACGCCTCGGTTGTCGAAGGTGATGACGTGGTGCGTTTTGGCGATGGGGTCGATGACCCGGGGGTCCCAGTTGTCCAGGGTCGCGGCGAGGTGGACGAAGAAGATCACCGGGACCCCACCCCTCGGTCCCAGCTCGCGGTACGCGTAGGTGACGCCGCCGGCGGTGATGGTGCGGGCGGGTGCGTCTTTGTACGACGTGATCACGCCGTCATCCGGGTGCTCGCCGCTGCTCATGATGTTCTCCTGTGTTGTGGTTTCAGAGTGTTGAAAAGCTGAAAGATGCTTCGGTCGAGAGCCTCACTCGCGGCGGATGACGGCTTTACCACGGATGCCGCCCTTCTCGAGCGCGTGTAGCGCCTGAGGTGTCTGCTCGAACGGGAACACCTGTCCGACCACGGGACGGAGTGCGCCGCTGCCGACCAGATCTGCGACTTGCCGAAGCTGGTCGCCGTTGGCGCGCATGAAAAGGAACTCGTAGCTCACGCCCAGCCGGCGGGCCCGACGCCGAATGCCGCTGCTGATCGCCGTCATCGCGAGCCGGAGCACCGGATTCGCGCCCAGCTGCCGGGCGAAGGCCGGGTCTGGCGGGCCGGAGATACCGACCGCCTTGCCGCCGGGCCTGAGCACGCGGAGGGACTTCTTGAGGTTCTCCCCGCCAAGGCTGTCCAGCACCAGGTCGTAGTCATGGAGGATCTGCTCGAAGTCGTGGGCGCGGTAGTCGATGGTGATATCCGCCCCGAGGTCGCGGACGAAGTCGGCGTTCGAGGCGCTGACAGTGGTCGCGACGGTTGCGCCGAGGTGCTTGGCGAGCTGGATCGCGATCGAGCCGACACCGCCAGCGCCGGCGTGGATGAGGACCTTCTGCCCGGGTTGCAGCTTGCCGCGTTCCACGAGCGCCTGCCAGGCCGTCAAAGCCACCAGCGGAAGCGACGCTGCTTCCTCGAAGCTGATCGATGCCGGTTTGAGCGCCAGGTCGTCTTCGGCGACCGCGATACGCTCGGCGAAGGTCCCGATGCGGTCCTTGTCGGGCCGGGCGTACACCGCATCGCCGGGATTGAAGGCGCGAACCTTACCGCCGACCCGGATGACGACACCGGCGACGTCGTTGCCGAGGATCAACGGCAGCTTGTACGGCAGGATCTGCTTGAACTCGCCGGCACGGATCTTCTCGTCGAGCTGGTTGACGCTGGCGGCTTTCACCTGCACGAGCACGTCACGGACCCCTACGACGGGCTCGGGGACGTCCGCTTCCTGCAGCGGCCCCTTGTACTGATTGACGACGAATGCCCTCATGCTGGTTCTCCTGCTCGCGACAGGACGAGTGAGTGATGCTGCGGGCAAGTGCTAGCAATTCCCGCGCCGTCTTTGCGTACTCGCGGTCGTTCTGGAAGACGACTCCGGTGACCGGCATCCGGGTACACCGTCGCCGCTTCACCGGGAACATGCCGGCACAGCTCGGTGGCGTTCGCGGCTGGAATCATGCGGTCGCTTTCACCGTGGACGATGAGCACCGGCCCGGTGATCGCCGGCAAATCTGGCGGCCGCCGCAGGCCCCACCGGTGCACATCGGCAAACGCCTTCATCGTTCTCTCCGTCTCTAGCTGCACCGCTCGCGGCAACCCAAGGTTGTGCCCGTCAGCGATCCGTAGCTTGATTTCTCGTCGCAGTCGGACACTACTATCTGAGTATCAGAAAGTAAACTCAGCACGTCTATGATGGGTGCATGGACGCTGGTGTCGACATGCTCTTTGATCGGGACACGACGAACTGCTCGATCGCCCGGACACTGGAAGTGGTGGGCGAGAAGTGGACCCTTCTGATCCTTCGGGAGGTCTGGTACGGCGCATCCCGCTTCAGCGACTTTGAACGGATCCTGGGATGCCCCCGCAACCTGCTCGCCGAGCGTCTCCGCAAGCTCGTCGAGCACGGCATTCTGTCCACCGAGCCGTATCAGGAGGCCGGCTCCCGCAGCCGACAAAGGTACGTGATTACACCCAAGGGCAACGATCTAGCGCCGGCAGTACTCGGACTGCTGCATTGGGGAGACCGCTACCGCGCCGACCCGGCGGGACCTGCTATCAACACTCGTCACGCCGGCTGCGGCGCCCAACTCTCAGTGCAGATCCGCTGCGAGCACAATCACCACGTCCAGACGAACGACATCGAAACCGCACCCGGCCCAGGCTTTCGAATGAAGACCGACCATTGATGCGACCAGCTCTCAACGCCCGCCTGTGCATACAGGTGGGCCCGCACGTTCATGTTTGCCCGAGCCCAGATGGGCGTCCACCTCGCCCTCGAGCGCAGCCTCCAGGACCCGCTTCGTCAGCTGCTGCAACAGCCCACCCTCACCGACCAGAATCACCCCTACGCCCGGGCCTGCCCAGCCAACCGCGCGATCAGGTCGTCGTCGACCAGACCCGCCAACCGGCACCACCCGCTGGCGGCTACACATCTGCGTCGATCTCGAACTCAAACGCCGCGTCCGGCCCGGATCTTGAGCTTGCCCATGCTGATCCAGGCGATTTTCGGAGCCCGGCGGGCGATCACGCTGTCGTGGGTAACCATGATGACGGTCAGCCCCCGCTCCCGCCATAGCGCCTCGATGATGGCGATGATCTCGTCGCGGGTGCCCTCGTCGAGGTTGCCGGTCGGCTCGTCGGCCAGGATTACCTTGGGCTGCTTGACCAGTGCCCTGGCAATCGCGACCCGTTGCTGTTCCCCGCCGGACAGTTCGCTCGGCACGTGGTGCAGGCGGTCGCCCAGGCCGACCTCCGTCAGGGCGGTGGCCGCCCGTTGCCGGCGCTCGTCGGCGCGCACGCCGAGCGGCACCAGCGCGGCCTCCACGTTCTCGGCCGCGGAGAGCGTCTGCACGAGGTTGAACGTCTGGAACACGAAGCCGAACTGGCGGGCCCGCAGGTCCGTCATGCGCCGCTCGGTCAGTCGCTCCAGGGGTTGCCCGTCGAAGTGGACCTCGCCGCTGGTTGGGCGGTCCAGTCCGCCGAGCATCTGCAGCAGCGTGGACTTGCCGTGCCCGGTCGGGCCTTGGATGGCCAGCAGCTCGCCGTCATCGATGCGCAAATCAATCCCGTTCAGGGCGGTCACCGATCCGCGCTTGGTCTGGTACCGCTTGGTCACGCCGCTCAACTCGTACACGCTCGTCTCCTCGATTTCGATGTTTGCCAACGGTCGGGTGCCCGGGCTACTCGACGCGGCGCAGGGCATCGGCTGGTCGCAGCCGGGACGCCCGCCAGCCGCCGAACCCGCCCGCGACGAGGCCCCCGGCGACGGCCAGCCCGACACCCAGCGCAATCGCGGTGAGCGTGACCGGCGCGGTGAGGTGCACCGCGATCGCCTCGGCCGTGTTGCGCAGCGCCCCGCCCGGGCCACCGGCGAAGCCCCCGGCACCGCCGCCACCACCCGGGCCGCCGCCACTCGCTCCGCCGGCCGGGACACCGGTGGCGGCCACCGTGGCGGTAAGTGTCGGCGCGAATGTGGCCACCAAGTAGGCGCCGAGGTAGCCCAGTCCGATGCCGGCCACGCCACCGGCCAGGCCTTGGACCAGGGATCGCCGACCACCTGCCCGACGATGCGGCGCCCGCGCCAGCCCAGGGCCTTGAGCGTGCCGAACTCACGCACCCGCCGGGAGACGCTGGAGATGGTGAACAGGGCGGCCATCGTGAACGCCGCGATGAGCACCGCCACCGACAGCCAGGTGCCCAGGTTTCGGGCCAGGCCGGCCGCGCTTGACAGTGAGCCGGAGACCTGGTCGGCCAGGTCGCTCGTGGTCTTCACGGTGGTCCCGGTGAGCGCGGCCTGGATCTCGCCCTGGGCCGCCGACACGTCGTTGGCGCTGGTCGCCTTGACGTAGATGGTGGTGATCTTGCCGGCGTTGCCGGACAGGGTTTGCGCCTCGACCAGCGGCAGGTAGACGTTGGTCGCCTCGCCGCTGGGCGTGCTGACCACGCCGACCACGCTGACATCGGTGCCGGTGATGGTGATTGTGTCGCCGACCGTGAGGTCCTTCTCGTTGGCGTAGTCGGCACTGACCAGCGCGACCGGTGCGCTAGCGTCGTCGGCCGTGAAGCCGCGCCCCTCGGTCAGCGTGGCCGCCGAGAGTGGGCCGATGCTGCCGTCGGTCACGTTGACCCCAGTGATGCTGAACGAGCTTGATGTCGATCTGCGGGCGGGTGCCGTTCGGGTTGCCGCCCTGGCCTTGCTGACCCTGGCCCGGACCGGTGGCGCCTTGGCTGGGTGGGGTGAACGTGCCCGACACGGTGACGTCGTTGAGGGACAGGCTGCCGGCCGCGGCCGACACGTGGGCCTGCCCGGCCACGGTGGCGATGGCCGACTCGTCGATAGTCGCCGTGCCAGGCGCCACCGACAGCCGGTCCTGGCTCACGTTGGTCGATGTGGTGTCGCCGGCCCCGAAGTCGAAGCGTCCGGGCCCGCCGGCGCCACGCTCGGCGGCCTGGGTCACGGTGATGTCGGTGCCCACGCCGTACAGGGACTGCAGCACCTGGCTCTGGGCGGCACTGACCCCGGCCGAGGCGGCGTTGACCGTGATGACCAGGCCGATCCCGACCGCCAGGCCGAGCGCGACGAGCAGGGCCTGGCGGCGACGGAGCCGCAGCTCACGTCTGAGGTAGGTCAGGAACACTGTGGGTGCACCTTCCAGCTCGGGTCAGTGGGCCATAGCCTGCTGGGCCGGCCTGTCAAATGGCTGAAGGTTTGCTGTGGCGAAGCTATGGTTTGCTCGGCCGTCCACAGTGGAGTGAAAGGTAGGAGCGTGCCGCTGGTCCACGACCGCGGCGCGGCACCCCGGGCGGTGGCGAGCGCCAGCCCGCCGGCCCGCGAAATCCACAGGTTCTTGACAGGTCGCTCACATGAGGTGGCGATCTGTCGTCGCTGAGATGTCCGCCAGGTGACGTGAAGATGGGCGGAGGATGGAATGGGTTCGGCACGCGAGTCGCTGCGCGCGCCGAGCCCGCTGCACGCGTTCAACCGGTACGAGATCAAGTACCTGGTGCACGTCGCGCATGCCGAGCGTGCGCGAGCAGCTGCGCGCGGCGGCCTCGACCTCGACCGCTACGCCGGCGACGGCGGTTACGGCGTGTGGAGCGTCTACTACGACACCCCGGAGCTGCGGTTCTACTGGGAGAAGATCGAGGGTCTGCGGTTCCGGCGCAAGCTGCGGATGCGCCACTACGGCGACCGGTCACACGATCGACGACGACACGCCCGGTCTTCGTCGAGATCAAGCAGCGGGTCAACCGGGTCACCCAGAAGCGCCGGGTCGCGCTGCCGTACCGGCTGGCCCGCGGCTGTGCGACGGCCGGGAGCATGGTCGAGCACGAGCCGGGGCAGCGCGGCTTCCTCGAGGAGGTCCTCGGCCTGGTCAGCGGGCTGGACCTGCGGCCCGGTCGCCGATCACCGGCTACCAGCGCGAGGCCTTCGTCGGCCGCGACGCCGACGTCGGGCCTGCGGGTCACCCTGGACCACCGGGTCCGCGGCCGGGACCGCGACTTCCACCTCGGCGCCGACGCCGAGAACCGGTTCATCATCCCGCCGTCGCTGGCGGTGCTGGAGGTCAAGGCCAACGAGCGGGTGCCGTACTGGCTGACCGACCTGGCCGCCGCGCGCGAACCTGTCGGTCGTGCGGATGTCGAAGTACTGCCAGAGCGTCGAGGCGTTCGGCCGGGCGCCCCGGTCGATCTTCCACGTCCCCGACGCACGACCTACGCCAGCAGCCGTCGTCGGCCGCACCGAGCGAGGCCTGACCATGAACTTCGACGTCCAGGACCTGTACCGGCACGTTCAGCGTCGGCGACATCGCCATCGCGCTCGCCCTGTCGTTCGTGCTCAGCGCCGTGATCGGCTGGGTCTACCGGGCCACCCACCGCAACATCTCCTACAGCCAGTCCTACGTGCAGACCCTGGTCATCCTCGGCATGCTCGTCTCGCTGATCATGCTGGTCGTCGGGTCCAACATCGCCCGCGCGTTCGCGCTGGTCGGCGCGCTGTCGGTGGTGCGGTTCCGCAACGCCATCAAGGAGACCCGCGACGTCGGGTTCATCTTCCTGGTCATGGGCGTCGGCATGGCCTGCGGCACCCGGTTCTACAGGCTGGCCGTCGTCGCCACCGTCGCGATCTGCCTGGTCATCTTCGTGATGTACCGGTTCAACTGGTTCCAGCTCAACGTGCAGCGGCAGGTCGTGAAGGTGCAGGTGCCGCCGGACGGCGACTACACCGCAGCACATCCAGGACGTGCTGATCGCGGCACACCACCGAGTTCGAGCTGGTCAGCATGGAGTCGATCCGCGGCGGCGCGCTGACCGAGCTGATGTACACGGTCCGGCTCAAGAAGGGCGCCGAGCCCGGCGACCTGATCGCGGCGCTGAGCGAGCGCAACGCCGGGCCAGCGGGTGACGGTGCTGACCGGATACGACCAGACGGACCTGTGATGCCCACCGTCAGCCACCGCGCACGGCTGCGAGCACCGCATCCCGGTGCGCGGTGCGCCACTACTGGAAGCTGCTGGCCGTCGCGGTGGTGCCTGCTCGCGCTGACCGTCGGCTGCTCGGCACCGTCCGGGTGCGGCCCGTGGTCGCTGAGCCGAGCGACCGGACGGCGAACGACGACGGTCACCGTCAGACATCGCCGGCACCATCGACCTGTTCGACACGACCGTCCGCGCACGAACATGTCGTGACCTTCGCCGAAGCCGACTACGAGCGCATGCTCGACGAGTACTCAAGACAGCGGGCGAGAAGGAGTACCTCGAGGCCGACCTCACCATCGACGGCACGCTCGATCCCCAGCGTCGGCATCCGGCTCAAGGGCAACTCGACCCTGCGGGCTGACCTCGCGACGGCGGGCCCGGTGGCCAGGCGGGTTCGGCGGTGCCGGCGGAGGCCCGGTGCCGGTGGCGGTGCCCCGGCGGTGGCCGGTGGCGGCGGTGGCTTCGGCCGTGGGTTAACGGCACTGAGCTCTCAAGGCCGAGGAGCCCGAGGAGCTGCCCTGGCTGATCAGCTTCGACGAGTTCGTCGAGGGCCGCCGCTACCAGGGCCACCGAGAAGCTCGCGGTGCGGCTGCCGGGCAGGGCCGGCTCCGACCGCTCAACGAGGCCGTCGCCCTGAGCTCGGTCGGCCCTGCCGGGGAGCCGACCCAGCGGTACGCGTACTCGTCGTTCACGGTCAACGACCGGCCGACCACGGCCCGCCTGATCGTCGAAGCACCCCGACGAGGACTTCGCCGACACGCTCGGCACCGGCGTGCTCTACAAGTCGCTGGCCACGGGCAGTTCACCTACCAGGGCGAGGACCCGACCGCGTACGAGGACGACTTCAAGCAGATCAACAGGAAGGGCAGCCAGGACCTGCAGCCCGTCATCGACCTGATCCGATGGGTCAACAAGGCCACCGACGCCGAGTTCGCCGCCCACCTGGCCGACCACGTCGACGTCGCGTCGTTCGCCCGCTACATCGCGCTGCAGAACCTGCTGCTCAACTTCGACGACATGGCCGGCCCCGGCCGCAACTACTACCTGTAGTACGACCTTGACGACCAGCGTTCCAAATCGTCACGTGGGATTTGAACTTCGCCCTGTCGGGAGACGCCAGCCAGGGGCCGATGTCGTCTGGCTCATGGTCGGCGGAGCCCGCGGCGGCACGCCCAGCGGCGGCCCGCCCAACGGTGGGTCGCCAACGGCGGATCGCCCAACGGAGAGATCTCCAACGGGGGCCCAGGGGGTGCGACCGCGGGTGGCGGACCCCATGAGGGCGGTGACCACTCAAGGAACCTTGATCACGTCGGAAGCGTTTCGAGACCAGAGAGATGAACGCCTACCGCGAGCTGTACCAGAAGCTCTTCGTTTCCGGAGCGGCCGACCGGGCCCTCGGCGCCGCATCGTCCGAAGGCGAACGCGCTGGCGCCACTGTAGATCGGCGTAAGGTCAACACCCTGCGCACCACTATCACCAACCGCACGAGGCGGGCGCCGCCGACCGACCTGGCGGTATTGATTACCTCGGTCGCTCGACCCGCCTGACGCTTCTCTCTCGGGAGCACGCCCCGCGGCACGGGTTTGTTTTCGATCATCGCCATCGGTACAGCAACGGAGTACTGCAACGCAGCCGACGAATTCTGTCCCGAAGTTGCTCGCGATTGCGCCGGCCAGCGTATATGACTCCACCGACTTGGTGCCGAAAGACCGGGACGAGGACGGCGTCCATTAGTCTCCGCACTGGGTGCCCACCCTCGGCAAGCGCCGGTAGAACCTCCATGCGAACACCTCGCCCCCGGCCGTGGACCGCATTAACCCGGTTGCCGAAGAGCGACAGGGGTCGCCGAGCTCGAGCAGCTCTCCCCAGATCGCCCTCTGGGCTGTGGTCGTGTCGGAATCCTTCCCGGCGCGCAAGTCGACGTCGGCACAATTGAGGTCCAGCCGCTGGCCGCGCGTGCGAAGAGTGCGGGAGCAACGTGAATAGAAGGTGGAAGCGATGCTTCCCCACGACACTCGACTCCACCGCCGTGTGCGCTAACCGGACCGGGCTGTGAGCGAGCTGTCGCGGCGGCCCGCATCACCGACGGCCAGCGGTTGTGGTCAATGTGTACACCAAAGGACGAGGAACGCCGCCGGCTTTGCCTGAGCTAACAGATCGTCTATGAGATTCGCCCACATCGAGACCTTGGGCCTGGGTCCGGGGACCTCCATTCGCGATCCGCGACCCTTTGCGACCTCAAGATCGGTCAAGTATGCGGCAGACGACGGCGGCCGCGCTCGTGCCGATCACGGACCCCGCGATCGCGTCCGCTGGGTAGTGCACGCCGGTGTGCACTCGCGAGTACGCGACGGCGGTGGCGGCCGCGTGCAACGGTACCGAGAGGGCCGGGAGTGCGTACCCGACCGCGGTGGCAAAGGCGAACGCCGAGGCGCTGTGTCCGGAGGGCATGGACTGCGACGTCGGCATCCGTACCCAGCGGTCGCATCGGGATGACGGTCGCGGGTCGTTCGGGCCGGCGTCGTGCCCACAACGGTTTCACGACGAGGTTGCTCACCGCCGAGGAGAACCCGACGCTGACAACGCCGAGCAGTGCCGCCCGTCGGCCCGGGCCGCCACCGAGGGCGGCCATGATGGCGGCGCAGCTAAGCCACAACCGGGAATGGTCCGCGGCGTTGGAGAGCCGGACCATGGCCTTGTCCAGGCGGGGAGTCGACACACTTCCGATCGCCTGATAGACAGCTCGGTCCATTGTGTCCAGTTCCCGGGCGACCTGGCGGCCCCCATCGGCAGCGGGAGCTACCGCACGGCCTAGCCTTCGCCACGGAGCCTCACGCATCCTCATACGGTCCCCCGTCTGTCTGCGAGGTCCACCCGGGCGACGAAACGCAATCGTGGCCAGTGCGCGCAGGTGGTCCCGGTCCAGCGGCGGTGACTGGCTTCGTCCGGGGCGATGGCGGGGCACCCGAACTCGTAGCGCTGCCGGGCGTATCGTGCAGCCGACCGGAGTTCGTACGACTATCGACTCGCCGTCCACTCCCACTGGGATCTCGTCGGCGTCGGCGGTGACAGTGACACTCGCTGCCGTCGTGACAGTAACGCTCTCGCTCGCGGGGCCGCTCTGCAAGCTGGCGGCTTGCCTGGCGTTGTCCACCCGGACTCCGATCACCCCCAGTGTTCCGCGGTCGAGTCGGGCGCGGCGGCCCAAGCCGGCAGGGTCGTCGGTCGCGTATGGATTGTTACTGATGAGCAAGGCCTGGGGGCGCGCGATGACCACCTCCCCAGCCCGGGCATACAGCCGCGGCCCCGAGTGACCGACCAGAAGGTCAGGCAGTGCCTGCAGAGCCGTATGGGTCTTGTCGTCCCGGTACTCGGGTCGGCGTACCAGCTCGGCGTAGGCGCCGAACGAGGCGTTGTTGACGAATGGCCGACCGTTGATCGACCCCAGGTCGACGTGCAGCTCCACCCCGTCGGTCAGCGCGTCCAGGCAATGGGATGGATCGTCACGGTCCAAGCCGAGGTCAAGCGCGAAATGGTTGCGGGTGCCCGCCGAAATGACCAGGAACGGAATGCCGGCGTCGGCGGCGACTCCGGCGACCAAGGCTTGGGTGCCGTCGCCACCGGCCACGCCGAGAAGGTCGGCGCCTTGTGCCACTGCCTCGCGGGCGACTGCGGCGACATCGACCTGCCTGGGTTCCTCAAGAAGCGCGACCCGGGCGCCGAGTGCCTCCGCACTCTCGACGAGCCGGAATCGGGCGACCTTGCCGCCTCCGGAGCGAGGATTCATGATCAGAAATGGGTGCCGGGGCGCGGGGGCCTCGTACTCGGGAGCCGGCCGGGGCACTGCCACGAAGTGCCGCCCGCGCGGTAACCCCGGCGATCAGCAAGAGTGCCGCGGAGAGCACGACGATGTGAAGGAACTCGGCCAAGGCGTAGACGACCACCACCCCAAGTACGGCCACCACGGCGACGACCATGCCCGCCAACCGGCCCACGCCCCGGTGGGTGAGGCCCAACCACGCTCCCGCCACGCTGATCGCAACACCGATTACACCAATAAGAAGCAGGGGCAGGCTGCGAAGCCCCGCGAAGATCACCGGGATGAGCGCGCCGGCTATCGCGGCGAGAATGGCTCCCCGGGCCGCCCAACGACGGCCCGCGCTGACCGACGGCGATACTGGCGGGCCGTCTGGATGGTCACGCACGCGGCCATTCACCCGCACACACCAAACGGTGGCACATGCCCGTCCTGTCCTCACAAACCCACGTCTAGCGCACACCAGCCAGTCGGGGCTGGCCAGCGGTCTGACTGCTCCGCCACACCTCGCCCTCGACTGTCCTCACGGGACATGCGGCTCCGTCGAAGCCGGCCGGGGCCGGCACGACCGGCCCGGAGCGATGCCGGGCCGGCTGGCTGTCAACTCAACGCCCGCTCCACTCCCTTGCCGACCTCTCTTAGGGAGAACGCGCCGAAGATCTGGCTCACCCCGTGGAAGATGGCCCACGCTCCGACCAGGGTTACCAGGTCAGCAGCGACCGTTCCCAGGAACGGACCGCCCACACGCCCAAGACCAGCTCGGCGACCCCCAGTAACAGCTGCGTCCACCACCACGCCAACTTGGGGCCGGCCAGCGCGCTGACGAGGTGCATGATGCCAAAGACGATCAGGTACCAGGCGACGAAGACCGACACGACATACAACGTGATGTCTGGCCACACGAAGGTCATGATCCCGGCGGCCACCGCCAAGATCCCAACCACGATGAACAGCCACCGCCAGCCTGGGACCCATGCGGCCAATGCGAGCAGGGTGATGCCTCCGAACAGGAACGCCACGCCCACGAACGCCGCCACCGCGGCCACACTGCCCACCCGGTAGGACAGCACGAACATGCCGAACAAGGTCCACAGGATCCCGAGGAGCAGAAACCACCACCAGATCCCAGACAAGTCCCGCACGCCTGTCCGCACCGAGTCCCGCATCGTGCGGGACGACGTCACATCGCTCGTCATTGCAAGCCCCTTGTGATTGACCACCACGAGGCCCGCTACGCCACGAGGCCGCGCCGGTGTGCCGGTAAGTACCTTGCGCTGTAACGACGGCCCGCCGCCGTTCTGCGCCGAAGCTAGGAAGCTGCCGTGCCGGCGCGCATATTGGCGTAGGCGCGGGCGTCGATTGCATCCAGAACGGCCAGCCGCGCGTTGTCGATTGTCCAGGCGGCGTAGTCAATGGCGGCGGTTGCGTCGGCCTCTGCCATGTCCGCATCGGTCGCGGCCATGTCGGCGTCGATCTGTCGGTTCCGCTTGTCTATCCGGGCCTTGACATCGTCCATTTTCGCGGCGGCGTCGGCCCTCATCTGCTTCCACTTGCTGCTGGCGGGAGCCTCCGCAGAACGCTGTGCATCCTTGGCGGCCCGGTTCTGGTCAGCCTGCGCCTGGTCGATGCGCTGTCTGAGCTGGTCACGGCTTTCGGTGGCGGCGACCTGCACCCCGGTTCTTGCGTCCGCGGCCTGCTGCTGGAGTCCGTCGAGTTGTGATGAGAAGTCCATGATCTTCCTCCCGGCCTCAATCGGTCACACAGCAACGCTAACGCCGCTGGCCTCTCGCGGAGGGCGAATCCGTGAACCCAAGGTCAGTGCTGCAGCGGCCACGGCCCTCTACCGCTATCCGCCGGCCCCGACCTCGTCAGACTGCCTCGGCCAACGTGCCGCCGCTATACGATGAGCGAGAGTGCGAGGGCTACATTGACGGTACGAGGTTTGCGTACGCTGCATGGGCACGTCGATGTGATGCGGCGCGCCAAACACGTGGAGCGCGGTCCAATGTCGATTTCGCCGCTGGGGAGGAAAGACGCCCATTGCGGTAACCCAGATACGGTGCTTATGGCTCCTCTGGTCGACGAGTTGGGTTCGGCTCATGAATGACCAGGTTCCGCGGAGCTCCCATCCTGAGGAGGAGGGCGACCGCGTACGGCCGATGGTGCTGTTCCGTCAGGGCCTGTACTGGAGCCTCGGTGCCGTCGCGACTGCCGCAACAACGGCAGCCATCTACGCCGCTCGCGACGTGCTAATCCGCGTGCTGATCGCCTTGTTCCTGGCGATCAGCCTCGATCCCGTCGTACGCAGGCTGACCCGCTGGCATATCCGCCGGGGGTTTGCCATCTTAGCGGTCGTCCTCGTGACGCTCGGTTCTGTTGCCGTGTTCCTGCAGGCGGTGATCCCGGCGCTGGTCCAACAGTTCCAAAAGATGGTGACTGACTTTCCCGATTATGTGACCAGCCTGCAGGACCGTTGGGCAAGCCTCCGCCGAGTTGGCGACCAGTTTCACGTAACCACCACATCGACGAGCGTGCTCGCCAGCCTGCCCGGCCGGCTAGGCGGCGGGGTGTTCGGAGCCACCGGACGGGTGTTCTCGGCGGTGCTGTCAACTCTGACCGTGGCGGTGTTCACCATCTATTTCTTGGCCGACCTACCCGGATTCGCCGGGGCGCGGTGCTGCTGTTCCCGCGGGCTCGGCGAGCCCATGTCAGCCGGATCGCTGACGTGATGGTCGACAAAGTGGGCGCCTACACGCTCGGGAACATCCTGATCTCGCTCGTCGCCGGCCTGGCGGCCTGTGCCGCGCTCACCGCGCTTCGGGTGCCTTTCGCCTTGCCGTTGGCGTTTCTGGTCGCGGTGACCGACCTTATCCCCACGATCGGCGCGACGCTTGGCGCGGTGATCTGTGTGCTGGTGGCGCTGCCCACGACACCGCTGTGGCCGAATACAGTGCTTGTGGCCGTATACTTCGTGCTCTACCAGCAGCTTGAGAACTACGTGATAGTGCCGCGGATCATGCGCAATGCGATCCAGCTCAGGCCCGGCGCCGTGCTGCTGGCCAGCTTGATCGGCGCCACCGCGCTAGGACTGATCGGCGCTCTGATGGCAATCCCCATAGCCGCCGGAGTCAAGGTGCTGATAGATGAACGCCTCCAGGCCCGCGACGAGGCCGACACCCATCCAGAATCGCCTGACGACGATGAAAGAGCCCCGCCGCCCGGCTAGCCAGCATCCACAAAGGACGAACAACAATATGCGGCGCTGGCCCATCCTTGTCTGGGAAGTAACGCTTGTCCGGCCCCCAGGTTGAGTACTGCCGTAAGGCGAGCCCGCCCCGGCCCTGGAACACCGGTGCGCCCCCGCCGTTGGAGGGCGGCATCCTGGTTTCTTGTCCACCGCGCTGACCGCGGCGTACTCCGACTCGTACTGCGGCCTGATCTCCGCGACCATCCGCACCGCCCGCTCCCGGATCTCCCGCCGGAAGCAACCAGGACGTGACATGGCTCGATCCTCCGCAAGAGATCGGCCCGCTACCAAACCCGCGGCGGTTCGGCCGCGGCGATTGGAACGGAGTGCGAGAGCGAGTCCGCCGAGCGTGGTCGGCCGCGTCAGAGCCGGGCGGCGGACCCGGCCGGAGCGATCGCGATCGGCCTCCTCATGGCTACTCGCAAACCGTCGCCGCCTGCGTGTATCTCCTCTTCGCCGCCGGTGGCGGAGCCGTAGTGTCATCAAACGTGGAGGTGATAGACGGTACGGCTGTGCAGGCGGACTGGACCACGCCGGCGGACCCGGTTTGCGTGATGGTACGTCCTTCCGTCCCCGGCCGGGTGGTCGCGGCGGCCACGTGGGTGGGTGCCGATGCCGCCGCCGCTGAACACGCACTGGCGTCGCCGCATCGCCGACCGGTCGCCTACGCAAACGACGAGCGGATCTCCGTGGTCGCCTTCGGAACGGCCCGAGACTTCACCAACCAAGAAGTGCATCTCCATGTCGGCTCACGCGGGCTGGTGGTCGTATGCCCGGAGCCGCTCATGCCAGTGCTGGGTGCGGCGGTGCCTCAGGTGCGCCTCGGTCCCGACGAGGCACTGGCCGCGGTGCTGCTAGCGCTGGCGAATCAGGCTACCGCC
This sequence comes from uncultured Actinomycetota bacterium, assembly GCA_963773935.1. Lineage (GTDB taxonomy): Bacteria > Actinomycetota > Actinomycetes > Mycobacteriales > Micromonosporaceae > DATBGZ01. The sequence continues at coordinate 943,798 of CAVZCZ010000010.1, forward strand.
GCCATCCAGGACCTCTCCGAGGAGGCGGATCGGCTCGATCAGGACAGGATCGGTCTCGCATCCGGCGCCCGAAGGCGTACGATCTCCGACCTACGCCATCGAGTGTTCGCGCTACAGCAGCTGTGGGCGGCGCACCACCTCCTGTGCGCGACGGACGGCATATTGGCCGAGGCCCAAGCGGAGGCGACCGGCCAGCGCCGATTACGGCAGGCCGGGGCGGCTTTCGAGGCGAACAGCGCCGCCGCGGCGCAGGTCTATGCGCGGCTCGGCGACGCCTTCACCCGGCAATCCGCGGTCATCAATGAACGCCTCACGTTGGTGACCGTGGTCTTCCTGCCGCTGACCGTCATTTCCAGTTTCTTCGGGATGAACTTCGCCTGGATGACCGACCGCATCGGCTCGGCTGCGGACTTCATCGTTTTGGGCATCGTGGCGCCGGTTGCGCTGGTCGCAGTGACGGTGCTGGGCCTACGAATGTTCAGCGGACGATGACCCCGATCACATTAGGCGCACCTGCCTCCCGGGTCCGTTACGGCTTAGGCCGAGAACGCGACGGCCAGGTGGGCGGCGGTGACGGCGAGGGCGACGAACGCTGGTAGCGCCTGGGGAGAGTGTCATGCGCCAGCGGTGAGCGCGCCCGCCTCGACGACGTCCTGGCCGGTCGGTGGACGCTGTTGGACACCGGCCCGGCGGCTCTCATGGCCCACCTGGCCTCCCGACCGCACGCCACGCCTTCAGGTCACCCCGACCGGATCGCCCCCTGCCCTCGGCACCATCGTCGACACCGACGACCTGCTCATCCCCTGGATGCGACGCCACCGTGCCACGGTTGCCGTACGTCCCGACGTCATCGTCTTCACCGCTGCCGGGGACGAGTTGCCACCCCGCCGTTCGCCCATGCGCAGCACACCTCCGCCGGCGCGGCAGCATCGCCCTCAACCACGACCAGACGCTGACACAGACTCCGTGACTCACCCAGGCTTCTGACCATCGTCTGGCCCTGGAAAGGCGGCCACGGCCATGGCGACCCGGCCGAGCTCGTTGCTGACCTACCTCGGCGTTCTTCTCACGTCGCCGGCAGGCGACAGCTAGCGTCGACATCATCACCGGCTAGCCCGAGGGGGAGATGTCATGGCGGATAAGGAGACGCTCGTCGTCTACGCCGCAGCGTATGAGACGGTCGAAGGCGCCCTGTCGGACTTGGACGCTGTCGAGCAGGCGCACCAAGACCAGATGATCGGCAAGTTCGACGCGGCCGTGATTGACAAGGAGAACGGCCAACCGCACGTCGTCAAGCGGATAGACCGTCCGCGCGTACGTGTCATCCCAGAATGGTTTGGGGGCGGGACCCTGCCTCGAAAGGAGCTCCACGAGGCGGCGCAGCAACTCACCTCTAACCAGGCGGGGCTCATCGCTGTTGGGGAGGCGACTATCGGCAAAGGACTCGACAAGGCTTTTCGTAATGCCTCAAACGTGGTGACGCGCACCGTGCAAGCCACGACCGATGAGATCTCCCGCGAGCTGCAAGAAGCGCTCAAGAGCTGACGGTGCCGCGGAGCCCCCGCAATATTCCGGGGGCTCCCGCCGCGTTAACGGCTTGACCGGGCTCGTTTGGGTAGGACGTGGCTACGACCGAGACCAAGGCCTGCTCGGCCCGGCGACGGTGCTGCAGCAACCAATCCGGAAAGTACGAGCCGGTGCGCAGCTTCGGAATCGCCAGCTCCACTGTGCCGGCCCGGGTATCCCAGTCGCGGTTTCGTTAGCCATTGCGGGAGTTGGTGTGCTCCTCGCTGCGTTCGCCGTGAAGCGCCGCACAACGTGTCGGAATCCGCCGACATCAACGCGTCGGCGAACGTCTTCACCATCTCCCGCAACAGATCCGGGCTCGCCGGGGCCAGCTGCTCGTGCAGAAACACGGCAAGGTCCACACTTCTTGGATGCGGTCATCGCGTCTGTCTCCTTGATCATGACTTGGTCGTCTGAAAAAGGATCTCTGCGGTGACCGCTTCTTACGTCACGACACGCCCAACCTCGGGCCCGTCGTAGACCGCCTCCGTGGACGCAACCGCAGGTTATCGCGGCTAGCGCGCGGTCCAATGTAGACGCTGACGCGCAAGATGCGGTGCCAGAGCCCCACAACGGGTCAGGAGCGTCAAGTCGCGCCGCCTGCCAACCTTGTTGCTCAACAGGGTGTCCTCCTCAGCCGATGTGAGTAACGTGGAGATCGTGGACGTTTGCTGGGTAGCAGGGCGGATCCGCGGTTTGTGTTTGGTCTCTTTCGTCAAGTGTTGTCTTTGAGAACAAGAGGGATGCGTTTGTGGCGGAGAGGCGGACAATCCGGGCCGCCGGTATCGGCGGAGCCCAAACGACACTCATGTAGCGCCGCGGCGAGTCAGAAAACAGCACGGGTGAGGAGTAATGGCCAATGGCGGACTCAACGTCCGATTTCTTCGCCAGAATTGGGCAACCTGCGGCGCGACCCCTGGGGAACGTCACGGGGACCATCCGAATTGACCTTGATCGGGGCCGGGCGACAGAGCACTGGCTCCTCGCGGTCGATAAGGGCGCAATCTCTGTTTCCAACAAGAACGTCAAGGTTGACGCCTCGCTGCATACCGACAAGGAGATGTTCGATCGGTTGGTGCGAGGCGAGGCGAACCCGCTGGCATCGTTGCTGCGTGGTCTGGTGTACGCAGAGGGCGACTCAAGACTCATAGCGTTCTTCCAAGGGCTCTTTCCCGCGCCGCCCAAGGCCCGTTCTCGTCAGGCTTGAGTCGACAAGGAGGCACGACCAGCGTGGGCGATGACCTTGTGAGCGCTCTCGACGGCAACACCTTCGTCGTTAGCGACAGGCGCGGCGACATCGACGCGTCACCCACAGACACCAATGGCCTTTTTTCGTTCGATACAAGGTTCCTGTCAAAGTGGGTGCTTACCATTGATGGTCAGCGGCTCAATCCGCTCTCTGTCGACGATCTCCAGTACTTCGAGACGCGCTTCTTCCTAGTTCCGGGGACCGGCACTATTTACGTCAACGCCACCCTTTCGGTGCTGCGTCAGCGAGCCGTTGGCCACGGCTTCCACGAGGCGCTGACGATTCTTAACCACGACGAGAAGCCGGTAGAGCTAAGCGTCCGTATCGACGCGGGTAGCGACTTCGCCGATATTTTCGAGATCAAGGACGCCGTCGAGAAGAAGGGGAAAGTACTACACTCGCATCCACAAGCAGCAATTGCTCTTGGGCTACGAGAGGGAGACATTCCGACGTGAAACGACGATAACGTCGACCGCGCCGGCCAAGCTGGATGAGGACGGGCTTTCATTTTCGCTCAAGATAGGCCCGCACGGCAGCTGGACGACGGATCTCGCTGTGGTCACCGCATTGGTCAGTCAGGCGGAGAAGCATGACAAGCCCAAGTACAGTGAAGCATCTATGGCGCAGCCCAACATGGGCCGCAGCCTGGAGAAGTGGCTGGATGATGCGCCTTACCTGGTGTCCGACTGGGAGCCACTTCACACGACGTACCACCGCAGCCTCGTCGATCTTGCCGCATTACGTCTGAGACTGCCGATCGGGCGCGGTGATAGCCTGCCAGCGGCCGGTCTTCCGTGGTTCATGGCCATTTTTGGCCGCGATAGCATCCTGACAAGCCTGCAAGCTCTGCCGTTCGCGCCCGAGCTGGCGGCCACGACCATCCGCGCGTTGGGCGCCTGGCAAGGCACCCGCCTCGACGATTTCCGCGACGAGGACCCGGGCCGGATCGTGCACGAGATCCGTGCAGGGGAGACGGCAGCATTCGAGGAGCAGCCCCACTCGCCCTACTACGGCAACGCCGACGCAACCCCGCTCTACGTCGTGCTTCTCGATGAGTACGAACGGTGGACCGGTGACACCGAACTAGCGCGGGAATGCGAACCCCAGGCACGCGCGGCGCTGGCCTGGATCGACGGGTACGCGGACCTTCAAGGCAACGGATACATCGCCTACCAGCGACGTAACGAGGAGACCGGGCTGGAGAACCAGTGCTGGAAGGACTCTTGGGACTCGATCTCATACCACGACGGTCGGTTGCCGGGCCTCCCACGAGCGACTTGCGAGCTTCAAGGCTATGCCTATGACGCGAAGATTCGCGCGGCGCGGTTGGCCCGAACCATATGGAAGGACCCGAGCTACGCCGACCAACTGGAGCGGCAGGCCGCTGACCTCAAGCGTCGCTTTAACCGCGACTTTTGGATCAAGGACGGACAATACTATGCATTGGCATTGGACCGTGACGGTAGCCAAGTCGATGCCCTGGCCTCGAACATCGGTCACCTGCTGTGGAGCGGAATCGTCGACAATTCGAAGGCCAAGGCCGTAGTACGGCACTTGATGGGTCCACAGCTATTCTCGGGCTGGGGCGTTCGAACGTTGGCCGACGGTGAGGGACGGTTCAACCCGATCGGATACCACACCGGCGCGGTATGGCCGTTCGACAACGCCTTCATCGCTTGGGGTCTACGGCGTTACGGCTTCAAGGCGGAGGCGACACGCATCGCAGCGGGAATCCTCGACGCTGCCGATTACTTCTCGGGAAGGCTCCCCGAGGCATTCTCCGGCTATGAGCGTTCGTTCACGGGGTATCCCGTGGAGTACCCGACCGCTTGCAGCCCACAGGCATGGTCGACCGGTACACCCCTGCTTCTGCTACGCACGATGCTCGGCTTGGAGGCGATGGGCGAACACCTCATCGTGGAACCGGCGCTCCCTGCCGGCATCGGCCTTCTCGCCTTGCTGAACGTTCCTGGTCGCTGGGGCACCACGGACGTCTTCGGGCGAGGAGGAGTCAGGGAGGACCCGAAGCCGCGGCTGCGCCCCCAGCTCAGCGAATGACCGTGCGCCCGGCGCTGGCCACGCGTCGACACGCTGCTCGCTTACGCGGCGACTGCAGTTCACCGACGCCCTCATCGACGGCCTCTTCAAAGCAAGTGGCCTATCGCCTCCATGGCCACTTGGACCCACGATCATCGGTCTACTTCTTCACGTCGAAGTAGCTAGTCTGGGGGTGGAACGCCTGTCCGGCCGCCAGGTTGAGTACGGTCGGTAAGCCGAGCCCGCCCGGGCCCTGGAACACCGGTGCGCCCCCGGTGTTGAGGGCGGCGTCGAGGTCGATGGCGGCGTGGAGCAGCGCTAGGTGGGTGAACGCCTGGGGGAAGTTGCCGATCTGGCGACCGCTCGGGTCGATCTCCTCCGAGTACAGACCGACGTGGTTGGCGTACGTCAGCATCTTCTCGAAGGCATACTGTGCCTCGTCCAGACGTCCGGCGCGGGCCAGGGCGTCGACATAGAAGAACGAGCACAGCGAAAAGGTGCCCTCCGATCCCCGCAGACCATCCGGCGACGCGCTCGGGTTGTAGCGGTAGACCAGGCTGTCAGTGACCAGCTCGTCCTCCATGGCGGACAGCGTCGAAAGCCACATCGGGTCCCTGGGAGCGACGAAACCGACCACCGGCATCAGCAGGTTCGCGGCGTCGAGGACCTCCGTGTCCGGGTGTGCGGTAAAGGCACGCCGCGAGGGGTTCCAGCACTTGTCCATGACCTGCTGACAGATGGCGTCGCGGGTGGCGATCCAGCGCTGCACGTCTCCTGGCCGTCCCCGGTCCCGCGCCATGCGAACGGCCCGGTCCAGGGCCACCCAGGACATCACCCGTCCGTACGTGTAGTCCTTGCGCCCACCGCGAGACTCCCAGATTCCCTCGTCCGGCTGGTCCCAGTTATCACATAGCCAGTCCAGGATTTTGATGAGTCCGAGCCAGCCCGAGTAGCCGATAGGGTCGGAGAAGTCGGCCACCGCGATCGAGTCGATGACCTCGCCGTAGATGTCGAGCTGGAGTTGGTCGGCCGCCCCGTTGCCGATCCGTACCGGGCGGGAGCCCAGGTAGCCCTCCAGATGGTCCAGGGACTCCTCGGCCAGATCCGAGGACCCGTCCAGGCGGTACATGGTCTTGAGCGGGCCGGACGCCGTTCCGGCGCTCTCCAAGACGCGATTCTCGACCCACTCGAGGAAGGCCCTAGCCTCCTCTGTATAGCCCAGGCCCAGGAGCGCGTAGACCGAGAAGGAGGCGTCCCGGATCCAGGTGAAGCGGTAGTCCCAATTGCGCTCGCCGCCCACCTGCTCGGGCAGGCCGGTCGTCGTCGCTGCGACCAGTGCCCCGGTCGGGGCGTAGGTCATCAGCTTGAGCGACATGGCCGAGCGATGAACCATCTCCCGCCAGCGGCCCTGGTAGGTGCACCGGCTCAGCCACGACCGCCAGTACCGGACCGTCTGCTCGAACAGCTCGATCGCCTCGGCCGGGTTAATCGGCTGCGGCGCCCGCGTCGCCGCCGTCTCGAGCATGAACCCCCGGTACTCGCCGGCTTGCAGTGTGAAGTCGAGGCGGACGTCGCCGTCTCCCGAGCGCTCCGCGCCGGCGGCACCGTGCAACACGACCTCCTGCCCGTTCGCCTGGAAGAGCGCGCCCTCACTGGTGATGGACAGCTCGTGCGTCTGGCGGGCGAAGTCGAAGCGGGGCTCGCACTCCAGGCGGAACGGCATCTGCCCCCGTAGGCACCGGACACCCCGGGCGATCTTGTGATTGTCAGTGACGACAGTGGGGTTGTCGATGGGCATGAAGTCGACGAGCTCACCGACCCCGGCGTCAGTCATGAACCGGGTGATCAGGCAGGCCGACTGTGGGAAGTACATCTGCGTGGTCGTGTAGTCGTCGAGCCTCGGCGCGATCCGGAAGCGTCCTCCCTTCCGCGCGTCGAGGAGCGAAGCGAAGATGCTCGGCGAGTCGAAGCGCGGGGCGCAGAAGAAGTCGATCGTCCCGTCCTTCGTGACGAGCGCTGAGGTCTGCAGGTCTCCGATGAGGCCGTGGTCACTAATGAGGGGATAGTCGCTCACGCTTGCTCCTCTTGCCTCGGTCCCGATTCGCGAATAGCCCGAGCCCGAATTCGTCCTACTGCCAGGCAGGGGCGCGGGAGCGTACACATACCCGGGCTTGTCCGGGCGACGAGTTCCGACCATGCGGAATCCAGCACGGTGCCGTCGACCGCCTTGGGATCGCTGCCCCAGGCTCGGCAATGGTGTGAACACCCAAACTATCGTCCAGGCGCCGTCGATGGTCGGCGATCAGGCAATTCCCTCACGCCTTGTGAACCCCAGGAGCGCGTCCCCTTGGCGACGCGCCTGGGCGGCACGGGCAAGCGGGCGGCCTTCGGAGCATTGGCCCGACAATGGTCGGCTGCGTTGCCGAGTCAGCCCTTTCAATCAGGGCGGGCACGCGGCGCCGCATGTGCCTTGTTTCATTGACGAACCCGGTTTGTTGTGACTGTTGAGGACCTTGGGTCTATCTCGGGGACGGCCGCAGCCAGCGACTGTTGTCCTGCGCGAGGGGGTGTCGCTACCGAATGTGGAGATTCTCTTCGCCCACGAGTGCCAGGACGTCGCTCAGGATGGCGATGGTGTCAAGCTCACCGTACAGAATCTGAATGATGAAACGGTACGCACCATTCGAGGGGCGTACGTCATCGCCGCCGATGGTGGCTCCAGCTCGATCCGGACGGGGCTCAACATCGGGTCATGGGGCGTACGAAGAAGATGAGCGGATCTTACGGCGCGGCCCCGCCGACGCGATCCTCGGGAGCTGCCCGTTGTCAAGGCCGCGCTGATGATTCGCGGCGGCAACACCAGCCCGCCTGGGAGGCTGGGGCATGAGCATCGTCACCGCGGTGGTGAACCGGGTAATCGCCTGGGCGGACGGCGTGCAGCGCCGGCACGGCGTGCTGGGATTTCCTTACGCGGTGATCAAGAAGTACGGGGACGACGAGGGCGGGCGCGAGGCCGCGCTCATCACGTATTACGGCTTCCTCAGCATCTTCCCGCTGCTGCTGCTCGGGGTGGCGATCTTGTCCCGGGTGCTGGTGGCGAACGCTGACCTGCGGCAGCGGCTCATCAACGCGATCGTGCCCCCGGTGCTGCAATCCACGGTCGAGCATTCCCTGACCGCCCTGCCGACGTCCGCTCTTCCGTTCATCGCCGGCCTGATCGGCTTGCTGTTCTCCGGAACCGGCGTCGTGTTATCCGCCTGCCAGACGCTGAACAACGTCGCCGGCGTCCCGCGGCGGCTTCGTGCCGGGTTTTTCAACCGCTACGTCCGGGTGTTCGTGATGCTGGCAACGCTGCTGCTCGGGGCACTGGCGGTCGGCGCGCTCACGGTGGCGGTCACGGCGCTGCCGGGCCTGTCGGGAGCGCAACGCGCCGTGGCGGCGCTCGGGTCGGCCCTGATCATCTTCGCTGTCCTGCTGCTTGGTGCCCGGCTGCTGCTGGCGCGGCCCGCGCCGTTCCGCGCCCTCTGGCCGGGCGCCGCCCTGGGCGCCGCGGCGGTCACGGTGGTGCTCAGCCTCGGGCCACCATTGCTTGCGAGGATGGTGCGCAGCGCCGGGCCCGTCTATGGCAGCTTCGCCACCGTGGCCGGCCTGTTCGCCGTGCTTTATCTCGTCAGCCAGGCGCTGGTGTACTCGGCCGAGGTCGCCGCGGTCCGGTATGCCGGCCTTTGGCCGCGGGCCCTGGACCAGAACCGACCCACCGTGGCCGACGCCCGCGCATTCGCCCTGCTCGCCCGCGAGCAAGAGCGCATCCCGGCTGCCCGGGTAGACGTGCACCTTGTCCCACCCGACCAATCCCCGGCCGGCGGCGCCTTGTCACCATCCACCGGCGACGGCTCCTCACCGCCAACCGGCGCCGAGCCGTGACCGCTGGCGGGCCACCGCTCGGCGGAATCTGCCCGACCCCGCTGGACCACCACAGTTGGGAATTCCCATGCTGCCTGGCGAGGACGAGCAGACCCTGGTCAGCCACGAGTACATCTGGCAGTTGCTGCGCCGCCACGGCCGTACTCCCGACGACGTCGAGATCCTTCGCGCGGTCGTCTACAGCCATCACGTCCGGTTCGCCGCGCTGCGCAACATCGGGTTTCCGGGCCGCCATGCGCGTCCCACCACTGCGCGCAACGAGCGGGAACGACTGGCCGATGAACATGATCGCGCGCTAGACCGGCGGAGCCATCACTCGTCGATAGACGATGTCGACGGGGCCACAGAGCTCGCCGAGGTGCAGGCCGCCCCAGTGGCCGAACTCCGTGCCTTCTTCCGGCGTGGGACTGTGGTCCAGAGTGCAGAAGCGTCCGACCAGCACTCCTCGACGCTCATCCGGCGATGAAGCCGACGTTGACGAACATGCCCGGGTTGGGATCGCCGTTGCCGCCGTCGTAGCACCGGACCCGCACGTTCTGGTCGCCGGCGCTGGGCCACCAGGAGTGGATGGTGCAGAACATCGGTGGTGTGGAGATGACGCTACCGAGGGCGAAGCCGCGGGGAACGCCGGCGTCGGGAAAGGTGATCACGTAGTCCCCTTCTCCGACCTCGGCCGCCGCCGGGGCGCCGCCGGCCGAGTTGGTCCAGCCGGCGACGACCGGCGCACCACCGAGATTGTCCACTGTGGCCGAAGCGCTGAGAACGTCCCGCGAGTAGGTGAATGTGAATCGGGTATCCGTGGCGAGTCCCGTGTCGTTGAAGCAGTCCACCTCGAGGACTTCGGGATCCGCGGCCCAGGCGGGGTTCTTCACCTGGCAGTGGCGTGCGCCGGCACCGTACGGCGTGACCCGGAGGAAGCCATCCTCCCAATCGCCCCCGCTGTCCTGCGCGAACGCGCCAAGCTCGACTCGGTAGTGGCCGACCGCCGAGCGATACACGACGATGGGCTGACCCGTCGAGTCGTAGGACCACTGGGCCGGAGGGACGTTGCCCGTGACCGGCGGCGTCGGGTCGTTGCTCCATAGGTAGCCGAGGACGGCACCGTCGGTGCGGTTGGTGACGTGGGCGACGAACGCGGTGTCGACGAGCGCCCCGGCCATGTCGTAGCAGCGCAGGTTGAGTACCTGGTCCGTCCCGGATGGCCCGTAGTTCGCGACCGCGCAGAGCCGGGCGGCGCCGTACGCGCTGACGTGTGCGATGCCGCCCGTACCTGCCATCCCGTGAAACCGGACTTGGTAGGTGCCGGCGGCGGGCCGTACGATCTGCACCTTGCCGCCAGCCGAGTTGTACTCGTAGCCGGTCATCGGGTAATAGTTCGGATTCGCCGGTTGCCAGCCCCAGACATAACCCTCGACGGGTCGCGGGGCTGCGACCGCGGGCGTGGCGGCCGCCAACATGGCTGTGGCGGCGACCGCCAGCAGCGCGATCAGTGTGGCGAACCGGGTCGCCAACGCAGTGTGTGCCTTCACGCTAAGTTGAGCCGCCCGACCCGACGTCACCAACACATTTGCTCAGTCACATCCGCGACACGCCACCTCGCCCATCCGGCGATCCGTCACATCCACATCTTCCGGTCGATATCGCAGATCACGCCATCGCCCAGCGGATCTCGCGTCTGCAGTGGCGCCCATTTCTCCGAGCCACCGGAACGAGCCATCGCGAACTGGACACCGGCGCACGGCTCGGCCGTGACCACACACGGGGTCTGGAGTGAGGCTGGCTATCCACCCCGTCCACTGTGTACATTCGTCCTTGCACCGCACTTGTGGATCTCTGCCGCCGGAACGACGAACCTACATCGAGCGGGCACACCTGGGCCATCAACACCGAGCAAGGGGATCTCATGAGTCAGTTTCTGTTCCGGTATGTGTTCACCGGCCTCATCCTGGGCGCGTTCGACGCAATCTGGCTCCTCGCGGTCGCCAGCCGCCTCTACCGGCGCGAGATGGGGGATATCCTGCTGGCGCGGCCGAACTTTATCGCGGCCGGCATCTTCTATCTCATCTACACGGCCGGCATCGTCGCGTTCGTGGTGAATCCAGCCTTGGAGCAGCAGTCTTGGCAACACGCGGTCGGCTACGGAGCCCTGCTCGGTTTGGTGGCATACGCTACCTACGACCTGACTAACCTGGCCACATTGCGCGGATTCAGCCTTTCCATCGCGGTGATCGACCTCGTCTGGGGTGTTGTTCTCACGAGCGCCGTGGGCGGCCTGTCCTTCGCCGTCATTCGATGGATCAGCTGATGTCCTCATAGGACTGACCGCTTACGCGATGGGTTGAGTATCTGGTCGAGTGGGCGTCTGTGCGCGCCATCGCGACGAGGCACCGTCCCGAGCGCAGAAGTCCCCCGCCGCAACGTCTCGCCGCCGGACCGGGGCAAGCACCGGCGAGCGTCAACGGTTGGCCAGCCAGATCGCCGCATTAAGTGCCGTCGCAAAAGCGACCCACATCACGTACGGCACCAGAAGCAGGGCAGCCGGTCTCGACACCCGCCAGAAGAGCGCGATGGTCGCGACGATGGCCACCAACAGGCCGACGATATCCACCAGCGCCAGACCGTACTCGCCGAAGCCGAAGAACAACGGCGTCCAGATCGCGTTCAGCAGCAACTGAATGAGGTACGCCCAGACCTCGCGCCGGACACCGACGCGCAGCCAGACCAGCCACGCGGCCACAGCCATCAGCGCATACAGTACCGTCCACACTGGACCGAATAGCCACGACGGCGGTGCCCAGCCCGGTTGGCTGAGGCTGCCGTACTCCCCCGCTGCCCCAGCGACGCCAAGCCCGCCGATCGCCGCGGCGACGAACGAAGCCAGCGCAAAGATGGCGAGTCCGAGCCACCGGCGGGGGAGGCGGTCGGCACGGGTACGGGTGATCGAGGTCATAAGCTGCTGTACCCGGTACTTGGGCAACGCAATCCCGACCACCCACTGACCTACAAGGCGATGGCCGAGGTCACCCACCCGCCATAGAACGTGCCGGCCTCGGGGCGCACGACCTCGTCATCGAGCAGGCACCGGTCCAGCCGGCTGGCGTAGAACGCGATCGCGCCGGTGAGCCGGCGGTACGAATCGGTTGGCGCTTCGCAGCACCAGGCGATGTTCGGGCTGAGCCTGGAGGTGTTGTCGACAGCCAGATCGTTGTGCTGTTCGGAGTACGAGCGACCCGGGCGGCGCCATGCGTCCGCGCGTCACGAGGCAGCAATCGCCCGGGGCACGCTGCCTTGCGTGCCCCGGGCTGGTGCTTGTCGGTTACGAGAACTGGCCGACGTTGTCCTTCGTCACCACCGCGGTTCCGGTGTCCACGTTGGCCGGCACCGTCTCACCCCTGGCCGCGGCGACCGCGGTCTCGATGCCGAGCGATCCCATCTTCGCCGGGAACTGCGCGACGGATGCGGCCTCGTCGCCGGCTTTGATGGCGACCAGCTCGTCAGGCGCGGCGTCGAATCCGACGACCAGGATCTCCCCCGGCTTCTTGCCCGCCGCCTTAATCGCCTGAAGCGCGCCGATGATCGGTGGGCCGCACGCCCCGTACAGCGCAACGATGTCGGGGTTGGCGGTCAGAATATCCTGCGCCGCATTGAGACCCTTGGTCTGGTCGCAGTCCGTGGCCGGCTCGGCCACGACAGTGACCGCACTTCCCAGCACCGACTTCAGGCCCTTCACGCGGTCGTCCAGGGACGGGTTGCCGAGTCGACCCTGCAGAATCGCGATCTTCGCTCCCGCGGGCAGCTTGCCCTTCAACCACTCGCCGGCAAGCTTGCCGCCGGCGAGGTTGTCGGTTGCGACCACGGACGACTTGCCGGCCCAGTCCGGGATGTCATTGTCGATCAGAACCACCTTGATGCCCGCTTGGACCGCCTTGTCCAGAGCGGCTTGTACGTTCGGGCTGGTTGGTGTAATTGCGATGGCCTTGACCTGCTGCACGATCATGTTCTCGATGATCGCGATCTCACCCTCGTCGTCGGTTCCGCTCTTGCCCTGCCCGTATATGACCTCGACATCGGCGTGGTCGGCGTCCCATTGCTTGACGGCATCCACCATAGTGTCGTAGAAATCGACCGGGAACTTCGTAATCAGGCCTACCTTCATCACGCTCGGGCCGTCACCCGGGCCGCTGTCGCTACCACACGCGGCGACCGACAGTGGAAGTATCAGGGCGGCGGCCAGCGCAGCCAGTTTGGTGACACGTCTCATCGCTCGTCGTCTCCTTTGTAGACGCCGTAGGTTCAGGGACATATTCGTTTGGTACGCATCCGGTCGGCCAATGTGCGCCGGCGGCAGGGTCAGCCATCACCTCCGACGATCAGGGAGACGATCCGCTGGCGGTTGTCCGCGTGCGGGACTTCTTCGCCGACCTTGCGGCCGCGGCGAATGACGGCGGCGCGGTCGGCAATCTCGATAACGTGGTCCATCGCATGGGAGATGACGATTACGGCGCGACCTTCGTCGCGAAGCCTGCGGATGAGGTCGAGAACGCGGCGGGACTCCCGCAGGCCGAGCGCCGCGGTCGGCTCGTCGAGAATGACGACCTGGGAGGCGAACGCCGCGGCCCGAGCGACCGCGATCGCCTGCCGCTGCCCTCCGGACATCAAGCCCACGCTGCTTCGCGGATCGCCGATGCCGACCTGCAGCCGGCTGAGCACGGCGACGGTGGCTTCGGCCATCTCAGCCCGCCGCATCATGCGCAGGCCACGAGGCAGCCAACGTGGTCCGGCGGCTTCGCGGCCGGCGTAGAAGTTCCCCGCGGGGTCGAGGTTGTCGAAGAGCGCCAGGTCTTGATAGACCGTTTCGATGCCCAGCGCGCGGGCGGCGGCGGGTGACGAGATCTCCACCGGCCGGCCGTCCATGTGGATGGTGCCCCTGTCGAGCCGATGCACCCCACTGATGCATTTGATCAGCGTCGACTTGCCGGCGCCGTTGTCGCCGAGCAACGCCAGTACCTGACCGTGGTCAACCGAGAGGTCCACATTGTCCAGCGCCAGCACGGCGCCGAAGCGCTTAGTCGCCCCGGAGATGGCCAGTGCCGGCGTGTCGGCGCGACTCATGCCCGGGCCGCCTGCAACACACGCAGCCGACGCTCGATCTGGCCACGGATGACATCGAGCTCGACCGCCAGGAGGATGACCACTCCGATCACGATCGGCTGCAGGAAGGCCTCGACGTTCAATAGGTTCATGCCGTTGCGGATGACACCGATCATGAGCGCTCCGATCAGAGCGTTGCCGACGCTGCCCGGCCGCCGAGAAAGCTCGCGCCGCCGATGACGACGGCTGCGATGGTGTCCAGCTCGGCAAGCTCACCAAAGGTTGGCGAGCCACCGTTGAGCCGGCCCGAGGTGATGATCGCGCCGATCCCCGCGGCAAGTCCACTGAGGACATAAACCGAGACCGTCACGCGCTTGACCGGGATGGCGGCGCGGATAGCGCCGTCCGGGTTACCGCCGACTGCATAGATCCAGCGGCCCCACACCAACCGGGTCGTCAGCAACAAACCAAGCAGCGCAAGGCCAGCGACGATGAACGCCGAAAAGGGAAACCAGCCGATGGACCCGCCGCCGAGATCCTGGATCACCTCCGGCATCCCCTGCAGCGGTTGCCCGCCGGAGAGCCAGAGCGCGAGCCCACGCGCGATGCTGAGCGTCGCCAGCGTGACGATGAAGGGATGCGGGAGCCGACCGTAGACGTAGACCACACCGTTGAGAGCGCCGACGAGTGTTCCGGTCGCCAGCATCGCCACGATCACCATCGGGCCGGAGGGCACCGACTCGAAGATGATGGCGCCGACCACTGCCGACAGAGCCATTGTCGATCCGACGGAGAGGTCGATACCGCGGGTGATGATTACCAGAAGCTGGGCGAGGGCCAGCACAGCAATGACCGCGGACTGGCTCAACACATTGCCAATATTGCGTGGAGTCAGGAACACCGGCGAGAGGGCCGCGACGACGAGGACGACGGCGAGCAGCATGATGCCAGGACCGATGCGGATCGCCGCCAACGCCAGCCGAGGGCCGTCGAACCCTCGGGGCTCGCTTCCATCGACCGGTTCGGGGCGCCGTGCTCGGTCGGGCGACCCGGCTGGGTCGTCCATTTGCGACAGTGCGACGGGGTCCGCTCGATCGGTCATTCCGTTCCGTACCTCACTGTTCGACCTGCGGGGAGCCCCCACAGGCTGGTCGTCGTAGACGCGCGAACCCGGCGGGGTTGTCGACACTGTAGGCCTGAAAACATCTTATGTCTAGCCCTTGATCGGTGACGCCGGGCCGGATGGCCGTGGTGCCGGCCATTGCGACCCGATGGACGCCAGGATTGGGGTTCAGCGCCGTCATTCGGCCGATAGAGGCTGGGCAAGCTTCGGACTCTCACTAAAGTCGAGGAAGCCCGGATGCGCGCACGATTCGCTAGCCATCTGATGTATCGCGGTGGGCATCAGCGACCGAGCCAGCCGCCGTCGACCGGCACAATCGCGCCGTGCACGTAGTCCGACGCGGAGGACGCAAGGAAGACCGTGACGCCGCCGAGGTCCGACGGTCTGCCCCACCGCCCTGCGGGGATCCGGCCAACGATGCTCGCGCTGCGAGTCGGATCGTCCTGGAGCGCCTGCGTATTGTCGGTTTCGATGTAACCTGGTGCGATCGCGTTCACGTTGACTCCATGGCCGGCCCACTCGTTGGCCAGTGCTCGGGTGAGTCCGGCGATACCCGACTTCGCCGCGGCGTAGGAGACGACGTTGACTCCGCCCTGGAAGCTCAGCATCGACGCGGTAAAGATGATCTTCCCGCGTTGACGCTCCACCATGCGCCGACCAATCTCGCGCGCGAGCACGAACGGAGCGGACAGGTCGACCTCGAGCACGTGCTGCCAGTCCTCGTCGGTGTGCTCGGTGGCGGGTGCCCGGCGGATGGTGCCCGCGTTGTTGAGCAGGATGTCCACGGGTGGCTGGTGATCGGCGAGGTAGCGGGCCAGCCCTCGGACCGACGCCGCGTCGGAGAGGTCGGCCGGGTGAGCGGTGAACGTACGCCCGCGTGCCTGAACCCGACGCTCGACCTCGCTACCCGCAGGCTCCAACGAAGCGCTCACGCCGATGATGTCCGCGCCGGCGGCGGCGAGCGCCTCGGCCATGGCTAGGCCGATGCCGCGCCGGCATCCGGTCACCACCGCGAGATGGCCAGTGAGATCAAACGGTGACGTCATTTGCGACCATTTTCTGAGGTGCTTTGCATCGGTTGCGTCGAGCCCGGCGTAC
>CAVZCZ010000011.1:0-82070 GCA_963773935.1 uncultured Actinomycetota bacterium
CGTGCTCAACCACGAGGCCGGCCGACGGTGGCCGCCACTGCTCCTGCACGGCTGGCTCCGGCCGGGTCCGAGACCCGGTCGTGGCCTGCCGCACGTTGTCGAAGTCGCAGAACCGCTGCCAGATCTCCCCGCCGGCGTCGAGAACTTGCTCGGCCCGTCGGGCGAAGTCCTCGGTAGGGCGGTGCCGGCGTGCCTCAACATGGCTGATGTACGACGGGTCGAAGCCCATATCGGCGGCGAGCTGCTTCTTGGACCGGCGACGTTCCCCGCGCCAACGGACGAGCGCCGCCGCAAACGCGTCCACAGCTTCGTCGACCTGCGCGTCCGGCACGTGGGTCACCCCTCGGCCCGGCCCCCGGGATGGCCGGTTGAGCCAGTCTGACCGAGCCGCCCCCTAGTTGGGAAGCCACCGGACGCAGCCGGGCTAGTTAGGATAGCCTTCCCGTAGTAGGGTTGCGCGATCGATGGCCGGCCGGATGGGAGTTTCGTAGTGGTGACGGGCGCCAGGCGTAGCGACGCAGAGTCGCTGGCGACTGACCCACTCACGCCCATCCGGGACACCTTGCGGCATATGGCCAACCGGCGTGACATCCCTTCCATGCAGGGCATCGCGCCTGACCTCACCGTGACCGACCCGACCGGCTGGGTTCCAGCGTCCGCATTGGTCACGGGCGAACGGTTGGACGACCTGCTCGACGCGGCGCGCATTCGGTGGCGGGCCGCGCCGCACGCTGCGGCTGCGCTGGCCTGGAAGTGCTACTCGTTCTGGCTGTCCCTGCCCGCCGTTCTCGGCTATGCGACCGTGCGCCGGGTGCCGCTGGTCCGGCCGGGCGGCGTGCTGGTGCAGTGGTCGACCGAACAGCCCTTCCTCCGGGTCGGGTTGACGAGCGTCGAGGTGGCCGTGTTGCCGTCCGACCCGATCCTGCTGCACGGTGCGCGTCCCGGGATACGGGTCGTACCACACAAGAACGCCCTGCTGGACGAGTTGCGAACGGCCCTGATGGATGAGCACCTGACGCCCATCCTGGGCCACATCCGGTCCCGGCTGCACCTGGGCCGGCGCACCCTCTGGGGATCCCTCGCGAGTGGGGTGGCGCATGGCCTGTCCCGCGCCGCGGACGTGATTCCGGGACCGACGATCGACACCGCTACCCAGGTGCTGAACAGTCTCGGCATCGCCGACCTCGTCGAGCTGGGTCCACGTCCCGACGACGCCGGCCTCACCGTGCGACGGCGGACCTGCTGCCTCGCCTTCACCCTGCCCGAGCCGAAGATCTGCTCCGGCTGCGTCATCCGCTAGTTCCTCGTCGTTGTGGTGATTGTTGGTCGTCAGGGCGACCAAAACTCACCACAGCAGGCTGACTTCCTATGGGGGCGCGACCATGAACGAGCAGAAGCGTCGCATGATCAGCGGCGAGCTGTACCAGCCGGGCGATCCGGAGCTGACCGCCGACCGGCTGCGCTGCCAGATCCTGCTCGAGCAGTTCAACTCCACCGGCGCCACCGACGCTGGCCTCCGGCACAAGCTGCTGCACGATCTGCTCGGGCACATCGGCGAGGACTCGATGGTGCTGCCGCGGCTGGACTGCGACTACGGCTACCAGATCCGGATCGGCGACCGTACGTTCATCAACTACGGCGCGGTCATCCTGGACGCGGCGCCAGTAACAATCGGCGCTGATGTCCAGCTCGGCCCGGGGGTTCAGCTTTTGACCTCGACCCACCCGCTGGAGGCGTCGCTGCGCCGGACCGGCCAGGAGTCGGCACAGCCAATCACGATCGGGTTCGGCGCGTGGCTCGGCGGCGGCGTCATCGTGTGCCCCGGTGTAACCGTGGCGGACGAGACCGTGGTCGGCGCCGGCGCGGTGGTGACCCGGGATCTACCGCCCCGGGTGCTCGCCGCCGGCAACCCGGCCAGGATCATCCGCGACCTGTAGCGCCCTCCAGGCGACACGCCGTGACGGCGATCAGCTGACATCACGAACCGGGTTCACGAGGCATTGGCTACCATGCCTCATGCCCGCAAACACGCCGAACGACCAGCTTGGCGAGCGCGGTCTGTTCGCCGACGCGTCGAATTTCGACCAGCGCTACATTCCGGACTACGAACAGATCACCGGGATCGTGAACGCGCTTCGCGTGTTGGGCCAACGCGTCGTTCTCACCATGGGCACGTTCGACATCCTCCACGAGGGACACTCGATGTACCTCGAGGCGGCCCGTGGCTACGGAGACTTCCTGATCGTCGGAGTCGACAGCGACGAGAAGGTGCGCCAGCGGAAGGGGATCTGGCGGCCAGCCGTGCCCGAGCTGGAGCGGCTGCGGATGGTGACCCACCAGCGCGGGGTCAACGTGGTGACGCTCAAGCACGTGCAGCACGAACGCTGGGCCCTCATTCGCGCTGTTACACCCGACGTACTCGTGGCGACAGCGGAGACGTACACGCCGGACGAGATCGAGGAGCTGGAGGCGAAGTACTGCGGTCGGGTCGAGGTCCTCGACCGGATGGCTACCGTCTCCACGACCGCACGGCTGCGCCTGCTTCAGCTCGAGCTGGGCGAGCGCATGGCGGAGCACCTTGAGGGACATCCAAAGTTTCCGGAACTGACCACGCTGCTACGCGAAGCCATCGACGAAATCGGCGGCCCGCGCTGAAGCAGATCCTGCTCTATCTCCCGGTGCTGCACGCCGGGTACGCGGCGCTGTTCGACAAGCACGCGGATGCTGACGAGGTACTGCTGCTCGGTCAGTCGTTCGCGGACGACTTTCCGGTGCTGCGTAAGGAGATTCGGGCCCTCGCGCCCGACGTCGCGGCCAGCTATCTCGTCGCCGCGGCCCGGTTCCCTTCGGTACGGGTGGTGGAACGCGACACGCTGACGGTGGCCCTGGTCGGCGATGTGCTGGTGGCACCCGACGAGGAGCTCATGCGCGCGGTCCTCGCCACCCATGAACCGCCACCGGAGATTGTGTGGGAGCGCACCTTTCTGCGCTGGGACAGATCGTGGAGTTTGGCCGGAAGGCCACCGTCGTACGACGGCAGGATCACCGGCTCCGAACTGGACCGTGCGCTGATGCTGCGGGCCACTGCCGAGGCGGGGCTGAGCTCGGACTGGTGGCGTCAGGTCGGCGCGCTCGCGGTGCGGGACGGCGAAGTGCTCGGTATGGCGCACAATGCGCACCGGCCGACTGAGTACTCGCCGTACTTGAATGGCGATCCCCGCAACGATTTCAGCCGCGGTGTCCACATGGAACTGTCCACTGCTATGCACGCCGAGGCCACCCTGGTCGGCCAGGCCGCGCGCACGGGCGTAGCGCTGGCGGGCGCCGACCTTTACGTGTCCACGTTCCCGTGCCCCGCCTGCGCCCGGCTCGTCGCCGAGGCCGGGTTCCGCCGGTGCTTCTTCGCCGGGCCGTACGCGGTCCTGGACGGCGATGACGTGTTACGGGCCGCCGGCGTTGAGCTGATCTGGGTGGACCTCGCGGGGATGTGAGCTCAGCTTCACCCGTACCGCCACGTGGTCGGGGTCGTCCACGTCGCCCTGCAACAGGTGCACGTGCACGTGACGGATCGTGCCACCGGTGAATGCGCAGTCGCCATTGCGGGCGGCGAGGCCGTAGTACTCGAGGCCGTGAACGTCTCGCACCCAGCGCATGGCCGTCCAGAAATCCGCCTGTGACAGGGGCGACAGGTCGACCATGTCGTCCATGTGCTCGTGCGGTATCAACAGGAAATGCCGGCGAGTGCCGCGGTACGGGTACTTGTTGGGCACCACAGTCCAATGTGAAGTCCGGTGCAGCACCGGACGGTAACTCGGCAGGTGCTCCGGGCAGAAGATGCACACACCGGCGGCCTCAAGCTCATGCATCTGCGCGAGCTGTTCCTGAGTGCGGTAGTTCGGGGTGTAGTACAGCGACATCGTCACGCTCGTTCGTACGTCAGGAAGGCGAAGCCGTCGCGCTCGTCCGCGCTCACGGGGGTGAACCCGTGAAGCCAGCCGGTCGGCATCCTGGTGTCCCCGTCCACCTTGTCGTCGATGCGGGTGAGATAGATCCGGTCCACCACATTCAAGGTGCTGCGGTAGAGCTGCGCACCGCCGATGACGAACACCTCCTCACCGCCGCGCTCCTCCTCGAGCGCGCGCGCTGTGGTCATCGCGTCAAACACGTTCCCGACCACGACGACATTCTTGTCTGTGCTGGTCATGGTGCCGCTCACGACCACCGTCGTACGGCCCGGCAGCGGCCCTCCCAAGCGCTCCACAATGGACTGGTGGGTCTTCCGTCCGGCGACGACGACGTGCCCTTCGGTCAGCGCGCGGAACCGCCTCAGGTCCTCGGGTAGGTGCCACGGCAGTGTGCCGTCGCGGCCGATGATGTCGAGTTTGTCGGCGGCGACGATCATCGAGACCCTCATGGCGCGACCGGGATCCGGGCCGGCGGGTGCGGGTCGTAGTCCGCGAGCGCGAAGTGCTCGGCCCGAAAGTCGTGGATATCGGTGATCGCCAGACCCCCGCCCGTCAGCGTCACCGTCGGCAGGCGGCGCGGCTCACGCTCCACAAGAGACCGTACGGTCTCGATCTGATCCTCGTAGATGTGCGCGTCGGAGATGGTGTGATAGTAGGTCGCCGCCTCGAATCCCGTGAGCTGGCCCAGCATCAGGGCGAGCGCCGCGTACTGCACCATGTTGGACGGCACGCCTACCGGTACATCGCCGGACCGCTGGAACATGTGCAGGTGCAACCGTCCATTGAGGACGCGAACATGCACCCAGCCATGGCACGGCGCGATCGTCGTCCGCGGTGTCTTGCCCGCACCGCGGACCTGGTACTGCGGAATCCACGGGGAGACGAAGTGGGTCCGGTCGCCCGGAAGCTCTCTGATCTGCTCCACCAGATGACGGAACTGGTCGAACGTCGGGCCTTCACTGGTCGGGAAGTCGTGGAACGCTCCGCCGTATGAACCCGGACCGATATCGCCCCGTGGCAGGCCCCGTTTGGCGGTCTTCTCCTCCGTGGCCCAGGCGTCCCACCAGTCGCAGCCAAACTCGCGGAGATCCGCCAGTGTCGTGGCTCCGTTGATGAACGCGCACAGCTCTCCGATCGGCTTACGCCAGAAGCCGGCGATGCTGCGCTCGGTGATGACCGGGAAGCCGTTGGCGAGCGGGAACCGCATGCTCTGCTGCATCAGGGTCAGCGCATACGGACCCTGCCGCGTAGAAACCTTCTCGCCCTCGTCGAGGATGCGCCGCAGAAGGTCTCGGTACTGGCTGTCTGGCGTGCGCTGATCGAACGGTTCGTACATGCTGACCTCCTTCCCGGACCGGAGGGTAACCCGTACCGAGCCTCACACCATGGAGGCGCGAGTGACGTCAACCATGTCCCAGCCCAGCCGCCAGAACTCCTCGAGTCCGTGGTCCTCGACGAAGCGCCGCTCAGAGGCGTGGATCGGAACGATGCCTACGATCGTGATCTTGTCATCATCGCCGACCTCGATGCCCTCGTAGTCATCGCGGTCGAGCACCGTGGGGGCGAAGACCACCAGCGACGTCATCTCCGTGTCGCCGGTGATCGGCGCTCCGATGTCGACCGTGCTCCCAAACACGAACGGACAGTCGCCGCGGAGCTTCTCGCCGATCTGGCCGAGGGCCCACATCCACGCGTCGTCGGTGCTCTGCACGGTCAGGCACAGCTCCGGTCGGGCGGCCTGCCACAGCGGGTGGTCGACCATCGAGACGCCGTACGTGATGCCGGTCGTCATCCCCGGCTCGGGCACGTCGTCGAAGGTCACGACGTAGACCGGATCGAGCTCGGGCCGAGTCGAGTCCACCTTCAGCAGGCGCGGTTCCCGCCCGCCGGAGACAGCGCTGAGGTGGGTGAGAAATGCCTCGGCTCGGCTCAGCTCGCGCGGAGCCGCGACCTCGACCTCGATGACCTCGCCCACACCGTCCGCGTTCGCCGTCGTCATGGCTGGCGCAGGCCGCGGACGAGCACCGTCACGGTGTCGGCGCCCGCGTGCCGGTCTTTGGTGATCTCGACGTACTCCGGCGAGTTCGCCCAGGCCAGAAACGTGTCCCGGTCCGGGAACCGCTCCCGGTCATGAATGGTCAGCTGCGCGACGGCATAGACGGTCACCGGGACACCGTACCGCCCACCGCGCCGCCCGTCATGATCAAGGCACGTACGGCCGCAGCCGTATCACGAGTGCGGCACCGCCTCAGTTCTGCTCGCATCTGAGCGCTGCACGTGACATGCCGGCCGGCGGTGTCTGGGCTTTTCGCTCGTGGATCAAGTCCGCGCGACCACAATGAGCCGATAGCAGCTGACTCGTACGGGGGAGGAAGTGCATGGCGGCTTCAAACACATTGAGCCAGCTGGCCACTCGAGCCAAGATCGCAGAGGACCGCGTCTCCGTAGCCCGCCACCAGGCACGCGCACAGCGGCAGGCACAGGTCGACGAGTCGCCGCCGAGCGTGACGCGGCGGCGGTCGCGTTCGCCGAGGCCGCGCTCGAGGAAGCCGAATACGCCGTGCTCGACGCGACGCTCGCACGGATGGACGCAGAAACCGCGCAGGACAAGCTCTAGCCCCACAGTCCACGCAGGACAGTCAAGCCTCAAGGGGCACTCAGGTCAGGCGAATCGACGGTTGGGAACATGGAGGATTCATGCAGGGCGGCGATCGGCACAGTCGGTGGCTTGATGACGCGCTCGTTCGCGTCCGAAGCGTCGAGGAGGAGACGACCGACCCGAGGTTGTGGGACGCGCCGGGCCACGACGGCGTGGTGACTGACGCCGACAGCGATCCCGATCGGGCTCAGCTCAGGTCTGACATCGGCCAGTACGTGTCGCTCGTCCACTTTCCGGCTGACGCAAGAACGCTAGTGTCCGTCGCCGAGAGCAAGGACGCGCCCGATCATGTTCTCGAACAGTTGACCTCGCTGGACAGCGGTGCACGATTCGCCGACACCACCGAGCTGTGGGCAGCGCTCGGGCTGGGTTCCAGCAAACGGTTCTGACGTCGATCCCGGCCCGGTTCATCGAGTTATCCACAGGTTCGAGATTCGGGCTGGACAGCCTGCCTGCCGTTGGTGATGGTGTGTTCGTTGGGCGTTGGCGTGGCGCCCGTTCGCCGACGGGGAGGCTTCGTGGCAGCGATCGCAGTGAATCCGGGCAGTCTGCGGACTGGATCGAATGAGGTTCGTGCGGCCGCGGATCTGCTCGGTCGTAGCTTTGACGGTCGCGCCGACGACCTTGCCGTGTCCGGGCCGGCGGCGTGGTCGATGGTGTCAATGACGGCAACGGCCACCGGTGTGTGGGGTTCGTACCTGCGTGAGCTCCGTGCTTCCGTAGCGGCGTCGGCCGATGGACTGTCCGCCATGGCGCAGATCTTCGTGGCGGCGGAGTGGCAGGCGGCTCGGCTACGACGCGGCGGCGGGGCGTTCGTGGAATGAGCGCGCTGACGTTGCAGGACGTGATGGACATGGAGTCCAGGACGCCGCTCCGGGCGGCCATTGCTTGGGCGGCGCTGGCAGAGGACATGGACAACGCGTACGAACAGCTGACCCGAGGTGTCAACCTGATCGACCGGGATGCTCGTGGTGCGGCTGGGTCGGCGGCCATCCGGACGTTGCTGGCGCAGGGTCGTCGGATCAGCAACTCGGTCAACCCGGCGCGGAGAATCTCGGTGGCCCTGCAGCGGCACGGCCACGCGGTGGATCAGCTGCACGCGATGGTGCTCGCCGTATCGGAAGCAGCGGAGCGCCGGGGCTTGCGGGTGAGTTGGCAGACGGGTCAGATTGGCGGCCGTTCGCCGGTTTCCCGCGTCGATGACCCGGCGTGGGACTTGGCGGCCAATTCGCTGCGGGCCGAGGTACGGGAGATTTTGGCCCGGGCTCGACGGTTGGACGATGAGACAACGGCGGCGATCCGCGGCGCCCTGCCAGCGCCGATTGATGGTGTCGGGTTCGGTGATTCTCTCGGGCACCGGGTCGACATCGAGTCGGTGAAGAAGTGGGTGAACGGATCGCCGTACGAGGTCCACGCCTGGTGGCTGAGTCTGAGCTCAGAGCAGCAGGAGCAGGTGATCCGCGACTATCCGGAGTTGGTGGGCACATTCGACGGCGTACCGGCGACCGACCGCGATCGCGCGAATCGGGTGAACCTGAGTGGTCAGATGTCTGCTCTGTATGCGAGGGAAGGCGAGTTGGAGCGGGACATCGAGCACGCGCGGCGGCTCGGGTTGCCGTACCTCGCGCTGATGAATTTGACGCGCGAGCTCATGCAGGTCCGGGCAGAGCAAGCCGGGCTGTCAGCGGTGCTGGACAAGCTGGCCGACCTCGGGCCACCGGCACTGCTCATGGGCATCGACCACGCCGGGGACGGGAAGGCGATCGTGGCGATGGGTGACCCGGATGTGGCAAAGCATGTGGCCGTCTTCGTACCCGGCATCACGACCGAACTGGAGGACGTTCGCGGCGACATGGACCGCGTTCGCTATCTGTACGAGTGGGCGGATCGGAAGACCCTGCGCCCCGACGACGTATCGGTCATCTACTGGCTCGGCTATGACACGCCGGATCGACTGCTCGATTTGTCCGCGGCCACGGCTGGCGCGTCCAAGGAGGGCGGACGGTGGTTCACCCCGTTCGTGGACGGGCTTCATGCGACACATCTGCGCGACGAGGGCGCTCCGCACGTGACCGCGGTCGGGCACAGCTACGGGTCGACGGTGATTGCCGAGGCGGCCAAGGCTGGTGGCTTGCGGGTCGGTGACATCATCACCGCCGGCAGCCCCGGCATGCACACGGATCACGCCACGAACTTGAACATCGATCCTAGGCATGTATGGGGTGGTGCAGCCGCGAACGACGTGGTCGGCAAGCTGCCGTTGCATGGTCAGGAGCCAACCGACCCGGATTTCGGGAGCAACCGTTACGCGGTCGATACGTCCGGGCACAGTGCCTACTGGACTCCGAACTCGATCAGCTTGGAGAACCAGGCGTACATCGTGGTTGGCCAGTACGACCGGGTGAGCCTCGAGCACGGATCGGCACCGGCGGGATGAAGACTATGCGCGGGATCGCGGTGGGTTTCGCCGCGCTCATGTTCCTGACCAATGCCTGGGACGAAGGACAGGAGGCGGCTGAGATGGTGCCCGAGATGAGTGACGATCAGGCCAAAGCGATTGTCGCGGCGTACGCGGAAGAAGCGCTGCGGCTGAGCGGCTTGGCCGGCTTCGCGGATGGCTCGTTGTCGCCGGGGCCGTGTGAGGGGCGCCGGGGCGAGCACTCCGACGAGATCTACACGATCCAAGGCGCATACCAGCTCGTCGTTGCGGGCCAGGAGCAGCAACGGGTGATCGACCGGGTCCGTGATGGCTGGCGCTCGCTGGGGTACACGATCACGTCAGAGCGGACGTTCGGTCCGGATGACGGGGGCCAGGTCTTCGCCCGGAATCCAGCCGATGGCGCGGAATTCGTGATCAGCACAGGCGAAGTGCCCGCGCTATCGCTCGCCATTTACGCGGGCTGCTACCGACGTATCGCGACTGGGTCAGCATCCACTTAGGAATCCCCCGCAGCGTCGTTGCAGGCCATCGTGCTCGAAGCTCAGGCCGAGGATCATCGCTGTGGATTTACCTACTTTCGCGGCGCTCCACGCGGCGTCGATGGCGGCGAAGTATGCCCAGACCGAGCCAGACCAACGCCCCGAAAAACGCCACGACGATGGTGTACAACCACAGCGGCCAGGTAAAGCGCAGGAACAGGAATCGGACCTCGATGTCCGTGCTGTTCTGGAAGATGAAGATGAGCAGTACCACCAACCCAGACAGCGAGGCGATCGCCCCGGTGCCGATCCGGCGGCGGTCCCTTGGTACGTCCGGACTCTCGGTCATAAAACCCCCATGCCGACTGGCGCCTGCGATGCGCGGGGCTCCACACATCATCACAGACGTTCGGCGGCCGCTGGGGCGGTTCGGCACAACGGGCGGCCTACCTCAGGCGGCCAGGCCGGCCCTAGAACACAGCCAAGGACTCCGGCAGCGATGGCCTGACCAGCCATCTCAAGCACCGCTACCGCTGGGCCCGCAGCGGCGTGGCCGGACGCGAGCGCTCCGCCGCTCGGTGGGGACACGGGATCCTCGCCCACAGCCTCGTGAAAATCACCGCCCTAGCGAGCGCATCAAGTGGATCGTGGCGAGAAGTGGTTGCCATAGCAGCCCAAACTCACCAGGATCCAGACACAAAGCTGGAAGGGTTACGCGCATGAGTCGGGCATGGCCGAGACCACCCTTCGCCGCCTTAGGCGTCGATTGCATGCCTAGCCCGCTCGGGGGTCTGGTGACCGTTCGGGCGGACCGGCATGACGGCGGTTCAGCGCGGCCGGAGTGACGCCCTCTTGGAGCACGACGGTGTCGAACCAACCGCTGCGCGGTTCCCCGGGGGGCCGGTCGAAGTTCGCGACGTACGGTTTGATGTCGATCACTGGGGTACCGTCCACGAGGTCCACACCGGCGAAACGCAAGCGGCGTCCGGTGATCGCGACAAGCCTGACCAGACTTAGCCCGATCGGATTCACCCGCCGCGGCCCGCGCATGGCGAAGACTCCAACTGTCCGCTTCGCGGGGCGAAGCAGGAAAGGAACCTGTGTCAACGGCGCGGGTTGGTCAGCGACATCGGATAGGTGCAACCACGTGAGCGGCCACACGTAGTCGAACCCCTCAAGTCCGGCGAGGCCGTCGGCGAAGCGTTCGTCGATCTCGACGATGCCCTCCTCGGTGCGGTTCAACGCCGACTGCACTGGTGTGGACTCAGCCGCCGCCCGGGCAGTGCGGATCACTCCGATCACTTCAAGCGGGCAACGCACTTTTTCTGTAGACATGCCAACCCTCCACAGACGACGAACGAGCTCGCGACTGTCGACCGTTCCCTCGAAGCCCCACCAACACCCGTTAGGGGACCCACACGGCCACGTTGGTGGCCTTGATGAGTGCCGTTACCGGTACGCCAACCTCGAGGTCGAGCTCCTGGGCAGACTCCTTCGTGATGGCAGCGGTTATCACCTGTTCGGAACCTATGTCAATCTTGACCATGGACATGACCTCGCCGTGGTCGACCGCGACGATCCTGCCAGGCAATAAGTTACGGACGCTGATGCGGCCAACCGGGTCGAGGGCGACGCTGACCTCGGTCGACTTGATCAGAATCCGGATGGGTGAGCCGGCGTGGAGTTGCAGGTCCGTCCCTGCTTCGGTCGTGATGGCTGCGGTGATGAGGTGGCCACCATTGATCAGGGCGCGGACCGTGGTCATCGCCGGGCCGGCGTCGACCGATTCGATGGTCGCGTCGAGCTGGTTGCGAATGCTCAGCTTCATGTCTGCTTCCTTTTCGTTGACTTGGTGCAATTCGTTGACTTGGCGCTATTCGTTGACTTGGCGCTATTCGTTGACTTGGTGCGGCTCACGGGTGGCGAGCGCGAAAAACCGGTGATCTGCATCGTCGTATTCGTCCAGGTGCCAACCGGTCCGCCGCAGTGCCTCGCGGAGCGGCCCTTCCGATAGCGGTTCGTCAGGGCCGAGTGTGCGGCCATGGCGGGCTGCGAGGGCGGCCCGGCCGGATGGATGGAACAGGGCCAAGCGGCCCCCGTCGACGGTGACTCGGGCCAGCTCGAGGAGGCCTGTTTCCACCTCGGGTAGATGGCCCATGAGTCCGGCGGCAAACACCGCGTCGGCTACACCGTGCGCGAGCGGTAGGTGAAGCGCGTCGGCGCGGATTAGGTGGGCGTCATCTGCGCGACCGCTGTCCCGGGCGGCGGCAAGCATCTGCTCGGTGTAGTCGATTCCGACCACGTGCCCGCCTTGGCCGACGACGGCCCGGAGCGCCGGCAAGGCCCGGCCCGTACCGCAGCCGACATCGAGGACGGTGCCCCCGGTGGGTATGCCGATTTGGCTGATGGCGTGAATGTACGCGGGCAGGTCGGCGGCGAATTTTACGTCCCAGGTGGCGGCGCGTACAGCAAAGAACGCCCGCATCTCAGATAGGCGCCAACCGCGATTGTCGGCCAAGCTCTCATCGATTCGTCGTATCACCGGCCAGGTCGGATCGTGCAGATCCACAACGATGTGCGCATCACGCTCAACATCTCGCAGTGTGCCTGCCGGGGGCGGCGTCCGTAGCCAGATCACGACGTCCCAGTTCCGTCCGGGCGGTGGGCGGGTCCGCCAGTGGTGACCGTATGCGAGCGCGACGATGTTGGCTTCTCGGTTCGTCAGCGCAGCGTCCTCGTCCAGGAACGGATGCTGATCCGACAGGCGGGCCAAGTCCTGGCCCATCGCGGCAAGTGTCGCGGCCAGGCGGTCGACGAACATCGGCGCGTGGCGGTGGCCGTCCACCACCACGAACCGCGGCCCAGGCGCGATCGCCGAAGCGATGCCCCGAAGCAGCTGGTCCCAGCGTTGAGCCTGCTCGGCGGTCATCGACGTCCAGGCTGGAACGCCGCCGGGGTCGTTCATCCGTCCAATCTTGCAAGTACGACCATCTCCGACGCAACTGGGCCGCATTAGCCAAACGATCAGGCCATGCAGCTCGGATCTGCGGAATGTATGGTGGGCTCCGTGGCTGAGTTCCGGATCGGTGCGGCGGCGGAACGGCGGGGCGTGAGCACTGACACCATGCACCGCTCGGTCGATGCGGGGCGCCTGACGGTGGTCGAGCGGGATCCACACATTTGGTGTTGACAGGGGGAGGAGCAGTACGTGACACATAAGTTGATTCGGGCCGCCACGATCGCGGTCGCGGCGGCGGTCGCCTTGGCGGCGGGGGCCTGCGGGACCGATGCGCCGACGCCCACGCCGGGAGTTACACCGACGGGTGTCACGGGCAACATCAATGTGTTCGCCGCGGCGTCGCTCACCGACTCTTTCAAACAGATCGGTACGGATTTTGAGGCCGCAAATCCAGGCTCCAAGGTTGTTTTCAACTTCGGCGGCAGCCCCGCGCTGGCAACCCAGATCAACGAAGGCGCCCCGGCCGACGTGTTCGCCTCGGCCAGCCCAGCCACGATGAAGACCGTCACCGACGCGGGCAATGGCGACGGAACGCCGGTCGTGTTCGTTAAGAACCAACTCGTCATTGCCGTGCCCAAGGGCAACCCGAAGGGCATCACCGGGTTGACCGATTTGACCAAGCCCGGCGTTAAGGTTGCGCTCTGCGCCGAGGCGGTGCCTTGCGGCGCCGCCGCGAAGAAGGCCCTCGACGCGGCCAAGGTGACCGTGACCCCGGTCACGCTGGAGCAGGACGTGAAGGCCGCGTTGTCGAAGGTGACGCTGGGCGAGGTCGACGCGGCGTTGGTCTACCGCACCGATGTCAAGGTTCCGGCTGCCGCAGCCGATGTGGACGGCGTTGAGTTCCCGGAGTCGGCGGGCGCGATCAACGACTACCCCATCGTCGTGCTGAAGGACGCCCCCAACAAGGCCGGCGCCGAGGCGTTCCTGGCCTACGTTCAATCGCAGGGTGAGGCTGTGCTCACAGCAGCCGGCTTCCAGGCCCCGTAGCCGATGACGACCAGCGGCAGGACCGACGCGGCGCCGGCTACGCCGCCGCGGCAGGTCAGTAGACGCATCCCGGCCGGGCTGATCGTGCCGGCCGGGGTCGGCTTGGCCTTCCTGGTCCTGCCGCTGGCCGGGCTGCTCGTCCGGACGCCTTGGTCGACCCTTTTGGAGCGCCTGGCCGCACCGGGGGTGCTCACCGCGCTGCGCCTGTCCTTGCAGACGGCCACCATTGCCACCATCATCTGCGTGCTGCTCGGGGTGCCGCTCGCCTGGCTGCTGGCCAGAGTGGAGTTCCCCGGCCGCAAGTTGATCCGTGCGCTTATCACCGTCCCGCTCGTCCTTCCCCCGGTGGTCGGAGGCGTGGCGCTCTTGCTCGTCTTCGGTCGCCGGGGACTGGTCGGGGCATGGATGTACAACACGCTCGGCATCCAGGTGCCGTTTACCACCACCGCCGTCGTGATTGCCGAAGCGTTCGTGGCAATGCCATTCCTGGTCATCGCCGTCGAAGGTGCCCTGCGCGGTTCCGACACCCGCTACGAGGAGGCCGCCGCCACGCTCGGCGCGAGCAGGTGGACGGCGTTTCGCCGGGTGACGCTTCCGCTGGTCGCCCCCGGCATCGCGGCCGGCGCAGTGCTCTGCTGGGCCCGTGCGCTCGGTGAGTTCGGCGCGACCATCACCTTCGCCGGCAACTATCCCGGCATTACCCAGACCATGCCGCTCGCGGTCTACATGGCATTGGAGACCGGCGAACTCCAAAACGCCATTGTGCTCAGCCTCGTCCTGCTCACGGTCTCCGTGACCATCTTGGTCAGTCTCCGCGACCGATGGCTGACGACTCCGTGAGCCCTGCCGCCGGCCTACTCGACGCGGCAATCCTCGTCGACAGGGGCCAATTCCGACTCGACCTGCCCCTGACCATCGCCCCCGGCGAGGTGGTCGCCCTCCTTGGCCCCAACGGCGCCGGCAAGACCACCGCCCTGCGCGCGCTGGCCGGCCTGCTACCTATCACGTCCGGACATGTAACCCTGGCGGGGCAACGCCTAGACGACCCGCAACGGCACGAGTTCGTCCCACCCGAACGCCGCCCCATCGGCGTCGTCTTCCAGGACTATCTCCTGTTCCCGCATCTCACCGCGGAGGAAAA
Organism: uncultured Actinomycetota bacterium; assembly: GCA_963773935.1. GTDB lineage: Bacteria > Actinomycetota > Actinomycetes > Mycobacteriales > Micromonosporaceae > DATBGZ01. Next base: position 14,691 of record CAVZCZ010000011.1, read on the forward strand.
CATCGCGTTCGGCCCCCGGTGCCGCGGCGCCACACGCCACGACGCCCACCAGACCGCCAACAGATGGCTAGAACGCGTCGGCCTAGCCGACCTGGCGCACCAAAAACCGAGACGGCTCTCTGGCGGACAAGCCCAACGTGTCGCGCTCGCCCGCGCCCTCGCCGTCGACCCGCCGCTCCTGCTGCTCGACGAGCCGCTCGCGGCGCTCGATGCCCGAACCCGCCTGGACACCCGAGCCGATCTGCACCACCACCTTGAGGCGCATCCGGGCGCAACGCTTCTCGTCACCCACGACCCGCTCGACGCGCTCGTGCTCGCTGATCGATTGGTCATCATCGAGGATGGCCAGGTCGTGCAGGAGGGCGATGCCGCGAGCATTACGGCGCAGCCGCGCACGGACTATGTAGCCCGACTGGTTGGGCTGAACCTGTATCGCGGCCAGGGCAAAGAACACGCGGTCTCGCTCGACAACGGTTTCGTCCTCACCGTCGCAGACTCCGTCGACGGGGACGTCTTCGTGGCGTTCGCTCCGACGGCCGTGGCCCTGCACACCCGCCAGCCCGATGGGAGCCCGCGTAACACGTGGCCCGCGACCGTATCCGGCATCCAGCGCCACGGCGACAATCTGCGGGTTCAGCTGGACGGACCGATCATCGTGGCCGCCGACATCACGCCCGCTGCCGCAGCTCACCTTCGCCTGGCGCCAGGCGAACCGGTGTGGGCCGCAATCAAGGCAACGGAGACTCGCGCGTACCCCGCCTGATCGAACGCGAACTGCATCGCCGCGCACTGACCCGCGGGCCACAAGCCGACGCCCGGGCCGAGCGACGTAACTAGCGGTTGGCCGGCTGACCGGCCGGCAAATGCTCTGCCGGCGGGTGCGCGGGACGCGCCGTTGTGCGGGACAGTATCGCGAGGCAGTCGGGTAAGAAGTCCATTCCTTGCCACCGCAAATGGTTACGCTCAAGGTCCAAGGGGATGCCGATGGGTGATCTCGCGTCAGGTCCGAACGCCGGCTGACAACTTGGACAGCCGAGCGAAGGCGTAATGGACTCCGAACCTCATCGAAATCGGACAATGCGTGGCGGCTATCTGGCCGCCTCGTTGGTCCTGATCGCCTTATTCCCAGCGCTTTCCGCGGCGGGTCGCGACACCGTCCTCTTGTTGGCGTCGGCGGGCGCCATTCCGGCTCTGATCCTGGCACGACGTCGCGACGGTCGCGCCGGTCGCCGGCCCTGGACCCTGCTGCTTGTGGCGCTGGCTTTGATCAGCGTGGCCAACGCGGTAGCTCTGTTTGCCAGCGATTCCGCCGGTTCTATGAGCAGGGTGCTGGACGCTGCGGGCAACGTCTTCGTGCTGGCGACCGCGGTGGTGGTGGTCATGCGCCAGGGAGCCGACAGTATCGGCCGGCTCGTCGACACCACCGTCGCCGCATTGGCCGTGGGCGGAGTGCTGTGGATAGTCGTCCTCGTCCCGAACCTCCTACCCGAGTACCAGACCGGTCCCGCGCAGCTCGCCCTGTGCGTTGTCGTCTTCGCGCTGTGCGGCGTGCTGGGAGCGCTCGGACAGCTGGTCATCCTGCGCCCGGTTGCCGCGCTACGCCCGCTCATCACCGCACTCGTGCTCGCCCTATTCGCTTACACGGTCCCGGCGATGACCGCCAACCCCGTGCTGAGCACAGCCGCCGGGATGATGCTGGTTGGCGTCTATACCGCAGTCGGCCTCGTCGGTCTCGACCCCACCGCGTCGCAACTGTTAGACCCCACACCAGTGCGCTCCGACGGGCTGTCCATCCCAAGGCTTGTGCTTCTCGGCCTCGCCATCACGATCGTCCCGATCGTCGTCGGCGCACAACAACTCGCCGGCCGAAACGATGGCGCACTCGCCCTCCTCATTTCAAGCGCGACCATCACCCCTCTGGTCATGCTGCGCATCGGCCAGCTATGGGCCCAACGAGACCGGGCCGTACAGGCCCTCGAGCACGCGGCCACGCACGATGCCTTGACCGGCCTCCTCAACAGAAAGGAACTGGTAACCAATCTGCGGGAGGCTCTCGCGCGCGGCCAACGCTGCGCGGTTCTCTTCTGCGACCTCGACCAATTCAAGGCGGTCAACGACCACTTCGGACACGCCAACGGTGACCAGCTCCTCATCGAAATAGGTCGGCGACTGCGCTACAGCGTCCGAACCCACGACGTGGTAAGCCGATTCGGCGGTGACGAGTTCGTGATCCTCGTGCCGGACGCGACCACCGACGAGGTCGAAGCCATCAACCGGCGGATCACTGCGGCCCTCTCCCGCCCCGTCCGACTATCTGGCGAACACGTCAGCATCCGGGCCAGCACCGGCGTCGCCCTCGCGTCGGGCGAAATCGATCCAGAACAGGTCATCGCGCGGGCCGACCACGCTATGTACGCAGCGAAGAACGCCAGCACCTAGGTTGCACCCGGGTCGCCGGGCTTGGGTCAGGATTCGTCCGTGGCCGGGCGCTGGCGCAGGCTGTCGACGATTTCGGCGAGGGTGACGCCCGTCCGAAGAGCCTGCAGCCTGAGCAGCCCGCCGTTCAGGATGATCAAGCCGGTGATGAGGTCGATGAGCGCGTCCTCGCGCTCGGTGCCTTTGAGGCTGGAATAGAGGCTGCGGACGTTTTCGTGCAGGAAAGATTGTTCGTCCGCATCGGCGGCCCACGCCGCCATGAGTGCAAGCGCGTCATCCAGAGGCTTGCCCATACCCGAGACCATGATTAATCATCATCTACCGGAAACGTCCAAATAGGTCGTCGCGCCCTTACGACACGCCGGCCCTGGCTATGATGATCTCTGCCTCGCACTCATCCTGGCGCACACCGTTCCCTCGGCCACCCGGTGGGCGCCGGCCACAATGGACGCCTCGCGGGCGATCGGGGTTCTAGGATCTGAGGTGCCGAAGCAGACGGTTGTGGGCTAGAGGCGCCTGCCGGCGTCGGCGACCTCACCGTCCGATGTGGTGGTCGTCGGCGCAGACAAAGAGCGCCACCCCGATCGGGGTGGCGCTCTAGGTGCAGCGGTATTCGTGCTCAACACCTCGACACGAACGAACAGGACTTCAGGACCCATGTGAAGCTGCGGTTAGCCGCCGTCGCACGTTCACGGCCAGGTGAGCTGAGCGATGACGGTGTGCAGTTCGTCGAGTGATCCGGTCAGTCCTTCGCGCGGATGAAGCGTCAGTATGTAGGTCACGTCACGGACCTGCCAAAACACGCCGTTCTGGTCACCTCCGATGAAGATGGTTCCCTGCCGCGATCCGAGTGCCACACGATCTCCCGGACCGGCGCTTGGTGACGTGCCGGCGACGGCCCTGAAGTCGAGTTCCGGCCCGCCGGGTCGCGTGTAGACGTAGTCGAAGAATCTGCCGTCCAACTCGGAGAACTCGACGGGCACCTCGTGCCACGGCGATGGCACCTCGGGCAGGTCGGCGTCGAAGAAGACACGAACGACTGCGCCGTCACTCCACAGTGTCCGGTCACCCAACGGCTGGGCCAGGGTTAAGTGGATCGGCGCGGCCATGGTGCGTTCACACTCGGTCGACGCACCATCGCCCGTGACATGGACGACGACGTCGTTGACTCGCTCGTCGACGGTGGCTACGGCGTCAGCGTAGGTCCGGCACTGCGCCCGGGATGGGTTGACGTAGAGGGTCAGCCCGGTGCCGGCGCGGTCGACCTGTGCCACGCGTAGCGACCTCGGGGTGACCGGATCGGTGGCGTCGTGCGTGGGGCTGACGGCCGGCTCGGAGGTGGGCGGTACACCCACCACTGTGGATGGACCGCGCGCGGGCCCGACCGCCGCGACTACACCCGCTGTGGCCGCGACGACGGCGAGCGCCGCGGCGCCGCCGACCCGGAACGTCCGGTTGCGCCGCGCGCGACGACGGATGCCCTCGTACGGCGGCGGCAGCAGGCGCGCCGGGACCGGTGGCACGGCAGCGTCGAGCAACCGGGGGATCTGATCCTGGGTCACGGACGGGCCTCCTCGACGAAGACGGAGCGCAGACGCGCGTCGGCGCGCAAAGTGGCAATCGCCCGCGCCGTATATGACTTCACGGTCCCGACGCTCAGTCCCAGCGCATCGGCGGTGGCCGCCTCCGTAAGATCGCCGTGGAAGCGGAGCATGAGTACCGCCCTTTGCCGGCTGGGCAGGCGGGCCAGCGCCTGGCCGACCGCGTGACGCAGCTCAATCTGACCGTGCGCATCGGCCGCTGGTCGGTCCGGAAAATGGGCGACTGGAATCTCACCGCGCCAACGACGGCGCCACCAGGTGAGGTAGGTCGTCGCGAGCATGGCCCGGACGTACGGCTCAGGAGCGCCGTCCTGGATCCGGGACCATCGGCCGTACACACGCGCCAGCACCGTCTGGACCAGGTCCTCAGCGCGCTGCCAGTCGCCCGTGAGCAGCCAGGCCGAACGCAGCAGACGCGGCCAGGCCTGAGCCACGAACGCCTCGAAGTTGTCCTCCGCATTGGCCATGGCTCCTCCGCCCACTCAACAAGTCACGACACCCCAATGGTTGCCACGCACTCCGCGAAACCTCACCTTGGCGTCTGCAAGACGGGTGCAAACGCCCCCACACGGCGAACGATCGTGAGATTTGCTAGGACGTGGAGAGACTGGGCCGCCGGGCGGGAGACGACGTTCGCCCAGATCAGGAGGCTATTGGCGGAGGGCCAGGGATTCGAACCCTGGAGGAGTGTCACCACCCCTAGCGGTTTTCAAGACCGCCGCCATCGGCCACTAGGCGAGCCCTCCCAGGCTGCCGCCGCCGCAACCGGCGACCCCGCAGCCCGGCACAAGTGTGCCAGACGGTGCGTCTTTGCTCTCTGTGCGGCCCGTGCCGACTAAGGTCCGAACGGAACGGCTACCGAGTCACTGAGGAGGCGCGCGTGGATCTGGTCCACTCCGGAAAGGTCCGGGATCTCTACGCCGACGGTGACGATCTCATCATGGTCGCTTCGGATCGGGTCTCCGTGTACGACGTGGTGCTGCCGACGCCCATCCCCGATAAGGGGGCCGTGCTCACCCGTCTGTCCCTGTGGTGGTTCGAGCAGCTCGCCGACATCGTCCCGAACCACGTCGTGTCCGCGACCGACGTGCCTGTGCAGTGGGCTGGACGGGCGATCCGGTGCCGGCGGCTGGACATGGTCAAGGTCGAGTGTGTGGCCCGGGGGTACCTCACCGGCAGCGGCCTCGCGGACTACCAGCAAACGGGCTCGGTGTGCGGCGTGCAACTGCCGGCGGGGCTTCGCGAGTCCGATCCCCTCCCCGAGCCGATCTTCACCCCCACCACCAAAGCGCCCATGGGCGAGCACGACATTCCCATGACCTACGACGACGTGGTGGCGCAGGAGGGAGAGGCGGACGCCAGTGCGCTCCGCCGGACGACAATTGAGATCTACCGCCGGGGCTCGGACCTGGCGCGTGAGCGGGGGATCATCATCGCCGATACGAAGGTCGAGCTCGGCCGGGATCGGGACGGTCGGTTCGTGCTCGCCGATGAAGTCCTGACCCCCGACTCCTCGCGGTTCTGGGATGCGGCGACGTGGGAACCGGGTCGATCGCAGGACTCGTTCGACAAGCAGATCGTTCGCGACTGGGCCACCGGCACCGGTTGGGACAAAAGCTCACCCGGTCCGGCCTTGCCCGACGACATCGTGACCAGGACCAGGGCACGTTACATCGAAGTGTATGAACGGATGACCGGAGAGTCCTGGTAACCCAGAGGAGGCGCTGTGTACGCGGTGACGATCCCGGAGCCGGGCGGGCCCGACGTGCTCACATGGTCCGAAGTGGACGATCCCAGTGCCCGGCCCCGACGAGGTCGTCATCGACGTCGCGGCCGCCGGCGTCAACCGGGCCGACCTGTTGCAGCGGGCCGGTCATTACCCACCGCCGCCGGGCGCCCCACTGTACCCCGGTTTGGAGTGCTCTGGCGTGGTCGTGGCAGTTGGCTCGTCCGTCCGCCAATGGCAACCCGGTGCGCAGGTGTGTGCCTTGCTGTCCGGAGGCGGCTACGCGCAACAGGTGGCGGTGCACCAGTCGCACGTGCTGCCAGTCCCTCCGGGCGTGAACCTGGTCGACGCCGCCGCGCTGCCCGAGGTGGCGTGCACGGTCTGGTCCAACGTGTTCCATCTCGGCAAGCTGCAGGCCCTGGACACGTTGCTCGTGCACGGCGGAGGCAGCGGCATCGGCACCTTCGCGATCCAGCTGGCGAGCGTCCACGGTGCACGGGTGATCACCACTGCCCGGGCTGAGAAGCACGCCGCCCTGCTGGGCCTCGGCGCGGAGATCGCGGTCGACTACCCGAACGAGGACTTCGTCAGGGCCACCCACGCAGCCACCGGCAACCAGGGCGCCAACGTGATTCTGGACATCATGGGAGCGTCCTATCTGGACCGCAATGTTCAGGCCCTGGCCACCGGCGGTCGCCTTGTCATCATTGGCCTGCAGGGCGGCCGCAAGGCCGAGTTCGACCTTGGTGCCCTGCACGCTAAACGCGGCTTCCTCATGGCCACCGCGCTGCGCACCCGGCCCGACGACGAGAAGGCGGCCATCGTCGCCGGCGTCCGCGAACACGTCTGGCCGCAGATCGAGAACGGCATGGTACGGCCGATCATTCACACGTACATCCCGATGCCGGAGGCGGCGCGGGCGCACGAGATCCTCGAATCGTCGAGTCACATCGGCAAGGTGCTCCTCGTCGCGCCGACGCGGTGAGGCCGACGGCTCAGAAGTCCTCGGGTACGACCGCCGGCGCCGGCACGGGCGCGCCGAACACGGTCGCCACCAGGTCCGAGAGGACATGCACGCCGGCATCGATGGTGTCGCCGCCCGGCACCTGTTCGTACATCGCACCGATGAGGTACCTCTCATCAGGGCCCAGGAAGCCGACAGTCGCGGTCACCCACCGGGTGGCCTCGCCGCGTGAGTCGGCGATGTAATCCCAGCCGTTCTTCACGCCTGGGGTCAGCGCCGGGCCGACGCTCCAGACACCCCACTGCTGGGGCGGGCCGACCGTACGCATACTGTCCACAATGTACGCTCGGTCCGCTGGGTTCAGTTTCTCGAGCACGTACGACATCAGGTTGACCAGGTCCTGCGGCGTGCATTTGATCTGGCCCCAGGTATGTCCGAATCCATCTACATAGGACGCAGTCGTCATACCGTAGACGGCCTGCCACCGGCTCATCATGGTCTCGCTGCCGGCGTACCGGCTCCACAGCCGATCGGCGGCCCGATTATCCGACGTGTCGAGCATCGCGTCGATGTCCGACACATCAGCCGGCGTCAGGCTCACGGCACCGGCCCGTGGCCTCCTCCAACAGCTGCATGGCGAGTGCGAGTTTCGGCGTCGAACCTGCCCAGGTCCGCACGCTCTGGTCGCCCGCCCGCCAGACCGCCCCGGTCGCCCGGTCCGTGACGACAATGCCGATGCGCCCCTGCTGTGCGGCCAGGAAGGCAGTCGCTGCCTCGAACCGGGCGAGTTGCGCGCAGCCCCACGGAGCACACGGATCGGCTGACACATCTGCATCGGAGGCCTGCGAACTGGACGGCGTGGCGGAACACGCCGCGATGATCGGGAGGAGTAATGCGAGCGCGAGCAGGCGGCCGAAGGGTGGCATGCCGGTCAGGCTAGTGCCGCCGTGGCGCCGGCCGAATCGCATCCCGTCGTACCCGCTCCCGGGTCAGGATCCACACGGCCTCGACGCCGTCGCGCCAAGTGATCTTCTTGCCTTCTTCGCGGGTCCGGGCCCGGTAGGAGATCGGCACCTCGTAGGGGCGGATCCGCTGCCGGAGCAGCTTGGCGGTGATCTCCGCTTCCATGCCGAATCCCGCCGAGCGGATCTTCAGCGATTTGAACACCGAGAGCGGCATCAGCTTGAAGCAGGTCTCCAGATCCGACAGGTACGAGTTGTAGATCATGTTGGCTAGCGTGGTCACACCCTTGTTCCCCAGGACGTACCAGAAGGAGTACGCGCTGTGGCTGCCGAAGGTGCGGCTGCCGTACACGATCGTGGCGCGGCCATCGAGCACCGGCTCAAGGAGCCGAGGAATGTCCTGCGGGTCGTACTCCAGGTCGGCGTCCAGGATCACCATGTAGTCGCCGGAGGCCCGCTCGGCCGCGGTCCGGATGGCCGCACCCTTGCCTCGGTTGCGGGCGTGGGAGACCACCCGTAGCCGCGGGTCGTCAAGCCCGCCAAGCACATCGGCCGTGCCGTCGCGGCTGCCGTCGTCCACGACGACCAGCTCGATCTCGCACGGGTAGCGGACGTCGAGTGCCTGCTTCACCGCGTTCGCGACCAAGGCCTGCTCGTTGTATACAGGCATCAGGATGGACAGCTTCACATGTGCTCCAGACGACGGACCTGCCCGCGTGAGAAGACCGAGGTACGCGGGTTCTCGGTGCGGGGCTCGCAAGCTCGCTCCTCGCGCTCACGGGGCGGCGGCATTCTGACAGAGTGTACGCGTGGGAAACGTAACCGGGGACTCCCGGCTGCAGTCCGACGTACTCGAGGACCTGTCCGACGCGCGGCGCTACCGGCAATGGCTGGCCGACCTGGCTCGGCCGTACCTGGGCCAGCACCCGCTCGAGATCGGTTCTGGCACGGGCGATTTCGCGCTCGAATGGGTGCCTTCGGTCGTCTCGTTCACGGCCACCGAGGCTGATGAGCACCGCTACCCCGCGCTCCGCGACCGGTTCCGTGATCACCCGGTGGTACGGACCCGGTACCTGCTCCTCGGCGCAGAGCGCGGCCCCGACCGCGAGGCGCCCGCGCGCCACAGCGCAGCCGTGGCGTTCAACGTGCTCGAACACATCCCGGACCACGTCGGGGCGCTGCGGGCGATGGGAGACCTGGTCGAGCCGGGCGGGGCTGTGGTGCTGGTCGTGCCGGCGTTCCCGTCCGCCATGTCACGCTTCGACCTGGCCATCGGGCACCAACGGCGGTACACGCGGCGCAGCCTGGGCGATGCACTCGCGAGTGCCGGGCTCGTGGTCGAGCAACTGCGCTATGTCAATCCAGTCGGGCTGATCAGCTGGTACGTCACCGTCAAGACATTGCGGATGCGCCCCCGCAACGGTCCGCTCCTGCGGGTCTACGACCGCGTCATCGTCCCCATTGCCCGGTTGGCCGACCGCACCAAAGTCCCCTTTGGACAGTCGGTGTTCGCGGTCGCGCGCGTTCCCTGACCGGTCGGTCAGGCCAGGTCAGGCCGGCACGGCACGGCGGGGCGAGGTCAGCCGAGCACGGTCAAGTCTGCGTCGAGCAGGTTCGCCGGCACCATGCCGTCGTAGTTCAACTTGCGCAGATACCACTTCTGTTGCGGGCTGCGGTTGATGTTGAAGGTCCAGGTGCCACGAGGGCTGTCGATCTGGCCGAGCAGGCTGAACGCCTGGTTCAACGTCGGCCCGGTGGGCATACCCGTGGTCAGGCCCAACGCCTTGTCCAGCACGGCAGCGCTGTCGTAGGCCGCCATCGCGTAGCCGCTCGGCTGGACGCCGTGCGCCTTGTGGTACTCCGTGACGAACCGGCGGTTCGCCTCGTTGTCGAGGTCGGCGGCGTAGTACATCGACGTGTACACGCGCTGCGGGAGCGGGCCGATCCGGGCGAGGTCGATCGTCTCGGTCAGGCTGCCGGTGCCGAGCAGCTTCGCTCCCAGGCCCGACTCCCGGTAGGCATCGATGACCGTCGCCGCGGCCTCGCCCGAGTAACTGGCGAAGATCGAGTTGGCGTCGTTGTTGCTCGGCGTTCTGCAGCCGGTTGGCGAGGCTGCCGGTGCCGACGGACTCGCCCACGATCTCCCCTCCGAGGTCGATGAAGGCAGCCCGGAACGCATCCGCCTCGGCACGGCCGGACCCCGTGTCGTCGTAGAGCAGGTACGCCTTTTTGCCCTCGATGAAGGCGTACCGCGACAGGGCCCGGCCGGAATCACCCTCCACAGAGGACGCTCGCCAGACGAACAGGGCGTTGGTCAGCGTGCTCGGCGCGGCGTTCGCGCTCACCAGCGGGATCCGTGCCTCCTGGACCGCGACGGCCAGGGCGGGCAGTGCCGCCGGGTTGGCGACGCCGGCGATCGCGACCACGTTCTGGGCCAACAGCCCCTGGACCGCGGCGACCGCGGATTCCGCCGTGTCGCCCTCATCGACCACGATGAGGTTGACATTGTGCGGCCCGAGCAGCCCACGCCGGCCAGCGACGAAGACCGAGAAGCCCTTCGCGATGTCGTCGCCGATCTTTGCGAAGGGTCCGGCTTTCGGTACCACCAATCCGATGTTGACCGTGAGTCCGGATGGCTGCTGCGTGAGCTCTGTCAGTGGGTCGGACGTGCAAGCCGCGAGCCCGCCGGTGGCCCCGACGGCCGCGACCGCACCGAAGATCCGCAGGAACTGGCGGCGGTCGAGCGACGGCAGCGAAACGGGCACTGACCCGCGGTTGCGACGGGACACTGGTATGACTCCTCCGAGGGGCGGCAGATCCGAGACGGCCCGTCGGGTGGTATCCCGAATGCGCCGCAGCGTCAACGTAACGGACGCGCCTCGGGCGGCGCCAGCAGGGCGAATGCTGCGAGGACATCGGCCCAGAACGGGGAGTCCGGATCAATCCAATCAAAATGGTCGGCATCTGACTTTTCCACCAGATGGGCCTCATCCCCGGCAGTACGGGCGGAATCAACGTATCGGCGCGACAGAGCCGCCGGCACCTGACGGTCGCGTCCGCCGTGACACAGCACCTGCCGCACCCCCAGCGGCACGAGGGCGACCGGGTCGGCCAGCGGCGTACCGGGCCGGATACGTCTCGGGTCCGCCGCCCAGCAGCGCGGCCACCGCTCCGCCGTCAAGATCCAACCGGTACGCCTGATCGAGATCCGCGACGGGGGCAAGTGCCACCACTCCGGCTGGTGGCACGCCCTCGCGGGCGAGACCGGCGGCCGCCCAGAGCGCGAGGTGTCCGCCGGCGGAGTGCCCAGCCAGGATCGGCGGATCGGCCGCCTCGCCGGTCACGTCCGCGACCAGGGCCGGCGTTGCCCGTACCGCTGTCGCGACGTCGTCGAAGGTGCCCGGCCAACCGCCGCCCGGGGCACCGGTCCGGCGGTACTCCGGCGTCGCGACCGTGAACCCAGCCGCAGCCAGGGCGGTGGCCAGCGGGCCGGTGTGGGTCCGGTCGTACTCGTGCCGCCAGAATCCGCCGTGCAGGAACAGCACCAGGCCACGGGACGGGCCGACCGCCCGGCGGATGTCCACCACCTGATCAGCGTGTGTCACCGTAGGCCACCGTGGCGTCGGGCGGTGGCGCCGGCCGCGTCAGCACGGACCGCGAGTCTCGGCTCATCTCTCGCCTCCCGCCGTTAAGTGCCGCTCGGTGCGTACCGCTCGGTGCCCGCTCACTTGTGCGCGAGCGGTGCGCGCAAGCCGGCCGTGCCGCGACGCTATCGTGTGGGTTGGCCGGAAGCACTCGGATGGAGGACCCACCTGATGAGCGAAACCCCTGCCCAGGGCGAGCCGCAGCACCCGCAGACCGTGGTCGTGGTCGGACCGGACGGACGCCCGGTCGCCACGGTCAAGGTCGATGAGGCCAGCGGCGAGGCGGGTACGTCCGCGTCCGAGGAGGACCTGTCCAGCCTCATCGGTCAGCCGGCAAAGGTGATGCGCATCGGCAGCATGATCAAGCAGCTGCTCGAGGAGGTGAAGGCTGCGCCCCTCGACGAGAAGGCTCGAGCCCGCCTGACCGAGATCCACCGCCGTTCGATCGACGAGCTCGAAACCGGCCTCGCCCCCGAGCTGGTGAGCGAGTTGGAGCGGCTGTCGCTGCCGTTCGAGGAGGGGCAGACCCCGAGCGAGCCGGAACTGCGGATGGCCCAGGCGCAGCTCGTCGGGTGGCTCGAGGGCCTCTTCCACGGCATCCAGGCCGCCCTCGTGGCCCAGCAGATGGCCGCCCGGATGCAGCTCGAGCAGATGCGCTCCGGCCGGCCCGCCCTCCCCATGGGTCCCGCCGGCGCCCCCGGGATGCCACCACGTGGGCGACGAGCGCACCGAGCCGGGCCGCCCCGGCCAATACCTTTGAGGCCGCGCCCTGAGACTTATGCTGGTGCGGTGAGGCCCGACGAGCTCAAGCACCTGCGGCGCGCCCGTGACCTGATCGACCGGGAGTACGCGCGCCCGCTGGACGTACCGGCACTGGCCCGGGCCGCCTTCATGTCCCCGGCCCACTTCTCCCGGCAGTTTCGCGCCGCCTACGGCGAGACCCCGTACAGCTACTTGATGACCCGGCGGATCGAGCGCGCAAAGGCCCTGCTGCGCCGCGGCGACCTGAGCGTCACCGACGTGTGCATGGCCGTCGGCTGTACCTCACTCGGCTCGTTCAGCGCCCGCTTCACCGAGCTGGTCGGGGAGACCCCGAGCGCGTACCGGGCGCGCAACCACGCGGCCCTCGCCACCGTCCCGGGCTGCTGGACCAAACTCGTCACCCGGCCGAGCAGGAACCGAGAAGCGCAGGTCAGCCCCGCCTCGTAACGTTCGGGCCATGGATTTCTCAGTCAAGTACACGTTCCTGGAAGTCGACGACCACGAGGCCGCGCTGGCCTTCTACCGCGACGCGCTGGGTCTGGAGGTGCGCCAGGACGTCGCCACGGAGGGCGCGCGCTGGCTGACCGTCGGACCCGCGTCCCAGCCCGAGCTGGGCATCGTGCTGACGACGGCCGGCGTGGGCCGACCGGCCGAGGACGCGCGGACCCTGCGCGAGCTGCTGGCCAAGGGGTCACTGGCGGGCCTGGTGCTGGAGACCGACGACGTCGACGCGGCGTTCGAGCGGGTCCGGGCGACCGGAGCCGAGGTGCTCCAGGAGCCGATGGACCAGCCGTACGGCACGCGGGACTGCGCGTTCCGCGACCCGTCGGGCAACCAGGTGCGGATCAACCAGCGCGCCAAGGGCTAGTAAGGATCCGGCCCGGGCCTAACGCGAGACGCTCAGGCGGAAAGGAGTGCTTCGAGCCAGGCGGCGACGCCGTCTGCGTCGTTGCTCGCGGTGACCTCATCGGCCAGGGCGAGTACCGACGGATGTGCATTGGCCACCGCCACTCGTCGCCAGCCGGCCCACTCGAACATCGGCACGTCGTTGGGCATGTCGCCGAAGACGCAGACATCGGCCGCGGTGAGGCCGAGCTCGTCGGTGACAACGGCGAGGCCGGAGGCCTTGTCGACCCCCGGCGCGGTGATCTCGATGTAGCCCAACCCAGCCTGGGTGACCGTCGCCAGGTCCGGCGGTACGACATCGCGGGCGACGAGCAGGAGTTCGTCGGCGGTCATGTCCTCGGTCCGGGCGAAGCCCTTGTACGCCGGCCCGCGGAGCGCCTGCGTGCGCTCATACGGGATCCACTCTGGATACGGCCAGACCGCGTGCTTGTCGCCCCACAGCGGCATTCGCGGCTCGTCCAGTGCCTCGACCAGCACCGAGAGCGGGCCGACCGCTTCCTCGATCAGTGCGAACGCATGGGCAAGGTCCGGGCCCGGGATCCGGCTCCGCCGCAACACCCGAGGCTCGTCAAGGTCACGCTGATCCACGACATAGGCGCCCTGCGCGAGCACGAAGAAGTCAGCCTCGGGCAGGTCGCGTTGGCACAGCTCGATCAGTCGGGCGCCGCGGCCGGTCACGCCCACGACCGTGATGCCGGCCTCGCGGACCTTGCGCAGCACCGAGATCGAGTAGTCCGAGACCGTCTCGTCGCTGCGCACCAACGTGCCGTCGAGGTCGGTCGCGACGAGTCGCGGAAGCCCAGCCAGGCTCATGTGCACCCTCCGTGGCTGCGTCCCCGCACGGTCGCGGGCCAGCAACAATACGCGCCGAAGCAAGACCTGACCATGAAAACCTGGCGACCGGTACGTTTCCACGCACCGACGTGTTAGGAAGGCGCCCCTCATAGCCCGAATCGGTTTGGAGGGCGTCCTTCCTAACACCGCAGACCTCAGCGGGGCTCGAGCACGTCCCGACCGCCGAGGAACGGCTGCAGCGCCTTGGGCACGGTCACCGAGCCGTCGGGCTGCTGGTGGTTCTCCAGGATGGGCACGATCCAGCGGGTTGTGGCCAGGGTGCCGTTGAGCGTCGCCGCCGGCTGCGGCTTGCCGGCGTCGTCGCGGTATCGCACGCCGAGCCGGCGGGCCTGGAACGTGGTGCAGTTCGACGTCGAGGTCACCTCGCGGTACGTGTTCTGCGAGGGCACCCACGCCTCGCAGTCGTACTTGCGTGCGGCGCTGCTGCCGAGGTCGCCGGCCGCCACATCGATGACGCGATACGGCACCTCCATCTTGGCGAGCATCTCCTCTTCCCAGGCCAGCAGGCGCAGGTGCTCGTCGTGCGCCTCTTCGGGGCGGCAGTACGAGAACATCTCCACCTTGTCGAACTGGTGCACCCGGATGATGCCGCGGGTGTCCTTGCCGTACGAACCGGCCTCCCGCCGGTAGCACGACGACCAGCCGGCATAGCGTCGCGGTTGCCCGGCCGGCAGGTCGAGGATCTCGTTGCCGTGGTACGCCGCGAGCGGTACCTCCGAGGTGCCGACGAGATAGAGGTCGTCCGCCTCGAGCCGGTACACCTCGGTCGCGTGCGCGCCAAGGAATCCGGTGCCCTCCATCGATTCCGGCTTCACCAGCGACGGCGTAATCATCGGAATGAATCCGTACTCGACCGCCTGCTGGATCGCCAGCTGCAGCATGCCGAGCTGCAGCAGAGCGCCCACCCCGGTGAGGAAGTAGAACCGGGCGCCCGAGACCTTCGCGCCGCGTTCGGTGTCGATCGCGCCGAGCAGCTCGCCGAGCTCCAGGTGGTCGCGCGGCTCCTTGATGTCGGGCTTGGTGCCGACCTCGCGGATCACGACGTAGTTGTCCTCGCCGCCCGGTGGCGCCCCGTCCTCGACCACGTTCGGGATGGCCAGGTGTGCCTGGCGCAGCGCCGCCTCGGCCTCGTTCGCGGCGGCGTCGGCCGCTTTCACCTGTCCGGCCAGTTCCTTGGTACGGGCGGCGAGCGCCGCCTTCGCCTCGCCCTGCACGGTGCGCATCTGGTTCGACAGCTGCTTCTGCTCGGCCCGCAGCGACTCGTACGCCTGCACCGCCGCGCGGCGCGCCTCATCGGCCCGCAGCAGTTCGTCCACGAGGGACTCCGACTCACCCCGGGCACGCTGGCTTGCTCGTACCAGGTCGGGATCATCACGGAGCAGACGCAGATCAATCACGAGCCACGAGCCTACCCGCCCCGACCCGCGACCTCACCGGGATATGCGCGCGTGAGCCTTACCTCCGCCAGACGTCCGGGGTTGTGCCCGGGTCGAGCGGCTCCGAGGGTGTCACGCTGAGCTCGTCAGCGTGGCCGGGCCGGGACCACGTCGATGGCGACGGTGGGTACGCCGGGGCGGCCGGCTGGAAACTCGCGGCTTGCGCCGGTACAGACTCGCCCGGGCCGGCCGAGGGCGCGGGTTGGCCGGGTGCGCTGGCACCGTTGCCGGTCTGCGCCGGCGCGAGGTTGGGTGCACCGGGAGGAGCTCCAGCCCTGGTAGTAGGCGGCGGCGTACTGCTGGGCGTAGCCGGGATTGGCCGCCGCGAACGCTGCCCACTTGGCGGCGGCTCGGGCCGCCGGCGCGGCGGCAAGCCAGACTGCTGCCGCGAGGAGCACCACCGCCGCGAACCCGGCGAACAGGCCCGGCTCATAGGCGAGTTCGGCGTTTTGCTCCACCCGCGATTGAACCTCGACATTGATGAACTGGTACACCGGGCTGAGCACGTTCCCGGGCATCGCCAGGGTGTATGCCGCGAGTACTCCGGCCAAACCGACGGCCAGCCCGACCGCGCCCAGCCGCAGCCGGAGCGCGGACTCCGGCTTCACCAGCACGGACCCGAGGATCGTCAGCAGGCCGAGCATGCCGAATAGGTAGACCAGGCCGAGCGAATCGTCGCCGACCAGTCCGCCGGTGAGCAGAACCTCGGTGCCGGGCCGGCCGCTGGACTCCCCAGACAAGTCGCGGGTCGCCACGGTGACCGTCTGCCAGTCGAGCACGAGCGAGGCGACGAACGCGCCCGCGCCGGCCACACCGACAAGAAACGCTGTCACCGCGGGTTTGGTCGACGACTGAGGGACGAGCAGACGCCCCAGCACTCCTGGTCCGGATGGCTCAACCTGCCACTGATCCGCCATGATGCTTCCTCTCCACCGTTGGGCACATCGTGGCAGGTCAGGAAGATCAATGGCGACCCCGGTCAGCCGCGCAGGTTTGGGCTTGGCCTAGGAGCGCGTCGGGCGAGCGCCAGCGAGCCTGCGCGCGACGCGGGCTTCAACGGGGCCGAGCTCCGCGGCGGGGTCCCGGTACGCGCGGGCGATCAGGCTGACCCAGTCGTACACGGCGTCCTCAGTCGTGGCGAGCGGTCCGGGCCGGAAGTGCGGTGAGGAGACACCGCGCTGCACCGACTCGCACGCCGCCCAGTCCTGGCGGTTGGTGATGTCCCAGAACTCCACGGCGTACGACGGGTCGGTCACCGCTTCCGCAAAGAGCCACTCGCACTCGATGAAGGTGCGGTCGGGCGCCAGTGGCACCATCCGGTGGGTCATCACGTAGTCGGGATGCAGCGACAGCAACAGGTTCGGGAACAGCCCCAGATACCGCACCGTGCGCTGGTCCGCGCCTGGCAACGGAACGCCGTGCGAGCTGCCATCGAGCGACATCGTCGCGGCGTGCTCGCGCAGGTCCATCGAGCCGCCGACCCAGGCGCCGTCGCCGTGCCAGTTGTCGCCGGAGTTCGGCGGCGTGACGGCGCACAGCTCGGGGTGGATCTGCGGGCAGTGGTAGCACTCGTGGTAGTTCTCCGCGATCAGCTTCCAGTTCGCCGCCACCTGCGTACGAGTGCCGGGCCTTGACCACCAGGTTCTCCGGCCGGTACGGCTCAACCAGCTCGGCCAGTCCGCCGATGTGCGCGGCGAACGGTCGTGCGGTGGCGGTGGCGTTGACGAATGTCCAACCGTGCCAGTCCACCGCGGGAAGCGCAACCAGGCCCAGCTCGGACTTGGCCGGGAACGGCCCGGTCCTGGGCGCCGCGCGCAGCGAGCCGGTCAGCTCGTACGACCAACCGTGGTACGGGCAGACCAGCGCGCGCCGGTCCGCACGTCTCCCCGACCGCGAGCAGTTCGTGCGCCCGGTGCCGGCAGACGTTCGCGAAGGCGCGCACGCGGTCGCCCTCTTCCGGGAAGGTCAGCAGGACGCCGAGATCGCCCACCATCAATGCCCGCTGATTCGCTCCGTCGCGCAGTGACGCGGTACGACCGAGGCAGGTCCAGGATCCGGCGAACAAGTGCCGCTGCTCCCAGGCGAGCACGTCGGCGCTGGTGTACGCCGGGCCGGGCAGCATCAACGACTCGCCAAACGGACGCAGCGCGGCGGCAATCCCGGCCGGATCGACCGGTGCCTGCACGGGTACGTCGACCAGGACCTCGTCGGCGCGCAGCGACGGATCAGTCTCGAGTGTGGTCATTGCTGCTGCTCCCCCCGCCCACGCCGCCCCCAACGCGTGTCCCGCTGTATCTGGCGGACCACGTTGCGACCGGGGATGCCGGTGACCCCGCCGCCGCCGTGGGTGGCGCTTCCCGCCTGGTACAGCCCACGGATCGGGGTCCGCAGGTCGGCGTAACCGGCGGCCGGGCGGCAGTGGAACAGCTGACCCGGGGTGAGCTCACCGTGGAAGATGTTGCCGCCGACGAGTCCGTACTCGGTCTGCATCTCGTGCGGGCCGATCACCTGACGGCCCACAATGGACTCGGTGAAGCCCGGCGCCAGCTCCTCCAGCCGTGCGGTCAGCCGGTCCGCGTAGGCGTCAAGTCCGGCGGGATCGGGCGCGTCCGCCCAGGTGTGCGGCACCCATTGGGTGAACGCGCTCACCACGTGTTGGCCCTCCGGTGCCAGGGTCGGGTCGAACACGCTGGGAATGCAGATGTCGGCGAACGGTTGGGTCGCGGCCCGGCCGGCAACGGCCTCCTGGAACGCAGTCTCGACCTCGTCGAGCGACTCGGCGAGCACGATGATGCCGCCGTACACCTGCGGGTCGTGCTCCGGATGCGCGGTGAAGGTCGGCAGCCGGTCCACCGCGAAGTTCACCTTCACCGTGCCGGATCGGCTCTGCCACGCCTCGATGTCGGCCACGAAGTCCGGCGGCAGCTCGGCGCGGTCGACCAGCTCCAGGAAGCTGATCGCCGGGTGGGCGGTGGTGATGACCGTACGGGCGTTGATGGTCCGGCCGTCGGCGAGCGTGACGCCCGTCGCGGCACCGTCGCGCACCTCGATCCGAGCCACCGCCGCGTCCGTGATGATCTTCGCGCCGAAGCCTTTCGCCGACGCCGCGAGCGCCTGTGACACCGCGCCCATGCCGCCGCGGGCGAATCCCCATCCCGCCGCCTGAGACCCGGACTGGTCGACGTGGTGGTGCAGCATCACAAACGCAGTACCCGCGCTGCGCGGTCCGGCCCAGGTGCCGATGACCCCGGATACCGCCAGCAGCCCGCGCATCGCGTCGGAGACGAACCGGTCTTCGACCAGATCGGCGATGCTCGATGTGAAGAGCCGGGTCAGGTCGAAGGCACTGCGTACGTCCACCTTGCGCAGCGTCCGCAGCAGCGCCGCCTGGCCCAGCACGTCGAGCGGGCGGTGCGAGCCGACCTTGGGCGGCACGCTGTCCAGCAGCGGCCCGACCAGTCGACCGAGCCCGGCGAGCCAGGCATCCCATTGCTCATATGCGTCCGCGTCGGCCTTGGCGAAGGCGGCGATCTGCTCATGGCGGCGGCCGGGGTCCTCGGGCAGGCTCAGGTACCTGCCGTCGCGGCGAGGGGCGAAGTACGGCCCCTGCGGGTAGACGTGATAACCGTGCTCGACCAGCTTGAGGTCGCGCACCATGTCGGCCGGGAGCAGGCTCACCACGTACGACAGCGAGGTGACCAGGAAGTCGGGGCCGAACGGGCGCTCCGACACCGCCGCTCCGCCCACGATCGGCCGCCGCTCCAGGACCACCACCTTGCGCCCGGCCCGGGCCAGGTAGGCCGCCGCGACCAGACCGTTGTGGCCGCCGCCGATGATCACGACATCCGGGGTGACGGTACTCATGCGCCCATCCTCCCTGATTCGCCACTCAGCCGGGGCGCGGCGTCTGTGGCGGGTGTGCGCGGGTTGTAAGAAAGGGACCCTTCATTGACAGATTCGGTAGTGAAGGGACCCTTCCTTACCCTGGCCGGCACGCGCGGTCAGGTGCGGACGACCTTGATGTTGAAGGTGTGGCCCTGCTGAGCCTGCATGATCGACACCCAGAGCACGAGGTACATCTCCATGCCCCGGGCGGCGGTGATGCCGCCCAGGTCGATGATCGACCGCCAGCCGAACGAGCGCAGCAGGTCGGCCGCGGTGGCCTTCGCCTCTGGGTCGTCGCCGGCGACGAACATCGCGGTCTCCTCCGGCAGCCGGTCGGGGTGGATCATCACCTCAGCGTTGACCGTGTTGAGGGTCTTCACCACACGCAGGTCCGGGAAGCTGCGCTGGATCTGCTCGGCCAGGCTGTCGGTGTTGACCACGGATAGCTGCAGCTCGCCGCTGGAGAAGTCGAGCGGGTTGGCGACGTCGAGCAACACCTTGCCGTAGAGGTTGCGCTCGCCGGCCGACCGCAGCGCCGCGATCGACCCGGCGCCCGAGGTGGCGTTGATCAGCAGCGCGCCATGCGCCGCTGCGTCGGCGAACGTCCCGATGCGGGCTCCACGGGCCGTACCGACGGTGGACAGCCACTCCGCGGCGGCTGGATGGTTCGGGTCGCGGCTGCCCAGCGCGACCGAGTGGCCAAGCTCGACGAGGCGCTGCCCCAGTGTCCGCGCGACGATGCCCGTTCCCAACACGCCGATATTCATGTGTCCATTGTGAGCACGCGCACCGCTGGCACGGCATCGCAACGCGAACGTCCGACCTACGGTCATCTCGAATCCGACTCTCCCGACGCGGCGGTCGGGCCATCGGCTAGCGTCACAGTATGGCTATCCGTACTGCTAATGCCCGATGGGACGGCACGTTCGTCGACGGCACCGGCGTCATGCGCACCGGCAAGGGCGGGCTCGTGGCCGGTTTTTCGGCCAAGTCCCGGTTCGAAGAGGGCGAGGGGTCCAACCCTGAGGAGCTGATCGGCGCGGCCCACGCGGGCTGCTTCTCGATGGCGTTCGCCAAGGCGCTCACCGATGCGGGCTTCCCGCCCACCGCGGTGGAGACCACCGCCAACGTCCACCTCGACCGCGTCGACGGCAGCCAGACGGTGACCAAGATCGACCTGATCTCGGTCGGCACCGTACCCGGCATCGACGACGCGACGTTCCAGAAGCTGGCGGAGGGCACCAAGCAGGGCTGCCCGATCTCCCGCCTGCTCTCCCCGGGCGCCGAAATCACCCTGACCGCGACGCTCGCCGCCTGACGCGCTAGGAGGGCACCTTCTATGCAACGGAAGGCGTCACAGAAGGTGCCCTTGCTTCACTCGGGGTGGTTCGGCGCGGTCATGCGGTACGGCGTGGTGATCCCGTCGTAGACGAGGTGGAACACCATGCCCTCGGCGGCGTGCCGCAGGTTGTGGCAGTGATCCATCCAGATGCCCGGATTGTCGGCCCGCAACGCGACCTCCCATACCTCGCCCGGGCGCACCTCGAACGTGTCCATCCACAGTGGACTGCCTGAGGCCGGCACCCCGTTGCGCGAGAGCACCAGCACGTGGTGCCCGTGCGGGTGCATCGGGTGGGCCTCGTACCCCCGCGCGACGATGGTGAACTTCACCAGGTCGCCGAAGCTCACCAGCTGAGCCGGGATCTCCGGGTACGCGTTGCCGTTGACCGTGTACGCGAACGTGGGCACCCCGCGACAGCCGGGCGACCTTCTGGTCCAGCACCAGCGTGAACTCGCCGGTCGAACCGGCTGCCCGCTCCGAACGGAGTCGCCGCTGGCGTGCCGTACTGCAACGGATCGATGTCGGTGACCGACCCCCGATCGCCGGTGCAGCCGCGCCGTCTGGCGGGGTCAGCGTCAGCGTGCGACCGCCGAAGCTCAGCCGTACCGCCGAGGCCGGCATCGTGAACGCGAAGTCCGCCCGGCCACCGGCCGCGATCCGCAGACCCGGGTTCGCGACCGGCGGCGGGCCCGACAGGTCCGTACCGTCGATGCGCCACCAGCGACGCCGACGTGCCCTGCAGGCTCGCGCGTACACCGGACTCGGCGGCGTTGACCAGCCGCAGCCGTACCGACGCGCCGGCGGCGACCGTACGGGTCACTTCCCGATCCTCGCCCAGCAACGTCGCCGGCCCGCTGGCGAGCCGGTGGATACGGCACCGCGATGTCCACTGTGTCCGCTGCGCTCGCTGGTTCGACCACGAGTACCCCGTACAGGCCCGGACCAGACCTGCTGGTAGGAGTTCTGGTGCGAGTGGTACCAGAACGTGCCGACCTGCTCGGCCAGGAACCGGTACGTGAACGAGCCACCGACGGGCACCGCGTCCTGGGTCACCCCGGCGACGCCGTCCTCACCGGCCGGCACGTCGTAGCCGTGCCAGTGGATGGTGACGCCCTCGGCGATGTCCGCGTTGTGCAGCCTGACCTCGACCAGGTCGCCCTCGCGTACCCGCAGTTCCGGTCCGGGCAGAGTGCCGTTGTACGTCAGAGCGTCCACAGTGGATCCCCCGGGCAGGGTCATCCGGGCGTGCCGGGCGGTGAGGGTGAACGCGCGCACCGGGCGCACCGGCCGACTCTCCGCGGATCTTGTCGACGCCGACGGCGGAGACGGCGCCGTGCCCCGGTGCTGGGCCGCCACCGAGGTCCACCACGGTGTGCGCGGCGTCGGCGTGCGCACCGGGCGCCGGCGCGGCCATCGCGAGCGCGGCGAGCGGTCCGACCACGGTGAGCGCGGCGACACCCATGACGACCGAGGTCGACCTGGCGAGCCGACCCCGGCGGCTCGGGAAGACGACCGCGCCGCCGAACCGCTCGTGCCGCCGACGCAGGCGCAGCCAGCACGCGAGAGCGCCGAGGCCGGACAGCTGTGGCGACCGCGAACGAGGATCCCGCGGTGGCCGGGTAGGAAACGAAGAAGAGGACGACCGCGCCGGCCGCGGCTCCGATCGCGGTCGCCTGGACCGGCCACGCGACAAGCGGATGCGCGGCCTCGTGGCGCAGTGACGGCGGGACCACCTCCGGGAAGACCCGGGCCGTACGGCCCAACCGCACCAGCCGGGGCGCGCTGACGAGCAGGGTCGCCACGGCCGGCACGAGTAGCAGCGGGAGGGCGAGCACGACCTTCTCCTGGACGAACCACCAGCCGGCCTGGCCGAGCGGGATGACCAGCCCGACCCTGGCGAGGGCGAGCAGGACACCGACGACTATCAATGCCAACGTGGTGGCGGACCGACGCCTGATCACGCCCGCGGTGCCGCCGTACGGCAGCCCGGCCGCTCGCGCACCAGCCCAGCCCCAGACGACGAGCAGCATTGTCACGAGGGCGGGATCGATTGTCAGCAGCAGTCCGGTCACGCGCTCGATCGTCTGTCGCGGCCCCACCGAGGCACATCCGGGACGGCTACCGAGCCAACCCCGGGCTTGCTCCCCTAGGGGTGGCGAGTGGACAATGAGCCGGTGCCGGTGGTGATGGGGCGGGAACGCTTCGAGGAGTTGGTGGCGGAGGCGCTCGACGAGGTGCCCGCCGAACTGCTCGAGCTGATGGACAACGTGGTCGTGCTCGTCGAGGACGACCCCGACGGCGACGACAAGAACCTGCTCGGGCTCTACGAGGGGTACGCGCTGACCACCCGCGGCTGGGACTACGCCGGCGTGCTGCCCGACCGGATCACCATCTACCGCAATCCGACCCTGCGCGATCTGCGACTCCGAGGACGACGTGGTGGACGAGGTCGCCACCACCGTCGTGCACGAGATCGCCCATCACTTCGGCATCGACGACGATCGGCTGCACGACCTGGGCTGGGGCTGACCGGTTGAGCGGGTGTCCTAGTGTCGTGGCGGACTGTCCTTGGCAGATCAGGACACATGGAGGAACCCCCCGATGCGTAGTGAGCTCTTCTCGGCCGAGAACATGGAGAAGGAGTCGACCCAGCCCGGCCTACGGCTGCAGAACTCCAAGATGCTCAAGGTCGAGCTCAACGGCGAGGTCATGGCCCGCCGCGGTGCCATGGTCGGCTACCAGGGCCAGGTGCAGTTCCAGGCGCTCGGCGCGGGCGGCATCGGCAAGTGGCTGAAGAGCAAGGTCACCGGCGAGGGCGTCCCCATCATGAAGATGACCGGGCGCGGCGACGTCTTCCTCGCCAACGAGGCGCAGGACATCCACCTCATCGACCTCGAGGGCAACGACGCGCTGTCGATCAACGGCGCCAACGTGCTCGCCTTCGAGTCCACCCTGCAGTACGACATCCGGATGGTGCAGGGCATGGGGATGCTCTCCTCGGCGGGCCTGTTCAACTGCCTCTTCAGCGGCACCGGCCGGATCGCGATCACCACGCACGGCACGCCGGTCGTGGTCAATGTGGACCAGCCGACGTACGCCGACCCGCAGGCGGCCGTGTGCTGGTCGGCCAGCCTGCAGACCGGCTTCCACAAGGCGGAGAACCTCGGCCTGGGTACGCTCATCGGCCGCACCACCGGCGAGATGTTCACGATGAGCTTCGCCGGCCAGGGCTTCGTGGTCATCCAGCCGTCCGAGCTGCCACCCGGCGCGATCTCCGGCCACGGCTCGGGTCAGCAGTCCGGTGGCGGCGGCGTCCTCGGCGGCCTCTTCGGCGACTGACACCCGCCCGCTGACCTCGCCACGCCGCTCGCAATTGGTCACCAATCGGGCCCAAGAACGCGTTGGTGGGGCCAATTGGTGACCAATTGCGCGCGAGGCGGCGTGCAAGGGCGGCGTGCGAGGGCGGCGTGCGAGGGCGGCGTGCGGGTGCGGCGCGGTCAGAGGGTGCCGTCGCGGAGGCGGGCGAGCCAGGCGGCGGAGTCGGCGAAATCCGCGTCCGACGTACCGGGCGGCGCGTGATGGCTCGCCGGAGTTCACGGCCCGCGGGTATGAGCCGAGGAAGCGCACGTCGGCGCAGACCCGGTGCAGCCCCTGCAGCGCCTCGCCCATCCGGACCTCCGCCACGTGACCGGTGCAGTCGAGGAAGAACACGTACCGACCCAGGCGTTCGCCGGTCGGTCGTGACTCGATCCGGGTGAGGTTGACCCCACGTACGGCAAGCTCGGTCAGCACCGTCAACAGCGCGCCCACCCGGTCGGCGGAGATATAGACTGCAAGCGATGTAACGTCGTCGCCGGTCGGCGGCGGCGGCGGACCGTGGCGGCCGACGAGCGCGAACCGGGTCATCGAGTCTTTATGGTCGGCGATCTCCTCAGCGAGGACGGCGAGCTTGTTGCGCTGGGCGCCGATCGGGGCGCAGATCGCGGCGTCGTAGTCGCCGGAGGCCGCGGCCACCGCGGCCGCGCCGTTGGAGAGGACCTCCACCACGGTCGCCGCTGGCAGGTGGTCGCGGAGCCAACCACGGCACTGCCGGGCCGCGTTCGGGTGGGCCGCGACCGTACCAATGCGATCCAGGACAAGAGGGTCACGAGCTGCGAGCACGAAGTTCACCGCCAGCACCACCTCGCGGGTGATGATCAGGGGCGCGCCGTTGGCCATCTCGTCCAGCGTCACACCCTCGGCCCCGCCGATGGAGTTCTCCAGCGGGACCAGGGCGGCGTCGGCGTCGCCGGTGCGCACCGCGTCGAGCGCCTCGGGGACGCTCGGGACCGGTTCGAGCCGGGCCTTTCGCGCCATCGGCAGGGTGCGCAATGCCTGCTCGGCGAAGGTCCCCTCCGGTCCGAGGTAGACGTAGCGAGCGGGCGGCGTGCCGGGCATGCAGATCAGCGTACGGCTGAGGCCACCGGCGTTGACGTCAACGGGCTACGAGCGCGAAGAACGTGAGCGAACCGACCACGCTGGCGCCATCACGTAGCGGGACCGAGATCGCGTCGACCGTGGTCGGAGCACCGTCCGGCCCAGGCACCCGAAGCAACCCGCGAGCAAGTCCGCCGGTCTTGGTGGCGAGCAGCGGAGGGATCTTGTCGACCTCCCAGCCGGGAAGTTCGCCGGAGACCACGTTGAAGTCGAGTAGGCGCAGCACGCCGTCGACGAGTCGCCGACCGACGGCATCCCGGGCGTCGATCTCGAAGAGCTGCCCACACCCGGGAGACGCGGCGACCACGACGCCGGAGACGTCGACCAGTAGACACGGCTCGTGGGCGACGCTGACGGCGTAGGACCACAGGTCCAGCGAGCCCGCGAATCCACCGGGCAGATGATCCGGCCCATACAGATCCGACAGCGAGAGCTCGACGTGCGCCAAAGCGGCCTCCCCTCCGCACCCGACTCCCTGTACGACCGCGGTGCGTCGCCAGGGACGGCTACCGACTGACGCTATCGCTGTTAGCCAGTCTTGTCATCGCTCAGTTCCACGGTGTGACGGCATCGCGGTTGATATGTCCAGATACTGACCAATTGTCGAGCTATCGACGTGGGTGGCGACGATCAGCAGCTTCTGGATGGTGTGCTCGCGGACCTGGTTGCCATGGGCATTGAGCGCCCGACCGAGATCTCGGTACGTGGTTACCACACACGACTCCGGCGGCCGTCCATAGTAGACAACCTGGCCGGAACCGAGAAAGGCCACCACGGGCACGACGGGGACCCGGCGGCCTCCTGCGGCCGACATCTGTTGCGAGATCCGCGCCGCGTCCCGGCGAGCCAGCGCCACGTACGGAAGGCGGCGGCCGTCGACCTGCACCACGTCTCCGGCCAGTTCCACCTTGGCCCGGCCATGGTCGGCCACCGTCACCTGGAAGACGCCGCCCGGGCCGATCGCCAGGAAGTCCGGGTCCTCCGGGTGGTAGTCCACGATGTGCCACGACGGACCGAGCATCTCGACCCGGTGCGCTGCCCGCTGCCGGCCGACGAGCGCGCGCCGCTTCGCCCGCGCTTGCAACCGACGACGCAGGAATCCGGTCGACGCCTGGCTGGGCTCGGCCTGCGGTACGGCTGAGCGCCCCGTCGGGTGTGCACCCTCCGGATGGCTTGGGACGGGATGTGTCGAGCCCTGATGCGCGGCCGTCGGCTCCGGGTCACGGGTCGTCATGAGGGCCTCACAGGAGAACGCAGCGCAAGATTTCCCGAACCCTAAGCGCCGCAGCCCGTTGTGTATAGATACATCCAGCCCGATGGACATGAATGAAGAGATGAGGCCAAACATTCATGCCCAGCCACCACGTTCCGGGGCGCCGGCGTCTGCCGTGGGAGCGCAGCGAGCGAGGAACGAGCGAGCGGAGTCGACGAGGCAGGCGTCGGGTCAAGAGCCCCGGAACACGCGCGAGCGAAGCGAGCGCCAGAAGCGGAGCCCCGGAACACGCGCGAGCGAAGCGAGCGCCAGAGTATCGCAACGTGATCTGGCGGCCTAGCAGGCCTTGGCGGGCGCGCCGCTCGTCGGCGTCGAGGGTGGTCCCGGCCGCGATGGCGGTCGAATAGCGCTGGGCGAACGCGGCCACCGGCTCCTCCCACTCCTGCGCGTCCGGCTCCGGCGGGAGATCCCATACCGGAACCAGCAGTCCGTGTGCTCGGAACATGCCGGCGAAGCGGGTGGTCGGCCCGAGGGTGAGCTCGCCAGCGCGGGAAAGCCGGGCGAGCCCGGCGAGTGCGATGTCCTCATCTTCCGCGAGCACCCAACGAACGTGCGCCTTCTCCGGGAATCGGCACCAGTACGCGGCCGGGGCTGCGTCCAGCTTCACGGTCGGGAAGATCGAGTCATTCGCCCGCTCCAGTGATGCCTTCACCTCCGGGTTGGTGGCCTCCTCATCGAGCCAGAACTCGAACCCCTCCCGCAGGGTGATCGTCAGCCCGTCGTCGGCAAGCAGGTCCTGCAGCCGAGGCCCGGGACCGGGTAGTGGCGGAAGCGTTACCGGTCCACCGGGCGGGGCGTCGAGCGCCAACTGAAGCGACAGCGCGAGGTCCCGGCTCACGTCGCCGGACTGGGTTCCGCGCTGCAGTCCAAGAAAGATCCGCCCGTCGGGCTTGACCAGTCCCGGCCACGCAAGTGGCAGCACGGTCGCCAGCGTGATGTCTCGCTCGCCGTGGTCGGCGGTGAGCTTGTCGGAGAGTCGAAGCGGCGCGGTCGCCGCCGGAACCAGCTCCCGCAGGGCGATCCAGTCCCCTTCGTCCGTCAAACCCTGGAACGGGCGGGCTACGAAGATGTCCCGGACCTTCTCCCGCGCCGCCGGCTTGGCGGCGGCCGTTGCGGGACCATGGGGACGGCGACGCTTGCTCACGACCGCCAAGCCTAGACTCTTCGCTCGCGACTATGCCTACGTTGCTCGCGACTGCGGCGCTCGCTGGCGCTCACCCCATCAGGCGATCAGCCTTCATCGGGCCGGCCGGCTCACCGCGGCGGGACTGCGAAGCTCGGCCCAGACGCATTGGCCGTCATCCTCGCGGTCGACTCCCCACGAGCGGGCAAGCGCGGCGACGATCGCGAGACCACGACCGTCCACCGAGTCCGGGCTCGCGAGCCGCTCCGTCGGCACCATGGGCGAGCCGCCGTCACTGACTCGGACCTCTACGTAGGCGTCGCCCGGCTCGGTGCGCCCGCTCCGCTGCATAACGCCCATCCGGCAGGCGATCCGGATCACCCCGCCCGGCAGCGGAGCCGCATGCCTGACCGCGTTACCCAGCAGCTCCGCGGCGACCGCGATGCAGTCAGCAAGCAGGGTCGCTGGGATGAGCCCGTGCAGCTCGGCGGCGAGGCGTTGACGGGCCTGGCGGGCGCCGCCGGCGTGGTGGGGAACCACCATGCTCCATGCGCGCTCCTGGACCGCCATTGACACGCGTCTACGCCTCCCTGGGTGGGGCGGTGGGTTCTGAAGGATCGGGTACTGGACGCGGCGGGCCATCTGCCCGCCCTAGCCGAACCTCGGCGATGGTGCCACCGCCATCGCGCGGACGTAATGATACCCATCCGTTTTGTCGCTCCACGAGCCGTCTGACGAGATACAGACCCAATCCGACACCGCCACGGCCTTCAGGGGCCTTCCGATCACGCCAGAACCGCTCGAACGCCCGCTCGGCGTGCGCCGGGTCGATGCCGACGCCTCGATCGCAGACCTGTATGAAGACCGTGTCCGTGTCGGCCCCGGCAAGCACGTCCACGCTGGCCGGTGCCGGCCCGACGCTGGCTGGTGTGGCTCGTACCGCATTGATCACCAACTCGGTCACCACGGACCCGAGGATGTCGGGGTCGCCCGATGCCGGCGGCAGTCGATTCGGCAGCTGCATGCGTAGTGCCCGCCGCAACTCGGCGGGCATCTCTGCGGCCGCATGCAGCAGCGCGTCAAGCGGGTCGAACGGCACACTGCGCACCAACCAACCCGAGGAGTCACCGGCCGTCGAACCGAGCAGGCGATCCACCAACTGAGCCAGATCATTGGCGCGTTCGGTCAGCACCTTCGCCGCCGCCCGCCGGTCCAGCTCCGCAAGCGCGTCCCAACGATCGGACAGGAGGCTGGCGTATCCCTTGATGACGGTGACCGGGGTGCGTAGCTCGTGTCCGGCAACGGCGAGAAAGAGATTCCGGTCATCCTCCTCTACCGCTGGGCGCGGCGGAGCCACGCTGCCGCCGTGCGCGATCAGCTGACTTGCGCAGGCGCCCACCACACGCAACACGGGCGCGGTCTGCGGCCACGCCTCCTCGTCCAGCTCCCCAAAATAGAGGTGCACGCCGCCGACTACCCGGTCGACGACTCGGACGGGCTGGGCCACCATCGCGACGACTCCGCGCCTGAGCAACGGCTCCGCTACTTGAACCGGCAGCGTGTCCACCCGCCCGGCCCACGCGTGCTCGATCTGCTCCGGCGTGACGAACTCCGCTGATATCGGAAGGCCGAGCGAAAAGGCGAGCACGCCCTTCGCGGCGACGACCCGGCCGCCTTGTTCGCCGTACTCAGTGAACGTGGCACCGATGGCGCCAGTTGCCTCGGCGGCGGCGGATAGCAACTTGTCGAAGGCGCCGAGCCCGACTACGCCATCGTCCGCCGTGGCAACGACGTTGCTCATTCCGTCGACCAACCGGCGGTAGTCGATGGGCATGCGCCGAGTCTGCCCCGTCAGGTTCCGACCGCAAAGTGCAGGGTCACCGCCACGCCAAGGTGCAGGTCGGCACCGTCACCGCGGGCTGCGGCCGAGCGCGCGCAGAACGTCGGCCGGTCGGTCCGTGATGATGCCATCAGCACCGAGATCGACGACAAATGTCGTATCGGCCGGCTCGTTCACCGTCCAGACGTAAACGCGATGGCCGCGCTCATGCGCTCGCCGAACCAGGTCGGGCCGGCCGCGCAGCGCCTTGATCCCGGGCCCGAGCGCGTCGGCGCCGAATGGCGTCCGGCCCTCCCACACCGCCTTCGGCCCGAGGTCGAACAGGAACACCGTCGGTAGTTCGGGCGCGAGCCCCCGCATCCGGCGCAGCCCAAGCGCGGAGAAGGACATGACCGTGACCACGACGCCGCGCTCCGCCATTCCGGCGGCGGTCGCGAGCCCGTGCCGCGCCAGTAGCTCGACCACCGCCGCTTCGACCGCCCCGCCAAAACGGGACGGGTGTTTGGTCTCGATGAGCAACTGCAGCGGACGACCAGCAGCGAGCGCGGTGGTTAGTAGCCGATCCAGG
Source organism: uncultured Actinomycetota bacterium (assembly GCA_963773935.1). Classification (GTDB taxonomy): domain Bacteria; phylum Actinomycetota; class Actinomycetes; order Mycobacteriales; family Micromonosporaceae; genus DATBGZ01. Next base: position 44,490 of record CAVZCZ010000011.1, read on the forward strand.
GTGAGGATCCGCTCCGGCCTACCCGTGCCGCGGGCGAAGTCGAACCGGTCCAGCTCGGCGAGCGTCATGGCGCTGACCCGACCGCGGCCGTTGCTTGTGCGATCGATCAGCGCATCGTGGATACACACCAGTTGCCCATCGCGGGTGAGCCGGACGTCGCACTCGAGTCCGTCGACACCCTCCGCGATCGCGAACTCGTAGGCAGCCACGGTGTGTTCGGGTAGCGCAGCGGACGAGCCACGGTGCGCGAAGACCAGCGGCGCGGCCGCTGCCCTCACAGTGTTAGCTCGGTTCGCGCTGAGCCAAGGTTGCTCGCGACTGCGGGGCTCGCTGACGCTCGCTCCTCGCGCTCGCGTCTGAGCCTCGCAAGCTCGCTCCCGGCTAGCGTTCGCTCGCGACTGCGGGGCTCGCAAGCTCGCTCCTCGCGCTCGCTGGCGCGGCTCACAGTACGAAGCCGGGCCTGCCGTTGGCCGACACCATCGTCCGCCCCGCAGCGTGCCAGGCGGACATGCCACCGTCGAGGTTGGTCACCCGATCCCGCCCCTGCGCGATCAGGTACGCGACGACCTGAGCGGAGCGAGAGCCGACTCGGCACACCACCACAATGTCGCGATCAGTGGGCAACTCGCCGATCCGACCCGGGATCTCCATCATCGGCAGGTGCACCGCCGCCGGGGCGTGCCCGGCGGCCCACTCGTCCGGATCCCGTACGTCGAGCAGGTAAGCCTCGTCGGTCAGGTCGGCCACGGTCACGGTCGGTACGAGCACCAACCAGGTATAGCACGGTGGCGCGGTAGCGCTGTTCACGCGCCGTGCGCCGGCCTATTGGTCGGCGGCGACCCAGTCCTGGTGGGTACTGAGGAAGTCGAAGACGGTGTCGGTCTGGACGCTCTTCAGCAGCTCGAGTGTCTCCGGCAGCAGTTGCTCGTCGCTGGTCCCGTCGCCAAACCCGCTGTACTTGCCGCCGTTGGTCTTGATCAGGATCATGTCGTCAGCCCGCAGGGAGGAAAGCGTGAGCACCCAGTCCTCAAGCTTATTGCCGCCGGGGTCGAGCGTGAGGAGGTCGCCGGCGGCCTCCTGGAGCTTCCGAAGCGTAGAGAAGTTGGTGACTGTGTCAGCGCTGACGACCTTCTTGACGATCGCCTTCAGCAGCTGTTGCTGGTGCCGCTGCCGGTCGTAGTCTCCGTTGGGCAGGTTGTATCGCTGCCGCGAGTAGTCGAGGGCCTCCCACGGCTGCATGTCACGGCACTCGACCGTGTAGTGCTTGCCGGTGCCGTATCGCCCCCCGTAGTCCTCGTGGAGGGGATTGCCGGCTTTAGTGCCATCCGGACGGTAGTGGATCGAGTAGAGATCCGTGTCTATGCACATATGAACCCCACCCAGTGCGTTGACCACCGCCTCGAAGCCCTTGAAGTCGATGATGGCGGCCCCGTTGAAGGTCAGGCCGCCCGGCACCAGCTTGCTGATCGTCAGCATCGTCAGCGCCGCGCCACGAGCTCGGCCGTCCGGACTCAGGTCGAACTCGCGGTCCCAGACGGTTGGACCGGGTCCGGCCTCCCTGGCACCGAAGGAGAACGCAGCATTGATCTTCGACGTCATGCCGGTGAATTCGGTCTGCGGGAACGGCGGGATCTCCACCCGAGCGTCACGCGGCATCGAGATCATGAATACCCGGTCGTGCGCCGCCGGGATGTGCACCAAGACGATCGAGTCGGCCCGCACGCCTTCGACCCCCTCGCCCTCCCGCTCGTCCATGCCGACCAGCAGGAAGTTGATCGGGCCGTCGATGCTCGTGCCGCGCAACTCCTCGGGGATCGCATCGACTTGCGGAATCCCGCTAGCGAACCACCACGAAGCGATCTTCGGCACGACCACGGCCATCCCGCTGACCACCATGACCACCGCACCCAGGATGATGCTGAGCTTCGCCCATAACGGGTCCTTGCGCCCCGGCTTGGACGGCGGCGGGTCCGGCCGATCGCCGCGCCGGCGAGGACGGTCGCCCGTACGCGGCGGCGGCGGATCGGCGTATGTGGTCATGCGGCTCCTCGTCCCGGTCTACTCGTGCAACCGGTATTGACGTCCCAGCGTTGACCTCTGGTTGCTGATGTCCCGGCGTTACTGGTCGGCGGCGACCCAGTCGGGGTGCGAGCGAGGAAGTCGATCAGGTTGTCTCCCGCGACGGCCTGGAGCAGGCTCATCGAATCCTGGGAGAGCTGCTCATTCCCGCTACCGTCCGAATTGAACTTGCCACCATTGGTTTTGATCATGACAAGGTCATTTGATCCAAGCAACCGTAGCGTGTAAATCCACTCCTCCGGCGGTATCCCGCCCAGGTCGAGCGTGAGCAGGTCACCGGCGGCCTTCTGCAGGTCGAGCAGCTTGCCGACGTCGGTGAGCACACCCATCGTCGTCATCTTCTTGATGATCGCCTTGATGAGCTGCTGCTGGTGCCGCTGCCGACCGTAGTCGCCGTCGGGGAGGTGGCGTTGCCGGGCGAAGTCGAGCGCCTCCCAATCCTTCATGTGGTAGCACCCAACCGGGTAGTACTTGCCGACGCCATCGGGCAGGTCCGGGTAGACCTTCTTGCCGTTGCGGTCGTGGTGGATCGACCAGACTTCTTCGTCCACACACATGTCGACGCCGTCGAGCACCTTGAGGATGCTCAGGAAGCCGTCGTAGTTGAGGATGGCGACCGCGTTGAAGTCGATCCCACCCGGCACGAGCTGATCAATCGTCATCGCCGTGAGTTCCGCGCCCCGGGCCCGACCCTCCGGACTCGAGTCGGGGGCGCCATTCCTGGTCGCACCAGCCGCGAACGCCGCATTGATTTTGGCGGAGCTCATCCCGGCAAAGTTGGTCTTCGGGTACGGCGGGATGGCCACCTCAGCGTCGCGCGGTAGCGAGATCAGGAAGGCCTGGTCGTGACTTGCTGGGATGTGCACCATGATGATCGAGTCCGCTCGGATCGCTCCTTCGGCCTCGCGCCCGGTCCGTTCGTCCATGCCCAGCAGGAGCACATTGATCGCACCATCGATGCTCTTGGGTGGATCGGCGAGGATGGGCGCCTGCTCGACATCCTTGAAGGCCCACGCGGCGACGATCTTCGGAACGATCACGACCATGCCGCTCGCGATCATCACCACCGAGCCAAAGATGATGCTGAGCTTGGCCCAGAGTGGAGCGATGCGCGGCTTTCGCGCCTTCTTCGATTTCGGCGGTTGCGTGCGCGGTGGCTCGACCGGCCGGCGGGGGAGAGGGGTTCTCGCTCCCGGATCGGCGTACGTCGTCATGCGGCTCCTCGGGGGGTGGCGCAGCGTCCGGGGCCGATGACCCGACGGAACTGCTGGCACAAGGACGGCAGCAGGACCTACCCGCGCGGGAGGCCCATGGCCGGTCAGCTTACCCGTTATTCAAGCGTCGACGCGCCCAAGCCATGATCAGGTGATCATCTGCCGGTGTTCGTTCCGGTTCCATTGCCGGTCCCGTGCTGGGCCACCCAGTCCCCGAGCGTGTCCTTGGCCATAGCGTCGTAGAAGGATGACTTGGCGTCGTCATCAGAGACCACCACGCTCTGACCGTCCTCGTTACCGGTGCCGAGGTTGGGGTTCACGAGGAAGTTCAGGTCGTCGCCGCGCAGGCTGCGAAACTGCCAGCCAAGATCAATCAGGGAGAAGTCCCGGTCCACGACCATCGCGCTGGCGATGGAACTCACAAAGGCCTTGAGATTGCCGATGTTGGTGACCGTCCCCACACTGACTGCCTTGTCCAGCAAGGCTTTCAGAAACATCTGCTGATGCTTGATGCGAGTGAAATCACCGTCCACGTACTGGTAGCGCTGCCGGACATAGTCCAGCGCCTCTTCGCCGGTGAAGTGCCGTGGACCTTCCACAAATGTCCGGTACGGCGGGTGGATCGACTCGATCGTCTGATCCACGGTCATATCCACGCCGCCCACCGCGTCGGTCACCGTGATGAGCCCGCCGAAGTCAATGAGGGCCACGTGGTCCATCCGAACCCCGGTGTACTCCTCGACCGTCTCCACCATCAGGCCCATGCCACCCCAGGCGAAGGCAGCGTTGATCTTGGCCATGGTGTCGCCATTCTGACCGTCCGGGCTTTCGGGTACGTACACCCAGGTGTCCCGGGGAATCGACACCAGGTACGCCCGGTCGTGGCTGGCCGGGATGTGCATGATCACAATAGTGTCGGCCCGCTCTCCGCTCACCCCATCGCTGGCGAACTCCGGATCGCGCGAGTCCGTGCCGAGCATCAGGATGTTGACCGTGCCGTCCGCGAGCTTTGGCGGACGGCCTTCTAGCGCCGCGAACGGGTCCTGGCGCCTCAGGTCGTCGTTGACGCCCTTCACCCACAGATAGCCGATCAGGATGCCGCTGCCGGCGAGGAGGGCGATCAACGCAAGCGCGACCACGGCGATGCGACCCCAACGGGGACGAATGCCGCGCGTCCGCGGGCGCTGCACCGGCGGTGGTGCGGGGTGCCACGGCGGAGGGTAGGAGCTGGAGCTCGAGGGCGTGGCGGGCCGGCGCCGACGGTGGGACCACCCGGGCCCGACCGGTCCAGCGCTGGCCGGGATCGGGGTCGCCGTTTCGGGCATATGCGCCGCGATGCGGCGGATCGCTCGCCATGGACCAAGAGTACGGACCAACCTCGAGTGCGGGCGGGTCCGGCGCAAGTCGGGCTTGCGCGACTGTGCTACGTGAGTCTCAGCCCGATGCGGGCAGGCCTAGCCGCGACGCAAAGTAGGCGATAGTACGCCGTAACCCGTCTTCGGGCGGCACACGTGGCGCGTAACCGAGCAGAGTGCGGGCGCGGGTCAGGTCCGGCCGGCGTCGTTCCGGATCGTCCGGCGCCTTGGGCAGATTAACGACTGTCGAAGAACTGCCGACCAGCGCCACGATGGTGTCGGCCAGTTCCCGCATCGAAATCTCGTGCTCGGTGCCGCAATTGACCGGTCCCGTCTCGGTCGAGTCGAGTAACGCGAGGATCCCGCGTACGAGGTCGTCGACGTAGCAAATCGACCGGGTCTGCTCACCGGTGCCGAGCACCGTCACCTGCTCGCCCCGAAGGGCCTGCGTGATGAACGTCGGGATGGCCCGACCGTCGTCGACGGCCATGCGCGGACCGTACGTGTTGAAGATCCGTACGATCGCAACATCGGCGCCGCGGTCGCGGTGATAGGCCATCGTGGCCGCTTCAGCGAACCGCTTGGACTCGTCGTAGACCGATCGGACGCCAACCGGATTCACGTTGCCCCAGTACGTTTCCGGCTGAGGGTGCACCAGCGGATCCCCGTAAGCCTCCGATGTGGACGCCAGCAGGAACCGCGCGCCATCGGCGACCGCCCGCTCAAGCAGATGCAGCGTGCCGACCGCGTTCACCCGGAGGATCTCGATCGAGTACCGACGGAAGTCGGTCGGGCTCGCCGGCGAGGCGAGGTGCAGAATCGCGTCGAAGCGACCCTCGAGCGCGGGTGCACCGGACGGCAACCCGTCGGCAAGGTCGATCTCCACCAGGCTGAACCGCGGATGGCCCTCGTGCTGGGCCACATTCTCCTTGGCTCCGGTGACGAAGTTGTCGACGACGACGACGGACGCACCCCGTTCCAGCAACCGGTCCACCACGTGCGATGGGACGAAGCCGGCCCCGCCCGCGACCAAGATCCGGCTGCCTTCACCAAAGCGTTGCACGATTTGCACGGGCACCACCCTAGCCGCTGGCGGGATCCCCCCGGAGGTACCGGCCTCGGTAGCGCACCAAGGGCGATACGTCATCCTCGCCCAGCGCGACCCGCACCAGTGTCGCCTCGACGAGCAGGGCCCAGCCGAATTGTCGGGCCTGGGTCAGCGCGCAACCGGCCCAGGTCGTCAGCCCTCGCCGGACCGGGCCGAACTCGGTCCGCTCCCAGGCGCCCTCGGCGAACAGGCCGCCCGGTGCCGGCAGCAGCCCGGCGAACCGGTCGCTGAGTTGATCATCACCGTCACGCAACAACTGCACCGCGAACCGACCCGACGACCGCGCCGCGTCGTACAGGTCTGACTCCTCGTCCAGCACGCCGAGCAGTCGCCCGGGATCGCCTTCCACCACCACCGTGGAGGCGACGGTCAGCCCGGCTGGACGATCGTCGCGCCCGTATGCGGTCCAGATCGTCACCGCCGCGGGTAGCCGGCCGCGCAGGCGGCGCACAGGTGACCGCGCCTCGTCCGGAGTCGCGAACGGATCCGTGGCGTGGATGGTCACCGTCCCATTATCGGCCGCCGAGGTCGGCCGCCCTACTGGCGAGACCCGCGGTCGGCCAACCCCGCGCGTCGATCCCAGATCAACATGCCTGCTGGCGCGAGCACACCGAGCGCCAGCGTGGTCAGGCTGGCTGCGATATCGAATCCGCCCATCGTGCCCGGGTGGCTCGCGTGGAACGTCAGGTGCAACAGGTTGAAGACGCCGACCCCGGCGAGCACCACCCATCGTGCCGTGCCGTTGTCCACCACCGCGCCGACGGCGAGCAGGAATGCCAGGGTCAGAAATGTCGCGCCGAGATCGGTGACCAGATGCTCGTTGTACGGCGGGTACGCGGCGGTCCAGTGATGACCGAACCCTGGAAACGTGTCGAAGAAGTTCCGCGGGGCGAACCGCGCCCACCCGCCCCACCACGCGTTGATGGCCGCCAACACCGCCATCCCGATCCGTACCACCATCCGCAGATGGTGGCACGCCCAAAGCTCGGGCTTGCCCTGCCCGTGCTTGCCCAGCCGTGCTTGCCCTGCCCGTGCTCGCCCTGCCCGTGCTTTGTCTCAGCCCCGCCGTGCGGGGTGCGCCTCAGCAAGCGCCGTCCGCGCCTCGGCGTAGTCGCGCAGGATCTGCCGCACCGGCGCGGCCACCTCTCGGGCGATCGTGAGCGCAGCCAGGTTCAGCCGGTCGGTGACCACCCGGCGATAGCGGCGGGCCCGGAGCCGCCCGACCGGGATCAGGATCAACGGCAATAGGACGGTAAGCACGAGCCCGGCGCCGGCGACGACCACCGGCAGCCACGATCGCGGCTCGTCCTGCCACGTCACCGCGGTCCACGCGATGCCTGCCACCGCGGCTGCAATGGCGAGCCACCACAGAACCCGCAGCAACCGCCAGACCACTACACCGGGCGGGCGACCCCGCGCCGCCGCGAGCGCGCGGGACAACTCGTCCGGGAGCCGGTCGAGGTGGGCGGTGGCGGCCGTCCGGATCCGGTCGGGCCAGGGTTGCGGCAGGCCAGCCGATATCCGCGCCCCGAACCGACGGACCGCGAGGCCCACGGCGGTCGGCTCGGCCGGCGGGACTTCCGGCAGCGCCGGAGCCCGCCGCCAAGGCGACCGGTGCAGCCCGGCCCGCGCGCGGTAGGTCGCGGCCGCCTCCCCGGCGACCAGCGTCCAGGCCGATCGCGGTGGCGAATCCCTCGGCGAGCTCTGGGATCGCCTCCCGGCTCACCTGCTCCTGGTCGAACGCGGCGCCCGGGACCAGCGGAGCGAGCGACTCGACCGCCGCGTCAAGCTCGCCCTCGAGCCGAGCCATCGCTGCGGGCCGGCCGGCGACCGTCTTCTCGAGCAAGGCCCGGACCTCATCGATGCCCTCACCGGTCACCGCGGACGTACTGATCACCGGTACGCCAGGCAGGCCGTCGGCCTCGACCAGGCGGGCGAGGTCGGCGCGGCAGCGGGCGGCATCGGCCGGGCTGAGCCGGTCCGCCTGGTTGAACACCACCACGGTGACGTCATGCAGCGCCGCCATGTGCCGCAGGTACTGCTCGTGCACGGTCTCGTCGGCGTACTTCTGCGGATCGAGCACCCAGATCACCAGATCCACGATGCCGACCAGCCGGTCGGACTCGACCCGGTTGTCGCCGGCTACGGAGTCCACATCGGGCAGATCGAGCAGTACCAGTCCGCGCAGCGCCGCCTCGTCCTCGGCGTCAAGCGCACTCTCCCGAGCGAAGCGGTGCTGCGGCGCCACAGCGAGCCAGTCGAGCAGCGGGTCGGCGCCGCGGGCGTTCCACACACACGCGTGCGCCTGGCCGGTGGTCGGTCTCAGGTGGCCCGCGGGAGAGAGCTGCATCCTGGCCAGCGCGTTGAACAGACTCGACTTGCCCACGCCGGTGGCGCCCGCGAGCGCGACCACCGTGTGGTCTCCGTCGGGGCCAGCACAGAGGCGCAATCGCGTCGTGGCGCGCTCGACCAGGGCCTGGGCGGCGGCCAAAGCGGGCTCCATGTCGGGGGATACGTGTGCGCCAGCGATCCGGGTAAACCGGCCCAGCGCCTGGAATCGCGCTTCGAGCTCAATATCTACAGTGGACCGACCAGTTTCGACACCGGTACCGGTCGGGAGGTCTGGCGATGCCGTCATGCGGCCTCGATCGTGGCCGCGGCGTCATGCCGGACAACGGCAACCATTGCCCCGGCCTCGCGTAACCGCGCGGCCAGGCCGGAGTCCACACCGAGTCGGTTGATGGCCGCTAGCCGGCGGTCCACCTCGGCGGCGAGAAGGTCGCCAACCCGGACGAGAAACTCACGTCGGGCCCGGTCGCCGAGTGCCGCCGCGACCGGGTTGCCGACAACGGAACGGAGCATGGTCGGCCAAGCGGTTGTCGAGTGAGCGCTCGCTCCTTCGCGCGAACTCGATGACCGCCCACGCGGCTCAGCGCGGGATCTCGTCGGTAGGCGGCGCGATCGACGCAAGGGTTGCGAGCAGGACGGCGGGGCCGATTCCGTGCACACCGGTTGCGTGCACACCGGTTGCGCGTGCACCGCTTTTCGTCCGCACCGGCGGCGCCTCCGCCGTGGCCTGGGTGCGCAACCAGGTCTGCCACTCATGGACGAGGTTGTGGGCGGCGTCGGCGAAACCCGGCCATGGCCGGCTGAGCGACGAGTCTGCGGTGAGCAGTTCCCGGCCGACCAGCTCGGCCCGCCACCGCGAACCGGTCTCCTCCGCGGCGGCCAGGTCCACTTCCACCACGAGGGCGGCCAGCGCGCCGGCGATCGCGGCCTGCAGTCTGCCGGCCGGCACGGCTTCATCGGCCCGGGCGGAAGCAACTCGACGGGGCTCCTCGACGGCGCGCAGAGCCCTGGTCAGTTCGCCGCTCGTGATGGCCTCCTGCCAGCGTGCGTACACTTCGCCGCGCAGCACCGCGCCGCCCCGAAGTTGAGCCTCCACATCGGACATCGCCCGTCCATAGGCTTCGCGGGTGATCGCGGCCACCGCCGCAGCCGCGCGGGTCTGCTCGTCGGCCGCCTGCGCCAGTGCCTGCGCCCGAGCACCGGCGGCCTCGACCGCGCCGAACAGGGTGCGCCGGGTCACCCCTCGACGCCGGCTCGAGCTCGACGCGACTGTGTCGAGCCAGGTCTTGATCGGGGCGACCGCCAGCTCACCCAGGAGCCCGTGGCCGTCCAGTGTGGACTCAAGAACCACGAACAACGGCGATGCGCCGAGGTCCTGCTCGCGCAGCATGCGGGAGAAGTCGGCCGCGATCTCGTCGCGGGCCTCGGGCGGCACGCGGTCGAGCACGACCGCGACCACGGTGCCTCGATCACGCGCGCCCCGCAGCACGGCCCACGGCACGGCGTCGGCGTAGCGGGCCGCGGTGGTCACGAACAGCCACAGGTCGGCCGCGGCAAGCAACTCCTGGGCGAGCTCACGGTTCGCTACGACGACCGAGTCGATGTCAGGAGCATCGAGTAGCGCCAGTCCAGGCCGCAGCAGCGGCGCGCTGACGATCTGGAGCTGCCCTTCGCCCGGTCGGTTCGAACGGGCCAGTCCGGAAAGCAGCGACCGCTCACCGAACCATGCCCCGTCCGCGGGGTGCGAGACGAGCACCGGGCCGCGGGTAGTTGGACGGAGCACGCCGGCGGCGCTGACCGGAGACCGGACCAGGCTGTTGACCAGAGTCGACTTGCCTGCGCCAGTGGACCCACCGACCACCGCCAGCAGCGGCGCTTCGATGCGACGGAGCCGCGGAATCAGGTAGTCATCGAGCTGGGCGGCGAGAGTCCGGGCACCCTCCCGGGCCGGACCGGCGCTGGGCAGCGCGCACGGGTAGTTCGCCGAACCCACGACCGCACGCAGGTGCTCGAGCGCGGCACCGACGTCCTCGGATCGCACGCGCTCAAGGCGGGCGCCGATGTCCTCGGTCGTCAGCCGCGCGTCCGCGGTTGCCGCGCGCATGTCACTCGGTACGGCACTGAGGTCCACGGGTAAAGATTGCCCGATGCGGGCATAAACCGCCAACTAACCCGTAACTAACAGACCGCCCGATACGGGCAAACCGGGTCGATTGATCAACTCAAGTGGTCGCCTATTGGGGTCCCTGACGGGAAGGGAGCCCCAATTGGCGACCAACTGCGTTGATCTTGCGGCCGGATTTCAGCCGTTCGCAGCGGAATCCGGTGTCAGGCGTTGGCGCAGGCGGAGGCGAGCTTGGAGGTGAAGTCGTTCAGCTTCTGCTCGGCCGTGGTCGGGTTCAGGGTGGCCGGCGACGCCATCATGTCGTTGATCATTTTGGCGCCGTCGGTGAGCACGGTCTTCACCTGTGGCTTGATCGGCCTGGCCGCCAGTGAGTTCAGCTTGTTCGCCCACTCGGTCGCGGTCGACTTGGCGGCGAGTTGGGCGGCGATGACCTTGCCCTGGTCGTTGGCGCGTTGCGCGGCAGTTGCCTCGGCCACCTTGGCCTTGAGCGTGGCGACCGCGGACGCAGACGTGCTCGTCGCCTCGGCGCACACCGCCTTTGTCTCGTCCGCGCCGGTTGCCGTGGTGGCCGCGGTGGTGGGCGGACGCGACTCGCCGGGTAGCGGCGCCTCGTTCGGGTGGGCGCAGCCGACCGCGCCGCCAAGAGCGACGGCCGCGAGCACGACGACTATGAGCGACTTACGCATGGGTCACGCGCTCCTCGGGGGTCACGACGTACCGGAGAACTGACTGTAGCCCCGAGCACCAAAGCGCCTTACGGACGTAACTCCGCTACGCAGCACTTCACGCTCCCGCCGCCCTTCTTGAACTCGCCCAGATCCATTGGCACCGGCTGGTAACCGGCGTCGGCCAGCTTCGCCGCAAGCCCGGTCGCCTCGGCCGGAAGGACCACGTGCCGCCCGTCGCTGACCAGGTTGAGCCCGAACGCGAGGGCGTCGTCCTCGTCGGCCAGCACCGCGCTCGGGAACAGCTCCCGCAGCACCCGCTGCGAGCCGGCCGAGAAGGCACCCGGGTAGTAGGCGACGTTCTCGTCGTCGATCGCTCCCAATGCGACGTCGAGGTGGTAGAACCGTGGGTCGACCAGGCGTAGGGACACAACGGGACGGCCGAGCACCGCCTGAACCTCGGCGTGCGCCGCGTGCTCCGTGCGGAAGCCGTACCCGGCGAGCACCAGCCCACCGTGTGTCGCCGGCAGATACGCGAAGTCGCCCTCCCCCTCGTTGGTCTGCTGCGGAGCGACGAACTTCCAGGTGGCCGGGTCGGCCTCGTAGTACTCCCGATGCGCGGCCGCCTCGGCCGACCGTTGCGGGAACCGGTACCGCGCGCCGTACACGATGCCGTCCACCGAGAACGCGCCGTTGGCCGCGAACACCATGTCGGGCAGACCCGGCCGGGGCGTCAGCGTGTCCACGCCGTGACCAAGGTCGCGTCAGCGCCTGCCGTAGGTCCTCCCACTGCCGCCGCGCCAGGTCCGCATCCACCGGCTGCGAGGGGTCCATCCACGGGTTGATCGCGTACTCGACGGCGAAGTGCTCAGGAGCGCACATCAGGTAGCGCCGGGGGCGCGGCTCGGCGGTCATGGGCACCAACGTAGGTAGCCTGGACGCGGCATTACAGTCGAGATCGTTGCGGACGAGAGGCGATTCGTTGCTCCTTGACCAGACGGACCATGCAATCATTGCGGCGCTCATGTCGGATGCCCGCGCCTCGTTCGCCGAGATCGGCCAAGCCGTCTCGCTCTCCGCGCCGGCGGTCAAGCGTCGGGTGGACCGGCTTCGATCCAGCGGAGTGATCAAGGGCTTCACCGCGGTGGTGGACCCGGCCGCCGTCGGCGGCACCACCGAGGCGTTCGTGGAACTGTTCTGCACCGGCCGCACCACGCCGGCCCAGATCGCCGCGGCGGCCCGCCGGCATCCGGCCGTCATCGGCGCCTACACGGTCTCCGGCGAGGCGGACGCCCTGGTCCACCTGCGGGCCGCCGACATCCCCCGGCTGGAGCAGGCGCTGGAGCGGCTGCGCTCCGAGAACTTCATCACCTCGACCCGAAGCATGATCGTGCTGTCCCGTCTGGTCGACGGCGCCCCGGCTCGCATCGGCGAAACCTGATCGGTCGGTCTCCAACGCCTGACCGCATCTCCTTCGGAACCAGCGGCCCGGTGGCCGCGTCCAACGCGCATGACTGGACCTGGCCGAACCCGGCTCGTTGCGGGGTTTGCTGTGCTTGCTTGCCTTACCGCCACCGGCTGCACCCGCGACGGCACGGACCCGGGGGTCCCCGCCGGCTCGTTCCAACTCGTCTTCTTCGATTCCTGCCAGCAGGCACTGACCGGCCTGCGCGCCGCGGCAACGTCCGTCGTCGGACCGTACGGCTTCGCCGACGGTGGCGGCATGGGGGGCACCGACCTCGGTCGCGAAGGTACCGCGGTCCCGATGCCGGCGCCGCCCAACGCAGCGGAGGCGCCGGCCAACGCCGGGGCAGATCCAGCGAAGGCCGGTGACGCGCTCAACCCGAGTACGCCCGACTATTCCGGCACCAACACGCACGAGGCCGGGGTCGACGAACCCGACCTGGTCAAGACCGATGGCCAGCGCATCGTCACGGTCTCGTCCGGGCGGTTGACCGTTGTCGACGCGGCCAGCCGGCGGCTGGTTGGCGCGATCGACCTGGGCGAAAGCATGCAGGGATACGACGCGGACCTGTTGATGGCCGGTGACCACGCCCTGGTCCTCGGCAATCAGGCCGCCTACCGGGGTGTCGTGGTCGAGGACTCGGTCGGCAACGTGGCCAAGCAGAGCGACGAGGTAGGCGGCACCAGCCTGATCCTGGTCGACCTCACCGGTCCTCGGGTGATCTCCCGCGGCCGCGCCGATGGATCCATCGTGGACGCGCGGCAGGTCGGGTCGGTCGCGCGGGTAGTCGTCCGGTCCTACCCGCGGCTGGACTTCCCGATGCCGCAACAGGGCACCGACGCGGAGCGCATCGCCGCGAACAAGGCGATCATTGGCGCCAGCGACATCGATGATTGGCTCCCCCGCCTCGCGGTGACCACCGACGGCCGCAGCACCGAGTCGCGGGTTGGTTGCGAAGCGGTGAGCCGTCCGGCCTCTTACTCCGGCACCAACCTGCTCACCGTGCTCAGCTTCGACCTCGCCGAGAACGCGCTCAGCAGCGGGCAGCCGGTGTCCATTGTGGCCGATGGTGACACGGTGTACAGCAACGGTCCGAGTTTGTACGTCGCCAGCAGCCAGGCGTGGCGGGTCATGCCGATGGCGGCCGGGGGCACCGCGGAGTCCAGGCCTCAGGAGCCCCGTACCGAGATCTACAAGTTCGACACCTCGTCGGCGTCGGAGCGTCCGCGCTACGTCGCCGGTGGCAGCGTGCCAGGTAACCTACTCAACCAGTACGCGATGTCCGAATGGGACGGTCGGTTGCGAGTCGCGTCCACAACGGACGGCTTCATGGTGGACCGCGGGGTCGCGCCAGGGCAGTCGCACTCGGGTGTGTACGTCCTCGCGCCGGATGGGGAAGCGCTGGTTCAGGTCGGTGCCGTCGAGGGCCTCGGCAAGGGAGAGCGGATCTACTCGGTACGTTTCGTCGGGCCGGTCGGTTACGTCGTGACGTTCCGCCAGACGGATCCGCTCTACACGGTCGACCTCGGTGACCCGACGAAGCCGACCGTCCGCGGCGAACTGAAGATCCCGGGCTACTCGGCTTACCTGCACCCGGCCGACGGCAACCGGCTCATCGGCGTGGGCCAGGACGCGACCAACCAGGGCCAGGTCACCGGCACCCAGGTGTCGCTGTTCGACGTGGGCAACCTTGCCGACCCGGTGCGGCTGGCGAAGTACACATTGCGCGGCACCTACTCCGAGGCGGAGTTCGACCCGCACGCGTTCCTGTACTGGCCGGCGAGCGGACTGCTCGTCGTGCCATTGCAAGGAAGGTACGGCGTAGCCATGCCGGTCGAACCGAACGGGGGCCCCGGATCCTCAGGTTCGGGCATCGCGCCGAGCCGCGAGTTCGCGCCGGCGTCGGGTGCGCTGGTCCTGCGCCTGGGTGGGAGCAGCATCACCGAGCTCGGGTTCATCAGCCACCCGGGCTCGATCAACAACGGCGGCTACCCGATGCCAATCCGGCGCAGCCTGATCATCGACACTACACTGTGGACGGTCTCGGCCTGGCGGCCTGATGGCAAGCGACAGCCGAACGCTGGCCCGGTTGGCCTGGATCCCGCTGGCCTGAGCGGAAGGGGCGCCTTGTCCAACGCTGAGCGTTGGACAAGGCGCCCTTCCTAGCACAAATCCACTGTGGTCAGAGGTACTGGCCGACGCGCGGGTCGGCGGTCGCTTCGCCGGGGGCAGGAGCCTGTTCCTCCCCCGGCGGCGTGTCGGTGAAGAACCGCCGACCGCCGAACTCACCAGCGAGGCGGTCGTCGAGCTCGTCGGCGAGGCCCGTCATCACCTGGACCGCGAGCATCAGGTGGGTGGCCTGGAAGTCGCGGCCGAATACGGTGATCGAGGCCCATACCGTGTTGCTGGCCCAGTACAGCCGCCCGATCGGCATCCGGTGGGTGAGCTCCGACAGTCGTTGGTAGAGCCGTTGGTTCTCGTTGACCTGGGTGAGAACCGGCGAGAACACCTCGACCAGCGGAGGCTCTGCCCGAACCCGGACGAAGACCATGGCCGAGCCGGACCGGATACCGATGTCGCCGTCGGCGTCGACCGGCAGACTCTCCGGTGCGATCTTCAGCATCGCTGACAACACCAGCACCACCCGCTCGGCCAGTGGAACCGAGGCCAGCTCGATGTGGCCGAGCTGCGGCACGCCTTCGCCCTCCTCCGGGCGGGCCACGCCCAGCGCCGGAATCTGCACCGCGCCGCCGTTGGCCGACACCGCGACGTAGAGCAGGAAAGCCGGGTGCGGGGATCCGTAGACCTCGCGCAGCGTGCGTGTGATGATCTTCGCCGCGCGGAGCGACTCGCTCTTCGGGAGCTCCAGCCCGAACCGCTCTCCGGAGCCGGGCACCAGCCCGGGCGGCGACCAGCCCAGTGCCACGACCTCGCCGAGTCGCTTGAGCGAGAGCCGGTGCGCCTCGGGCAGCATCCGGTTGCTCACGGCGTACGCGCGGAGCTTGTCCGGCTCGGACAGCTCGACGGTCACCGTGTACCTGGAGTCGCCGAGCTCGGCCGCGGTGGGATCGAGCGTAAGGTCCATGGCGACGACCGACTCGGGCAGCGCTGGCAACGCGTCGGCGAGGGTCGCCTGGAAGTCGACCCAGGCCTGGTCCACCTTCGCGCCGAGGTCCATCGTCGCCGGGTCGTCCGAGAAGACGGATTCGGCGAAGACTGGTTCGAGGGCGGCGGAGTCGTCCGGCTTGCTCGGCTCGGGCGTACGGTCGTCCATCATGGCAATCCTCCATACGAGCCCGAGGACGGAGGACTGAGGATGGACCGCCCTCGTGGCTCGGGTTGCCATACGATACCGACGCCTCGGCTCCCGCGAGGGACTCCCGTCTCAACGGCGGGTCGAGACGGCGAGTCGGCACGGTAGGTCGCCGACCGGCGGACCGGCTTCAGCCGACCGGATCGGCCTGAGGGTCGTCCGTCACGTCGCCGGGCACCAGTTCCGTTGATTCCGGCCGCGCCCTGGGCCGATGGCTGCGGTGACCGCATCCGCGGCACGCTGTTTCCGCTGACCCCACCGCCCGGCCCCGGCCCGCTGGCCTTACCGCCCCGCCCGGATCGGCTGACGCCGTCGCTCCACCCATCAGGCAGGCTCGCGTGCATCGGGGGGTAGAGCAGCCCCACCACCCCGCCGATGCCGTTCTCGACGACCTGCATGAGAGCATCGACCGGCATCGGTCTGGCGAACAGATGCCCCTGTCCGGCGGGACAGCCCATCTCCCACAACGCCAGCCTTTGGTCGTCGCGCTCGACACCCTCCGCAACCACGAACCGACCGAGTGACCGACCAAGCTCCACTGTGGACCTAACCACCGCCAGCGCCTCCGGCGAGTTGGCCATCCCGGCGACGAAGCTTCGGTCGATCTTCAGCTCGAAGAACGGCACCTTCGCCAGCATCGCGAGAGAGGAGGAGCGGGTGCCGAAGTCGTCCAACGCCAGCCGTACACCCGCGTCCCGAAGGTCACGCAGCACGCCACCGATGAGCTCCACCTGAGTCAGGGTCAGCGTCTCGGTGAGTTCGATGACCAGGTCCGGTCCAGCCACGCCGTGCCGCGCCAACTGGGCCCGCACCATCAGCGGGAACGTCGGGTCGAGCAGGCTTCGCGGCGAGGCGTTGACCGCGACCGGGGCGTCAATCCCGAGCGCCCGCCAGCGCACCATCGCCGCGAGTGCCTGATCCAGAACGGCCTCAGCGAAGGCGGGCAGCAGCCCGGACCGCTCCACCGCTGCCAGGAAGCGGCGCGGGTCGAGGTCGCCGCGATCGGGATGGTGCCACCGGGCCAGCGCCTCCGCCGCGATCATCTTGCCGCTCGCCAGGTCCACAATGGGCTGGAAGCTCACCGTGAACTCGCGCTGGGCAATAGCTCGGGGCAGATCCCCGCCGAGCATCAGTGCCGCCACATCGGCGGTGTCCCGCCCGGGTTCGTACCGGACCACCCGAGAACCACCCCGCTTGGCCGCAACCATGGCCACATCGGCGCGCCGCAGCAGCTCCACCACCGCCGCGGCATCATCCCGGACGCCCGTGTCGCCACCCGGATCGGCGTCGCCACCCAAGTCGGGGACCTCGGCGAGCGCCCCGGCCGATGGGGCCATGGCCAGCCCCGCGCACGCCTCGACCCGTACCCGCATTCCGCTGAGGTCGACTGGCGCGTCCAATGTGGCCAGTAGCTCCCGGACCCGCTGCTCGGCCGCGTCCGCCGAATCGACGCCGGCCAGCACGACCGCGAACTCGTCCCCATCCAGCCGCGCCACCAGATCGTCCGGCCCGGCCACCCGGGACAACCGCCGGGCGACCTCCACCAGCAGCCGGTCGCCAGCGAGGTAGCCGAGCGTCTCGTTCACCTCACGGAAGAGGTCCAGATCGAGCACCACCAACGCGGTCAGCCCGGGCTGGGCCAGCGCCGCCTCGCCATGCTCCTGCAGTCTGCGTCGATTGGCGAGGCCCGTCAGCGGGTCGTGCAGCGCCGCGAGCGCGTTACGCATCGCCATTCGGCGGGCCTCGGCAAACGCGGCGGCGTTGCGGACCGCTGTGCGCAGGGCCGAGGCGAAGGTACGCAGCGTCAGCAGCTCGCGGTCGGTGAGCCGGACCCCGACGGCGTAGTGCAGCCGTACCTCACCAATGATCCGCCTTGCGGTCATCCCCGGAGAGCGCGGCGGTGATGGTCTGAACGTCCCGGGCGTGCGGCGGCGCCTGCCCTGGATCGCCGGACCAGATCACTCCGTTGGCAGCGCCGCGAACCAGGATCGGCCCGTCGGGACCATCGCGGAGGAACACCTCCGCTTCCTCGGCGGAGAACAGTTGCACGGCGTTGACCACCGCCGCGGTGAGCACCGCCTCAAGGTCGGTGTTGTTGAGCTCCTCCGTGGTGGTGGCGAGCCGCTGCCACGCGCCCCGATCGGACCGGGCCCGCAGGCGGCTCGCGTAGAGCATGTGCAGGCACAGGGCGACCGGCGGTACGACCGCGAGAAGTCGGGGGTCACGTGAAAAAACGATGAGCGTCAATACCGTGACGACGAGCTTGCCCGCGAAGAAGGCGAGCTTGATGTCGACATCGGGATGCACCCGGTACCACCGCACCCGCGAGGCGAGGGCGAGCACGGGCACTCCGATAGCGAACTCGACCGCGGTCACGGTGATCGCGACCAGCAGCAGCGGGAGCGAGTTTGTCGAGCGGGTCGACTCCGCGCGCGTCACACCAAAGTGGAGCGCCACGGCCACGCCGGCGGTCGCGGAGAGCGCATCCTTGCTGGCGTTGTAGAACACCTTCTGCGGCGAGATCCGGCAGAACAGCTTGGCGATCAGCACACCGGCGAAGACGTTCAGCGCCACCCAGGCTGAGGGCAGCGTGACGATGCAGATGAGGATCGCCGAATCCGTCCACGCGGTACCCACGTTGGCGGAGCGCACCCGGATCCGAACCACAGCGGCGCTGGCGACCGCCACCATGATCATCGACATCGGCACGACCCAGGCGTGTATGCCGTTGAGGTCCGCGTCGAGGGTCAGCAGCTGGACCGCCACCGCGATCAGTCCAGCTGCGATCACCCCGCCGGTCAACCACGACAGGGGCTGCGCGCGGCCACGTGCGCTCACCCGTACCTGTCCCTTCGCCGGCCCGTCCTGCCGGCCCCGCCCATTTGCTGGCCGCCGTCTCATGTGGCGGCAACCGTTCGTCAGCGTAGGCCGGTTTGGCTCCAGGCAACAGTTGTGTCCGCGGTCGTCGAGTGAGCGCACGCTCTTCCGCACGAACTCGACACCGCCAACGCAGCACCGCGGTCGTCGAGTGAGCGCACGCTCTTCCGCACGAACTCGACACCGCCAACGCAACTCAGCGGCCGGCTACTGAAGGAACGCAATCCATCACAGCCAGTCGTTCACAGTGCCCACCTCCCACGGCCAAGGGGGTCCCACGGTGAACCGGGTGAGCGCCAACAGTACGTCGGCACCGCCGGCACCCGCGACAGCGGACAGTGGCCGATCGATGACTGGTCGAGGTGGCCACCGTCGCGACGATGTCCGGGCGTACCCTCGGGCGCGTGGACACCGGCCGCCCCGATGCTGCGGGCCTCACCCATGTCGACGCCTCCGGGGCCGCCCGGATGGTGGACGTGTCGAGCAAGGACGTCACAGTACGGTCCGCGCAGGCCGCAGGGCGCGTCCGTACCACTGCTGAGGTGGTCGGACTGCTTCGCCGCGATGCTCTGCCCAAGGGCGACGCGCTCGCGGTCGCGCGGCTGGCCGGCATCATGGGCGCCAAGCGCACGCCGGACCTCATCCCGCTGTGCCACCCGATCGCGCTGCACGCCGTGAACGTCGAGGTCGAGTTGGGAGAGTCCAGCGTGGACATCACCGCCACCGTGCGCACCGCCGATCGGACCGGGGTGGAGATGGAGGCGCTGACGGCGGTGGCCACGGCCGGACTCGCGGTGATCGACATGATCAAGGCGGTCGATCCGGCCGCGGCGATCGACGACGTCCGGGTACTGCGCAAGGAGGGTGGCAAGACCGGGCTCTGGGTCAGGGAGGACGGCAGGTGAGGGCCCGGGTGGTGGTGGCGTCGAATCGAGCCTGGGCTGGGGTGTACGCCGACTCGAGTGGGCCGATCCTCGCCTCCGGACTGCGCCAGCTCGGGTTCGACGTGGACGAGCCGGTGGTCGTTCCGGACGGCGATCCGGTGGGTGAGGCGATCCGGTCCGCGGTGGCGGACGGCGTGGACGTGGTCGTCACCAGCGGCGGAACCGGCATCACTCCGACCGATCGGACGCCGGATGTGACCCGACCGATCCTCGACTACGAGATCCCCGGCATCGCCGAGGCGATCCGGGCGTACTCGCGCGAGCGGGTGCCGACCGCGAACCTGTCCCGAGGCCTCGCCGGCGTCGCCGGCCGGACGATCGTGGTTAACCTGCCCGGCTCCACCGGCGGGGCGCGCGACGGGCTCGCCGTACTCGGACCCGTGCTCGCCCACGCCGTACAGCAGCTACACGGCGGCGACCACTGACGGCCTTGGTGAGGCCGGCGGGGTAGCGGAGGCGTGCGGTGGGGCGGCGGGGCTGAGCTCAGCTGCGCGATATGGTCGGGCCGTGACATCCGAACAGGCGATGGCGTGGACGTCGGCCCGCGAGGCCGCGCACGCGGCGGGTCGGGCCGCGCGACCCGACCCGATCGAGGTTCCGTTGGGCCGGGCCGACGGCCGGACTCTGGCCGCGGCGCTCACCACGCTGACCGACCTGCCCGCATTCCCGACCTCCAGTGTGGACGGTTTCGCCGTCCGCGGCACCGGGCCATGGCGGATGACCGGACAGGCGCTCGCCGGCTCCGTGCCACCGCAGATCGGCGACGGCGAGGCGATCGAGATAGCGACCGGCTCGATGGTCCCGGATGGCACCGACGAGATCATCCGTATCGAAGACAGCCACCGCGATGCGGACGGCCACATCGAGGGCCGCTCCCGGCCGGTGCCCGACTGGCGTGACCGGGGCGACGAGGCGAGCAAGGGCGAGGAACTCCTGCCGGCCGGTACGCCGGTGACCCCCGCCGTCATCGGGCTCGCCGCCGCCTGCGGCTACGACACCCTCACCGTGACGCCGCCATCCCGGGTTGCCGTGGTGATCTTCGGCGATGAACTGCTCACCGAGGGACCACCGGGCGAGGGCCGGGTGCGCGATGCACTTGGTCCACAGCTGCCCGTCATGGCTGACGCGTCTGGGTGCGACGCTGCAGCCCGGCTTCGATCCACGCGGGCCGGTCGCGGACACGCTCGAGGCCCACGTGACCGCGATTCGTTCGGCCTTGGACGTCGCGGACCTGGTCTGTACGACGGGCGGAACCATGCAGGGACCCGTCGACCACCTGCACCCGGCGCTGGCCGAGCTCGGCGCGACGTACATCGCGAACACGGTCGCGGTCCGGCCCGGCTTCCCGATGCTGCTGGCGTCGGTGCCCCGACCCGGGCGGCAACCGGCCTTCGTCGCGGGCCTGCCCGGCAATCCCCAGTCGGCGATCGTGGCGCTGGTCTCGCTCGTGGTGCCGCTGCTCGACGGCCTGACCGGTCGTACCCAACCGCCCCGGCTCCAGATCACCCTCGGCGACATGATCAAGGGTCGTGGCGACCACACCCACCTGGCCCTGGTACGGATCGAAGAATCCGGGTTCGCCTACCCACTCGAGCACTCCGGGTCGGCGATGCTGCGCGGACTGGCCCGGGCCGACGGGTTCGCCGTGATCGAACCCGGCACCGAGGGAGCACCCGGCACCCACGTGCCGTTCATTCCGGTACCTCTGTTTCCGGGAGGCCGCCCATGATCGTCCGATCCGCTCTGACCACCACGCCGCTGTCGGTGACGTCGCACGAGGCGGTCGGTCGCTCATCCAGCGGCTGGGGCAGTGGTCTCGTTCGCCGGGCATCGTGCGCGACCACGACGGCGGCCGCGGGGTGACCCGGCTCGTCTACGAAGCGCATCCCAGCGCCGAGGCGGTCCTCGCCGAAGTGGCCGCCGAGATCGCCAAGGATCCCGCCGTCTACGGGGTGGCCGTATCCCACCGGATCGGCGAACTCGCCGTCGGCGACGTGGCGCTTGGCTGCCGCGGTCGCCACGGCCCACCGGGGCGACGCGTTCGCCCTCTGCGCCCGCCTGGTCGACACCGTCAAGGACCGGCTCCCGGTCTGGAAGCACCAGCACTTCACCGACGGCACCGACGAGTGGGTCAACTCCGCCTGATCGCACCCGCCCCGTCACCGCCCATGATCCACTCTCGCTCATGATCCCGTCCGCGCTGGCGCAATCGGTCGCCAAATGGGGCTCTCTAGAGTGATCAAGCCCAATAGGTGACCAATTGCGTGGCCGTGCCGGGGCGCTGGGTGGTCGGCGGCTGGGAGCGGCGTCAGCGGCGGCGGGAGCGCATGGCGCGGTCACGGATCTCCGCTACGACCGCATCGAAGTCGTCTCGAAGTCTGGCCGACGTCACATGGAGCACGATCCATCCAAGCCCGACAAGCCCATTGAGCCGCCGACGGTCCGCGTGCATCTGCGCCGCCGACCCGACGTGCCATAGCCCGTCGTACTCGACCGCGATCCGCAGTTCGGGCCAGGCGAGATCGACCCGAGCCACGAACCGGCCGTTCTCGTCGAGGATCGTGAACTGGACCTCGGCGGCGGCAGCCCGGCCAGAGTCAGCCGTACTCGGAGCCGGGACTCCTGCTGCGATTCGGATCGGGCATCCACAAGGGACACCGCGCGTTCGAATCGGCGCACACCGCGCACGGTGTCCTGACGGCGCAGGCTCAGATAGTCGGCGAGGTCTGCCTTAGCCAGTCGGCCGAGGGACAGAAGTCGGTCGATCCAGACCACCGCCTCGACTACGTCGAGCCACTGCGCCAGGTCCCAACAGGTGCGCTCCACCGTGGTGACCGGCAGCCCCTTGATCGAGGTCCGGTCGGCCGGGACCAGCGTGCCGCGGTGCACCACAAGGCCGCCAGCGCGATAACGCAACGCGGTCCCCGGCGTAAGGGCCTCGACCGGCAGGGTCCGGCCAGCCGAGCGAAACACCGTGCATGACGGCCGCGGACCGCCCGGCGATCACGGCGCCGTTGGGCAGCAGGAAGGCGATCGCCGCGGTACAGCGAGTGGCGTGGGTAAGCGTCAACGCCGCGTCGGCGTATACCCCTTGAAACACCCGGCGCCACGCCCGCGTTCGTAAGTGGTCTGGTCGAAGCAGCCCAGCGTCGATCGCATCCCGACCACGGAACAGCTTGCCGCGCAACGCGACTGGATCGGCCATACCCGCCAGCGTCGAGGTACCGGGTCCAACTCACCAGACCGAAATTGCCGTCTGTGGACAACGCCGGCACCTGTGGATATCTCCAAGATCATCACAGAAGGTCGCCTATCGGGCTGTCCAACGCCGGCGCGGCCCCAATTGGTGACCAATTGCGCCCGAGGTCGCGGCGGTCAGGGCGGCGGGCGGGTCGCGGGTCGGGCGCGGGTCAGGGTCGGCGGGTCAGGGTCGGCGGGTCAGGGTCGGCGGTCAGTTGATGGTGAGGCAGAAGAAGTAGTCCTGCTTGTCGTCGCTGGAATCCCAACCGTAGAAGGCCTCGTAGCCGGTACCGGCGCACATCGCCGGCGCCGTGACGGTGTCGTCAAAGGTCCCGGCCGGTCCCTCCGGGATCAGCTCCCCCGAGTTGATCTTGATGATCTTGTACGACTTGGGCTTACCGCACTCAGACCTGATCATCTCCGGTTTGGTCGGCGTGCCGATATTGAGGATGCAGTCGCCGACATTGAGCGCGGAGGCCGCGACCGTCGGTGTGGTGCCTGGTCCGGACGACCCGGGAGCGGAGGTCCCCGCGGATGAGCTGGTGCCAGCTGGCGGGGTTGTTGGCGGGGTCATGCTGGTGATCCAGCGGTACGCGCCGTACCCGCCGCCGCCGCCGAACACGAGGACCGCCAGGACGACGAGGACGTACATGCCGAGCCGGCTGCGCTGCTGCGGCACGTAGTCGTACCCGCCGTGCGAGACGGTCTCCTGGGTCCACACGCTCGGCGCCGCCACGCCCGGCGCGAACTGGCCGTACGGCGCAGCGGTCTGAGGGATCGGGTCAGTCGGCGCGGAAGCCACACCCTGAGTCCCTGCCCATGGGTCCTGCGGCTGCGCGTACGACGGCGGCTCGCCGGGTGGCTGGTACGTCGACATCTCTCCTCCTGGCCACGCATCCCCAACCAATATTCGCGTCGACACCCGTAACTGTCGTCGGCTGTTCGGACACGCTACGAGTCAGACGCAACTTATTCGGAGCACGGTTCCGGCTGGACCGCCGCGAGATCCGAGCCGCGCCCACCGTAGCGTGAGGGTGTCATGACCTCACACCCCGGCACTTCGGCGACACCACCATTACCTGCGACAACGCCAGTCTCATCCGCGCAAATGTCGACATCCCGACCTCCGTCGGGCCTCGCGGTCGCCGTTGCGCTGGCGATCGTCTATGTGATCTGGGGCTCGACGTACCTCGGCATCCGAATTGTCGCCGCATCACTGCCCGCGTTCGGCTCGGCCGCGATGCGGTTCGGCCTCGCCGCCATCCTGCTCATCTCGGCACTCGCGGTGCTCCGCGGTCATCGGCAACTGCGGGTGACCCGGCGTGAGCTTGGCGCCTGCGCGGTGGTCGGCGTGCTCCTGCTGGCCGGGGGCAACGGGCTGGTCGTGCTCGCCGAGTCGCCCCAGTTCGCCCTGCCATCGGGCGTCGCCGCCCTGGTCATCTCCCTCAACCCGTTGATCATGGTGGTGCTGCGTTCGGTCACCGGTGACCGACCAGGGTTGGCGACCGTCGCGGGTGTCGTGATCGGCCTGGCTGGCCTGGTGGCGCTGTTCGCGCCGGGACTCGGCGGCGAAAGCGATCACCCGGTGCCGCTGGCCGGCGGACTACTCGCACTCGGCGCCGTGACCTGTTGGTGCGTGGGCTCGTTCGCGACTCGATGGCTGCCGATGCCCACCGACCCCTTCGTCGCCAGCGGGTACGAAATGGTGGCCGGCGCCGCAGCCATGGCCCTGATCGCGGTGGCCCGCCGTGAGCCGGTTCCGTGGCTGGTACCGGACGTGCCGATGCAGGCCTGGCTGGCGCTGGCATACCTGGTCGTCGCGGGATCACTGGTCGCGTTCACGGCCTACATCTGGCTATTGCACCACGCGCCGATCTCGCTGGTCTCGACGTACGCGTACGTGAACCCGGTGATCGCAATCGCCCTCGGCGTCGCGTTCGCCGGAGAGGTGCTGACCGGGCAGGTCGTGCTGGCCGCCGTCACGGTCGTCGTCGGCGTGGTCCTGGTCGTCTCCATCGAGCGCCCGCGCGTCCGCTAGATGCCCTGCCCACAGAGGTTGGGGCACGGCGACCGTCCAAAGAGGACACTAACCGGGCTTGCTGGAACGCTACCCGCCAGCCCTCGTCGAAACCCTTGTAGCCCCGCGTTCGGTAAGTGTAGACTTACCGTTCGTGGACGCTTACGGAGATGCCGGGCTGGGTCTGTTGGGCGACCCGACCCGTCGCGCGATCTTCGAGTTGCTGGCCCGGCGCCCGTGCTCGGTGGGCGAACTGGCGCGGCAATTGCCGATCAGCCGGCCGGCGGTGTCCCAGCACCTGCGCGTGCTCAAGGACGGCGGCCTGGTCGTCGACCACGCCGAGGGAACGCGCCGGGTGTACCGGCTCAACCCGAACGGGGTCGCTGCCGTGCGGGCCTACCTCGATCGCATCTGGGACGAGGCGCTCACCGCTTTTCAGAAGACCGCCGAGGCCGCGCGTAACAACCACGAAGAGGAGCAGCTATGAACACCACGGCGACGATCCCGCCGATCGGCGGCAAGGTCACCATCAACGTGCCCGCCGAGGAGGCGTTTCGGGTCTTCACCGACTCGTTCACCACGTGGTGGCCAGCGGAGTACCACATCGGTACGGCCGACATGGCCGAGGCCATCCTCGAGCCGGGTGAAGGCGGACGGTGGTACGAGCGAGGCGTCGACGGCAGCGAGTGTGACTGGGGTCGGGTGCTGGCGTGGGAGCCACCGCACCGGCTCGTCGTCACCTGGCAGATCAACGGCGAATGGCAGTACGACCCCGATCCCGACCACGCCAGCGAGATCGAGGTACGGTTCACCGCCGCTGGGCCAGGACAGACGGTGGTCGAGTTGGAACACCGACTTCTCGACCGGCTCGTCGGCGGCCAGGCGATGCGAGACGCGATCGGCAGTGGTGGCGGCTGGATCAGCGTGCTCGAGCGCTTTGCCAAGGCGGTCGCGAACAAGGAGTGATCCGTTCGGCGCCGGCTTTCCTGGCGTCCTGTTGTGGCGGTACCGAGCTAGAGCAGGCGGAGCTGGCGGTGGCGGGGTGGCTCTGGTGCGTCCCGGACCTCCCCGAGGCGCTCAAGCAGGCCGGGATCGACCGGGTCGAGGAACGGGGTCGCGCGGGGCTGGTGCTCTGTCCCGTGCCGGGTCCGCTTCGCGCAGTGAGACAGATAGAGCCGCCGCTGTGCCCGGGTCATCCCAACGAAGAAGAGCCGCCGTTCCTCGGCCACCTCCTCCGACGTGGGTGTGCTGCCGGGCAGCCGCAGGGGCAACAGCCCGTCCTCGCAGCCGACCAGGAACACCACCGGCCACTCCAGGCCCTTGGCGGCGTGCAGAGTCATCAGCGTCACCGCCTGCGCGCGGGGATCCATCGCGTCGACCTCGGCGCCGGTCGCCAACGCCTGGAGGAACGTCTCGAGGTCCTCGCCACACCGACTCGCCAGCGGCAGCAGCAGGTCCACCGCGGAGTACACATCGGACTCGTGCACCACGGCCGGGGCCGTACCGTCCACTTCGAACAGTCGGGGTCGCCCCGAGGCGAGGCTCCGCCCGGCTGCCCGGATCCGGTCTACGAGCGACGGTGCGGAGCCACCGGACTCGAACCGCAGCTCCCGGGCCAGCGCGGCCACCGCCCGACGGTCGGAGAGCCGGTCGTGCGACCGCTTCTGCACCGGCAGGCTCGCCCGGGTCAGCGCTTCGATGACCGGTGTCGCCTGAGCATCCGTGCGGTACAGCACGGCAATGTCGGCGAAGGACAGTCCATCCTGGACTCCGGTACGGGAGTCGATCCGGCCGGAGTCGAACGAGCGGTGGGAGACGCCACCGACCAGGCCCTCAATCGTCCGGGCGACCCATTCCGCTTCTGTGAAAGGAGTGGCGGCGGCGTGCAGGCCCAGCACCGATGCATCGGGTTCGAGCCGGGCGGGTTCCAGCCGGCGGCCCCGGACCAGCGACGTCGGCGCGATCACCTGACCGGCTGCCGCGATGATCGGCGCCGTGGAGCGGTAGTTGCGCGTCAGCCGGACCAACCGGGCGTCGGTGAAGTCCTCAGCGAAGCGAAGGAAGTACCCGACCTCCGCGCCACGGAACGAGTAGATCGACTGATCCGGATCGCCGATCGCGCAGATGTTGCCGTCCGCGGGCACGAGCTGACGCAACAGCTCGTACTGGGTTGCGTCAACGTCCTGGTACTCGTCGACGAAGACCCACGGCCAGCGCGCCTGATAGCGGTCGGCCAGATCAGGGTCGTCGCGCATGAGGGCCAGCGGCAACGAGATCAGCTCATCCAGATCGACGGTGTTCTGCTCCCGCAGCAACTTGCGGTACGCCTCCTGGTTGCCCGCCGAGGTGGCGACCGCCGCGGATCGCTGCGGCTCGTCGGCCACGGTGAAGCCCGGTGCCAGACCAGCGGCGACGGCGTTGTCCCGCAGCAACTGCAGCCCCAACGCGTGAAACGTCGCGACCATCACCGAGGAGGCGTCAGAACCGAGCAGCCCTTCGAGCCGGGCCCGCATCTCGTCGGCGGCCCGCCGAGTGAACGTGATCGCCAGGCACTGCTCAGGAGCGACGCCGAGTTCGGCGCAGAGGTAGGCGATGCGGTGGGTCAGCGTGCGGGTCTTCCCGGTGCCTGGGCCGGCGACCACGAGCAGAGGCCCACCGGGCGCGGCGGCCGCGACCCGCTGCAGCGCGTCCAGCCGGTCCAGCAACCCGGTGCCGACCTCCTCCATGCCGGCGAGCACGGGCTCCCACGGGCGATGCGGCGACGGTGGCGGGGCCAGCGGAGGTGGCGGCACCGGGGTCGAGGCGGGCCGCCGACGGGCGGCGCGGGGTCGGGGCGGGACGGGGCGCCGTACGGCCGGAATCTCAAAGAGCGCTTCGCCGCCGGTGTCCGGGCGGAGGGAGCCGACCTCGGCCGGTTCGAGCAGCCTTACCACGCCGTACTCACCGTCATAGCCCGGCTGCCGCTGGACCCGGCCGTCCCGCAGCCGTCCGATCGCCTCCCCCAACAAAGGACCGCCGACCCGGGCGACCTCGTCGATCGGCACCCGCAACAGGATGTCGAGCTCGCTACCGAGCGCGGCCACGAGAGTGGCGAGCCGACCCTCGACGCCCTTGCTGCGTGCGCCCACGCCATGGAATTCGCCGAGGATCTGATGCAGCTGGATCACATGTGTCGCAGGTGGACGGTCGACCGGCTGGTACTCAACCGGACGATCGGACAACTCCTCGACCCGATGCAGCACGCCGATCGTGAGCGGCTTGCCACATTCCGGGCACCGACCGTCTGCCGCGCGGGTCTGCGTCGGCTCCCAGCACACCCCGCAGGCACGGTGGCCGTCGGCGTGGTACTTGCCCTCCTCCGGGAAGAACTCCAGCGTCCCTTGTAGACCATCGCCGGTCTCGAGCGCCCGCTTGACCGAGAAGTAGTCCAGGTCGGCGGAGAGAATTGTCGCCTCGCGGGCCAGCGCCTGCGGCGAGTGGGCATCGGAGTTGGAGACCAGCTGGTACGAGTCCAGACTGGACACCCGCCAGTTCATCTGCGGGTCTGAGCTCAGGCCGGTCTCGACGGCGTGGATGTGTCCAGCCAGATCCGCATAGCAGTCGGCGATCGCGTCGAAGCCGGACTTGGAACCCAACGCGGAGAACCACGGCGTCCAGATGTGGGCCGGCACCAGAAACCCGTCCGGGCTCGCCTCGAGCATCACCTCCAACAGGTCGCGCGAGTCCAGGCCAAGGATCGGCCGGCCGTCGGAGCCGAGGTTGCCGCCCAGCCCGCCCGGCCCGCGCCCCAACCGGGCGTTGAACCGGTCCACCGCGTCGAGGTCGGGCAGGTAAATCAGGTGGTGCACCTTGCGGGTGCGGTCGTCACGCTTGTAGATCGTGGAGATCTCCACCGAGAGCAGGAACCGCACCGGCGCGTGCACGATGCCCGGCAGCCGCCGAGCCACCTCGGCCTCGCGGTCCGGCGCCAACCGGTAGAGCCCGGGCTCGGCCGGCACCAGGTTCTGCCGCAGGTGGTCATACCAACCCGGATGGGTGAAGTCGCCGGTACCGAGCAGCGTGATGCCCTTGCGCTGCGCCCACCACACGAGATTCTCCAGCTCGAGGTCGCGGCTGCACGCGCGCGAGTATTTCGAGTGGATGTGAAGGTCGGCGATCCATGACTGCGGCGGCGGACGCACGCTGGGCATCTTGCCCTATCCGGCGGACATTCGGGTGCCGGCCACGCTCGGACACGTCCGGGATCACGGAGCGTGCAACTCGACCAATGTGATGTCGGGCGGGGCGCCGACCCGCACCGGTGGACCCCAGAAGCCGGCCCCATTGGTGACATAGACCGGCATGCCATCGACCTCGCCGAGCCCGCTCACCACCGGCTGCTGGGCGGCGCGAACGACCAGGTTGAACGGCACCATCTGGCCGCCGTGGGTATGCCCCGAGAGCTGCAGGTCAACGCCGTGCGCGGCCGCGTCGTGGGCCTGCACCGGCTGATGCGCGAGCAGCACCACCGGCCGGGACGGATCCCGGCCGGCCATCGCCCGACCCACGTCGGGGCCGTCGCCGAAGCCCTCCCCGGTGAGATCGTTCACGCCGGCGAGGTCCACCCCGCCGGGCAGTTCGACCCGCGCGTTGCGCAGCGGCCGCATGCCGAGCCTCGCCACCTCATCGATCCACTCCTCGTGGCCCGAGTAGTACTCGTGGTTGCCGGTCACGAAGAACGTCCCGAGGCGGCTGCGCAGGTCGCGCAGCGGTGCCGCGGCCGTACCGAGCTCCGCCACCGAGCCATCCACAAGGTCGCCGACCATGGCGACCAGGTCCGCGTCCAATCCGTTGACCATGTCGACGATGCGCTTGGTCCGGTCGATCCCGATGAGCGGGCCTAGGTGGATGTCGCTGACGAGCGCGATCCGCATCCGGTCGGCGGCACGTGGCAGTCGCGCGAGCGGGATCTGGATCCGCTTCAGTTGCGGCATACCCATGGCCGATCCCACGCCGGCTCCGACGATGCCGACTGAGGCGACTCCGGCGGTGATCGCGACCGCCCGGGCGAGGAACAGCCGCCGGCTCTGCCCCTGCGCGGGCGACGTTTCTCCGGGCTCCGGCGGGTCGGACTCCGCCCGACTGGAGGCGGCTTCGATCCGGCGGGACCGGGCACGGCGGCGCCGACCGGTACGGCGACCAGCGCCGCGCTCCGCTCCTTCTGGCGCCACACCTGCCGCGCGATGAGCGCCGGGACCTCCAGCACGAGCAGCAGCACGAACAGGTAGAACATCAACGCGAGCCAGAGATAGCCCGCCCAGGACAGCGCCGTGCCGATGGCATGCGGGAGCAGCCGGGTGCCGACGAACGTGGACAGCACCAGGACGATGAGCCCCACCAGAACCCAGGTGAGGATTCGCCGAGCTCGGCCCGGCGCAGTGGTGTCGCGGACCAGCCGCCGCCAAAGGTAGTAGTGCAGAGCGGTCACCACGCCCAGCACCACAGCAAGGAAGATCAGGAACTGACCGATTGCGGACGCCACGTCGGCCAACCTACCCGCCGCAACTTGTGCCGCCGCTGAGCACCTATCCGCCGGCGAAGGGCGGCAGGACGTCGACCGTGCTGCCGGGTGGTAGCGGGGCGTCGAGGTCTCGCCAGGCGACGCCATCGACGAGGAAGCTGGCCGATGTGAGGACCCGGCCGAGCGGTTCACCGTGCGCTGCTACGAGTGCCGCACGCAACGCGGCCAGGTTCGCGCCGGCGACGGACTCCTCGGTCACACCTGCGGCGGCTCGGGCGGCGGCGAAGTAGCGCACGGTCAGCACCCGTCCATCCTGCCCTGACGGGCGCCGGCCCCGCCACGTGGCCGTTGGCTTGCCGGGCGGCCGCGAGCAACTGGACTGACGACGCGGGATTGGGCCGCGCCGGCCCATATGATGCGCGTCGAGGAACAACCCCCCTGGTTATGACTACTACCAGGGGGTTGTAACCGTGAAGAACACATGGACACCTACGCGACACGCGACGCCAACGCCGACACTCCCTAGGCGTTGCCAGGGCGGCGGCCCGGCAGGGCCGCGGCGACCCAGCACGTGCGGCCGAGCCACACCAGCGTGCCAGCCGCCACGCAGGTGGCCAGCACCACCTGTGCCAGGCGGCCAGAATGCGGCACCGAAGACGCACCGGGTCCGACCCCGCCGACGTCGAACGGACCCAACCACCCGGCCGGCAGGCCGAGCAGCGCCGCCGCCCGGAGCCAGGCGGCCGAGCCCTGCCGACGGACCCGGCGCACAATCGCGACCGCGGCGAGGATCGCCACCATCGCGGTCACCACGGTACCGACCCGGGCAATCGTGGGCTGGTAGTAGTAGCCGGAGGCAGCGCCGCCCGGCGAGGCCACAGTGGAGACCGTCGAGGCACCGACGGCGATCCCGAGGGCGCCGAACGGCACCGCGAGCCGGGCATCGAGGGTTGCCTGCGACGAACCGGCTCCGGCGAGGGTCAACAGGCCAAAGACCGCCAGCGCCATCAGCACCCACAACGGCGGACGGTCCACAGTGGTCAAAGGCGCGATGAGCGGTAATGCACGCAGCGCGCTCGCGGGCGGCGTCACCGACCCATTCGGCTGCCACCCGAACACCAGCTGATCGCCGGGCCGTAAGCCCGGAGGCTAGCCGCCAATCGCTGACATCGGCCGCGCGGGCTGCAGGAAGGTCGGGTCGTCAATGCCGTGCCCGGCCCGTTTGCCCCACATCGCGTCCCGCCACGCATCGGCGAGCGTGTCGTCGTCGGCTCCGGCCCGGAGCAGGCCGCGCAGGTCGGTCTCCTCCTGCCCGAACAGGCAGTTGCGCACCTGCCCGTCGGCGGTGAGCCGGGTCCGGTCGCAGGCGCCGCAGAAGGGCTGGGTGACGCTCGCGATGACGCCGACACGTGCCGGCCGACCACCCACACCGGTATGGCCGGCGACGAGCCATGTCTCGGCGGGCGCCGCCCCCCGTACCTGCGGGTCGGGTTCCAATGTGTACACCGCCTGCAACTGGGCCAGGATCTCCTCGCCCGAGACCATCTCTTCGCGTCGCCACGCGTGTTGGGCATCCAGCGGCATCTGCTCGATGAAACGCAGTTCGTATCCGTGCTCGAGCGCGAACGTGAGGAGCTCCGCCGCCTCGTCGTCGTTGATCCCGCGCATGAGCACGGCGTTGAGTTTCACCGGCCGTAGCCCGGCGGCGTCGGCCGCACGCGCGCCGGCGATCACGTCGTCGAGCCGGTTCCGGCGCGCCAGCTCAGCGAATCGTTCCGGCCGCAGCGTGTCGAGCGAGACGTTGACCCGGTCCAGCCCGGCCGCGGCCAGTGCCGGCGCGAGCTTGGCCAAGCCGAGGCCGTTCGTGGTGACCGACATCTGCGGGCGTGGGGTCAGGGCCGCGGCCTGCGCCACGATTCCCACCAGCCCCGGACGCAACAGCGGCTCCCCGCCGGTGAACCGGACCTCGGTGACGCCGAGGTGTCGCACGGCCACCGCGAGCAGGCGCCCGATCTCTTCGTCGGTGAGCAGCGTCGGCTTGGGCAGCCAGTCCAGGCCCTCGGCCGGCATGCAGTAACTGCAGCGCAGGTTGCACCGGTCGGTCAGCGAGACCCGCAGGTCGGTCGCGGTTCGGCCGAACCGGTCGATCAAGCCGGGCACATTCGGACGCGGCGCGCTCACGTCATCCTGCGCTGACACCTGCATCCCTCGACCTTAGCCCGCGGGACCGACACCGCACGAGTTGAGATCACGCCTTCAAGGATGCCACCGCAGCCAGAACTGCGCCGCGATAGCGTCCGCCGAACAATGCGGCATGCACCAGCAGCAGGTGCAACTGGTGCAGGGGAACCCTTTCCCGCCACCCGGGGGCCAGCGGCCAGGCCTCGTCATACGCGGCAAGGATCCGGTCCAGATGAGGTGCGCCGCCGAAGAGCGCGAGCTGGGCCAGATCCGTCTCGCGGTGCCCCCCGTGTGCGGCCGGGTCCACCAACCAGGCCCGACCGTCGGCGGCCCACAGCAGGTTGCCCGGCCAGAGATCGCCGTGCAGCCGCGCCGGCGCCTCGGCGGGCGGCGCGTACCGACCGATCCGCATCAGCACGCGCTCGACCAGAGCTGCATCTGTATCTGCGAGGGCACCGCGGTCGACGGCCATTCGCAGGTACGGCTCGAGGCGCCGGCTGACGAACCATCCCGGCCAAGCTGTCGCCGGGCGTGTTGTCCTGCGGCAGCGAGCCGATGAAACCGGGCCACGGCGCACCGAACGCGTCCGCCCCGGCCCTATGCGTGGCAGCCAGATCCCGGCCCAGCCGCTCGGCCGCGGCCGGCGACGGCTCACCCGGCTCGACCCAGCTCAGCGCGAGCAGTTCCGGAAGGGCAACGATGACCTCGGGTACGGGCGCCCCGCCCGCCGCGGCCAACCAGACCAGGCACCGCGCTTCGGTGTCGAAGAAGTGCTCCGGTGCTCCGGTCGCCAGCGACTTGGCGAAGATCGAGGCACCGTCCTCGAGCGTGAGCCGTCGAGCCTGGCAGATCGAGCCGCCCGCGACCGGAGTCTCCCGGATCCGCTGGTGGGTGAGGAACGTGGGCAGGTGCTCGGGGTGCGCGCGCAGGTACGCCAGATCCACGTCGTCGTCCATTCCGCTGACCCACCGCGCAGGCGGCCACCCTTGGGCAGCGACGGCCGTCGTTAGGGTGTCGCAGTGGCCGATTCAGGAGTAAGCATGAGCATATGACGGAGGTAACGGCTGTCCGGGCCCCAGTGGGCATCACGATCCGCCCGTACCGGCCTTTGGACCACAACGCCTGCCGGCGCCTGTGGGGCGAGCTTGTCGAGCACCGGGGCGCGCTCTACGGCGAGACCGGGCCAGCCGATGCGAGCGCGGGCTTCGAGGAGTACCTGACCCGGCTCGATCTCTCCGGCATGTGGGTGGCGGAGTCGGCAGAGAATGGCATCGTCGGCTTTGTCGGGCTGATCCTGGACGGTCGGATCGGCGAGGTTGACCCGGTCATCGTGACGCAGCCGCAACGGGGGCGCGGCATCGGCCGGGCGCTGCTGGCCCGGATCGCCGACGAGGCCCGCCGCCGCGGCCTGAGTCAGCTGACCATCTCGCCGGCGGCCCGGGATCAGGCGGCGCTGCGCAGCCTGCATGCCGCCGGATTTGGCGCGGTGTCGAGCGTCACGCTGTCGTACGCATTCACCCGGCAGGGGCAATCCTCCACCATGGACGAACCACTCGAGCTGTACGACCTGCGGTTTCACAGCTGAACCCGTGGTGTCACTGTCCACAGGGCACTGAGTTATCCACAGCTTGCGAACTCGGCCTTCCGATCAGCTGCGTGTGCGGGCAGGCTCGGCCGCATGACGCCCAGACGTTCCGCCGATCCGGATGAGCCTCGCGTCCGGCTCAGCGCCCCGCCAGACATCCTCGCCACGATTCCGTTCCTGGTGGGCTACCACCCGACCGACAGTGTCGTCGTGCTCGGCATGCGCGGCCGCCGGCTGACCTTCACCGCCCGCGACGACCTGCCAGCGGCCGGCGCCGAGGTGCCGCAGGCGCAGGTCGCCTATCTGGTCGAGGTGCTGCAACGACAGTCGTGCGACGGCGCACTGGTGGTCGGTTTCGGGCGCGACGAACGGGCGACACCGATCGTGATGGCCTTGTGCGCGGCCTTCGAGGATGTTGGCGTGTCCGTGAAGGAGGCGCTGCGCGCCATGGACGGACGGTACGTGTCCTACCTGTGCCGCAATGCGTCCTGCTGCCCGCCGGAGGGGGTGCTCTACGACCCGGCAGCGAGCGCCATCGCTGCGGCGTGGACATTGTCGGGCCGGGTGGCTCGGCGGGACCGAGCCGAGTACGAGGCGCAGATCGCACCCGCCGTGGGAGCGGCGCGCGCGTCGATGGAGCTCGCCACGGCCGGGGCCCACGACCGCCTGGTCGACTTGTTGACTCAGGCCGAGGACGAGGAACAGGCGCAGGCGGCGCTGCTCAACGCCGGCACGCTCGCGATCGCGGAGTCGCTGGACGGCCAGGTGCGCGGGACCGGTCTCAGCGACGAGCAGGTGGCGTGGCTGAGCGTGCTGCTGCTATCGATACCCGTGCGCGACATCGGGTGGAGCCTGATTCAGGGCTCCGGCGCGGCGCTGTTCCATCACCGCGCGCTGTGGCAGGAGGTGCTGCACCGCGCCGAGGACGATCTGGTGGCCGCTCCGGCATGCCTGTTCGCCTTCGCCGCCTGGCGTTGCGGCGACGGCGGCATCGCCCGCCTGGCCCTGGAGCGGGCACTCGACGCCGAACCGGGCTACCGGATGGCCGAGCTGCTGCACGGGGTGATCGCGCACGGTATGCCACCGTCGGCAATGGACGATCTCCCCGAGCTGCCGATCACGCGACGACGCGGTCGCTCGCCGGCGTAAACGTTCATCGACCCGCCGCGTAGGAACCCGACGAGGGTGAGCCCCGCCTCCGACGCGAGGTCGACCGCGAGCGTGCTCGGCGCGGAGACCGCGGCCAGCACCGGGACCCCCGCCATGGACGCCTTCTGCGCCAGCTCGAAGCTGGCCCGGCCGCTGACCAGGAGCACCTGGCCGCGCAGCGGCACCCGGCCCGACTTCAGCGCCCAGCCGACGACCTTGTCCACCGCGTTGTGCCGGCCGACGTCCTCCCGCACACAGACAAGCTCGCCGGCGGCGGTGAACAGGCCGGCCGCGTGCAGTCCGCCGGTGCGGTCGAACGTCTCCTGCGCGGCCCGCAGCCGGTCCGGGAGCGCGGCGAGTAGGCGGGCATCCACTGTGGACTCGTCGGTGCCCAGCTCGAAGCGCGACTTGGTCCGGACCGCGTCGATGCTCGCCTTGCCGCAGACGCCGCAGGAGCTCGTCGTGTAGAAGTTGCGGGCCGGGTCGGTGACCGGCGGTGGCACGTGCGGCGCCAGGGTGACGTCGACCACGTTGTAGGTGTTCGGCTCGTCGGTGCCCGCGCACAGCTGGGCGGTGAGCACGTCCTCGGCGTCGGTGATGAGTCCTTCGGTGAACAGGAACCCGAGTGCGAGGTCGAGGTCGTCGCCCGGGGTACGCATGGTCACCGCGAGCGGTGCCGCGGCTCGCCGGGCCGGCCGACCCGGATCTCCAGCGGCTCCTCGCCGACCAGGGTGTCCATCCGCTGTACGACCGCACTATTGCCGCGATCGACCTCTATGTGCATCACGGACCGGCGACCGGTGACCCTTCCCACCCCGCCATTGTGATCCAGGTCGAACCTCCGCGCCCAACCGAACCTCCTGCCGCCGTCCGCGCCTCATTAGAGGCCGCGCCGCGCGCTTCATGATCAGTGCACTTGGTCGCCTTGTGGGGTCGTCACACGGGCCGGCAGCCCAATCGGCGACCACTTGGAAATGATCATGGGTGGCCAACCCGCAGCGCCGGGATCACCCGCGGGCCAACCGTGCGCACGGATACTGGTCGGGAGGAGTGGTGATGTCTGAGTTCGCCGCGGTCGTTTTGGCTGGCGGCGCCGCCCGACGCATGGGTGGCGCCGCCAAGCCTGCTGTGCGCGTGGGCGGTACCCCGCTACTGACCCGCGTGCTCAACGCCGCCCGACACGCACGGCCTCGGATCGTCGTCGGCCCGCTTGAGCTGACGCCGCTGCTCCCGTCCGGCGTTTCGCTCACCATCGAGGAGATGCCCGGCACCGGACCTGTTGCCGGTCTGGCCGCCGGGGTGCACCTGCTCACGGACATCGTGCAGGAGATCGCAGTGCTGGCGAGCGATCTGCCCTTCGTCAACGCCGAGATCCTCGATCGATTGCGGGCGGGACTGTCCGGATCGGCCGAGGTGGCCGTACTCGACGATGACTCGGGCCGACCGCAGTGGTTGTGCTCGGTGTGGCGCCACGAGGCGCTGGTCGACCGACTGGCGCGACTCGGCGACCCGTCGGGGCGATCGATGCAGGACCTTGTCGACGGCGCACAGGTGCAGCACCTTAGGTTGCCGGCACCTTCAGGCCCGCCGCCGTGGTTCGATTGCGACACTGATGACGATCTCCGACAAGCCGAGGAGTGGGCCAATGGCGACCCTGGATGAGTGGACGGCTCAGTTGAGCACAGCGCTCGGCGTACCGCCGGAGGCACTCGACCGCGACCTGGTGCTGGATTTGGCTCGAGACTCGGCCCATCGCGTGGCCCGGCCAGCCGCTCCATTGACCACCTACCTCGCCGGGGTGGCCGTGGGTCGCGGCGCCGCCCCGAACGACGTCGACGCCACCATCCGCTCGCTGCTACCGCCGCCACCACCGCCGGAAAGCGCCGGCGCGTGAGTGTTAGGAGGGCGTCCCTACCGATCAAAAGGCGTTGGGAGGGCGTCCTTCCTTACCGCGCAGTCGCCTCCAACCGGACGATGATCTGCTTCGACGTCGGCGTCTGCGAACCCTCGGCGGTGGAGTCGAGCGGTACCAACACGTTCGCCTCGGGGAAGTAGGTGGCCGCACACCCGCGCGCCGTCGGATAGGCCACCGCGCGGAAGTCGGATGCGCGCCGCTGCGAACCGTCGGTCCACTCGGAGACGATATCGACCATGGTGCCATCGGCAATACCAAGCGCGGCCAGGTCGTCGGCGTGCACGAACACAACTCTCCGTCCACCGTGGACGCCGCGGTAGCGGTCGTCCAGTCCGTAGATGGTTGTGTTGTACTGATCATGACTGCGCAGAGACTGCAGAAGCAGTCGACCGGGCGGCACCTCGATCGCAGCCAGTGGATTCACGGTCAGCTGGGCCCGGCCGGACAGGGTCGGGAAAGTCAGCCCGTCGCGCGGGCCGTGCGGCAGCGTGAATCCGCCC
>CAVZCZ010000012.1:0-342500 GCA_963773935.1 uncultured Actinomycetota bacterium
CCCATATTCGCAGCAGACCCAAGCCCAGCCCGGATACCCTGAACATCCCCCCTACCAACCCCGGCCGCACTACCAGCAGCCGCCCGCATATCGACCACAGCATGGGTATCCGCAGCAGCCATACGGTGCGACCGGCCATTCGGACCCGGGGCCCTGGGTGGGCAACCCAGGCGTGCTGGTGTACGGCCAGACAGAGATACTCGGGCCGTCGATACCCCCGTCCAGGCGCCGGCGCACGGTCGCAGTCGTGGTCGGTGTCGTGCTGTCGATGCTGCTCGGTGGCACCGCGATCGCCGGCGCCTTCGTCTGGTACGGCTGGGGCACAACCGAGCCGGAAGACGTGCTGCCAGGTTCGTCGATGGCGTTCGCACGGGTCGACCTGTCCCCCGGACTGGGCCAGCAGCTCGCGCTCGGCAACATCATCAAGAAGTTCCCTCACCAGCAGACTGGCCAGGATGCCGTCAACACCTTCAAGCAGCGCATCGTCGAGGAGATGCTCCCGCCGCTGAAGTTCGACACCGACATCGAGCCGTGGCTCGGCGACCGCATGGGCTTATCGTTGTGGTCACCAGCGGGCCGATCGACGAGATGCACGCTCGTCGCGCTCGCGAGCAACGATGACGACAAGGCGAAGAGCGCTCTGCAGCGCGTGACGGTCACCTACCTCAGCTTCGCGTTCTCCAAGGGGTACGCGATCTTGGCAACATGCCCCGGCCAGAGCGGCACCACCACAGCCGACGACGCTGTCGCCGCGGCGGACAGCGAGAGCTTGAGCCAGCACGCCGGGTTCGCCGACGCGTTGGGTAACCTGCCGTCTGGACAGGCCATCCTCGCCTGGATGAATGGCTCTGCCGTCGCCAGCGGCGTCAATGAGCTCGGCAACGGCAGCGTCACTATTCCAACCGACACAGCCTTGGCGGGCACCACAATGCTCGCCGGGGTGAAGGCGACCGCTGACGGGCTGGAGCTGCGAGCTCGCGTGCATGCGGCCGCCGGATCCCGAGCCGATGACCGCGGACGCGCTGTCCCCGCTTGGCAAGTTGCCTGGCGGCACTGTCGTCGGAGTCTCCGCTGACCTGCGTGCCGCGAAAGGTCTCGGGGATTCGCTGTCAAGCGGCTTGAATAACCTGCCGTCCGACCTCGGCGGCGGGAATGTCGACGTAGCGAGGATCACCAGGGCGCTGCTCGGCTCGGTGCTGAGCCTCTCCATCGTCAATCCCGCCGCTCCACAGTTCAAGGTGTTCATCGAGGCCGCCGACGAGTGGCTCGGCCCGTGGACATCGCGAACGTGCTGCAGGCAAACCTCAGCGCGGGTGATCCGGTCAACGTCACCGGAGATACGGTGAGCGTCACGACCACGAAGTACCAAGGTGGCTCGGCTCGCTCGCCGACGACGCCCTCTACCGCACTGCGATGGACGATCCGCCGGACAACGTCGTCGTCGCGGCGTACGCGAACGTCGGCCAGCTCACGTCGGCCATGAAGCTGAGCAACGAAGCGGCCGCAAACATCAAGCCAGTCAAGGCGATCGGTATGAGCATGGGGGTTGACCAAGGCAGCGCAGAACTCCTGATCCGCGTCATCGTCCAGTAGCAGCACCGGCACAACAGCAGCAAATCGACGAGGGCGTCGACCGGACGTAGTGGCCGATCCTGCTCAGCCATCACATGCGGCGGGCCTGATCTGCCAACGCAGGTACGAGTGCTTCTTTCAGCGCCGACTGAAGGGGCTGTTGCTGTCCGGCGTAAGAAGGTAACGAGGACGGGCCAGGGGCCAGCAACGCGGGCGACGATCGTCATACGAGAGTCAGCTGAGTTCGGGGAGTGGCTGCCGATGGGTGGAGCCTGCCCTGGCGGTCCTCGCAGTATCGCTCCATGGTGCCGAGCTGCACTTACGCCCATTACTGCCACATCCGCGACGCCATCGTCCGTTGCGCGACGCCGAGCGCGGTGGCCTCAACGTTAAGCTTCCAACGGGTGTCGCCGAGGCGCTCTTGCGGGGACCAAGGCATCTAGCCGGGCTCTGTCCTCACGTGTGCAGCTCTACCAATAGATCCGACGTCGCGGCCGAGCGCTGGGCATCAAGTCCACCATTTGCCACAATCGCTTCTCTCCCAGGTACCCTACCTAAGGTAGGTAACCCAGAGTAGCTGCCGGAGGCGACGTGAGGCTGTGGACAGCGATCAGCGGACCTGCGGTGGCCGCGGCGCTGGGGTCGGGCGTGGGGACAGTGGTGTTTCTCTGGTGCTGGATCGAGCGATCGTTGGCGATCGTCGCGTGGTAGCCACGGTCGCGGGAGTCGCGTTCGCGGTCTTCATGGCGGTCTGGAACGGTGGTTTGCAGGTTCTCGCCCGCAGGCGTCGCACGGTGCGCAACGTACTCTTCGAATTGTTCGTGGCCCAGGCCGTGGGGGTCGCCGCTGCGGCCTGGGCGGTGCTGCCGTTGTTGGATCGGGTCCGTTGGTCCGACATCGCCGTGCTGACCGGTTTCGGTGCCGTCATGGTGGCGTGCGGTGGGTGCGGACTCGCAAGAGCATCCGAGGAAGACGACCAGATGAACTCTTCAGCTGACCTGGACGACTATGAACGGAAGCTGCTTTCGGGGTGGGAGGAGATTTACAAGCGCGGCCTGCTCACCATGTGGCTGCTGCTTGCTGTGCGGGACCGGCCGCGCTATCCGGCCGAGATCGCCGAGTTCATCAACACGACGACCCAGGGCACGATGGCGGCCGACCAGCGCAGCCTCTACCGCGCGATGCGCCGCCTCAGTGACATCGAACTCGTCGAAACCAGCGATCAGCCCGGGCGCCGCACCGGCGCCGACCGCAGGTACTACCGGATCACCCGGAGTGGGCAGCGGGTCCTGGACGCGTTCCTCGATCGGCACGTCCGCGGCATCTACCTCGCAGGCCCTGCCGCAGGTCTGTTCGCCTGATCGAGCAGGTGCTGTAGTTTCTCGTCTTCCGTGTCCGCCTCCACCAGGCTCCTGACTCTCGGCGTACTCCGCCCACCTGATAAGCACGAACGGCCGCGCAGGACGCCTATCGCTGCCACCAGCAGTACCTCTCAAGTCAGAAAAACCCCAATGGGTACTGCAACCATGGCCCCAATGGCCTAACCTGCCCCGTCGGCGTCGCCCGCGTGCCATCGGACGTCCACTAACTCTCCGAAATGGAGCTGGCCTCAACCCCTACATGGGTCGGGGCCAGTTTCCTTTGGCACTGAGTGAAGCCGGGCGTTGACATCGAGCTCACCCTGGACGGGAGGCCGCCAACTGTTCGGGGCGGACCCGGATGAACACGGCCGCGATGATGGCGGCGGCCGCCATGACGGCCGCCGCCACCCAGAAGGCAACGGCGTAGCCGTGGACGGTGGCGACCATCTGTCCGGCCCCATCGCGGGGATTGATGCCGTGGCCGATGACGTAGGCGGTGACGGCCGACACCGCGATGGTGTTCAGCAATGCGATGCCGAGAGATCCACCGATCTGCTGGACGGCATTGACGAGCGCGCTGGCCACGCCGGCGTCCCGGTTATCGACACCGACGAGGGCGGTCGAGGTCAGCGGCCCGAAGACGATGCCGAGGCCGACGCTGATCACGACCTGGGCGGGCAGGACCTTCGACCAGAAGTCGTTGCCGGTGCTGAGCTGGGTCAGCGGGAGCATGCCGACCGCGGCCAGGACCAGGCCGAGGGTCATCGGGATCCGAGCCCCGACGCGCGGCAGGATCTGGGTCGACAGCAGCGAGCCGACAATCACTCCGACGGTGAACGAGCAGGAAGGCCACGCCGGTGCGCAGCGACGAGTACCCGAGGGTCTGCTGCATGTAGTAGCTGAGGAACAGGAACGTCCCGAACAGTGCTACCCCGATCAGACCTGCGATGAGGAAGGAACCGCCGCGGTTGCGGTCGCGGACCACCCGCACCGGCAGCAGTGGGTTAGCCGAGCGTGCCTCGATCAGCACGAACGCCACCAGCAGCACGGCGGCCACCACGAAGAGGCTGATCGGGAGTGGCGAGGCCCACCGGGAGGCCTCGCCATTGCCGGGAGGAGCCGCCTGGGTCAATCCATACACCAGCGCCATGAGGCCCAGCGTGGAGGTAATGGCGCCGAGCACGTCGTACCGGGTCCCCACCGGGTTGCGGCTCTCCCGTACCCAGGTGGCCGCACCGAGCGCGGCCGCGATGGCAATCGGCGTGCTGATCAGCAGCGTCCAGCGCCACGACGCGTACTCGGTGAGAACCCCACCGACGAGAAGCCCGACCGCGCTGCCGCCTCCAGAGATTGCGCCATACATTCCGAACGCCAGCGCCCATTCCTTGGCCAGGGTGAACTCGACCGTGAGTAGGGACAGCGCGGCCGGGGCCATGAGCGCGGCGAATGTGCCCTGCAGCGCCCGCGCGCCGAAGAGCATGCCCTGGTTGATCGCGGCTCCGCCGAGAGCCGACGCGGCCGCGAATCCGATCAGCCCGATGATGAACGCCCGCTTGCGGCCGGTGTAGTCGGCGACGCGCCCACCGAGCAGGAGCAGGCCCCCGAAGGCGATGGTGTACGCGGTGAGCGCCCACTGGCGGTTGGCCTGGCTGATGTCCAGCGCCTGCTGTGCCGTGGGGAGCGCGATGGTGACGACGGTCGCGTCCAGCACGATCAGCAGCTGGGCGACCAGAATGACCCCCAACGCAAACCAGCGGCGATGGTTGCCGGCCAATGCCCGCATGTCGAGTTGGGGATTGAGTACGAGGGTGGCTGCCATGGCGGATCCTCTCGGGAGGCGCAGACGTGGCGAGTTGCCCGACCCCGTCTAGTCTGGTCAGCCATCTGGACGTTCGGGCCTGAATGGAATCACGGCCGTCGACAACAGGCGGCCAGGGACGACCACGACCACCACCGGCCTCATCAGCCCGGCGAACCATGCGGACGAGCGGCGCCCAGGCTTCGGTGGCCTCCAGCCGTAGCACGGCGACGGTCGAAAGTGGGTTGGTAGCGCGGGTGAGCGGAGCGCACTGACGCGTCAGCGACCTGCTGAGCGTGCACCGGCAGGCACTCCGCGGCAACTGGGCAGGCTTCTGGTCCCGGCGCATCGATCAGGAACACCGCCTCTATCGGATCATCGAGGACACCGTGCGAATCGCCCAGTGCCGATACCAATGCGAGTGACGCTCACAAGACGCGCGGAATGCATCACCGTTCGCGAGAGTCTAAGAACCCGAACGGTCATGACAACCTTTGCCCCAACGGCCTGACCTGCCCCGTCGGCATCGCTCGCACCCCAAGCGCATGGCGCACTAGCTCACAGGCGGGGGCCGACAACCTCGGAGTTGTGACGTATGTCGATGTTCGGCGCCACCTCGAT
Organism: uncultured Actinomycetota bacterium; assembly: GCA_963773935.1. GTDB lineage: Bacteria > Actinomycetota > Actinomycetes > Mycobacteriales > Micromonosporaceae > DATBGZ01. The sequence continues at coordinate 5,353 of CAVZCZ010000012.1, forward strand.
CTCGTCGGACACCGTAGCGGTATTGAAGTGGTACCATTTCAGTATGAGTGCCGAGACGATCACGACTTCCCTCAAGCTGCCGGCCGAGATCTACGAAGCGATCAAGGCCGAGGCCGCCGCCGATCATCGCTCCATCAACGCCGCCATCGTGGTCGCACTGAGCGACCAGGTCCGCCGCCGAGAGCGCACGCGGCGGGTCGCCGATATCGGGGCTGAGATCGCCGACCGGCACAGTGAACTGCTCCGACGGCTCGCTCTGTGACCTCTGAGTCGGTAGAGTACCTGACGGCCGAAGATCTGATCGTTCTGGCCGAGATCATCCTCGGTCAGAGGCCCCTCGTACGTGAACCTGGCTTGCTAGTGGCGGCCGCTGCGCGTCCGTCCACAGTGGTGTTCGGAGAGGTCGCTTACCCAACCCTGTTTGGCAAGGCCGCAGCGTTGCTCTTCTCGGTCTGCCAAAACCACACGCTTATCGACGGCAACAAGAGACTGGCCTGGGCGGCCGCGGTCACCTTTCTGGCCCTCAACGGCCACCCCGTCCCCGACATTGACGTCGACGCGGCCGAGGCCTTCATGCTTTCGGTAGCCCGAGGCGAACTGACGGAGGTCGCTCAAATCGAGGAAGGACTCCGCGCGCTCATACCGCGTAGAAGGGCCTCCCGAAGCTCTGCGAGGGCTCGCCAACGACGGTGTCGGGCGGCATTGGTGGCGGCAGCTCACCGCCGCCGATCTGGTAGGTCACCAACTCAGCGACCCGGCCGGGAACTACTCCAGGCCAGCCGGCTGGTGACATACCTCGGGACGGCGGCAGCCCCATCGCTGGCGCCACGGTGGTAGCACTGCCTAGTACACCACCCGGTTCCCTCGAGGACCGGGGTTTCTCATGCGTACGCCGCCGGACACGTTTCGCCTGCTTACGACGCCGACCACAGCCACCAGCAGTACCTGTCGGATTCGAAGAACCCGAACGGCTATTGCAACCACGGCCCCAACGGCGTGACCTGCCCTGTTGGCGTAGTCCGGACCCCCGAGGGTGCCGCCCACTAGCCGTGGGCCTGAACGCATCCGGCCTCGATCAGACCCACGGGTCGAGGCCGACCCGTTCGTTCGGCAAGAGTTCCGTCTAGTTGCTTAGACGCCCAATGGCAAGTACCCTAGACTTCGCGTGTGACCGCATCGAAACTCCGCCGACAGCTTCGAGACCTCGGTTGTGCCGAGGTGCGCCAAAGTGGATCGCACTTGATCGTGCGGTGTGGCGCGACCTGCCAAACAACGGTGCCCATCCATGGGGGCGACATCCCGACCGGCACCCTGCGCAGCATTGAGAGGGACCTGGAGCCATGTCTCGGAAAGGGGTGGTCGAGCTGATGTACGCGGGCGACTTCCACCGCGAAGGCGACGTATGGGTAGCCGAGGTACGCGAGGTTCCCCAGGCCCACACGTACGGGCGGACCCTGGCCCGCACCAAGGAACACCTCCGCGATGCACTCGCGCTCTTCCTGGATGTGCCGATCGACTCCGTCGATATCACAGTCCACATCGATGGCGTCGGCGAAGCTACCGAACTGGTGGACGCTGCCGTCAACGCGCGCCAGCAGGCGGAGAAACTCAACGAGGTGGCCCGACAGGCAACGTCCCGGGCCGTGATCGCACTCGTCCGCGTCGCCAAGCTCAGCTTCCGCGACGCCGGCGCCGCACTCGGCATGTCTCACCAGCGTGTCGAACAACTCTTATCCGAAGCGCCAGTTGTTCCCCCACGGAAGGCCCAGAGAAGCACGAGCCGGAGCCGTAGAGATCGCGTCTGACGGTGCCGGTCGACGTCCTTGTTACGCCAACGACAATCACCAGCAGTACCTTTCAAGTCAGAAGAATCCGAACGGTTATTGCGACCACGGCCCCAACGGCCTGACCTGCCCGGTCGGCGTCGCCCGGGTGCCGTCCGACCTTCATTAGTCTCTTGGATGCCACGCCAACATCGACGTAAAAAATTCCGGCCTGAGGTGTCGTATCGGCCCGGCGCCGTTCGTAGCGAAGATGGAGGCAGACACAGGTCCGCCCGAGACGAGGGAGCAGACATGGCCGAGTACCTCATCTACTTCAACCAGCAGTGGGTGGGTGACCACACTGAGGAGTGGTTTCGCGGGCGCGGGCCACTCGCCATGGCGGTCGTGGAAGAGATCAAGGCAGCCGGGGCGTACGTGTTCGCCGGGGGACTGGAGGAGGACGGCCCCGTCTTCAGTGCCGATGCCACGAGCGGCACATTGATGTTCACCGACGGGCCTTACGTCGAGACCAAGGAGTGGCTGGGCGGGCTGACCGTGGTGGACGTGGCCGACGAGGAAACGGCCCGGATGTGGGCCGGCAAGATCGCGGAAGCATGCGGCTGGCCCCAGGAGGTCCGACGGTTCGGGCCGCGGTCCGCAACCCGGTGACGAGTTGAGTGGGGGGTCAACAGTCCGAGCTGCGAAGTACTACACCCTGCGCCAGAGTCCAAAAACCCTTACGGCTACTGCAATCACGGGCCCAACGGGTTGACCTGTCCCGTCGGCATCGCCCGGACGCCCATGTCGGCACACTAGTGTCGGCATCGAACAGAATCGGCCTCGACCCTTCATGGGCCGAGGCCGTTCCCTATTCGTCCTACTTGGACAGCGATGCCACAGCACATTCAGTCTCAGGCGCCAGAGACGACCGCTATCATCGGATCGGTTGCGCCACGCCCAACTGCGCCATCAACTCGGGTACGTCGACGAGGCCCCAGTGGTCAGTGAACTTGCCTTCGCGCACTCGGCCGGTATCCATGACGGCGACCGAGACCCTGCGGCCCGTGGCTGGGACGCCGAGGAAGTCGGAGTTGTGGGTGCCCGTCATGGTCCCCACCGCAGCGACTGTGTCACCCTCGGCGATCTGGTGCTCGACCTCGAAATTGAGGTCGGGAAATGCTTGCAGCATCTGCCCTATGAAGTCCTTCGCGCCCTGACGGTCGGTGGCCTGGCCGGGCCCAGGCGTGTGTTCGACGAAGTCGTCCGTGAGAAGCTCGTCAACCGCCTCGAGGTGACGACGCCGGAACACCTCGTCATAGAAGTGGTTGTTGAGCTTCTTGAGATCCTCAGCACTCATCATTACCTCCCCTTGGTCTCAGCCTTCAGTATCGGCGCCCGCCGCCGTGGCCGGCCCGAAACCGACAAGCTCCCGATCGGGCCCGATCGCGACACGCTTAACGCCTGGCCGCCGCGTTGTCAACGGCAACGTCGAGCCAGCCAACCCACGCCTGCCACGAGAAGCTGACCGACCCCACGGACCAGGCCGGCCCCCCAAAGCGGACATGAAAGATCACCATCGCGCTGTCGCTCGACCTACTCACGGTCGGCCTCCGCCGTGAGCACAGCGCCTTCAAACGCAGGAAAGGCCCTACCGGAACTCCGGCGAGAGACTGTGCCGGAAGGGGGCCGTTGAGGGTTCTGACGTCGGACCGGTGCGGCCGCCCGCTGGACGCGGGCGTAGCTCACCTTTCGCTAGGGTCCAAGAATCCCAATGGGTACTGCAACCGCGGCCCTAACGGCCTGACCGCCCGGTCGGCGTCGCCCGGACTCCGTCCGCAGCTCGCTAGCCCTTTACAGATCCGGCGGCCTCGGCCCGGCAAATGGGTCGAGGCCATTTTCGTGCGGAGTGCACTACGCCTTCCACACAACGTGTAATACACTTTGTCTCATGTCAACGATTACGTTCCGCACTGACGCAGAGGTGGACCGTGCGCTCGCTGACCTGAGCGCCGGGGAACGAGAACGCTCACAGGTGATCAGGGACGCCATCATCGCCGCGTGGCACCGTCAGCGCGACGAGGAACTCCGACTCGAGGCAGAGGCGATCGCGGCCGACCCGGACGACCGGGCCGAGACGCGCGCTGTGCTTTCGGACATGGAGTCTCTTCGTGCGTGGTGACGTGTACGCGCTCAAGGCACCACGCGATGCGAAAGGCCGCGAGCAACGCGGCAACCGGTATGCGGTCGTGATTCAGTCCGACCTGCTGCCGCTCTCAACATGGGTTGTCGCGCCGACATCAACCAGCGCTCGACCGGCCAGCTTCCGTCCTGAAGTCGATATCGACGGCAAATCTACCCTCGTGTTGGCCGAACAGATGGCTGCGATTGATCCACAACGGCTCGGCAACCTTGTTGGTCACCTCAGCCAACAGGAGATGGCCGAGGTCGACCAAGCGATCAGGGTCGTCGTCCATCTGGCCTAGATATCGACAGGTATAGCGACCATCAGCAGTACCTTTCACGCCAGAAAAACCCCAACGGATACTGCAACCACGGCCCTAGCGGCCTGACCTGCCGGTGGGAGTAGCGCGGCGGCCCGTGGGATGGTAGCGGGCGTTAACTGGCATGCCTGCTAGGCTGATGTTCATACACCACCCGGTTCCCTCGTGGAGCCGGGTTTCCCTTCGCCCGTGACGTGCTGTCGCGAACGAGGCGAGACCTGGTAGCCCACCGGTGCGGGTTCGACTGCGCTGACGCTAGCCAGCCGCTCTGGCAACTGACGGGCCTGCCGGCTGCCGTTCGGCGGCAAGCAGGGTGCCGAACAGCTCGGCGTACCGCAGCAGGTGTTGGTCGCCGACGTAGTGGGCGCGGACGTATTCTCGGGCCGCCGCGCCTAATCGGGCGGCGAGTTCCGGGTCGTCGAGCAGTGTTCGAACGGCACGGCCAAACGCGGGCAGGTCGGTGGGGTCAGACAGAAGAATGCCGGTTCCGTCGGCGACCTGGTCCTGAATGCCACCAACCGCGGAGCCGACAACCGGTCGTCCTTTCCACATACCTTCGGCCACGGTGAGTCCGAATCCTTCGGCCAGGCTCTTCTGGACAATCACACTCGCGTGCCGCTGCAACGCGTTGACCATGGCTGCGTTGTCGTCCACGTCAATCACGGGGAATGTCGTAAGGATCACGCGTGACCGCTGGGCAGCCGGCAGACTCTGCCACTGGGCGAGAGTCTCCGCATACACGATCGCGCCCTCCGGGTCGTCCGTCACGCCCTCGACCGACGGCCCGGCGAGGACGAGCCACCCAGGTCCTTTCGGCGCTACGTACTCGGCGAATCCGCGCATGACCCCGATCATGTCTTTCAGCCGATCCCAGCGGGACACCTGCACGACCACCGGATCGTCCGGCTCCGGCAGCGTTTCCGCCACTACGGACGCCGCCCGGTTCACTTCGCCAGGCGAACCGTCGCGACGCGTGTACCGGCCGACGGTGTGGGGCGTGCGACTGGGAAGGAGTCCCATGTGGACCAACGCGGCGTTCACCGCCGGCGGATCCATCGACTGGTTCTTCGGCGAGAAGGGATCGATCGAGGGTGGGATGATCCAAGCCTGCGACGGGGGAACAAACGCCGGCACGTACGTGCTGCGGGTGAAAACGTAGGCTTCGGCGTCGGCGAGCAGCGGTTGCAGGAACGCCCACGCGGACCGACTCAGGTCGTTCTCGCCGTCGATGCCGATATGGGATCGCCACACGACGTGCGCCCCGCGCCGAGCAAGCGGGCCGACCAGACCAGCGGTCTGCGGATCATGCAACAGGACCAGATCACCGGCGCTAACCCGATCACCCACGCTCTCCGCGTTGGCGGACATGACATCGTCGAGATGGCTGAGTTCCGCCGCCCCCAGCGCGCCCCCGTCGCCCGGTTGGCCGTGAATCCGGTTGTGCAAGCGCTTGGTGATTCGGAAGAACTCGCTATCGCCATCGATGACCAACCATCGGATGTCGACGGCGAGGTCCTTCGTATATCCGACCAGAACCTGGAGCATGTCGGCGACGCCGCCGCCGGTGGCGGTCGAGCTGAAGTTCCAGACCACCCGGCGACCTGCGACCTTCCGGAAGTCCGCCGCAGCGGCCAGCAATCGGCTAGTCCGTGGCAGTCCTATGACCTCCTCAAGCGCGGCAACCGGCCGGCGAGGCACGTCGACACCCTGGACCCCGTGCATAGGACCAGTCTGACCGAGTCGCAGGCATCGGCCCGCGAACATCGAACTATATGGCGCTGATTGACGGGCCCAGAGCGGTCGTGGATGCGGCCCGCGGGCAAACGACCTCGCCGATGGGTCGGCGATCAGCGCTACGCGAACGCCCGCGCAGCCAGGTGAGGATGAGGCGTAGCCCGCGACAGTCCTCGCAACGGGTAGATCAGCACGCGGGTCACGCTAAGGCGTTTCCGCAACATGGGTCACGCTGGGGAGTCCGTGAGGGCGGAGTCCCAGTTCCATGACTTCAGCCGCCAGGCTCGTTCGCCGGTTCTCCATACATCCCGTCGGGGTCGGCGCGAACATAGGCGTATGGCGGAGCAGTCCGGCACAAAAATTGTGATCGTTGGCGGTGGTTTCGCAGGCGTGGCGTGCGCCAAGTCGCTCGCCGGGGAAGCCCGGGCGCAGGTCACCCTGATAGACCAGAACGGGTACCAGCAGTTCCAGCCCCTCCTCTACCAGGTCGCCACCGCTGAACTGGCCGGCAAGGACATCGCGTTCGATCACACCGAGGTGTTCCGCGGTCAGAGCAGTGTCACCCCGGTCAAGGCCGGTGCGGTCGCCGCCGATCTCGACCGACGCAGTGTGACCCTGGCCGACGGCACCACGATCTCCGGCGACTACCTCGTGCTGGCGGCCGGCGCGCAGCCCAACTTCTTCCATACCAAGGGTGCGAGCGAGTTCGCCTTTCCTCTCTACAGCCTCACCGACGCGCGCCACGTGCGAGAGCGGGTACTGCAGCTGTACGCGGACGCCAACGCCAAGCCCGAGCTTGTTGACGACGGCGCGCTGACGTTCGTCGTCGTCGGAGGTGGCCCGACCGGCGTCGAGATCTCGGGCGCGCTCAGCGATCTCGTCCATGACGTCATGCCACACCGCTACCCGCACCTCGCGGTGGCTGGCGCCCGCATCGTTCTGGTCGACGTCGGCCACACGCTGCTCGCCCCGTTCACCGATGAATCACATGCGTACGCGGCCAAGCAACTTCAGCGGCGCGGCGTCGAACTCCGGCTCGGCACCGCCGTCACAGAGGTCGCGCGCGACCACGTGGTCCTCAGGGATGGCAGCACCATCCAGACCCACCTCGTCATCTGGGGCGGCGGCGAAATGGCGGCCGAGATCGCCGGCGAGGCCGGCATCGGCCAGGGCCGAGGCGGGCGCATCGACGTGCGCCCCGACCTGAGCGTGCCCGGGCACACCAATGTTTTCGCCGTCGGCGACATCGCCAACATCTCGTACGGCGACGAAGGGGCACTACCGCAATTGGGCAGCGTCGCCCAACAGTCCGGGGCCTGGGCGGCCAAGAACATCCTCGGCGACATCGACGGCACCGGCCGGGAACCGTTCCACTACCGGGACAAGGGCATCATGGCCATGATCGGCCGAAAGGCGGCGGTGGCCGAGCTCGGTCCGCACCGGCACGAGCTGCACGGCCGGCTCGCGTTCGCGGCCTGGCTCGGCGTGCACGCTGAGCTACTTTCCAACGCTGGTGCCGAAGTCAACGCATTCGTGGCGTGGGCCGAGGACTTCTACCTACGGCCACATCACCGTTCAGCCGAGTTGCTTGATCCGAGCCAGGTCGAGCTGCCGAAAATCCACTGGGGACAGTCGGCGCCGAAGGCGCCCGGTTCAACGTGACCATCGCGCAACCGAGCCTCACGAATGCCGAGTTCGACACGCTGTTCCACGAGGTGTCGAACTGGGACAGGTGGGGCGCTCAGTCCGCGCGAGGGACGCTCAACTACCTCACACCGGACCGGGTCGTCGCCGCGGCCCGGTTGGTTCGTACGGGCATGTCGGTGAGCCTGTCGCTCCCGTTGGACAGCGACAGCAAGCCCCGACAATCCTGTGCCGGCGCAGCACCGGATGACCCAGCTGGCCGACGACGAGTCGACGGCGGAGCAGTTCATCAAAGACTTTGTCGGCGCCGACTACCACAACGACGGACACAGCCACCTGGACGCACTCTGCCACGTCAGTTACCTGGGCAAGCTCTTCGCCGGCGCGCCGGCTTCGTCGGCGACCGAGGCCGGTGCGGCGCTCGGGGACGTCACCACGGTCAGCGACGGGATCGTCGGCCGCGGCGTCCTGCTCGACATTCCTCGGCTGCATTCGGTTTCGTGGACACAGCCCGGTGATCAGGTGACCGCCGACGAGCTGGTGGCGGCGGAACAGTCCCAACGTGTACGAGTGGGGCCGGGCGATCTGTTGTTCGTGCGCCAGGGCCACAACCTCCGCCTGGCGGACGCTCGGGCCCTGGGACACCGCGCGCGCCAAGGCCGGCCTGCACCCGACGACTGCTCGGCTGCTCAGCGAACGACACATCGCCGTCCTCGGTAGCGACACCAACAGCGACGCTGCGCCGAGCACCACCGAACGGGTTCCGTTTCCGATCCACGTGCTGGCCATCAACGCGATGGGCCTGTTCCTGCTCGACTACCTCCAGCTCGAGGACCTCGCGGCACTGTGCGAGCACCTGGGCCGGTGGGAGTTCCTGTGCATCGTCGCGCCGCTGCGGGTGCCCCACGGCACCGGCTCGCCGGTGAACCCGATCGCAGTCTTCTAGGCCACATTGCCACGCCCGCCATCGTGGGCGGACTCCTGGTCGCGGGTGGCGATTCGGCAAAGTCCGCCACGGCAGAACCACGTGTTACTCCGGCCCCGAGCGACGCGACCGAAGTTGCGCATCGGCCTGACCGGGGCCAAGCGACCTGCTGAACTTGGTCGAAGACACAACTCGGGGGAGCGATCACATGGACACGACACACGATGCGGATGTGCTCGTCATTTTCGGCATCACCGGCGACCTGGCCAAGGTGATGACGTTCCAGGCACTGTACCGACTGGAGGCACGGTCGCTGCTGAACTGCCCGATCGTGGGTGTCGCAGCTGACCACTGGAGCACGGACGACCTCCGCAAGCACGCACAAGAGTCGATCGAAGCGACGGAGAAGAAGCTCGACCACGATGTCTTCGACCGGTTGGCCGCTCGAATGTCCTATCTGGACGGAGATTTCGCCAACCCGGAGACCTACGACAAGGTGGCCGGGGCCATCAAGGGCATGCACACGCCCGTCTTCTATCTGGAAATCCCGCCGTTCCTGTTCGGTCCGGTGGTGAAGGGGCTGGCCAAGGCCGACCTGATCCGGGACGGCCGCGTGGTGGTGGAGAAGCCGTTCGGCCACGATCTCGCCTCCGCTCGCGAGCTCGCCGCGGAGATGCACCAGTACGTGCAGGAGTCGCAGCTGTATCGGATCGACCATTTCCTCGGCAAGCCGGGCCTTGAGGAGGTGCTCTTCCTCCGCTTCGCCAACGCCGTCCTGGAACCGGTGTGGAGCCGCAACTACCTGTCGTGCATCCAGATCACCATGGCCGAGGAGTTCGGCGTCGAAGACCGCGGTCACTTCTACGACAAGGTCGGCGCGCTGCGAGACGTGGTCGTGAACCACCTGTTGCAGCTGACCTCGGCGGGGACGATGGAGGCCCCCGCGGGCGCCGGGCCACAGACGATCAAGAACGGGCAGGCGGCGCTCTGGAACGCGATCCACGCCGCCGATCCGACCCAGTACGTCCGCGGCCAGTACGACGGCTACCAGAAGATCGACGGCGTCGCGCCAGGCTCCAGCACGGAGACGTACGTCGCGTTGCGCCTGGACATCGAGAACTGGCGCTGGGATGGCGTGCCGATATTCATCCGGACGGGCAAGCGACTGCCGGTAACCCAGACGGAGCTGCGCCTCATCTTCAGGAATGCACCCAGGCTGGGGCTGAGCCTGCCCGGCTTCCACGTGCCGGACCCATCCGAGCTCGTGGTGAGACTGGACCCGACCGCGGGGATCCGGATGACCGTGAACGCGCACCGCGGCTACACGAAGGGCCCGAGCAGCGTGAATCTCGACCTGGACTTCGGCGGCGAGGAGCCGGTGCCCTACGAGGTACTGCTACACGCCGCGCTGATCGGGAACCCGACCCGCTTCGCCCGCCAGGACGGCGTCGAGGAGGAATGGCGCATTGTGCAACCGCTCCTGGACAACCCGCCGCCGGTTCAGACATACCAGCCGGGCAGCTGGGGGCCGGCCGCAGCCGATCAGCTGGTTGCCGCGTACGGCGGCTGGCGCGAGCCTTGGACGGAGGAATCATGACCACGACGTGAAGGAACGCACGACAGCCAAGGTGCCCACGACTCATCCCCAGCTGTCGCCCTTTCCGAAGATCGCCGACTACGCTTTCGTGTCGAACTGCCACACCGGGGCGCTCGTCGGCTTGGACGGCTCGGTGGGCTGGCTGTGCGTGCCGAAGTTCGACTCGCCCAGCGTCTTCGGCAGTTTGCTTGACCGGGAGGCTGGCACCTTCCGGTTTGGACCGTACGGCATCGACCACCCCACCACGCGCATCTACGTCCCTGGCACGAATGTGATCGAGACGACGTGGAAAACGCCGACCGGCTGGATCGTCATCCGGGACGCATTGACGATGGGGCCACACGACACAGATGACTGCGTGACGCCGCATACCCGTCCCCCGATCGACTGGGACGCATCGCACACGCTCGTGCGGACCGCGACCTGCATCGAGGGCGATGTCGAGGTGGAGGCGGTCTGCGAGCCCGCTTTTGACTACGGGCGCACACCCGCGACATGGAAACTGGAGAACGGTCGGCACGAGGCCGTGGGCAGCGGCGCCGGTGTGACGATCGGGCTTCGGTCGGACATCAAGCTCGGTATCGAAGGCCATCGGATCCGTGGCCGCCACGTGCTGAACAAGGGAGACACGGTCTACTGTGCACTGTCCTGGTCGGACAAACATGAGATGCCCGCGGACGCAGCGGCGGCGGTAGCCGCCATCGATGACACGGTGGAGTTTTGGCGGCACTGGCTGGGCACGGCCCGCATCCCCGATCATGACTTCCGGGAAGCGATCCAGCGTTCGGCCTTGGCGACGAAGGGCCTGACCTACATGCCGACCGGCGCCACCGTGGCCGCACTGACCACCTCGTTGCCCGAGACGCCCGGCGGGGCACGGAATTGGGACTACCGCTATAGCTGGCTTCGGGACTCCACATTCACGCTGCAGGCACTGCACTGGCTTGCGCTGGACTGGGAAGCCGACGAGTACATGCAGTTCATCGCCGACCTCGAACCCACCGAGGACGGCTCGCTGCAGATCATGTATGGCATCGACGGGCGGCGTGACCTGACCGAGTCGTTCCGTGAGGACCTCTCCGGCTACGAGGGCGCCCGACCCGTACGGATCGGCAACGCCGCGTACGACCAGCACCAGAACGACGTCTTCGGCGCCGCGCTCGACTCGATCCTGCTCCACACCCTGCGCAGCCAGCGCCTGCCACGGCGGCTGTGGCCGATCGTGCAGAGCCAGGCCGAGTGCGCCACCAAGATCTGGAAGCAGCCGGATCAGGGCATCTGGGAGGCCCGCGGTGATCCAAAGCACTACGTCTCGTCGAAGCTCATGTGCTGGGTCGCCATGGACCGGGCCGCCCGTCTCGCCGAGATCCGCGGAGACGACGACCTCACCAAGAAGTGGCGCGCCACGGCCGAGGAGATCCGCGCCGACATTCTCGCCCACGGCGTCAGCGACGCCGGGGTGCTGCGTCAGCACTATGAGACCGACGCTCTGGACGCATCAACATTGCTGGCCATCAACTTCGGGTTCGTCGAGCCAACCGATGACCTCGCCCGCAAGACCGTTGACGCCATCGCCAACGACCTCACCGAGGACGGATTCGTGCTGCGCTACCGCACCGACGAAACCGACGACGGCATGTCCGGCAAGGAGGGCAGCTTCCTCATCTGCTCGTTCTGGCTCGTCTCCGCCCTCGCCGCCGTCGGTGAGGTGGCCCAGGCCCGGGATCTGATGGACAAACTGCTCAGCATCGGCTCTCCGCTCGGTCTCTACGCCGAAGAGTTCGAACCTACGACGGCGCGGCACCTCGGCAACTTCCCGCAAGCGTTCTCGCATCTTGCCCTCATCGAGGCGGCGGGCAAGATCATCCTCACGGAACGGCTCAAGGAGTACGAATGAACGGGCGGTACGACGTCATCATCATCGGCACCGGCGCCGGTGGCGGTACGCTCGCACACACGCTCGCGCCCTCAGGCAAGCGGATCCTGCTGCTCGAGTTCCACGGGTATCTCAATGTCGAGTCAGGCGGCGCAACAGTGTGCGGACCTAGCGGAGGCTGCGCCAGTTGAGCAGGATCAAGGCAATCTCGGGGATAGCGAACACCGGTCCAAACGGAAGAGCGAAGCCCCACCAGAACACGCCGGCGAATGGCAGTATGGCCAGCGCCAGCACGGCGCCGCTTCGATGTCCACCCCACAGCAACCAGCCGGCGGCGCACTCAGCGACGCATACGAGCAGAAAGGCGGCCAATAACCAGACGGTGGTGTGGAGTCCGTGCCGCTCAAAGGGGCCGCCGCCGTAGGCCTTGAATCCCATGACGAGGGGAAGCTCACGGCCCAGTAGCAGGTTTCGCATGGCGGGTAGGGTGAACACTCCGAATCCAGCACCGTTGACCCATAACAACACGGCCGCAAGACGCAGGCCAACATTGACAGTCATGACTCAACCCCGGCGTCGGCCGGCGGGTGCCTACGCTCAAGCACTTCGCGGATGTGGCTCATGTTCGCATTCTCGTCGGCGCGCAGCCTCCGCAGCATGATGGGGAAGATCAGCCTGAGGGGGCCGTGCGGGCGGACGTCGAAGTGGGTAACGAGCCTGGTGCCTTCGTTGGCCGGCTCCAGCCGCACCGTCATGGTGACCTCCAACGCGCCCCCGTTGTGCACCTTCCATCGATGCGGCCGGTCGTACTCGACAATCTCCAGCTCCACAACCGGGCTGAGCTTCCACTTCGCTCGGAATTTCGTCCCGGCGCCAACTGGTCCATCCGTGATCTTCTCCATCACCTTGCAGGTCGGGTTCCATTCGAGTTCGCTGCGATGGTCGGAGAGGTAGTCAAACGCCTCCTCAGGCGTACATCTGATCACCACTGAGTTGCTGATCACTGGCATGACGTGCTCCCGGCGACGAGTGGCTAGATGGCCAACTAGTGGCCCAACTAGTGATGTCATCATTACACTGTCTTCACGTGACGCCAGTCAAGCCCTCCCGCTCCCGAGCGGAACGTGCCCTCGAGACCCGCCGTCGCATGCTGAACACAGCCAGAGACCTGTTTGTGAGCGAGGGCTATCCAGCCACGACCATGGAGCGGATCGCAGTGCAGGCCGGCGTCGCCGTGCAGACGCTCTACTACACATTCCGCACGAAAGCCCAGATGCTCTGCGAAGTCATGGAGGTCACCGCGGCGGGCGAGACCGACCCGGTGCCGGTGGCTCAGCGTGCCTGGATGACCGAGGCGATGACGACCCCATCCGCCCACCGGGCGCTCGCCCTGAGCATCGAGCACGGTACGGACATCTTCGCGCGCGCGGCTCCGTTGTGGCCAGCATTGTGGGCGGCGTCCGCCGTCGACCCGTCCGTCGAGCAGTACTGGCAACGGGTCGCGACGGCTCGACGCGCCGGCATGAGCCGACTGGCGGCGAGATTGGCCGACCTGGGCGCGCTGCGTGACGACATCACGCCGGGTCGGGCGACCGACCTGCTTTTCGTACTGTTCGGCCACGAAACGTTTCGTGGCCTGGTCCAGCAAGCGAGCTGGGCGCTGCCGGCGTACAAGTCATGGCTCTTCGCCACCCTGGCCCACCAACTGATCCGACCCGGCAAGGTCCCCCGGCGCGCGACTTCAGGGTTGTCCTTTGACGGCGCGCTCCATTTTCCCAGCGGCGAGCGAGCTTGACCGGAAGCATGAGGTCCGCCTACCACCCTGGGTATCGGTTCCACCAGGTCGGATCGGCAGCCGGCTCGTAGTCCGAGCCGGATGGGCTGTCCACGATCTCGCTGATGAGGTCCTGCGCCAGCACATCCGCGACCCAGGCGAGCTCCAACCGGGAGACGAGATCGACCGGTAGCGCGAATACGCCGGCGGCCGCGGCGAGAAATGCGCCGGCTGCCGCGGCGACGTGCTCGCCAACGTCGGCGGCGAAGAGCACGGCCTCGCGAATCCGGTCCGGCTCTGCGAATGAGGCCGCGACGTAGACTCCGCCGGCCAGCGCCGAGCTTGCCTGTCGGTCGGATGCGAGCCTACGCAGCACATCGATCTGGCGTGGGTCGGACTCCGCCGCGGTCAATGCTTCTTCCAGAATCGAGGTAGCCGACCGCGAAACGTGGGTAGCGCAGTCCTCCAACGTACGTTGCACAGCCTCATTGAACTGATGCCCCCCGGCGAGCTTGGCCAGGAGGGATGCGCCCACACCGGCGACGTCCGCGGCTGGGACAGCGTGCGTCAGCGCCGCGATCTCCCGTGCGAAAGCGACAGGCCGGCCCAGCCATCCCACGGCCAAGCCAACCGGCAGACTACGGATCAGTGCGTGCGCCCCGAGGCTGGTTCCCACGGGTTTGTCGAGTGTGCCCCTCGCCCGACCTCGAAGCGCCGCGACAGTTGCTGGTGCGGAACCACGCCGGATGCGCAACGCCGGAACGTCGGCGAGCCACCCGTCCGGCCAGACCTCAGCCGGCCACGGCTCTATCCCGGTCACGCCCTGCCCCGCCGCCCACCTGGTGTACGCATGCCAGACCACGCTGGGTGGATGGCAGATCCCTTTGTGGTTGTATCGCACACTCGCGCGGATCACGCCCTCCACGGTGAAACACGCGAGTTGCCCGGCCGAAGTCGCGGGCAGAGCCCCCTGCGCAGGCAGCTGTCCGCCGACTGCCCCCACCGCGTCCCCCATCAGGAGGCCGAGCAGACCGCCCCGAACCGCGGCCAGCTGTGCCGGCGTCACAGGGTTCACGCCACGGACGATAGCGCGCCCGGGACCGCTCCAGCCCGATCAGTACGGCGGGCTTAGCAACGCCCTCGACCCGGGCCAAGGTGGCGCCTGGCCGGCGCCGAACCCCCAGGGATCACGGTCGTTTGCTCGACGATCACGGCTGTCCCTCGGGTTTCCAAGCTCTAACGAATAACGCGATAGTCGACGATCAGATAGCCAGTCGGTGAGATCTCGCTTTGGATCAATTCGAGCTGAATCGATGGCAAGCCGTCGAGGAGTCGTCGTCCGCGGCCGGCGATCATCGGCCCTATCACGAGCTTGAGTTCGTCGACAACGTCCGCGGCGAGCAGCGCCTGCGCGACCGAGATACTTCCGTGGACGCCGACATCGCCTCCGCGCTGCTGCTTGAGATCCCGAACGAATTCGACCAGCCCGCCGTCGACCACCGTCGCATTGGCCCAATCTCGGTCAAGGGGCGTCGATGTCGCGACATACTTCGTGACCCCGTTGATGAATGTCGCGAATGGCTCGATCTGGCTGCCCGGCCAGAACTCCGCCCACTCGGTGTAGCTGCGGCGGCCGAGAATGACCGCGTCCTGTGTCGGGATCACAGCGGCAAGTTTGGCGTCCACCGCGTCGTCCCAGCCGAAGAAGGTATCTGGGGCCTCGGCAACCCCGTCGAGGGACAACAACTCGCACACGACGATCTTTCGCACGCCCTACACCTCCGATTGGTCTCGATGCCACTAGTTGATTGATCGAGCCGCTTCGTCGTCCTGCACCGCCGATGGGCCGTGGAACGCACCTTCTCCTGGATCAACCGTTGCGGACGCACCATCCCGACCACCGACCAAAGCCATCTGAACCGGTACTTTCCAGGCTCTCACGGTTGCGGCCTGCGAACCGTCGGCTAGTTGAGTGTCAGGAGTCCGTCCGGGGTGCCTTCGAGCTGTACCTCGACCCACCTGGTGCGCCAGTTCTTGATTTCGTGGTAGCGGCGCAGTTCCGCCAGGCCGGCGAGCGCACCCAGCCAGCCGTCGTACGGCGGATGGGTCTCGTCGAATCCACTGTGGACAAACGTCAGCCGGGTGCGCCCGTCCGAGTCGTCCAGCTCCCAGGTCTGGACCATCTCGCCCCAGTCGATCGACATCGAGCGCCCCGGTTCGATGTCGACGATGTGCGCGGGTTGGCCGTTCGCCTCGAAACCGCCCATCGCCCAGCGGCCGCCCGGGTGCAGCTCGGCCTCGACCTTCACGCCGGACCATCGGGAGAACTGCTCGGGCTCGGTCAGCGACGCGTAGACCGCCAGCCGATCGGCGTCGATCAGCACCTCGTGGCGCAGCACCGCGCTGGTGAAGTCGCACTGCGCGACGGGTTCCCGCCCTTCGGCGTAATCGGCCAGGTTGGCCAGGGCCAGCGCCCAGTAGGTGTGCATCAGACTGCGGTCGCCGGGGGTCGTCAGTATCTCGGGCCAGCCGGGTATCTCGGTCTGGGTGAGCGTCAGCAGGGTCGATCCGCTGTCCCCGCCTGGTTCCGACTCGGTAGCCAGTCCAATGTCGACAGTGGTTTGTACGCCGTCGAGCTCCCAGTCGAACCGCAGCGAGCTGTCGTCGACGTGCCGCAGGCGCTGGTGCGGCGCTTCGCCGTTCGGGGTGAAGCGACCCCAGAACTGGTACCGGTCGGGCAGGTCCACCTCGGCGTGTTCGGCGAGCCAGACCTGTAACGCCGCCGGGTCGGTGAGAGCGCGGTGCACCGCGCGGGGCGGGGCGGCGATCCGGATGCGCTTCTTCAACGTGGTCATCGGTCTTCTCCTTGCCGACTTCTGTCGTCTTCGTCGTGGGGGCGGTCGGGGTAGCAGGCGACGGCGAGCTTGAACGCGTCACCTTCGGCGCCGCCGTATCTGGTGAAGAGGTCCTGCAGGGCGGCCTTCAGGTCGGCCATGAACTCGGGGCGCCGGTCCGGTCGCACCCGGATCTCGCCGGAGACGCCGAGCGACGGCAGGTCCGGCTCGTCCGCGTCCGGCTCGCCGGCGTGGCGCCCGGCAGCTCGGCGAGGCGATTGTTGGTGGGGCTCTTCGGCGTGTTGGGCCGTCCCGGTGGGCCGCCTGGCTGTGGAGGGCGGCGACGTCGGACTGGACCTCTTCCATGAGGTCGAGGAGGTAGCCGAGGCTGGCCTCGTCGCGTTGCTGGCGTTGGCCGATCCGGCCGACGAGGCGGGGGGAGAGCCAGTAGGCGCGCGCGGTGGCCTGGTAGACGCCCTCGTTGATGCCGCGCACCCGGCGCTCGGCGACCTGGGTGACGATGCCGTGCTCGACGAGCCGCTTGACGTGGTAGTAGACGCGCTGCTGGGTCTGGTCCAGGCGGGCGGCGACCTCGGTGCACGAGCGCGGCTCGGCCAACTGCCGCAGTACCTCGATGCGCTGCGGTTTGAGCAGCGTCTCGGCCTCCTCGACGCGCTCCAAGTACAGGAGGTCTCTCATCACAAAAATCATCCTGTACGCACAAAATGTTTTTGTCAATTGATCGGTGGCGGTTGTTCGGCGTGCCTCGCGGCTGGACGGGCGTCGCCTCCAACCCTGACCGGCCGTGGTCGTCAGGCTGTGGCCAACTTCTTGACTAGGAGAAGATCCTCGATACCTAGTCTCGGAGCATCGCCGCTGGTGCGCGTGTCTTTGCGTGTCGGAGCGTGCGTGCGTTCCCCCAGGTTCTGGCTGGACGGATGGCTGTACGGCGCCGCGAGACGACTCCCTCGGCTATGAGGTCGACAAGCGTCGTCGTCCGAATCCGCGTCGTCTGCTAAGTGGCTCATCGCCCTTTCGGCCTCGTCACCTACGCCTGGGCGGGCGGCTAGGCCCGCGCGCTAGTTCCGACATGGGTGCTTCGACGCGCCGGATGTTCGTGCCCGACCAGCGCCACCGCGGGAGGCGCGCAGCCGCGGCCGATGATCGTGGATGGCGCAAGCCACCGCCGCACGCGGGTGGATCCGAGCGCCGCGCGGGCGCCGTCCGGAACGACACGAGTCGCGTGGTCGCGACGGGGATTCGCGAGATCGGCGCAACGGACGCGAGGGTCGTGAATCCCGCGACGGGCGCGAAGGACGCGAGTCCTGTCCGCCGCGCGAGCAGCGTGAGCTTCGCGAGCCGTGTGAGCCGCGCGAGCCGCGCGAAGCTCGCGAGGCGACCGGCGGAGTTTCAACGCGTGCCGAGCCGCGTACCGGCGATACGCCCTCCGAGGGACAGCGCATCTGCTAGCGTCGTTGTGGGGTGTAAGCCGTTTCGAGCACACCCAATCCAACCATCAGGCGACAAGGAAAGTCGGCACGTCGAAGACGCCGAGCCGCAATGGCCCTCGCTTTTGACGGTGCTAAGCAGCAACAACTGTTTCCTGCCGCCACGCTGGTCTTCAAGCCCTAATCCTTAGTGGGGAGCAAATCCATGAGTGGCAGTGATACGGCAGCCATCCGCCCGTTTGAAGTGAACTTTCCGGAAGCGGACCTCGTCGAGTTGCGCAAGCGCATCAATGCGACCAGGTGGCCCGAAAAGGAACCGGTCGCGGATGACTCGCAGGGTGTGCCGCTCGCGACTATGCAGAAGCTCGCCCGCTATTGGGCGACGGAGTACGATTGGCGCAAGGTCGAGGCCAGGCTGAACTCCTACCCGAACTTCATCACCGAAATCGACGGCCTCGACATTCATTTCATTCACGTTCGCTCGAAGCATGAGAATGCCCTGCCGGTCATCGTCACGCATGGATGGCCCGGCTCGGTCATCGAGCAGCTGAAGCTTATCGACCCGCTCGTCAATCCCACAGCGCATGGCGGCAAGGCATCGGACGCTTTCCATGTGGTGATTCCGTCGATGCCGGGATACGGGTTTTCCGGGAAGCCGACCACGACCGGCTGGGACCAAGCCCGGATCGGACGTGCCTGGGCGGTGCTGATGAAGCGCCTTGGGTACACGCGATATGTGGCGCAAGGCGGGGATTGGGGCGCGATTATCAACGACGTGATGGCCACGCAGGGACATCCGGAATTGATCGGTCTCCACACGAACCTGCCCAGCGCGATTCCACCCGAAATCAACAAGGCGGCCGCGGCCGGCGGCCCGCCGCCGTCAGGTCTCTCGGCCGAGGAAAAGCGCGCGTACGAGACGATTGTCGCTTTGTACAAGACCATTCCAACACAGCTTTTCATGGGGTCGCACCCGCAAACGCTGTACGGCATCGCGGATTCACCTGTCGGCGTGGCAGCCTGGTTGCTCGACCACGACCCGGCTAGTTTGCAGCTCATCGCACGTGCTTTCGACGGGGAGTCGACAGGCCTTACCCGGGACGATGTGCTCGACAACGCCACGCTGTTCTGGTTGACGAACACGACAATCTCTGCGGCGCGTCTCTATTGGGAGGGGTTCGCCAAGACCGACTTGGGACCCAAGAACATCACCATCCCGGTTGCGCTGAGCGTCTTTCCTGACGAGGTCATCCATACGCCGCGGACTTGGGCGGAGCGGGCCTATCCCAACCTCATCCATTACAACCAGCTCGACAAGGGCGGGCACTTCGCGGCGTGGGAACAGCCGAAGCTCCTGGTGGATGAGATGCGCGCAGGGTTGAAGTCGTTGCGGTAATTCGCGGCGTTCACAGGTCGTACGGTGGATGGCGCCAGACGTGCGCGTCATCCACCGTGTACCGAATCGCCAAAGGACAATGCACTGAAAAGTCTTCTGTGTCCGCCTCCTCCGGGCTCCCGACGTTCGGCAGAGTCAGCCGACCTGACGTAGCACCAACCGGCGTCGCCCGCTACCACCTGCGACACCTCTCGGATTCGAAGAACCGCAACGGGGACTGCGACTACGCCACAACGGATTGGCCACGACCTTGACGGATCGGCGAGATCCTCCCAGGCGATCGCACGCGTACAGGTAGATATCCGCAGACGGGCGGTCAGGGCCGGGGCAGCATAGTCAGTATGCGTGTGTTCTTCTGCTGCCTGCCCGCCGCCGGACACCTGTTCCCGATGGTGCCGTTGGCCACGTCTTTCAAGGACTCGGGCCACGATGTGCGGTTCGGCACCGGGCCCACGTTCGTCCCACTGGTGAAGGAGCTTGGGTTCGCGGCCGATCCGGTGGGAATCTCCATTGCAGAGGCATCACGGCTGGCAGCCGAGCGCTACCCCGCTATCCGGCCCGGGCCTGAGCTGGGACTCATCGCATTCGCCGAGGTGGCGGCCGAGGCGACAACA
Source organism: uncultured Actinomycetota bacterium (assembly GCA_963773935.1). Lineage (GTDB taxonomy): Bacteria > Actinomycetota > Actinomycetes > Mycobacteriales > Micromonosporaceae > DATBGZ01. The sequence goes on from CAVZCZ010000012.1 coordinate 25,459, forward strand.
GCCGACCTAGTGCCACTCTTGGAGCGGACGAAGCCGGACCTGGTGGTGTACGAGGAGACCCAGTTCGGCGGGGCGGTCGCCGCGCGACTCGCCGGCATTCGGGCGGTTGGTCATGCCTTGAGCCGCCAGATGGACCACGCCAGATACAAGGCCGGGCTCAGCTACATTGCTCCATTATGGACGTCAGCCGAGCCGATGCCCGACTTCTTCGCCGAGAACGCGTACCTCGACATCTGTCCACCGAGCCTGCGTGATCCGGCTGCTGCCGAGCCCGCACGGCGGCTCTCGCTGCGCCCCGTATCCATGGTCGCGCCTGGCAATGGGCTGCCAGCATGGGTCGTCCAGCAGTCCCGGCCGCTCGTCTACCTGACGCTCGGCACGTACGTGTACCAGGCGGTGGACTCCCTCCGTGCTGCCGCGCTTGGTCTAAGCCGGCTCGATGTGGACGTTCTGGTCACCGTCGGGCCCGACGGCGACCCCGCCTCGGTCGGCCCGTTGCCAGCGTCAGTACGGGTCGAACGGTACGTGCCGCAGGACGAGCTGTTGGCGCATGTCGACCTCGTGGTCCACCACGGCGGCAGCGGCACCATGTTCGGCGCGATGGCACAGGGCCGACCGCAGATCGCGCTGCCGCACGGTGCCGACCAGTTCACCAACGCAGAGCTCATCGTGCAGAGCGGCGCGGGGCTGGCGCTGATGCCGCCCGACCTCACCGCGGAGGCGGTTGAGTCCGCGGCCCGCGCCGTTCTCGGCGATCCGAACTTCCGCACTTCCGCTAGGTATCTAGCGCAGGAGATCGCGGCGATGCCGTCACCAGCCGAGGTGATGCGCGACATCTCCTGACGTAGGATTGGAGCTCGACCCGCATGCACAGGCCGGAGTCAGTCTCTTGTGGACAGTTCGCTTCAGAGCGCACGATCGGACGGTGCCCACACCGGGTCAGGTGGTACCGAGGTGAATCCCAATCTGGAACCGTCGCCGGGTGACCGTTCTTCGCGGTTGGCGGGAGTGCGGGGAGTGGGGGGGACCTACCGGCGTACGCTGCCGGCCATGCGCTTCGACCGACACACCGTGATCGTGCTCGTCCTGCGCCCGGATGCCCCAGCAATGACGGACGAGGAGGCCGCCGACCTGCAGGACCGCCACCTCGCTTACGGGGCCGACCTGCAGGCCCGTGGACTAGTGCGGGGCCGCGGCCCGCTCACCGACCAGGACGACCCCACCCTGCGCGGGCTGTCCGTGTGGGCGGTCGACGCCGATACGGCTCGCAATCTCGCGAGCGCTGACCCGGCGGTGCAGGCGGGACGGCTCGCGGTAACGGTAATGACATGGATGGTGCCGGAGGGGAATGTGCAGTTCCATCAGGTCCGTGCGCCTCGCTCCGTGGCCGAAGCGACCTCACCCGATTGACTCCGCCTCTGTCGCTAGATTTCCGTTAGGCACGAGCGCGGATCCATCCACGTCGAACCACAGTCGCGTTCCATTCACGTCGATATGCGTTGGCGTTGGACCGCCTGTCATCCCGTCGCTAGCGAGTACATTCATTCGTCGATACGTGGCAGTCCCCAGAGCATGACGTAGAGCACCCGCGGCCGCCCGGCTGCGTCGTCCGGGCCGAAGGTCACCGTGGGGTTGTCCGGATCCGCGGCGTCCACGAGGAAGGTCCGCTCGTCGAGCGGGAGCGCGTCCCTTACGCCCTGATCGGTCTTGATAAGGAGACGGCTCCCGGCGACCGAACGTCCACCCGTCGGTCGGGCCATGCGTAGATCCCGGCGAAGCGCGAGAGGTGGCCGGCTGCATTGGGCGATGAGTCGAGAGACAGCGGCGGGACATCGATCTCGAACAACGACCCCATCAGGTCGACGAAGAGCGAGCGGTACATCGCACGGCCGGTGCTGCCGTTCGTCATCAACACGATGGCGACCCCATGTTCCGGCATGATCCGCAGAACCGAGCGCTCGCCGCTGATGAGGCCGTCCCACCCCCAAACGTCACCGCCCTCCCAGTCGAACCTGGCCCAGCCGAGACACCAGGAGTCCAGCCAGCCATAGATCGAAACTTCCGCGTGCACCTCACGCAAGGCGGCAAGTGAGGGGTCCTCAAGGTGGACGGCAGCGAACCGAAGGAGATCCGTGACCGTCGAGACGGTAGTGGCGCCGGCAGGCCCGTATGCGCGTGCGAGCAACGGCCCAACAGGCACCTGGCCTTCGGCCGTGATGTCGTGCCCCGATGCGCGCCGCTTCGTCGTGGCGCCCGTGGCGAAGGTCGTCTCGCGCATACCCATGTTGGCGAGGTGATGCCGCATCGCGTCCTCCCAAGCAGCGCCCGTCGCGGTCTCGATCGCCCGCCCGAGCAAACACCAGCCCACGTTCGTATACGACCAGAACGTGGCCGCGGGTACGCCTGCCGGGACATCCGCAGCGAGGCGCGAGAGGGCACCGTCGTCCTCGCCCCCTCGCGCGGCAAAGTCGAACTCCAGCCCGGCGCGCAGCGGAAGCCCGGAGCGATTCGCGAGGAGGTCTCGAAGGGTCGCGCCTTGGGCCCAGCCGCCGCCGTGCAGCTCCGGCACATGCGCGGCCACCGGATCATCCAGCGACAGCCGGCCCTCTTCCGCGAGACGAGCGATCACCGTAGCGACCATCGACTTCGTCAAAGACCCAACGCTGAAGAGCGTCTCGGGTGTGACCAACTCGCCGGTGCTCACGTCGGCCACGCCGTAGTAGGCGGTCGTGGCCGTCCCTGCACGAAGGATGCCGATTGCCGCCCCCGGCACCGAATGCCTCGAAGCGTGCTCACGTAGCAGAGCCGTCAGATCGCCCTCGTTCACCCGACAATCCTCATGACCTTCCCGAGCGCTCGATCTCGCCCATCGCTACGCCGTCCTGTTGGCGGCTGATCCTATAGCCGGCGGTCGCTGTCTTGGAACAGGCCGGGGCCGAGGATATGCCAGCGTCCGTCCGCACCCATCAAGATCTCGGAGATCTCGCTCTGAGCCACTCCACGATCTGACCTGCCCGTCGGTGTCCCGCGGACCGGTCCGCAGCTCGCTAGCCCTCTCGATTGCACTGGCCTCGACCCGTGTATTGGGGGTCGGCGCAAGTCTGTTGTGGACAGTCCTCAGCAAAGCTCGACCGATGCCGGTTCCGGGCCAAGCCGACTCTTCGCTGACTCGTGACACAGAGGAACGGGGGTGGACATCGAGGCTGCGGCCGTACTGCATGGTGCCGCGCCGACTAGGCTCTAGGTCGTGCCGCCGCCATCATGTGATGACTGCGTCGAGCCTCCGGCGTATGCCGTGTGGACTGCGCGGATGGGAGGGGTCGTGGGTTCCGTCGCCGATCTCGAACGGGCGCGACTGTTGTTCGCGCAGGCAGGCTGGCGGGACGCCTACGAGGCGTTGGCCGCCGCGGACGTTCGGACGCGATTGCGGGCCACGGATCTCGAACTGCTCGGACGGGCGGCGTACATGCTCGGCCGTGATGACGAATACATGCACGCATTGGAACGCGCCTACCAGGCCCACTTGGATGCGGACGCGCCGATGCCAGCGATTCGCTGTGCCTTTTGGATCGGGCACAGCTGGCTCTTCCGTGGGCAGGCAGCCCCAGCATTCGGCTGGTTCGCGCGGGCCAAGCGGTTGCTCGACCGCGAGCAAGGTGACGTTGCCGAGCGCGGATACGTGCTGGTCGGCGAGATGCTGGAGCACTTAACCAGGGGCGACGCCACGAGTGCTCTTGTTGCCGCAGCTGAGATCACTCAGATCGGAGAGCGCTTCGGTGATCGCGACCTGGCCGCGATCGGCATGATGGAGCACGGGCACGCGCTGGTCCGGCTGGGTCGAGCGGAGGAGGGCGTACGGCTCATCGACGAGACGATGGTGGCGGTCACGTCGGGAGAGCTCTCACCGATCGTCGCAGGCATCGTGTACTGCAACACGATCGCGTTCTGCCGCAGCGTCTACCAGCTACGCCGGGTTCGGGAATGGACGGTGGCCTTAACTCGATGGTGCGCGCAGCAGCCCGACATGTTGGCGCACAACGGCGTCTGCCTGGTGCACCGCGCCGAGATCATGACGCTCGGCGGTGCGTGGGAGGATGCGCTCACCGAGCTGCGTCGCCTCGGCGAACCGTACACACGGGGTGCGCTCAACCGGCTCGCGTGCGGTGACGCCGCCTACCGCGAGGGCGAGGTACGCCGTCTGCGCGGCGAGTTTGAGCTTGCGGAGGAAAGCTACCGAAAGGCGAGCGGCCTCGGGCGCGAACCACAGCCTGGCCTCGCCCTCATGCGTTTAGCGCAGGGCAGGCTCGCGTCGGCGGTAGCGACCATCCGCCGGGCCGCATCGGAGTCGGCCCGCGGGTTGCCGCGGTTGGCACTGCTGCCCGCGTACGTCGAGATCATGCTGACCGCGGGGGACCTAGACGCGGCCGCCGTCGCCTGCGACGAGCTCGATGAAATCGCCGCACAGCAAGCGAGCGAGGCTATCCACGCCGTGTCCTGGCACGCCCGAGGAGCCTTGTCCCTTGCAGAGGGCGACCCGCAGGCCGCCCTGGCGGTGCTGCGTCGCGCCTGGAACGTGTGGCAGCAGCTCGAAGCGCCGTACGAGGCGGCGCGCAGCCGGGTACTGCTCGGGCGGGCCTGTCGCATGCTGGCCGACGAGGATTCGGCGGTACTTGAGGTCCGGGCGGCTCGCGCAACGTTCGCTGAACTCGGCGCGCAGCCCGATTTAGCGGCGACCGAGCGTCTCGCGCCGACCGCGGAATCCGACGAGGTGCACGGCCTTAGTCCGCGCGAGCAGGAGGTCATTCGTCTAGTCGCGGCCGGGATGAGCAATCGAGAGATCGCGACCGCGCTCGTGGTCAGCGAGCACACGGTGGCCCGTCACCTGCAGAACATCTTCGCGAAGCTTGGCGTGTCATCGCGAACGGCCGCGAGTGCCTTCGCTTACAAGCACGACCTCGTGTGATCGGACGAGTGGTTAGCAGTGACCATGCCACATCAGCCCGATGTTGGTGAGTCTTGGGGACGCGAAGCCGTCCATGCCGCCCTAGCGTCGTAGACACACCAACAACCGAAGCAAGAGGGGACGCGCCATGTATGTCGTGGTCCAGCATCACATCAAGAATCCGGAGATCGCCCTTTCGCGCGGGCAGCGACTGATCTCGGGTGAGGGTGCTCCGGAGGCAGTCAAGGTTCTTCAGTTCTACCCGAGCGTGGACCTCACCGAGATCACGTGTCTGTGGGAGTCTGACTCGGTCGAGTCGGTTCAGAGCTGGGTGGATACGACGCTCGGCGACTCTAGTGAGAACGCGTGTTACGCCGTCGCGGCTGATCAGGCGTTCGCTGAGCGGCCGTTGGGGCTGCCGACCACACCCATGCTCAACGCGTGACATCGACGGTGCCTCGACACACGCATGGGTCGAGGCACCGTTCATCAGCGACCCGATGACGAGTCATTCGGATGAGTGATTGCCCCGGGCTTCGGCCCGGTCGTACATTTGGCCGTTGTGGCCGGCGTGTTTCGTCACTAGCCTGCCCGCATGGGAGGCCGCAGGTTATTCAGGTACTTCAGCCTGGTTGCGCTGGCCTACCTGGTCGCAACACTCGGCGCTGGACTGGCGGACTACCTGACCCGGTTTCACCTCGATAAGACGACGAACCTGCTCCTCTCCAGCGGTGTTGGTCTTGTTAGCGCGCTGAGTCTCGGCGCGATTGATCTGGCCAAACAGTCCAAGGCGGAGCGGCGGCCGCAAGTCATCTCTGCTCCCGGGTCCTATCCCGGCGCTCCCCCGCCCTACGGCAGCCATCCAGCGCCTCATCCCGCAGCGCCCGGGTCCACTCTCGACGGTCAGCCGCGCCGGCGGGGCGGGGCTGGCTTGATCCTCGGGGTAGTGGTGTTGCTGGGACTCTGCGCCGGCGGTGGGTACGCCGTCACGACGGGCGTGACATGGGCGGCTGACAAGCTATCCAAGATCGCCGAACCGCCCTGGGTTAGTAAGACCAGAGACCGCGGCGTCGAACGGTTGGCGCAACAGGTTTCGAACAGCGCCGGTCCGCTGACCATCACGGTGCTGAGCGTTCGGGTTAACGATCAAGTGACAATGATCGACATCAAGGCGAAGAATACTGGATCCGACACGCTCACGCTGCCGACCTTCGCCAGGACTCAGCTGACGACTACCGACGCCACGCTGAAGGCCGATCCAGCCGCCGGGGATTCGTCGATTGTCGTGCCGCCCGCGGATGAGGTGTTCGGCAATGTCGTCTTCGACGGCGTGATCGCGCCGGGCGCGGCCGATATCACCCTGTCCTTCACCCAGATCCACGGAGGCTTCGACTCGCCGAGGAGCATCTCGGTGTCGATACGCATCAACTAGCTGCAGAGCGTTGGTGCTGCCCGCCGTCCCGCTTCAGTACGCTGCCGTCAGTCCGTAGACGTCCACCCCTGCTGCCGGAGCCTTTCGAGCCCGTCCAGGAGCAGATCCAGGGCGAACTCGAACTCGAACTGGTCATCGCAACCTTGACCCACGATCGACTCCTCGACGTGGGCCGCCGCCATGGCTATCTCCGTGACATATGGATACTTCACTGCCATCTCCCGCAGCATTTCTGCGGGCACTTGGGGGGCAGCGCCCCGTGAGTCGTTGAAGAGCTCCTGAGTAAATCCCAATAGCCGGCTCCCCATGGCGTGCATGACGTGATGGGTGAGATCGACGGAGAAGCCACCGCCACGGAACATTCCGATCATCGAGTCCATGTACTCCAACACGGCCGGGGTGGCGGCGGTACGTGATTCGATCACTTGAGGTGCCCACGGGTGACGGAGAAGCGCTTGTCGTGCCGAGAGAATCCTCTGGCGTACAGCGCTCTTCCAGTCCGTTCCGTGGACCGGGGGCTGGATCTCGCTGACGACGACATCGATCATGCCGTCCAGGAGCTCGTCCTTGTTGGAGACATGTTTGTAGAGCGCCATCGGCACGACGCCCAACTCCTGAGAGAGCTTGCGCATGCTGAGCGATTCGATGCCGGCCTGGTCGGCCAGCGACACGGCGGCGCGCAGCACGCGGTCCCTGCTTAGCGGGACTCGCCGCTGGACGTCCGCCTGCTGAGCCAATCTCGCCCACCGCCCTTTCAAACAGCTGTCGCCGCTTGACAGGTGTACGGCGTACACCTAGTCTCTCACAACGAGGGTGTACACCGTACACCTGGGCGACGGAACCTAGTCATGAGGAGACCCCGTGAAGGCTATCGTCCAGGACCGCTATGGCTCCGCTGACGTGCTGAAGCTCAGGGAGATCGACCAGCCGGTGCCGGCCGAGAATGAGGTGCTCGTACGGGTTAATGCGGCCGCAGTCAACGCGCGCGACTGGCACGTCATGCGAGGAGACCCGTATGTCGCGCGGCTGTTGGACCGAACCACGTTCGGACGCAACGGGCCCAAGGTGAAAGTCCGGGGCACGGATTTCGCAGGTCGGGTGGAAGCGGTCGGCCGGGGGGTGCAACGGTTTCGCCCCGGTGACGAGGTGTTCGGCGAAGTCGACGGGGCATTCGCCGAGTACGTCTGTGTCCCGGACGGGGTGGTGGAGCCCAAGCCGGCCAACCTGACGTTCGAGCAGGCCGCCGCCGTACCGCTGGCGGGCAATACGGCCCTCATGGGCGTGCGCGACCTGGCTCGGATACAGCCCGGACAGCGGATCCTGATCAACGGCGCGTCCGGTGGCGTGGGCATGTTCGCCGTACAGATCGCCAAGTCGTACGGCGCGGAAGTGACCGGCGTGTGCAGTACCAGGAACGTGGACCTGGTCCGGTCGATCGGCGCTGACCACGTCATCGACTACACCCGGGAAGACTTCACCCGCAACGTACGGCGCTACGACGTCGTGTTCGACCTGGTGGGCAACCGATCATTGACCGAGCTCCGCCGCGCGCTCACACCCGCGGGGACCCTCATCCTGTCCGGTGGTGGCGTGTCCAACGGTGGCAGTTTCGTCGGGCCGATCGGTCTCATCATCAGGGGGCAGTTGCTTTCCCGCTTCGTCCGCCAACGCGTGTCGCACTCGAGGCGAAGCCGAGCAGGGAGAACCTCGCGACACTGAGGGCACTCGTTGAGTCCGGGAAGGTCACGCCGGTCATCGATCGGACCTACCCGCTCAGCGAGGCAGCCGAGGCCATCCGCTACCTGGAAATGGAGCATGCGCGCGCAAAGGTCGTCATCACAGTGTGAAGCACCAGCGCACCGGCCGCCGCCGGAAACTTGGGCAAGAATTTCCGCCCGACATGTCGAGGAAGCGAACGCAGGTTTGTCTCCCAAGTAGAAGGTTGGCAAGAACGCACTCAGGAGGAGACAGCCATGCCAAAGATCACGCCGTTTCTGTGGTTCGATAACCAGGCCGAAGAGGCCGCCGCGCTGTACACCAGCGTCTTCCCCGACTCGAAGATCACCGAGGTTCAGCGATACGGGGCGGGCGGTCCGGGCCCGGAAGGCGCTGCCATGATCGTCCAGTTCCAGCTGGACGGGCAGGACTTCACCGCGCTTAACGGCGGCCCTGAGCACTACACGTTCAACGAGTCGGTGTCGTTCGTGGTGGATTGCAAGGACCAGTCCGACGTCGACCACTACTGGGATTCGCTCACGGCCGATGGCGGCCAACCCGGGCCCTGTGGCTGGCTGAAAGACAAATACGGCCTGTCGTGGCAGGTTGTACCTGCCGCCCTCAACGAACTGCTGTCGGACCCCGACCCGGGACGTTCCGGCCGGGCCATGCAGGCGATGCTCAAGATGACCAAGATTGAGGTGGCGGAACTTCGAGCGGCTGCGGCCAACGCCTGAACAACCCTCCACATTGGGCAAGGGCCTGCCTTCGCAATTGAAGGCAGGCCCTTGACCCGTGTCCCGGGCGTCGACCAGCACGTATACAGGCTTCCCGGTACCTAGACGGCGCTGTGTCTGCAGGCCATCCGGGCGGGAACAAGGTCCCGGTCGATCACGCGACGGCACTATCCGATCCAGTCGCGACGGACCCGTACCGTCGGACCTCGACGAGGTCAGGCGGACGTCGCCACGATTTCGTCGATGCGCCGAGCGAGATTGATGTCCTTGATAGTGACGCCACCGGCCGAGTGCGTGGCGCAGATGAATGTCAGGGTGCGCCAACGAATGTCGATGTCGGGGTGGTGGTCCATCTCCTCCGCCACCGCCGCCACCCGGTCCACGACGCCGATGGCGCCAAGGAAGGTGGGCAACTTCGCGGTACGGGCGATTCCACCGGTGTCGCCGGACCACCCGTCCAGTTTGGCCAGGTGCGTGTCAATGTCGGCCTTCGAGAGCAGCTCAGCCATGGCTCCAACCTAACCCTCGAGCACTGCGCTAGCCCGCCGCTTGCCCGCACCAGACTCGACTCGGTGGGGCGAGGGTACGCGACTGCGATCAATGCGGGGGAACCGTAGGCCGCGTACCCTCACCCTCCGGCCCCGCCCGGGGCTCCACGGGATTGCGCCTGGCCGGAGGCGCTCGACCGGCGGAGGCATGCCGGCCCGTGGCGGGGCGGGTCGTGCGGCGCGGTTGGCGCTGGCGGGAGCACCTGACCCCGCGACCGCATGGGCGAAGTCTTGTTTTGTACTAGCCGAAGGACCGTTGGTTGCGTACCGTGCCGCGGCGCCTTCCGCCGAGGTCGGCAGCGACCACCGGGAGCATCCGGGTGATCTCGTTCCGGGCTTCCCAAGCCTCGTTCCACGGCATTCGGGACACCTCGTCGGCCCGTGCTGCCAACTCCCGGGGCCCGCACGGTGCATTCCGGCCACACCAATTGCACGTACCGTCGAGCCGGACGACGTGTCGGTGCAGGATTCGTTGCGCGTTACGCCACAACAGCCGATCGACGACATCCGTCGGACAATCGGTCTCGACGAGGTCGAGTTTGCTCAAAGCCCCTCCCCCTGGTCGGAGCCCGACCCTCCGGGTAGCTCCATAGAAAACGTACGAGCAGGACAGCTGATCAAACGGACAGCGTGTGCGATCCCGACTCGGACGGACCAAGAAGGGCGCTGACCAGTGCAGATTCGCGGGCTTCGGGCGGAGGGCCGCATAATGAGCCATGGCCGAGTCACCGCCCGACAGCCCACTGCTGCACCACATCCGCGAGTGCGTCATCGGTGACGATCAGGTGATGTGGGGACCATTCGGCCCGCGGCGGGTAACGTACGCCGACTACACCGCCTCTGGTCGGGGGCTGAGCTTTCTCGAGGATTTCGTCCGGGATGAGGTCCTCCCTCGCTACGCCAACACGCACACCGAGTCGTCGGGCACCGGACTGCAGACCACGCGCTTGCGCGAGGACGCCCGCCAGATCATCCGGGATGCGGTCGGTGGCGATGAGCAGACAGTGGTGATCTTTACTGGTTCCGGGGCAACCGGAGCGATCGACAAGATGGTGCGGATTCTCGGGATCCGGATCCCTGCCGAGCTCGACGACCGGTTCGGCTTTACCGACCAGATCCCGGCGGCGGACCGGCCGGTGGTGTTCATCGGGCCGTTCGAGCACCACTCCAACGAACTGCCGTGGCGAGAATCTATCGCCGACGTCGTGGTAATCCCGGAGGACCGGGACGGGCACATCGACATCACGCTGCTCGAGGCCGAACTCATCCGTCACCAGAACCGTCCGCTCAAGATCGGTTCGTTTTCGGCCGCCTCCAATGTGACCGGCATCGTCACCGACGCGCACGCGATCTCTGACCTCCTCCATCGCTACGACGCACTGTCCTTTTGGGACTTCGCGGCGGCGGCACCATACGTCGAGATCGAGATGTACGGTCGCTGCACCCAGCACCCCAAGGCGTACAAGGACGCGGTCTTTCTGTCTCCGCACAAGTTCGTCGGCGGCCCGGGTACCCCCGGAGTGCTTGTGGTACGGCGGGACCTGCTGAGCAATCGTGTGCCCACCGTGCCCGGTGGCGGCACCGTCGACTACGTGAACGCGGTAGACCACCACTACTTGTCCGATCCAGCCCACCGTGAAGAGGGCGGCACACCCGCAATTGTCGAGTCGATTCGAGCCGGGTTGGTGTTCGGGCTCAAGCAGGCCGTAGGAACCGACGTGATTCGGGCGCACGAGGAATCCTTCCTGCACCGGGCCGTGCAGGCCTGGCAGGAGAATCCGTCCATTCAGATCCTCGGGAACGTTGATGCGGACCGTCTGTCGATACTGTCCTTTGTGGTGCGTCGGCCGCAGGGACAGTACCTGCATCACAACTTCGTGGTCGCGGTCCTCAATGACCTGTTCGGCATCCAGTCGCGCGGCGGTTGTTCGTGTGCCGGCCCGTACGGCCACCGCTTGCTGGGCATAGACCTCGAACAATCGCACCGGTTCGAGCAGGAGATTGTCAATGGCTGCGAGGGCATCAAGCCGGGTTGGGTGCGGGTCAGTTTCAACTACTTCATCTCCGAGGCGACCTTCGACTACATAGTCCAGGCGGTCGATCTCGTCGCTCGCCATGGTTGGCTGCTGCTGCCCGAGTACCGGTTCAACCCGACCACGGGACTATGGCGGCACAAGGCGGGCGTGGTCGAGCCGCCCCTGCGCCTTTCCCAGCTTCGATACGACGCCCAGGGCCGGCTTCGGTGGCCGTCGCGGCACGAACGCGCGCCAGAGTCGGCGCTATCGGAGTACCTGGCCGACGCCCGGGAACTCTTCACCAAGCTCGCCGACCAGCCGGCAGTGGAGGCTCCGGCCGGGGCCGGTCGGCGGGTATCGGCGGGCTTCGAAGAGCTGCGCTGGTTCGACCTCCCCGAGGTTTGCCTGACCTAGCCGTTCGAGCGGTAGAGGGGGTTGCCACGGCGTGATTGGCTAAGGCATGGCATGGAACCCGCTTCGCCGAAAGCGAACGGCGCCCGGCAATCAATTGCCGGCGCCGGATGTTGTTCCCCACATGCCCACGCAACTCCCATCGCCGTCGGATCTCCCCTCGAGCCTGGATGCCCGCATGCCCTCGGACGCTGAAGCCCTTGACGCATACTCAACCGTCGTCACCACCGTCGCCGCGAAAATCCTGCCCAGCGTCGCTGCCCTCGTCGTCCGGACCAACCGGGGCGAGGGCGCCGGTTCGGGCGTCGCTTTCACTGACGACGGGTTCCTCCTCACCAGCGCCCACGTGGTGGCCGGCGCGCAGTCCGGACTCGCCGAGTTCAGCGACGGCACGGAGAGCCGCTTCGACGTTGTGGGGGTAGATCCGCTGGCCGACCTCGCGGTACTCCGGGTCCGTGACGGAGGCGCGCCCCCGGCGACGCTCGGCGACGCAGACAAACTCCGCATCGGGCAGCTCGTGATCGCGGTCGGCAACCCGCTCGGGCTGGCCGGCTCGGTGACGGCGGGGGTGGTGAGCGCGCTCGGCCGATCCCTTCCGGTCGGCGACGGCCGTCGAGCCCGCATGATCGACGACGTGATCCAGACCGATGCCGCCCTCAATCCGGGCAACTCCGGCGGCGCGCTCGCGGACTCGTCGGGCCGGGTGATTGGCATCAACACCGCCGTCGCCGGCATCGGGCTCGGCCTAGCCGTGCCAATCAACTCCACCACCCGGTCGATCATTTCGGAGCTGATGTCCACCGGACGGGTACGGCGGGCCTGGCTCGGCCTCGCCGGGGCACCCGCGCCGCTGCCGCCCCAGGTAGCGCAGAACCTCAAACAGCGCCGAGGCCTGCGACTGATGGAGGTCGTACCCGGCAGCCCGGCCGCGAAGGCAGGGCTCTACCTCGGCGACATCATCGTGAGCGCCGGCGGCAAACCGGTGCGGGGCGTCCAGGACGTGCAGCGGCTCATGCTCGGCTCGGCCATCGGCGCCCGGCTCCCGCTCACCGTGCTTCGCCGGGGCGCATTCGTCGACGTGATCGCGATCCCCGCGCAGCTAGGCAGTTAGGCCGGCGCCCAGGTGCGCGAGCAGATCCTGCCGGGTCAGTACGCCGGCCGGCTTGCCGTCGATGAGCACGATCGCGGCGTCCGCCTTCTCCAGCAGTGCAACCGCTTCGCTGACCGGCTGGCCGCCGCCGACCATGGGCAGCGGCGGACCCATATGGCGCTCCACCATGTCATGCAAATGCGCCTGACCAGTAAAGAGCGCGTCGAGCAGGTCCCGCTCCGCGATCGAACCGGCAATCTCACCAGTCACCACCGGCGGCTCCGCCTTGAGCACGGGCAACTGGGACACCCCGAACTCGCGCATGTAGTCGATTGCGTCGCGCACGGTCTCGGTCGGGTGCACGTGCACCATCTCCGGCATGGTCAGGCCCTTGCCGGCCAGTACAGCGGCCACTGTGGACTCTGCCGAGGCGGGGTGCAGGAAGCCGTACCGGGCCATCCACTCATCATTGAAGATCTTCGACAAGTAGCCGCGGCCGCCGTCGGGAAGCAGCACGACGATCACGTCGTCGGGCGACGCCCGCCGGGCTACCTCGAGCGCGGCCACCACAGCCATGCCGCAGGAACCGCCCACCAGCAGGCCCTCCTCGCGGGCGAGCCGGCGGGTGATCGTGAACGAGTCTTTGTCCGATACCTCGACGATCTCGTCGCAGACCGTACGGTCATAGGTGTCCGGCCAGAAGTCCTCGCCGACGCCCTCGACCAGGTACGGCCGGCCCGTCCCTCCAGAGTAGACAGACCCCTCGGGGTCGGCACCGATCACGCGAACCCGGCCGTCGGAGATCTCTTTGAGGTAGCGTCCGGTGCCCGAGATCGTGCCGCCGGTACCGACACCCGCGACGAAGTGGGTAATCCGGCCGTCCGTCTGCTCCCACAGCTCCGGACCGGTGGTCTCGTAGTGGGACTGCGGGTTGGCCGGGTTGGAGTACTGGTTGGGCTTCCACGCGCCCGGGATCTCCAGCGCCAGCCGGTCCGAGACGAGGTAGTAGGAGCGGGGATCCTCGGGCGCCACGGCAGTTGGGCAGACTACGACCTCGGCGCCGTACGCCCGCAACACGTTGCGCTTGTCCTCGCTCACCTTGTCCGGGCAGACGAAGACACATCGGTATCCCTTGAGCTGCGCCACCAGCGCCAGGCCAACGCCGGTGTTACCGCTGGTCGGCTCGACGATGGTGCCGCCGGGCTTCAACAGACCCGCCTTCTCGGCCTCTTCCACCATGCGCAGCGCGATGCGGTCCTTCACGCTGCCGCCGGGGTTGACGTATTCCACCTTGGCCAAGACCGTGGCCGCAATGCCCTCGCTGACCCGGTTCAACCGGACCAGGGGTGTGTTGCCGATCATCTCGACGACGTTGTCGAAGTAGCGCATCCCCGTACCCTAGACGATGTCCCGTTGCAGCCCGCGTCGCGCGCAGGCTCGCTGGCGCTCGCCCGACGCGCTCCTCGGCCGTGCCGGCCGGGAAGCCCAAACGGTCAGGGCTGAACGGCCTCAGCCACAAGCACCGACGGCCCGCGACCCTTGGTCTTCTCCCACTCGAGAAACCGTTCCGTCTCCGACAGCAGCGTGCCGGTGAGCCACGCCAGCACGAACGCGTCGTCAATCAGACCGAAGACCGAAAGGAAGAGCTCAGGGATCGCGTCGAGTGGCGACAAGATGTAGAGCGATGCGGCGGCCATGAGGAAGATCCGGAGTCCGCCGTCGTACTCGCCACGCAGCGAAGCCTTGATCATGCGGGGCATCGCGCCAAGTCGCCGCGCGATGCCGGGCGTTCCGGGCTTGAAGACGCGGAAGAAGGCGATCAGCGCGGTACGGCGACGCAGGCGTGCGGACATGCACCAACGATAGCCGCGCAGGAGGGAATCTAAACCAGACGTTCGCACACAGCTCACGCATATCGGTGGCCACGCGACGGTAATGTTGAAGATCACAGCTGAATGGTGGGAGGGATCATGGGCGACCCGGCTGTCGTGCATTGGCAGCGTCGGATCGGCACCGCCGCCGCATTCGCCGGTGGAGCAGTCGCGGCCGCTGGCACTCTAGCCGTCGGAGTGTTCGGCGGTCAGCTGCTGGTGGCCCGCTGGACGATCCCCGGGGCGGAGGCGCCGCCACCGCGGTGCGGCGGGTGGTACGGACGGGAGTACGGCGACGCAACGCCGTTGCGACTGGCCGTCCTGGGCGACTCGACCGCGGCGGGGTACGGCGTACACACGCGAGCCGAAACACCGGGTGCGCTGCTCGCCAGTGCCATTGCTGCCGCCGTGCAGCGCCCGGTGCGGCTCACCTGTCCGGCCGTCGTCGGCTCCGTCTCGGCCTGGCTGCCAGCGCAGGCGGAGACCGTCCTCGATGCCGGGGTCGACCTCGCCATCGTCTTCATCGGCGCCAACGACGTGGCGACCCGGGCGAACGCGAAGCGCGCGGTCGGCTATCTCGCCGAAGCGGTGCGGGCCCTTCGAAGCGCGGGCGCCGACGTCGTCGTCGCCACCTGTCCGGACCTCGGAACGGTCCGGCCGATCCAGCCGCCGTTGCGCTGGCTCGCCCGGCGGTGGTGTCGTCAGATGGCGGCCGCGCAACGGATCGCCGTCGAGCGTGAGGGTGCCCACGCGGTGTCGCTCGGCGACCTGATCGGACCGATGTTCAACGCCGACCCGCACGCCATGTTCGGCCCCGACCGCTACCACCCGTCCGCTCGGGGCTACCGCGTCGCAGCGGATGTGGTGCTGCCGACTGCGTTCGCCGTGCTCGGACTCACCGCCGAGGAGGACACGCTCAGTACGACCGGTTCGGCGGCTGCACAACCGGTGGGATTGGCCGTACCCTCCCTGACGGAGGCCAGTTGAGGCCGATCGTGAGACGGGAGGTGCGGCTGTGAACGCTCGCTTGGTCGTCCGCCGCCTCGCCCAAGGCGCCGGGATCGCCTTCATCGCTGGCACGCTCGGCGGTGCGGCATTGCTCGCCGCCGAGGCGCTCGCGGCGCGGTCCCGGTCGTACGCCAAGCCCGATCTGGGCCTGGCCGTGCGCGCCTCGCTCGGTCCGGGCGACAAGCCGGCGTTGCGACTGATGCTGCTCGGCGACGCGACCGCACTCGGCGTAGGTGTCGACGCCGTCGAGGACACGGTCGGCGGCCAGCTCGCGCAAATGCTTGCCGACGCAGGGGCGAGCGTGGCGCTGTCCACCGTCGCCGTCGCCGGGGCGCGCAGTGCCGACCTGGCCACCCAGGTCGCACGAGCTCAGCTCGGCCAGCGGCCGGACCTGGCCGTGATCCTCGTCGGCGCCAACGACGCCACCCACCTGGTTCGCCCTGGCGAGGCTGCGGCGGCGCTCGCGACCGCCGTGCGCCGACTGCGTGACGCGGGCACCGCGGTCGTCGTCGGTACCTGCCCGGATCTGGGTGCGGTGCGGGCGATCGCTCAGCCGCTACGGCAAATCGCCGGTTGGTACGGCCGCAGGGTGGCCCGAGCACAGGCGAGCGCCGCCCGTTCGGCCGGTGCCACAGTAGTGGACGTTGCCGGTCAGGTGGGTCCGGTGTTCCGGGCCGACGAGGGCATGCTCTGCCATGACGGCTTCCATCCATCGGCCGACGGATACCGGGTGCTCGCTTTCGCGCTCTACCCTGCCCTCGCCGCCGCAGCGAACCTGTCCTCGCCGATCAAGGACTGACACCGCCGCTCCCTATCGGGCGCCAGATACCGGGCGGTAACGTGACGGGTATGCGCGCTCTCAACCCGAACGACGCCGTCATCGTCGCCACCGCCCGGTCTCCGATAGGTCGAGCCTTCAAGGGATCGCTCGGCACGCTGCGCCCCGACGACCTCACCGCAACCATCATCCAGACCGCGCTCGGCAAGGTGCCTCAGCTTGACCCGCGCGACATCGACGACCTCTACCTCGGCTGCGGCCTGCCCGGCGGTGAGCAGGGCTACAACATGGCCCGCGTCGTCGCGGTGCTCATGGGCTACGACAACCTCCCCGGCGCGACACTGACCCGTTACTGCTCCTCGTCGCTGCAGACCACGCGGATGGCCTTCCACGCCATCAAGGCCGGCGAGGGCGACAT
This sequence comes from uncultured Actinomycetota bacterium, assembly GCA_963773935.1. Lineage (GTDB taxonomy): Bacteria > Actinomycetota > Actinomycetes > Mycobacteriales > Micromonosporaceae > DATBGZ01. Next base: position 42,425 of record CAVZCZ010000012.1, read on the forward strand.
CTTCCTCTCGGCCGGCGTGGAGACCGTCTCACGGTTCATTCGTGGCAACTCCGACGGCCTTCCGCCGGAGGCGCAGGCGATCGTCGGCGGACCGTGGGAGAACCCGACGTTCGACGAGGCGCACGCCCGATCAAAGGAGCGCGAGGGCGCTGACACTCCAACGTGGACTGATCCACGGGACAGTGGCAAGATCCCCGACGTCTACATTGCCATGGGCCAGACCGCGGAGAACCTTGCCCAGGTCTACAACGTGACCCGGCAAGAGATGGACGAGTTCGGCGTACGGTCGCAGAACCTCGCCGAGAAGGCTATAGCCGACGGCTTCTGGGCCCGCGAGATTACTCCAGTGACACTGCCCGACGGGACGGTTGTGTCCACAGACGACGGTCCGCGCCCCGGCGTCACCATGGAGGCGGTGGCCGGACTGAAGCCGGTCTTCCGCCCCGACGGCCGGATCACGGCGGGCAACTGCTGCCCGCTCAACGACGGTGCCGCCGCAGTCGTCATCATGAGTGCGGCGAAGGCCGAGCACCTCGGCGTAACCCCGCTAGCGAAGATCATCTCGACCGGAGTCACCGCGCTGTCGCCCGAGATCATGGGACTCGGGCCGGTGGAGGCGTCGAAACAGGCTCTGCAGCGGGCCGGCATGACCATCGACGACGTGGACCTGGTCGAGATCAACGAGGCCTTCGCCGCCCAGGTCATCCCGTCCTACCAGCAGCTCGGGATCCCGATCGAGAAGCTGAATGTCAACGGTGGTGCGATCGCCGTCGGTCACCCGTTCGGCATGACCGGCGCCCGGATCACCGGCACGCTCATCAACAGCCTCAACTTCCACGACAAGACCATCGGCCTGGAGACGATGTGCGTCGGCGGTGGCCAGGGCATGGCCATGGTGATCGAGCGCCTCTCCTGATCTGCCACTCCCCGCGATCTTGGGCTAAGGCGCATAGTTTGATCTTCGATCACGCGTTTTTCTCCAAGTCGCGGGCACCAGGAGTCACCGCGTCAGGGCGTCAGAGCCCGGCGACGGTGGCGTCAAGGTCGGCGGCGGCGGCGTGCAGGACGTCGGCGACGGCGCCGGCGCGGCGCAGGTCGGCCACCATCACCCGGACCTGATCCGGCAGGGCGAGGTCGTTCTCCAACCTGGGTACGGCTCGAACCGGCCGGCTCTCTGCCTCGGCGACGACGTCGGCCAGTCGCTGCACCAGGCCGTGTACGACATCGGCTCGCGTCACGGCGCGATGATCCGCAATCTTGGCGACTTTCGGCCCCTCCGCGGGCGGTAACTCGTCATGATCTGAGATCTTGAGAGGCGTACCAGAGCGGGCAGGCTGCGCCCACCGGTTGGGCGTCCAATGGTCCACCCGGGCCAAGAAGCGGCTGGCGGCCGCGTCCAGAGACGCGACCGCCAGGTCGCAGCTATTCGCGGACAGGGTTAGTCGTTGCCGCGTAGGTAGCTGAGCAAGCGCAGGATCTCCAGGTAGAGCCAGATCAGGCCCACCACGAGACCGAACGCGCACAACCAGGCCACCTGCTTGGGAGCGCCCTGGTTGATGCTCTTCTCGATGAGGTCGAAGTCGAGGATGAACGTCAGCGCCGCGACCACGATCACCAGGACGCTGAACCCGATGGCGAGCCAGCTCACGCTGCCGTCGGCGTTGCCCCGGAGTCCGGTGGTGACGCCAAAGAGGCTGAGGATGAAATTCCCGATGATCAGGACGAAGACACCCGCCAGCGCCCCGAGCAGACCCCTGGTGAACCTGGGCGTCGCCCGGATGACACGGAACTTGTACAGCGCTGCCATGACCGCGAAGACACCGAACGTGGCGATGACGGCCTGCACCACGATCCCTTGCCAGAGCGATTCGTACAGCGTCGATATGCCGCCGACGAATACGCCTTCGACGATCGCGTACGTCACGATCAAGGGCACACTGATCATCCGCTTGAACGTGACGACAAGGCCGATGACGAGCCCGGCGATGCCAGAGATCAGAATTGCGGGCCCGAGCACGTCGCGCAGGAGTACTGCCGTCGCCACACCAGAGACACCGAGCAGTCCGAGCAGCGTGACCGTCTTGACGACGACATCGTCGATCGTCATTCGATCGGCGACCGCCGTGGTTACCTGCGAATCGTAGGGCGGCGGCGCCTGGTACCCAGCCGGCGTGCCGTATCCGGACTGGGCCTGGGTACCGCGCTGGGTCTCCGGCGTAAGTCGGGTAAGTACCGGATTCGAACTACGCACGTGCGCCTCCTGGCGGGTTCAAAGGTCACAACCGCCACAAGCGTAGCGCTTCGGGGTGCCCGGGGCGGGACTCGAACCCGCATGCCCGAAGGCAGCCGCTTTTAAGGCAGCCGTGTCTGCCATTCCACCACCCGGGCGGGCAGGCCAAGGTTAGCCGTTTCCGCCCTGCTTGTCGTGTCTGGCCCAGCTAAGTGGGACCTTTCCGCCTTCGCCGGCGAAAACCATGCCGGCTCAGGCTACAAGGTCGGAGCTAAGTGGGACCTTTCCGCCTTCGCCAGCGAAAACCATGCCGGCTCAGGCTACAAGGTCGGAGCTCAGTGGGACCTTTCCGCCTTCGCCAGCGAAAACCATGCCGGCTCAGGCTACAAGGTCGGAGCTAGAGGGACCGTGAGCTGGTCAGCCGAAGGGTCACCGAGGACGGTGGACCGCCCCGGCGACGTTACGCCGCGGCCGTACGGACGATACCGTAGCGGCCGTGAGCAGCCCCTCGCGCCGACCGGCCACGGACGACACGGCGGAACCGCGTCCGCCGTCGGCCGATGGCGGTGCCAAGCCACAGGCAGACGGCGACGCGGCCGCAGGCGGACGGTGGATACCAGCCGCAGGTGGACGGTCGATCCAGGCCGCAGCTGGACGGCCTTGCCAGGCCACAGGCAGAAGCGCCGCAGGTCGCGGCGGCGAAGCGCATTACCGCGGCGAAGACGGCTTGGTGGACCAGCCCGCAGGCGGTGCGAGCCAGGCTCGCCCTGTGGAGCACGAGCAGAGGCGCCTTCGACACCGCCATCTGCGTTGTCTACCTCTGCCTCGCCGCGTGGCTCACGCATAACCTGTGGCCGGACCCGTCCACCCGGGCCATCGCCGAGAACGTCAACGACCAGGCCCTGATCGAGTGGTTCCTGGGGCACGGCGTGCTGGTCTGGAAGGGCGACTTCTCGCTGCTCACGGACCGCCTGAACTCGCCCGACGGCGTGAACCTGATGAGCAACGCCTCGCACATCCTGCACGGCGTGATCATGGCGCCGGTGACCGTACTGCTGGGCGCCGCTGTGTCGTTCGCACTGCTGGTCGCGCTGAACCTCGCCGCCACGGCCGCCGGTTGGTACCTGCTGCTCGCCCGGGGGCTAGGGCTCAACCGGGGTGCGGCGATCGTGGGTGGACTGTTCGCCGGGTTCGCGCCAGGCATGATCTCGCAGTCCAACAGCCACCTGCACATGACCGCGCAGTGGCTGGTGCCTCCGATGGTGTGGTGCGTGGTGCGACTGACCCGGGTCACCACCGCCCGGGACACCGTGATCACCTCACTTGGTCTCGGTGCGCTGGTGTGCGCGCAGGTCTTTCTCGGCGAGGAGGTGCTCTACCTCGCCGCGCTCACGTTGGCCCTGTTTGCGCTCGTCTATGCCGCGATCCGGTGGCGGTGGGCCAAAGTTGTGGCGCCAAAATTCCTCGCCGGCATGGCGCTCGCGGTCGTGGTCAGCGGGCTTACCCTCGCCTACCCGCTCTGGTTCCAGTTCAATGGTCCCTTGCACCTGCCCAACGCGCCGTTCCCGGCCGATTACTACTTCGCCGACATCGCCAGCTACGCGGTCTTCTCCCCGCTGTCCCTCGCCGGCTCCGAGAGTGCCGCGCGGCTGGCCAGCGGCCACACCGAGTTGAACACGTACCTCGGCCTGCCGCTGCTCGTGGTCCTGCTCGCCTGCATGATCTGGTCTCGCCGGTCCGCGGCGGTCCTCGCCGCCAGCGCCACCAGCCTCATCATGATCTATCTGTCATTCGGCCCGTACCTGACGCTCAACACGGAACGCACCGGCTGGCCCAGCCTCTACAACAGGATCGCCCATCTGCCAGTGATCGATGGCGCCCTGCCCAGCCGCTACGCACTGGCGCTGATCCCGCTCATCGGCTTGATCCTGGCGATCACCATCGACGCAGCCGTCCGGGCCGGTGGGTTGATCCGAGTCGCGGTACCGACGGCGATCATCGCCGCATTGTTGCCGATGGCACCGGTACCACTCGAGGGCACCGATCGCGCGCCGGTGCCCACGTTCATCACGAGCGGAGCGTGGCGGCAGTGTGCACCCGAGGGTGGGGTGATCGTTCCGGTACCGCTGCCGACGCCGCTGGCACCTGACCCGATGCGCTGGGCGGCCGCCGCCGACGGCGCGTTCGGTATGCCGGAGGGCTTCTTCCTCGGCCCCTACGGCGCGCAGGGGCGGACCTCCGTCGGCACGTACAAGCAGCCGACCTCCGCACTGCTGGACGACGTGGCCAAGAGCGGTGCCGTACCTGAGATCACCGACGACAACCGGGCTCAGGCACGGGAGGATCTCGAATTCTGGCGAGCGGACTGCATCGCGCTGGCCCACGGGCCGAACGAACTCCCGCTTCGCACGGCGTTGGAGAGCCTGTTCGGTCCGGGCACGCCGATCGCCGACACGTGGACGTGGCAGGTCAAGCGCTAGGTTCCGCGTCGCGACCGGCGACCGGCGGTGTCACGTCGGTGAACGGTGCGCGCGGGGTATGCAGGCCACCCATGGACACGACCTCACGGCGCAGGATCAACGCCAGCGTCCAGTCCACCACCACACGTATCTTGCGGTTGAGGCTGGGCACCCGACTCACGTGGTACGTGCGGTGCATGAACCAAGCGAGCCAGCCCCGCACCTTGATGCCGTAGACCTGTGCCACGCCCTTGTGCAACCCGAGGCTCGCCACCGAGCCGACATGCTTGTGCCGGTAGTTCTGCACCGCTGTCCCGCGGATCGTGGCCCGGATGTTGTCCGCGAGACGACGGGCCTGACGGACGGCGTGCTGGGCACTGGGCGAGCACAGTGCCCCGGGCGTCGTCGAGGCCAGGTCCGGCACGGCCGCGCAGTCGCCGGCGCTCCACGCTCCCGGCACGGCAATCCCGTCCGGACCGACGACCTGCAGCGTGGGCAGGCAGGTGATGCGCCCTTTTGAGTCGCGAGGAAAGTCCGTATTTTCGAGCATCGGCGATGGCTTGACCCCTGCCGTCCACACGATCGTGTCAGCCTCGAAGGAGTCGCCGTCGGACAGCCGCACCACACCGTCCACACACGACTCAAGCCTGGTGTCGAGGCGGATGTCCATGCCACGGTGGCGCAGTTGCTCCACTGTATACGCACCCATGTCCCGACCGACCTCGGGCAGAACCCGCTGGGTCGCCTCGACCAGCACCCACCGCATGTCCGAGTCGGCGAGCTCGTCGTAGTATCGCAGCGCCGACCGTGCCATGTCTTCCATCTCAGCCAGGGCCTCGATGCCGGCGTACCCACCGCCGACGAACACGAACGTCAGGGCCCGGCGCCGAGTGTCCTTGTCCACAGTGGTCGCCGCCACGTCCAGGCGATCGAGCACATGGTTGCGGAGCCAGATCGCCTCGCCAATCGTCTTGAAACCGACGGCATTCTCACGCAGGCCGGGGATCGGTAGCGTCCGCGACACCGAGCCCGGCGCCACGACTATCTGGTCATACGGCACCTGCACGGACGGCCCGATGATCGGCGCAACGGTGGCAACCCGGTCCGCATGGGAGATATGGGTTACCTCTCCGGAGAGGATCCGGCACCGACGCAGCTCACGGCGGAGCGGAACCACGCTGTGCCGCGGCGAGATGCTGCCGGCGGCGGCCTCCGGCAGGAACGGCTGGTACGTCATGTGCGGCTGCGGGTCGACCACGGTGATGTCGGCCTCGGTGGAGCGCAACTTGTGGGAGAGGCGAAGGGCAGCGTAGAGACCGACGTGACCGGCGCCTACGACGAGGATCCGCTGCGGTATCACGCCAGCAACGCTACTACCCGCGCACGAACGGAACCGGTTTGACAACCGTCACTGTCGCCGAAGTCACGCGAGTCGTTGGTCGGTGGTCAATGAGGCGGCGGCGCACCGGGGCGGTTGAGCTGCCAGGCGAGGCTGCCGGCTAGGGCGGCGGCGACCAGGGCACCGAGCACGGGTCCGGCGATGGTGGGTGTCCCATCCACCAGGCGCACGAGCGACAAGCCACCGAGGCCGACCGCGAGTCCGGTAGCTAAGAGCAGAGCCTGTCGACGCAGCCACCGCGCGAGCACTGACGGCGGCACCGCACAGTCGTACGGGAGCGCCGCCGCGAGCGCCGCCGCCGCGTGCATCGCGTACAGCAACCCGGCCACGCTCCCCACCCGCAGCAAACTCGCGGCGTCGCCGAAGCCAACCGATGCGACGAGCCAGGCACCAACGCTCACCAGTGCGACGGCGCCGGCCCACCGTCCACGGGGGTAGAGCCCCACGCCGGCCGCGAGCACGGCGGCGACCAACAGGGGGATCAACACGCGGCGGCCCAGGCTGACCTGCGCCGGCAGGCTCACCAGCTGGGCCGCAAACGCCGCGACGCCGGCGAGGATCCGCACCGCGGCGGGGCCGGCTGCGGTTCGGCGCAGGCGGGCCGTTGTCTCGGCGGGCCACTGGCGCAGACGCTCGATCATCGGGTTCCCAGTCGTGGCGCGGCGGCGAGCCGGGTCAGATCGCGCAACACCTGGTCCAGGCTCCCGGCCCCCACCCAGCCGGTCACCGGCACCCCTACCTCCCACAACTGCCCGATCAGGTGCTCCCGCTCCATCCGCCACAGGCGCTGCGCCAGCGGCGTCCACTGTGTACCGACGATGGTCCGGTCGGCGAGATCACCGAGGGTGTCCAAAGCCACGACCAAGCGCCCAGCGCGCGCCAGCGTTGCCATGACCTGACCGCTGTCCGGGACAAGGAGCGGCGTGAGGACGATGACCAGCGCCGATGCAGGAAAGCGGTGCGGGTCAAGGATGAAGTCGCCGGCGCCATCGGCAGGCTCAGCCGAATCCGCGCCGGGCGACGCCGGCCCAGCGTGGAGCAACCAGTCCAGAGTGGACTGAAGGTGTTTACGGCCGTGCTTGGCTGGCAGGTGCCGGAGTTCGCCACCGAGCTCGACCAAGCCAACACGATCGCCCTGGCGCAGGTAATGCTCGGCAATGGCTGCGGCCGCCCGCACTGTCGTGTCCACCACCGAGGCACTACCGTGAACCCCGCCGGAGACGCCGGCATCGCGGGCGACGTCGAGCACGAGGACCACTGTGGCGTCGCGGTCCGACCAGGTCGCCGCGACGTGCGGCTCGCCAGTGCGCAAGGTCACTCGCCAGTCAATCCGGCGTAGGCGATCTCCGGCCGTGTACCTCCGCACCCCAGCGAGTTCGCCACCCTCGCCGGGTCGGCGCGACCGGTGCAAGCCAACCAATGCCGCCGAGCGCGGGATCGCCTGGTCAGCGCGAAACGTGGCCGGAAGGGGGAAGACCCGAAGGTGCCCGGCCGGCGTGAGCACCGGCGTCGCGAGAAGCAAGCCGTCCGCGGCCACGGCGTACGCGTGTGCCGGCCCCACCGCATGCCGGCCCCACCGCAACGCCGGGCCGCCCAACACGATCTCGGCGACCTGATCGCCGGCCAAGTCTGTCGCATGGGGACGGTCAGCTCGGTCAAGCGGAATCCAGCGCGGAGCGGCGACCCGCGCCACCACGAGATCCAGCGGGCGCGGTGACGGGTTGGCCACCCGGATCACGACGGTGACATCGCTGCCCTCGGGCGGCGGTTCAGCCGGCAGCTCGAGCTCGACGAGCGGTTCTGCCGTCGGCCGCCGGCCTAGGGCCAGCACAGCCCCGATCGCGAACGGGGCCGCGATCGCGATCAGGTCGGGCCGCCCGAACAGCGAACCGACCAGCACGAGCACGCCGGCGATCCAGACCGCGCGGCCCAACGCTCGTGTTGGCGTCCACGTTGTTGTTTCCTCCCGCCCTTCGGCCCAGGTCTCGACTCCGGGCGAGTCAAGGGGGTCCACGGCGCCAGGCGGGTCGAGTCGTTCTGGTGTGCCAAGCGGGTCGGATTCGACCGACTGCCTCGGCTCAGGCAGGTCCATCATCCGGCCCGGTGGGCCGGTATGTGGTCGTAGGCGGGTACCGCTTCGCGTCACGGGCGCCGGCACGTGATCGAGCAGCGCTGCGATCACGTCCGCCGTCGCGACGCGGCGCAGCCACATCTCCGGCCGCAGTGTGATCCGGTGCGCCAGCGCGGCCACCGCGACCGACTTGACGTCCTCGGGGATGACGAAGTCCCGCCCGGACATGGCGGCGACAGCACGCGAAAGCAACAGCAGCGCAAGCGAACCCCGCGGTGAGGCACCCACGAGCACCTGCGGATGCTCGCGGGTCGCCGTGGTCAACTCGACGATGTAGTGCCCGATGGAATCCTCGACCGTGACATCCTCAAGCGCCGCAGTCACGGCTAGCAGCGAGCTGGCGTCGACCACCGGCGCCAGGACCGCCGCCTCCTGGCGGCGCGCCATCCGGCGGCGCAGGACGTCCCATTCCTCGGCCGGCGCCGGGTATCCGAACGAAACCCTCAGTAGGAATCGGTCCAGTTGCGCCTCAGGCAGCGGGTAGGTGCCCTCGTGCTCGATCGGGTTGGCGGTGGCGAGGACGTGAAACGGCGGGTCCAAGGCGTACGTCGTGCCCTCCACCGTCACCTGCCGCTCCTGCATCGCCTCCAGCAGGGCCGCCTGGGTCTTCGGTGGCGTCCGGTTGATCTCGTCCGCGAGCAGGATGTTGGTGAATATGGGACCGGCCCGGAAGGTGAAGTCATGACTGCGCTGGTCGTAGAGGAACGACCCCGTGACGTCTGCCGGAAGCAGGTCGGGAGTGAACTGCAGCCGACGGAACCCGAGTCCGAGCGCTTGCGCCATGCTCCGGGCGGTGAGGGTCTTACCGAGTCCGGGCAGATCCTCCAACAGCACATGCCCACCCGCGAACACACCCGCGAGTACTAGTTGCAGTGCATGGCGCTTGCCCACGACGACCGACTCCACGGCATCGAGCACCGCCGCTGCCACTCGCTCGACATCGACCACCGGCATGGCTTCGCGCGCAGTCACGGATCAGTCCCTTCTGTTCGGTCGGGTATGCGGATAAGGGTGGTCACAACATCTCCAACCGCCGGACCACGGCATCAAGGTCACCGTCGGTCGGCGGACGGCCGGTGCGGTGCAGGATCGACCAGGTGGCCTCGCCCAGGATGGCGCGAGCCCTCGCCGAATCGCTGCTGCGGGTGAGGCCGTGGCGCTGGCGCAGCCGCTCGTCGGCCAGCTCGCCGAGGTGGGTGACGAGCAGCGCGGCGGCATGGCGTGGGGCCGCCCGCGCCCGTTCGAGCCGGCGATTCCAGACGGCTACTGCGGTCAGCACACCATCCGCCGCGGGACGTCCGCCGCTGTGCCGGCGGCCGCGGTGCCGTCCGCAAGTTGTGGCCACCTCCGCGCTGCGCGCACGCAGCCGAGGTCGGACCACATCGCGGACCCGGCGCCACCGCGGTTCACGGCTGCTCACCGTCGCTTCACGGATCAGGAAGCCGCCCATGACCACGGCGACGATGAGCAGCAGTGGTGGCGCGACACCGAACGCGTGGCTGAGCGTGTACAGGACCGCGGTGACCGCGAATGCCGGGAGCACGGCGCGGAGCAGCCAGGGCCGCCGCGCGCGGATCGTGGCGACCGGCTCATCGCCGTCCTGGAACAGGTCATCAAGGCCAGCGTTCGCCAGGCCCTATCACGCTATGCCGTCCGGCCACTAGCGCCCCACCTCGGCCGCCATCTCGTCACGAAGCTGGCGCAGTGCGTCCTGCGCCTGCGCCCGCATCGCATCGTCCACCACGTGCGCGGCGAATCGTGCCAGCCGATACACCGCGGCGAAACTCGCGAGCACGTCTGCGCTGACCCGATGGGCTTCCAGCAGGCGCTCCACCAGATCGGTGGACGTATCGCCAGCCCGACGCACGACGCCCGCGTCAATCGCCGCGGCCTCGAGCCGCGCCCAGCAGGCGATGACCGCTCGTCGCGGGTCGACGTCCGTCTCGGCTAACGCATCGAGCCCCTGATCAACCGCGCCCCACATGAGCCGGCGCACCTGGTCGGGTGCGGCGGGCCGAACCACGCTGGTGAGCCGGATGGCTGAGGTGCGGCCGCGACGCACCCACAGGATCAGGAAGGCGGCAGCGATCAGTCCCAGCACAGCGGCGAGAACCATGACGGCCGATGCCGGCGCGCGGCTGGGCGCACCCGCTGCCTGCTCCTCCGGTGCGGCCGTGGCCGCCACGACGGTCTCCACAATGCTTGCGTCCGGCGTGGGAGCGCCCGTGGTCGGTACCAACGGCCGCGGTAGGGCCGAGATGGACGGGTTGCCGAAGCTGGCGGCGAGGAGTCCCATACCGAGCAGGGCGATCACCACGACGACAGGGAGCAGCGGCCGTAGCGTCGCGCCCTCCCGCCATGCCACCCTCCATCCGCGCCAGCCCTTAGTACGGTACGGACACCACCATCGGGTCCGATTCAGTCCACGCCGGCGATGTCGCGGGCGGATTATCAGGACCGCGTCCAGCATTGTCGGGGTGAGCCGCCCGGTAAAGGTGTTCTGCTGACTCACGTGGTAACAACCGAGCAGCGTTGGCGCGCCGGGTAGGTCAACCCGTACCGCATGACCGAAGGACGGCCGCGGGGATGGCGGTCGTATCCCGTACACCGCGGCGAGAGCCGGCCAGGCCGAGTCCCAGGCAAATGCGCCCAGCGCGACCAGGACCTGCAGCGTCGGCCGGAGCAACGACAGCTCTCGGTGCAGCCACGGAGCGCAAGTGTGGCGTTCGGCCGGCGTGGGCCGGTTGGCTGGCGGGGCGCACCGAACCGAAGCGAAGATCCTGGTGTGAAACAGCGTCAATCCGTCGGTACGGCTGACGCTGCGCGCCTGGTTGGCGAGCCCGGCTCGGTGCAGCGCCGCGAAGAGCACATCACCGGACCGGTCCCCGGTGAAGATCCGGCCGGTCCGGTTGCCGCCGTGCGCGGCCGGCGCAAGGCCGAGAATCCCCAGTCGGGCGTCCGGCGGACCGAAGCCGGGCACCGGCCGACCCCAGTACTCTTCCGCGCGGAAGGCGGCACGGCGGGTTCGGGCAACTTCCTCGCGCCAGGCCACCAGTCGCGGACAGGCACGGCAATGCGAGATCGCCGCGTCGAGTGCCGGTATGTCCGTGCACGCGGCGCTCGTTTCAGCCACTCCGGCAGCGGAGCCGGTCACCGCGTCGCCTTCTCTCGTCGCTTCGCTCCTCACTACCGGCAGTGGTGGGACTGGACGCTAGCTGGCGACCTCTTTGAGGCAGAGCACGTAGCCGTTTCCGCCCGGCGGGACCGCCCGGTAGATGAACGTCGAGTTCTGATACGCCTGGCAGACCTCGGCGCTCTTCGCTTCGGCCTCAGTCTTGTTGTCGAGCCGCCCCTCGACCACGTGGGTCGCGGCCGGGTCACCGCAGTCGACCACGCGCACGCTGGTGACCTCCTTGTCCTCGCCGACGGCGACGGACGGCAGGTCGGCGAGGCAGTCGCCGACCACGGCGTTCTTGGTCGGGTCGCCGTACAGCCTGAGGTAGACGAGCACGCCGATGGCCGCCACCAGCACTACCACGATCAGCCCGAATATCGCCCCCACGAGCAGCCGTCGCCTGCTCTTGCGCGGCGGCGCTGGGGCCAGCGGCGGGGTGACGGGGGTGATCGGCGCGGCCGGACTCACTGCGGGCGTGGGCGGAGCCGCGGGCGGCTGGGTCGCTGTAGGCGCGTCGACCGGTTGCGCCGTGCCGTCGCTTTCGACCGCCGGCCCGAGTGACTGGCGAGGGACCGACATCGCCTCCGACGACCCGGTACCGGTCGCGGCGGAGGTCAGGTCAGAGTCGGCCGAAGGCTTCTCTTCCGACACGGATGTTCCTTTCGGGGGTGAGTGGACGGCCCTACCGTAGCGGGTCGCCGACCGGCCGGTGGTACCGGCGTGAATCGACAACCGGGATGACCCTCGCAGACCCGACACGCCCGTCCGAAGCGCCCCACTGGACAGCCGGGCCTCACCGTCCAGCGGGACGTACCGGTGGAGGTTGGCGGAAAAGGGTCCGCCCCGCTGATCAACAGCGCACCCTAGAAGGTCTACGCCGATGCCTCGCACGGCGTAGCCGACAGGCGCATGGCGCTCGAGTTCCGCCCCTTGTAGGAAGGACGGCACATGAACGCACAGTCCAGCACGCCCGACACGATTGTCCTCATCCACGGCTTCTGGGTGACGCCACGAAGTTGGGAAAAGTGGATCGATCGGTACACGAGCAAGGGTTTCCACGTGCTCGCGCCCACGTACCCCGGTTTCGAAGTCGAGGTCGAAGCCCTCAACGCCGACCCGACGCCGATCGAGAACGTGACGGTGCCGCAGATCGTCGAGCACTTGGAGGACGTCGTTCGGCCGCTCACGAAGCCGCCGATCCTGATGGGGCACTCCGCCGGCGGCGTTTTCGTCCAACTTCTGCTCGACCGCGGCTGGGGCGCCGCGGGCGTGGCCCTCAACTCCGCTCCGACCGAGGGTGTCGCCGTCGTCCCGCCATCGCAGCTCAAGGCGACGTTCCCGGTTCTCAAGAACCCCGCCAACCGGCGCCGGTCGGTGGGCTTTACCTATGCGCAGTGGCACTACGCGTTTACGAACACCTTCACCGAGGACGAGTCGCGCAGGCTTTACGAGCGCTACCACATTCCGGCCTCGGGAGCGATCTTCTGGGACAACGTGCTCGCGAACTTCACGCCCGGGCATCAGGAGACATGGGTCGACTACCACAACGACAAGCGTGCGCCCCTGTTGTTCATTTCGGGCAGCGAGGATCACCTCATGCCGCCAGCGATCCAGCGGTCAAACGCCAAGCACTACAAGTCGAAAACCATCACCGAGATCAGGGAATACGAGGGTAAGGCGCACCTCCTGCCGGCGCAGGACGGTTGGGAGGAGGTCGCCGACTACGCCCTGTCCTGGGCGCTCGAACACGCGGGCAAGACAAAGCAACCGGCCTGATCTCGGCCTACTGACGGAGCAGGGTTAGTTCGCGCGGCTTCGCGAAAGCCATCGTCTCCACAATGGACTTTACTTCTGTGACCTCCGGATAACCGTGGTCTGCGAGCCAACCGATCACGTTCTGGACCAGCACGTCCGGCACGGATGCACCACTGCTGACACCAATAGTGGTCACACCGACCAGCCACTCCGGCCTCATTTCGTCGGCGGAGTCGACCATGTAAGCGGATTTCGCGCCCGCCGACCTCGCCACCGGAAGCATGCTTCGCGAGTTGTGCGAATTTGGGTCACCGACGACGATGAACAGGTCACTATCGGCGGCGATCTCCCGCACCGCCCGCTGCCGGTTGGTGACGGCGTAACAGATGTCTTCGCTTGGCGGGTCTACCAGCGCAGGGAACCTGCGCCGCAGTCGCTCAACAACGGCCACCACGTGGTCACGGTTGAGGGTCGTCTGCGAGACCCAAGCGACGCGCGTCTCATCCGGAACAGTTACGTGATCCACCTCGGAGGGATCCGTGATGACGACGACCTGGTCTGGCGCCTCACCGGCTGTACCAACTACCTCGTCGTGCCCCGGCTCGCCGATCAGAATGACCGAATAGCCATCGGCTGCGAATCGGCGAACCTCACGATGGGTCTTTGTGACCAACGGGCAGGTCGCGTCGATCACGGCCAAGGCGCGCGCCGCCGCAGCGCGACGCACATCCGGAGAGACGCCGTGCGCGGCCAACACGACCCGCGCGCCACCGGGTATGTCGTCGATCTCGGCAACGAACACCGCGCCCTGGCGCTCGAGCGCGCGGACGACGTGCGCATTGTGGACGATCTGTCGGCGTACATACACCGGTGGACCGAACCGCACGAGTGCCTCCTCGACAGCGCCGATCGCGCGTTCGACACCCGCGCAGAAGCCGCGTGGCGAGGACAAAAGTACCCGACGAGGCACAACACGAGTCACGGTCGCGCCTCCCCTCGGCCTCGGTGGTGAAGACATGTGAACCTACGTTTCGGCCAGGCCGATCGTTCACAACGGAACCGCCGAGATGTGTTCCACGCGCTGATCGCCCGATCAGTAGGGGTTCCCGATAGACCGTCGACAGTGGACGATGCGAGAGGGGAGGCTCGCTGGCGCTCGCTCGGCGTTCCTAGGCCAACGACCAGACGATTCCGTCGAGGATGTCGTGTTCGCTGGCGATCACCGCGTCGGCGCCGACACCGTCCATCAGGACCCTCAGGATCAGCGCCCCGGCGCCGATCACATCCGCTCGGCCGGGGTGCATCGGCGGCAGCGCGAGCCGCTGCGCGTGGGTGAGCCGGAGCAGCTCCACCGTTACCTTCGCGACGTCTTGGTACGAGATGCGGGAATGATGGATTCGCATCGGGTCGTACGCGGTCAGGCGCAGCGCCAACGCGGCCACGGTGGTGACCGACCCGGCGAGGCCGATCAGGGTTGGTGCGCGCTTCGCCGGTACGGTCTGCAGTGCCCGCTCGACGGCGGCGGCGATGTCGGTCTCGGCGGCGGCCACCTGCTCCGGCGTGGGCGGGTCGTCCCGCAGGTGCCGCTCGGTCATCCGTACGCAACCAATGTCGACGCTGACCGCGTGCTGGACCCGTCTCGCGTCCGCACCGTCGCCACCGAGAACGAACTCGGTCGAGCCGCCGCCGATGTCGACTACCAGGTACGGCGGCCGCGCAGTGGCGGGCAGCCCGCGGACTGCGCCGAGGAAGGAGAGGCGGGCCTCCTCGTCGCCGGAGACGACCTCCGGCGGGACCCCAAGGGTCGACACGACCATGGACTGAAACTCGTCCGCGTTGGCGGCATCGCGCGTCGCGCTCGTGGCCACCATCCGCACCCGTTCGGCTCCGCAGTCCTTGATCTGGGTGGCGAAATCTGCCAGAGCTGCACGGGTGCGTTCGATCGCGGCGGGCGTGAGACGACCGGTATGGTCGACGCCCTCGCCCAGCCGTACGATCTCCATTCGCCGCACGACATCCGTCAGCGGCGCACCATCCCCATCCAAAATGGGCAGATCGGCCACCAGCAGCCGGATCGAATTCGTACCGCAATCGATGGCCGCCACCCTTGTCATCGATGTCCCCTCATAGATGCATCAGCATTCGGGTGTTGCCGAGGGTGTTCGGTTTCACCCGTTCCAGGTCCAGGAACTCGGCCACTCCCTCGTCGTACGAGCGGAGCAGTTGCTCGTACACCTCGTGCGGCACCGGAGTGCCGTCGATCGGAGTGAAGCCGAACGAGCCGAAGAACTCGGTCTCGAAGGTGAGTACGAATACCCGGCGCACACCGAGATCGCGGGCCGTGTCGAGCAGCACCTGGACCAGCCGATAGCCGATCTTGTGCCCGTGCCACTCCGGGTCGACGGCGATCGTACGGATCTCTGCCAGGTCTTCCCAGAGCACATGCAACGCCCCGCACCCGACCACCGCGCGGTCGCGCTCGGCCACCCAGAACTCCTGCACGTCCTCATAGATCGCCACGGTCGCCTTCGATAGCAGTCGGCGATCTGCCGTATAGATGTCGATCAGACGCCGGATGTCGCGCACGTCGCGCGTGCGCGCCCGGCGGACGGCGATCTCCACGCGGGGGAGCGTACCGGGTACCTGTCAGACGGCCGACACAGCGTTGCCGGTCGACTGCCCGACCCTCACTGTCGTCTGCATGACTCCCCGGATTTCTCGCGCGCTCATCGCGGGCCTGGCAACGACCGTGGCCGTCGCCTCGATGGGCTGCGGAATGCTCGACCAGGCGAAGAACCTTGTCGACAACGCCCAGGTGCTCAGCGACTTCGCCGACCGGCTCGGCAAGGCACAGAACCTCACCTTCACCGCCGAGTACACGACCAGCGATGGCGACAAGGTGACCCTGGTGCAGCAGCCGCCGAACACGGCGCTGGTCGCCAAGGACGGCCGCTTCATCTTCACCACCGAGGCGACATTCCTGTGCACGACCGAACAGGCCGTACTGACCTGCCAGAAGTCGCCGAACGACACGACCACTGGCGGCGACAGCGGGCTGGCGGCGAGCGTGGGTGGCCCTGGCTTCGTCACACCGGAGTTGGCGCTGGGTCTCATCCTCGCGGCGTCGCTGGTTCCGGGGGCGAAGGTCGAGCAGTCCGAGAAGACGATTGCTGGGCAGAGCTCGAGGTGCGCCGCGGCGACCGGGCTGGAGGCGGCTGCGCAGGAGGGCGACACGGAAGTACCCAAGGAGTTCACGGTGTGCATCACCGACGCAGGCATCCTGGCGTCGTTCACCGCAACCTCCACCACCGCCGAGTACAAGGCCATCGAGTTGACGAGCTACACCGATACAGCCGACGCGTCCGCGTTCGAGCCGCCGGCGGATGCCAAGATCGTCGACGTGACCCAGATCCAGCCCGCCTAGCTCTTGACCGGCCCGTCCCCGTTGACCTAGGGCGTATCGGCGTGGATTGATCTCTAACCACCCCGGTACGCCCTAGATCATGTAGGTCGGTCAGGTGACGCAGGGGCCGTCCGTCCACCATGGACTTATCAGATCCCGCACCTCATCACCGAAAGGATTGCCCCCAAGGCCCTCGGCCAGCGACTGGGCCAGGTGCACATGCAGGCACTTGACCCGGGTCGGCATGCCTCCGGCCGACACCCCCTCGATCTCGGGCACCGATTCAATCGCGTCGCGCCGGGCCAGGTACCGCTCATGCGCCTGCCGGTACCGCGAAGCGAGCTCTGGATCGGTGTCCAGCCGGGCCGACATGTCACGCATCAGCCCGGCCGACTCCAGCGCGCTAACGGCACCGGTCGCCCGCGGGCAGGTGAGGTAGTACAGCGTCGGGAACGGCGTTCCGTCCGCTAGCCGGGGCACGGTCTCGACCACGTCGGGCAGCCCGCACGGGCACCGGTGGGCAACGGCTCGGGCACCTCGGGGCGTCCGGCCGAGCTGCGCGGCGACCACGTCCCGGTCGCCGGGCTCCAGCGTGGAGGTCATAGCTGACGAGCGTATGCGCTCAAGGAGTTGGCGGGTTGTCCGCGGTCTGCAGGCTCGACCAGACCTGCTGGTACCAGGTCAGCGCAGTGGCGGGTCCGGACTCCCCGGTCGCCATCGGGACGACGCCGACGACGTATACGCGCTCCCCGGCCCGGACCAGCTGCAGCCGGCTACGGGCCTGTGCGATCACGTACTCGTCGTCCTCCCATCGGGCGATCTGGTCCGCGAGCTGTTGGATGTGCTCGCGCTGCGCCCGCTGATTCGATTCGAGTTGGTTGATCTCAGCCTGTTGGGCGAGGTAGACCCGGAGCGGGAAGGCATACGCCAGGGTGAGGGCGAACAGCAGCACACCCAGTGCCGCGGCGCGGCCCGAGACCCGTATCGGTCCCCGCGGCGCCTTGGTACGTCGAGCGGGTCCGGCCGCGCGGCGGACGCCGCTGCGCGACGGCCTCGGCCCCGCGCGGTGATCCGCCACCGGGCCTGGCTCGGACGCTGCATACCGCCCGGACCTGCGTGGTGCCGCGTCAAGCGTGGCATTGCGGTCGACCGCCCGACGGGACACGCCGCGACTGGACGGACGGGCACCAGTCGCCGGGGACGGACCAGCGCCGCCCCGGGCCGGGCCCTGCCCGCTGGGCATCCGCCGCTGGCTCACCGCCATCGCCTCCGTACCGTCCGGCCGTACCGGTGACGAGGGCGCCGCGGGGCCGGTTGAACCCCGTGACGCCCTGGATCACGCGAGAATCAGGCCTTACGGTACCGAGGGAACGCGCCGGCGCCCGCGTAACGCGCCGCGTCGTCGAGTTCCTCTTCGATGCGCAGCAATTGGTTGTACTTGGCGACCCGCTCCGATCGCGCCGGCGCACCGGTCTTGATCTGGCCGCAGCCGGTGGCCACGGCGAGATCGGCGATCGTGGTGTCCTCGGTCTCGCCGGAACGGTGGCTCATCATGCACCGGAAGCCGGCCCGGTGCGCGAGTTCGACCGCGTCGAAGGTTTCGGTCAGCGAGCCGATCTGGTTCACCTTCACCAGCACCGCGTTGGCGGCCAGCTCCCTGATGCCCCTGGCGATCCGCTCCGGGTTGGTCACGAAAAGGTCGTCGCCCACGATCTGGATCCGGCCACCCAGGTTGGCTGTGAGCGCGGTCCAGCCGGCCCAGTCGTCCTCGGCCAGCGGGTCCTCAATGGACACGATCGGGTACGCGTCCACCAGCCCGCGGTAGTACGCGATCATCTCGTCGGCCGACTTCGCCGCACCCTCGAATGTGTACCCTGCGCCAGCCTTGTAGAACTCTGTCGCCGCCACGTCGAGTGCGAGCACGATGTCGCTGCCGAGCGTGTAGCCGGCCGCCTGCACCGCCTCGGCGATCAGGTCCAGAGCCGCCGCGTTGGCGGGAAGGTTGGGCGCGAAGCCGCCCTCGTCGCCAAGGCCAGTGGACAGGCCCTTCTTCTTCAGCACCGACTTCAAAGCGTGGTAGACCTCAGCCCCGCTGCGCAGCGCCTCACGATAGGTTGGCGCGCCGATCGGAGCAATCATGAACTCCTGAATGTCCACATTGGAATCTGCGTGCGCGCCGCCGTTGAGGATGTTCATCATCGGCACCGGCAGCAGGTGGGCGTTCGGCCCGCCCAGGTAGCGGAACAGGCTCAGCTCGGCTGAGGCGGCGGCCGCCTTCGCCACGGCCAGGGAAACGCCCAGAATCGCGTTCGCTCCCAAGCTGGACTTGGCTGGGGTGCCGTCGATATCGAGCATCTTCTGGTCAATGGCCCGCTGGTCGCTGGCCTCGTACCCGACCAGCTCCTCGACGATGCGGTCGGCGATGTTGGTCACGGCGTTCTCGACACCCTTGCCGAGGTACCGCTTCGGATCGCCGTCGCGCAGCTCGACCGCCTCGAAGGCACCTGTCGATGCGCCCGACGGTACCGCCGCGCGGGCGACGGTTCCGTCATCGAGTCCGATCTCCACCTCGACCGTCGGGTTTCCCCGCGAGTCGAGAATCTCCCGAGCAACGAGTCCCTCAATGGTTGCCACGTGTTCTCGCTCCTTGTGCTGTCCGGTATTCGTCCCCGACCCTGGGGTCCGCAGCGCTGCGGGGAGTACCGCCTGAGCCTATCGTCCGCCCTCGGCCGCACCGGCCGCGGGAGTTAAGAAGGTTCCCCACCTAACCGTCGTTCAGTCCAGCAGCAGGGTGCGGAGGTGTCGTGGCGACGGGGACCCGTGACCGAGCATCGTGTCGTGCCAGGTGCGCGCGACTGTCCCGTCCGGTCGGGACTTGCCGATTGCGGAGACCTCGCTGTAGCCGACGAAGTAGGTCGATAGCTGGGTCGAGGTGAGCAGGGCCCGACGCCACTTTCCGGCCGCCTCACCCTCCTCCTGGAAACCACGTTCGGCCATGAGCGCCAAGGCCTCACCCTCGGTCATCCCGTCACAGTGCACGGCCTGATCGAGGATCGCATTGATGGTCATCCGTAGCTGCATCTTGAGCTGCTGTAGCCGGACCGCCGGGCCACCAAACCCGTGGTCAGCCATGCACTCCTCGGCGTACACGGCCCAACCCTCGATGAAGGGTCCGGAGCGGGCGACTGCCCGGACCCGGGTCGAGCCGGTGTACCGGCGTGAGTGCGCAAGCTGAAGAAAGTGACCCGGCATCGCCTCGTGCACGGTGAGGTCGCGCACCATGTGGTTGTTGTACTCGCGGTAGAACGACTCCACCCGCTCGGGCGACCAGCCCGCCGGCGTAGGCGCGATGCAATAGAACGTCGGCACCAGGGCAGATTCCAGCGGCCCCGGGGCATCGCAGTAGGCCACCGCGACGCCGCGAGCGAACTCCGGCATCTCCTGGATCACGCACGGATCGTCCACCAACGACACGAGGTCGGCCGCGCGCACGAACTCGGTGGTCTCCGCAAGGGTCTGCTCGGCCAGCCCGACGATCGTCCGGTCGTCGGGATGCTCGTCGCCCAGACGAGCAAGCGCCACCCGTACCGTGTCGTCGTTGGCCCGACCACCCACCATCTCGGCGGCAGCCACCCGGATCTCGGCCGCTACCCGTTCCAGATTCTCCCGGGCGAGTCGATAGACCTCGGCCGCAGTCAGTTCCGTGTCGAGGGTGTGCCAGAGCCGGGCCTCCCAGAGCCGACGGCCGAGTCGGGGGTCGCGCCCGGGCTCCGCGGCGGCGGCCTGCTGGTCGAGCCAGTTCGCGAACGACTCCAGGGCCGCCACGGCATCGATCGCCACAAGCTCCACAGTGGACCCCATGCCCGGGACCTCACCACAGAGCACCGGCACCCGGTCTTTGACCAACGCAGCGGTGCCGCGGAACTGGCCGGCTGCTGTCTCCAGGTGTATCCGCGGGCAGTCCCGTAGTACGGAGCGCGCGGTGCCGAGTGCATCGGGGATGGCGGCGAGGCGAGCCGCCAGCGCGTTCAACCGCTCCTCCGGCGGGGCGAACGGCCGGGCAATCAGAGCGTGTAGGAGCATGCCGGGGTTATGCGCCAGCGGGTTCCATTCGTGCTCGCGAACCTCGGAGAGATGGAACAGACTCCGCTCGACCAACGACAGCAACTGCTCGTGGTCGACCCGCTCGGCCGCTCCCAGGCCGTCAGTGTCCACACCGGACAGTGCACTGGAGGCGTCATGGAGCATCGCGACCCGGGCCGCCATGGCGTCTGCGGCGAAGTCGGGTAGGCGATGGTCGTACCGATGGTCGCCCGCTTGGGACGCGAGTGCGGGGTCGACGGCGAGCAGCTCGTCGACGATGCGCTCGGCCAGCGGCACGAACTGGCCGCCAGGCCTGATGTTCGGCTCGGGAGCGTCGCCGCCGTTGATCGCGGACATGCGCCTCAACCTATCCGATCGACCAGTCAGTGGCGCTCGGTCATGCGAACGCCGTCGGCTCGGGCCAGCGACGTGCGTCGCAGCGCCGCCTCCGCGTCGAGTCCGCGCTCGTTGGCCGCGGCGACGATGGCGAAGAGCAGAGCGCCAAGCTCGGTCTCGTCGGAAAACGGCGGGGCAGCCGGCACCTCCGGGGCTGGCACCGACACGCCGGCCCGGTCCGCCCGAGAAAGTATCTTGGCGGCCAGCGCCAGCGACGGCTGCCCCCAGGCGATCCCGTCAAGGATGGAGTCGCGTTCCTTTTCGCTCTTCTTGATCCGTTCCCAATTGGCCACGATCTCATCGACGTCGCTGACCTGTAGCTCGGCGAACACGTGCGGATTGCGCCGTACCAGCTTGTCGACCAGGGCGCCGGCCAGGTCGTCGATCGTCCAGGGGGCCGCTGCCTCCTCGGCCATCCGGGCGTGCAGCACCACCTGAAGCAGCACGTCCCCGAGCTCCTCGCGGAGCGCCTCGAGGTCGTGGGTGTCGATCGCGTCGTACGCCTCGTACGCCTCTTCGAGCAGGTATCTGGCCAGGGTCTGGTGGGTCTGCTCCCGCTTCCAGGGGTCGCCTCCCGGCGAGACCAGGCGGTCCATCACCGACACCACATCGAGCAGCCGCGCTCCGACCGGATCCCAGGAGCCGTAACAGAGCTCCAGATCGGCGGTCCCGGGTGCGCGAGCCAGGCGCAGGCCGAGCTCCCGGGCGAGCACCTCGTCGCCCTGCGGGCCGGCCAGCCAGACCACCGTGTCCCGCGCTGCCACCGCTGCCAGCAGCAGGCTCGCGTTCGAGGTGCTGTCGGAACCGGTGACGGTGACATCGGCGCCGGCCATCTCGATCGCGTTGCTCAGGTCGCCGCGCGCGGCAGCGTAGACCGGATGGGTGCGGACGAGGTCCCACGCCTGCGCCGTGAGCAGCCCCGCCGGTAACCGTGGCGACGTCACCAACAGGACGAGACGAGCCACCTCAACTCGCTGAGCGCACGGGCGTGCCCGGGTCGCCCATGGGCATATTCACGAGCACCAGCTGCCCCTGGGACACCGAGAACAGCGGAAACTCCAATGGTGTGTAGCGCGGATTGACCGTGAGACCGTACCGGTCCAGCGCTGCGAGCAGCTCGGTGCGCAGGCCGAGCGATTGGGCGTACTCCGGCAGTTCCAGCAGCGCCTGCCTGATCTGGTCATAGGGGGCGGCGTCCGCGCCGGCCAGCTCGACGTACCGGCCGTACACCTCTTGCATGTCCGCCTCGGTCGGCGTCTGCGGGGTGGCCTGCGTGCGCAGTCCGGTCAGGTTTGCCGACGTCTCGGCGTTGAGCCGGACATACGGATCGTCCTCCGGTGCGCCGAACGCCTGCGCTGACGCGGCGTAGTCGGGCTCGGGCAGGGCGATGCCCTTCTCCTGGGCGTAGCGGCGGGCAACCTCATTGAAGACGGTGAGCTGGACGACCGACCGGCGGACAACACCGATCGGATCCTCGATGGGCTGCCCTGAGTTCGCCAGATCGGTGGCGAACCGGTCTGCGGCCGCCTCGACCTGGGCGTTATCGACGGTCACGTCGCCGATCTGGAGGGCCCGGTCTGGATCGTGCTGGCACCCGGCGAGGGCGAGCGTCCCGACCAGCGCCACGGCGGCCAGGAACCCGAGCCTCACGCGCTGCATGGACAGAAGCCTCTCATCCGCTGGCATCACCGGCCGACGTGGGGCCGAACCCCATGTGGCCTGGGCTGGACGTGCGGGCGCCGACCCGTCACCATGACCCGATCACGCCAGAGAATGAGGACCGCACATGACCCGCCCATCCGCTGCGGCACGGCTCGGCCTCCACGCGGCCGGCTTGACGCAGCCTGTCACCGCGCAATGTGTGGAACTGGGTTGAGCAGGTACGGGTCGGTGGGATCACCCCGGCACAGGCCACCGCCACGCTGGTCATCGTCTACCGCACATGGATCGTCGCGCTCCTGCTCAAAGCGATCGGCTCGGGCTGGGACGTCGCCTGGCATTTCCGGTTCAACCGGGACGATTTCGCCCCACCGCACAACATCAATCTGATCGGTGACGGGATCGCCATCGCTCTGGTTCTCTTCCACTGGTACACCCGGCTCGGCGTGGACCGCCTCGCGCTGCGGCTGATGATCGGCGGAGCCGCGCTATTCGTATTCTCCGCCCCCGTCGACGTGATCAACCACCGGATCAACGGCCTCGACATCACGTCCTGGAGCATTACGCACTTCGGTCTCTACACCGGGACCGGCATCATGATCGCCGGGGCGATCCGAGGGTGGCATGTGCACGGCGCCGGCCGCCCCGACCGATCGCTCCTGCTCGGCGCGCTGTGGTTCTTCTTTCTGGAGAACGTGTGGTTCCCCGCCCAGCATCAGGAGTACGGCGTCGAGGAGATCGCGTCCTGGGACCGCGGTGAGCCCTACGCCGAGCGATCGCTGCTCGAGTTCGCTGCCGAACAGATCGGCCGGCCGGTCGACCGCGAGTCAGTAGTGATGTTCGCGCTCCCGGTGCCGCCGTGGGTCTATCCGGTCTGGATCGTGGCCGCCGTTGGTCTCACACTCGTCGTCGCCCGCCGCACGATCGGGCTGCGGTGGACGGCCACGACGCTCGCGGGTGCCTACGTGGCGTGGCGGTGCGTGCTCTTCCCACTGCTCATGGCGGGGGGCTTCCCAACTTCGGCGGTGCCGTTCTTGGTCCTCGGAACGGGACTGGCGGTGGATCTTGTCTGCCGGTTGGAGCTGCCCGACTTGGCCGAGGCCGCCCTCGGCGCGGTCGCGGTCACCGGGGCGACGTACTTGGCGATCTTCGCGCAATCATGGGCGCTGGTGGCGCCGCCGGTTTCGTACTGGTCGGCTTTCGCCGCCGCCGCGTTGCTGTTCGTCGCCTGGGCCGGTTTCTCGTACGCATGGAAGAGGGCCCGCCCCCAGCCGGTGACGGACGCCCTTCCGCGACAGCGGTAGCTCGACTCAGCCACCCAGGGTTGTGAACAGGTCCGTGTGGTCGTTGGTGCCGAGCACCGCGAGCGCGCCCGGTCCCTTGGCCCACACCGGAACCACCGCGCCGGTGTGCTGCATGCTCGGCGCAGTGGCGACCGGCGGGCTGCCCGCGCCGCCGAATCCGGCGGTGGCGTAGGCGAGCGCGAGCACCTGGCCGTCCTTGGTCAGCAGGTTGGTCGAGTATCCGGTCGGCAGACCCGACCCAGACGAGTCCTCGGCCACGATCAGGCTCGTGTGCGAGTGATCGGCGGTCACGACGACGAGCGTGTCTGGGTGACTGCGCTGGAAGTCCAGCGCAACCCCGATCGCCTTGTCGAATGCGACGGTCTCACCGAGCTGGCCGCAGGCGTTGCTGGCGTGGTCCTGCTTGTCGATCGACGCGCCCTCCACCTGAAGGAAGAAGCCCTTGCGGTTGTCGAGCAGGCTCAGCGCCTTCGTGGTCATGTCGGCCAGGCTCGGCTCGTTCGCCGGCCGCACGCCCTCGGTGCACGCCACCGGGGCGTTGCCCTTGCCGAGCGATGCGGCGGGGCCGCTCCACTCGAGTGACATGTTGCCGAGAGTGAACAGCCCCAGCACCGGCTTGTTCTGGTCGGCGACTGCAGCCAGGCCGGCTGCGTCGGTCACATACTGATAGCCCTTGCCCTGCGCGGACTGCACAACGGTCTTACTCGCGTCGGAACCGCCGGTGATCGTCTGCTCGAACCGGGCCACGGCCACCACCGAGAAGTACGTCCACCCTGTGGTCGACCTCCTGCTCGGCGATCGAGCCGAGACCCCCGACGGCCTTGGTCTCCATCGAGCAGGCGGCCATGTTCGCCGGGCCCTGGCAGCCGCGCAGCGAAATGTGCGAAGCCAGCACCGCCGGCGTGGCATCGGTGATCTCGGCGGTGGAGACACTGCCGACCTTCATGCCGCGCTTCTGCGCTCTCTCGAGGATCGTCTCGAGGTTCGCACCGGGTACGTTCTCCGCGCTGCTCGGTCCCTGCGAGATCCGCTCGTCGATGGTCTTCTCGCCGGTGGCCCACATGGTTCCCGTCGAGGCCGAGTCAGGCGAGTAGTCCGGCAGGTACGGGGGCGCGGCGGCCGGCTTCAGCGACCAGGTGGTGTCGAAGCCCGTAAGCGGCATGCGGTCGACATTCAACTTGTTCGCGACGCCCTGGTAGTAGCGGGCTGCCGTGATCTCAGATACGCCCATGCCGTCACCGATGAGGAGGATGACGTTCTTTGGGTGGCGGTCGATGAGTGCCTCGATGACCGCCCGGTCGGTGTCCTTCTTGACGTGCTTGACGTGCGCGACGGTCGCGGTCGTCGATGCGTAGGCGGTTCCGACACCGGCCCCGGCGAGCACTACGACGGCGGCGATGCCGGCGATGAGGTTCCTGCGCTTCATGTCGTGCTCTCTCGTGTGTCTGAATACGAGCCGGCGTGACGCTAGCCCCGGTGGGCGTATACAACGTGGCCGGTTCACGGCCATTGAGGAAACGACATCTGTAGCCGTTACGAACCGAGCACCGTCGTCAGTAGTTCCTCGCACCAGGCCAGCAGTGCGAGGTCGCGCACCGGCTCTGCGCTGCTTTGAGACGGTCCGCCTGTACCCACCTTCTTCGTCATCGGACGCGGTACCGAGACCTGGTCACCCGCCACCTTGTAGACCGCGTCCGGGTAGTAGCGCTTGAGCCGCATCTGCTTGGAGTCCGGCAACGGCAGCGGACTGAACCGTACGTGCCGACCCTGCAGCGACACGTCGGTGAGGCCGAGCTCGCGGGCCAGCATCCGGAACCGCGCCACCGCGAACAGACTGCGCACCTGCTCGGGCGGCGGCCCGTAGCGGTCGCGCATCTCGGCCTCGACCTCGGCCAGCCGGTCGGCGGTTTTCGCCTCGGCCAGCTTCCGATACATCTCCAGGCGCAACCGCTCGACGCCGATGTAATCGTGCGGCAGGTGCGCGTCTACTGGCAGGTCCACCTTGACGTCGACGACCTCCTCGGGCGCCTCGCCCTTGAACTGCTGCACCGCCTCGCCAACCATCCGTACGTACAAGTCGAACCCGACGCCCTCGATGTGTCCCGACTGCTCCCCGCCGAGCAGGTTGCCCGCGCCGCGGATCTCCAGATCCTTCATCGCGACGTACATGCCGGCGCCGAGCTCGCTGTGCTGAGCAATAGTGGCCAGACGTGCATGCGCCTGTTCGGTCAGCGGCTTCTCCGGTGGGAAGAGGAAGTACGCGTACGCCCGCTCCCGGCTGCGCCCAACCCGGCCCCGGATCTGGTGCAACTGTGACAGCCCGAGCAGGTCGGCCCGCTCGACGATGAGAGTGTTCGCGTTCGGGATGTCGATGCCGGACTCCACGATGGTGGTACACACCAGCACGTCGTAATGCTTCTCCCAGAAGGCAACCATCACCTTCTCCAGGGCGTCCTCGCTCATCTGGCCATGCGCGACCCCGACGCGCGCCTCGGGCAGCAGGTCGCGCAGCCGCCGGGCTGCGCGTTCGATCGACTCCACCCGGTTGTGCAGGTAGAAGACCTGCCCGTCGCGGAGCAGCTCGCGATGGATGGCCGCGGTCACCTGTCGATCGTCCTGCGCGCCGACGAAGGTGAGCACTGGATGGCGCTCCTCCGGCGGTGTAGCGATCGTGGACATCTCGCGGATGCCCGTGATGGCCATCTCCAGGGTCCGGGGAATGGGTGTGGCCGACATGGAGAGCACGTCGACGTACGCCCGCTGCTTCTTCAGTTCCTCCTTGTGTTCCACCCCGAAGCGCTGCTCTTCGTCCACAATGATCAGTCCGAGGTCCCGGAAGCGGGTGGACGTCTGCAGCAGCCGGTGCGTACCGATCACGATATCTGCCGTACCTTCGCTGATTCGGGCCAGCGTCTCCTCGGACTCCTTCGGAGTCTGGAAGCGGGACAGCTGCCGGATGTCGATGGGGAACTGGCTCATCCGGTCGGTGAACGTGTTGAAGTGCTGTTGCGCGAGCAATGTCGTCGGTACGAGCACGGCCACCTGCTTGCCGTCCTGCACCGCCTTGAACGCGGCCCGCACCGCGATCTCGGTCTTGCCGTACCCCACGTCGCCGGAGATGAGGCGATCCATGGGCACGGCCTTCTCCATGTCCCGCTTGACCTCCTCGATCGAGGAGAGCTGGTCCGGAGTCTCGGTGTAGGGGAAGGCGTCCTCGAGTTCACGCTGCCACGGCGTATCCGGGCCGAACGCGTGGCCCTGGGAATTCTGCCGGACGGCGTAGAGCTTGATCAGCTCGGCCGCGATCTCCCGTACCGCCTTGCGCGCCTTGGCCTTCGCGTTCTTCCAGTCCGCACCGCCCATCTTGTGCACCGAGGGGTTCTCCCCGCCGACGTAGCGGGAGAGCTGGTCGAGCGAGTCGGTCGGGACGAACAGCCGGTCGCCGGGCTGCCCGCGCTTGCTCGCCGCGTACTCGATGACCAGGTACTCGCGGTCGGCGCCGTTGACCGTGCGCTGCACCAGCTCCACGTACTTGCCGATGCCATGCTGCTCGTGCACGACGAAGTCGCCGGCGTGCAGCTCGAGCGGATCGATCGTGTTGCGCCGCCGGCTCGGCATCTTGGTCATATCCCGGGTGGTCGTGCCCCGACCGCCACTGATGTCATTTCCGGTCAGCAACGCGAGCCGGCCAACCTCATCGGTGAAGCCGTGCTCAAAGGCACCAGTGGTCACCACGATCTCGCCAGCCACCGGCACGGTGTCCAGTGTGGACGGCTCCCGCACGCCGAGACCGGCATCGCGCAGCACCTCGGCCGCGCGCTTGGCCGGACCGTGGCCGGCGAAGACGAGCACGCACCTCCAACCGTCTCCGGACCAGCGCTTGAGGTCGTCGACCACCTGACCGGTCTCGCCGTGGTAGAGCGGCACCGACTGCGCGGACAGGGCCAGCGTCCGGCCCCGGTCCGGACTGATCTCGGGTAGCACGTCCTCGTCCGGCTCCCGCCATGGTTCGTCCTCATAGGAGCGTCTCGCCGGCTGCTCGGCCAGGCCGAACGGGCTCACCGACCACCACGGCTGCCCCAGCTGCGCCGCGGTCGCCCGCACTTGACCCAACGACCGGAACGCCGCAGCTCCGAGGTCGACCGGCGCCTTGCCGCCTGCTGCGGCCGCGGCCCAGCTCGCCTGCAGGAACTCCTCGCTGGTGCGGACCAGGTCGTGCGCCCGGGCCCGGATCCGCTCCGGGTCACACACCAGCACCACCGTCTGCGGCGGCATGCAGTTCAGCACGAGCTCGAGCGAGCTCGCCCCGTCGAGCAGCGCTGGCGCGAGCGACTCCATCCCCTCAACCGGGATGCCATCGGCGAGCTTGTCCAGCATCTCGGCCAGCTCGGGATGGCGCTCGGCCGAGATCACGGGCCCGGTTGCGGACGTCCTCGGTGAGCAGCAGCTCGCGGCACGGCGGCGCCCACACGCGGTCCACTGTGGACAATGTGCGCTGGTCGGCGACGGCGAAGCTGCGGATCTCCTCGATCTCGTCGCCCCAGAACTCCACCCGCAGCGGATGCTCCTCCGTGGGCGGAAACACATCGAGGATGCCGCCGCGCACGGCGAACTCGCCTCGCTTGGTGACCAGATCCGTACGGGCGTAGGCGATATCGACGAGCCGCCGCACTACGTCGTCGAGCTCGACCGTTGCCCCGGTGCTGAGCTCGACGGGCTCCAGGTCGCCCAGACCCTTCAGCTGTGGCTGCAGCACCGACCGGACCGGCGCCACCACTACCCGTAATGGACCCGCCGAGCCGGCTGCCTCCGGGTGAGCCAGTCGCCGCAGGACGGCGAGACGGCGCCCGACGGTATCGCTGCGCGGCGAGAGCCGCTCGTGCGGCAGCGTCTCCCAGGCCGGGTAGACCGCCACCGCGTCCGGCGGCAGCAGCTCGGCCGCCCCGGCCGCGAGTTCCTCCGCCTCCCGTGTGGTCGCGGTGACCACCAGCACCGGCCGCCCAGCGCCGCCGCCGTTCGTGGACTGCGCCAGCAGGGCAGCGACGATCGCCCGGGTCGAGGGTGGCGCGGTGATGTCGACCTGGTCGGCGTCGACCGCCCCGGGTGCCGCAAGATCGCGCACCCGGACCAGGGCAGGGTCAGCCAGGGCGGCGGTCAGTAGGCCGTGCAGTCTCATCGCAACTCCCAAGGCCACGCAGGACTGCCCCCTGCCGGCGTCGGCAGGGGGTGTGCGGTGCTCGCCCAGCCTATCTCGCACCTGCGACACATGCGCACGCCGCGCCGCCACTGGGTCGCTCGTCGCGCGGTGTGTCGCCTCGGACGGCCCATGGTTGGTCGCGATATCCATTTCAGCCTGTGATATCGGTGGATCCTCGACTGGCGAGGCTGGCGGCTTTCCGCTGAACATCTCCGCTCACTTGTCTGTGCCTGGTCCACGCGGCGTGATCTTGCCGCCAGGGAAAGCAGGCTGGAGATATCACCGGCTGAAATTGATATCGCGCCGCAACCGTCCGATCGCCCGGCGAACCTGGCCGCGTTGTGGGTATGCGCACCGTCGATGGGCAGCGCACGTTCGGCATGTGCGTCCCGCGGATCGGCGGAACACGTCATGCGAGCGCGTTCCGGAGCACCGGGTGCCGGGCGGGTGACGGGGCGCACGTCGCCACGCGACTCGGGTGGGCTCACCAGTAGCATGCGCAGTGTCCGGACAACGCCGTCCCGCTCGCACCGGGAAAGGACATCGCGTGATGACGGACATCGCCGACCTTGGATCGACCGGGCCCGACGCCGAGCTGCGAGCCGACATCCGCCGCCTCGGAGTACTGCTCGGTCAGACCCTGGCGCGCCAAGAGGGACAGGGCCTGCTGGACCTGGTCGAGGAGGTGCGCGGCCTCGTCCGTACCGACGGGACGCAGGCGGCCAAGCGACTCTCGAGCGTCGACCTGACCACGGCCACCCAGCTGGCGCGTGCGTTCTCCCTCTACTTCCACCTCGCCAACATCACCGAACAGGCACACCGCGGACGCGAACTGCGCCGGCGGCGATCGGCCGAGGGCGGTTGGTTGGACCGAGCCGCGGAACTCATCCGCAATCGTGGCGTGCCGTCCGCCGAGATCGCCGCGGCCGCCGGCCACCTCAGCGTGCGCCCCGTCTTCACCGCCCACCCGACGGAAGCGGCGCGGCGGTCGATCCTGGCGAAGCTGCGTGCGGTCGCCGACGAACTGGACGCGGAGGCCACCCGCACCACCAGCTATGGCCATGATGCCCGGGAATCGGCTCGGTCCGAGCATCGATTGGCGGAGCTCATCGACACGCTGTGGCAGACCGACGAGTTGCGCCTCACCCGACCCGATCCGCGCGACGAGGCCCGCAACGCGGTGTACTACCTGACCGACCTCGCCACCGAGTCGGCCCCGCGGGTCCTGGCCGACCTGTCGACGATCCTCGGCGAGCTCGGCGTGACCGTGCCGACCACAGCTCGGCCGCTGTCGTTCGGTACCTGGATCGGCGGCGACCGGGACGGCAATCCGTATGTCACCGCGGCGGTCACCCGGGATGTGCTTCTGATCCAGCACGAGCACGGCATTCGTACGGCCGAGGACGTCGTACAGAACCTGATCGGCGAGCTGTCCGCGTCGCGCCGACTGCGCCCGGTTTCGCTCGACCTCGCGGTGAGCCTCGCCAAGGACCTGGACACGCTCGGCGCCGACGTGCCGGAGCGGTTCCGGCGGGTCAACACCGAGGAGGTGTACCGGCTCAAGCTGCGCTGCATCCTGGCGAAGCTGGCCAACACCCGCACCCGGCTCGCCGCCGACACACCGCACCGGCCCGGCCACGACTACCACGGTGCCACGGAGCTCGTCGCCGAGCTGGAGCTGATGCGAGCTTCGCTGCTGCGCAATGCCGGCACCCTGCCGGCGACGGGTCGTCTCGCCGACGCCATCCGTACCGTCTCGGCTTTCGGGCTCAATTTGGCCACAATGGACGTTCGCGAGCACGCCGACGCCCACCACGCGGCGCTTGGCGCGAGCTTTACGCCCGGGTCGGCGAGCTCGACGACGACTACGCAGCCCTGAGCCGGAAGGCGCGGACCGAGCTGCTGGTGCGGGAGATGAACAGCCGTCGACCGCTGTCGGGCACCGGAGCAAAGCTCAGGCGCGGCGAACCAGAAGACCTTCGACGTGTTCACCACGATCGGCGCGGTGCAGGACCGGTTCGGCCCGGAGACGATCGGGACCTACATCATCTCCATGACCCGCGGCGTCGACGATGTGCTGGCGGCCGTGGTGCTCGCGCGCGAGGCGGGACTGGTCGATGTCCGCGATGGCACCAGCCGGCTCGACTTCGTTCCGCTACTCGAGTCGGGGGCGGAGCTGGCCGCCAGCGGCGAGATCCTCGACGAACTGCTCAATGTGGACAGTTACCGCCGGCTGGTCACGGCGCGCGGCGACGTACAGGAGGTGATGCTCGGTTACTCCGATTCCAACAAGGATGCCGGCATCACCACCTCACAGTGGTCGATCCACCGGGCCCAGCGGGCACTGCGGGATGTCGCGGCCAAGCATGGGGTACGGCTACGGCTGTTCCACGGTCGGGGCGGCACCATCGGGCGCGGCGGTGGTCCCACACATGACGCCATCCTCGCTCAGCCGTACGGCACCCTCGATGGTGCGATCAAGGTGACCGAGCAGGGCGAGGTGATCTCGGACAAGTATCTGTTGCCGGCCCTGGCGCGGGAGAATTTGGAGCTGACCGTCGCAGCCGTCCTGCAGAGTGCCGTCCTACACGCGGATCCCCGACTGGACGCCGGCGACCTGGCCCGGTGGGACGCGGTGATGGACCGGGTCTCGACGGCAGCGCACGACGCGTACCGGTCCCTTGTGGACCATCCCGACCTGCCGGCGTACTACTGGGCGGCGACCCCGACCGAGCTGCTCTCCGCGCTGAACATCGGCTCGCGGCCGGCGCGGCGGCCGGACGCGGCCGCGGGCCTGGAAGGTCTGCGGGCGATCCCGTGGGTGTTCGGCTGGACCCAGACGCGCCAGATCGTGCCCGGGTGGTTCGGCGTCGGCAGTGGGTTGGCCGCCGCGCGCGCAGCCGGTCATGAGACCGAGCTGGCCGAGATGTTCGGCGGTTGGCACTTCTTCCGTACGTTCATCTCCAATGTGGAGATGACCCTCGCGAAGACCGACCTCGGCATCGCGGAGCGCTACGTGCAGGCGCTGGTTCCGGAGCCGCTGCGGCCGATCTTCGACCTCATCAAGCAGGAGTACGACGGCACGCTCGCCGAGGTGCTCCGGATCACTGGCGGGTCGCGTCCACTCGAGGCACAGCCGGGCCTGGCTCGGACGCTCGCGGTCCGCGACACCTACCTCGAACCGTTGCACCACCTGCAGGTCGAACTACTCTCCCAGCACCGCAATCAGGCGACGGCCGACGAGAAGCTCGAACGCGCACTGCTCGTCACCGTCAACGGCATCGCCGCGGGCCTTCGCAACACGGGCTAGGTTCTTCCGAACGATCGCGCAGTCCCACTGCACACTCGTTCGGAAGAACGATGGTCAACAACCACAGGCGCCGCCGCAGCAGCCGCCTCCGCCGCCCTGGCGCGCGGGCGCGGGGCGGGCGCGGCGGATCGGGCGCCGGTGACCGCGACTGTGGAGAGCAGCTTCACCGTGTCGTCATGTCCCTGCGGGCAAGCCGTCGCGTCTGACGCGGCCGCCATCGGACGGCTCACCTCGAAGGTGTCGCCGCACGAACGGCAGCGGTACTCATAACGCGGCATAGCGGGTCCCTCCGGGCGGTACCGGTAAGCAGTCTGTAACGGTCAGAGTAGTGACCCGGCCTCCGAATAATGCCAAGACTGAGCGCATGAGCACTCGTGCCCGTGTCATCTGGGCTGCGGTGGCAGTCGTCATCGTCGGTGGAGCCTTCGGGCTGTACTGGTTCCAGCCCTGGAAGCTGTTCACCAGCAAGACTCTGAACGAGGCGCTACCCAGCGTTGGTCCGGTCGAGCCCGGACCAACAGCGACCGGCCCGAGCACGCCGGCCGCGACCGCGGAGGTGCCGCAGAACGTCCTGCTCGCGACCGGCGCGATCATCTCCCACGAGCACACATCGAGCGGCACGGCACAGTTGATCCGGCTGGCCGACGGGCGAGTGCAGTTGACGCTGCAGAACCTGGACACATCGGACGGGCCGGACCTGCACGTATGGCTCACCGACCAGCCGGTGATCCCCGGCAATGCTGGCTGGTTCGTCTTCGACGACGGACGCTACGTGGAGCTCGGTCCGCTCAAGGCGAACCGCGGCAACCAGGTGTACGACGTCCCACCCGGCACCGACCTCACGGGTTTGACCAGCGTCTCTGTCTGGTGCAAGCGATTCGCGGTGTCGTTCGGAGCGGCTCCGCTCGACCCGGAGTAGTCGCGGCCGTACTCCGTGTGTTGAAGCCTGCCTCGCGCGCGGACTCGCTGGCGCTCGCCGACGCGCTCGTTGGCCCAAAGTGATCGATTGTGTCGCCTCGACCGCCGCCCCGCCGACTGCGAAACTGTTGGCTGGCATCGGGTCGGCGAGGGGGATTCATGAACGGCTGGGCGCTGCCCGACGAGGTGCTGCGTAACGCGCCCGCATACGCGCCTCGACCGCGGGAGCTGGCTGACCTCGAGCTGCTGCTCTCCGGCGCCCTGGCTCCGTTGACGGGCTTCCCGACCCGAGCCGACCTCGACTCGATCGGCCGGACCGGCCGGCTCGTCGATGGCACGCCGTGGCAGGTGCGGCTGACCCTCTCCGCGCCGGCCGGGCTCGTCGCTGCGTTGGATCCGACGAATCCGCTCAAGCGGGCGCTCGTGCTCACCGACCCTGAGGGCGCGCCGTTGGCCGCCGTCGACGCGATCGACATTTGGCCGCTTCGCGAAGGTTGGTGCGGCGTGGGTGGCCAGGTCCGCCGCATCGCTGACAGCACCCACGGATCCTTCCGCCGGCTGCGGCTCGCGACCGATGAGATCAAGCCCGTGCTGCCGCCGGGTCGGGTCCTCGGTGTGATCGTCGAACGGCCGTTGCACCGACCGCAGCTGGCGCAGATCGCCTACGCGGCGCGGACCATCGCCGGCCACGTGCTCATCATCGTGCCGGTCGGCGACGCGGGTCCGGATGGCCTGAGTCCGGAGGCGCTCATCCGTACGGTCTTCGCCGCCCGCGATCGGATGCCTCCGGCGACGATCGTTGCGGTGCCACTGGAACGGCGCGGCGACGACATCACCGATGCCCTGCTGCGGGCTCGCGTGGCCGAGAACTACGGCGCCACCCACCTGCTGGCGACTGGCTCGCAGATGTCCGGCGGCGGCTTGCGGGCGCTGTTGCCGCGGGAACTCGCCTATGACGGCCGGGACGGCCAGTGGCGCGGGGCGGACGACATCCCGCCTCGGCACCGCCGGGTGGCCCTGAGTACGGAGGAGATCGACAGTCTGCTCGACCGCGGAGTCGACCTTCCGGAGTGGCACACACCGCCGGCCGTGGCACGTGAACTTGCCCGGGCTCGCCCGCCCCGGCGGGTCCGCGGACTCGTCGTCTTCTTCAGCGGGCTGTCCGGCTCAGGCAAGTCCACCATCGCCCGGGGCGTGGCGGACGAGCTGGCCGAGACCGGCGAGCGCAGTGTCACGCTCATCGACGGCGATGTGGCCCGGCGGTTCCTCACCGCCGGGCTCGGCTACAGCAAAGCCGATCGGGACGAGAACGTGCGTCGGATCGCGTTCGTCGCCGCCGAGGCGGCCCGCCACGGCGGCCTCGCATTGTGCTGCCCGATCGCGCCGTACGCGCGGGCCCGCAGTACCGCTCGCCATCTCGCCCGAGCGGCCGGGGCCGGATTCATCCTCGTCTACGTCGCAACCCCGCTCGAGGTCTGCGAGAACCGTGACCCCAAGGGTCTCTACGCCAGGGCACGAGATGGCCGGATCACCAACATGACCGGTGTGGACGATCCATACGAGGTGCCCACCGACGCCGACCTGACCGTCGACACGTCAACTCTGTCCGTCGACGAGGCCGTCGGCGCCGTGCTCGACCACCTCGTGGTCGAGGGCTGGCTCGACCGCCCATAAACCGGTGGTTGCGCTACGGCCTGGCCGCGCCGCGGACCGGTATCGAGGGTTGCTCCGTTACGTCGGCCGACGCGCGGGCGTTGAGCCGAGGGAGGCGGCCAGGTGCCGCGGTTGGCGTACGGGAGGGACCGCCGTACTGATGCGATCTATGTTCTGGCTGCGTGTCGGTGTGGGCGTCGTCGTCGGCGCGGGCGTCGGCGTTGCGGTACTCCTCCGTAGTCCCCCGGTCTACGAGGCGTCCGCATCTGTGCTCGTCGAACCCGTCGGGGCCGAGGTGAACATGCAGACGGAGGCCCAGCTCGTCCGCTCGACACAGACCATCGTGGATGCCAACGCTCGGCTCACCGGCGATGCCACGCATCCGACCGACGTCGGCGGTCTGACCGCCGTGGAGCCAGTCCCGGGGACGTCGGTGCTGGTGATCCGGTTCGAGGCCGGCACGTCCGAGGCGGCGCGGGCCGGTGCCATGGCATACGCGGAGACGTACCTCGCCGGCCGTGGCGACGCCGCCCGGACCTCGATCAGCGACCAGATCGCCGCGCTGCTGCTCCGCCTCGACGATGTGCGCAACCAGCTGGGCGAGGTCAATGGCCAGATCGCGAGGATGCCGACCAATGCGCCGGAGCTCGTCACACTTCGCTCGACCCAGACCGCGCTCACGACGCAGACAACCACGCTCACGCACGCGTATGAACGATCTGCAGACGACCACCGTCAATCCTGGCCGGATCGTGGGCGAGGCGGAGCTCCCGTCCGCGCCGGTGCGGCCGCACCCGCCGCTCTACGTCAGCGTGGCCGCTGCTCTCGGTGGCCTCGTCGTGGCCGGTGCCGACGTGTTTCGGACCCGGTTGTCGCGACGGGTGCAGCAGGGCGTCGACCTGGGTCGACACAACGGCATTCCGCTGCTGGCTGACCTCGATCTGCAG
The DNA here is from genome assembly GCA_963773935.1 of uncultured Actinomycetota bacterium. Classification (GTDB taxonomy): domain Bacteria; phylum Actinomycetota; class Actinomycetes; order Mycobacteriales; family Micromonosporaceae; genus DATBGZ01. The sequence continues at coordinate 78,444 of CAVZCZ010000012.1, forward strand.
GCGTTGGCCACGGGTACGCGCTCCGCAGCATCCGAGTGGGCGGGCGTTCAACCGCCTGCGCAACGAAGTGGTGGCCGCGCTTTCCCCGAGCGACCACACGATCGTCGTGACCGGTGCCGCGCCAGGCCCGGCGTCCATGCTCGTGGCGGCGAACCTGGCGGCGGCTTTCGCCCGCGCCGACAGCGACGTGGTGCTGGTGGGTGCCAGCGTGCCGGACCTCGAGTCGACCGAGCACGCGACAACCTTGGCCGGCATGTTCGACCTCGCCGACATCCCCGGGCTGACCGACGTGTTGACCGGACGGACCAGCCTCTCGCGTGCGCTGCAACGCGCCGCCCGGTCGCCGCGCCTGCGGGTAGTGACACCCGGCGGAACCGCGAGCGCGACCGGGCTGTTGCAGTCGGAGGGTGCCCGCGGTGTGCTCGGTGCCCTGGCCACCAAGACCCGGTACGTGATCGTGGATGCACCCTCGACGGCATCGGGTGCGGACGCACAGAGCCTGGCAAGCATGGCCGACGTGGCGCTGCTTGTGGTGGAGGCCGGACGGGCGCAGCACACGCAGGTCGCCGACGCGGCCACGCAGTTGCAGCGGGTCGGCACGCGCCTGCTCGGCGCGGTGGTGGTCCCCCGCCTGTCGCCCGAGGACCTGCCCGCCCGACCGGGGAGCCCCCATGGCGCAGAGAGTGACCGGGGCTCGTCGTATGACACCGAGGGCTGGATCGGAGGCGGGCCGTCCTCCTTCGACGGCCCAACGAGCAAACTCGATACCGTCGACGAGCGGCCGGTCCCACCGCCGCACGATGCCGAGCCGGCACAAGCACCCGGCTCGACCGCTGGTCCGGCCTGAGGTCGTCGCGGGCGGTCCGGGCCACGCCGTCGGATCACGGCGGCCAATATAGACATTTCCGTATCGCCCGTACAATCCGTCTCTGCTCGACCAGGTCGGTCGTTATGTCCTGAGAGACGACGGTAGGGGTGTCTGTGCGCATACCTGATCTTCGGGAGCAATCACCCGGCGTCGCCCCGCGATCCGCGGTCGCGGCGGCCGAGTGGCCCAGCGTCGGCGTCGTGATCGCCACCCGCGCCCGGCCGAACCTGGTCCGGCGGGCGCTGACCTCAGTCCTGGCCCAGGATTACCTCGGTCCGATGCGCGTTGTGGTCGTGGTCGACCACACGGAGCCGGACTGGAGCCTGTCCCGCAGTGGCACCAGGCCGGTCCTGGTACTGGAGAACTGGCGCACGCCCGGACTCGCGGGTGCCCGCAACACCGGCGTCCTCGCCGCCGGCGACTGCGACTGGGTCGCGATCTGCGATGACGACGACACCTGGGCGCCCGGCAAGCTCACCGCCCAAGTCGGTGCCGTGCTGGCGGAGCCCGTTCGCCCGTTCGGCACCTGCGCCGCCGAGGTCGAGTACGACGGCCGGCGCACCGCCCGGCTCGTCGGCACGGGTCCGGTCACGCTGGACGCGGTGAGTCGGGGCCTGGCGCGTGGGTTGACGCCGTCCGGATTCATCGCCCGGCACGATGTGCTCGTCCGTTCACCTGCCCGGGGCGGCATCGGCCTGCTTGCCGAGGATGGTCCGCCGGACGGAGCGGACTGGGACCTGCTGATGCGGGCGGCGCGGTGCGCGCCGATCGCGCACGTCGACGAGCCGTACGTGCGAGTGCTCTGGCGGCCGCCCGCCGCCGACGCCGCGGGCGCGCTCAAGGTTCTGCGCTGGATGGCCGACCGGCACCCGGAGCTGCAGACGCCCGGGCGTCCGGCGGCCCGCCATCTGGCCGAGATCGCCTGTTGGGAGGCGGTGTCGGGGCGCCGCAGCCGCGGACTCGCCTACGCCCAGGCGGCGCTTCGATGCGGTCCGGAGCCGACGACGCTGCTCGCCCTCGCCGCGGTGCTGGGTCTGGTCCGCGGCCGACCGCTTGCAAGCGCGGCTGCGACGCCACCACCTGATTCCCTGAGGCGCGTTCGGTCGCACACCGTCCATGTCGGTGGTCCGGGATAGATTCGGCCCATGCTGGTGACGCACGCGGCGGTGGCGTAGATGCCGGGCCTGCTCGTCATCATGGGGTCCGGCGAGACCGCGCCGACGATGGTCAAGCCGCACCGGGCCATCTTCGAGCGGGTCGGCGATCGTCCGGCCGTCCTGCTCGACACGCCGTACGGCTTCCAGTCCAACGCCGACGACATCTCCTCCCGGGCGCAGGGCTACTTCTCCGCCAGCGTGGGTCGCACCGTCTCCGTTGCCGAGTGGCGCACCGCTGCACCACCGGGCCTGGCGCGGGAACGGGCGCTGGCGGCGCTGTCCGGCGCGGGTTGGGTGTTCGCCGGCCCCGGTTCGCCGACGTACGCCCTGCGGCACTGGCGGGACACTCCCGTACCCGGTGCCCTGGCCGAGGTACTGGCCCGCGACGGGACAGTGCTGCTCGCCAGCGCGGCCGCGCTCACTCTCGGCTCACACACAGTGCCGGTTTACGAGATCTACAAGGCGGGCTTCGACCCGTACTGGGAGCGCGGGTTGAACCTGGTGGAGCAGGCGACCGGCCTGCCCGCCGTGGTGATCCCGCACTACGACAACGCCGAGGGCGGACACCACGACACCCGGTTCTGTTACCTCGGCGAGCAGCGCCTGGCCGCGATGGAGCGGGAGCTACCGCCGACGTCGTTCGTGCTCGGGGTGGACGAGCACACGGCGGTGCTGCTCGATCCGGCCGCGCGAACGGTGACCGTGGTCGGCAACGGCACCATGACGATCCGCCGGCATGGCCACAGCGTGGTGCACCCGGCCGGCACCGCGATGTCGTTTGACGCCCTGCTCTCAGCTCAGTCCACTGTGGAGCCGATCGCCGTCCGGGCGCCGGCCGAAGCGCCGCCCGCGCCGACCACCTCCTTGCGCTCCGCCACGGACGAACTCATCGCTCGCTTCGATGCGGCGCTCGCCGCCGGCGACGTCGATGAGTGCGTGGAGGCGATCCTGGCCCTGGAGCAGACCCTGCTCGACTGGTCGGCGGACACGCTTACCTCCGACGAGGGCGACTACGCCCGGGGCGCGCTGAGGACGATGGTGGTACGCCTCGGCGAGCTGGCCACCGTCGGCGCCCGCGATCCGCGGGAGGCGGTCGCGCCCTTGGTCGAGGGGCTGCTGCGGCTGCGCGCGCGGGCCCGGGACAGCAAGGACTTCGCCACATCGGACGGGATCAGGGACCGGCTGACCGCCGCCGGCATCGAGGTGCCGCGACACCCCCGCGGGCGTGGAGTGGCACCTGACCGAATCCCGGTGAGTTCGGGCGGACATACGGGTGGCCGGGTCGCGCGAACGCGACCCGGCCACTCTGGGAAGGGACGGCAGGCTATAACAGCCGAATGCCGGCACCACCGCGGGAGGCTGGGACCGCCACAGTGGCACGTGTGACCAACGGCCGAGGAGCCACAGTCACGTATCTATAACGAGCCTCGCCACCCGAAGGTTGCGCAATCACCAAAAGTCACCCATTTCCGACCCGACCTCCCAAGATCGAGTCCGGCCCTCACGCAATTGGTCACCATTTGGGCCTCCGTCACGCTGAGCGAGCCCCAATTGGTGACCAATTACGTCGCAGGTCTCGGGACATGTCGATCTTGGGTACGGATGGGGTCAGGCGAGCGCCTTTGCGAGATTCGTGTCGAGCGCGTTCATGAACTCCTCGGTGGTGAGCCACGGCGCGTCCGGCGCGATCAGCAGGGCGAGGTCCTTGGTCATCTGTCCACTCTCGACGGTGGCGACGCAGACCTTCTCCAGCTTGTCGGCGAAGTCGGTGACCGCCGGCGTGCCGTCGAGCTTGCCGCGGTGGGCCAGGCCCCGGGTCCACGCGAAGATGGACGCGATCGGGTTGGTCGAGGTCTTCTCGCCCTTCTGCCACTGCCGGTAGTGCCGGGTCACCGTGCCGTGCGCCGCCTCCGCCTCGACCGTCTGGCCGTCGGGCGTCATCAGCACCGACGTCATCAGGCCGAGCGAGCCGAAGCCCTGGGCCACCGTGTCGGACTGCACGTCACCGTCGTAGTTCTTGCAGGCCCAGACGAACCCGCCCTCCCACTTCAGCGCGGCGGCGACCATGTCGTCGATGAGGCGGTGCTCGTAGGTGATCCCGGCAGCCTTGAACTCCGCCGCGAACTCGTTCTCGAACACCTCGGCGAAGAGGTCCTTGAACCGACCGTCGTACGCCTTGAGGATCGTGTTCTTGGTCGACAGGTAGACCGGGTAGTGGCGGTCGAGGCCGTACCGCAGCGACGCGCGGGCGAAGTCGCGGATCGAGTCGTCGAAGTTATACATGCCCATGGCGACGCCGCCGCCGGTGAACTTCGCGACCTCCATCTCCATCGGCGCGCCGCCGTCGGCCGGGGTGTAGGTGATCGTCACCGTGCCCGGGCCGGGGACCACGAAGTCGGTCGCCTTGTACTGGTCGCCGTGCGCATGACGGCCGATCACGATCGGCTTGGTCCAGCCGGGCACCAGCCGCGGCACGTTGGCCATGATGATCGGCTCACGGAAGACAACGCCGCCGAGGATGTTGCGGATCGTCCCGTTGGGCGACCGCCACATCTTCTTCAGCCCGAACTCGGCCACCCGCGCCTCGTCCGGGGTGATCGTGGCGCACTTGACGCCGACGCCGTGGCGCTTGATCGCGTTCGCGGCGTCGACCGTCACCTGGTCGTCGGTGGCGTCGCGGTGCTCGATGCCGAGGTCGTAGTAGTCCAGCTCGACGTCGAGATACGGCAGGATCAGCTGCTCCCGGATCTGCTTCCAGATGATCCGGGTCATCTCGTCGCCGTCGAGCTCGACGACCGGGTTGTTGACCTTGATCTTCGCCATGTGCCCGGCGCTCCTCTCGGTGTGGACTGCGATTCCATCCTCGGCGACCGCGGGGCTCGCTCGCGCGCGCTCCTCGCCGTTCGCCAAAACAGTACGAGCGTACTGCAAGCGCTGGGCGGCCGGCGGGGACCCCCTGTTGCCAGGCAGCGTCGTCTCGCTCGCAGCTGCACCACGGTTGGTGGGATCGGATGCAGCACTACCGTCGCGTTGCGCACGCGAGTTGCCAGGCACCCGCACACTGAGAGGACTCCGGTGCCCCCATCCCCCAGGTGGAGCTCTCATGACCAAGCGATCCGCCGCCACGACCATCGCGCTGTGCCTCTTCGGCCTGCTCGTCGCCGGCTGCGTACTGCCGTCGCCGGAACCCGACGTCGGCGCTTCGCCGAGCCCGACTCGAGCACCGAGAGCTCCGAGCCCGACCCGCGACCCGAGCGGCACGTCGCTCGAGGGCCGGTTCGAGTTCGAGACGATGGACGAGTACGTCGACGCGGTCCTGCCGATGGTCGAGCAGTGGATGGAGCGAGACCTGGCCCCAGATGCCGTTGCCCGAGGTCGTCTACGTGGCCGCGGGCGAGGCAGGTCCCGAGGGATGCCTGGACGGCGACGGCGACCGGGCCTCGTACACCTCGCGCTCGTACGAGTACTGCCCGCCGGATCAGACTGTCTACGTTGGACAGAGAACGCTGTGGGAGTTCTACACCGAGACCGGTGACGCCGGCCCGGCGGTCGGGATCGCGCATGAGTTCGGCCACCACATCCAGCACCAGTTGAACCTGCCGACACCGCAGACCGCGGCGCAGAGTGTCCGGTACGAGAACCAGGCCGACTGCCTCGCCGGCGCATGGGTGAAGTACACCGACGAGCAGGGCTGGCTCGAGGTCCCCGACGACATCGAGGACATCGAGTTGCTGTTCCCGATGATCGGATCGGCCGAGGGTCCCGACCGCGACCACGGTACGGCCGAGGAGCGCGAGGAGGCCTTCGCCGACGGCTTCAGCGGCGGCGTCACCGCGTGTGGCGTCCGAGCTGGCTGAGCCTGCGAAGCCCGCTGCGATCCGGAGCCCGGCTCGATCCACCGTCAGGTCGGCCACGCAGGCCGAATGGACCTCGAAGAAACTACGTTCGGCAGATCTCAAGGCCGTTAAGTTAGGGTAGCCTTACCTCCAGCTGCGGCTGGAGGCTCGATGACGGTGACCGATCATGACCAGCCGGCGTCGCTCGCCGGCACCAAGCCCGAGTCCCTTGCCTCGCTCCTGGGCGGAGGTCGGGCAGCCCTGGACGCGACCCTGCCCGTCATCGCCTTCACCGCCGGATGGCTGTTAACCGACCGTTCGGTGCTGTGGGGCGCGCTGGCGGCGCTGGTCGTCGCCGTGGTCGTCGCGGCCTGGCGACTGCGGGCGGGCAAGCGGCCGCGGGCGGTGCTGATCGGAATCCTCGCCGTCTGCGCGTCGGCCGCGGTCGCTGTCTACACCGGACGGCCAGAGGACTTCTTCCTGCTGCAGATCTTCTCGAACGCCGCGAGCGCCGTGGCCTGGGCGGTCAGCATCGTGCTGCGGTGGCCGCTGCTCGGCGTCGTGGTCGGTGGCGTGCTCGGCCAGAGGACCCGGTGGCGGCGTGATCCGGCGCTGCTTCGGGCGTACTCGCGGGCCAGTTGGGTCTGGGTGGGCCAGTACGTCATCCGGGTGGCCGTGTTCGTACCGCTCTGGAGCGGTGGTCAGGTCGCTGGCCTCGCCGGCGCCCGGATCGCGCTGAGCTGGCCGCTGGTCGCCGCGTGTCTCGCGGTGAGCTGGTGGGTGCTGCGGCGCAGCCTGCCGCCGGGGCACCCTGGGCTGCGCCATCCCGTACTCGAGACAGGCGGTGCCACAGTGAGTTTCGCACCCGATGTGGTGGCTGCGGTGCTGCGCCACATGAACACCGACCATGCCGACGACTGCGCCGTGATCTGCCGGGGACTGGGCGGCCAGCCCGACACGACGACCGCCGTCATGTCCGGATTGGACAGTGACGCCGCCTACTTCGACGCCACGGTGCGCGGTGCCGTCGTCCCGGTCCGGATTCCGGTTCAGTCACCCCCTGACCGAACGCAGTCAGATCCGGGTCGAGATCACCCAGATGTACCACGACGCCTGCGAACGGCTCGGTCTGCCCCGCCGTACCCATTGACGTGTGTTCCCCCCGAGGAGTTCGCCCCATGACCACGTTCTCCGCCGCACTTCGGGCCGGCACCTGGACCAACCACAAGCGAGCCGAGGACACCGGGTACCTGCGCGCCCTCGTCGCCGGACAGGTGGATCGGGCCGGCTACGCCGAGATGGTGGCCCAGCACTACTTCGCCTATGTGGTGCTGGAAGAGGCCGGAAGCGTGATGGCACACGACCCGGTCGGCCGGGGTGTTCGTCGACGAGGCACTGGTACGGGTTCCCGCACTGGAGCAGGACCTGGCCGCTCTGCTCGGGCCGGGTTGGTCCACAGTGGTCAATCCCAGCCCATCGACCCAACGGTACTGCGAGCGCATGCGGGAGGTGTGCTTCAACTGGCCCGGCGGGTTCGTGGCACACCACTACACCCGCTACCTCGGGGACCTCTCCGGCGGCCAGTTCCTCGCCCGCGCCATCGAACGCCACCTCGGGCTGGACACCCGGACCGGCACCGCGTTCTACGACTTCAGCGCGGTGGGCGACCTCCATGCGTTCAAGGCCGCCTACCGGGAACGCCTCGACGCGGCGCCGTGGTCGGCCACGAGCAGGCTCGCATCGTTGCCGAGACCGCCCTGGCGTACGACCTCAATACCGAGGTCCTCGTCGAGCTCGGCGAGCCACTCCGGGACAGCGCCCCCGCCTGACCCGCTGTGTTAGGAGGGAGTCCCTCCTATACCGAATCCGTTTGGAGGGCGTCCTTCCTAACACTCACAGCCCGGCGACGTCGGCCTGCTTGGCCCGGACGGCCTCGGCCGCCTCCCGCAGCGAGGCGAGCTCCGGTCCGGTCAGCGGGGTCTCGACGACCTTGCGGACGCCCGTGGCGCCGAGCTCGGCCTGCACGCCGAGGTAGACGCCGGAGATGCCGTACTCGCCGTCGACCCAGGCGCACACCGGCCAGACCTCGCCGGAGTCCTCGCGCGACCGCCTTGGCCATCCGGGCGGCCGCCGCCGACGGGGCGTAGTAGGCCGAGCCCGTCTTGAGCAGGGCCACCACCTCGGCGCCGCCATTGCGGGTACGGGCGACCAGCTCCTCGATCTTCTCGGCCGGCATCACGTCGGCGAGCGGCTTTCCGTCCACAGTGCACTGTGACGGGACGGGCACCATGGTGTCGCCGTGCGAGCCGAGAGTCAGCGTCTTCACCGAGCGCACCGGCACGCCGAGCTCCTCGGCGACGAAGTGGGTGAACCGGGCCGTGTCGAGCACCCCGGCCTGGCCGAGCACCCGGTTGCGCGGGAACCCGGTGGCGAGCTGGGCCAGCGCGGTCATCTCGTCGAGCGGGTTGGAGACCACGATGACCACCGCGTTGGGCGCGTACTTGGCGACGTTCTCGGCCACGCCGCGCACGATCTTGGCGTTGACCCCGAGCAGGTCCATCCGGCTCATGCCGGGCTTGCGGGGCAGGCCGGCGGTGATGACGACGACGTCGGAGCCCTCGATGGCCTCGTAGCCCTCGCCGTCGGCGCCGGTGGTGGCGCCGACGACCTTGGTCTCGAAGCCCTCGATCGGCCGGGACTGGTTCAGGTCGAGAGCGAGGCCCTCCGGCTTGCCCTCGATGATGTCCGTGAGCACGACGGTGTCGAAGACGTCGTACTCGGCGAGGCGCTGCGCGGTCGTCGAGCCGTAGAAGCCGGCGCCGACGACGGTGACCTTCTTACCCATCAGAGACTTCCCGCGAGGCTTGAGTTACGTGAGTTGTTCGGACTCCCGCACCCTAACCCGCGCGCTGGCCGAGCCTTCCCTCGGCCAGCTCAACGACGTTGGTGAGCAGCATCGCCCGGGTCATCGGGCCAACCCCGCCAGGCATCGGCGCCAGGTAGCCGGCCACCTGCGCGACATCCGGGTGCACGTCGCCGACCAGCCGGGACTTGCCATCCTGGCCGACGACCCGGGTGATGCCGACATCCAGCACGGCCGCACCGGGCTCGACCATGTCCGGGGTGAGCAGTCCGGCCACACCGGCCGCCACCACGACGATGTCGGCCTCGCGGGTGTGGGCGGCGAGGTCGCGGGTGCCGGTGTGGCACGTCGTCACCGTGGCGTTCTCGGTACGGCGGGTCAGCAGCAGACCGAGCGGCCGGCCCACGGTGGTACCCCGGCCGATCACGACCACCTCCGCGCCGTTCAGCGGCACGCCGTAGCGCCGCAGCAGCTCAACAATGCCGCGCGGGGTGCACGGCAGCGGCGCCGGCGCACCGAGCACCAGCCGGCCCAGGCTCATCGGGTGCAGGCCATCGGCGTCCTTGGCCGGGTCCACCAGCTCCAGCACCCGCTGCTCGTCGAGGCCCCTCGGCAGCGGCAGCTGCACCAGGTAGCCGGTGCAGCCTGGGTCGGCGTTGAGCTCGGCGACGGCTGCCTCGACGTCGGCCTGGGTGGCGTCGCCGGGCAGGTCGCGGCGGATCGAGACGATGCCGACATCGGCGCAGTCGCGGTGCTTGCCGTTGACGTACGCGCGCGAGCCCGGATCGTCGCCGACGAGGACGGTGCCGAGTCCCGGGGTGGCGCCGACGTCGGCGAGCGCCTTGACCCGTACCCGCAGCTCTTCCTTGATCGCCGCCAGGGTGGCCGTGCCGTCCAGGATCGTCGCCGTCATCCATGTCCCCTCATGCGTGTGGTGCGGCCGCCACGTCGATCGTCCCACGACGACCGCCAGGTTAGAGGCGAAAGAAGATCATCCCGAGGCGGAGCGGAGGGCGGCGATCCGGGGGGCGCGGGACTTGGGCGAGTCGAGGCTGAAGCTGCGCGCGTCGCCCAGGTCGTCCCGGACGAAGGCCTGAGTACGGGCGATCTGCTCCCGAAGTGCCGCGTCGGGCTCGGCGCCGCCGAAGAGCCAGGTCACCAGCTCGCCACTGTCTACTTCGTACTGCCAGAGGCCGACCAGCCGGCCACGGTCCACAATGGCGTGATCGCTGAGGTCGCTGACGTCCGCCGACCTGGAGCTTCTCCCCCGGCACCGGCAGCGCGGCGTCGGCAGGATCGATGAGCGAGGGCACGTCACGGCGGAGCAGGATCAACGCGTCGATGCCGGCGAGCAGCGCGTACTGTGGCTTCTTCGGTGCCCGGTACGCCTTGAACGCGGCCGCCAAAGCGGGCGGTGCCAACCACCCCTCACCCAGGTCGACCAGGTCGAGGCCGACGACCGCGGCCTTCGACTGCGCCACGGTGAAGGCCGAGAACCACCGGAAGTGCGCGAGCGTGGCGGGAGCGGTCCAGTCGAAGTACAGCCGGGCCAACTCGGCCCGCGCCTCCTCGTCGGAGAGTCCGCTCGACGGCGGCTGCCACCGTACGTAGGCGTACCGCTGCTGGTCGAGCCGCCCATTGACCGGAACGCGCCGGATCTCGCCGGCCGCCTGCAGCAGACCGAGCGCCGCCGGCAGGGTGGTGGTCTGGCCGCGCTTGCGACCCTCTTCGCCCAGGTTGCGCACCTGGTCGCCTAGCTCGTCCTTGAGCTGAGCCGGGTCGAGCTGGCCCCGCCCGCCAGGACGGAAAGTACCGCCGCGCAGACGGCATCCACCTCCCGCCGGGGCACGCCGAGCTTCTCGAGCGTGCGCACGTCGCCCTCGGGCGCGCGCCGGCCGACCTGAAGTCCCAAGCCAAAGTGCGAGGCCGGCAGCACATAGGTGCAGCCGCGGGCGGACGGTAGCTCGTAGATGTCGAGCGCCTGCACCGCGTCGTCGGCCGCTTGCCGGGAAGTTCCGGCACGGGCGAAGAGCGACAGGTACGGGTTGGCGCCGCCCACTGAACGTGCCCAGCCGGAGCGCGCGAGCACATCGGCTGGTCTCGCGCCGGTCAGGCTGCCGTCCAGCCCCTGCCGGTGCCACCACCACGCGCGAAGCAGATCGATATCCATTGTGGACTCTCAGTGGAAGAAGTGCCGGGTGCCGGTGAGGTAGAGCGCGACGCCAGCTTCGGCCGCGGCGGCGATGACGAGTTCGTCGCGCACCGAGCCGCCCGGCTGCACGACGGCGGTCACTCCGGCGTCGATGAGCACCTGCAGTCCGTCCGGGAACGGGAAGTAGGCGTCCGAGGCGGCCACCGCACCGGCCGCCCGCTCACCCGCCCGGGCCACCGCCAACCGGGCCGCGTCGACCCGGTTCACCTGGCCCATGCCGACACCGACGGTGGCACCGCCGCGGGCGAGCAGGATGGCGTTGGACTTGACCGCCCGTACCGCCCGCCAGGCGAAAGCGAGATCGGCCAGGACATCTGGAGGTACGGCGCCGCCAGCCGCCAGCTGCCATTGCAAGCGGGTCGTCGCCCTCGGCATCGATCCGGTCCGCCGTCTGTACCAGCGTGCCGCCGCAGACCTGGCGGTACTCGACCGTCGCAGGTGTCCACTGAGGAGCGACGAGGATGCGCAGGTTCTTCTTGGTCGCAAGGATGTCCACTGCATCCTCCACATAGGAGGGTGCCACGATCACCTCGGTGAAGATGTCGGCCACCTGCCGGGCCAGCTCCACGCTGACCGGTCGGTTCGTGGCGATGACGCCGCCGAACGCCGAAACCGGATCGCACGCGTGGGCCAGCAGGTGCGCCGCCGCCACATCCGGCCCGATGGCGATGCCACACGGGTTGGCGTGCTTGATAATCGCCACTGCCGGCTCGGCGTAATCGTGCACCGTGCGCCAGGCCGCGTCCGCGTCGACGTAGTTGTTGTAGGACATCTCCTTGCCGCCGAGCTGCTGCGCCTGGGCCAGGCCGGGCGGCGCGGCCGGGTCGGCGTAGAGCGCGGCGCGCTGGTGCGGGTTCTCGCCGTACCGCAGGACCGCGGACCGTTCCAGTGCCAGGCCCGCAAACGTCGGGCCACCATTGCTCGTCCGGCGCCAGCTCCTGGGCGCACCACTCGGCGACCGCGACGTCGTAGGCGGCGATGTCGGCGAACGCGCGGGCGGCGAACCGGCGCCGCTGGGCCAGGGTCAGCCCGCCCTCGGCCAACGCCGCGATCACAGCGGGATAGGCGGACGGCGAGGTCACGACGGCCACGCTCTGGTGGTTCTTGGCCGCCGCCCGCACCATCGCCGGCCCGCCGATGTCGATCTGCTCGACGCACGCGTCCTGGTCGGCCCCCGAGGCGACGGTGTCCTGGAACGGGTAGAGGTTGCTGACCAGCAGGTCGAACGGTGCGATGCCGAGCTCGGCCAGCTCGGCCCGGTGCCGGTCCAGGCGCAGGTCGGCGAGCAATCCCGCGTGTACGGCCGGATGCAGCGTCTTCACCCGCCCATCGAGGCACTCCGGGAAGCCGGTGAGCGCCTCTACCCGCGCCACGGGCGGCCCGAACGAAGCGACCAGGTCGGCCGTCTTGCCGGTGGACACGATCTCGACACCGGCCGCGCCGAGCGCCCGGACCAGCTCCTCTAGACCGGTCTTGTCATAGACGCTGATCAGGGCCCGCCGGATCGGGCGCCGACCCTCGTCGTCGGGGTTCATCGTTGCGTCGGTCGCGCCTGCGGTACTCGCTAGCGCTCGTTCCTCGGCGCTCATGGGATGGTGACCTTTCTCCCGGTGGTGGTCCAACCCTCGCGGACGAGCCGACCGACGTAGTGCACCAGTTGACGTCGCTCAGCCTGCTTGATGCGCTCGGTCAGGGTCTCCTCGGTGTCGTCGGCGAGCACCGGCACCGCGACCTGGGCGATGATCGGGCCACTGTCCACACCGGCATCGACGAAGAAGAGCGTCGCACCGGCGACCTTCACCCCGTAGGCGAGCGCGTCGCGCGGCCCGTGGATGCCCGGGAACGCCGGCAGCAGGGCGTTGTGGGTGTTGATGTAGCGGCCGGCGTACGCCTGCAGGAACGCCGGTCCGACGAGCTTCAGGAAGCCGGCCGAGACGACAAGGTCCGGTTGGTACGCCGAGCACCGGCGAGTCAGCTCGTCGTCCCACTCGGCGCGGGAGGCGAAGTCAGCCACCCGGCACACGAAGGTGGGCACGCCCGCTTTGTCCGCCCGGTCGAGTCCGCCGATCCCGTCACGATCGGCACCGACGGCGACCACGTTGGCGCCGTAGCCCGGGTCGGCGCAAGCGTCAAGCAGAGCCTGCAGGTTGGTGCCGGAACCGGACACCAGCACCACCAGCCGCGCCACCGTTCGCCCCACCAGGAAACAGTAAAGCCCCTGAATCCGGCCGGGACGGCGGGCGCGCGATCCGCAACCCACATTGCGGTACTGATCACATGGCCGAGTTGATCCAATTTGTCCACCGTTGTGAACCCGACACGCACAACTCCAAGCTGATCAACTGCTGTGCAGCCTTGCCCGTAGGCGCTAATCTGCCGTTCGTTCCGTCCGCAGTGGAAGCACCGCGTTTCACCCCTGGCAAGACTCGACCCCTCGTACAAGGAGTACCTGATGGCTCAGCCCGGCATGACCGGTCCCGCGGTCGACAACAACATGACGATGTCGATCGTTTCGATCTTCCTGTTCTGGCCGCTGGCTATCCCGGCCATCATCAGCGCGTCCAAGGTGAACCAGCTCCTGTCGGTCGGCGACGTCGCCGGTGCGCAGGCCGCTGCCGCCGATTCGAAGAAGTGGTCCAAGCTCGCCCTCATCATCGGCATCGTCGGGTGGGCCTCGGCCTCCTCTGCTGCATCGGCTACTTCGCTCTGTTCGCCGCCGCCGCCAGCACGACGACCCTCTGAGTCCGGCCATCGGCTCAGCGCGTGCGGCCGGCACGGTGCTGCCAGCGCTCGAGCACAGCCGGCCGCAAGGCGATCACCCAAGACATGGAGGGTTGAAGGAATGTCGTATCCGCAACAGCCGGCGCCAACGCAGGCGCCGCAGAACACATTCGGCCTGATCTCGCTGATCCTCGGCATCGCGTCGATCCCGCTTGCCTGCTGCTTCGGCTCTGGCATCGTGTTCGGCGTCGTCGCGGCCGTGCTCGGCTACATGGGCAAGCAGAAGGCGGCCCAGGGCCTGGCGACCAACGGCTCACAGGCGAACGCCGGCTTCATCTGCGGCATCATCGGAGCCGGCATCGGCCTCCTGTGGATTGTGTTCACCGTCGTCCTCAACGTGGCCTTCCTGCCAGGCAACTTCACCTACTGACAGTCAACTGATGTGGGGCCGGAGCGTCCACCGGGGACGTCCGGCCCTCATTTGTCTGTCGTACGCTCGTTTGTTCGCCGTCAAGCCGGCCGGGACAAGGTCCTCGCGGTTGCCGCTCCAAACGACTGTGCCGACCGCGATGACCCCGGTGGCGAAGAGTCCGACCCGCCAGTCGACCGGACCGAGCTGCGACAGGCGCCCGGAGCCGAGTGCGCCACCCGAGGCGGTCGCGGCAAGCTGCAACACGACGCCGGCGACCGGGCCGGCCAACGCCGCTGCGCCGAGCAGACCGCCCCAACCGCGCTCCGACAACGGACTCCGCCGGGCCAGCAGGATCCCGGCGGCGAAGCCGGCGATGAGCGGCACCCCGAGCAGGGCCGGCCCGATGCCGGACAGCGGACCAGACGGCAGCCCAGCCAGCACCGGCACCGCAGGCACCGGGCCGAGCAGTACGTCGCCCGGGCTCACCACCGTGCCGGCACCCGCCGCGAACCCGGGGCCGAGCAGGTAGGCCGCGCCCCAGATCGCCAGGTTGGGCAGGAACACCAGGCACAGCACGGTGATCCCGGCCTGGCCGGCCACCCCGGCCCGGAACGAGACCAGCATCTCGCTGGCTGCGCCACCCGCCAGCGCGAGCGCGAGGCCACCCGCCGCGGCACCAGCGGCGATCAGGAACGCGACCGCGGCGAGCCCGGTCCGAACCGAGTCGGTCATCGTCCGCGGCAACCGCCGAACGAGCCGGCGGCCGGCGCGTCCGTACCCGAGCGCGCCGATCGTGGCCGCGATCGCCGCGAACAGTCCGCAGGACGCCGCCGCCCGCCACGGCGAGACCGTGACATCGCCCGTCGCTGCGACCTCCGCGACAACGGCGCCGATGAGTCCGTAGACAAGCGCCACCGCCACGCCGGCGCGCACCGCCGGCCAGACCGACCGGCCGCGATGCGCGCCGGTCGCCCGCACGGCGTGAACCCCGGCCCGGACGAGCCGCCAGGCGATCCACACACTCAACGCCGAGCGGCACCAAAGTGATCCGATCGGCGGGCGTCTGCACCGGCGCGCCGTGGCCGAGCAGCCATGCTCCGGCGCTGATCCGAGCCACGCCCGCCGCCGCGGCACCGCTGCCGATCGCGACGACTGTCGCCAACGCGATGACAGGCAACAAACCGAGAACGGCCGCCCAGACGGCGGCGACAACCGCGGCCACCGGAAGCGGGGCACCCCGTCGGGCCGGAACCCGCTCGTCGAGTCCGTCAGCGGACGGCCGGCGTGACCCGGGTCATCGAGGTTGGATTCGCCAGCGGTGTCGTCGTCTGCGGGCTCGACCCGTGCGGAATGGTCCCAGGTCGCGAGCCGAGGCTCGGCTGAGTACGGGTCGTCCGGGGGCGAGGACATCGCACTAACTGTGTCAAACACTTGGGCGGCCGGTCGTGATGACCGGCCGCCCAATCAGGGTGTGTCGCTCTTTCTGGCGATTCTTGAAGTCAGCCGCCCTGCATGATCTGGCGCATCAGGCGTGCGGTCTCGCTCGGCGTCTTGCCGACTTTCACGCCGGCGGCCTCCAGGGCGACCTTCTTCGCCTCCGCCGTACCGGACGAGCCGGAGATGATCGCGCCAGCGTGGCCCATGGTCTTCCCGGGCGGGGCGGTGAACCCGGCGATGTAGCCGACCACCGGTTTGGTCACGTTGGCCTTGATGAAATCCGCCGCCCGCTCCTCGGCGTCGCCGCCGATTTCGCCGATCATCACGATCGCGTCGGTGTCCGGGTCGGCCTGGAATGCGGCCAGCGCATCGATGTGTGTGGTGCCGATGACGGGATCGCCGCCGATGCCGACGGCCGTGGAGAATCCGATGTCGCGCAGCTCGTACATCATCTGATAGGTCAGCGTGCCCGACTTGGACACCAGACCGATCCGGCCGGGGCCGGAGATGTCGGCCGGAATGATGCCGGCGTTGGACTGGCCCGGGCTCGCGACTCCCGGACAGTTCGGCCCGACGATCCGGGTCCGGCTGCCCTGGGCGAGGTTGTACGCCCACGCCTCGGCCGTGTCGTGGACCGGGATGCCCTCGGTGATCGTGATGGCCAGCGGGATGCTGGCGTCAACCGCCTCGAGCATGGCGCCCTTGGCGAACTTCGGCGGTACGAAGATGACGGTGACATCCGCGCCGGTCTCCGCCATGGCTTCGCCGACCGAGTTGAAGACCGGCAGCGCCGTGCCCTCGAAGTCGACCGTCTGTCCGCCCTTGCCGGGCGTGACGCCACCGACCACATTGGTCCCCGCGCGCAGCATCCGGCGGGTGTGCTTGGAGCCCTCGGATCCGGTCATCCCCTGCACGATGACCTTGGATTCCTTGGTGAGCCAGATCGCCATGTCAGACCCCCGCCGCCGCAAGCTCGGCCGCGCGCCGCGCGGCACCGTCCATTGTGTCCACTCGCTCGACGAGTGGGTTTGCCGCCGAGTCGAGGATGCGCCGACCCTCCTCGGCGTTGTTGCCGTCCAGCCGGACGACCAGGGGCTTGGTGACCGCCTCACCGCGCTGGGCCAGCAGGTCGAAGGCGGAAAGGATTCCGTTGGCCACCGCGTCGCAGGCGGTAATGCCGCCGAACACGTTGACGAACACGCTCTTGACGGACGGGTCGGAGAGCACGATCTCCAGCCCGTTGGCCATCACCTCGGCCGAGGCGCCACCACCGATGTCGAGGAAGTTGGCCGGCTTGACTCCGCCGTACGATTCACCCGCGTACGCGACGACGTCCAGTGTGGACATGACCAGGCCCGCGCCGTTGCCGATGATGCCGACCTCGCCGTCGAGCTTGACGTAGTTGAGGTCCTTCGCCTTGGCCGCACGCTCCAGCGGGTCCTCCGCCGACTTGTCCTCCCACGCCTCGTGCTCCGGGTGGCGGAACGACCCGTTGCCGTCCAGGGTCACCTTGGCGTCAAGGCAGAGCACCCGGCCATCGGGCGTCTTGGCGAGCGGGTTGACCTCCACCAAGGTGGCGTCCTCGGCGACGAAGGCCTGCCACAGCTTCACCGCGATGTCGACGACCTGTTCGGCGACCTCGGCGGGGAACGCGGCCGCGGCCACGATCGCGCGGGCCAGCGACTCATCGACGCCCTTCGAGGCGTCGATGGCCTGCTTGACCACCTTGTCCGGCTGCTCGTGGGCGACCTGCTCGATCTCCATGCCGCCGGCGACGCTGGCGATACAGAGGAAGGTCCGGTTGGCCCGGTCGAGCAGGTACGAGAAGTAGTACTCCTCGGCGATGTCCGCAGCCTCGGTGATCATCACCTGGTGGACCGTGTGGCCCTTGATGTCCATGCCGAGAATGTCGGTGGCGCGAGCGGTCGCCTCGTCCACGGTGTCGGCGAGCTTCACCCCACCCGCCTTGCCGCGCCCGCCGACCTTCACCTGAGCCTTGACGACCACTTGCCTGCCAACGCCTCCGGCGACGCTTGCGGAGCCGGAGAGAATTCCGGCAGCGATCGCGCGCGCCTCTTCCGGGGTCTCTGCGACGCCACCGCCGAGCACCGGCAACCCGTGCCGGGCGAACAGCTCACGCCCCTGGTATTCGTACAGGTCCACCATTACCTCTTCGCTCGCGGCTGCATCGAGCCTCGGCGCGGTCGCGACCGACCGGCCCCGGCTGTTCCGGGCTCTCTCGCCCGCAGCCTAACGAGGACCCCTCGATATGTCCGCAGCCGGGCGCGCCGTGTGCCTTAGTCCACAGTCGCGCCGGAGCGGACCCCCAAGTCGACAAATTGCCCAGCAGCCGGCGTAACCGGCTTCGGAACTCGTCGTTGACTCAGGTGTCGGCGCCGTGGAACGGACCGGCGACAACCAAATACGGCCGATGCCCTGTCGGTCGAGGGGTGGCGGCGGGGCATCGTGCATAGAGGGGCCGGGCGTGTGAGGGGTGCGTCCGGCCCCTCACCTTCTGTCTGTGGCCGGCGGCGTCAGCCGACGGGTGCGGGGACGTTGGCGCGGACCCACTCCACGATGGACTGCATCGTGGCGCCCGGGCCGAAGATCTTTGCGACACCCATCTGCTCCAGTTCCGGGATGTCAGCGTCCGGAATGATCCCGCCGCCGAACACGACGATGTCCGCGGCGTTGCGCTGACTCAACAGATCCAGCAGTCGGCGGAACAGGGTCATGTGCGCGCCCGAAAGGACCGACAGCCCGACCGCGTCGGCGTCCTCCTGGATCGCGGTCTCCACGATCTGCTCGGGCGTCTGGTGCAGGCCGGTGTAGACGACCTCCATGCCGGCGTCGCGCAGGGCCCTGGCCACCACCTTGGCGCCCCGGTCGTGTCCGTCCAGCCCTGGCTTGGCGACAACCACCCTGATGCGTGAGCTCATGACGCCGGCCCTTCTTGCCGTCTGACCGTCCCACCCGGGTCGTGGGAGCACGATCACCGGAGCTCGGTCCACCTGAACGAGCCCTCAGGTCGGAAACGTACCCCGACTGGAAGATCGGTAGGAAGCCGACCACCCGGAATTGAGACCCACGCCGCTCGTACGAGTGACGCGGCTGGAACGCATAGCCAGGGCGCGCGGCAGCAGCGCCAGCGAGCCTCGCGCGACGGGCAACTGCATCGTACGCACCGGCACCGTGGGGCTACGCCAGCCGGCTTGTGACAGCTACACGACCTTCGCTACCGTGTCGACCAGTGTTCCTCAGGTCACATGTGCGTCCCCAACGCAGCTGAGTCCCAGACGAACATCCGCCCCGCCCGACCTTCTCGAGCCCCTGAGTCGGTTCCGGCGGGCGTCGCTACGACCAGCGGAGGATGCCTGTGCCGCCGAGGCAGAAGCCGGGCCAGCAACCGGGGAAGCAATACCGGGGCCGGCGTCGCCTGCCAAAGCTGCCGAGCCGTCGTTACGCCGCCGTCGTCACCACCGCCTTCATGGGCGCGGCCGTAGTGGCCCTGGCCGCGGGAGCGGTCGTCCCCGACAATCTCGCCAGCCAGTACAGCAATGACCCGACGGCACAGAACCTCTCGGTCGCGGACCGGCTCAACGCCGTCGACAAGGCGAACCGGTCGGAGGAACGATACGGCCCCGCCGTGAGCATCGACTCGGACGCCCCGGACGTCTGGCTGCTGCCACTCCGGGACAGGTTCACGATCACGACGCTCTTCGAGTTGCGCTGGGGCACCATGCACTTTGGTGTCGACATGGCCGCGCCGGAGGGCACGCCGTACTACGCGGCGCACGCTGGCGTTGTCACTGTCGCCGGGTTGGAGGGCGGGTACGGCTACTGCATCCGGATCGACCACGGCAACGGCATCGAGACTGTATACGGACACTCATCCGCCCTGTTCGTCACCTTTGGACAGCGGGTCGAGGCCGGTCAGAAAATTGGCCTGGTGGGCAACACCGGCTACTCCACCGGCGCGCACCTGCACTTCGAAGTGAACATCAACGGCGGTCACCGCAATCCGATGACGTTCATGAAGGAGCACGGCGTGGACATCGAGAAGCGCCAGGAAGCCGCCAGCGGCGGCACCGTCATCACATAGCTCAACCGCGCTCGGCCTGACACAGCTGGCCGCAGTGACCCGCCCCGAGGCGCCGCCGTCCAGCCGAGGCCTCGCTATCCTTCGTGTGGCCCATGCCACGGAGGTTTGGGAGTGTTCGGTCACATTTTGTGTTGATATGGAACATGCCCATCGCGCATAGAAGCGGTGCATACCTCCCAGAGCAGACGTCGTGAACGGGTAGATACCGCCTGTTCTTGCCTGCCTGAGGGCCTCTCCCGGCGCCGGCACCATTGCCCGGTCCCGTGTCCAATGCCCGGTCTCCCCGCCGGACAACGGAAGGCCCCCCTAGATGCACCGCAAGACCAGCACCGCGACGGAGCGGCTCCTCGCGCTGCGCGCGTTGATCGTCAGAGTCGGCACCCGTATCGGGGTCGCAGCGGTTCAGATCCTCGCCGCCGCGCTCAGCCCGTGCGCGGCATGCCGGTGGCCGCCGTCAGAGCGCTGGCGTTCGTCCGTACTCTGCGTGCAAGCGACGTCCGGACAGCTGTGCAATCGCTCGTGCGCCGTCGGGGAGCGGGAGCCGGCTTCGCGTACGCCTCGGCTCTGACCCTCGCACTCGTGGCCGGGAGCGCCGTGCTCACGCAGAGCGAGGCCTCGGCGACCGCCGAGCGTGGCCGTCGCGGACGCCCAGGACCGTCTGGCCGCGGCCGAGCGTGCCGACCGTTCGTCCCGGACGGACGTGGCACCGCCGGCTGACGCGACAACGGCTGCGGAATCCGCCGCCGCCACGGTCCTGGCCGCTCCCGCCCCGGCGTGGGTGAGCCCTATGCCCGGCGCCGCGGTCAGCTCCTGTTATGGCCCCCGGTGGGGCACGACGCACCGGGGCATGGACTTCGCCGGCCCCAACGGCACACCGATTCTCGCCTCTGGCGGCGGGACAATCTTCGGCGTCGGCTGGCTCTACTCGGGATACGGCATGTCGGTTGTGATCGACCATGGCAACGGGTACTTCACGCACTACGCGCACTCATCCCGGATCAACGTGGCCGTGGGACAGCAGGTCACGACCGGCCAGATCATCGCGTGGGAAGGCAGTACCGGCAACTCCACCGGACCACACCTGCATTTCGAGGTGCACCAAGGCCTGTGGAACCAGGTCAACCCGGCTCAGTTCCTGCGGGATCGCGGCGCGCAGATCGGCTGCTGATCCAACTCGCTCGTCGACCGGCGTCGTGCTTCGCGGGTACTCAGGTCAGAGTTTCTCGATCGGGGCGTTGCGCAGCACGATCCACATCACCTGGTCGCCGAAGTCGATCTGAGCCTTCGTACCCTCGATCGCCTGCACCCGGCCCAGACCCCAGCGCTGGTGGCTGACCCGGTCGCCCACGGCGAGCGATGGGCACCTCGGCTCGGCTCAGTTCACTCGCAGTGGTGAGCTTCGATGCATCGATCCCGAAACGGGAGGCTATTTCGGTGGCCTTGGGGGTGCCCCCGACGAAGGACGGGTTCCGGCTCACGGTGCGGGCCTCGCCTCGGGCCCCCACTCCGACCCGGTCGCCGGACCAGCTGGTGTACGCCGCGTCCGTTCGCTCCCACCGGACAACCGTCGGCGGCAACTCCTCCAGGAACCGTGACGCGATGTTGTAGGACGCCGCGCCCCAGGCCGAACGGGCCACGGCTCTGGAGAAATAGAGCCGCTGCCGGGCTCGCGTGATGCCGACATAGGCCAGCCGGCGCTCCTCCTCGAGCTCGTGTGGATCACCGAGCGAGCGCTGATGTGGGAACACCCCCTCCTCGAGGCCGGTCAGGAACACGACCGGAAACTCCAGGCCCTTTGCGGTGTGCAGGGTCATCAGCGTCACCACGCCGGCGTGCGTCCGGATCGTCGGAGGGAACCTGGTCGGCGTCGGCGACCAGTGAGACCTGCTCGAGGAAACCGGCCAGCGATGGCGGGTCGGCTGCCGCACCTGCGTCCTCCCCTGACTCGGCGGCGGCCTGTTCCGCGACGGCGGCCGCCAGCCCGACCCGCTCGGTGTACTCCCGGGCGACGCTGACCAGCTCGAGGAGGTTCTCCGCGCGGCCCTGATCCTGCGGATCGTTGCTCTCTTCCAACTCGTCGAGGTAGCGGGTCCGACGTAGCACCGCTTCGAGGATCTCCTCAGGTGGAGCGACCACGCTCATCTCGCGCAGCTCGTCTAGGAGGGCGACGAACTCCGCTATCGCGGCGGCGGCCCGGGGCGGCATACCCGGTGCATCCTCGGCCCGGCGCAACGCGGCGCCGAACGAGATCCGCTCACGCGAGGCGTAGGCGTCCACGGCACCCACCGCTCGATCGCCGATGCCCCGGCGAGGGGTGTTCAGCACCCGACGCAGGCTGACGATGTCATCGAAGTTGATGATTGAACGCAGGTACGCCAGCGCGTCCCGGACCTCTTTGCGTTCATAGAAACGGACGCCACCGACGATTGTGTACGGCAACCCGCTCCGGATGAAGATTTCCTCGAAGACCCGCGACTGCGCGTTGGTGCGGTAGAAGACGGCCACGTCGCCCGGCCGGGCCAGGCCGGCATCGCCGAGCCGGTCGATCTCCCGGGCGACCCAGTCCGCCTCGGCGTGCTCGTTGTCGGCGACGTATCCGACGATCTGCTCGCCGGCGCCCTGGTCGCTCCAGAGGTTCTTGGGCTTGCGCTCGGTGTTCCGGTTGATCACCGCGTTCGCCGCGGTCAGGATCGTCTGGGTCGAGCGATAGTTCTGCTCCAGCAGAATCGTTCGGGCATCGGGGTAATCGCGCTCGAACTCGAGGATGTTGCGGATCGTCGCACCCCGGAACGCATAGATCGACTGATCCGCATCGCCGACCACGCACAGCTCGCCCGAGACCGTCCCCTCGGCCGTGCGGCCGACCAGTTCCTTGACCAGTGCGTACTGCGCATGGTTGGTGTCCTGGTACTCGTCCACCAGCACATGCTTGAACCGCTGACGGTAACGCTGCGCAACCTCCGGGCTGGACTGGAACAGGTGCACCGTCGTCATGATCAGATCGTCGAAGTCGAGGGCGTGCGCCTCCTTCAGACGCCGCTGATAGAGCTCGTACGCCTCGGCCACGATGCGCTGGTCGGGCCCCTTCGCTGCCGCGGTGGCGGCGGCTGGAACGACCAGTTCGTTCTTGAGGTTGGAGACCTCGGCGGCGAGGCGACGGCCCGGGTACCGCTTCGGATCGAGGTCGAGCTCCCGCCCGACCAGCTGCATCAGCCGGCGGGAGTCATCGGCGTCGTAGATCGAAAACGTCGACTTCAGTCCAACGTGTTCGTGTTCGGCGCGCAGGATCCGTACGCACGCGGAGTGGAACGTACTGACCCACATCAGCCGCGCGCGCCCGCCCACCAACGCCGCGACGCGGTCCTTCATCTCCGCGGCGGCTTTGTTGGTGAAGGTGATCGCGATGATCTCGCCCGGATGCACCTCGCGCGCCGCCAGCAGATAGGCGATGCGGTTGGTCAGCACCCTGGTCTTCCCGGACCCGGCGCCGGCCACGATCAGCAGCGGGGTACCGAAATGGGTCACCGCTGCCCGTTGTGCGTCGTTCAGGCCGGCGAGGAGCTCGTTCGCGTTCGAGCCCTCCTCGCGCGGGGCTCGATGGCGGTCGCCGGGCACGCTCGTTGGCCGAGCAACGTCGGGATCGCCCGCGGCGGACCCAGACGGCGGAGCCGATCGACGCGACGACCCGACCGGCTCGGAGGGGACCTCGAATAGGGACTGCATCGCACGGCGAGTCTATGCCGGCGGACTGACAACGACGGCGCAGCGCCACCCCCAGGGACACCATCTGACCGACTGGCGGTTCCGAATTTGTCATGTCCTGCTCACCATGATCAATGCGTTCGATACGGCAGGCTATAGCCGTATCCACATGCGCTAACGCTAGATCGATCTGAGGAGGCAGAACCGTGCAGCTTTCGCAATGGCGGCGTATCGGGCGGACTCTGGTCGTACCCGTCCTCATCGTGGCGGCGGTGGCCCTCACACCGTTGACGCGCCCGTCCGCGGCGATCAGCCAGGTGCCGTGGACTCCGATGACCCCGGTCAGCCTCAACTTCGACGATGAGGACCATGACGAGACGGTGACCGGCAGCCTGCTCTCGTTCAACGATTTCCACGGCAACATCGACCCGCCGATCGGCAGTGGTGGGCTGGTCAACGGAGTGCCCTCGGGTGGCGCCGAGTATCTCGCGTACTACGTGAAGAAGCTGCGCGCCGAGCAAGCCCTCGTATCCGACAAGGTGATCACGGCTGCCGCCGGCGACAACGTGGGTGCCAGCCCATTGGTCAGCGCGGCCTTCCACGACGAACCGGCGATCGAGATTCTCAACTCGCTGGGTCTGGATCTCACGTCGGTGGGTAACCACGAGTTCGACGAGGGTGTCACCGAGCTCAGGCGGCTCCAACTCGGCGGCTGCCACCCGGTCGACGGGTGCCAGGACGGCGACGGATTCGCTGGGGCGAAGTTCCCGATCCTCGCCGCCAACGTCACCGACAAGCAGACCAAGCTCCCGATCCTGTTGCCGTTCTCGATCGAGTTCATCGAGGGCGTCCCAGTGGCCTTCGTCGGCATGACCCTGGAGGGCACGCCGAGCATCGTCAACCCAGCCGGCATCACCACCGTGGACTTCCGGGACGAGGTGGAGACCGCCAACTTCTACGCCAAGCTGCTCGGCTTCATCGGCATCCGCTCACTGGTGTTGGTGATCCACGAGGGTGGCATACAGGGCGCGCCGCCGCCGGTACTTGACCCGTCCTCGCTGCGCCAACTTCGCCGGCGCGATCACGCCGATCGTGGCCGGGCTGAACCCGAACTACGGCGTCGTGGTCTCCGGCCACACGCACCAGTGGTACAGCTGCGCGCTGCCGAACTCCTCCGGCGCGAACAGTGTCGTTACCAGTGCCGGCTCGGCCGGCCGGCTGGTCACCACGATCAACATGACCATCGACCGCAAGACCCGCAAGTTCGTCTCGGCGTCGGCGCAGAACGTCATCGTCGACAACGGCGTCAAGAACCCCGACGGCACCTACCAGATCGGGCCGAACGGGATCCCCGTGCGCGATCCGGCGAAGGTGGACCCCGCGGCCAAGGTGATCGCCGACAAGTACCGCGCCGCGGTGGCGCCGCTGGCCACCCAGGTCATCGGATCGATCACAGCCACTATCACCCGAACCGCAGACCGCCAACGGAGAGAGCCCGCTCGGTGACGTGATCGCCGATGCTCAGCTCGCCTACACCCAGGCCAGCGCCGGTGCCCAGATTGCACTGATGAATCCGGGCGGCATTCGTGCCGATCTCGTATTCAACAGTCCCAGCATCCCGCCGGCCCCACAACATCGGACCACGGTCACGTTCGGCGAGGCGTTCACGGTGCAGCCGTTCAACAACCTGGTGGTCACGCAGACCTTCACCGGAGCGCAGCTGAAGGCCGTCCTGGAGCAGCAGTTCAACAACGGCCCACCGCCCCCGACGGCGCCGCGGATCATCCTGCAGGTCTCGGCCGGGTTCAGCTTCACGTACAACGTGGCAGCGCCGCCCAACGAGCGGATCTTGGCCATGAGCCTCAACGGCGTCCCGATCGATCCGGCGGCCAGCTACCGGGTGACGACGAACGACTTCCTCGCCAACGGCGGGGACGGGTTCACCGCGCTCACGGCCGGCACGAACCGGGTAACCGCACCCGGATTCGACGTCGATGCGCTCGTCGCCCACCTCGGCGGCCCAACCGCGCCGATCGCCCCCGGCCCAGCGAACCGCATCATCAGGGCCGGCTAACGATGTCCCATAGTGAGGTCTTCGGTCTTGCGCACGTACGGCGTCATGGCATACTCGACGACGTGCGGCACGCGACACGATTTTTCTACTACGGCACCGGGAGTCCGGCAGCCGTAGGTCGCGCCTGATCACAAGACCTGCGAAATGCCCCGGGCTCCCAGAGCCCGGGGCATTTTTGTGCTCCCTGGCTCCGCCCGGACTGTCCAGAACGCCGAAACCGCCAAGGAGCAACCTGATGAACTCCACCGCCGTTCAGGAGACCAGCACCGTGTCCACCGGGGTGCCGGACGCTGCCGACAACGCCAGCGCCGACGAGCACATCGCCGATCTGCGCCGCCGCCTCGATGAGATCGACCAGAAGATCATCGAGCTCTGGCAGGAGCGAGCGGCCATCTCGCATGAGGTCGGTGTGACGCGCGTCGCGGCCGGCGGCACCCGACTGGTACTCGCCCGCGAGCAGGAGATCCTGGCGCGCTTCCGGGAGGCCCTCGGCGCCGACGGCACCCAGCTCGCCCTGCTCATCCTTCGCGCCGGCCGCGGACGACTGGTCTGAGCCCGCGGGCGCGTTCTGGCAATACGATCAAGCAATGGGATTTCCACCGTCGGCTGAGCCGCTGTCTGACGTCAAGCGCGTGTTGGCGGTCTTCGCCCACCCCGACGACGTGGACTTCGGCGGCGGTGGCACGGTCGCCCAGTGGATCGCCGACGGCCTCGAGGTGGCGTACCTGATCGTCACTCGGGGCGATGCGGGCGGCTTCGACGACACCCCGCGGGACCAGATGCCGGTGCTGCGGGAGGCCGAGCAGCGCGCAGCAGCCGCGGCTCTCGGCGTCAGTGACGTGACGTTCCTGGACGGCTACTTCGATGGCCGGCTCACCCCCACCATCGAGCTCCGCCGCGACATCACCCGAGCCATCCGCCGAGTCCGTCCGGACCGGGTACTCACCAGCTCCCCGTTGCGGCGCTGGGAGCGCATCGCCGGACCGAGTCACCCCGACCACCTGGCCGTCGGGGAAGCAACGACGTGCGCCGTCTATCCAGATGCCCGCAACGCGTTCGCGTTTCCCGAACTGCTGGCCGAAGGCTTTGAGCCTTGGGTCGTCCGGGAGGTCTGGTACCAGGCGGGTCCCGATCCCGACCACGTGGTCGACGTCACCGATACTTTCCCGGCCAAGCTTGCCGCGCTGCGCCGACACACCACGCAGACCAGTCACATGGATGTCGAGCCTCTCTTGCGCGAGCGCATGGGCACCGTGGCCCGGACCGGCGGTCTGCCCGACGGCCGCCTCGCCGAAGCGTTCACCATCATCCGTACCGAGTGACCGTCCTCTTTGGAGTGATCCGCGCGAGCCGAACAATTCGCGAGTTTCACTGCGTGATTGTTCGGCTCGCCGGGGATCCTCCGGGCGACTGACGTCGGAGCGTGGGGCGCACCTGTGGATAACTGACGGGACGTTCAGCGGCGTCGGCGATGATGCCGGGCGTGGAGCGTGAACCCCTGGCCCGAATCGCGCGCCGGAACTGTGGACTGTTCACCCGTGCGCACGCCCGCGCATGCGGATACTGCGGCGTACCAGATCCAGCGCCGGATCCGTACGCCGGCGAGTGGCAGCAGATCCTGGGCAGCTCGCTCGCCGTGGCGGGCGTGGCGATCACACCACGGGTACGGAGATCGCGCCGCTCAGCTCGTCGTGCCGAACTCGATCCTGGCCGGCCCGTCAGCGGCGCGGACCTGGCAGGTGTCGGTGCCCGACGAACGGCCGTATCTGTACGTCGGCCGGGCTGGCGGGAGCCGGGCGACTGGCGTAGGGCGCGATCCGATGAGACACCGGATCCGGAGGCGTATCGCTGTACATGAGGCGCAGGCCGACCATCAGCCGTGGCCGCCGCGGCTAGCGGACTGCCGGCAGACTCCTCGATAGAGCCGGAGGCGCTCGCGCTGGCTGATCGGGCTCCCTGCAGCAGCGTGTGGCTCACGCTCGAGCGACCTGGTTCCGCGCTCGAACCCGAGCGCGGAGATCGGGCTGCCAGGCGCGCCGCAGCTGCGTCGGCTCGTGCGCAAGGTCAGTGGCGGCGCGCGGTCCGGCGCAGAACGGCTGCTCGGCACGACGCATCTGCGCAGCCAGGTCGCGCATCACCGGTAGGGAGTCCAACGTCAGGCTCGGCCGACTGCGGTTGGGGCGACCGGGACCTGCTCGCACGTGGCCTGCACGGAGCCGGCGCTGCGATCTGGTACGATCGAGAATCCGACAGGCGCGGGCGTTGCACACGGGCGCAAGACACCGAAGTTTCCTCGGGCGAGACGGGCCAAGCGCCACGGTCCAGGCTCGGCATCCACGCCGAGTCGGGTGGACCCGTCCGTCAGCTATCCACCTGGCGCGACCTCACCGAGCGTCCCGAGCAGTCGTCAACCGGTGCGCCGGCTCTTGTGATCCCCGACGAGCCGAACAATTCGCGAGTTCCACTACGTGATTGTTCGGCTCGCCGGGATCTCCACCGGTCCGGCGGCCGGCCGGGGGCGCGGCGCCATCAGACAAGGCGGCGGTCGGCGGCCCAGCGGGAGAGCTCGTACCGGTTGGACATCTGGAGCTTGCGAAGGACGTTGGACACGTGGGTCTCCACGGTCTTGATGGAGATGTAGAGCTCCTTCGCGATCTCCTTGTACGCATACCCGCGCGCCAGCAGCCGCAGCACTTCCCGCTCGCGATTGGTCAGCTGGTCCAGCTCGGGATCGGCCACCGGTACGTCCGGCCGGGCGGCGAAGGCGTCGAGGACGAACCCGGCCAGCCGAGGGCTGAATACGGCATCGCCGTCGGCCACCCGGCGTACCGCTTCGGCGAGCTGCTCGGGCGAGATGGTCTTCGTGACGTAACCCCGGGCACCGGCCCGGATCAGGCCGATCACGTCCTCGGCGGCATCGGAGACCGACAGCGCCAGGAACTTGACCTCCGGCTGGACCCGCCGCAGAGCCTCGAGGACGGCGCGCCCACCGCCGTCGGGCATGTGCACGTCGAGGAGGACCACGTCCGGGTGCATGGCCGTGATCGCGGCGACTGCGTCGGCGACCGTGCCGGCCTCGCCGATCACGTCGACGAACGCCCCGAGTTCCGCCCGCACCCCGGCCCGGAACATCGCGTGGTCATCGACCAGGAACACACGCAGGTTCCTCGGTGCCTCGTCGGCGACTGGCTCAGTCATGTGCATACCTCCGCGTTCAGTCCTTTGTGGTCGATCCGGCAACCGAACCGTTCGACGTCCGCCGGGTGCGAGGCATCGTGAGCTCCACCTCGGTGCCCTCGCCCGGACTCGACCGAACCTGCGCGACGCCACCGTGGCGCTGCATCCTTCCGATGATCGACCCGCGCACGCCATGGCGATCATCGTCCACATGGGATAGATCGAATCCCGCCCCGCGGTCACGCACGAAAACGCTCAACTGTTCGTCCTCGGCTTCAGCGTAGAGGGAGACCGTGCCCACCTTGGCGTGGCGGGCGGCGTTCACCAGCGCCTCCCGCGTCGCCGCGACCATCGCCGCCACCCGCTCATCATGGTCGGCATCGCCCACGACCACCGTCTCGACGCTGATGCCGTACGTGTCCTCGACCTCGGCCGCGGCCTGCTCGAGCGCGGCGGCGAAGCGCTCACTCGGTGACCCCGGGGGCTTGTAAAGCCACCCGCGCAGGCTTCGTTCCTGTCCGCGGGCAAGACGCACGACGCTGCTCGCGTCGCCGGCGTTGCGCTGGATCAGGGCCAAGGTGTGGAGCACCTGGTCGTGCACGACCGCCGCCACCTCTGCCCGCTCCTGCTCCCGGATCCGCGCCACCCGCTCCTCCCGCAGCTGACTGACGATCCGCCACAGCACCGGCGCCAAGGCGACCACCAGTCCGCCGAGCGCCAGCAGCGCGAACAGCATGCCGAGCAGGATGGGCCGCAGGTTCTGCTCGCCCGGGGCGAAGAAGCCGAGGATCCCGATGATCCCGATGATCACAAGCAGGCCGCCACCGATGACCCGGATGAAGAACCAGCGGCGGTCCGCCACGGGCTCGTCCTCGGCCGCCATCGCAATGGGCGAGGTCCCGACGACTGACGTGCCGAGGACGGATGCGCCAAGGCCTGATGTGCCGAGGGCCGAGTTGCCGAGGAGGGTCGTACCGACGGCCGCCGCGCTGGCGGCAGGCGCCGCGACGACGGTGTCAGCCGGCGGCGTCGCCGAGGTGCCTGCGGTTGGTGGCGTCGGCGCGGTGGCCACGCCGGCCGGCGCGATGGCACTCGCTTGCGCGGCGACCGCCCCGGTCGCGGCAGCTATCTGCTGGCCTGGGGGCTGGAATCTCGCCGGCGACGCTGCGGATCGGCCTGGTGCCAGATGATTCCGGCGCCCAGGGCGACGATGGCGGCCAGTACGACGTAGGCGGAGTCGATCGAGAACGGTTGTACCTGCGCCTGCAGGATGATCACGCCGAGCGCAAGCGCGCCCAGACCGAACTTCTGCAGTGCGCCGGTACGACGTGAGCGCCCAGATGACTCGCTGTCGGTCGGCCGGGGCTTGACCGGGAGCACCGCCCAGAACACGACGTACAGCAGGGCCCCGAGCCCATTGGCGACCAGGAGCCCGATGAAGACGATCCGAACCAGAACCGTCGGCAGCCGCAGATGCTCGGCCAGGCCCGCGGCGACGCCGGCGACGACCTTTTGGTCGCGGTCGCGGTAGAGCCGCCGGTACGGCGCCGGGGCGGCCGTGGCACCGACCGGCGGCGCCACGTCCCGGAGGCTAGCGGCAGGCCGTTTCTTGCTCATTGAACAAAGTGTCCGATTCGGGTTCAGTAGTTCTGGTCTGCCGATCGTCACACGTGCACAGCACGCCCGACCAGGGGATCTCCCCGGATCTCGTGGTCAGCCGATTCCAGGGTCGCCTCAGGGTCAGCACCCGAGGCGACTGGGGCCTACCGGGGTCCACCATCAAAACATGACCGACGACCGTCCTGCGCCGCCCCCACCGGGGGCCGAACCCACTGATCCGGGCTCCACTGCTCCGGGCGCCGCCGCGCCAGAGGGAGAACCTACCGGATCGACGTACTCCGAGCCGCCGGCGGCGGGCCCATCGAGCGCCGGCCTCGAACCGCCACCGCTGACCGCGTTCGCGTGGCGCAACCGGCTCGTCCGACCCGTCCAGGGTCGAGTGTTCGCCGGCGTCTGCGGCGCGTTCGCCCGGGCCACCAACACCGACCCCGTGCTGTGGCGCGTCATCCTCGCGGTGCTCACGATCTTCGGCGGCATCGGCGCGCTGATCTACCTCATCGCCTGGCTGTTGCTGCCGGCCGACGGCGACACCGCATCGCCGATCGAGGCGTTAGCGGGCCGCGGGCAGTCTCGTACCTCGACGTTTCGGACCATCCTCGGCACGGTGATCCTGGTGCTCTTCCTCGCCGGATACATCTCCGAGCCGTTCCGGGCGGCGCCGTTGCTCGCCATCCTGCTGCTCGGCGGCGTGCTTCTGCTACTGCTGCGCGATCGGTGGCGCGGTCGCGACTCCACGACGCCTACCGCGTTCGCCACCGGAAGTGGGTACACCGCGGGACCGGGATACGGGCCCAGCTACGCGGCTGCGCCGGGCTACCCGCCGGCACCGGGCTATGCGCCAGTGCCGCCTACGCCGGCAGGAGCACCGCCGGTACCTCCGCCGCCGTTCGCGCCGCACGGACCGTTCGTGACCCCGCCACCGCCACCACCGCTGGCGCCGCCCACGTTCAGCCGTCCGCCGAAGCCACCCAAGCCGCGCTCCCGTCTGGGCCTGCTCACGTTCTCGGTGATGCTGTTGGTGCTCGGTGGTCTGGCCCTGCTCAATCTCGCCGGCGTCAACGTGACGCCCGTGGCGTTCATTGCCGCCGCGCTCGGCGTGGTCGGGGTGGGCCTGCTCGTGGGCACCTGGGTCGGCCGTTCGTACGGACTGATCCCGCTCGGCATCGCACTCTCGCTGGCGCTGGGCAGCGGATACGCCGCGCTCAACCATGGTGGCTGGCCGGACGGGTGGGCCGGCGCCGGCGACGTGACCTGGGCACCGCCCACAGTGGACGCTATGCGCAGCGACTACCGGCAGAACGTCGGCGACGCCACACTCGATCTGTCCGACGTGGACTTCAGTGACACGACTCGTACGGTCGAGGTCGACGTCGCGGTCGACGTCGGATCACTCATGATCATCCTGCCGCCCGACGTGGATGTCACCATCGACGCCACAGTGGACATCGGGGACGCCAATGTCTTCCGCGAGTCCTGGGACGGCATCGGCGCCGACACCCGCACGATCACCGACCTCGGCGACGACGGTCCCGGCGGTGGCCGGGTTCACATCAACGCCAGCGTCGGCGCGGGCGACTTGGAGGTTCAGCGATGAAGCGGCACCGTACCGATGTCGTCTCACTCCTGTTCGGACTGCTGTTCATTTCCCTGTCGGCGTGGTGGGCGGTCGCCTACTACCTCGATTGGACTCTGCGCTGGAACGTGCCCAACTTCGGCTGGTTCGCGGCCGGCGTGCTGATCGTGGTCGGCCTCCTCGGCGTGGTGGCGAGCCTGCGCGGCGACCGGCCCGAGCCGGCGCTGGTCGACGGGCCCGAATCCTTCGACGATGCAGCCGACAAGCGGTGCGGCGGCAACGCCCGACGTCAGTCGACGACGACCCGGTGCACGGGACACCGGCTCGCCCACGCTGGATCTCGGTCCAGCCGACTCGACCCCTACGGACGAACGCCCGGACGACCGATACTGACCGACGACAGCAACCAGATTGCGGCCCGCCCCGTGCCGGGGCGGGCCGCAATGGGTGTCCGGGCCGGCGCCTATGCTGGCCCTTGGCGCACGCCGGACCGGCCGGATGTGCCCGCCGGATGTGCACTGCGGCGGACGTGCACTCGCCGGATGTGCACTGCGGCGCAGGGAGGAGACCGCTCATGTCGGAGAGCCTGTCGGCCATCGGAGAACAGCTCTTCCAGACCCGCGTCACACCGGCCGCCGCCACCGCGATCGCGTCCGATTTCTCGCGTCACCCCGGGCCCAAGCACGGCCTGGTCGTGGGCGCGGGGCCACAGTCGCCAGTGCTGACCGCGGCGATCGACGCGCTGGCTCCCGACGACACGCTCACCGTGGTCGCGGGCCGCGCGACCGAGGACGTCCGGGCTCAGATCCGGCTCTCCGGCGCCTGGGTGGAGCAGCGGGTACGAGCCGTGGAGGCCCTCGCCGACGCCGAGCCGGCCGACGCGGTGATCGTCGCCGAGCCGATGGCCGGCAGCGCCGACGAGACCCGCGGCGAGCTCGAGAGCCTGGCCAAGCACCTGAACCCGGGCGGCGTGGTCAGCGTGTCGGTGGCGGCCGCGCCGTTCCTCGCCGGCGGCGCCGGCGAGGAGCTGGACCGCCAGGGCACGCTGTTCGGCGTCGGCAGCGACCTCGTGCTGCGCAGCATGCCCGCCGCTCAAGGTCTACCGGCTGCGCTACACCCCTGCCGAGGCCGAGCTGGCCGAGCGACTGGCCCCGCTGGCGCGCACCAGCAGCATCCGGCTCACCCCGGACATGCACATCGACTCCAACGGCGTGGCCGCGGCCGCGATCTGCCTCGGCGCGGCCGTCCTCGCCCGCCGGCTGCGCCCGCAGTCGCGGCTGTGGCTGCTGCCGGCACTCGCGGCCGGCCCGGTCGCGGCGTTCTTCCGCGACCCGGAGCGGGACGTGCCGAGCGACCCGAGCGGCGATCGTGGCCGCCAGCGACGGCAAGGTCCTCTCGGTCGAGCACACCCGCGACGACCGGCTCGGTGGCGAGGAGTTCCTGCGGATCGCCGTGTTCCTGTCCGTGCTCGACGTGCACGTGAACCGGGCGCCGGTCGCCGGCCGGGTGGTGGATCACTTCGTCGTCGACGGTGGATTCGCCGCGGCGATGAAGCCGGAGGCGGAACACAACGTCGCGGCGTACACGGTCCTGGAGACCACCCGCGGCACCGTCGCGGTGGCCCAACGCACCGGCCTGATCGCGCGCCGAATCGTGCACCGCTCGCCGGTGGGATCGCTGCTGGCCAAGGGCGAGACGGTTCGGCCTGATCCGGTTCGGCTCGCGCACAGACGTCTACCTGCCGGTGGATCGCGCCGCCGCCCTGGTGGCGCCCGGCGACCGGGTGCTCGGCGGCGAGACCGTGATCGCCCGCTGGACCGCCTGAGTCCACGATCGCGCGATCATGGCGCAGCCGAGCCGAGATCGCGCGTGGGACGATCAGCTCAGGATCACCGGGATCTGAGCGCAGGCACTGGAGCGTCGGCTCGAGGAGTCCGGCGGGAGTGACCGAGCGGCGAGGGCGAGCTGGATCGGTACGGTAGCTCAGCCGGCCAGCGCTGGGCGAGCGGGTCGTGCGCCTCGCGTGTGGCGGAAGAGCCACAGCAGCGGCCCACTGACCAGGTAGCCACCGACCACCACGAGGAACGTGCCCGGCACGCTGATCATGGCGCAGATCGCCGGCACCACCCACAGCCACAACGGCAGGCGCAGCACCCGCACCAGCTTGACGTACGGGAACGAGCTCACCATCGCCAGCGCGTACACGGCGATGAAGGCGACCTGGACGTTGGCCGGCAGCGCCGGGCCGATCAGGATGTTCAGGGCCAGCACCGCGGCCGCCATGGTGGTGGGCACGCCGCAGAAGAACGTGCCGTTCTTGGGCGAGACGTTGAACCGGGCAAGCCTGATCGCCGCGCAAACCGCGATCAGCGCGCACGCCGGTGCGGCCAGAACCGGGCTGGCACCGTCGGCGACCAGCCACTGGTACACCACAATGCCGGTGGCCACCCCGAACGAGCTCAGGTCGGCCAGCGAGTCCATCTGCGCACCGAACGGACTGGCCACGCTGAACTTGCGGGCGAGGCCGCCGTCGCAGCCGTCGAAGACGACACAGGCGAGCAGCGCGACCGCGGCGAGGCGCAGGTTGGTGGCATCGCCGGACATGGCGAGGAAGACCGCGACCATGCCCATCAGCAGGCTGCCGACCGTGCACCCGTTGGCGATGGCGAACTTCACCCGGCGGGCCGGGGTGCGCTCACCGGGCAGCAGCGGGATGGTGCCGTCCGCGGATCTCTCCGCCAGCCGCGAAGGACCGAGCGCGGGGCTGACCGGAGCCAGGTGCTCAAGCTCTGCGGCGAGGCCCGCGGTCAGGGGCCGTAGGTGGTCGAGTGCCGGGTCGACCGGTCCGGCGAGACCAGCGACGGTCCCGATGGTCGGCTCCCTCCGGTCCGGATACGACGATGGGCATGCCACCGTCGGCGCCGTCGGGTGACGCGCGCGAAGACCTGAGTGGCGCGTGATCCGCTGCGACGCAGCCGGGCCCAACGGCGTCCGGCCGGACGGGGGGTGTCCAGACTCCGGCGCCTACGCCAGACTCTCGCCACGCTCAACCTCCTGAAGGAACGTCCGGTCCCGACCTTGCCGGCGGGTGTCGCGCAGGTAGCGGGCGGGTATCCGGAGTGGCGACTACACGATCGCATACGGCTGCACCGTTGGCGATGGTCTTGATCGCCGGATTTTTAGGGCGATAACGGTCCGTACCCGCCATACTGGCCCACACGTTCTATTACTTTGAGTAATCAACGCGCTTGCTTAATTGTGGCCGAACTGCCGTCAAGTGTGAACACTCTGTGTCCGGAGACACCTCAAACGTTCACCTGCTGCACCACCTCCAGCGCCACCTCGGTCAACGGTAGGTCAGCTGCCGCCGGCGGCGCGAACCAGGCGGCTGCCGCGGTCGAACCACCGCCATCCATCACCGTGGGGGTCGTGGGGTCGGCCACCCGGACCCGGTAGACCACCCGGATGCCATGCCAGTCCATCGGAACGCCCTCCGGCCCGAGAACGCTGGGCTGGTGCCGGTGCGACACGCTCACCAGCGGGCCGACCTCACCCGAGCTGACCGGTCTCCTCGACGATCTCGCGACGCAGACCGGCCTCGGCCGTCTCGCCGAAGTCGGTGCCGCCGCCGGGCAGGTGCCACCGGCCGGCGCCCGGGATATCCCTCGGCGATCAGGGTCAGCAGCAGGTTTCCGGTCGGGTCGGTGGCGAACGCGTAGGCCGCGAAGCGCTGCCGTCGCGTTGGCGACTCGCTTGGAGTGGCGGCCCAGGTGACCGTCCCGAACTGATGACTATCGGTCAGCGGCGGGCGAAGGCCCAGCGCACGCGCGGCGCCGGTGGTCAGCCGGAGCCCGCGGAACGCGTCCGTCCGACAACCAGTCGCCATCTGCCCAGATGTCATCGGCGGTGACATCGAAGACGATCTGATCACGGTGGATCCGCACGTCCGGGGCCTCATCAAACTCGGTCACCACCATGCGCGGCCCGAACTGCCGCCACGCGCTGGCCGGTCTGCTCGGCGCACGCAGCGCACGACCGCCTCGGCGGGGTGTTCGCCATGCCGCACGGCGCCACCGGGCAGGGCCCACCGCCCACCGCCGACTGGCGCAAGCAGGGTCCGGCCAGCAACGCTGCTCGCGGCACAACGCGTACGCGTCGACGCCCCGCTCGTAGCCTCACGGTCACAACGCTGCCACGTCGTCACAGATGAATCACTGCGCGGACTGGGCCAACGCCTCACTCGGTCACCTCGGTCAGCGGCAGGTCGGCGAGCTCGCTCCGGGAGAACCACCGGGCCGCGGCGGTCGACCCGCCGGCGTCCAGCACCCGCGGGCCGGGTCGGCTGGTCGACCATCACGCGGTAGAAGGCCCGCACGCCGTGCCAGTCGATGGGGTAGCCCTCGGGTCCCAGCGACGCCGGGTCGCGGTGGCTGGCGACGCCGAGCAGGGCGAGCAGGCGCCCGCGCTGCCCGGTCTCCTCCGCCACTTCGCGGATCACCGCCGCGCCCGGCTGCTCGCCGTAGTCGGTGCCACCGCCGGGCAGGTGCCATCGCCCGCCGCCCGGGTAGCCCGTCGCGATCCGGGTCAGCAGAAGCCGCCCGCGCGGGTCGGTCGCGACCGCGTACGCCGCGAATCGCTGCGCCCGCGGCAGCCCATCTGGTCCCGGCACCGCGTGGAACGAGGGCAGCTCCCCCGCGTCGTCGGGACGCTCGTCGCCGCCGGCCGGCAAGCCGAGCGCGGTGGCGGTGAACGGCCGCAGCGGCACGTCGCCAGCTCGTCGCGGGGCACGAATCGCGCGAGGTCGGTGGGCTGGCCGACGCGGTCGCGGACAAGACCGCCCCGCACCCGTACCTCGAAGATGAGCCGGTCGGTGTGGATGGTCACGCCGCGCCCGGGCAGGGCCCGCACATCGGCCTGTACGTCGATCAGTCTCACGACCGCGACCGACAGCCCGGTCTCGGCGGCGGTCTCCCGCACCACCGTGTCCAATGGAGGTTCGCCATGATCGACCGCGCCACCGGGCAGCGACCAGACGCCTGGGGTGCCCGACTGAGGCGACGCCCGTACCAGCAGCGTCCGTCCGTCCCCATCGGCACACATGCCGTAGGCGGCGATCCGCCGGATCGGCTGGAGCGCGGTGGCCACAGAGAAAGTCTGCTGTGAATCCGACACTTCCCGAGCCGCACTGTCGGATCCAGGACAGCTCGGCCGGGTCGAAGGTCAGCGGCCGAACAGATCCAGAATATTGATCATGCCCGGCCCGAGCACGACGATGAACACGGCCGGGAACAGGCAGAAGATGAGCGGGAACAGGATCTTTACCGGCACCTTCTGGGCCAGCTCCTCGGCCCGCTGCCGGCGCCGTATCCGCATCTCTCGGCCTGCTCGCGCAGCACGTTCGCGATCGGCACACCGAGCTCGGTCGCCTGCACCACGATCGCGCAGAACGACCGCAGTTCGGTCACGTTGGTCCGCAGCCCGAGCGCGCGCAGCGCGTCCACACGGGAGCGGCCGATCTGCATCTCCTGCAGGACCCGGGCGAACTCGCCGCGCGAGCGGCCCCCGACCGTACCGAGTGACCTGGGCCAGGGCGGCGTCGAAACCGAGGCCGGCCTCCACCGACACGGTCAGCGTGTCCAGGATGTCGGGCAGGGTGTGCCGGATCTTCTCCTGCCGCCGCTCGGACAGGTCGTACACCACAACGTCCGGGACGAAGAAGCCCAACGCCGCCGCCAACGGCCCACCGATGAGCGCGCCGGGAAGGCCGGCGATCACTACGCCGAGCGCCACGCCGAGGACGCCGGCCACGATGAGTCCGAGGCCCTTGATCTCGAAGACCCGGTCGACTGTCCAATAGGGAGGGTTTCCGGCGTAGTCGAGCCGAGCCGGCGGATGCGGGCCAACGCCACTCCCGGCGTCGCTGCGCGACCCAGCTGGGCCACCCGGCTACCCAGGACCGTGGCGCTGCGATCCGCGTCCGCCGTGCTCGCGCCGTAAATCGTGTCGATGGACTGCAGACTGCGGCTGACGCCGGCCCGGCTGAACGAGGCGCCGACGACGTTGGCCACCACAATGGCGACACCGGCGAAGAAGGCGACCACGGAGCCGACCAGCACGCCAACCATCACCAGATCCATGTCACGCCTCCACCTTGATGACGCGGGTCATCCAGATGATGCCGAGCACGAACAGCAACGCGCCGCCGACGAGCATCATGATGCCGCGGGTGTCGGTGAACAGCGGCATCAGGTACGACCTGCGGTAGATGGCCATGAAGCCGCCCAGCACGAGCGGTACGAAGATGAGCACCCACGCCGACAAACGGCCCTCGGCCGACAGCGACCGCACATGCCGACGCAGGCGGGCCCGTTCGCGCATAGTGTCCACACTGGTCTGCAGCACCTCGGCGAGGTTGCCGCCGACGTCACGCTGGATGCGAACCGCCATCACCGCCCAGCTGAGGTCATCGCTCCGGGTGCGCAGCGCGAGTCGGTCCAGGGCGTCGGAGAGGTCCGCGCCGAGGCGATGCTCGGCCACGGCGCGGCCGAACTCGATCGACAGCGGCTCGGGCGACTCCCGTACCAGCGACTCGAGCGCCGAACTCAACGAGAAGCCCGAACGCAGCGATCCGATGACGAGCTGCAGCCCATCCGGCAACTGCTCGGCGAACTGGCGCGACCGCTGCGAGATCCGCACCGACTGGATAGGCAACGGTGCCGAGCCAGCCAAGGATCAGACCGGCCAGACCAACCCAAGGGCCGCCTGCCAACGCGAGCACGACGCCCGCGCCGACGATGACCAGCGTCTGGGCGAGGACCCACTCGTGCGGGCGCAGCTTCATCCCGGCCCGCTCGAGCCGCAGCGAGATCCGCTCCTCCATCCGGCTGGATCGGACCACCGTGGCGCTCGCGGCGAGCGCGGTCCGGGCGATGCGGCCGCCGGTCGACACCGGCGCCTCCGGCTCCTGCTTCGGCACCGGCGCGGCCCGACGCGGTCCGAAGTGGACGATCTGCTTCATGAGGCCGTACGCCTCAGAGCGCGGCCAGACCAGCGCAAGTACGGTCGAGACCACGGCCACGAACAGGAACAGCGCGACGGGAAAGACGAGCCAATCCGGCACCCAGGACAGTGGGAGGGACGGCGCCTGCTCGGACAGCGCAGGCGTCAACACGTGGGGCCCGGTCATGCCGACTGCCGTTCCGGCTCGCCGGGCTCACGATGCGGCAGGAACGTGTCTGCCGCCACGCTCACCCCCATCTCGGCGAGGCGGTCGAGGAAGTGCGGCCGCAGACCGGTCGGCTGCAGCACCCCCCTGTACCGGCCGTACTCGTCGACGCCGGCGCGGAAGTCGAACATGAAGATGTCTTGGAGCGTGATCACGTCACCCTCCATTCCGGTCACCTCGGTGATGTGCGTGACCCGGCGACTGCCGTCCTTGAGCCGGGTCTGGTGGATGATCAGGTCGATCGCGGCGGCCGTCTGCTCCCGGATCGCCCGCACCGGCAGCTCCATTCCGGCCATCAGCACCATGGTCTCGATACGCGCCAGCGAGTCGCGCGGCGAGTTGGCGTGCACCGTCGTCATCGAGCCGTCGTGGCCGGTATTCATGGCCTGCAACATGTCCAGGGCGGCGCCGTCGCGGACCTCACCGATGACGATGCGGTCGGGCCGCATGCGCAGCGAGTTGCGGACCAGATCGCGCACGGTGACCTGACCGCGGCCCTCGATGTTGGGCGGCCGGGACTCCAGCCGCAGCACATGCTCCTGGTGCAACTGGAGCTCGGCCGCGTCTTCAATGGTGACGATGCGCTCCTCCGCCGGCAGGAACTGTGAGAGCACGTTGAGCGTGGTCGTCTTCCCGGTGCCGGTGCCGCCACTGATCAGCATGTCGAGCCGCCCCCGTACGCAGGCGGAGAGCAGGTCGGCAACCGGCTTGGTCAGCGTGCCGAAGGCGATCAGGTCATCCATTGTGTACGGATCGGCAGCGAACTTGCGGATGGTGAGCACGGCGCCGTCGATGGCGATCGGTGGCAACACGGCGTTGATCCGGCTTCCGTCGGGTAGCCGGGCGTCCACCATGGGGCTGCCCTCGTCGAGCCGGCGGCCGACCCGGGCGACCATCTTGTCGATGATGCGCCGCAGGTGATCCTCGTCGATGAAGGCTGCCTCCACGGACATGATCCGGCCGAATCGCTCGACGTAGATGCGATCGGGGGCATTCACCATGATTTCGCTGACATCGGGATCGCGAAGCAGCGGTTCGAGCGGTCCGTGCCCGAGAATCTCGTCGCAGATCTCGGCCGTGATGCGATTGCGGTCGGTCGGGCTGAGGTTGGCCTCGTCCCGGTCGAGTACGTCTTCGAGCGTGTCCCGGACCCGCTGCTCAAGGACCTCCATGGATCGCTCGTTGTAGAGCTTGGGGCCAAGGATGTCCTGAAGCTCACGGTGCACCCGGCGCCGGATGTCAGTCAGCGGCCCCGACGTCCTGGCGACGACGGCGTTGGCCGGTGGTCGGCCCCGATCGGCCGGTGTGGCGGTGATGCGTTGCGACAGGCGCTCGGCAAGACTCATGCCTTGTCTCCTGATTCGCTCGCTCGCGCGGCGCTTCTAGGCGACGGCTTCCCTCGCCTTCCGCAGAGCCACGATGTTCAGGCTCCGCAAGCGTCACCTGAAGCCGACTTCGTCGGCGGATCGGCTCAGTCCAGCCGCCGCCGCGCCAGCTCGCTCGCTCATTGGCATCACCGGTTCCGGTTCAGCAGCGCGCGTAGGCCTCGGAAGGCCGGTTCGCCGATGGTCGGTCCGGTGAGCCGACCCATCGCGAAGTCGCGGATGGCCTTGCTCACCGGGTGTTGCGGGTTGTCCACCATGATCGGGACACCGCGATTGATGGAGACCGGCACGTCGCGGCTCGACGGCACGTGGGCCATGATCGGCACCCGGATGACCCGCTCGATGTCCGCGGCGGTCAGGCCGACCTTCGCGTCAGCCCTGTTCAACACCACGATGCGACTCTCCTTCGGCAGGTCGAGCAGGTCGAAGGTGTCCAGCGTGATGCGCAGGTTCTTCAGCGACGGGATGTCCGGCGTGGTCAGCAGCACGTGCACATGCGAAGCGTCCAGTGCGGTCAGCACGTGGTCGGTGAACTGCGGCGGCGTGTCGACGACGAGAAAGTCGAACATGCCCTTGGCGGTGCGCAGCACGTCCGAGACGAGTCCCTGGGTGACCCGCTCCGCCTCAGCCGGACCGGCCGGCGCGAGCAAGGTGTCGAGCCCCGGAGCATAGGGGGTGAGCATCGCCCGCACCGACGTCTCGTCCAGCTTGTCGCCCAGGCCGACCGCGTCGGCGATGCTGCGTTCCGGCACCAACTGCAGCATGATCGCGACGTCACCGAAAGCCAGGTCGAGGTCGATCAGCCCGACCCGGCGGACGCCGCCAGCGGCAAGCGCCACCGCGATGTTGGACGCCAGCGTGGTCTTTCCGACACCGCCCTTCGCCGCGAAAACGGTGATGACCCGGGCTTGGAACTCGGCCGCATCGCCGGTGCGACGCACGCTCGCCGGAGCCATTTGGCGGGAGACCTCGAGTGAACGGGCGCACGCGGCGAGCAGGCCGGCCGGATCATTCGCGGCCACGACCTCACGCACGCCGGACCGGATCGCCTCACCCAGCAGGCCTACATCGAGCCGGTCCCGGACCAGGATGACACCCATCGCCGGCCGGGACACCCGGTACTCGGCCGCCACCGCGAGCGCGTCGTCGAGTTCCACGCCCGGGCCTAGTACGGCGAGCATCTCGGCCGGCTTCTGCCGCAGCATCGTGGCGAGATCGGCCGCGGTCGCCGCGGTGTGGACGTCGCTGCCGAGCAGCACGGCGAATTGTTGCGAGTCGCGCCGGTGAGGCTCGAGCAGGATCGTCATATCAGCTCTCCGAAACGTGTCAATGTCTCATCATTGCGGCCGCAATGCGGCTATCTGAAGAGCGGATTGCCGCCGCCGCCGTCGGTATTGTCCACTCCCGACCCCGGAGTCACCTGCACCGAGTCGGTGAGCAGACCGAGATACAGCGTGCCATGGCTGAGCCCTTCTATCAGCCGTTCCGCCTCGGCCTGAGTCACCGCGACGGTCAGCAGCAACGAATTCGCACGGGTCGCGGAGGAGTTGGCGTTGGTGCGTGACTGCTGGTACGTGCCGACCGCGAGCACCTCGACCCGAGGCAACAGCACCCGGGTGCGCTCGATGTTGGTCCGGGTGCCGTCAAGCTCCACCACGGTGTAGGTCAGGAAGATGGTCACCTGCGACCCGGACTGCACATAGCCGGCCACCTGCTCCGGCGCTCCCGTTTCGACCGTCACCGCCATCTTCCCATCCGGCAGCGGCAGTCCACTGGTGACAGTGCTCTGTTCGCCGAAGTGTGCCCGCAGCAACACCTGGCCGGGCGCGATGTTCGAGGTGACCACGAGCTTGTCCAGCTCGACACTCACATCCGGCATCGTGTCGTCCGGAACCGAGTCCTTCGGCATCTTCACCAGCCGAACCATGTCCTCGGCCCGGATCTTCGCGCCGCTGGTGCCGATCGGGATCCGCACGGCAGCAATCGCCACGGTGATCGGGTTGCTGATCCGATCCTGGGCCCGGCTCTCCGCGCTCAGCACCAGGAACAAGCCGCCGGCGGTGCCGAGCGCGGCAAGCACAATCGCGATGGTGATGGCGAGAATCCGACGTGTCATGTCAGGTCTTCCTTGCTGTGGGTCGGCGGGTCAGCCGATGAGTCGAATCTGTGTTTCGCCGACAAGGTTGGCGATCGGGATGGGCTCGCCGACGAACAGGCCGGAAAGGCAGCGGTAGCGGGGGATGTCGCAGGGATGGCCGGTCAACCGCGACGGCTCCCGGTGCGCCTCTCCGTCGTACGGCGGGTCGGCGCTCGGCGGGGCACCGAACTGGAAGCCGGTCACCAGGAGCGGCGCAACGAAGACGTGC
The DNA here is from genome assembly GCA_963773935.1 of uncultured Actinomycetota bacterium. Taxonomy (GTDB): domain Bacteria; phylum Actinomycetota; class Actinomycetes; order Mycobacteriales; family Micromonosporaceae; genus DATBGZ01. The sequence goes on from CAVZCZ010000012.1 coordinate 121,174, forward strand.
CGGAACTGTGGGCTCGTGTCACCGCCGACCCGGCCATCGTGGATCGGGAGGTAGATGACCTCGCCGTTGGCCCGGGCCTGCCGGACCCTACTCTCGCAACTGGCCGGCGCGAGATCGAACGGTTCAAACCCGATGAAGGAACCGCTGACTACGCCGTCGTTGCTCACGCCGATCTGACATAACGCGCCGCCGCCATCGAGAAACCCCGCCTGATCCGGGTTCTGCCACGGCGGCTCCGGGTCGGGATCGCATTCGTCGTCAATGGAGCCGGTCCAGAATTGGATCACGTACTCGTCGTCCGCGTCCGGGTCCGACGCGTCGCCGAATCGGCCTCCGTTGGCGGTGGCGTCGTTGAACTGGCAAATGGTGGCGCTCACCGCCAGGATGGTCAGAGCGCTCGGCGCCCACGAGGCGCGGGCACAGGCTCCCACCGAAACCCCGTCGAAGTCCGGGGAGACCCCCTGCGCGAAGGCCGGTGGCAGCACGAGGCTGCCGTCCGGAAGCAGCGTGCTGACGCGCACCTCGACGTACTCCTCCACTGGCGGCGGCGAGCCCAGGCACGCGGTCAAGTTGGCCGGGTCGGCGTTGCACTCAAGCAGTACGCCCGGGCGCCGGCCGCACACCTCGGCGACCCCCGACACCCGATCCGAGGCGTTGTCGTTGGCGTAGCGCTCCGCGATGGCACGTACGCCCGACGGTGTGCACTCGGGGGCGTCGGTCGCGCAAGCCCGGGCGACGCCAAGCGCGGCGGCGTCCGCGCCGCTCTGCAACTCGCTCCGTTCAACATAGATCTGCCCGACGTCGACGACGAGCGCCATCACGCCGAGGAGCACCCCACCGGCGAGCAGCAACGTGAACACCGTCGCCACCGCACCCCGGTCGTCGGGACTGCGCCAGGTCGGCCGTCGCCAGTTCACATGCATGGCGCCACCGCCGTCGCGGTAAGCGTGCTGCCGCCCTCAGAGCCAAAGCCGCCGAACACCGCGAGGGGCGTCACGTACTCGAAGTGGTACGTCAAGGTGACGGTCGCGTCCGAGTCCGGGTCCGACATCAAATCGCAGACGTCGATGGCCGGGTCGCCGAGACCAACGGACATCGTTCCGATGATCCTGCTGATGACCGACTGCGCCTCATCCTCATCGACGAGCGCCGCGGCTCGGGCGCCTTCGTGCGCGGCCTGTGACAGCACAATCTTAGCGTTGAGCAACCGTCCAAAGTCGATGATCGCGAAGAGGATAAGGAGCAGCACTGGGAGGACCAGGACAAACTCGACCGCAGCCGAGCCCTGGTCCCCACCGGGGCGGTGCCTCTTCGTCACCTCGGGACGGCATCCCTTCCTTGCCCAATCAGCTCAAACACGACCAGTCCGAGTGCCAGGAATCCGGTGGCCGCGACGACCGCAATGAAGCCGGCGAGCAGGGCGTACTCGACGCCGCTGATGCCGTCATCCGCTCGGCGCCGTGGGTGGACCCGATCACTCACCCGCGCCGTCGGGGCACTCGGTGGCAGCGTCTGCGTCGACACACCCGACGGCGCTGTCGATTTTGGTGTCCAGGGCAATGCCCAACGCCGCCACGGCGCCCGCGATAACAACGGCGATCAGGGCGACCAGCAGTCCGTACTCGACGGCGGAAGCGCCGTCATCGCGGCGCCGACGCAGCCGCCGTACCACGTTCACGAGTCTCTTCACCGCGTACCTTTCTTCGTTCAGCCGTTCCCTATGTGATCCAGACGGTAAGCGCTCACGGCCGGATGGTGCCCGCGCCACACGTGAACGTCCCCAGTTACTTGCTGTCCGCGTTCCGACACGCCAGACAGATGGGGGTGCTGCCGCATTCAGCCCGACTGCTCCTGGCGCAAGGCTCCGCCAGGGGGCGGCTGCTAGGGCGAACTGGTCGCGAGCCAGTGTACACAAAGGACCGGGATCACCATGGGCGACCGGCAACAAAGCGGATGAAGGTCAGCGCGGCAGGGCGGAGACGAGTGCGACCGACAGCAGGGCACCAGCAAGCAAGGCCGGGCCGAAGGCCAGCCGGGACTTGCGGCCGACCCGTCCCAGCAGCAACAGCGTGAGTGCGACCGGCCCGTTGATCAGCCAGGGCAGCAGGGCGCCCCAGATCACCTCCGGCCAGCCGAGCCAGCCGAGGAAGAGCCCCAGCAGCGCCGCCAGCCGGACGTCCCCGTACCCGAGGTTGCCCCCCGGCACCAGATACAGCACCTCGAACACCGCACCCAGGGCGACCCCGCCGAGCAGCGCCCGCCCGAAGGGCCCCCAGTCACCGCTGACGGCGGCCAATACCAGTAGCGACACCGCGCCCGCCACGATGGCCGGAACCACGATGACGGTCGGCAGCCGGTGGCAGGCGATGTCGATCGCGCCCAACCCGGTTCCAACCACGGCCAGCGCGATGAAAGGCACCAGAACCGGCTGCGATCCGAGAGCGGCGGCGAGGACCGCACTGGCTCCGCCGGCGACCAGCGCGGTCGCCCACCACGGCGGTCCCCACCGGTGTGAGCACTGTGGACACCGGGACGGGGGCAGTCGCACCCACGGCAGCGGTCGTCCACAGTGGGCACACCGGGACCGTGGAGGCTCATCAAAGGCGACGCTCAGGCGGTACACCGGGACCGGCAGCAGCGCGCCGAGGACGAAGCCGCAAGCGGCGGCGAGGGCTACTCCCACTCGATGGTGCCGGGTGGCTTGCTGGTCACGTCCAGCACCACCCGGTTGATCTCCGGCACCTCGTTGGTGATCCGGGTCGAGATGCGGGCGATCAGGTCGTGCGGCAACCGCGACCAGTCGGCGGTCATCGCGTCCTCACTGGACACCGGTCGCAGCACGGCCGGATGACCGTATGTACGCCCATCGCCCTGGACCCCGACGCTGCGCACATCGGCGAGCAGCACCACCGGGAACTGCCAGACGCCGCGGGACAGGCCGGACGCGGCCAGCTCGTCGCGGGCGATCTTGTCGGCGGCTCGGAGCACGTCGAGCCGCGGTCGGGTCACCTCGCCGATGATGCGGATGGCCAGTCCGGGCCCGGGGAACGGGTGCCGCCACACCATCTCCTCGGGCAGACCGAGGTCGGTGCCCAGTGCCCGTACCTCGTCCTTGAAGAGCGTCCGCAGCGGCTCGATGAGGGTGAACTGCAGGTCGTCGGGGAGACCGGCCACGTTGTGGTGGGACTTGATGTTCGCGGTGCCGGTGCCGCCGCCGGACTCCACCACATCGGGGTAGAGCGTGCCCTGGACCAGGAACTCGACGTGCCGCTCCGCACTTATCTCGCGAGCGGCGGCCTCGAAGACCCGGATGAACTCGCGGCCGATGATCTTCCGCTTCTGCTCCGGGTCGGTGACGCCGGCGAGTGCCTCGAGGAACCGGTCGGCCGCGTCGACCACATGCAGCCGGATCCCGGTCGCCGCCACGTAGTCCTTCTCGACCTGCTCGGCCTCACCCGCCCGCAACAGCCCGTGGTCGACGAAGACGCAGGTGAGCTGATCCCCAATCGCCCGGTGCACCAATGCCGCCGCAACCGCCGAGTCGACCCCGCCGGAGAGGCCGCAGATCACCTGACCGTCGCCGACCTGCTCGCGGATGGCGGCGACCTGTTCGTCGATGATGCCGGCCGAGGTCCAGGTCGGCGCGATGCCCGCGATGTCGTGCAGGAAGCGTTCGAGTATCCGCTGCCCGTGCGGCGTGTGCACGACCTCGGGATGGAACTGCACCCCGGCCCGCTTCCGGGCGACGTCTTCGAAGGCTGCGACCGGCGCCCGCTCGCTGCGCGCGGTCACGGTGAAGCCGTCCGGCGCGACGGTCACGCAGTCGCCGTGGCTCATCCATACCGTCTGCTCCCGCGGCAGTGCGGCGAGCAGCGTGCCCGGCTCGATGCACGGCGAGGTCGGTCGCACCGAACTCCCGCTGCCCGGTGTGCGCCACCTCACCACCGAGCGCTCGGGCCATGGCCTGGAACCCGTAGCAGATGCCGAATACGGGCACTCCGGCCTCGAACAGAGCCGTGTCGACCTGCGGCGCACCGACCTCGTACACGCTCGACGGACCACCGGAGAGCACGATCGCGGCGGGGTCGCGGGAGAGCATCTCCGCCACCGACATCGAGTGCGGGACGATCTCGGAGTAGACCCGCGCCTCACGTACCCGGCGCGCGATGAGCTGCGCGTACTGGGCACCGAAGTCGACCACGAGCACCGGACGCGGCGAGTTCATGCCGGAGATCCTATCGAGCGCAGCCTCACCTGCCGCCGTACGGCAGCCCGTGTTCGCTGTGATACGTGCGGACCCATTCCTTGTCCAAGCCCTCGGCGAACGCCCCGCCGGGGTTGTCGACCACCCACACGTGCATCATTTCGGGCGTCGTCAGGTTGATCGACAAGGCCGGGCAGCTGCCGAACGGCGAGACGATGCCGAAGCCGGGCGGAAGCAGGGTGAGACAGATGTTGTGCGCGTGCCACCGGGTGATCGGGCCGCCCGGCTCCGGCGCGGCGACGCCGGCCTTCTCCATCACGTACACCACACCGAGCAGCGTCGCCCGGCCACCCGAGATCGCATAGACCAGGGTCTCTGGCCGCTCCGGGTCGAGCACCCGGCCATCGGATTTGTTGGCCTTGTGCTCCATGTGGACGTCCGGACCCTGACCCGGCTTCGGCAACACGAACCCGGCGGCGATGGCGTCATCGAGGTGCGCGTATCTGGCCATAGCGACCTTGGTGGCGTCGGCCAGAGCCTGGGCGCCGGCCACCTGATCGACCGTCGGATGGTGACCGGCCTGCGGTCGCATGATGACGCCGGCCTGCGCCCGCGCGGCGTGCTCGTGGGCGTGCGTGTGATCTTCGCCGGTGCCGACCGTCGCCCCGGAGGAGACCACAGTCCCGGACGAGACCGCCGTCCCGGCGGCCTGTGGGTCGGCCGAGACGTTCTTGTCCGTGGCCGCGTGAGCGGCGAACGAGCTGACCCAGATCACAGTGCCGACGATGAACGTGAACGCGATTGTCGCCGCGGACCCGGCAAATCGCTTGAACCGCTTGGGCCGTCCTTGTTCCCGGCTCGGCACCAGACACAGCCCGAGCGCGACCAGCTCCACCAACGCGGTCGCGATGCCGACCTGGTCCGGCTCCTCACCGCCGGTGGCCGAGACCACCAGGTAGGCGATCACGGTCGCGATCAGGAGCAGCGCCGACCACAGCCGCCAGGTCCGGCCCTCGTACGCGCGGATCGCGAGCCAGGCGTACGCCGCGCCACTGCCCACGAACGCGATCGTCAACAGTGGACCGTCGTAGTGGCCAAGCGGCAGGGCGAGGTGTACGACGGCGGCGATCCCGAGTAGCCAGGCCGCCCACAACCGCACCGTTCCCGGGTTGTACCGCGGCGGCTGCCACAGTCGTGGTCTGCGCCGCGTCGGGTGCCGTAGGGATGACCGGAGCCCGCAATCGACGGACGACGAATACGACCACCGGAAGTAGCATTGCTGCCACCAGCGCCGGCATGTGCATCGGTGCGATGCCAATGGCGAAAGCCTCTCCCGGGTTCATCGCGCCAGCTCCGTCGTCTGGTCCTCGGGCACGAACGGGTCCTGTGGCACCGGGTATACCCGGATGGCGCGGGCCGCCTTCCGCTCCTGCTTCAACGCCCGCAGTTCGGGGCGGCTGAGCCAGATGACCGCCACCGGCAACATCAGGTTGGTGAGCAGAACGACCAGGTTCACGGTGAAGTCGACCATCGGCAGCAGACCGCCCACCAGTTGCAGACCGAAGCCGACGAGCGTGATCCACTGGAGAATGACCAGTCCCCGAAGCGCCCACCGACGTCGCTTCAGTGCCTTCGTTGCGAAGACGAGCAGTAAGACGATCTTGATGATCGGGACCACGAGGTACGCCGGGTTGCCACCCATGAGCAGTTGTTCGCCCACGGCGGCCAGGAGCAGGAACCCCACCTGCATCAGGCTCAGCACGTAGACGACGTCGAGTGCACCGCCGGGTGTGGCCACAGTGGACGGATTTTCACCCGGGGCCAGCGGGCCATACAAGGCGCAGCGGGCACGGCAGGCGGCGGCACGGCAACCACATCGGTCATCGCCCCACCCTCGATCACACCGGTGAGGCCGAGATGAGCCGACCTTAAGAGGACGGTGAGAATCAGGCTCCGGTGACGAGGCACCGCACCCACAAAGATCTGAGATCATGACGACTTTTGGCCCCTCGGCGGGCTGAAACGCGTCAAGATTCGCGATCACCGTGCGTGGACGCACGCGTGAGCGGAGCGAACGCCAGAATTAAGGTCGGGGCGGGCGGGTGGAGCCGTACAGCCAGTCGTTGAAGAGTTGGTCGAGCTGCTCGCCCGAGACCTGCTCGGAGAGCGCGATGAACTCGGCGGTGGTCGCGTTGCCGTTGCGCTTCTGCGCCGACCAATCCTGCAGGATCTTGAAGAAGTCGTCGTCGCCGACGGTCACCCGCAGCGCGTGCAGAGTCAGGCCGCCACGGACGTAGACCGACTGGCTGAACAGCCGCTCCTTCCCCGGCGCCCCCGGCGGCACGGACCAGATGCCCGAGGATGCGTTGCTGTAGTTCTGGTCGAAGATCCGTTGTGCGGTCGAGGTGCCACGGTGCTCCTGCCAGAGCCACTCCGCGTACGTGGCGAAGCCCTCGTTGAGCCAGATCTCGTTCCATTCGTTCACGGACACGCTGTCGCCGAACCACTGGTGCGCCAACTCGTGCACGATCACCCACGAGCCGTCCCGGCCGGACGAGAAGAAGCCGGACGAGTAGATGGGTCGGGTCTGGTTCTCCAGCGCGAAGCCCACCCTGGGCTCGTTGATCACGATGCCGCCGAGTGCGTCGAACGGGTACGGCCCAAACTTCGTCTCCAGGAAATCGATCGCTTCCGGGGTCCTGGCCAGCTCGGCGTCCACGGCCGGACCGAGGGAGGTGTGTACGGCCAGCACGACCGGCATGCCGTCATGGGTGCTCTCCTTCACCCGGTAGTTGCCGACGACCATCGTGGCCAGGTACGGCGCCATCGGTGCGGTCGTCCGCCAGGTCCAGGTGGTGAAGCCTGGCCGGGACGACGCCTGCTTACCCTGCAGCACGCCATTGGAGAGGGCGGACACGGCGTTCGGCGCGGAGAGCTTGATCGTGTATGTCGCCTTGTCCCGCGGGTGGTCGTTCACGGGGAACCAGGTCGACGCCACCTCGGGCTCGCCGATGGCGATCGCGCCGTCGGCAGTGGTGAGGAAGCCTGTCTCTCCCAGCTGCGGATCGGTGAAGCCACCCGGCACCCCGCCGTACGAGACGACCGTCGTGAACGCGGTGCCCGAGGCGATGTTGGCTGCCGGCGTGACCATCAGCTCGCCGTCGGTGCCCTGTTCGACCGTCGCGGACGCGCCATCGACAGTGACCGACTCAGTCTTGAGTCCGGTGAAGTCCAGGTTGAATCGGGTCAGGTTCGCGGTCGCCGTGGCCGTGATCGTGGCGACGCCGGTCAGCTCCTTTGTCGCCGGATCGTAGGTGATGTCGAGGTCATAGTTGGCGACGTCGTAGCCGCCATTGCCCGCCTTCGGGTAGTACCGGTCACCCAGGCCGTCGGCGCCGGGCCCGAAAGGTCCGGCCGACTGCGGCGGCGTCGCGGTGGGTGTCGAACTCGGCCCGGGCTCCGGCTCGCCGGTACACCCGGCGAGTACCACCGCCGCTGCGGTCGCGACCGCGATGACCGCCGCGCCGCGGGGCCGACTCCGCCTGATCAAACCCGAATCTGCCACCAGTCCGCCTCCGCGTCGCCCGCTCTGCCGCCGCCGCGACAGGTGATCCCACACTAAACCGCGCAGGCGAACCCACCGGCGACCGATCCAGGCTAGCGGTCCCTGACTCCTGGGACCTAGCGGTCCAGACTGAGCCTGCTGCTCCTGGGACCTAGCGGTCCAGGACGAGTCCGACCTTTTGGAACTCCTTGACATCGCTGTAGCCACACTTGGCCATCGCCCGGCGAAGCCCGCCGAAGAGGTTCATGCTTCCGTCGGCGTCGTCGCTGGGTCCAAAGAGGACCTGCTCCAGGGGCCCGAGCGGGGAATCCGCCATGCCGAACGATCCGCGCGGCAGCTTAGGGTGGCTCGCCGCCGAGTGCCACCATGCGCCGCTGGCCGGCGCCTCGGTGCAACGGGTCAGCGGCTCGCCGAGCATCACCGCGTCCGCGCCGCAGCCCAGCGCCTTCGCGATGTCACCGCTCGTGTTCACGTCCCCGTCGGCGATCAGGTGGACGTACCGACCGCCCGTCTCATCGAGGTAGTCGCGGCGCGCCGCAGCAGCGTCGGCGATGGCCGTGGCCATCGGCACCCGGATGCCCAGCACCATGTCGGTGGTGGACCACGCGTCGCCGCCAATGCCGACGATCACTCCCGCCGCGCCGGTGCGCATCAGGTGCAGCGCGGTCTTGTAGTCCGTACATCCGCCGGCGATGACCGGCAGGTCGAGATCGGCGATGAACTCCTTGAGGTTCAACGGCTCGTCGTTGGTGGAGACGTGCTCGGCCGAGACGATGGTGCCCTGGATGATCAGCAAGTCGACACCGGCGTCGAGGATCACCGGTGCCAGCGTCAGGGTGTGCTGCGGCGAGACCCGTACCGCGACCGTGACCCCACTGTCGCGAATGGACCGTACCCGCTCCGCGATCAGCTCCGGCTTGATCGGCTCGGCATAGACCTCCTGCAGCCGTCGGGTTGCGGTGACGCCCTCGTCGTCAAGCGCCGGCAAGCGATTCGAGCACCTTCGTCGGGTCCTCGTACCGGCACCACAGACCCTCCACATTGAGCGTCCCGAGCCCGCCGAGCTGGCCGAGCGCCGTGGCGGTGGTCGGGCTCATGATGGCGTCGCTCGGGTGGGCCACACAGGGGATCTTGAACTGGTACGCGTCCAGCTGCCAGGCGGTGGACACGTCGTCGAAATCGCGGGTGCGCCGGCTGGGCACGATCGCGATGTCCTCGAGGTGGTAGCCCCGCTGTGCTGTCTTGCCCATACCGATCTCAACGACGTCGCGCACGGCGAACGCTCCTTCTCCGAGCTCAGCGGGCGTGGTAGTTGGGCGCCTCGACCGTCATCTGGATGTCGTGCGGGTGGCTCTCGGCTCAGCCCGGCCGCAGTGACGCGCATCAGTTTGCCGCGTTCCTGGAGTTCGGCGACGGTCGCCGCACCGACGAATCCCATCGCGGCCCGCAACCCGCCGACGAGCTGGTGCGCCACCGCGGCGAGCTGCCCCCGGTAGGGCACCTGGCCCTCAATGCCCTGCGGCACCAGCTTGTCGTCGGAGAGCACGTCCTCCTGCGAGTAACGGTCCTTCGAGTACGACCGACTCTCGCCGCGGGAGACCATCGCGCCGAGCGAGCCCATCCCCCGGTACGACTTGAACTGCTTGCCGTTAATGAAGATCAGCTCGCCTGGGCTCTCCTCGCAGCCGGCTAGCAGCGAGCCGAGCATCACGGTGTTCCGCACCCGCCACGATGGCCTTGGCGATGTCGCCCGAGTACTGCATGCCGCCATCGCCGATCACCGGTACGCCGGCCGGCCGGCAGGCCCGTGCGGCCTCCATGATCGCGGTGACCTGGGGCACGCCGACGCCGGCCACGACCCGGGTGGTGCAGATCGACCCGGGACCGACGCCCACCTTGACCGCGTCGGCGCCCGCCTCGACCATCGCCAGGGCGCCGTCGAAGGTGGCGACGTTGCCGCCGATGATGTCGATGTCGGGCACGTCGTGCTTGAGTCGGGCCACCATCTCCAGCACGTTGCGGCTGTGTCCGTGGGCCGAGTCGACGACGATCGCGTCCACGCCGGCCTCGACCAGCGTCCGGGCCCGCTTGTACGACTCCTCGCCCACGCCCACGGCCGCGGCCACCCGGAGGCGTCCGGCGGAGTCCTTGGTCGCGTTCGGGTACTGGACGCTCTTGGCGAAGTCCTTGACCGTGATCAGGCCAGCCAGCCGACCGGCATCGGTCACGATCGGCAGCTTCTCGACCTTGTGCCGCCGGAGCAGGTCCAGTGCCGCGTCGGTGCCCACGCCGACCGGAGCTGTCACCAGCGGCATCGGGGTCATGATGTCGCGGACCGGGAGCGTCGCGTCGGTGACGAACCGCATGTCCCGGTTGGTCACGATGCCGACCAGCAGCCCGTCCGCATCGACCACCGGCGCGCCGGAGATCCGGTACCGGGCGCACAGCGCGTCCACGTGCCCGAGGGTGTCGTTGGGCGAGCAGGTGATCGGGTTAGTGACCATGCCGGCCTCGGACCGCTTCACCAGGTCGACCTGCAGCGCCTGATCGTCGATGGAGAGGTTGCGGTGCAACACGCCGATGCCGCCCTGGCGGGCCATGGCGATCGCCATCCGCGCCTCGGTCACCGTGTCCATGGCGCTGGATACCAGCGGTACGGCGAGCGAGATCCGTCGGGACAGCCGGCTCGACGTCGCCACCTCGTTCGGCACGACGTTCGACTCCGCCGGCAGCAGCAGAACGTCGTCGAAGGTGAGTCCGAGTGGCAACTCCATCGTCATCCCCGATCATCGAGCCGGCCCTCGCCGGTGTTGCGTGCCCGGACATAGGGCGCGGTACGGGCGCCGGCAGTTTGCGCCATCCTATGCGAGGAGCATCGGCGCCCGTGCCTGAGCGCGACGCGACATGCCCGTCCGTGAGCGGGCCACAGCAGCCCCCGCATCCCTGCGCCGCCGGTCCGGCACCGGCCAGCCACCGCGCAGGGGGCGGCAGCGATACGGTGGAAGCGTGCATGACGAGCCGCTGGACCCGTTCCGCGACGACCCCGTCGACCCGTCCAACCACCTGGACGAACCGGACGACGTGATCGATGCGCTGAGCGAGGACGACCGCAGCGACGTCGAGGAAGATCTCGCCGATCTCGAGGTCTACGAGGCGCTGCTGGGACCGGTCGGCATCCGTGGCCTGGTCATCGACTGCGAGGACTGCCGCGAGCCGCACTACTTCGACTGGGCCCTGATGCGGTCCAACCTGCGGCACCTGCTCGACGCCGGTCGGCCGCGCGTCCACGAGCCCGCCTTCGATCCGGATCCGGACCACTACGTGAGCTGGGACTACGCCCGCGGCTACACCGACGGCGTGCACGACACCCTCGTCGACGAGGACGATAAATAAGGCCCTCGCTACGCTCGGGCGTGCCCCGGCGCTGAGCTGCTGGCCCCGGTCGGCGGACTACCTAACTAGTCCCGCGCGGAAGGCGGCGGCGACGGCGTGGGCCCGGTCGCGGGCGCCCAGCTTGCGGAACAGCCGCCGGGCGTGGGTCTTCACCGTGTCCTCCGACACGAACAGCTCTCGCCCGATCTCTGCGTTGCTCTTGCCGTCGGCCATCCCCCGCAGCACCTGCAGCTCGCGTTCAGTGAGCGCCAGCCGCCGTACCCCGTCCACGGTCGCGGTGCCCGGGCTGCCGAGCGTGGCGCCACCACTGTCCATGGCGACCGGATCAGCACCTGGCGCGCCCTCGGGTGCCTCCTCGGCGTCCTCGGGCTCGGAGCGTTGCAGCGGCAACGGCACCGCCTGGGCCGCCGGGAACTCAAGCCCGTTCGTTGGGGAGCCACGCAGCAGCAGCATGAGCGCCTTGGCGACCGACGCCACGAGATCCTCCCGTCTCGCCGCCGCGGATCAGTCCGCGGGCGCCAGCCGCCAGCGCGCCACGGGCGACCGACGACTCCTCCGGTCCGAAGAAGACCACGACGGCCTCCGGCGAGCGCTCCAGCACCCGGCGGGTGAATCCGATCGCGTCTGGGCGGACCGAGGCAGTGTCCACGAGCACCACGTCGGCCGGGATCTTGGCGACCCGGGCGAGCGCGTCGGCGCCGCTGACTGCCGTGGCGACGACATCGGCGAGTCCGAGTTGGGCCGCCGCATTGGACACCGCCTTCTCCGCCAACGGGGTATGAACACAAACCAGGACTGATTGCACCGTGACCTCCCTTTCTACTCGAAAGGGAATCATGTCGAGGGCTCGCCCGATACGCACTTTGGCTGACTTCGTCTGTTCACTTGTCCAAAGGAGGGGAGTACGTTCGTCAGGTGTGCGCCCGTCCGTCCGCGCGGGAGGCGAGGCATGTCTAGTGTGAGCAGGCTGCCAGGTCCGTCCGCGGACGTGTGGGACTGGCAGCGCAACGGTGCGTGCCGAGGCCGTGACAGTGGGCAGTTCTTCCACCCGGACGGCGAACGAGGCGCCTCTCGACTCCGCCGGGAAATCGCCGCCAAGGCCGTGTGCCGGTCGTGCCCCGTCCGGGCCGAGTGCGCTGCCCATGCCCTCGCCGCGCGGGAGCCTTATGGAGTCTGGGGCGGATTCACCGAGTCCGAACGGGTACGCCTGCTCGCCGCCGGCTGGGAGGATCTCTCCGAGCGGGTACGGGGCCGGGTCGACGTGGGTCGCCTCGAAGCCCGCCTCGGCCTGACGCGCGGACTGATCCCGGCGCCCCGGCCGGTCCCGAGTTGGGTGGCCGACCCAGCGGCTGAAGTCGCTGAACCCGGTCAGCTCACCTTGACCGCGATGACGTGGATATCCGGTCGCCCCGTCTGGCGCCGGCGGTGCCATCGGTCTGTCTGCACCGCACCCGCGTTATCCGTGGCGCGCACCTCCAGCACGTGATCACCAGGGGTCGCCTGCCACCGCCACGACCACAGCCGCCACGTGTCGACCGACGCCACCGCGCCCAAGGTGGCGGTCTGCCAAGGGCCTTCGTCCACCCGTACCTCCACTGTGGATACGCCGCGGTGTTGCGCCCACGCGACACCGGCTACCACGTACTCGCCCGCAGAAACCCGTTGTCCGGCGCGGGGTCGGTCGATCCGCGAGCCAGTCTTGATCGGGGCCTGCGCGGCCCAGCCCCGCGGCACCCAGTAGGCGTCGTAGTCGGCGAAGGTGGTCAGCTCCAATTTGGACAGCCATTTTGTGGCCGAGACGTACCCGTAAAGTCCCGGGACGACCATCCGGACCGGGAACCCGTGATCCAGCGGCAACGGCTCGCCGTTCATCGCCACGGCCAGCAGCGCGTCTCGGCCGTCGCGGAGTACCGCGGTCGGGGTCCCGGCGTTGAACCCGTCCACCGACCAACTCACCACCTGGTCCGCGGCCGGGTCCGGGTCAACCTCGTCGAGTAGGTCGGCGACGGGCACACCGAGCCAGCGCGCGTTGCCGATCAGATCACCCCCCACCTCGTTGGAAACGCAGGCGAGCGTGATGTACCGCTCGATCATCGGCCGGCGCAGCAGCTCGTCGAAGCTCAGCTGCATCGGCTTGCCGACGCGCCCACCGATGGTGAGCGTCCAGTCCGCCGGATCCACGCGGGGCACCACCAGCGCGGTGTCGATTCGGTAGAACGATGTCGTTGGGGGTGATATAGGACAGACCGGCCACGTCCGACCCCGGGATGGGTGATGCCGGACGGCCGGAGGGCGCCGGCAGTTTGGCTCGTACCGCCTCGCGAGCACTGTTTACATTGGACAGTTGCCCGAACAGATGGCCGAGATAGCCCAGAACCGCACCACCGGCGACTGCCGCGGCCGAAAGTTGCAGAAAAAGTCGCCGGCTCGGTGCCGGCGTCCGCAGCCATCGACGCGGCTGAGGCGGTGCCCGGTCACCGGCGAGGTCCGCGCAGGGGTGTCCGCGACGGCGTCGGCCCGGTCCAGAAGCTTGAGGAGCTGCACCAGTACGGCCATCGCTACCCCCGCGGCGGCCAGACCGGGCGCCGCCCACGCGATCGTGGCACCGGTGCGGGTCATCGCGGCGGCGACTGCCGATGAGTCCGAACGCGCCGAAGCCGATGAGGCCCACCCAGATCCGGGTCCGGCTGAGCACGCCGAACACGGCCGCGATCGCGCACACCACCGCCACGGTGCCGATCTCGAGGGCCAGCTTGTCGTACGTGCCGAAGAGGCGGATCGCGAGTTCCTTGCCGGACTCGGGCACCTTGTCGATGACGACCCCGCCGACCGCGATCAACGGCGAGGACCGGGCGTCCACGGCGGCCGCCACGATCTCGCCGGCACCAAGCGCTGCTGCGGCGGCCGCGACCCCGGCGGCACCGGCATACCAGCGCGGCGAAGCGGTCCTGGTTGTCGTCACGTTCCTAAGTCTGCGACTCCTCCCGTCGGCCGCCAAGATCGGGTGCGGATCCGTCATCGACCGGTAAGCGTCAGGAGGGCACCTTCCCGACAAAGCGTCGTGGAAGGTGCCCTCCTGACAAGCGGTGGCTAGAAGCCGGGGCCGTGCTGGTGGCCGTGGCCATGGCCGTGACCACCATTGGCCGGCTCCGGCGCCTTTGGCTTTTCGACGATCACGGCCTCGGTGGTGAGCAGCAGGCCGACGATGGAGGCCGCGTTGGTGACCGCACTGCGGGTCACCTTGACCGGGTCGACGATGCCTGCCTTGGCCAGGTCGACGTACTCGCCCGTGTCCGCATTGAGGCCCTTGCCGAACTTCAACTCGCGCACCTTGCCCACGACCACGTAGCCATCGTGGCCGGCGTTCTGCGCGATCCACCGAAGCGGCTCGTCGAGCGCCTTGCGCACGATCGCGACGCCGGTGGCGGCGTCGCCCTTGAGACCCACGCCGTCGTCGAGCACGGACGCGATCTGGGTCAGCGTCGCGCCGCCACCCGGGATCACGCCCTCCTCCACGGCGGCCTTGGTGGCCGAGATCGCGTCCTCGATGCGGTGCTTGCGCTCCTTCATCTCGACCTCGGTCGCCGCGCCCACCTTGATGACGGCGATGCCGCCGGAGAGCTTGGCCAGCCGCTCGTTGAGCTTCTCCTTATCCCAGTCCGAGTCCGACGCCTCGATCTCCTTACGGATCTGTTCGATGCGCGCCTTGACCTCGCTGGACTTCCCGCCACCGTCCACAATGGTCGTGGTCTCCTTGGTCACCACGACGCGACGGGCCGTGCCGAGCAGGTCGACGGTGACCGAGTCGAGCTTGTAGCCCAGCTCGGGCGCCACCATCTCGCCGCCGGTGAGCACGGCGATGTCCTGCAGCATCGCCTTACGGCGGTCGCCGAAACCGGGCGCCTTCACCGCGCAGACCTTGATGGTCTTGCGAATCGCATTCACCACCAGCGTCGACAGCGCTTGGCCGTCCACGTCCTCGGCGATGATGAGCAGTGGCTTGCTGGCCTTGAGCACCTGCTCGAGGATCGGCAGCAGGTCCTCGATCGCGCTGATCTTCTGCGGAGTGATCAGGACGTACGGGTCGTCGAGCACCACCTCGCCGGCCTCGGCGTCGGTGACGAAGTACGGTGCGATGTAGCCCTTGTCGAACTGCATCCCCTCGGTGATCTCGAGCTCGGTGGTGAGCGTCGAGCCCTCCTCGACCGTGATCACACCGTCGCGGCCGACCTGCTCCATGGCGTCCGCGATCATTTCACCGATCGTCGTGTCCTGGGCGGAGATGGTCGCCACGTGGGCGATGTCGTCGCGCTTCTTGACCTCGACCGCCTTGCCGAGGAGCGTCTCACTGATCTTCGCGGCCGCGGCCTCGATGCCGCGCTTGAGGCTCATCGGGTCGGCACCGGCCGTCACGTTTCGCAGGCCCTCGCGCACCATGGCCTGGGCCAGCACGGTCGCCGTGGTGGTCCCGTCACCGGCGACGTCGTTGGTCTTGGTGGCGACCTCCTTGACCAGCTGGGCGCCAAGGTTCTGGTACGGGCTGGCGAGCTCGATCTCCTTGGCGATGGTTACGCCGTCGTTGGTGATGGTCGGGGCGCCGAACTTCTTGTCGAGGACGACGTTGCGCCCGCGCGGGCCGAGCGTGACCTTGACCGCGTCGGCGAGCGCGTTGACACCGTGCTCGAGCTGGTGCCGGGCGTCGTCCGAGAAGCTCAGGATCTTCGCCATGTGTGTGTTATCCCTTCACACGCCACCGCCCCGGCCCGGCGAGCCGGTCCGGGGCGGTTGCGCAGTTGTCGTTACGTACGTAGATGTCTGTTGACTACTTGTGACTACTTGGCGATGACCGCGAGGACGTCCCGGGCCGAGAGTACGAGGTACTCCTCGCCCAGGTACTTGACCTCTGTGCCGCCGTACTTGGAGTAGAGGACGGTGTCGCCGACCGACACGTCGATCGGGACGCGGTTGCCCTTGTCATCGATCCGGCCCGGGCCGACGGCAATGACGGTGCCCTCCTGCGGCTTCTCCTTGGCGGTGTCCGGAATGACCAGGCCCGACGCCGTGGTGGTCTCCGCCTCGTTTGCCTGGACGAGGATGCGGTCCTCGAGCGGCTTGATCGCAACCTTGGTCGCGGTACTCACTGTCATACCCTCCTGGGGTATCTGGATTCTCTGCGATTGCGTTGCCCTGCGGCGCCGTCGTCGCGGGTGCCGGTGCCGCCCGGCTTAGCACCCTCATACCGAGAGTGCTAACCACACGTTAGGCCGGCGCTAGCACTCCGTCAAGGAGAGTGCCAACGCGTCACACCCGTTCGAGCCACGTTCACCGACCATCCTTCCGGATCCGTTGCGCGGCCGGGGAGGAATGCGCGATGGTCAAAGCATGCAGGCAACCGTCGGCGACAAACTCCACGTACACAGCAACAGCGTCGGCGATCCTGACAAGATCGCCCTCATCGTCGAGGTCCGCGGCGACCAGGGCGCGCCGCCGTACCTCGTACGGTTCCCAGATGGCCACGAGACCCTGGTCTTCCCTGGTTCCGACTGCGTCATCGAGCCAGCCACCCAGTCAAGATCCGCTTGATCGACGCCGACCGGCGCCCAGATCCCAGATCTTGACGAGTTACGGCCCGCACACAGGGGCTGAAACTCGTCAAGATCTGGGATCGGCAGGCCACGTCGGGTTCCCGACGTAGGCGGTCGATGCACTCGGGTGCCACCTACCTTCGGGTCATCCCCGTCGGGCCATGGGTCCGACGCGTGCCCCGAGGAGGACCCGATGGCGCTGCCCAGATACCGGCGTGCGGCCGTGGCCGCCATCGCCGCAGGCCTGCTTGCGCTCAGCGCATGCGGCAGCGAGGCGCCGCAGGAAACGACCACCGACCCGAGCGGCCAGGGCCAGATCGGCGACGCGCCCGACGCTTCGGCATCGGTCAGCGCCTCCGCGCAGCCGGCGCAACGACAACCACGCCTTCGAATGGCGGCGGTGGCGGTGGCGGGGGCACGACGAACCCGTACCCGAACAACGCCAAGGACTACGGCCTGGAGATCCTCAAGGCGATCGCCAACAACAACGACCCCCGCATCGTCGATCTGTCCAGCCTCAACACCGCCCAGTACGTCCAGCAACAGAACTACAAGAGCAAGAACGGGCAGTGGACCCACACCCACTGCCAGTCCGGCACCATCCAGTACTGCCACTACTACAACCAGACTGGCGACACCTCGCAGGTAGGGATCGAGACCGCCAAGCTCGGCAGCAAGGGAGCGGGTAGCTCGGTCACCATCGAGGGCAGCTCGTTCGCGACCAGCGCCGGGCCCTATGTGGCCGACTTCGGCTCGGCGTGGGAGGCCGGCGACTACGCCAAGATGGTGTCGCTTTCCTCGAGTTCCATCGCAAACCACTTCAACACTTTGCCGAAGTTCTCCTCAGTCAACGCCGGGACCACGTATACCGGGCCCGCGCCCTGCCCTGCGCCCAACGCCTCGAAGACATGTGTCGCGTTGGTCCAGGTTGGAGGGACCGCAACGCTGCCGATCCGTTACCTGCAGGTCGACAGTGCCAAGATCGGTGCCGGCAAGCCGAACGGCATCATCGGGTTCCAGTAGGACGGTCCGCTTCGACGGCTGACAGATCGGCGACTCGACTAGCGGGTGCGCGGCGGGTGGATCTACGCTCCGGGAACCTTCTCTCGCAGGAGTCCCGATGGCCGCTGCGCACCCACGTCGACTGATCACCGGTGCGCTCGCGGCGGGCCTGGTCCTGCTCGGCGCCGCTGCCTGTGGCAACACCGCCGGTCCGGTCGCGCCCAGCCCGTCGGCGACCACATCCGCAGCGCCGGCGCCTACATCGTCCGCACCGACCTCCGCGGCCTCCACCGCCGCGGCGGTCTTCCCCAACTCGGCCCAGCTCTACGCCGAGGCGGTGCTACTCGCGTGGCGGACGAACGCGCAGAGCCGCCTCGCCGAGCTGGTCACCCCGACAGTGCTGAGTCAGCTGCAGACGA
This sequence comes from uncultured Actinomycetota bacterium, assembly GCA_963773935.1. Classification (GTDB taxonomy): domain Bacteria; phylum Actinomycetota; class Actinomycetes; order Mycobacteriales; family Micromonosporaceae; genus DATBGZ01. The sequence goes on from CAVZCZ010000012.1 coordinate 139,342, forward strand.
CGACCAACCTCGAGCGCAACTGGGTGTACGCCTCGTGCCAGGGCGCCGCCGGGTCGACCTACTGCCAGTTCCTCAACGGCGACGGGGACGCGGTTACCCTGCGACTGGAGAACCGGTACGTCGGCCAGCCGCGCGCCGTCACCGAGGTCAGGCTCGACGTGACGACGTACTCGAACAACGCCATCGAGTACGTCAAGGCGTTCGTCGAGGCGTGGCGTAACGCCAACACGAAGCGGATGGCGGCCCTGGCCAACCAGGCCGAGGTCGACTACTTCACCCACTACACGCCGCCGGGCAGCTACTCGACGTGTGCCAGCCCGCCCGCCGGCGGGGCAACCAACGTGCGCGTCTACAACCCCGAGGGCCTCAACTACACCCTCGTCGTGACAATCGCGGCGCTCGGCAGCAAGCACGCGATCGCGGGGCACGCGGCCCCGATCAGCCCAGCCCCGTGCCCGTAGGCGTCCGTCGCAGGTACAGACTGCCGGCGTGGACAATGCCGCGTTCGAGCCTCGTTCGCGCGCAGGCCCGCTTCGCTCGCCCGACGCGCTCGCGGGCCTTGACGCGCTCGCCCACCTGCTGACGCCGGCCGGTCAGGACGCGATCGCGGCGGCCGAGGCACTGGTCGGCGCCGACCCGCTCGCTGCGGCGACGGCGCTTCGGGCCGCCGGCATCCCGCCGGACCTCGCGGCCGCCGCGCTCACCCAGGCGACACTGCGCGCGAAGGCGGTCGCCAAGCTCGGGCCCGACGCCCGCCGCCTCTATCTCACCCGCGCCGGTCTGGAACAGGCGACCCGGGCCGTCGTGGCCGCCCGGCGGGCGGCGCGGCTCGCCGCGTCGGGAGTGCGCCGGGTGGCCGATCTGGGCTGCGGCGTCGGCGCGGACACACTCGCCTTCGCCCGCGCCGGGTTGAACGTCCTTGCGGTGGAGGCGGACCCGGTCACGGCCCGGATCGTCGAAGCCAATGTGGCTGCCTGCGGTCTGGCTGATGCCGTGGAGGTCCGGTGCGCCGATGCCACCACCGTGGCGTTGTCCGATGTAGACGCCGTGTTCTGTGACCCGTCCCGGCGCGATGCGGCACGCGGCCGGCGCCTGTTCGACCCGTCCGCCTACTCCCCGCCATGGTCCTTTGTGGCCGGTCTTGCCGAGCGGGTGCCGGCGACCGTGCTCAAGCTCGCCCCGGGGATCGACCATGCGCGGATTCCGCTCGGGGCCGAGGCGGAGTGGGTCAGCGTCGACGGCGCGGTGGTGGAGGCCGCGTTCTGGCAGGGCCCGCTGGCGACGGCACCCCGGCGGGCCAGCGTGCTGCGCGGCGCCCACGCCGAGGAGCTCACGGGCACGGGCGATCTGCCGGCGCGGGTGGCGCCGCGGCGCGGTTACCTTTACGACCCCGACGGCGCGGTCGTTCGCGCCCATCTGGTGGCCGAGTTCGCGGCCACGGTCGACGGCACGCTGGTCGACCCGCGGATCGCCTACGTGTTTTCGGACGAGCCGATCCAGACCCCATTCGGGACCGGCTTTGAGGTCGTGGACAAGCTGCCGTACGGCCTGAAGCAGCTTCGCGCCGACCTGCGCGCCCGCGGCATCGGTGCGTTGGAGATCCGCAAACGCGGCGTCGCCGTCGAGCCAGATCAGCTCCGGCGCGATCTGCGGCTAGCCGGCTCGAACTCGGCAACCCTGGTACTGACCCGGGTGGACAAGACTCCGATGGCGCTGCTCTGCCGTCGCGTCGGCATGGCCTGCGGGCGGGTAGATTTCCAGGCGTGGCAGGACAGGCGACCCCGGCGATCACGCTGCTCGCCCGGCAGCGGGTGACGCATCATGTGCATCCGTACGAAATGGACCCTGATACCCCCAACTACGGCGCCGCAGTGGCGGACATCCTCGGGATCGCCCAGGCGCGGATGTTCAAGACGCTCGTCACCGAGGTGGATGGCTCGCTCACGGTGGCGGTGGTGCCGGTGAGCGGCGACGTCGACCTCAAGGCACTCGCCGGGGCGGTCGGCGGCAAGCGAGCCGGGATGGCCGACCGGGCGCTGGCCGAGCGCACCACTGGTTACGTGCGTGGCGGCATCAGCCCGCTAGGGCAACGCAAGCAGCTACCCACCGTCATCGATGCCTCGGCATCCGAGCACGAAACCGTGTACGTCAGCGCCGGTCGGCGCGGCCTGCAGGTGGAGCTCGACCCGGCGGACCTGATCCGGCTCACCAGAGCCGTGACTGCGAGGATCGCCGGATGACCGCCCCCCCAGATCGAGCGACGCGGCCCGTTGGTGGGTGGCGGGGTCAGCGGAAGTGGTTGGCAATCGGTGCAGTCGTGCTGGTTGCCCTGCTCGGTGCCGGCACCGCCGTCGCCTGGTACTTCGGACTGATCTTCACCAACCCGTCCGCTCGCGGGGAGCCGGTCGCCGTACCGGCCGAGGCCGTGGAGACCGTCGCGACCGGGCTGGAGGTGCCGTGGGCGCTCGCGTTCCTGCCCGACGGCACCGCGCTGGTAACCGAGCGGAACAGCGGCCGGATCCTTTCCGTGACGGCGCCGGCGCCCGGCAGCGTGGCCAGCAACCAACTCGCGGCGGCAACCCGGGTCACCGAGGTGGCCCGCATCACCGACGTCGCGCCGCGGGGCGAGGGCGGCCTGATGGGCATCGCCGTCTCACCCAACTACGCCAGCGACCGGTGGGTGTACGTCTACTACACCGCCGCCGAGGACAACCGGATCGTCCGATTGCGGCTGGGCGAGACGCCGCAGCCGATCGTGACCGGCATCCCCAAGGCGAGTATCCACAATGGAGGTCGGATCGCCTTTGGGCCGGACGGCATGCTGTACGTGGGCACCGGGGATGCGAGCGAGCGGGGCGACTCGCAGAACACGTCGTCGGTAGCCGGGAAGATCCTGCGGATCACCCCCGAGGGCAGGCCGGCGCCGGGAAACCCGTTCGGGAACCTGGTCTACTCCTATGGTCACCGAAACGTGCAGGGGCTGGCCTGGGACGCCAACGGCCAACTCTACGCGGCCGAATTCGGGCAGAACCGGTACGACGAGCTGAACCGGATCGAGGCTGGACGCAACTACGGCTGGCCGGAGGTCGAGGGCACCGGCGACAACCCTGGGTTCGTGAACCCGGTCGCCACCTGGTCCACATCGGACGCTTCCCCCAGCGGTCTGGCCATTATGGACGGTCGAGCGTACCTCGCCTGCCTGCGCGGGGCCAAGCTCTACCGGATCGGCCTGGACGGCACCGGTGCGCAGCAACTGCTCTCTGACGAGTACGGGCGGCTGCGCGCGGTGGTCGTGGCACCGGACGGCACGCTGTGGGTCACCACATCCAACCGGGACGGCCGCGGCTCCCCGTCCAGCGCCGACGACCGGATCCTCCGGCTGATCCCCGACCGCCTCCCCGGCTGAGCCCATGATCGATGGTTTCCGACCGAAAGTTCAGCCCGACTGCACGATCGGTCGGCGGGCGCACATCATCGAGGCCGCCGCACTTGATGCCTACCGACGGTGGGATGCCGAGGCCGCCCAGGACGAGCGCGCGGCCCTGGACGCGCTCGCGACCCACGACGACCAGTCGTGGGTCGCCCGATGAGACGTGGAAGCATCCTGCATTACCTCGTCGGCAGCCACCGGCTGCGCGTGGTCGTCGTCACCGCTGACCGGTACAACCCGACCCACGGCCTGCTCGCACCAATCCGTGAGCGGGCCACACCCGATCTGATGCCGGCTTTCATCGTGCCGTTGAGCAAGCAGGACTGGCCTACCGCGGCTGCCATCGATCTCTCTCGCATCCGCTCACTGGATCCCCAATCGGTGGCTGGCAACGCCGGACAGCTCACACCACGCCACACTGACCACGGCGATGCGCACGTACTTCGGCGCCGCGGAATAGCGGCGGGCCGGCTCAGCCGCTTGCCCGGCCCAAGCCGTGGTCGGAGGTTCGGGAGAGTTACGGCCCATGGAGGGGCGGTGGGACTCCCGAACCTCCGATCATGAAACTGGGGTGGCCGGCCCGGTGACCGCAGGCGACTCGGTCGTGGACTCGACGCGCGGCGCCGGCGCGGCAGGCACGGCCGTACGGTCGCCGTGCCAGGAGCGCCATAGCGCGGCGTAGACCCCGCCCGCGGCGACCAACTGATCGTGCGAGCCGAGCTCCGCGATGCGACCGTCCTCCACCACGGCCACCCGGTCCGCATCGTGGGCGGAGAAGAGCCGGTGCGCGATCGCCACCACGGTGCGCCCATCGAGCACGGCGGCCAGCGACCGCTCCAGGTTGCGCGCTGCCCGTGGGTCGATGAGCGACGTGGCCTCGTCGAGCACCAACGTGTGCGGGTCGGCGATGACCAGCCGCGCCAGCGCGAGCTGCTGTGCCTGCGCCGGAGACAAGGAGAGGTTGCCGGAGCCGAGTTCGGTGTCGAGCCCCTTCGGCAGCTCCTCGGCCCAGCCCCAGGCGTCGACCGCGAGTAGGGCTGCGCGCACCTGCTCGTCGGTGGCGGTCGGGCGGGCCAGTGCCACGTTCTCCCGGAGCGTGCCGAGGAACACGTGGTGCTCCTGCGTAACCAGCGCCACGTGGCGGCGCAGCTCCGGCAGCGGCAGCTCCACCAGTGGCGCGCCGCCGACCGTCACCGAACCGGTGCGCGGACCGTGGATGCCGGCGAGCAGCCGGCCGAGAGTGGACTTGCCGGCGCCGGATGGCCCGACCATGGCCAGCCGCTCGCCCGGCGCAACGGACAGTGAGATCCCGTGCAGGACGTCTCGTCCCTCCACATAGGAGTAACGCACGTCGGTGGCGGTGAGCTCCTCGCCGGCCGGCTCGCGTTCGGTGGGTTCGCGGTCAGCGGGCACCTCGGACACCCCGAGCAGCCGGGCGAGCGACGCCTGGCCGACCTGCAGCTCGTCCAGCCACGACAGCATCCGATCCAGCGGATCGATCAGCTGCTGGACGTACAGGGTCGCCGCGGTGACCTGAAGCAGGTTGACCCAGCCGTTGTGGAAGTACCAACCGCCGACGAGCAGCGTGGCCACCACAGGCACGAGGTAGCCGAACTCCATCAGCGGGAAGTAGACCGTACGAAGGAACAGCGTGTATCGCTCGGCTCGGTAGGAACGCCGGATGTCGGCGTCGGTCCGGTCGATCCGGCGCTGATGCGCGTCCAGTGACTCCACGGTGCGGGCCCCGTCGACGGTCTCCGCCAGCCCGTCGGTCAGATCCGCGTAGGCGGCGCTCTCCCGCAGATATCCGCCCACGGCACGCTTGAGGTACCACCGGGTGCCGAGCCAGAGCGTGGGCACGCCGAGCAGAAGCGGCAGCGCCAGCAGCGGCCCTACCGCGATGAGTGCGGCGACGGTGATCACCGTGGTCACCCCGGCGATCAGCACCTCGGGCATCGCCAGCCGGACGCTGTGCGAGAGCGCGTCGACGTCACGCGAAGTACGGGTGAGCAGATCCCCCGTACCTGCTCGCTCCACAGTAGACAGAGGAAGCTCGAGCGTACGGTCGACGAAGTCCTCCCGCAGCTCGGCCAGCACCCGCTCACCCAGCTTCGCCGACGCGAGCTTGGCGAACCGCATCAGAACCGCCTGCACGGCGATGAAGCCGACGATTCCGAGTGCGACCCGGTCGACCAACGCGACCGTCGTACCGTCCTGGATGGACTGGACCAGGATGCCGATCAGCCACGGCAGGCCGAGACCAGCCAGCGCCGCCAGCCCGTGCAGGGACAGCGCGAGACTGAGCTCACGCGGGTGCCGACGCATGAGCGTGAGCGCGTACCGCCGTACCTGCTTCGTCGAGGCCACTGGCAGGATGGTCCGCGCGCTCATTGCTTCCTGGTTCGCTCGGTCGCGCGGCGCTGAAGGCGACGCCTTCCCGCCTCCCCGAACCACTTGTCATGCTCAGCAGCGTCGCCGTGCCACTTCGTCCGCCTCGTCCAGGCGCCGCCGCGCCGCTCCCTCGCTCACTCGTCCTCGTCGGTCGGCGTAGGCGCGCGAGGTGTCGAGTAGTTGGCGGTGGGTGCCCTCGGCCGCGACCCGACCCGATTCGACATAGATGACGTGGTCGGCCTGGTCGAGGATCAGAGGGCTCGTGCTGCAGACGACCGTCGTACGTCCGGCGCGCGCTGCCGAGAGCCGGCTGCCGATGCGCGCCTCGGTGTGCGCGTCGACCGCGCTGGTCGGCTCCACCAGCACCAACACCGGCGAGTCCGACACCAGCGCCCGGGTCAGCCGCAGCCGCTGCTGCTGGCCGCCGGAGAACTCCCGACCCCGCTCCGCGACGAGGGTGTCGAGGCCCTCGGGCAGATGCCTCGATGACGTCCTCGGCACTCGCAGCGTGCAGGGCCTCGCGCAGCCGCTCGATCGCGACCGTACGGCCGCCGCTCAGCTCGTCGCGCAGCCGACCGGAGAAGAGGCGGGCGTCGTTGTCGGCCACGAGCACCAACTGCCGTACGGTCGCGCGGTCAAGGTCGGCCAACAGCACGCCGTCGAGGCGGGCCGGACCGTCAACGTAGCGGCCCAGGCGGTCGGCGATGGTCACCGCGTCTTCGGGCTTGGCCGCTGCGACCGCGGTGAGCCGACCCGGTCGGATGATCACGCCGGACTCGGGGTCGACCAGATTGGCGTGCTCCGGGTCCGGCGTCGGCGCGGGCGTGACCGGGTCGGTGAGCTCCGGTTGCATGGCGAGAATGCGGACCACACGGCGAGCAGCGACGTGTCCGCGAGTGATCTTGTCAGCGACCTCGGTCAGGGTGCGCAGCGGGAAGAGCAGGAAGACCGCGTAGCCGTAGAACGCCAGCAGCTGTCCCAGATTGATCTCTCCAGCGACGGCGAATCGCGCACCGAGCCAGGTCACCAGTGCGACGAAGACGCCCGGTAGCAGCACCTGTAACGCCTCGAGCAGCGACTCGACGCGGGCCACACGGACGCCTGCAGCGCGCACCCGCTGCGACTCCGCCCGGTACCGGTTCGAGAACGTGGCCTCGCCACCGATTCCGCGCAGCACCCGGAGTCCGGTCACGATGTCCGCCGCGCGGGTGGTCAGCTCGGCCGTGGCGGATCGGTACTCGTGTTGGCGGCGGTGCAGCGGCCGGATCAGGATGCCCACGATCGTCATCAGGACGGGCACGCCCAAGACCACGATCAGGCCAAGCGGCAGTGAGGCGTTCAGCAGGATCACCGCGACGGTAATGATCGCCACTACGGCGCCGACGCCCCGCGCGGTCACATCGATCGCGTTGCCGATCTGGCTGACGTCCGACGTGCCGACGTTAATGACCTCGCCGGAAGCGAGCCGCTTGGGCAGAGTCGCCCCGAGATGGCCGGCGTGGCGGACGGTCACCTGGACGGTCCGGTACGCGGCGGAGAGCCAGTTGAAGACCGCGCACCGATGCCGCAGCACGCCGGCCACGGCCTGCACCAGGCCTAACCCGAGCAACACCGCCGCCCACAGCGACAAGGGCACGGGTATCCCGTTCGGTGACTCCATGCTGGATCGCCGCACCGATCGCGGCCGGCATGAGCGCCTGGCTGACCATCCATATCGTGCCCATGAGGATGCCGAGCGTGACGGTGCGCCACTGCAGCCGCACGATCCACGCAAGGTAACGGGTGGCGGAGCGGTGATCGGGTGTCCCGGGGTCGGGGACGGGTAAGTCACGCATGGTAGGAACAGACCTTACGGCCGGGCGCCGCGTGCCCGCGTGTGATTTTCGCCGACCAAGATCCCACTCACCGATCAGATTTCCAGAGTATTCCTGGGCACTAATCGCGCGGTTTGAGCCGAATGACTTCTAGGGAATCGAAGGTCCGGCTGAGGAGGGATCAGCGGTCGACCGGCGAGAAGTCCCAGCTGTGCGGGGCGCGCGTGATCAGGTGTGGCGGCGGATCCTGGAACGCCTCCGGGTTGCTGCGCCACTTCGTGATCACCACGAGCCGGAAGTCCGGTGACGAGAAGACCTCGCTGGACACATGCAGCGGGCTCAGTTCGACCGACGGCACCGCGACCTCGCAGAGCCAGTTGAGCAGAGAGGTGAAGGTGCGCGCATCCGCCCGCACCTCCCACATGCGTACGATCACGGGCCCTCCCCTGCACGTCGCGGCTAGAGGGCCACTCTAGTGACCGCGAGTCCCGAGTCGGCGGGGAGATCCAACGCGCTCGGTGGGTGCCCGGCCGCGACCAGGTGCGAGCCGAGGGCGGCGACCATCGCGCCGTTATCGGTGCAGAGGCGCATTCGCGGCACCCGGAGCGCGATGCCCTCCTTCTCGCACCGCTCCGCGGCAAGCCAGCGCAGTCGCGAGTTGGCGGCCACCCCTCCACCGATCACCAGCGTGTCGATCCCATGCTCACGGCAGGCATCGATCGCCTTCGCCGTGAGCACATCGCACACCGCCTCCTGGAAGCTCGCCGCGACGTCGGCGACCGGTACGGTCTCCCCCGCCCGCTGCCGGGCCTCCACCCACCGGGCCACGGCCGTCTTCAGTCCTGAGAACGAGAAGTCGTACCGATGCTCAGCCCGGTCCTTCGCGGCGGTCAGCCCGCGCGGGAAGGCGATCGCGCCCGGGTCGCCCTGCTGGGCCGCCTGGTCGATCGGCGGGCCGCCCGGGAACGGCATCCCGAGTAGGCGGGCAACCTTGTCATACGCCTCGCCCGCGGCGTCGTCGATCGTGGCCCCGAGCGGGGTGACGCTGCCGGCCAGATCCTCGCACCAACAGCAGCGAGGAGTGCCCGCCCGACACCAGCAGCGCGATCGCCGCCGGCGGCAACGGGCCGTGCTCGAGGGTGTCGACCGCGACGTGCGCGGCGAGGTGGTTCACCCCGTAGATCGGCTTGTCGGCCGCGAGCGCATACCCCTTGGCTGCCGCGATGCCGACCAGTAGCGCGCCAGTCAATCCGGGCCCCGCCGTCACTGCGATCGCGTCCACATCGGACAGACGAACGCCGGCCGCCTTGAGTGCCCGGGTCATCGTGGGCAGCATCGCCTCGAGGTGGGCCCGGCTTGCCACCTCCGGCACCACACCGCCGAACCGCGCGTGCTCCTCCACACTGGACGCCACCTCATCAGCGAGCAAGGTGGTGCCGCGAACGATGCCGACGCCCGTCTCGTCGCACGACGTCTCGATCCCGAGTACCAAGGGTCCATCACTCACGGTGCGCTCGTCCCTCCGCATCACCAACGCGTCGGTGTTGCTGGGCTGGTAGTAGCCCCGCCGGACGCCGATGACCTCAAAGCCGTAGCTGTCATACATCCGTTGCGCCGGACCGTTGTCGGCAGCGACCTCGAGCAGCGTGTAGGTGGCGCCCTGCTCGCGCCCGTACCCGAGCAGGTCATCGAGCAGTTGCCGGCCAAGGCCCGTGCGCTGCCGGTCTCGCCGAACAGCGATGTTGTTGATCCACGCCTCCGGTAACGCCACGGCCAACCCGGCGTACCCGAGCACCTCGCCCTCGGGCGTGAGCGCGACGACGTAGTGGTGGTCGTTGGCCAACTCGTTCCAGAACATGGCCGGCGTCCATTGCTCGATTCCGAACAGGTCCGCCTCGATCGCCACCACCTGGTCGATGTGCCACCACCGAAAAGGCTCCAGCGCTACCTGGGCAACGATCACCGAATCACCGCCTTGGGCGGCTTGGGCTCCGCGGCGTCGGGCCGGCGCAGGTACAGGGGCGTGAGCACTTCGCCGACAGCCCGGCGGCGCACCCGGTCGGCAGCAAGCTCGGCGAGGCTGATCGGTGGCGGGTAGCGCGGTTCGTCATGCACCGGCATCGCCAGTACCGAGGCGTACCGCAGCGCCCCGTCCCCCACCGCCAACTCGACCCCGCTCCCGTCCAGCAGCTGCGCCACCCGCTCCGGTCGATCGACCGCGGGTTCGGTCAGCGGCACGCCGCCGCGGTAGACCGCCCAGTAGATCTCCTTACGACGGGCGTCGGTGGCGACCAAGGTGGTGACTCTCGCCCGGCTACCGATCGCATCCAGCGAGCACACGCCGTACGTGGGGATCGCCAGCGCCTGCCCCATGGCGGCCGCGGTCATCAGCCCCACCCGCAGGCCAGTGAACGGCCCGGGCCCCACCCCCGCCACGATCGCGGCCAGGTCGCGCCCGGACGCCCCGGCGTCCGTGAGCGCCTCGGACAGGGCCGGGGCGAGCAGCTCGCCGTGCGCGCGCGAGTCGACCACGCGCCGAGCGGAGAGCGGTTCAACGCCGGATCTGCCGCTCGCGTTGGGATCGACCAACACGACCGCCGCCGTGATCGCGGGGGTCGAGGTGTCAACGACGACAACGAGCACCACTGAACCCTATCCATATCGCGCGAGTAACGAATCGACCAACCACAAAATGGATCGATGCCAAGCTGGGCGTCAGCTCCCGCCGCCCACGCCCAAGCGCTCGAGTCGGTGCGACCAGTCGCCGCCGATGCCGACCAGGTCCGCGGCCCGGGTGTCGTCTTCCCGGCGGTGCAGCCGGACCACGAGGTGGGCGTCGCTGAGCTGTTCCACCTTGCCCTCGCCCCATTCGACGATGGTGACAGCATCCTCAAGACTCGTGTCCAGGTCCAGGTCGTTGACCTCGGCGATGCCGGTCAGGCGGTACGCGTCCACATGCACCATCGGCAACCGACCTCCGCGCTGTGGATCGGGTTGGTGCACCCGGGCGATGACGAACGTGGGCGAGGTCACCGCACCGCGCACCCCGAGGCCGGCCGCGATTCCCTGCGCCAGCACGGTCTTTCCGGCACCCAGCGGACCATCGAGGATCAGGAGGTCGCCCGGGCGGAGCACGGCGGCGAGGCGGCGGCCGAAATCCAACGTAGCGGCGACCGTGGGTAGCTCGACCGTGACCCGGTCCTTCGTCACGGCGCGAGTTTACGGATGAACGGCAGCAGCACCGCGTTGACGGCCTCGCTGTGTTCCAGCAGCGCGACGTGCCCACCGTCCTCGATGACGACCAGCTCGGCGTGCGGGAGCGCGTCGCAGAGCGCCTCCGAGTGCTCGACCGGAGTCAGGAGGTCCTTGTCGCCGCACAGGACCAGTACCGGGATCTCCTTGAACGCGCCGAGCGCCAACACCCGGTCGTGGGTGTAGAGCGTCCGCAGGTACCGCGCCACGGACTCGGTTCGGGTGGCGGAGTTCATGCGCTCCACATAGGAGACGAGCGCAGGGCTCACCTTGGCGGACCCGAAACCGTACTTGCGGGTGAGCAGCCACGCCAGGTCGGTGGACGCCTCCCGGGCCCGATCGAGCATGCCCGCGGTCACCCACCCCGCGCCGCTGATCAGCGGCAGCAGCGGTTTGCGGAACCGCACGAGCACTTCCGGCATCCCGAACGTCACTCCGCCCGCCGACGTCGAGATCAGCACGACCCCGGCGACCCGACCGTCAACTGCGAAGAGTTCGGGTTCGCGGTCCGCCATGGCCATGATCGCCATGCCACCCATCGAATGACCGACGAGGACGATCGTGCTGTCGGCGGAGGTTGTCTCCTCGATCACCGTGAGCAACGCGGTGCCGAGCAGGTCCAGGGTGTACTCGCCCTTCGTCAACCGGCCGGAACGGCCGTGGCCGGGCTGGTCGTACGACACGGTGCGCACACCGTCCATGGTGGACAGTGCCTTCCGTTGGAAGTGGAAGGTGCCCATGTCCAGGCAGAACCCGTGCGCGAACACCACGGTCAGCGGCGCCTTCTCCTCGCCCGTGATCTCGACGTGCAGTTGGATGCCTTCGGGCGTGGTAAGAGTCCGGTACTCGTCCGCGGGCAGCTCGCCGAATGGTTCGTCGCGGTACGGGTCGCGCTCGGCGCTGAGTCGCTTGCGCCGTAACAGCACCCGCTCGGCGGCCACACCGGCGGCCACCCCGGCCGCGGCTACACCGACCAGGCTTCCGATCAGCCCGGCGGTGCGACGGCTGTTGCCCTTCCCGGGTGTCGGCTTGTTCGCGGGAGCGTCGGCCTCAGCGCTCATGCGGCACCACCGGTGGTCGTGTACACGCGTGGTACGCGCAGGCTGCCGAACCGGGTGACGATCTCGTAGTTGATGGTGCCGGCGGCCTCGGCCCAGTCATCCGCAGTGGGTTCACCATCGGCCCCCGGTCCAAAGAGGACTGCCACGTCGCCGGCCGCAACCGGGGCGTCTGCCGCAGTCGACCACGATCTGGTCCATAGACACCCGGCCCGCGATGCTCCGGTTGGCGCCGGCCACCCGCACCGGGCCCCGGTTGCTGGCCGAGCGCGGCACCCCGTCGGCGTACCCGAGCGGGATCAGCGCCAGGGTGGTCTCCTGCGCGGTCGTGTACGTGTGTCCATACGACACGCCCTGGCCGGCCGGGCACCCGCTTGGTCAGCGCGACCCGCGCCCGTACGGTCATCGCCGGCCGGAGCCCGAAGTCTCGTCCTGGGACCGGCGACAGGCCGTAACAGGCGATGCCGGGTCGGACCAGGTCGAAATGGGTTTCGGGGCGGGTCAGCGTGGCGGCCGAGTTCGCCAGATGCCGGTAGGCGGGGTTGATCCCGAGCCGCTCCGCGGTGGCCAGACCGGCCCGGAAGGCCTCGAGCTGACGGTCGTTCTCGGCGTGATCGGGCTCATCGGCGTGCACCAGATGACTCCATGTCCCAATCACAGCGACATCCCCGTCCGCCTGGGCCTTGGCCGCGGCCTCGCAGAGCACGGGCCATTCGGCAGGAGAAGCTCCGCCCCGCGCGAGGCCGGTGTCCAGCTTAAGGTGAATACGAGCGGTACGTCCGGTACGGCGGGAGGCGGCCACGATCTCATCTACGGTCGCCGGCGTCGATGCGGTCAGGTCCACATCGGCGGTGATGGCCGGGCCCAGGTCCAGCCCCGGGGCCATCAGCCACGCCAGCACGGGCACGGTCAACCCGGCGGCGCGCAGCGTCAACGCCTCGTCGACGGTGCATCCGCCAAGCCAGGTCGCTCCGCCCCGCAACGCCGCCTGAGCTGCGGGAACCATGCCGTGCCCATATCCGTCACCCTTGACGACGGCCATCACCTCGGCGGCGGTTCCGGCCCGCAGCAGCGCGACGTTGGCCTCGATCGCATCCAGGTCGACGCGCACCTCCGCCTGCCACATGGTCGCAATCTTACCCGTGGGTAGGATTTGGCCGAGTTGCGATGACCGCGGGCAGGGCCGCCGCCACGTCAGTGGCCGCTACCGGGGCTGCCTCGCCGGTGCCCAACCGCGCTGCTGCCTTACGTCCAGCCAAGCCATGCAGGTAAGCCGCCGCCACCGCGGCCCGCTCCGCCGCCGACGCCCGCCGCGAGCAACGACACGAGCAGCCCAGCCAGCACGTCACCCGTTCCCGCGGTGGCCAGGCACGGGGTACCGGTTGGATTAGCCCAGGCGGTCCCGTCCGGGCTCGCCACCACGGTCCGGTCACCCTTGAGCAGCACCACCACCCGCAGCCGCGGGGCCAGCAGCTGGGCCGCGTTCACCCGGTCGGTGCCGACCGTCTCCCCGGCGAGCCGGGCGAACTCGCGGTCATGCGGAGTGACCACAGTCGGCGCGTTCCGGTCCCGCAGCGCGGCGGGCAGCGGACCGCCGTCGAGCAGCGTCAGCGCGTCGGCGTCGAGGACCGCCGGTACGGATGAGCCGAGCACGGCGCGTAGCTCCTCTCGGGCGTGCTCGTCGGTGCCAGTCCCGCAGCCGACCAGCCACGCCTGGACCCGGCCGGCATCGGCGACCCGGCGGCTGACCACAACCGACGGGTGGGCCCGGACGACGTCGTCCGCGATCGGCCCGGCGTAGCGAATCATCCCGGCGGGGCCTGCGAGCGCCCCGGCCACGGAGAGCAGTGCCGCGCCGGGGAAGCCCGTGGAGCCGGTGGCGAGGCCGGCCACGCCCCGGGTGTACTTGTCGGATCCGGCGTTCGGGGTCGGCCACCAGGCCGCCACGTCGGCGAGGTCGGGCACCCGGACGGCGGGCGTGCCAGTCCGGCCCCGGCAGCCCGATGTCGACCAGGTCGACCTGTCCCGCCAGCGGCGCCGCAGGGCCGACCACCAGCGCGGGCTTGAGGCAGCCGAACGTGACCGTGACGTCGGCAGCAACGACTGGGCCAGGGACGGCTCCGGTGTCAACGTCCACACCGGACGGTACGTCCACCGCCACGACGATCGGCCGCGGCCGCCGCTCGCGCACCGCGGCCGAGCGCCTGCGCCGCCTCGGCGGCAGCTCCCCGCAGCGGTCCTGAGGCGCCGATGCCGACGATCCCGTCGACCACCAGGTCCACTGTGGACTCCGAGAGCGTACTCAGTGACGCGACCGTGCCGCCGGCCCGCCGCAGCGCCGCCAGCCCTCGACGTGGGTCCGCTCCGGGTTCAGCAGGACCGCCCGCACCTGCGCGCCGCGGCGGGCCAGCAGGGCGCCGGCGAAGAGCGCGTCGCCACCGTTGTTGCCGGCGCCGACCAGAAGCAGCACCCGGCTGCCGTAGACGCCGGTTGCGGTCGGCGAGGAGCATGGCGCACCGCCGGGCCAGCCCGGCCGCCGCCCGCTGCATGAGGGTGAGCTCGGGCAGAGTCGCGAGCAGCCGGGCTTCCGCCGCCCGGACGTCGGCCGCGCGCCAGGCGGCCCTCATGGCTTGTCGTCCCGTTCGGCAACCACCATGGCCGAGGCGATCCCGCCGTCGTGGGACAGCGACAGGTGCCACCGGCTCACCCCCCGCTCGGCCGCGGCGGCCGCCACCGTGCCGGAGACGGTCAGCCACGGTCGCCCGTCGGGGTCGGTGACGATCTCGCAGTCGTGCCAATTCAGGCCAGTGGGAGCCCCGAGCGCCTTGGCCACCGCCTCCTTGGCCGCGAACCGGGCGGCCAGGGACTCGGGGGGCCGCGGGTTGCCCGAGTCGGTGAGGCGCTCCGATTCCGTGAACAGTCGCTCGCTCAGCAACGGCGTGCGCTCCAACGCGCGCACGAACCGGTCGACGAGAACGACGTCGATCCCGACTGCCACGATCACGCCCGCAGCCTATCGGTCACCCTGCCGTCGCGACGCCGGATGGCTCCCCGCCAGCGCTCTCGGGTACGGAGTGATCCCCGCTGGCCGAACAATTCGCGAGTGGAACTGCGTGAATGTTCGGCCCGCCGAGATCTCCATGTGACGGACGCGGCAGCGTCGTCTACGGCGCGCGTTCGAGGGCGAGGCGCAGCGCCGAAGCCGAGGAAGACCACGCCGCTGAGTTGCTCGAGTCGGCGGCGGACGTTCGGACGGGTGAGCCAGCCCGACGCCCGGTTGACGGCCAGCACGACCAGCGTCAGCCACACGAACCCCTCGACCACATGGATCGCTGCCAGCGCGAGCGAGCCGGCGAGCGGGTTCACCCCTTCGGGCAGGAACTGCGGCATCACCGACAGGTAGAACACGCCCACCTTCGGGTTGAGCAGGTTGGTGGTCAGGCCCGTGCGAAGCGCCCGCCACCGTCCCCACTGCTCCCCCGCCGGCTCCGGCTGAAAGGAAGGACGCCCTCCAACCGGATTCTGGCTATGCGGGACTCCTTCCTTACCGGTCGGCCGGGGCGGGCGGCGGGCGAACCACAGTGCGCGGGCGCCCAGCCAGCACAGGTACGCCACACCGGCGATCCGGAGCACCTCGAAAGCGAGCCGGGACGCGGCCAGGATCGCGGTCACCCCGATCGCGCTCGCCACCGCCCAGACCAGGCAGCCGAGGCCGATCCCGACCACCGCGGCGAATCCGGCCGCCCGCCCACCCGCCGCTGTGGTCCGCAGCACCAGGAAGGTGTCCAGACCCGGCGTGATCGCAAGGACCGCCGCGAACAGCGCGAACGCGAGCAGCGAGCTGGTCACTCGACGGTGACCGACTTGGCCAGGTTTCGCGGCTGGTCGACATCGTGGCCGCGCGCGGTCGCGATCTCGCACGCGAGCACCTGGAGCGGCACGGTGGTGACCAGCGGCGCGAGCAGCGTGGGCGTCGGCGGCACCTCGATGAGGTGGTCCGCGTACGGCCGTACCGACTCGTCGCCGACCTCTGCGATCACGATGGTGCGGGCGCCTCGGGCCCGTATCTCTTGAATGTTCGAAACGATCTTGTCGTGCAGCAGGTCCCGGCCGACCGGCGAGGGGACAACGCACACCACCGGCGTGCCCTCGTCGATCAGCGCGATCGGCCCGTGCTTGAGCTCACCGGCGGCGAAGCCCTCGGCGTGCATGTAGGCGAGCTCCTTGAGCTTGAGCGCGCCCTCCAGCGCCACCGGGTATCCCACGTGCCGCCCGATGAACAGCACCGAACGAGCCTGAGCCAGCTCGCGCGCCAGCTCCCGCACCGGCTCCATGGTCTCCAGCACCTGCTCGACCGCGGCAGGCATCGCCTTGAGCTGGTCGAGCACGGCACCGACCTCGTCGGCGAACTTCACCCCGCGGGCCTGGGCCAGGTGCAGCCCGACCAGGTAGCAGGCCACGACCTGGGTCAGGAACGCCTTGGTCGAGGCGACCGCGACCTCCGGCCCGGCGTGCGTGTAGAGCACGGCGTCGGACTCACGCGGGATGGTCGAGCCGTTGGTATTGCAGATCGCCAGCACCCGTGCCTTCTGGGCCCGAGCGTGCCGCAGTGCCATGAGCGTGTCCATGGTCTCGCCGGACTGGGAGATGGCAACGACCAATGTGGACCGATCGAGCACCGGGTCGCGGTAGCGGAACTCGCTGGCCAGCTCCACCTCGCACGGCAGCCGGGTCCAGTGCTCGATCGCGTACTTCGCCACCAGACCCGCGTGATAGGCCGTACCGCAGGCCACGATGAAGACCTTGTCGACGAGGCGGAGGTCCTGATCCGTCATGCGCATCTCGTCGAGCACGAGCTGGCCGGTCGGGCCGAGGCGCCCGCGCAGGGTGTCGGCGACCGCCCGCGGCTGCTCGGCGATCTCCTTGAGCATGAAGTAGTCGTAGCCGCCCTTCTCGGCGGCGGTGGCGTCCCAGTCGACGTGGAAGTCCTTGCCCGCGGCTTCGACGCCGTCGAAGTCGGTGATCTGGATGGTGTCCGGCGTGATCAGGACCACCTGGTCCTGGCCCAGCTCGACCGCCTCTCGGGTGTGCTCGATGAACGCGGACACATCGCTGGCGAGGAAGTTCTCGCCCTCGGACCGCCCGACGACGAGCGGGGAGTTGCGGCGGGCACCCACCACCACGTCCGGGGTGTCCGCGTCGACGGCGAGCAGCGTGAAGGCACCTTCCAGCCGCCGGCAGACCCGCCGCATCGCCTCGGCCAGATGATGGCCGGCGGGCGGCTCGTCGCTGCCGAAGCGCTCGCCCGCGACGGCGGGGGGCTTCGCTCCTCGCGCCGCCCGGACGGGCTTGCCGCAGCTGCGCGCTGACCACTCAGCTCGAACAGCGCTCGAGTTCGTGCTCGAGCAGATGGGCCGCGCACTCGGTGTCGGTGTCGCTGGCGAACTCGACCCCGTCGCCTCCAGCTCGGCCCGGAGCCGGGCGAAGTTCTCGATGATGCCGTTGTGGATGACGGCGAGCCGGCCGGTCGTGGAGCGGTGCGGGTGGGCGTTGCGGTCGGTAGGGCCGCCATGGGTAGCCCAGCGAGTGTGCCCGATGCCAGTCGTGCCGCTGTTGATGCCGCTCTCGGGCGCCTGCGCGGCCAGTTCCTGCTCGAGATTGCCCAGCTTGCCGGCGCGCTTGCAGATCTCCAGAGCGTCGTCACCGAGGACCGCCACGCCCGCCGAGTCATAGCCCCGGTACTCGAGCCGCTTCAGGCCACGTACCACGATGCCGAGCGCCGGCCGGGCACCCGCGTATCCCACGATTCCGCACATGGCCGCCATCGTAGCGGAACTTCGCTCAGAGTCAGGTGCGCAGAAAGCCGACTTTCGCGCAGGCATTCTGATCGAAGCCCAGAGGAAGGCCGTGCTCCGTACGCGCACGAGCGGCACAATGGCCCGCATGACCGCCACCACGACCCCAGAGGTCGGAATCGTCCGGATGCGTCCGTTCGGTACCACTATCTTCGCCGAGATGTCGGCGCTCGCGGCCCGAACGGGCGCGGTCAACCTCGGTCAAGGCTTCCCGGACACCGACGGCCCGCAGGAGATGCTCGACGCGGCCGCGGAGGCTTTGCGCTCGGGCCGCAACCAGTACCCGCCCGGGCCCGGCATTCCCGAGCTGCGGGCCGCGGTGGCCCGACACCAGCAGCGGTTCTGGGGTCTGTCGTACGACCCGGACGGCGAGATCCTCGTCACCGCCGGGGCAACCGAGGCGATTGCGGCCAGCCTGCTCGCCCTGTGTGAGCCCGGCGATGAGGTCGTCGCCTTCGAGCCGTACTACGACTCGTACGCCGCCTGCATCGCCCTGGCCCAGGGCACGCTGCGCGCGGTGACGCTGCGGCCCTCCCCGGACGGCCGGTACTCCTTCGACCCCGACGAGCTACGTGCCGCCTTCTCCAGCCGTACAAAAGTGGTCTTGCTCAATTCACCGCACAACCCGACCGGAAAGGTGTTCACACCGGACGAGCTCACGTTGGTCGCGCAGCTGTGCCAGGAGTTCGACGCGGTCGCCATCACCGACGAGGTCTACGAGCACCTCGTGTTCAGCGACGCGTCCAGTGTTCACTGTCCACTTGCGACGCTGCCGGGCATGAAGGAGCGCACGCTGCGTATCTCGTCGGGGGGCAAGACCTTCTCCTGTACGGGCTGGAAGATCGGCTGGGTCAGCGGGCCGGCGCCGCTGGTGCGCGCGGTGATGCGGGTGAAGCAGTTCCTCACCTTCGTCAACGGAGCTCCGCTGCAGCCGGCGGTGGCCGTCGCCCTCGACCTCCCAGACTCGTACTTCGAAGGTTTCAGGTCCACATTGGAGCGAAAACGGGACCTGCTCGCTGCGGGCCTGTCAGCCGCCGGCTTCGCCGTCTTCCCGCCCGAAGGCACGTACTTCATCACCGCCGACATCACCCCGCTCGGCGGCATGGACGGAGTGGAGTTCTGCCTGGCACTGCCCGAGCGCAGTGGCGTGGTCGCGGTGCCGACCCAGGTCTTCTACGACCACCCGGCGGCGGGGCAACGGCTGATCCGGTTCGCCTTCTGCAAACGCGACGAGGTGCTCCAGGACGCCGTCCGCCGCCTCGCCTCAACCTGAGCCGCACCTAAGCCGTTCCTCCGAACAGGACTTCAGCTGGACTTCACGCGTGTTCGGAAGAACACCGATCAGGTGACGCGGCGACGCATTGACCGCCGGTGCACACTTAGCGAAGCCCGGTCGTCTGCCTCCAAGCCGGCCGGCACAAACGTTTGAGATGACGGACGAACCGGGAGTACGGCCCCGCTGAAGCATTGCGTTGGAGTTACCTCTTAGGCCGCTTCGCGGTTTGCTCAGGTGTGGAAACCATCACGGCGCTCGAACGGGTGATCAGCGGTCGCTACCGGGTCGACGAGTTGTTGGGCCGAGGTGGCATGGCCAACGTGTGGCGGGGCCGCGACCTGCTACTCGACCGTCCGGTGGCGATCAAGGAACCCGCAGGACCGTGGCGTCGAGGACCCGACGCGCCATGGAACGGTTCGATCGTGAAGCGCGCATCGCGGCTCGGCTGGCACACGCGAACATCGTCGCCGTGCACGACGTCGGCATCCACGACAAGAGTCGGTACCTGGTCATGGAGTTGATCGAGGGCGTGACGGTGGCCGACATGGTCTCCGATGGGCCATTGCCGGTCGCCACAGTGATCGACATCGCAGTGCAGACCTGCGATGGGCTCGCGGCAGCGCATGCGGCTGGCATCATCCACCGCGACGTCAAGCCAGCCAATCTGATCATCACTCGTGCCGGCGTTGTGAAAGTCTGCGACTTCGGGATCGCCAGAGCACTGCTCGCCACCCCTGATGCGAACCTGACCGGGCCTACGTTCGCCATGGGAAGCAGCAAATACATGGCCCCCGAGCAGGCATCAGTTGGGCCCGTCGACGCCCGCGCCGACCTGTACGCCTTGGGTTGCACTATGTACGCCATGCTCGTCGGAGACGGGCCGTTTTCCGGCGACGCGAGCGAACTCCTGCAACAGCATCTCAACGAGCGGCCGGTGCCGTTACGAGAACATCGCATTGACATTCCTCCGCGGCTAGAGGCGTTGGTGTCGCAGTTGCTGGCGAAGACTCCAGACGCCCGCCCCGCTGACGCCCTCGATGTCAAAACCCGCCTGTTGGCAATGCGTGCTGACCCGATGTCCGCAGCCATACCGATGTCGTCGGCGATACGTGTCGAGGACCCAACTGCCGCCCAGCCGACGGTGACACAGCCGCGCAAAGTGTCGCTTCCCTTACCGACGCCTGTGTACATGGCAGACCTGCGCATCGCCGACGCGCCTCCTCGCCCACGCAGAACTCGCAGTCTTCGCTGGGGTGCGGCCGGCGGGTTGATAGCGCTGGCGGCAATCCTCACTCTTGTGGCGGCGGCTTCGCGATCGACGCCGGGTAGCGCGCCGAACTCCGGTGCCACGCTCGGCGCGCCCGTTGCTACGGCGCCTCTTCCATCGATGACGACCTCTGCACAGTCGCAAGCCGTGACCCAGCCATCGACGTCCACTCAGTCGACGCAGCCAGCTCGACCCGTTACGGCTGTCCTGCCGAGCAGCCAGCCGCCACCGGTCGACCCCATCGTCGTTTTGCGACTGTCGATTCAGCAACAGGTAAGCACCGGACACGTCAACCCCGACAAGGCGAGCGACCTGTACAAGAAGGTAGACGAGATCGCTCGGGCGATGAATGACGGCAACACTGAGGAAGCAAACAAGAAGATCAAAGAACTCCGGGACAGGCTCCGTAGCCTGCTCAACGAAGGTCAGCTGAGCGACGGCGGTCACGCGATCTTGACCCGGGACCTCGACGCGGTCGCCGCGGCAGTGGTCTGATCATTCACAGGGCCCAGGCCGCGGATTGACGGTCGCCCATGGCCTAACGCCGTGAGATCCGCCTCATGGCGCGGGCGCCGATGCAGCGCGATCATTCGGGCATGACGACGGCCGAGACCTACGCCGAGTTCGGCACTCGCGAGGCGCACGGGGTTTCACCCACGTACGAGCGCCTGTCGCTCGCGGTCTCCCGCGACGACGAGGTGCTCACACTGCTCGGCAGGCTCCCGCCGGCAAAGCGGCAGCCAAACCTTCTGTACGGCGTGGTGCGACTCCTCGGCGGCCCGGTCGAGGACCCAGCCCGGTTCCATGACTACGCGGTGGCCAACTGGCCCGCGATCGAAGGCGAGATGCGGGTGCGGGCCACACAAACGAACGAGGCCGGCCGGTGTGCCGTGCTACTGCCGGTGCTCGCCGCACTGCCGCAGCCACTCGCGCTACTGGAGGTCGGGGCGTCGGCTGGGTTGTGCCTCTACCCGGACCGGTACACCTACCGTTACGGCGAGCACATGCTCGGCTCAGGCGAACCGGTCCTCGAGTGCGCCGCGACCGGAACGGCTCCGCCCACCGCAGTGCCCGAAGTGGTGTGGCGGGCTGGCTGGATCTGAATCCGCTCGATGTGACCGATCCGGCGGACGTGGCCTGGCTCGACGCCCTCATCTGGCCGGAGCACGCGCACCGCAGCGCGCGGCTCAAGGCCGCGGCAGCTGTCGCCGCTGCCGATCCGCCGCTGCTCGTGCGCGGTGACCTGGTGGACGACCTGCCGGCGTTGGCGGCGAAGGCGCCGGCCGACGCGACGCTGGTGGTGTTCCACACCTCCGTGATGTACCAGGTGCCAGCGCCGAGGCGGGAGGCATTCGCCGAGGTGGTACGCGCGCTACCCGGACACTGGATTGCGAACGAGGCCCCGCACGTGTTGCGCTACGACACGATGCCGGCGCCACCCAGCGACGCGTTTCACAACATCCTGGCGCTGGACGGCAGACCACTTGCCTGGACCCGAGGACACGGGCAAGCGATCATCTGGTTCGCCTAGCTGTTGCTACCGTCCACATTCGACTGCCACCCGGCCGCCGTAGGGCCGCGGTGTGACTGGCAAGATACGGGAAGGCACCTAGCCATAGGGGTGGCGCATGGGCGGACGGGACGACTTCCTGCAGTGGGTCGGGACTCGACTCAAGGACGCCGAGACAGCACTGCACAACGGGGACGCCGGGCCGCGGTTTGCCATCTGGTCCAGCCACGAGCCGGTCACGCTGTTCGGCGCGTGGATATCGGGACGCGGCTACGACGAGGTGGCCGGAATCTTCCGTCAGTTGGAGAACACATTCTCCGACTGCGTTTCCCACTCGTACGAGGTCGTTGCTGCCGACGTGAACGGGGATATGGCGTACACCGTTGGCTACGAGCACACGGTGGCGTCAGTCGAGGGCGAACCGCGACAGTACTCGCTCCGGGTGACGCAGGTCTACCGCCGTGAGGATGGGGAATGGAAGGTCGCGCACCGCCACGCGGACACGGTGCCGGAGGGTAAGACGCCGGAAGATCAGTAGGCCAGTCGGCACCACGTCACCGGTCGTAACGGCGCGCTGGAAACGGCTTGTCGCGGATGAGACGCTGAGCACGTGACTGAGATCATCTACTCCTCCGACATCGAGCCGGTCGACTGGGCAGCGCTCAAGTCGGCACTCGCCGCGGATCAATTCGACAACGGTCGTACGCCCGAGGAGTACCGCCTTTCGCACGAGAACTCACATGCGGTGATCTTCGGCCGCCGCAACGGTGAGTTCGTCGCCAACGGCCGCATCCTGAGCGATGGCGTGTGCAACGCCTACCTGGTCGACATCTGGACCGCGTCACGGTACCGGCGTCGAGGTGTCGGGCGTGAGGTGGTCAAACGCCTCTTGGCCACGGTGCCCGGTCAACACGTCGGGTTGTTCACCGATGACATGGAAGCGTTCTATGCATCGCTGGGCTTTCGAGCGCAGCGAGGCGGGATGGGCCAGGTAGTCGGAAGTTGGCTCGGTCGCAGCTGAGATTCGCCGCTTCCTACATGTAGCCGATGTCCTTCAGGCTCGAGGTGTACGTCCCGATGACCTGTTGCGTCGCCTGGTCGGTGCCTCCGACGTAGGCCTGGATCTCGAAGTCCTCGACAACCGCGCTGGCCTGATTGTTGAGCTTCAGAGTTTCCTCCTCGGTGAGGATCTTCGTGAGCTCCTCGACCTCGCCCTCGAGAATCATGAAGCCGCCGTCGTGCCCGGTGACCGAGAAGTACTCGCGGTGACCTTGTACGCGACCCTCTTTGGTCATCGCCTCGAACCGGTTGAGCGCTCGGCCAAAGACGCCGAGTCCGGTGGTCTCGCGACCGGGTACGTTCGCTCCCCAACGAATCATTACTGCTCCGTGCATTGTTCCTCCCCGTGACGAGTACTCGCCCTTTCGTGGGTACCTCGTTGTTACGCTACGCCGCGCCGCGGATGCGCAAGGCAGTACGGAACCCCGAGACGGGACCAGTCGGCCGGTGGACCAGGGCGAGCACTACGCCGGGCTGGCGTTACGGACCTCGGCGGCGATCTTCTCGGCCGAGGCCTGAGCTTGCTCCACAGTGGACGCCTCGACCATCACCCGCACCAACGGCTCGGTGCCGGACGGACGCAGAAGCACCCGACCGGACTCGCCGAGCTCCCGCTCCGCCGAAGCGACGGAATCCACCACAGTGGACGCTTGTACGGCGGCCTGCCGGTCGGCTACCCGTACATTGATCATGACCTGGGGCAGCTTGGTGACGACGGAGGCAAGGTCGGCCAGGCTCCGGCCGGTCGCCGCCATCCGCGCCATCAGGTGCAGGCCGGTCAGCACCCCGTCGCCGGTGGTCGCGTAAGCCGGCAGGATCAGGTGCCCGCTCTGCTCCCCGCCGAGCGACAGGTTCTTTGCCCGCAAGGCTTCCAGCACGTACCGGTCTCCGACCGCGGTCTCCAGCAGCCTGACGCCCTCCCGCTGCATCGCCAGCCGCAGGCCGAGGTTGCTCATCACGGTGGCTACCAGTGTGTCCTGCGCCAGCGTGACGGCGTCGCGCATGGCCAGCGCGAGCACGGCCATGATCTGGTCACCGTCAACGACCTCGCCGCTTGCGTCCACGGCGAGGCAGCGGTCCGCGTCGCCGTCGTGGGCTAGACCGAGGTGGGCCCCGTGTTCGACCACCGCCGCCCGGATCGAGTCGAGGTGAGTGCAGCCGCAGTCCTCGTTGATGTTGAGGCCGTCCGGATCGGCGTGGATCACGATCGCCTCGGCGCCGGCCCGCGTGTAGACCTCGGCGACCTCGGACGCCGCGCCGTTGGCACAGTCGACCACGACCTTGATGCCATCGAGCCGGTTGGGCGTCGAGTCGACCAGATGCTTCATGTAGTGCTCGGCCCCGTCGAGGAGCTGGTGCACCCGGCCGACCCGGCCGCCGACCGGCCGATGCCAGGCCGACGGCTTGGTGATCTCGGCCTCTATCCGGTCCTCGATCTCGTCCGGGAGCTTGTGCCCGCCGGCGGCGAAGAGCTTGATGCCGTTGTCTGGCATGGGGTTGTGCGACGCGGAGACCATGACGCCGAAGTCGGCGTTCGTCTCGGCAGTGAGGTAGGCGACGCCGGGGGTGGGCAGCACATCGACCCGAACCACGGTGGCTCCGGCGCTGGCGAGCCCGGCGACGACGGCTGCCTCGAGCATCTCGCCACTCGCGCGCGGGTCACGCCCGACCACTGCCACCGGCGGGTGGGACTGGTCGCCCTCCGCGAGTACCCGGGCGGCTGCGACCGCGATCGACATCGCCAGTTCGGGGGTGAGGTCCCCGTTAGCCAGACCGCGGACGCCGTCCGTGCCGAAGAGTCGCGCCATGCCAACCTTCCCGATCCCCGGGGTCTTGTGAACCCGAGTTTGAACCTGATGCCCGTGCCCGAGACGGCTGTGTCTCAGGGACGAGGACGGCCGGGTCGCCCTCGTCGGGCGGCCCGGCCGATGGCCATTCGTTGCCGCGTGCGCGTTAGCGCTTGGAGTACTGCGGAGCCTTACGGGCCTTCTTGAGACCGTACTTCTTGCTCTCCTTGACCCGAGCGTCACGGGTAAGGAAGCCGGCCTTCTTCAGCGCCGGCCGGTCCTCGAGCTCCAGGTCGCACAGCGCGCGGGCGATGCCAAGACGCAGCGCGCCCGCCTGGCCGGTCACGCCGCCGCCGCGCAGGTTCGCGACCACGTCGAGGGTGTCCACGCGCTCGACCACGTTGAGCGGCTCGCGCACCAGCTGCTGGTGTACCTTGCTCGGGAAGTACGCCTCGAGGGTGCGGCCGTTGAGCGTGAACTTGCCGGTGCCCGGCATGATCCGCACCCGGACGATCGCCTCCTTGCGGCGGCCGACCGTCTGGATTGGACGATCGGTGCGCGGCAGGCTCCGCGGCGCCTTGGGTGCTGCCGGCGCAGGGACAACGCGACCTCCGACCTCGTACGGCTTCCGACCCAGGGCGCGGCCTCGGCGAGGTCGGTGTCGTCTCGGCGTAACGATGCTCTCGGTCACTGTTAGTCCTTCGTGCGCGCTACTGCGCGATCTGCTTGATCTCGAACGGGACCGGCTGCTGCGCGGCGTGCGGGTGCTCGGGACCGGCGTACACCTTCAGCTTCGTGATCAGCTGTCGGCCGAGCCGGTTGTGCGGGAGCATCCCCTTGACGGCGAGCTCGACAGCCCGCTCGGGCCGCTTGGTCAGCAGCTCCTCGTAGTTGACCGAGGTGAGGCCGCCCGGGTAGCCCGAGTGGCGGTAGGCGACCTTGGTCTGGCGCTTGTTGCCAGTGAGGGCGACCTTCTCCGCGTTCACGATGATCACGAAGTCGCCGGTGTCGACGTGCGGCGCGAAGACCGGCTTGTGCTTGCCCCGCAGGAGCGTGGCGGCGTGGGTCGCGAGGCGGCCCAGCACGACGTCTGCGGCGTCAATGACGTGCCACTGACGCTCGATCTCGCCCGGCTTCGGGCTGTACGTACGCACAGGTCTACCTTGTCTCGTTCGTCGGGTTCTCGGGAGCCTGAGGTCGCCACACCACGGAACGGCGCCACCCGGGCGGTCCACAGCGCACGACTACCGAGCGTACCCCACGCGGGAACGCGGTAGCTCTCGCACAACAGCTCACGAGCATAGCCGGGGCCAATCGACCCGGTCAAAGCGACCCCGGCAACGCCTCGCGCCGTGTTCGGCCGTCAACGCTGATTCCGGCTAAAAACGCACATACGGTACGACCGACTCGAGGGTTTGCGCGGTGGAAACATCGAACTCATCGTCGCGAAACCCCGGCTGGGCAGCGTGGTCCGCATGGCCGGCAACGGTGCGGCGAAGCGAAGCGCGATGCACCCGACCACGCAGGACCCGGTGGTGAAGGGACGGCACCACCCGTGAAGTTGCCTGGTTGACCCCGCCGGCCAACCGGGAAGCGACTTTCCCGGACGGTAGACCACCCCGCTGGCGCGGGCACGAAAGGGCGCACAGCTCGCCCGGCGGGGTGGTCAGACCATCGGCTCGGCCTAGGCCCGGTGCGGCTCTGTGAGCGCAGGCTCTGTGAGCGTCCGTTAGCAGGCCGGAAACAGGGTTCGTACGGCGCACGAAACGGCGTTCTCGGACCATCCCAGGCATGAGCGCCAAAGCCGGCCCGACCGAGGTGCTGGCGGGCTTCACGGTGGCGGTGACGGCCGACCGGCGCCGGGACGAGATGGCATCCCTACTCGAGGATCACGGCGCGCGGGTGGTGCTGGCGCCGGCGCTGCGACTGGTAGCACTCGCCGACGACAGCCAGCTTCGCGAGGCCACCCGCCAGTTGCTTGACTCGCCGCCGGACGCGGTCGTCGCGAACACCGCCATGGGCATGCTCGGGTGGCTCGAGGCGGCGGACGGCTGGGCTGTGGGTGAGGCCTTACGCTCGCGGCTGGCCGCTGCCCACGTCGTGGCTCGCTGGCCGCAGACGGACGGCGAGCTTCGCTCGGCCGGGCTTGTGCACGCGTGGGCGCCGGACCCAGAGAGTTCGGCCGAGGTGATCGCATACCTCGCCGCGCACCTCGCGACCGACTCGCCGACCGATGGAAACCAAGCCCGGCCGCGGAGCAGAGCCACCCCAACATTGGCCGGGCGCCGCATCGCGGTCCAGCTCCATGGCGAACCGCACGATGAACTGTGCCGTGCACTCTCGGCCGCCGGCGCCGAGGTGCTCGAGGTGCGGGTGTACCGCTGGGCGCCACCGCTCGACCCCACGCCACTGCATCGGCTGGTCGACCTGATCATCAACCGCCTCGTCGATGCTGTCACGTTCACGTCGGCGGCAGCGGTGGGGTCGGTGCTGCGTGTGGCCGGAGCGCGGGCGGATGCAGTACTCGCCGCGTTGCGCGGCCCCGTACTCGCCGGCTGTGTCGGTCCCCAGGCAGCCGAGCCACTGCGCGGGCGCGGGGTTCCGGTGCTCACCCCGGCGCGAGCCCGGATGAGCGCACTGGTCGAGGCGCTGACGGTAGAGCTGCCTCGGCGCACCCGAACCCTGACCGTGGCTGGTGCGGAACTCGTGCTGCGCGGCCACGCCGCCGTCGTCGACGGCATCCTCAAGCCGCTACCGCCCTCGCAGATGGCGATCCTGCGTAGCCTGGCGGCTGCGCCCGGCAAGGTGTTATCCCGTTCGGTACTGCTTGAGTCGTTGCCCCGCGGTGCGGACGAGCACGCCGTGGAGATGGCGGTGGCCCGGCTTCGCGCGGCGCTCGGCGGCTCGGCCTTCATCCAGACCGTGGTCAAGCGCGGCTACCGGCTGCGGATGGATTGATCCACGGGCCAGCCTTGACCCGCGAGGTAATTAGTCCACTTTGGTCGGATCGCCGACGCTCCGCCGCTCGGACGGTCGTGACCGGTACGGATGGGACCCTCGCGGGGGCCGCGCGGACACCCTAGGCTGTGCGCCGTGATCGGTGCTTGGGCGAAGCTCCTCTGGATTTCGGCAGCAGTGGGTGGTGTCGCCGCGGCGGCACAATTGGGTGTCGCCGACGCGCTCGGCATCACGCGGTGGGAAATGGAGGCGTCCACTCGTGATTGGACCGCCCTGCTCACCTGGATCGCCTTCTGCTACGCCGTGGCCGTAGTCAGTGGCGCGCTCGCCGGCCGCTCGGCGGTACGCCGCCACGATCGGCCGACGGAGTCGGCGCGCGGATCACGGCAGCCTTCGCCGCCGCGCTGGGCGCCGGCGCGGTCATCGGGTTGGCGTGGCTGCCTGCCAGCGCCGCTCACCCCCCGGCGAACGTCAACCCGGGACTGGTCGTTTCGATCACCGCTGGCGCCGGGGTGGTGGTCGGCTTCCTGCTCGCGCTGCTGGCTCTCGTCCGCTCGGCCGGTGGCCGTCGGGCTCCAGGTCACGATCACGTGGCTCTGGTTGGCCGCGATCGGATGCGCCGTGTCCGGACTCGTCACCCACGAGCCGTTCCCGTCGCCGCGCCTGGGCGTGCTGGACGCCCCGCACCTCACCGGCTCGCTGTGGAGCAGTCCGCAACTCATGGTCGGAGCGGCCGCCCTCGTCGGTTTGGTGGTCGCCAGCGTGGCGCGCTGGCGACGGTCGGGCCGCTTCGGCGTGGCGCTGGCGGGCTTCGGCGGCCCAGCCATGGTCGCCGCCGCATACCTGGTCGCGGGCCCGGTCGCCGGCTCCGACGGCGGCGCTCAGGCCGACCCGTACCTCGCTGCACTGATCGCCGTAGGCGCGGGCCTCATCGCGTCGGTATTGATCGCGATGCCGGGCCGACGGAGCTCGGTCATGCCCCGGCAGGATCTGAACCTCGACGAGCTGCGACCCATCGCCGGTGACGTGGTGTCGTCACCGGGCCGGGCCGGATACGGGCAACGGCCCGGCCGCGGCGATCACTCCCGTGCTGACGATCACCAGTACGGCGAGCAGACCACGTACGGCGGCACGATCACCAGGCCGCGGGCGGCCGAGTCGTACGCCCCGGCGTTCTCCGCCACAGAGCGGCAGTCGGAGCGACCGGAGAGCCGGCCATCCGGAGCGACCAAGCGCAGGAGGTCCGGGCTGGGATGCCGACACCTGGCCGGGCGCTTTCGGGGGCGAGAAGATCGGCGGCCGGACACGGGGGCTCGCGCGAGGCTGAGCCCGACCCACGGGTCGGCGCCGGCTCGACTTATCGCGGCGGGACATACTCCAGCAGCGAGCAGGAGAGCTCAAGCGCGGCCGGCACGATGCCACCGATGGGTCAGCCCACCGACGCCCACGAGTTATGGCTTCGCGACCTTGGCCCGGCCGGTCGCCACGGCTTCGACGAGCCGCGACCCTAGCCGTCCATATCGGACTGTACACATAGGTCAAATTCGGCCGGGCCGATGCCGCGATCCGCACGACTAGCGCACGTCCCAGACCGGCTCCTCGGTCTCGATCACCTCACCGTCACCCCGGAACAACACGAACCGGTCAAACGTCCGGGTGAACCACCGGTCGTGGGTCACGGCGATGACCGTGCCGGCAAAGGACTGCAGGCCCTCCTCCAGCGCCTCGGCCGACGCCAGATCGAGGTTGTCCGTGGGCTCGTCCAGGAGCAGAAGAGTGGCCCCAGACAGCTCCAGCAACAGCACCAGGAACCGGGCCTGCTGGCCGCCCGACAGGGTGCCGAACCGTTGATCGCCCTGGCCGGCGAGCTCGTAACGCGAGAGCACCTTCATCGCGTCGTGCCGAGGCATCCCATTGCGATGATCGTCGCCGCGCCACAGGATCTCGACGAGCGTCTTGTCGACCAGTTCCGGGCGGTCGTGGGTCTGCGAGAAGTGCCCCGGCCGTACCCGCGCCCCGAGCCGGGCCGAGCCGTCGTGGCGGACCTCGGCCAGTGGCGCGCCGTCGACCGGCGCGTGTTCGAGGTCGGGGTCCGTGCCGCCGCGGGCCAGCAGCCGGAGGAAGTGCGACTTGCCGGTGCCGTTGGCGCCCACCACCGCCACCCGGTCGCCGTACCAGACCTCCAGGTCGAACGGGAACGTGAGGTTCTCCAGCTCCAGCCGCTCGCAGATCACCGCCCGCTTGCCGGTCCGGCCACCCGATAGGCGCATCCGGATGTCTTGATCCTTGGGGCGCTCCTGCGGCGGACCGATCTCCTCGAACTTGCGCAGCCGGGTCACCGCCGACTGCAGGCGCGAGGACATGTCGGAGTTGTAGGCCGCCTTCTGCCGGTACATCACGACAAGGTCCTTCAGCTTCTGGTGCTCCTCGTCCCAGCGCCGCCGCAGTTCGTCGAGGCGTTCATAGCGAGCCACCCGAGCCTCGTGCCAACTCGCGAAACCGCCGGGGTGGGTCCAGGCGCTGCCGCCCTCGACCGTCACCACGCGGGTCGCGGTCTGCGCCAGCAGTTCCCGGTCATGGGACACGTACAGCACTGACTTGTCCGACTCTCGCAGGCGGCCCTCGAGCCACCGCTTGGCCGGGACGTCCAGGAAGTTGTCCGGCTCGTCCAGCAGCAGCACCTCGTCCGTGCCGCGAAGCAACAGCTCCAACGCGAAGCGTTTCTGCTGCCCGCCCGAGAGCGTGCGGACCGGGCGCGTCCGGGAGGTCTCCCAGGGCAGGCCAAGGGCGGCGATGCTGGCCGTATCGAAGAGGACCTCTGCGTCGTAACCGCCGGCCTCACCCCAGGCGGTCAGGGCGTCCGCGTAGCGCAGCTGGGCCCGCTCGGTCACCCGCCCGCTCCGATCGGCCGCCTCCGCCGCGTGCAGCGCGCCCTCGGCCGTGGTGAGCCGATCGCCGGCGGCCCGGACGGCGGGTGGTGCCAGCGACAGCGCCAGGTCGGTCAGCGTGGACTCGTCCGCAACCATGCCGATGAACTGCCGCATCACGCCCAGGCCGCCGGAGCGCGCGATCGCGCCCTCAGCCACCGGTAGATCGCCGGCGATCATGCGCAGCAGCGTCGTCTTGCCGGCACCGTTCGGGCCGACCAGGGCGACCTTCGCGCCCTCGCCGACCCGGAACGAGACGTCGGCGAACAGCTCGCGCCCGTCGGCGAGCACGTGCCGGAGACCGGCCAGGTCGATGTAGCCCACGGGTCAGAGATTCTCCTGGTCAGCGACGATCTCGTCACCGGAATTACCGTCGTCCGGCGAACGGCTGTGGCCCGGACCGCGATCGATTCGCGGCTGGACGCGCAGCACGCGGAAGCCCTGCTGGCTGGCGTGCCGCACTACGTCGTAGCCCCTGATCCCTCAGCCACCGGACGAGCGAGTCCGCGCCGAGGTGCCGGGCCACCACGAGCCAGGCGATGCCGTCGTCGCCAGCCGGGGCAGCCATCGCGTGAGCAGGGCGTGCAGCTCCGCCTTTCCTACCCGAATCGGCGGATTGGACCAGATCTGGTCAAAGACCAGATCCGTGGGTACGTCGTCCGGCTCCACAGCGACGACGGCGGCACCCGAGCGCCTCGGCATTGGCTCTGGTCAGCGTCCAGCGCCCGGGTGTTGACATCGACCGCGTAGACGGTAGCCGCGGCGGAGCCATGGTCGCGAGCACGCAGGTGATCGGCCCGTATCCGCAGCCCAGGTCGAGCAACGCCCCCGTGGTCTCCGGCCCGGGAAGCTCGGCCTTGCGCAACAACACCGCCAGTCCCCGGGTCCAGCCGCTGACGCGCTGAACACCCCTCCAGCGCCGCGCAGGTGGTACTTATGCCCAGCCACCTCGAACGACACATCCGTCGCCCGCGCCGCCGCCCTCGGCTCAGCCGTGAAATAGTGCTCGCTCGCCACCGATCCATTCTCCCTGCCACTGGCTCGCTCGATATGGCACAGACGGCCGTACGCAAGTGCCCGTCACGTTCGGTAGCCTGTGGGCCATGACGCATGGGTACGGGCCGCCGCCACGTGAGTGGCAGGCGCCTGGACCCGACGACGATCCGGATCCGCGGCGCTCGCGAGCACCGCAGCCGTACTGCCGGCCGACCCCACGGCACCGCCCCGGCCGCCCGGTCATCCACGGCACAGCCAGGCCGCGCAGGGCCAGCCGTACGAGCCGCCGACCAGCCCGTGGCCTTCCTCTCCGGCTGGGCCGGGCGCCGGCCAGCCGGGCGGCGCGCGAGGAATTCCACAGCCGCCGCCGCCGGCCAAGCACGTCGCGGCCGCGGGTGGGCTGCACACCGCGCCACCGAGCTACTCGCCGACCTCACCTCCCTCGCCGACCTCACCTCCCGCGCCACCACAGAGCTCCGCACCACCACAGAGCTACGCGCCACCACAGAGCTACGCGCCACCACAGAGCTACGCGCCACCACCAGGCATGCGCCGGCCGCCACCGAACAATCAGGGGGGTCAACCGCCCGCCTATCCCGCGTTTCCGCCGCCGATACCCACGTCGCCGACGGTGCCGCGGATCGCGCCACCGGGCCAGGCTCCGTGGTCGGCGGTCCCCGCCGCCCGGCCCGGCGCACCCGTTCCCCGGCCTGGCGCACCCGTCCCCGCCCCGGCGCACCCGTCGCCCGCCCCGGCTCGCCCCCCGTCCGGCCCGGTGCCCCAGTCCCGCGGCCGGGATCGCCCGCCGCTCGGACTGCGGCGCCGCAGCGGGCCCCGGGCCGCCGTGGTGCCGGTAAGCCGGGCGCGCCACCGCGGCGCGCTCTTCCGCCCCTACCCCGGGCTCGGGCGGTCACGTTCAGGGACGTTTCCGGGCATCATCCGGCAGCTGCCTCAGCACAAGCCGTGGATGGTCGCGATCGGCGCCATCGCGATCGTGGTCGTCGTGGCGGTGTGCAGCTTCGGCTCGTTCATGTTGGTCAAGGACGACAACGTGGTTGTCGGTGCGCCGCGATACGCCCGAGACGACCGTGGTCAAGCGGGACATCACGCAGCCGTGCAACCGATCCAAACCCAATGACGCCGACGGATGTCTTCCCCGTCACGGAGATCGTCGGCCGACCCGAGCTTCCCGCCGTACAAGCGCGTCGGGAAGGTCCAGGAGTCCGCCGACTGCCGCGTCGGCGCCAACGGCGAGGTGGGCAAGCTGCTGGTCGCCCTTCAGTGCAACCAGGTGATCCGGGCGTCATTCACCGCCTCGGACGGCAAGTACTTCGTCACCGGTGGCATCTTCAACCTGCCCGACGCGGACACTGCGGCCAAGTTCTCGACGGACGTGAAGGATCTCATCGCCGCCAAACAGGGCGTCGATAACCGGCTACATCTCGGACCCGGGCGTCAACGTGAACCTTGGACGCAGTTCGACCAACCTGACCTGGGAGGTGCGCGGTCACTTCCTGATCTACACCGTGATCGCCAAGGTGGACGGTTCGGCGTTCGAGCCCGATGACGCCGGCGCCAAGGTCATCGTCTACGACATACTGCAGCAGTACCTGCGCGAGAAGGTGATCGACGAGTGGTCGATCGAGAAGACCCCGCCGTCGGCGGGCGGGTCGTTGTCGCCGTCACCCTGAGTCCGACAGGCGCACTCTATGGAGCCGGAGCGCACTCGGCGGTTGCGCGTGAGGGCCGCACGCGCGGCGAACGCGGCCGGGTCGTCCGGGTAGCCCACGGCCACGAGCGTCAGTCCATGCGGCGGCGCGACCACCACTTCGTTGGCCCGATCCTTGCGCGCCAGGAGCGAGCCCGGCCAGTCGACCGCGCCGCCTGCCGTCACCGACCGTCAGCAGAGCGCCGACGAGACTGCGCACCATCGCCTGGCAGAACGCGTCGGCGGCGACCGTGGCGACCACGATGCCCTCCGGATCGCGCTGCCAGAACAGCTCGGTCACCGCCCTTACGGTGGTCGCGTTCTCCTTGCGTCGGCAGTAGGCGGCGAAGTCGTGCTCGCCCGTCAGCGATTCGGATGCGGTCGTTCAGCGCGTCCAGGTCGAACCGGCGCCGCCAGCTGAGCGTGTCGCGGTGCCGCAGCGGCGGCGCCCCCGCTAGCGTCGTCGCATACGCGGTACTGGTAGCGCCGCCACAGTGCGGAGAACCGGGCGTCGAACTCTGCCGGCACCTCGACGGCCGTGCTGACCCTGAGGTCGGCCGGAAGCAGCCCGGCGAGCCGGCGGATCAGGGTGCCGTCCAGGGCCAGCCACCGGTCGGTGGAGACGTCGACGTGGCAGACCTGGCCGGTCGCGTGCACGCCGGCGTCGGTGCGCCCCGCGACGGTCAGGCCGGTGGCACTGTCGGGGCCGAGGATCCGTACCAAGCGTATCGAGCAGCACGCCCGCGACCGTTCGCTGGCCGGGCTGGGCGGCCCACCCCGCGAAGTCGGTGCCGTCGTAGCCGAGGTCCAGCCGGAGCCGAACCGTGCGCGCCTCGGAACTGGTCAAGACCTGTCCCTACACGGGACAGGTCTTGACCGGAAAGGCAGGACGGCGGTTAGGCCTTGGCGTTCTCGTCGTCCTCGTCCTCGTCGTCGTCGTCGTCATCGTCGGCATCGTCCTCATCGGACTCGTCAGACTCGTCGAGGTCGTCGTCCTCGTCGTCGTCATCCTCATCGATGGTGGTCGAGACTGCCGCGGCACCGCCGGCCGCGGCAGCCGCCGTGGCCTTGCCCTTGGCTGGACGGGCCTCGTCCTCGTCGGTCTCGCCGGCGAGCGCCGCGACAGCGTCGGTCCGCTCCGTCTTGCGGGCGGTCGGCCTTGGCCGCCTTGGTCGGCGCGGGAGCCGCGACGACGAGCTCGTCCACCAGCTCGATGATCGCCATCGGCGCGGCGTCGCCCTTGCGGACGCCCGCCTTCACGATGCGGGTGTAGCCGCCGTTACGGGAGGCGTAGCGCGGCGCGATCTCGTCCCGCAGCGCGTACGCCACGTCCATCTCGTGGATAACCCGCAGCACCCGCCGGAACGAGGCCAGGTCGCCCCGCTTCGCCTTGGTAATGAGCTGCTCGGCGAACGGGCGGAGCCGCTTGGCCTTCGTCTCGGTGGTGGTGATCTTTCCGTGCTTGAACAGCGACGTGGCGAGGTTCGCCAGCATCAGCCTTTCGTGCGCGGGGCTGCCACCGAGGCGAGGGCCCTTGGTCGGCTGAGGCATCGTTGGTGCTCCTTGGTCGATTCTGGCGGATGTTCGCGGCTGGTGAGCTGTCAGAGCTGCTCGGTCTCTCGGTAGTCCTCGGCGTCGTAGTCGACGTCAGCGAACGTGTCCACGACGTGCGCCGGGTCGAAGACCGGCGCGGAGTCCTTCAGCCCAGGCCCATGCCGGCGAGCTTCATCTTGACCTCGTCGATGGACTTCTGGCCGAAGTTACGGATGTCGAGCAGATCGGCCTCGGTCCGGGCGATGAGCTCGCCGACCGAGTTGATGCCCTCCCGCTTGAGGCAGTTGTACGACCGGACGGTCAGGTCCAGCTCCTCGATCGGCAGGGCCAGATCGGCGGCGAGCTGAGCGTCCTGAGGGGACGGTCCAATGTCGATACCCTCGGCGGTCTCGTCCAGCTCCCGGGCGAGGCCGAATAGCTCGACGAGAGTGGAGCCGGCCGACGCGAGCATCGTGCGCGGCGTGATCGACGGCTTGGACTCGACGTCGATGATGAGCCGATCGAAGTCGGTGCGCTGCTCGACCCGGGTCGCCTCGACGCGGTAGGTCACCTTGAGCACCGGCGAGTAGATCG
This sequence comes from uncultured Actinomycetota bacterium, assembly GCA_963773935.1. GTDB lineage: Bacteria > Actinomycetota > Actinomycetes > Mycobacteriales > Micromonosporaceae > DATBGZ01. Next base: position 174,757 of record CAVZCZ010000012.1, read on the forward strand.
AGTCCACCGGGATCCGGCCGATCTCCTGACCGGCCTGCTTGTTCTGCGCGGCGCTGACGTAGCCACGACCGCGCTCGACGGTGAGCTCCATGTCGAGGCGGCCCTTGCCGTTGAGCGTGGCGAGCTTCAGCTCGGGGTTGTGTACGGTCACGCCGGCCGGCGGCTGGATGTCTCCGGCGGTGACGTCGCCTGGGCCCTGCTTGCGCAGGTACATCGAGACCGGCTCGTCGTGCTCGGAGCTGACGCAGAGGTCCTTGACGTTCATGACCAGCTCGACCACGTCCTCCTTGACACCGGGGATCGTGGTGAACTCGTGCAGGACGCCGTCAATCTTGATGCTGGTAACGGCCGCGCCCGGGATGGAGCTCAGCAGGGTCCGGCGCAACGAGTTGCCGAGCGTGTAGCCGAAGCCGGGCTCGAGCGGCTCGATCGTGAACTTGGACCGGGTCTCGTTGATCGGCTCTTCGGTGAGACTGGGCCGCTGTGAGATCAGCACTGCATTCTCTTTTCGTTCGGGGCGCCCACTATTTGACGCCCGACTGGGTCTTACTTTCCTTGCTCTCGATCTAACGGCTCGCTCACGAGTCGGTTGCAAGGCGCACGCGGGCGAGTGCGTCGGCACATGAGCCGGTGAGCGACGCAGTCGTGGGCGAGCCTCGAGTGCGTCACTTCGAGTACAGCTCGACAATCAGCTGTTCCTGGACCTGGGTGTCGATCGGCGGCGCGGGCCGGGAGCGAGTGGATCAGGATCTTCATCTGGCTGGGCACGGCTTCCAGCCACGCCGGTACGGTGCGCTGACCGGCCTGCGTCCGGGCGATCACGAACGGCGTCAGCTCCGCGGACTTTTCCCGGACCTGGACGATGTCGTGCTCACTCACGCGGTAGGACGGGATGTCGACCTTCTTGCCGTTCACCGTAAGGTGTCCGTGCTTGACCAGCTGGCGAGCCATGTCCCGGGACTGGGCGTAGCCGGCCCGGTAGACCACGTTGTCGAGGCGCGACTCAAGGATCTTGAGCAGCTCCTCACCGGTCTTGCCCGGGCGGCGGTTGGCCTCTTCGTAGTACGTGCGGAACTGCTTCTCCAGCACGCCGTAGATGCGGCGGGCCTTCTGCTTCTCGCGCAGCTGCAGCAGGTACTCGCTCTCCTTGGTCCGACCGCGGCCGTGCTGGCCGGGCGGGAAGGGGCGCGACTCGAACGGGCACTTCGGCCCATCGCACTTGGAGCCCTTCAGGAACAGCTTCATCTTCTCGCGACGGCAGCGGCGGCAGTCGGCACCTGTATAACGAGCCATGTCTATCTCCTCTGCCTCAGACCCGGCGACGCTTCGGCGGACGGCATCCGTTGTGCGGCTGCGGCGTGACGTCGGAGATGGTTCCGACCTCAAGGCCTGCGGCGGTCAGCGAACGGATGGCGGTCTCGCGACCCGAACCCGGGCCTTTGACGAAGACGTCGACCTTGCGCATGCCGTGCTCCATGGCGCGGCGGGCGGCCGCCTCGGCGGCGAGCTGGGCCGCGAACGGGGTCGACTTGCGCGAGCCCTTGAAGCCCACCTGGCCGGCGGAGGCCCAGGAGACCACAGCGCCGGTCGGGTCCGTAATGGACACGATGGTGTTGTTGAAGGTGCTCTTGATGTGCGCCTGCCCGTGGGCGACGTTCTTTCGTTCTTTGCGCCGGACCTTCTTGACGGCCGGCCCGGTACGTGCCTTCGCTGGCATGTCTGTATGCGCTCCAGAAGTGTGTGTGGGTCAGGTGTGTGGTCGCTGCGGGCCCGTACGGGCTCGGATTACTTCTTGCCCGGCTTCTTCTTGCCGGCGACCGTGCGCTTGGGACCCTTGCGGGTACGCGCGTTGGTACGGGTGCGCTGACCGCGCACCGGAAGGCCGCGGCGGTGCCGGATGCCCTCGTAGCAACCGATCTCCACCTTGCGCCGGATGTCGGCGGCGACCTCGCGGCGCAGGTCGCCCTCGACCTTGAAATTGGCCTCGATGTAGTCGCGCAGCAGTACGACCTCGTCGTCGGTCAAATCCTTGGCGCGCTTGTCGGGGCTGAGGCCGGTCGCGGCGAGCGTGGCGTTCGCGCGGGTGCGGCCCATCCCGAAGATGTAGGTGAGCGCGATCTCCAGCCGCTTCTCGCGGGGGAGGTCGACGCCGACTAGACGTGCCATATGCGGGCGTACTCCTTGGCTTCTCGCGGAGGTCTGTGCCCGCTCCGTCCCCACCTGCCCTGGTGGGCCCCGGCCTCCGACCGGGGGTCAGCCTCGTCCTGTCGGACGGCATGTGTCTGCGCGGCTGGAGCGGACATATCTGTAGTTGGTGTGCCGGTCCTAGTTGTGCCGTGGTGTCCGGGGACGAACCCCCGGGCGCCGGCTCAGCCCTGGCGCTGCTTGTGGCGCGGGTCAGAGCAGATGACCATGACCCGGCCGTGCCGCCGGATGATCCGGCACTTGTTGCAGATCTTCTTGACGCTCGGCTTGACCTTCACCGGTATGCCTTACTTGTGCTCACGCCCGGATCCAGTCCCGGTCGACGACCGGCACAGACCTGAGCAGGATGACGGATGGGTAGCTGCGTCGCTCACAGCCCCGTCACTTGTAGCGGTAGACAATCCGCCCGCGGGTCAGGTCGTACGGCGAGAGCTCGACGACGACTCTGTCCTCGGGCAGGATGCGGATGTAGTGCTGCCGCATCTTGCCGCTGATGTGGGCCAAGACCTTGTGGCCGTTGGCGAGCTCGACCCGGAACATGGCGTTCGGGAGTGGCTCGACTACGCGGCCCTCGATCTCGATGGCACCGTCCTTCTTTGGCATATCCTCCGCTAACTGACGTTGGCTACATGACGCTGCCGTGCGTTTGACACGGGCCGGTGCACACCGTCTTCGCAGGCGGTAGAGGGCCGCCCACGCCAGCCGCGGAACCGGATGCCAACCGAACAGGGAAGCGCACCTGCAAGTATGACGGGCATGCCGGAATCGACGCTGTGCGCCGCACGACGACTATACGCGGACGTGTCGCATCGACGGCAAACCGGGCCATCGGCTCGCCGCGGCCCCGGATGGTATCGCTCCCAGCCCGTGGCCGAAGACCCGGTGTCCGGCACCCGACTCCCTGCCGAGCAATCACCCGATCGGCCATCCGAGCCGACCGAACAGTTATCGCAGGTCAGACCGGTTGTGGGGCCACGCTGAAGATCAACTGATACCGTGTGGTGCTTCCGAGTCGCCGTCGCCAATCGGCCGGAGACCTCCAACGAAAGGAATCCCCGCCTGGTCAGCGGTCACAGTCGCACCGCGAGCTGTGCCGCCATCTCATCGCGCGCGCTCGGCCAGCCGGCGACCGCGCGCGGTCGGCGTCGCCTATCGCGGCGCAGGCGGTGAGCCCTCTTCCCGCCCTGGCAGCGGGCACGCCGGCCTACAGCTCCGTCCCCGCGACGCTCGCTGGGAATTACCTGAGTCACGCCTATCAGGCAACGCAGACCGACGAGCTCGGCGACCTTGTGCACTTGGCCGGGACCAATCGGGTGTTGGAGGACGTCACTGTCGTCCTATCGAGCTGGGCGTGCGAGGCCGGCCGCTGGTCAGGCACGCCCGCACCGTGCGTGACGACCACTCCCGGAGCGACATTCGACCATCCCATCACGCGTCAACATCTACGCCGCGGGCGCGCCACTCCCAGGCGCGCTCCTGAAGTCAGTGACGGAGACCGTGACTTCGCCTTCCGCCCGTCGTCCGACCCGGCTGCCTGTCGGGATGCGAGATGGCTAGAACGGGACGGGTGGCCAGTGCTTCAACGGTTTCGCGTTTACCCATGTGTTCGACATGAGCGCAGGCGATGTCGTGCTTCCGGATGATGTCATCGTGACGGTCGCATACAACACCCAGACCTGGGGCAAGTCACCAATCGGAGTCGACGGACATACGACTCGCTCAACGTCGTGCTGTTGAGCACACGCCGCCAACAGTCGGCACCGACGTCGACCCGCATACCATGTACATGGACACCGCCACGGCGTCGCGTACGCGGACGGTGGCCGGCGGTGGTCGGGATCCTGCGCGCCGATCCCGTCGAAAATACACATCGTGGCGCCCGGCGCGCCGACGCAGACGACCACACGTCGCCCGGCAACGACGGCCGCGCTGACGGCCTTCTGGGTGGCGTCACGGGTACCGACGTGACGTGGATCGTTGCGTCCGGCGCCGGCCTGCTCGCCTTTGGGATCATCCTGGCGTTCGTCACCCGGCGGCGTCGAAGCGCCTAAACCGTTGCGACGGTGATCGCCGTCTTCCGACAGGCTGTGCAGTCAGACTGCGCATCCTGTCGGAAGGCGGCGATCTTCGTTGGTGAGCGGTACGAGGACGGTCAGCGGGTGGCCAGGGCGGCGGCGCTGGCGAGATCGCCGAGGCGGGACACGCCACCGTCCTCGGCGGTCAGTACCCAGGCGCCGTCGGCCATCAGCGCCACCGTGTGCTCGACGTGGGCGGCCAACGACCCGTCCTGGGTCACCACGGTCCAGCCGTCGGAGAGCTCGACCGTACGAGGCGAGCCGACGGTGATCATCGGCTCGATGGCGAGACATAGACCCGGTACCAGGCGCGGACCGCGGCCGGGCCGGCCGTGGTTGAGGACGTGCGGATCCTGATGCATCTCGGTCCCGATGCCGTGGCCGCCGTAACCATCCACGATGCCGAAACGCCCCGAGCGCTTGATGGAGTTCTCGACCGCCCGGGAGATGTCGGTGAGCCGCCCCTGTCCTGACCTGGTGGCCTTGGCCGCCATCGCGATGCCTGCCCAGAGGGCATTCTCGGCGGCCGCGGTCAGACTCAGCGCGGACCGCGCCACCTCGCCCACGCCCACCGTGATCGCCGCGTCTCCGTGCCAGCCATCCAGCACGGCACCGCAGTCGATCGAGATCAGGTCGCCGTCGTGCAGCACCTGATTCGCGCTCGGGATGGCGTGCACGACCTGGTTGTTCACCGAGGAGCAGATGCTGGCGGGGTAACCGTGGTAGCCCAAGAATGACGGCGTCGCCCCTGCGGAGCGGATGACCTCTTCAGCGACGCTGTCGAGCTTGGCCGTGGACACTCCTGGGGCGACCGCGTCGCGCATGGCGCGAAGTGCCGCCGCGACGACGAGCCCAGCGGCCCGCATCTTCTCGATCTGCTCCGGCGTCTTGTACTCGATCACCAGCTGCCGGCGAAACATGCTTGCGTTAGTGCCTTTCGCTCTCGCTTGCGGGGCTTGCAGCGACACTCCTGGCGTCGTGCTCATCCCCCGTACGACCGGAGCGCGTCCTTGGCGCGCTCGGTCACATCCTCCACTGGTCCGGTCGCGTCGATCCCGACGAGCTTGCCCTGGGCGCCGTAGAAGTCAATCAACGGCGCGGTATCCCGGGCATAGACCCGTAACCGCTCGGCGACCGTCTCGGCCTTGTCGTCGTCGCGCTGGTAGAGCTCCCCGCCACAGCGGTCGCAGACGCCGTCGTGGGCGGGCGGGTCGAACGACTCGTGCCAGATTCTTTCCGCAGCCGCGGCAGGTCCACCGGCCCGACAGCCGCCGGATCACCTCATCGTTGTCGACGACGAGTTCGAGGATGACGTCCAACGCCACTCCAAGGTCGGCGAGGAGCTTGTCGAGCGCGGTCGCCTGCGGCAGCGTGCGCGGGAAACCGTCCAGCAGAAACCCATCCCCGGCGTCCGGCTCTGCCAGACGCTCCCGAACCATGTTGATGGTGACCTCGTCCGGCACCAGCTGGCCGTCGTCCATATACCGCTTCGCCTCGAGACCCAGTGGCGTGCCACCGGCCACATTGGCCCGGAAGATATCGCCGGTTGAGATCTTCGGGACGGCCACGTGCGCCGCAATGAACTCAGCTTGGGTGCCTTTACCGGCTCCGGGTGGTCCCACGAGCACCAGTCTCACGGGATCACCACCCCTCCAACGACCGGGCGTCCGCGACGCCTCTCGGCTGCTCCGACTGACATCCGTGGGCGAAGCCACCTCTGCAGGATTGGGCAGCGGAGCTCCGCCCACTACCTCAGGAACCCTTCGTAGTTGCGCTGCATGAGCTGGCTCTCGATCTGCTTGACCGTCTCCAGCCCGACACCCACGATGATCAGCACAGCGGTGCCGCCGAACGGGAAGTTCTGCAGGTTGCCCGCCGACCAGGCCGATGAAGAGGTTCGGGAGCACCGAGATGGTGGCGAGGTAGAGCGCGCCCGGCAGGGTGATCCGGCTCAGGATGAAGTCGAGGTAGTCGGCCGTCGGCTTGCCCGGGCGGATACCCGGCACGAACCCGCCGTATTTCTTCATGTTGTCCGCGACGTCGGTCGGGTTGAACGTGATCCCGACGTAGAAGTAGGTGAAGAAGATGATCAGCAGGAAGAGCAGGGTGATGTTGACCCAGCTCGCCGGGTTGATCAGGAAGTCAGACACGAACCGGTAGAACGCGTTCGGGTTGGTCGCGTCCATGAACCCGATCGACGAGTTGCGGCAAATAGAGCAGCGACGACGCGAAGATCACCGGGATGACGCCGGCCTGATTGACCTTGAGCGGGATGTACGTGGACGTACCGCCGTACATGCGCCGACCGATCATGCGTTTCGCATACTGCACCGGGATCCGGCGCTGGGCCTGCTCGATGAAGACCACGAGTGCGATGATCACGGCGCCGAGGGCGAGGATGCCGATGAACGTCGGCCAGCCCTTGGCCTCCTTGATCCGCCAGCCCTCTGCGGGGAGCCGGGCCGCGATCGAGGTGAAGATCAGTACGGACATGCCGTTGCCGACGCCGCGATCGGTGATCAGCTCGCCCAGCCACATGACCACGCCGGTGCCGGCCGTCATCGTGATGACCAACGTGACTACGGTCAGCGGGAAGCCAAGCGGGGTGTTCTCGGGGATGACCGGGGTGTCGTTGCACAGGCCCTGGAAGAGCTGGCCGGATCGGGCCAACGCGACGAACGCAGAGGACTGAAGGACTGCCAGACCGAGGGTGAGGTACCGGGTGTACTGAGTGATCTTGGCCTGGCCGGACTGCCCTTCCTTCTTCAGCGTCTCCAGGCGTGGAATGACCACGGTCAACAGCTGCAGGATGATGCTCGCCGTGATGTACGGCATGATCCCGAGCGCGAAGACCGACAGCTGTAAGCAGCGCGCCGCCCGAGAAGAGGTTGAGCAGCGTGAAGACGCCGGTCGTGTCGGCGTTCTGCGTCGCCTCGATGCAGGTCTGCACGTTCGCGAACGAGACGCCTGGGCTGGGAAGCGTGGCGCCCAGCCGGTACACCGCGATGATCCCCAACGTGAAGAGGATCTTCTTGCGCAGGTCAGGCGTTCGGAACGCACTGAGAAAGGCGGAGAGCAAGGTTCTTCCTCCTGCGCATGGCGGCCGCCGACTGCTCGGACCGGCGGGGTGGTTCTGTGGGGGTGCGCCGATCGACTCGACGGCCTGTTATGTACGTATGGTGCGAAGGCAGACTCTAACAGCCACATGACCGGCCGGTCAGGTCGGGCATGGGCCGCAGCCTGCCGTCCGGGAATCCCGGGTGCGGGTCGTGGCGTCCGGCTCAGCGAGCTGGTGGACGCCACGATAGCTTCCGCTGACCCCCGCCGCCCATCCGGCGGCTGCGCGAGCTGACGCCCGCCAGGACATTCCTACAGTTGGATGGCCGAGCCACCAGCGGCGGCGATCTTCTCCTTGGCCGACTGGCTGAAGGCGTGTGCGGAGATCCGCAGGCTCACGCCGCTGAGTTCGCCATTGCCCAGCACCTTGACCGGGTGCCCCGCGCGCACGGCTCCCGCGTCGACCAGCTCGACCGGGCCGACCTCGCCGCCGTTCGGGAACAGCTCCGCAAGCCGATCCAGGTTGACGACCTGGAACTCGACCCGGAACCGGTTCTTGAAGCCCTTGAGCTTGGGCAGCCGCATGTGGATCGGCATCTGCCCGCCCTCGAAGGACGCCGGAACCTGGTATCGGGCCTTGGTGCCCTTGGTGCCACGACCGGCGGTCTTGCCCTTGGAGCCCTCGCCGCGACCCACGCGGGTTTTCTCGGTCTTGGCACCGGGCGCCGGGCGCAGGTGGTGAACCTTGATCGTCATCTACTCGACCTCCTCGACTGTGACGAGATGGCTGACCGTGAAGATCATGCCCCGGAACTCGGGGCGGTCCTCCTTCACCACGACGTCGTTGATCCGCTTGAGGCCAAGCGAACGCAGCGTGTCCCGCTGGTTCTGCTTAGCCCCGATGACGGACCTGATCTGCGTGACCTTGAGTTTCATCTCAGGCTCCTACCGCGGCACGCGCCGCGAGCATGGCCGCCGGCGCCACGTCCTCTACTGGCAACCCACGTCGAGCGGCCACGGCCTCAGGCGACTCCAGCATGCGCAGAGCGGCCACCGTGGCGTGCACGATGTTGATCGGGTTCGACGAGCCGAGGCTCTTCGACAGCACGTCGTGGATGCCGGCGCATTCGAGCACGGCGCGGACCGGGCCACCGGCGATGACACCAGTACCGGCGCTGGCCGGCTTGAGCAGAACCACGCCCGCGGCGGCCTCCCCGAGGACCGGATGCGGGATCGTGGCTGCGATGCGGGGCACCTTGAAGAAGTGCTTCTTGGCCTCCTCGACCCCCTTGGCGATCGCCGCGGGAACCTCCTTGGCCTTCCCGTAGCCGATGCCGACGGTGCCGTCACCATCGCCCACCACTACCAGCGCGGTGAAGCTGAACCGGCGACCGCCCTTGACGACCTTCGCCACGCGGTTGATCGTGACTACGCGCTCAAGGTGTGGTGTCTTCTCCACTGCCTCGCGCGGGCCACGGCCACCATCGCGGCCCCGGCCACGGCCGTCGCCGCGACCGCCTTCGCGACTACCCTCGGGGCCGCCCGTGGTACCGGACCCGGAGCCCCGGCGTTGTGGACCTGGCATCAGGCCACCCTCCTTCTAGAACTCGAGTCCTGCTTCGCGGGCAGCATCAGCGAGCGAGGCAAGCCGCCCCGCGTACCGGTTGCCGCCGCGGTCGAATACGACCTTGCTGACACCCACCGCCTTGGCCCGGTCGGCGAGGAGCGCACCGACCTTGGCCGCGATGGACTTCTTGTCACCCTCGGCGCCGCGGATCGACGCGTCGAGGCTGGACGCTGAGGCGACCGTGTGGCCCTTGGTGTCATCGACGACCTGAGCCGTGATGTGCCGCAATGACCGGGTGACGACCAGACGGGGACGGTCGGCGGTGCCGTTGACGTTCTTGCGTACCCGGAAATGACGCCGGGCCCGCGCAACCGCGCGCGAGGCGGCGGCGCCCGACTTCCGCTTGAGCAGAGTCGCGCTCACTTTTTACCCGCCTTTCCGGCCTTACGCCGAATGACCTCGCCCTGGTACTTGACGCCCTTGCCCTTGTACGGCTCCGGCGGCCGGATCTTGCGGATGTTCGCCGCCACCTCACCGACCTGCTGCTTGTCGATGCCACTGATGTGAAACAGCGTCGGCCGCTCGACCGTGAACGTGATGCCCGCTGGCGCCTGAACCACGACGGGGTGCGAGAAGCCGAGCGCGAACTCCAGGTCCGTACCCTTCTGGGCCACCCGGTAGCCGGTGCCGTTGATCTCCAGCGACTTGCGGTAGCCGTCAGTGACGCCGACGACCATGTTCGCCACCAGGGTCCGGCTCAAACCGTGCAGCTCCTTGGCTCGCCGCTCGTCGTTGGGGCGCGCGACGTACAGCACGCCGTCGTCTCCACGCTCCACCGTGATCGGCTCGGCCACGGTGTGGCTGAGCTCACCCTTGGGGCCCTTGACCCGTACGGTCTGGCCGTCGACAGACACGTCGACGCCAGCCGGCACGGGGATCGGCTTACGCCCGATTCGCGACATTGCTTGGCCCCTTACCAGACCCAGGCGAGGACTTCCCCGCCCACGTTTCGCTTGCGGGCCTGCCGGTCGGTCAGCAGCCCATGAGAAGTGGAAATGATCGCGATACCGAGTCCGCCCAGCACTCGGGGCATCTCCTGCGCCTTGGCGTAGACCCGCAGACCGGGCTTGGACACCCGGCGGATGCCGGCGAGGCTGCGTTCCCGGTGCGGGCCGTACTTCAGCTCAACCACGAGGGTCTTGCCGACGGCTTCTTCTTCGGCCGGCTCCTCGACGACCCACGTCGCGACGTAGCCCTCGGCCTTGAGGACCTCGGCGATGTTCGCCTTGATCTTCGAATACGGCATCGAGACCTTGTCGTGGTAGGCCTGGTTCGCGTTGCGCAGGCGGGTCAGCATGTCTGCGATCGGGTCGGTCATGGTCATGAGTTCGTCAAACCCTTCTCACCGGGGTTCCCACCTGTGCCGGCGGGCCTACGGCGATGCATGTGGTAGTTACCAGGAGGCCTTCGCGACACCAGGGAGTTCGCCCTTGTGCGCCATGTCACGGACGCAGATACGGCACAGGCCAAACTTGCGGTAGACCGACCTCGGACGCCCGCATTTCTGGCAACGGGTGTACGCGCGCACCGCGAACTTCGGCTTCTTGGCCGCCTTAAGCTTCAGCGCCAGCTTCGCCATGTCAGTTCTGCTCCTTGCTGATCATCTGGTTCAACTCGCAAGTTCCTTGCCCATGTTTCTGGTTCAACTCGCAAGCTCCTTGCTCTGCTTGCCGGTTCAACTCGCTAGCTCCTTGAACGGGAACCCGAGGTGCTTGAGTAGCGCCCGGCCCTCGTCGTCGGTCGAGGCGGTGGTCACGACCGTGATGTCCATGCCGCGGACCCGGTCGATGCGGTCCTGATCGATCTCGTGAAAGACCGACTGCTCGGTGAGTCCGAACGTGTAGTTGCCGTGGCCGTCGAGCTTGCGTCCGTCCAGGCCGCGGAAGTCACGGATACGGGGCAGCGCGATCGACAACAGCCGGTCCAGGAACTCCCACATCCGGTCCCCGCGCAGGGTCACCTTCGCCCCGATGGGCATGCCCTCACGCAGCTTGAACTGCGCGATCGACTTGGTGGCTCGGCGGATCTGCGGCTTCTGGCCCGTGATCGCGGTCAGGTCGCGCACCGCGCCGTCCATGAGCTTCGCGTCGCGGGCGGCGTCGCCGACCCCCATGTTGACGACGATCTTGACGAGCCGGGGCACCTGCATCGGGTTGCGGTACTGGAACTCCTGGGTGAGCGCACCCGCGATCTCGGCGCGGTAACGCTCCTTGAGCCGGGGCATGGTGGTGGTCGGCGCGGTCATGACATGTCCTTACCGGAGGTCCGCGCGACGCGGATCTTCTGGCCGTTATCGTCGACGCGGTAGCCGATCCGGGTCGGGCGACCGTCCGGGTCGAGGACTTTCACGTTCGACACGTCGATAGGCGCTTCCTGGGTAACGATGCCGCCGGTCTTCGCGCCGCGCTGAGTCGTACGGATACGAGTGTGCTTCTTGACCCGGTTCACGCCCTCGACCAGGATCTTGCCGAGCCGCGGGTAGGCCGAGAGGACCTTGCCACGCGCGCCCTTGTCCTTGCCGGCGATGACCTCGACCGTGTCGCCTTTCCTTACCTTCACGGCTACAGCACCTCCGGGGCCAAGCTGATGATCTTCATGAACCGCTTGTCGCGCAGCTCTCGGCCGACCGGGCCGAAGATCCGCGTCCCGCGCGGGTCACCGCCGTCCTTGATGATGACGGCGGCGTTCTCGTCGAAACGGATGTACGACCCGTCCGGGCGGCGCCGCTCCTTGGCGGTACGGACGATTACGGCCTTGACCACGTCGCCCTTCTTGACGCCGGCGCCCGGGATCGCGTCCTTGACCGTGGCCACGATGACGTCGCCAATGCTCGCGTAGCGCCGACCAGAGCCACCGAGCACCCGGATGCACAGGATCTCCCGTGCCCCGGTGTTGTCGGCGACCCGAAGTCGCGTCTCCTGCTGAATCACAGCTATCTCCTGTCGTCTGCCAGTTCTCCACTTTGGAGGTGGAGCTTGGCGGAACCGTTACTTGGCGCGTTCCAAGATCTCAACGACGCGCCAGCGCTTGGTAGCCGACAACGGACGAGTCTCCATGATGGACACCCGGTCGCCGACGCCGCAGCTGTTGCTCTCGTCGTGCACCTTGAGCCGACTGGTACGGCGCATGACCTTGCCGTAGAGCGGGTGCTTGACCCGGTCCTCCACGACCACGACCACGGTCTTGTCCATCTTGTCGCTCACTACGAGGCCCTCGCGAACCTTGCGACGGTTGCGGGCCGTGGTCTCGGTGTCGTTCTCAGTCATGCTGTCACCTCAGACGGTTCTGCCGAGAGCCCGAGCTCGCGCTCGCGCATGATCGTGTAGATCCGGGCGATCTCACGGCGGACGACCTGGAGCCGACGGTTGTTGTCCAGCTGGCCGGTCGCGGACTGAACCCGAAGGTTGAACAGCTCCGCCTTGGCCTCCTTGAGCTTCGCCACGAGATCTGCCAATGGCATCTCGCGTAGCTCGGCGGCCGCGGTGCCCGCTGCCATCAGACCTCACCCACTTCGCGCTTGACGATGCGGCATTTCATCGGGAGCTTGTGGATCGCGCGACGCATCGCCTCTCGCGCAGTCTGCTCACTGGGGAAGGACATCTCGAAGAGGATCCGTCCCGGCTTGACGTTGGCGACCCACCACTCGGGCGAGCCCTTGCCGGAACCCATCCGGGTCTCGGCTGGCTTCTTGGTGATGGCCCGGTCCGGGAACACCGTGATCCAGACCTTGCCACCACGCTTGATGTGTCGGGTCATTGCGATACGAGCCGCCTCGATCTGGCGGTTGGTCACGTACGCCGACTCGAGCGCCTGGATGCCGAACTCGCCGAACACGACCCGGTTGCCGCCCTTGCTCATGCCGTGGCGGTCCGGGTGGTGCGGCTTGCGGAACCCCCCTGGAGGCTTGCGGGGCATCAACATGGATCAGCCCTCCTGACTCTCGGCCGGCGCGGTTTCATCAGCGATCGATTCCGTTAGGACCGGCTCCGCCGGCGCTCCGGCCGCACCCGCACTGGCCCGCCCGGCTTCCGTGCCGCCGGCTGTCGTGCCCGAGGCGCCCGAACGCAGACGACGTGGACGCTCAGGCCGCTCGCCGCGGGCCTCGCGGCGGGGACGGCCGGCCGCCTGCTCGGCCGTCGGGGCACCGGCAGCGGCGTCTCCCTTGTAGATCCAGACCTTTACTCCGATGCGGCCGAAGGTGGTCCGGGCCTCGAAGAAGCCGTACTCGATGTTGGCCCGCAGCGTGTGCAGCGGCACCCGGCCCTCGCGGTAGAACTCGGTCCGGCTCATCTCAGCACCGCCGAGGCGGCCGGAGACCTGCACCCGGATGCCCTTGACAATGGTGTTCTTCATTGCCGACTGCATCGCCTTGCGCATGGCGCGGCGGAAGCTGACCCGGCTCGACAGCTGCTCCGCGACCCCCTGCGCGACGAGCTGCGCGTCGGACTCGGGCGACTTCACCTCGAGGATGTTCAGCTGTACCTGCTTGCCGGTGAGCTTCTCCAGGCTGGTCCGAATCCGGTCGGCCTCGGCGCCCTTGCGGCCGATCACGATTCCTGGACGGGCGGTGTGAATGTCAATGCGAACCCGATCCCGGGTGCGCTCGATGTCCACCTTGGACACACCAGCTCGTTCAAGACCCTTGGCCATCGTCTTGCGGATCTTGACATCTTCGGCGATGTAGTCCTTGTATAACTTGTCCGCGTACCAGCGCGACTTCCAGTCGGTCGAGATTCCGAGCCGGAACCCGATCGGGTGAACCTTCTGACCCATTACTCGGTCCCTTCCTCGGCCTCGGCAGCCTTCGTGGCGGCTTTCTTGGCAGGCTTCGTGTCGACGGCCTTGGCTGCGGTGTCGGCGGCCTTGGCGGCCTTTTTCGCCGGCGCCTTGGTGGCCTTAGCGGTGGTCGGCGGCTCGTCGTCGACGTCGGTCGAACGAGCCGCCTTGGTCGGGGCCGCCTTCGACGCCGCCTTGGCCGGTGCGGCCTTCGTTGTGGACTTTGCCGGCGCGGCCTTCGTGGCGCCGCCGCCACGGCGACCGCCGACGAGCACGCTCTCGACCTCGATGGTGATGTGGCAGGTCCGCTTGCGGATCCGGTACGCCCGGCCCTGCGCGCGGGGGCGGAACCGCTTCAGCGTCGGGCCCTCGTCCACGTACGCCGCCCGCACCAACAGCGACTCGGGGTCGAGCCGCTCGTTGTTCTCGGCGTTGGCGACCGCGCTCGCGAGCACCTTGTAGACGGTCTCGCTGGCGGCCTGCGGCGCGAACTTCAGCACCGTCAGCGCCTCTTGCGCGGGCAGACCGCGAACGAGGTCGACCACGCGGCGAGCCTTCATCGGCGAGACGCGCACGTGCCGCGCAACCGCACGCGCGCCCGGAAGCGTCGCGGTGGTGTCGCCGCCCCGGCGAGCTTGCGAGCCGGGCCGAACGCTCTGTGTTGCCATCGGTGTCCCTACCTAATCCGATTCCTGGAGTCGCGCCATTAGCGGCGGCGGCTCTTCCGGTCGTCCTTCTCGTGACCCTTGAACGTACGGGTCGACGCGAACTCACCCAGCTTGTGCCCGACCATCGCCTCGGTGACGAACACCGGCACGTGCTTGCGTCCATCGTGGACGGCGATGGTGTGTCCGAGCATGTCCGGGATGATCGTCGACCGGCGCGACCAGGTTTTGATCACGTTCTTGCTGTTCTTCTCGTTCTGGACTTCCACCTTCTTGAGCAGGTGGTCGTCGACGAACGGGCCCTTCTTCAAGCTGCGCGGCATGAGAAATCGCTTCTGGTGATGAGGGGTTAACCCCGCTTCCGGGTTGCGTAACGACGGCGGACGATCAGACGGTCGCTGGGCAGGCCCTTGCGACGGGTACGGCCCTCGGGCTTGCCGTTGGGGTTCACCGGGTGGCGACCACCGGAGGTCTTGCCCTCACCACCGCCGTGCGGGTGGTCGACCGGGTTCATGGCGACGCCGCGGACGGACGGGCGCTTGCCCTTCCACCGCATCCGGCCGGCCTTGCCCCAGTTGATGTTTGACTGGTCGGCGTTGCCGATCTCACCTACCGAGGCGCGGCAGCGCACGTCCACCCGCCGGATCTCTCCCGAGGGCATGCGCAGCGTGGCGTACGCCCCCTCCCGGCCCAGCAGCTGGATGCCGACACCGGCCGAGCGGGCCAGCTTGGCGCCGCCGCCCGGACGCAGCTCAACCGCATGGATCTGGGTACCGACCGGGATGTTGCGCAGCGGCAGGTTGTTTCCGGGCTTGATGTCCGCGCCCGGACCCGACTCCACCGCGTCACCCTGCTTGAGGTCCTTCGGCGCGATGATGTAGCGCTTCTCGCCGTCGGCGTAGTGCAGCAGTGCGATGCGCGCGGTCCGGTTCGGGTCGTACTCGATGTGCGCGACCTTCGCCGGCACGCCGTCCTTGTCGACCCGCTTGAAGTCGATGAGCCGATACTGGCGCTTGTGCCCGCCGCCCTGATGACGCGTAGTGATCCGCCCCGACGCGTTGCGGCCACCCTTGTTGATCAGCGGGCGCAGCAACGACTTCTCGGGCGTCGACCGGGTGATCTCAGCGAAGTCGGCCACGCTCGAGCCGCGACGACCTGGCGTCGTTGGCTTGTACTTACGAATAGGCATGTGTCCCTACCCCCCTCAGCTGACCGGTCCGCCGAAGGCGTCGATGCGGTCACCGTCGGCGAGCCGAACCATCGCCCGCTTCGTGGCCTTGCGCTGTCCCCAACCGGCGCGAGTGCGCTTGCGCTTGCCCTCACGGTTGAGCGTGTTCACGGTCAGAACCCGGACGCCGAAGATCTGCTGAATCGCAATCTTGATCTCAGTCTTGTTCGCGTCCGGGTGGACCAGGAACGTGTACCAGTTGTTCTGCAGCTCCGCGTATGACTTCTCGGACACCACAGGTGCCACGATCACGTCGCGCGGGTCGGCGACCGTACTCATTCGCCAGCCTCCCCTTCGGTCGCGGCGGAAATCCCAAGGCTCTGCCTGCCGGTTCCTCTCCCAAGGTCGAGGAACTCATCGAGGGCTTCCTTGGTGAAGACGACGTCGTCACTGACCAGGACGTCGTACGTGTTGAGCTGATCGGCCGCGAGCAGATGCACCTCGGGCACGTTGCGCAGGGACAGCCAGCCCAGTTCGTCCTCGCGGCTGAGCACCACGAGCACCCGGCGCGACTCGGCCACCGCATGCAGGGCCGCCAGCGCGGCCTTGGTCTTCGGGGTTTCGCCGTCCACAAAGGCCTCTACTACGTGGAGTCGACCATCGCGCGCCCGATCCGACAGCGCGCCGCGCAACGCGGCGGCCTTCATCTTCTTGGGCGTGCGCTGGGCGTATGAGCGGGGCGTCGGGCCGTGCACCACACCGCCGCCGGTGAACTGCGGCGCCCGGGTCGAACCCTGGCGTGCCCGGCCGGTGCCCTTCTGCTTGTACGGCTTCCGGCCACCTCCACGGACCTCGCCCCGGGTCTTCGTCTTGGCGGTGCCCTGGCGGGCGGCGGCCAGCTGAGCCACCACGACCTGGTGCATCAATGGGATATTGGCCTGCGCGTCGAAGATGTCCGCGGGCAAATCGACCGTACCGGCCGTACCGCCGCCCAGCCGATGAATGTCTACTGTGGTCACTGTGAACCCGCCTTCTTGACCTTGGCCTTCGCCGCAGTGCGGATCAGCACCAGGCCGCCCTTGGGGCCAGGGATCGCGCCGCGTACCAGAATCAGGTTCTGCTCGAGGTCCACCGCCTGGATGGTCAGACCCTGCGCGGTGTAACGCACATTGCCCATCCGGCCGGCCATGCGAACGCCCTTGAAGACCCGGCCCGGCGTGGCGCAGGCGCCGATCGAGCCCGGCGAGCGGTGCTTGCGTTCGACACCGTGGCTGGCCTTGAGACCGTGGAATCCGTGCCGCTTCATGACACCGGCGAAGCCCTTGCCCTTGGTCTTTCCGGTGACGTCGACCGGTTGCCCGGCCTCGAACGTCTCCACTGTGATCTCTTGGCCGAGCGTGTACTCGCTGGCGTCGGTGGTGCGCATCTCGACCAGGTGCCGGCGCGGCGCGGTGCCGGACTTGGCGAAGTGGCCCGCCTCCGGCTTGTTGACCTTCCGCGGATCGATCGCACCGAAGGCCAGCTGGACCGCGGCGTACCCGTCGTTGTCCGGGGTACGAACCTGGGTGACCACGCAGGGCCCGGCCTGCACCACAGTGACCGGGACAACCTTGTTGTTGTCCCAGACCTGGGTCATGCCGAGCTTGGCGCCCAGGATTCCCTTGACTTGCCTGTCCATCAGCGCGTCCCTACAGCTTGATCTCGATGTCGACACCCGCCGGAAGGTCGAGTCGCATGAGCGAATCCACCGTCTTCGGGGTCGGGTCGATGATGTCGATGAGCCGCTTGTGCGTGCGCATCTCGAAGTGCTCGCGCGAGTCCTTGTACTTGTGCGGCGAGCGGATCACGCAGTACCGGTTGATCTCGGTCGGCAGCGGCACCGGACCGGCGACCTGTGCCCCGGTACGGGTCACGGTCTCGACGATCTTGCGCGCCGAGGAGTCGACCACCTCGTGGTCATAGGCCTTGAGCCGAATGCGGATCTTCTGTCCCGCCATGGTGGCTTCCTTATCTGCTGCCGAGTGTTGCGAACCGTGCGCCGGGTGCGGGTTCCGTCCGGTCCCCGCGGTCGGGCGTGTCGCGCGTCCGGGCCGGACTTCACCCAAGGAATTTGGGGTTCGGTTGACCCGTTGGGCGCTCGTGCCCACCGTCGAGTTGCTTCCCGTCAGAGCTACCGGATCAGTCCGGAGGCACCGCGCCCGTACCCGCGCTGTCATTGACGACAACTATGGGTCCGTACCGCGCGCACGCCAACCAACGACCGCTCCGCGGACGCAACCTGTTCATTATGCCGTATGTGGTGTTACTTGTGAAATCAGCCTGGTAATGCGGTGCTGATGCTCACTGGCGGGGCCTCCTGCGAGACCCCGCCAGTGACGTGCTACTTGAGAATCTTGGTGACCCGGCCGGCGCCGACGGTGCGGCCGCCCTCGCGGATCGCGAACTTGAGGCCTTCCTCCATCGCGATCGGCTGGATCAGCTGGACCGTCATGCTGGTGTTGTCGCCCGGCATGACCATCTCCGTGCCCTCCGGCAGCGTCACGACGCCGGTGACGTCCGTGGTCCGGAAGTAGAACTGCGGACGGTAGTTCTGGAAGAACGGGGTGTGCCGGCCACCCTCCTCCTTGGAGAGGATGTAGACGGTCGCCTCGAACTGGGTGTGCGGGGTGTTCGAACCCGGCTTCACCACCACCATGCCGCGCTCGACGTCCTCGCGCTTGATGCCACGAAGCAGCAGGCCGACGTTCTCGCCGGCGCGGGCCTCGTCGAGGATCTTGCGGAACATCTCGATCGCGGTGCAGACCGTCTTCATCGACTTCTCCTTGATGCCGACGATCTCCACCTCCTCGTTCGGCTTGAGCACGCCGCGCTCGACCCGGCCGGTCACGACCGTGCCACGACCGGTGATCGTGAACACGTCCTCAACCGGCATCAGGAACGGCTTGTCGATCTCGCGCTCGGGCTGCGGGATAGCCTCGTCCACCGCGTTCATGAGCTCCATCAGGGACTCCGACCACTTGGCGTCGCCCTCGAGCGCCCTCAGCGCCGAAACGCGAACCACCGGCAGGTCATCGCCCGGGTACTCCTGCTTTGACAGCAGCTCGCGGACCTCGAGCTCGACGAGCTCCAACAGCTCCTCGTCATCGACCATGTCGCTCTTGTTGAGCGCCACGACGATGTACGGCACGCCGACCTGGCGGGCCAGCAGCACGTGCTCGCGGGTCTGCGGCATCGGGCCGTCGGTCGCCGCGACCACCAGGATCGCGCCATCCATCTGCGCCGCGCCGGTGATCATGTTCTTGATGTAGTCGGCGTGACCCGGGCAGTCGACGTGCGCGTAGTGCCGCTTGTCGGTCTGATACTCGACGTGCGCGATGGAGATGGTGATACCGCGGGCCTTCTCCTCGGGCGCCTTGTCGATCTCGTCGAACGGCGTGTATGGGTTGAGGGCCGGCATCTTGTCATGCAGGACCTTCGTAATCGCCGCGGTCAGCGTCGTCTTCCCGTGGTCGATGTGACCAATGGTGCCGATGTTGACGTGCGGCTTAGTCCGCTCGAACTTCGCCTTCGCCACTGGTGTCCTCCTCAGGACCTTGTGGTTCGCCTTGCGCCGGATGCGCAGGCGGACTGGTTATCTTCTCGACGTGGGTCTTGCGGCCAAGAGCCTCAGGCCCGACATGCAGCGCCGTTCGCCACTTCTCGGTGACCTTGGAGTTAACGGTGTGGTCAGAGATCGACTCACGCCACTAACTCCAAGATCGCGGTGGATCACTCGCCCGTCGCCTTCGCGATAATCTCCTTGGCGACGTTCGCGGGAACCTCGTTGTAGGAATCGAACTGCATGCTGTAGCTCGCCCGGCCCTGGGTCTTCGACCGCAGGTCGCTGACGTAGCCGAACATCTCCGACAACGGCACCAGGGCACGGACGACGCGGGCTCCCCCACGCTCCTCCATCGCCTGGATGATGCCGCGACGAGAATTAAGGTCACCGATGACGTCGCCCATGTTGTCTTCCGGGGTGACGACCTCGACGGCCATCATCGGCTCAAGCAGTGCCGCGTCGGCCTTGCGGGCCGCCTCCTTCAGCACCATCGAGCCGGCGATCTTGAACGCCATTTCGGACGAGTCGACCTCATGGAATTGACCGTCCAACAGCGTCAACTTCACCCCGACCAGCGGGTAGCCGGCCAGCACGCCGTACTGCATAGCGTCCTGCGCACCGGCGTCTACCGACGGGATGAACTCCTTCGGGATACGGCCGCCCGTGACCGCGTTGACGAACTCGTAGGTCGGCTGGTCCGGGCCCAGCGGCAGCGGCTCTAGCTTGACGATCACCTTCGCGTACTGGCCGGAGCCACCGGTCTGCTTCTTGTGCACGTAGTCGATCTTGTCGACAGCGCGGCGGATGGTTTCCCGGTACGCCACCTGCGGCTTGCCGACGTTTGCCTCGACGTTGAACTCACGCTTCATCCGGTCGACCAGAATCTCCAGGTGGAGCTCGCCCATGCCGGAGATGACAGTTTGCCCGGTCTCCTCGTCGTTGCGAACCCGGAAGGTCGGGTCCTCCTCGGCGAGGCGCTGGATAGCCGTACCGAGCTTCTCCTGGTCGGCCTTGCTCTTCGGCTCGATCGCCACCGAGATGACCGGCTCGGGGAATGTCATCGACTCAAGAATGACCGTGTTGTGCGGGTCGGAGAGCGTGTCACCGGTGGTGGTCTGCTTGAGACCTTGCACGGCGATGATGTCGCCCGCACCCGCGCTCGGACGCTCCTCACGCTTGTTCGCGTGCATCTGGTAGATCTTGCCGATGCGCTCCTTGCGGTCCTTTGTGGAGTTGATGACCTGAGAGCCGGAGTCGAGCGTGCCCGAGTAGACGCGTACGTACGTGAGCTTGCCGAGGTGCTTGTCGGTCTGAATCTTGAAGGCCAGACCAGAGAACGGCTCACTCATCGACGGCTTGCGCACGAGCGGTGTCTCCCCGTCGGTGGCCGTACCCTCGATCGCCGGCACGTCCAGCGGCGAGGGCAGGAAGTCCACCACCGCGTCGAGCATCGGCTGCACACCCTTGTTCTTGAACGCGGACCCACACAGCACCGGATTGGCCTTGCTGGCAATCGTGGCCCGGCGGATGCCGGCCTTGATCTCGTCGACCGAGATCTCCTCGCCCTCCAGGTACTTCTCCAAGACCGTGTCGTCGACGTCGGCCAATGTCTCGAGCAGCTTCCCGCGGTACTCGACGGCCTGCTCCATCATCTCGGCCGGGATCTCCTCGACCGTGTAGTCCTCACCCTTCTGGGTCTCACCTCGCCACGTGAGCGCACGCATGCCGATGAGGTCGACCACTCCGATGAAGCTGGACTCGTTGCCGATCGGCAACTGCAGGATCAGCGGTGTGGCATTGAGCCGCGTCACCATCATGTCGACACAGCGGAAGAAGTCCGCGCCGGTACGGTCGAGCTTGTTGACGAAGCACATCCGCGGCACGTGGTACTTGTCCGCCTGACGCCAGACGTTCTCCGTCTGCGGCTCGACACCGGCGACGCCGTCGTACACAGCAACTGCTCCGTCGAGCACGCGCAGCGAGCGCTCGACCTCGACCGTGAAGTCGACGTGGCCGGGCGTGTCAATGATCTGGATGACATGACCCTTCCACTCGCACTTGGTCGCGGCCGAAGTGATCGTGATGCCCCGCTCCTGCTCCTGCTCCATCCAGTCCATGACGGCGGCGCCCTCGTGGACCTCACCGATCTTGTAGGTGATGCCGGTGTAGAAGAGGATCCGCTCGGTCGTCGTCGTCTTGCCGGCGTCGATGTGCGCCATGATGCCGATGTTGCGGACCTTGGCGAGGGCGGCGTCTGCGGCGGCCACAGTAATCCCTACTTCGTAATCGTCTGACGGTGGAAGCGAACTACCAGCGGTAGTGCGCAAAGGCCTTGTTGGACTCGGCCATCTTGTGCGTGTCCTCGCGCCGCTTGACCGCGGCTCCGAGGCCGTTGCTGGCATCGAGCAGCTCGTTCATGAGCCGATCGACCATGGTCTTTTCGCGCCGGGCCCGGGCGTAGCTCGTGAGCCAGCGCAGGCCGAGCGTGGTAGCCCGGGGCGGACGGACCTCGACCGGCACCTGGTAGGTCGCGCCACCGACGCGGCGGCTGCGAACCTCGAGGGTCGGCTTCACGTTGTCCATCGCCCGCTTGAGCGTGACGACGGGGTCAGTGCCGGTCTTCTCTTTGCAACCCTCAAGCGCGCCGTAGACGATGCGCTCGGCGAGGGCCCTTTTGCCGCGCAGCAGGATCTTGTTGATCAGCTGCGTGACCAGCGGGGAGTTGTAGACCGGGTCGGCAACCAGCGGCCGGCGCGGAGCGGGTCCCTTGCGCGGCATTTACTTCTTCTCCTTCTTCGCGCCGTAGCGGCTGCGCGCCTGCTTGCGGTTACGGACGCCCTGGGTGTCGAGGGTGCCACGGATGATCTTGTAGCGAACGCCCGGAAGGTCCTTCACCCGGCCCCCACGCACGAGCACGATCGAGTGCTCCTGCAGGTTGTGACCGACGCCGGGAATGTAGGCGGTCACCTCGATCGAGCTGGTGAGGCGGACGCGGGCGACCTTGCGCAGCGCCGAGTTCGGCTTCTTGGGCGTGGTGGTGTACACGCGCGTGCACACGCCGCGCCGCTGAGGGCTGCCTTTGAGCGCTGGCGTCTTGGTCTTGCTCGTCTTCGCCTGACGGCCCTTGCGGACCAGTTGCTGGATCGTAGGCATCCGGGCCTCGAGTCTCCCTGTCCTCGCTTCGCCGCTCCCGCCGGGGCGCTCGCGGCCATGTCTGTCCTGCTCAAGCCTGTTGTAGTAGCTGTTCGGTCGGGGTCAGCGAGCGACGCTTGCGAGCGAGCCATCGTCGCTGTCCGACCCCCGCGGTCGGGCGTGTCGCCCGACCCACGTTCCGGCGCGGTGGTACATCACACCGGGGTTTGGTGCCTTCTTGCCCCGCTGGCCCGCCGTGGCGAAACCCCAGGGTCAACCTGGGCGCGCACACATGCGGCCTGGAAGCCAGGCACGAATGGCTAGCCTACCGACCCAAGGCACGCAGGTCAAAACGGAATAGCCCAGCCCGCCCAACCACGCCCGCTCTCCAACTCGCGCGGTTGCCCGAAGCCAAACTTCCCGAACCCGACCCGCCCACCAGAAAGCCGGGCGATTCAAGCAGTAGTCTACCTTGACCACTTCCGGGGCCGTTGCTCGGCCAGCATTCGCCGTTCGCCAACGGGCGGTGCGCTCAGCTCGGTCACGCCGCCAGCGCGACCACCATCAAGAGCCCCGACAGGGAAAGCCCGACCAGGCCGCATACCAGCCCTGCGATCGCCAGGCCGCGCCCGCGGGTCGGACCCCAGCCGACACTGCGACGCATTCGCGCGGCCGCGGTCCGGCACAACACGATCGCGGCGACGGCCGCCAGGCCAGACAGCACCGCGAACGCGCCCGCCACGGTCGCGCCCCAACCTTGTTCCGCGCCGAGGAGGGCGAAGCAACCCACGATCAGGGAAACAAGAATCGACGCGACGCCCGCCACCAGGCTGGCCGACGCCGGCCCGCTCGTGGTCGGCCGCACCTCGACGACGGCCACTCCAAACGGCGTACCGGGCACCGGCTCCACCGCGACCGGTCGAGGCAGCCCGGGCCCGCGCGACACCACGGCCGGGTACGGACCCGGGTACCCGCCACCCGGATAGCCACCGCCATAACCGCCGGCCGGGTAGGCGCCGGGATACGCCGGGCGCGGCTCCGGCTGCGCGGGCGTCGGCGCCGGCGGATAGGCGTACTGAGGCAACGATGGCGGTGGCGGGGACGCATCCGGTGGCTCCCAAGCCGTACGGCCAGAATCGGTCATGACACCCCTCGATCGCACCGGCACCGCCATCAGCACCGACGAACCTACCCGGTCAGTCCACAGTGTCCGGGAAGTCGTGCGCGGCGGCGCCGTCGACCAGCGAGATCAGGCCGATCACACTCGCCGTGACCAAGGAAGCGAGGGCGAGGCCGAGGCCGATCCAGGCGAGCATCCGACCCACCCGAAGGGACCGTTCACCAGTGAGGTAGCCGCGGCCGGCGATCATGTCTCCGCGCGCCTCGCGGGCGAGCATCAGGCCGATGGTTGCCGGCACGATGCCACCGACCATCGGCCCGGTCACGATCGCGGCCACACCGAGTGCCAGCACCGCTGCCGCTTTGGTTGACCGGGCTGGGTCGGGATCCTGCGGATGCCGCGCGGCCGCGGGCGAAGGGCTTGCGGCCGGCCCGGAGACGCTCTGCGCGACGTCCGTCATACCGATAGCAGACCACGGCGCCGGGCCGAGCGCACGCGGGACCCCACCGCACCCGCCCGACGTGACCAAGATCTGCCGGCCCGCCCCGTGCCCACGAAGTCAGTTCTTGGGCACTTCCGCGCGTCGCGAGGCCCTAGAAGTCAGTTCTAGGGCAGTCGATGCCGTGGTGGATCAAACGAATGCGGGGCTCCGGTCGTAACCGGAGCCCCGCCCTCGTATGTTGACCTATCTACCGGAACGAGCCCAGGTCGAAGTCGTCCAGTGGCACCGCGGCGCCGCTGGCCGGCCCGAACCCGTAGTCGGTCTCGGTGTAGCCCGTCATCGAGTAGACCTTCGCCTTCGCCTCCTCGGTCGGCTCGACCCGGATGCTGCGGTAGCGGTTGATGCCGGTACCGGCCGGGATGAGCTTGCCGATGATGACGTTCTCCTTGAGCCCGATCAGCGAGTCGCTGCGGGCGTGGATGGCCGCGTCCGTGAGCACCCGGGTGGTCTCCTGGAAGGAGGCCGCCGAGAGCCACGAGTCCGTTGCCAGCGAGGCCTTGGTGATGCCCATGAGCACCGGACGGCCGGCCGCCGGCTCGCCGCCCTCGGACACGAGGCGGCGATTCTCCGCCTCGAACTGGGCCCGGTCGACGAGCAGACCCGGCAGGAACTCGGTCGCGCCGGAGTCGATGACCGTGACCCGCTTGAGCATCTGCCGAATGATGATCTCGATGTGCTTGTCGTGGATGAGCACACCCTGCGAGCGGTAGACCGCCTGGACCTCCTGGGTCAGGTGGACCTGGACCGCCCGCGGGCCGAGCACCCGCAGCAGCTCGTGCGGGTCGATCGTGCCCTCGGTGAGCTTCTCGCCAACGTCGACGTGGTCACCATCGTGCTTGCGCATCCGGACTCGCTTGGAGAGCTTGTCGATCACGATCTCTTCGCTACCGTCGTCGGGCACGATGATGATCTTGCGAGCGCGGTCACCCTCCTCGACCCGCACCCGGCCGGCGGTCTCCGCGATCGGCGCCTTGCCCTTAGGCACCCGCGCCTCGAAGATCTCCTGGACCCGGGGCAGACCCTGGGTGATGTCCTCACCGGCGACGCCACCGGTGTGGAACGTACGCATCGTCAGCTGGGTGCCCGGCTCACCGATGGACTGCGCCGCGATGATGCCGACCGCCTCGCCTACGTCCACC
The DNA here is from genome assembly GCA_963773935.1 of uncultured Actinomycetota bacterium. Classification (GTDB taxonomy): domain Bacteria; phylum Actinomycetota; class Actinomycetes; order Mycobacteriales; family Micromonosporaceae; genus DATBGZ01. Next base: position 199,824 of record CAVZCZ010000012.1, read on the forward strand.
GTCTTGCCAGTGGGCAGAGAACGGCCGTAGCACGCCGCGCAGACCCCGAGCTTCGACTCGCAGGTCAGCACGCTACGCACCCGTACGGTCTCCACGCCCGCCTTGACCAGCTCATCGACAAGGATCGACGTGAGGTCGGTGCCGCGGGCAACGATGAGCCGGCCCGACGGGTCGGACATGTCGTCGGCGACCGTGCGCCCGAAGACGCCGGTCTCGGCGTGCTCGTGCACCACCAACTCACCGGCGGCATCCTTCTCGGCCACCTGCATGGTGATCGCGCGCTCGGTGCTGCAGTCCTCCTCGCGGATGATCACGTCCTGCGAGACGTCCACCAGACGGCGGGTCAGGTAACCCGAGTCGGCGGTTCGCAGGGCCGTGTCCGCGAGACCCTTGCGGGCACCGTGCGTGGAGATGAAGTACTCCAGCACGGACAGGCCCTCACGGAACGAGGACTTGATTGGGCGCGGGATGATCTCGCCCTTCGGGTTGGCCACCAGACCACGGATCGCCGAGATCTGACGCAGCTGGAGCATGTTGCCGCGGGCTCCACTGTGGATCATCACCCACAGCGGGTTGCCCTGCGGCAGCGAGGTCTCCAGCTCCTTGGCCACCTCGTTGGTCGCCTTGGTCCAGATCTCGATGAGCTCGCCCCGGCGCTCCTCGGCGGTCATGAGGCCGCGCTGGTACTGCTTGTCGATCCGCTCGGCCTCCTTCTCGTAGCGCTCCAGGATCTCGCGCTTACGTGGCGGCTGAACCACATCCTCGATGCCGATCGTCACGCCCGACCAGGTGGCCCAGTGGAAACCGGCCTCCTTCAGCGCGTCCAGCGTCGCCGCCAGCTGCACCTTCGGATAGCGCTCGGCGAGGTCGTTGACGATCGCCGAGAGCTGGCCCTTGCGCACCTCGAAGTTGATGAATGGGTACCCCGGCGGCAGGGTCTCGTTGAACATGACCCGGCCCAGCGTGGTCTCCAGCACCGGACAGTCGCCGTTCTCGACGTCCTTGGGCAGGTCGTTCAGCGACTCCTTCACCTGCGTCACGCCCTTGATCCGCACCCGGATCGGCGCCTGCAGGTGCAGCTCCTTGGCGTCGAAGGCCATCCGGGCCTCGGCGTCGCTGGAGAAGACCAGCCCCTCGCCCTTCTCACCCGGCTTGCGATGGGTGAGGAAGTAGAGGCCGATGATCATGTCCTGGGTGGGCATCGTCACCGGCTTGCCGTCGGCAGGCTTGAGGATGTTGTTGCTGGACAGCATGAGGATTCGGGCCTCGGCCTGCGCCTCGGCCGACAGCGGTACGTGGACGGCCATCTGGTCGCCGTCGAAGTCCGCGTTGAACGCGGTGCAGACGAGCGGATGGATCTGGATGGCCTTGCCCTCGACCAGCTGCGGCTCGAACGCCTGGATGCCCAGGCGGTGCAGGGTCGGCGCCCGGTTGAGCAGCACCGGGTGTTCGCCGATGACCTCTTCCAGCACGTCCCACACGACCGGGCGCTGGCGCTCCACCATGCGCTTGGCCGACTTGATGTTCTGAGCGTGGTTCAGGTCCACCAGCCGCTTCATCACGAACGGCTTGAACAGCTCCAGCGCCATCTGCTTGGGCAGGCCACACTGGTGCAGCTTGAGCTGCGGGCCGACCACGATCACCGAACGGCCGGAGTAGTCCACCCGCTTACCGAGCAGGTTCTGCCGGAATCGGCCCTGCTTGCCCTTGAGCATGTCCGAGAGCGACTTCAGCGGACGGTTACCCGGGCCGGTGACCGGCCGGCCGCGGCGGCCGTTGTCGAACAGCGCGTCGACGGCCTCCTGCAGCATCCGCTTCTCGTTGTTGACGATGATCTCGGGTGCACCGAGGTCGATCAGCCGCTTGAGCCGGTTGTTCCGGTTGATCACCCGGCGGTAGAGGTCGTTGAGGTCGCTGGTCGCGAACCGGCCGCCGTCGAGCTGCACCATCGGGCGCAGGTCCGGCGGGATGACCGGGATGCAGTCCAGCACCATGCCCAGCGGGGAGTTGGTGGTGTTCAGGAACGCCGCCACTACCTTGAGCCGCTTGAGCGCCCGGATCTTCCGCTGGCCCTTACCGGTGCGGATGGTCTCGCGCAGGCTGTCCGCCTCGGCGTCGAGGTCGAGGTTCTGCACCAGCGCCTTGATCGCCTCTGCCCCCATGGCACCGGTGAAGTACTCACCGAACCGGTCGCGCAGCTCGCGGTAGAGCAGCTCGTCGGTGATGAGGTTCTTGCGGTCCAGCTTGCGGAAGGTCTCCAGCACCTCGTCCAGGCGGTCGATCTCACGCTGCGCCCGGTCGCGGATCTGGCGCATCTCGCGCTCGCCGCCCTCCTTGACCTTGCGGCGCACGTCGCTCTTCGCGCCCTCGGCCTCGAGCTCGGCGAGGTCAGCCTCCAATTTGGACGCCCGCTTCTCGATCTCGGCGTCGCGACCGCTCTCGGCGTGCCGCTTCTCCGCCGCAATCTCGGCCTCCACTGTGGACATGTCCCGCTGACGGGCCTCATCGTCCACATTGACGATCACGTACGAAGCGAAGTAGATGATCTTCTCGAGATCCTTCGGCGCCAGGTCGAGCAGGTAGCCCAGCCGGCTCGGCACACCCTTGAAGTACCAGATGTGGGTCACGGGCGCGGCGAGCTCGATGTGGCCCATCCGCTCCCGGCGCACCTTGGCCCGGGTCACCTCGACGCCACACCGCTCGCAGATGATGCCCTTGAAGCGCACCCGCTTGTACTTGCCGCAGTAGCACTCCCAGTCCCGGGTCGGGCCGAAGATCTTCTCGCAGAAGAGGCCGTCCTTCTCGGGCTTGAGCGTGCGGTAGTTGATGGTCTCCGGCTTCTTTACCTCACCGTGCGACCAACGACGGATGTCGTCAGCCGCAGCGAGACCGATCCGGAGCTCATCGAAGAAATTCACATCGAGCACTTGTACATCCCTCTACGAGTCGGCTCGTTTTCAAAGATCGCGAGTGGAGGCCCGGCGGGCTGTCCTTTGTAGACAGCCAGCCGGACCGCTTGTCAAACTTCGTCGACGCTCATCGCGCCTTCGTTGGGGCGCCGCGACAGGTCGATGCCCAGTTCCTCGGCGGCCCGGAACACCTCGTCGTCGGTCTCCCGCATCTCCAGGGCCACGCCGTCGCTGGAGAGCACCTCAACGTTGAGACACAGCGACTGCAGCTCCTTGAGCAACACCTTGAACGACTCGGGGATACCCGGCTCGGGAATGTTCTCGCCCTTGACGATGGCCTCGTACACCTTGACCCGGCCCAGCACGTCATCGGACTTGATGGTGAGCAGCTCCTGCAGCGCGTACGCCGCGCCGTAGGCCTGCATCGCCCAGCACTCCATCTCGCCGAACCGCTGGCCACCGAACTGCGCCTTACCACCGAGCGGCTGCTGGGTGATCATCGAGTACGGGCCAGTCGACCGGGCGTGGATCTTGTCGTCGACCAGGTGGTTGAGCTTGAGGATGTAGATGTAGCCAATCGCGACGTCGTCGGGCAGTGGTTCGCCCGAACGGCCGTCGAACATCCGGGCCTTGCCGCTCGCCCCGACGATGCGCACACCGTCGCGGTTGGGCAGCGTGGACTCGAGCAGACCCGAGATCTCCTCTTCCTTGGCCCCGTCGAAGACCGGCGTCGCCACGTTCGAGTCCGGCTTGGACTCGGCCGCACTGATCGCCTTCAGCGCCTTCTTCCACGTGGTGTCGTCGCCCTCGACCTTCCAGCCGGTCTTGGCGACCCACCCGAGGTGGGTCTCCAGCACCTGGCCGATGTTCATCCGGCTCGGCACACCCAGCGGATTGAGCACGATGTCGACCGGCGTGCCGTCCTCCAGGAACGGCATGTCCTCCACCGGCAGGATCTTCGAGATCACGCCCTTGTTGCCGTGCCGGCCGGCGAGCTTGTCGCCGTCCTGGATCTTGCGCTTCTGGGCGACATAGACCCGGACCAGCTCATTGACGCCCGGGGGCAGCTCGTCGCCGTCCTCGCGCGAGAACGTCCGGACGCCGATGACCGTGCCGGTCTCGCCGTGCGGCACCTTGAGGCTGGTGTCGCGCACCTCGCGCGCCTTCTCGCCGAAGATCGCGCGCAGCAGACGCTCCTCCGGGGTCAGCTCGGTCTCGCCCTTCGGGGTCACCTTGCCGACGAGGATGTCGCCAGGGACGACCTCGGCGCCGATGCGGATGATCCCGCGCTCGTCGAGGTCGGCCAGCATCTCCTCGCTGACGTTGGGGATGTCGCGGGTGATCTCCTCGGGACCCAGCTTGGTGTCCCGGGCGTCTACCTCGTGCTCCTCGATATGGATCGAGGTGAGTACATCCTCCTGCACCAGGCGCTGGGACAGGATGATGGCGTCCTCGTAGTTGTGGCCCTCCCAGGGCATGAACGCCACCAGGAGGTTGCGCCCGAGCGCCATCTCGCCTTCGTCCGTACATGGACCGTCGGCGATGACCTGACCTACCTCGACCCGGTCGCCCTCGAACACGATCGGCTTCTGGTTCACACACGAGCCGGCGTTGGAGCGGCGGAACTTGTGCAGCAGGTAGGTCCGGCGGTGCCCGTCGTCCTGGTGCACGGTGATGTAGTCCGCGCACAGGTCCTCGACCACGCCGGAGACCTCGGCGACGACCACGTCTCCGGCGTCGACCGCCGCGCGGTACTCCATGCCGGTGCCGACCAGCGGCGACTCGGCCTTGACCAGCGGTACGGCCTGACGCTGCATGTTCGCGCCCATCAGGGCCCGGTTCGCGTCGTCGTGCTCGAGGAACGGGATCATCGCGGTCGCGACCGAGACCATCTGCCGCGGCGAGACGTCCATGTAGTCCACGCCGTCCGGGGTCACGAAGTCGACCTCGCCACCCTTGCGCCGCACCAGCACGCGGTCGTTGGCGAACGTGCCGTCACTCTGCAGCGGCTCGTTGGCCTGGGCGATGACGTGCCGGTCTTCCTCGTCCGCGGTCAGGTAGTCGATCTTGTCCGACACCTTGCCCGCCTCCACCTTGCGGTAGGGCGTCTCGATGAAGCCGAACGGGTTGACCCGGGCGAACGTCGACAGTGCGCCGATCAGGCCGATGTTCGGGCCTTCCGGCGTCTCGATCGGGCACATCCGACCGTAGTGGGACGGGTGCACGTCACGGACTTCGAAGCCGGCCCGCTCCCGGGACAGACCACCCGGGCCGAGCGCAGACAGCCGCCGCCGGTGGGTCAGTCCCGCCAGCGGGTTGGTCTGGTCCATGAACTGGGACAGCTGCGAGGTGCCGAAGAACTCCTTGATCGCCGCGACCACGGGCCGGATGTTGATCAGGGTCTGCGGCGTGATCGCCTCGACGTCCTGAGTGGTCATCCGCTCCCGGACCACACGCTCCATCCGGGACAGACCGACCCGGACCTGGTTCTGGATCAGCTCACCCACGGTGCGCAGGCGCCGGTTGCCGAAGTGGTCGATGTCGTCGGGCTCGTACCCCTCCTCGCCCGCGTGTAGCCGGGCCAGGTACTCGACCGTGGCGACGATGTCGGCCTCGGTCAGCGTGCCGGTGGTGATCGGGACGTCCACCTCGAGCTTCTTGTTGAACTTGTACCGACCCACGCGCGCGACGTCGTACCGCTTCGGGTTGAAGAAGAGGTTGTCCAGCAGCGTCTGCGCGTTCTCCCTCGTCGGCGGCTCACCCGGGCGCAGCTTGCGGTAGATGTCCAGGAGCGCCTCGTCCTGACTGCCGATGTGGTCCTTCTCGAGCGTCGTCATCATGAGCTCGGACCAGCCGAACTTCTCGCGGATCTGCTCGTTGCTCCAGCCGATCGCCTTGAGCAGCACGGTCACTGCCTGACGGCGCTTGCGGTCGATGCGCACGCCGACGGTGTCGCGCTTGTCGACGTCGAACTCGAGCCAGGCACCACGGCTCGGGATGACCTTCACCGACGACAGGTCGCGGTCGGAGGTCTTGTCCGGCTCCTTGGAGAAGTAGACGCCCGGGCGAGCGGACTAGCTGGCTGACCACGACCCGCTCGGTGCCGTTGATGATGAAGGTGCCCTTCGGGGTCATGATCGGGAAGTCACCCATGAACACCGTCTGGCTCTTGATCTCGCCAGTGGAGTGGTTGGTGAACTCGGCCGTCACGAACAGCGGAGCACAGTAGGTGAGATCCTTCTCCTTACACTCTTCGATCGAGGCCTTCACCTCGTCGAAGCGCGGCGCCGAAAACGACAGCGACATGGTGCCGGAGAAGTCTTCGATGGGACTGATTTCGTCGAGAATCTCAGCCAACCCGCTGCGCGCGTTCGGGTCGTCCGCCCACCGGGTGGCCCACGCCTCGTTACCAATCAGCCAGTCGAAGGACTCGGTCTGAATGGCGAGCAGGTTGGGTACCTCAAGGTGTTCGGTGATCCGTCCGAATGAGATTCGGCGGGGAGCATATGCGCTCGACGAGTGACTGGTCTTCGCAGGGCGGGAAGCTGCCAAGATGCGTCCTTCCGAGGACCTGGTGGTGCGGACGGCCGGGTCGCGCGCAGCCCGATTCATCCCCATCGGAAACGGCCACAAAGGCTCATTACTGACAGAGATTCAGTCGGAAGGCAGCGCAAACTAGCAGTGTAGCCGTAAGGCTACCCGCACGCAAGCCCCCAGCCGCGCGGACTCACACGCCCAATTCCAGGCCAGTTGCCTGGGGCGTGCGGCCCTTCGCGGTGATCGGCCGTGCACCTCGAAAGGATCATTCGCACGTGCGTGTCAGTTCTCCGGTCTTGGCAATCCGGGTCGTAACGCTGTGCGGATTCAGCGTGCCTGCCGCCGCCCGAGCCGTCAAGCCCTTGCCGTCCCAGCCAGGCCCAATCGCGCCTGAAATCCCCCCGAAAGGGCGCATTTTCGGCGTAGGTCTCTCGTGCTCGCCATCCCATTTCTTGAGTACTCGCCGAATTTGAGCCGTATGACCACTACGTCCGCCGGTGCCGACCCGCACGGAAGGGACTCTTCATGGCCAGAATCCGCGTGGAGGGGCACCTTTCAGGCATCGACCCTCCGCTCGCAGCGGCGGCAAAAGGACAGCGCCGGTCCCGACCCGGAGGACGTGACCGGCGCTGCGAGCCATGCGTACTACTTGAGGGTGACCTTGGCGCCCTCGGCCTCGAGCTTGGCCTTGGCCTTGTCGGCGTTGTCCTTGTTGACCTTCTCGACGACAGCCTTGGGGGCGGCCTCGACGAGGTCCTTGGCCTCCTTCAGGCCCAGGCCGGTCAGCTCACGCACGACCTTGATGACCTGGATCTTCTTGCCGCCGTCGTTCTCGAGGATGACGTCGAACTCGTCCTGCTCCTCGGGAGCCTCGGCCGCTGCGGCGCCCGGCGCGGCCGCGGCAACGCCGACCGCCATCGGGGCGGCGGCCTTGACGTCGAAGACCTCCTCGAACTGCTTCACGAACTCGGAGAGCTCGATCAGCGTCATCTCCTTGAACGCGTCGAGGAGTTGGTCGGTGCTCATCTTCGCCATGGTGGCGTTCCTTTCTGTCCTGCTGTGGTTGATGGTCTGTGTGGGCGACCGCGCGGCCGCCGTGTCCAACGTCGAGCGGCTAGGCCGCAGATGACTCCCGTCCCCGCTTCTCCTGCAGCGCCGCCGCCAGGCGTACGGCCTGGGTCAACGGCGCCTGGAAGGTCGCCGCGGCCTTGCTGAGGTTCGCCTTCATCGCCCCGGCCAGCTTCGCCAGCAGCACCTCGCGCGACTCGAGATCGGCGAGCTTGCCAACCTCCGCCGCTGACAGCGGCTTGCCCTCGAAGATGCCGCCTTTGATCACCAACAGCGGGTGTGCCTTGGCGAACTCGCGCAGACCCTTGGCGGCCTCCACGACATCACCGGAGACGAAGGCGAGCGCGGTCGGACCGGAGAACAACGCGTCGATACCGGTGAGGCCCGCGTTCTCTGCGGCGCGCTTGGCCAGCGTGTTCTTCGCGACCGCGTACGTGGTCTGCGAACCCAGTGCTCGGCGCAGCGCCTTGAGCTGGGCGACCGTGAGGCCGCGGTATTCGGTGAGCACGGTGGCCGTAGACGACCGGAAGTTCTCGGTCAGCTCCGCCACCGATGCGGCCTTGTCGGTTCGAACCGGCTTGTCCGCCATGTCCCTCCTCTGCCTCGTTAGGCGCGGCCGGTCCGCTCCTCGCTCGCCGCCTTGGATTCGACCGGAGGGCCGTCAGGGCCCGGAGGCCGAATCCTTGGCGCTGGCGCTCGCTGCGATGCTCCCGGTATGCCGCGCGGGTCGTTGCGTGTGGCTGGCCCGAGCCTGTCGCTCGGCCTTGCCCTGCAACGAAAAACGCCCCGGGCGCAGGGCACGGGACGCTGAAGGGCGCTACCGTCCAACCTGCGCGGGCCGCCTGCCGGAGCAGGACCTTCGTCCACCCGCCAGGTTCTAAGAACAGAACGAGAGCGGGCAGAAACCAGCGGTCTTTGGTGGAACTTCGTGGCACAGCGTACGCGAGCCGACGGACTCCGGGCAAATCACTACGCGACGTTGGACCGGCGGACTATGGGCGGCGCAGGCGCGACCGCCATGGACCCGTGATCGCCACCGCCGACCAAGCCGCGGCCTACATCGCCAGCCGCCGGGCGGCCTAACCTTCCTCAGCCGTACCCGGTGTCATTGGTCAAGGTCACCGGGTACAGGTGGTGGCACTGAACGGGCGACTCGCGTTCCTCAGCCGTACCCGGTTCAGTGTCGGTCAAGGTCACCGGGAACGGGGTGGTGGCACTGACCTGGCGGTCGAGTGCGCACGGTCGAGGCGCCCTGCAGGCCTGGACAGTGATCATGGACGATGATCACTGTGCACCGCCGATCCGGCCAGTGTGCTGCTCAAGGCGTCCTGCCGGCGGACACGGTGATCTTGAGGCGCTCTAGGCCTTGGGAGGGCGTCGTGCGTCCCGGATCCCTAGGCGACGTGAGGGGCGTCGACGTCCCACATCTTGTGCGTGATCACGAATCTTGGCGAGTTTTGGCCCCTCCAGGGGCGGTAACTAACCAAGATCTGCGATCTTGACCGAAGGTCGGGAGGCGTGGCACATCCGCGGTAGGGCTCTCCCACGGACTGGCCTTGATCCACGTGTCGCTGCTCCTATATGCACCACTTCGTCCAATCAGGGCGGCGTCCAAGCCGTCGCAGAGCGCGGGTATTGTGCCGGTGTGTCCGATTTGAACCGTCCGCCCGGCGCAATGGCCGGCACCGATCCTTCCCCCGACCGGGCCGCAATCCACGATGCTGCCCAGCCCAGCGACCGCACTGAGACCGTGGATGCGCTCGCGGCGTCTGGGTCGGCCCGGAAAGCATCCGCGAGCGTGTCCCCGAGGGCGCTTCCGTCGGGCGCCTGGCGGCGGGCTTTCCTCATCGGGCTATCGGTCTGGGCTGCGGCGCAGTTGGCGTACGTACTGGTCAACGCGATGTTCTGGATGACCCGCAACGAAGACGGGCCACCGGTGTCGGGAGCGCTAGAGGTATGGAACCGGTGGGATACAGGCCACTACGTGTCTATCGCAGTGAACGGATACAACCCCGCCACGGAAAACCCGGCATTCTTCCCGCTCTATCCGATGCTCATGGCCGGGTTGGATCCGGTGCTACCCGGCGGAATGCTGCTCGCGGGACTCATCATCGCGTGGCTCGCCTGCGTGGCCGCCCTCACCCTGATCTACCGGCTCACCGACGATCTGCTCGACGCTCGATCGGCCGAGCGGACGATCGTTTTTCTGATGGCATTCCCGTTCGCGTTCTACCTCTGCGCCGCGTACAACACGTCGCTGTTCCTCGCGTTGAGCGCCGCCTCCCTCTACAGCATGCGGCGCGGCCACTGGTGGAGCGCCGGTATCTGGGCGGGCCTGGCCAGCGGGACCCGCCAGGCGGGCGTGCTACTCGCGGTCGCCTTCCTCATCGAGTACCTGCGCCAACGCGACTGGAAGTCCTCCCGCATTCGCTGGGACGCGGCCGCGGTGGCGCTCGTTCCGACCGGACTCGTCTGCTACATGGCGTACAGCTGGCGCGTCTTCGGGGATCCGTTGAAGTTTGTGCACATACGTTCTTTCTGGGGCCAGGTGGCCAGCATGCCGTGGTCGGGCACGGTCCGGACGGTCCGAATCATCGACGACGCAGCATCGGGCGGGAACCTTCTGCAGTCGATCGTGGTGCGCAATGTGATTGACCTGGTCGCGGTGGCCCTCACGCTGGCGCTGTTGGTGCTTGCCGTCGTCGGCCCGTGGCGCCTTGGACCGGAGGCCTGGTACCTCGTCGCGGGTGCGGCCGTCAGCCTCCTGACCGCCCTCATGCTCCCGTTCGGCGGTGATACCCCGCTACACGGGGTTCCGCGCTACGCGCTCGAGCTGCTGCCAGTTTTCATCGTGCTGGCTAGGATCGGCGCTAATCGATATATCGAGCGGTTCCTGCTGGCCTCAGCGATTGCGGTGCAGGCCACGTTGCTGCTCGCTTTCTTCAGCGACGTCTGGTTGTCGTGAACCGCCGCGACCTTGGCCTGGGCCACCCGTCTTGAGCGGGCAAGATAGGGTGCCCGCGTGACCGAAGCCGCCGCCCCGGCCCGTGCCACGCCAACCAGCGCCGACACGGCACCGACCCATGCCTGGCGTCGGGCGTGGCTCACCGGAGTGTCGATCTGGGGCGCGGCCGAGCTGACCTACCTGCTCGTCAACAGCTTGCTGTGGACGAGCCGCAGTGAGGCCGGGCCGAGAGTCTCCGGAATGCTCGAAGTCTGGAACCGCTGGGACACCGGCCACTACGTGACCATCGCCGAGACCGGGTACAACCCGCTGAGTGAGAACCCGGCCTTCTTTCCGCTCTACCCGCTACTCATGCGCCTGCTTGAGCCGGTGTTGCCCGGCGGCATGCTTTCGGCCGGTCTGATCATCTCTTCGGCTGCCTGCGTGGTGGCGTTGACTCTCGTGACCCGCCTGGTCGAGGACCTGTTCGGTGTGCCGACGGCGCAGCGGACGGTGCTCTACCTGATGGCATTTCCGTTCGCGTTCTACCTGGTCGCGGTCTACAACCGAGCCTTTTCCTGGCCCTGAGCGTCGGGTCGCTGTACTGCATGAGGCGCGGTCACTGGTGGTACGCCGGCCCGTTGGCCGGACTCGCCAGCGCCACGAGGCAGGCCGGCGTGTTACTGGCGCTCGCCTTCGTCGTGGAGTACCTGCGACAGCGCGAGTGGCGGATCGAGCGGATCCGGTGGAACGCGTTGGCAATTCTGCTCGTTCCGTCTGGGCTCATCGCATTCATGGTCTACTGCGGGATCGCGCTCGGCGATCCGTTGAAGTTCCTGCACGTACAGATCTACTGGGGACGTGAGGCGAGCCTGCCGTGGATCGGCAGCGTCAACGCATCGAATCAGCTCGGCGACGCCGCCGTCGACGGATTCGTGTTCCAGCCACTGGTGGTGCTCAATGTCATTGACATGCTGGCGGTGCTGGTTACCGGCGTCCTACTGGTGCTCAGCGTGGTGGGCCGGTGGCGCCTCGGTGAGGAGAGTTGGTATCTGATCGCGGTCGCGGCCGCGAGCTTCCTTTTGGTACTGATCAGCCCGATCGGCCGGGGACTGCCACCGTTGCATGGCGTGCCGCGGTACGTACTGGAGATCCTGCCGGCGTTCATCGTGCTGGCCCGCATCGGAGCAAACCGGTACCTGGACCGCTTCTATCTGCTGCCCGCGATCGGGGTACAGGGCGTTCTGGTGCTCGCGTTCTTCGGCAACGTCTGGCTCTCCTGAGCAGTTGCTGCCACCAAATGACTAGGGCGTACCAGGGTGGTTGAAGATCGCCACACCGATACGCCCTGTCACGTGGGACGCGCGCGGGGTCAGGCCTCCGCCGACGCTTCGCGTAGGTTGCGGGTGACGTTGGGATCGATGGCGATGCCCGGCCCCATCGTGGTGGTGACGAACACCTTGCGCAGGTACTTGCCCTTGGACGCGGACGGCTTCGCGCCGTAGCACCTCGTCGAGGACCGCGGCGTAGTTGTCGATCAGCTGGTCGGTCGTGAAGGACGCCCGACCGATGATCATGTGCAGGTTCGAGTGCTTGTCCACCCGGAAGGTGATCTTGCCGCCCTTGATGTCCGCGACTGCCTTGGCCACGTCCATGGTGACCGTGCCGGTCTTCGGGTTCGGCATCAGGCCGCGCGGGCCCAGGATCCGCGCGATCCGGCCGATCTTGGCCATCTGGTCGGGCGTGGCGATCGCCGCGTCAAAGTCGAGCCAACCACCCTGGATCCGGGCAACCAGGTCGTCGCTGCCCACCTCGTCCGCGCCCGCGGCCTCGGCCTCGGCGGCCTTGTCGCCGGCGGCGAAGACGATCACGCGGGCGGTCTTGCCCGTGCCGTGCGGCAGGTTGACCACGCCGCGGACCATCTGGTCGGCCTTGCGTGGGTCGACGCCCAGGCGCATGGCCACCTCGACGGTGGCGTCGAACTTCGCCGGGTTGGTCTGCTGTGCGAGCTTGATCGCCTCGGCCGGGGAGATAGAGCTTGGCGCGGTCGACCTGCTCGGCCGCCTTGCGGTATCCCTTGCTGCGCTGCATTTCGTGGTTCTCCTGTGGTCTCGATCGGGCCAGCAAGCGGCGAATCGCCTGGCTCAGCTGGCCCTCCCACTCACGCCCGGTGCACCGGGATCGTGACTAGTCCTTGATGGTGATGCCCATCGACCGGGCGGTGCCGGCGATGATCTTCTCGGCGGCCTCGACGTCATTGGCGTTGAGGTCGGACATCTTCTTCTCGGCGATCTCGCGCAGCTGGGCACGGCTGATCGCGCCCACCTTGGCGCTGTGCGGCGTACCCGAGCCCTTGGGCACGCCGCCGCCTTGATGAGCAGCCGCGCCGCCGGCGGGGTCTTGAGCACGAACGAGAACGTACGGTCCTCGTAGACGCTGATCTCGGCCGGGACGATGTCGCCCCGCTGGCCCTCGGTCGCCGAGTTGTACTGCCTTCACGAACTCCATGATGTTCACGCCGTGCTGGCCGAGCGCGGGGCCGACCGGCGGCGCCGGGGTGGCCTGGCCCGCCGGCAACTGAAGCGTGAAGGTCTTGACGAGCTTCTTCTTCTTCGGAGGCATGGACTCTTCCTGATCCTGGGCTTACTTGCAACCTGTGGTTGGGCTTGCATGGGTTCCCGCGACGAACGCACGCGGCTAGTGCGTACGTACCGGCTTGCTGGGTGTTAGATCTTGGAGACCTGGTTGAAGTTGAGCTCAACCGGGGTCTCCCGACCGAAGATCGAGACGAGCACCTTGAGCTTCTGCTGGTCCACGTTGATCTCACTGATCGTGGCCGGCAGAGAGGCGAACGGCGCCGTCGATGACGGTGACCGAGTTGCCCACCTCGAAGTCGAGCACCTTGACCTCAGGCTTGGCCTTCTTGTCCACCGCAACCGCCGGGCGCCAGCCACTTGAGCACCTCGTCCAGCGACAGCGGCGCGGGTCGGTCGGCCCGGTCGGTCGAGCCGACGAAGCCGGTCACGCCGGGTGTGTTGCGGACGCACGAGTACGACTCGGGCGTGAGCTCCATGCGGACCAGGATGTAGCCCGGGAACACCTTGTTCTGGACCTGCTGCCGCTTGCCGTTCTTGACCTCGACCTCTTCCCGCGTCGGTACCTCGACCTGGTAGATGAACTCCTCCATGTCGAGGCTCGTGATGCGGGTCTCGAGGTTGGTCTTCACCTTGTTCTCGTAGCCGGCGTACGAGTGCACCACATACCAGTCACCTGGCGCGTAGCGCAGCGTCTGCCGCAGCTCGGCGACCGGGTCGAACTCGGGCTCCTCCAGACTGGTCTCGGCGTCGGCAGGTGCGTCCTGCTCCTGCGGCGCTGCCGTGATCGTGTCAGTCGGCTGACCGGTCTCGTCGTACTCGGGCACGATGGCTCTCTTCCGTTACCCCGGCCACGGGCCGGAGCCACTCATGTGGTGCTAGTCAGGTCGCGGTGCCGCTGGTCTTGTTGCCGAACACGAGGAACATCAACCGGGCGAACCCGACATCGAGACCCGCGACGAAACTCATCACGATCGCCACAAAGACGATCACGACCGTGGTGTACGTCAACAGCTCCTTGCGGGTCGGCCAGATGACCTTCTGCAGCTCGGCGACGACCTCCCGGATGAAGTCGGAGGATCTTGCCAAGGAAGCCCGGTCCGCCATCGTCGGCGGACTTGGTCTTGGCACGACGTCATGGTGCGAGCGCGAGCCGCGGCCGCGGTGCGGTTCCGCTTGGCCGGAGCCTCGTCGGCACCCTCGTCCGCGTCCTCGAACTCCTCCTCCAGGTCGAGGTCAGCGTCGTCGAACGGCTCCTCGTCCCGCGAGTTGTCGTCGTCGTCGACGGATCGTCCGCCCCGGTTCCTATCGGCCACTTTCGCCCTCTTTCATTCTGATCCTCGGCACCGCTGCTGTTGGTCGGCTTTGCTTTCCTCAGCGTCGCGTCGCCTACGGCACGACACCCGGGGTCGGTGCCGGATGGCCGTGGCAGGGGCGACAGGACTCGAACCTGCAACCTGCGGTTTTGGAGACCGCTGCGCTACCAATTGCGCCACACCCCTACGCAGGTCGACCACCCCACCCCAGCGAGCACCAGTTCCGGGGCACACCGCGACAGGGGTGACTCACCCCACGGCCGACCAGTGTACGGGACCGCACTGATTCTCCCCAAACTGCACTCTGCTCGCGCTCGCCTGCGCTGCGCGGGCCGGCTCTGGCGCCGCCTACCTGTCGACGCCGCAGCTCTTGGCCTCGCGCCTGGGCGAGGACCTTCTCCTCGCCACCGGAGATCACGGTGAGGTCGAGCTGGGCCGTGCCTTCGGCGACCGTACGGACGGATCCGCTCACGGTGACCTCGGCACCCTCGTCGTCGTCAGGGACCGGTATCGGTTTGGTGAACCGGACCCCGAACTCGAGCACCGCGCCCGGATCGCCGGCCCAGACATCCAGCGCCCGGCCGGCGAGCGCCATCGTGTACATCCCATGGGCGATGACGCCCGGCAGCCCGACCTCGCGGGCCGTCCGGTCGCTCCAGTGGATCGGGTTGAAGTCACCCGAGGCGCCGGCGTAGCGGACCAGGTCGGCCCGGGTCACCCGGTACGTCTGAGCGGGCAGCTGCTGCCGACCTCGAACGCCGCGCTCATTGGTGCCCCCGCACGACGAGGCGGCTCCAGACGGTGACCACCGGCGCGCCGCGTCGCGTCCGTGACGTCGGTCCGGGTGGTGAGGAAGTCGTGGCCGCCGCGGGACATGATCTCCTCGACCATGCACACACAGGTCAGCTCGTCGCCGGCGAAGATCGGCCGGGTGTAGACGAAACGCTGGTCGCCATGCACCACCCGCGAGTAGTCGACGCCCAGGGCCGGGTCATCGATGATCACCTGACCGGACGCAGACGTGAGCACAATCGGGAAAGGTCGGCGGGGCGATCACATCGCGATGACCGAGCGCCTTAGCCTCGGCGACGTCCCGGTAGGCGACGTCGTGTGCGCCGATCGCGTCGGCGAACTCGCGGATCTTCTCCCGGCTGACGAGGTAAGGCGCGGTCGGCGGGTAGGAACGACCGACGAAGGACTGGTCCAGAGGCACCTCGGGCCGCAGACCGGGTTAGCGTGTCTCGCGGTGCGACGTGTGCTTGCCGCAGTTCGGGCAGAACTTCTTCAGCTCAATGCGGTCCGGGTCGTTGCGGCGGTTCTTCTTCGTAATGTAGTTACGGTGCTTGCAATCCGAACACGCCATGGTGATCTTGGGACGGATGTCGGTCGCCTTGGCCACGGCCGTGTGCCTTCCTGGTCCGATTTTCATGCAGTGCTTAATAGGTTAGACGGTCGCCGGACTAGCCCGCAAAAGCCCGGCGCCCAGCCGTGGTAGCGGTGGCCGGACTTGAACCGGCGACACAGCGATTATGAGCCGCTTGCTCTGCCATCTGAGCTACACCGCCGTACCGACGGGGTTTGATGCCCGCCCCCAAGATCAGCCAATGACCGCCCCGGGGTTCAGTTCACCGCTCCCCGCCACCGCCCCCCAAGCTCAGCCAAGCACGTCTCCGCCCAGCCACCCCAAGGTTTGGTTTGCGCTTTGCAGCAAACAGAGCCCCCTTACGGAATCGAACCGTAGACCTTCTCCTTACCATGGAGACGCTCTGCCGACTGAGCTAAGGGGGCGTGCGAACGCCTGGGTAAGAGTACACGGCGGGTTCAGCGCCGAGAAATCAGATACCGGGGGTCAGGGCACCGCGCGTAGCCAGCGGCCGTCCGCTGCGTTGTCGCCATCTGCGTCCGCGTCGAGCCGCTGTTCGATCAGCTCGGCTGGCTCGCCCTGGCCGGCGAACCATGCCTCGAAGCGCTCGAACGGCAGCGCCCGGCTGAACAGGAAGCCCTGGCCTACGCCGCAGCCGAGATCTTCGAGCAGATTGACGGTGCGCTCGTTCTCCACCCCCTCGGCGACCACGACCAGACCAAAATGACCGGCGAGGTCCACGATCGCGCGGACGATCGCGAGATCGTCCGCGTCGGTGGCCATCCCCTGCACGAACGATCGGTCGATCTTCACTTCGTCGAACGGGAGCCGGCGCAGGAACGACAGCGACGAGTAGCCGGTACCGAAATCATCAACGGCAAGCCGGACTCCCATCTCTGAGAGCCGCTTGAGGTTGGCCATCGAGCGCTCCGGCTCGCCGACCATGCCGTCCTCGGTGATCTCCAGCGTCAACAGGGATGCCGGCACGCCGTACTCCTCGAGCAGGCTGGCGACGTGCGGCGGGAAGGTGGGATCGATCAACGTACGGAACGAGAGGTTCACGGAGATCGGAAGTTCGTGTCCCGCGTCCAACCAGCCACGCGCGCGCCGCAGGCCCGCTCGGAGCACCACGTCAGTGAGCCGGCCGAGCTGCCCGGTGTGTTCGGCGACCGCGACGAAGTCCCGCGGTGAGACCTGTCCATGAGACGGGTGCTCCCACCGCGCCAGGCACTCGACGCCCACCACCCGCCGGTCGGGCAGTGACAGCTTGGGCTGGAAGTAGACCTCCAACTCGCCGTTCTCCAGCGCCCGCCGCATGTCGGCGGCGAGGCCCAGCCGGTGCGAAGACCGGTCCTGCAGGCTCGGGTGAAACAGGTGCACGGGCGTCGTGAACTGTTTGGCGGTCTGGGCGGCCAGGTCGGCCTGCTTGATCAGGACGGATGCCTCGGTGCCGTGATCTGGGTGTACCGCCACGCCGACGGCGACGTCCACGTCCAGCGTGATCGAACCGACGTCCATCGGCTTCTGCAGCGCGCGGCGAAGCCGCCCTGCCAGGGCAACCGCCGCGTCCGCGTCAGGCAGGCGCAACGTCATGACGAACTCGTCGCTGCCGCCCCGCCCGACGAGCGCGGCCGCTGGGGCCAGGCTGCGCAGCCGGGTGGCCACCTCGCGAATCAGTCGGTCGCCGGCGTCGTGGCCGAGTGAGTCGTTAACATCGCGAAGACCATCGATGTCGAAGACCAGGACCGCGACCACCTCGCTCGGGGCGCGTACCTTGACCGCCTCCTCGAGCAGCGCAAGCACACGACGGCGGTTCGGCAGCCCGGTCAATGCGTCGTGGTAGGCGTCGAATCGGAGCCGGTCGACCAGGCGCGAGTTCTCCACGGCCACGGCCGCGTGCGCGGCCAGGGTTTCCAGCAGCCGTACGTCGGCCTGGCCGAACTGTGCCACCTCACCGAGGCGACCGGCGACCTCGAGGGCGCCGATCACGGCCGAGCCGGATCGCAGTGGCACCACGATTGCGTCCTTGACGCCGCTGCCGCGGATCAACGCGCGTAGCCCCGATTCGCCGACCCGCGGTCCTACCACCAGAGTCGTCGCCTCGGCCACGGCCCGCTCGCGCAGCATCGGCGGGGTCTTGCTCTCGTCGAGCAGGCCGGGCGCGTCGACCCTGGCGCTGAGCAGCACTTCCGGGTAGCGGCCCTGGGCCGGCAGCCACAGCGTGGCGTACTCGGCCTGTAGCAGCTCCCGTACCCGGACGAGCAGGACATCGGGCAGGGTGCCGTCGCGGCCGGCGTCGTTCATCGCCTGGGTCAACTCGTAGAGCTCTGACAAGCTGCGGTGCTGGACCGTGAATTGGGCGTACGACCGGTAGACGAAAACCAGCAGCGTCATGAGCCCGACCAGCAGCACGACCGACCACGGCTCGCCCTGAATGACCTGCAGCACGATCAGACCGATCATGATGTTGACCGCGGCCACTCCGAGCACGGAGGTCGCCGCGCTGACCAGGCTGCGCCACGGCGGGATGCCCTGCACCAGGCAGATGACCGCGATGACGGCCGCCAGCGAGGTGACCGAGGACGCGGCGACCGCGACCGCGAGCACGATCCACGTGCTCGGCGTGACCTCGTCCTGTGGGCGGGTAGCGACGACCAGTGCCGCGACAGCCGTGGCCAGGCTGACCGAGGTCAGGTTGTAGACGACCTTGACGAGGGAATTGCGCTGCGCAAGCTGCACGATCAGGCAGGCGATCGCACGAACGACGATCACCAGGACCGGCGACAAGTAGAACAGCGCGAGCAGGAGTGTGAGCTCGCCGATCGTGACGCTGACCGAATGCCGCCGCACTTCGAACCGCAGCACGATTGCCTGCGACGCGATGATGAGTACGAGATAGAGCAACGCCTTTGGCAGCTCGGTCACGCTCATCGGCTGTCGGCCGACGAAGGGAATGACGAGCGCGATCGTCAGCACGGCAAGCGGTATCGCGAGGTAGTACGCGACCCACTGCGGCCGGCCGCTCGTGGAGGCTAGTCGGGGCATCTGCCGCCTCGAATGCGGCTCGCCAGAACCAGGTCGTGCGGTGGGCGCGAAAACGGCATCGTGTCGCCCGGCTCAGCCGGGTCGCTGCGCGCCACGCTGATCCCCTCGCGGTCCGCATTCATCGTCCGTGTCCCGAGCTGGCCTCGGGAGTGCCTTGATGAGGTATCCGTAACCGATCACTGACCTGAATAGCTCCACGTGATCTCGGAGAGCTGCATCACGGTTGCCCCACCAAACACAGCCACCCCTGCGACGACCGCCGCCACGATCGCCACGACCATCACTACCCGGGTCGCAACCCGACGCTTTTGGCCCAAACGCATCTTCGCGGCTCCCATCGACAGGACCCTGTGAGGTACCCAGGGATACCGAGGATGCTGCCACACTCGACAGGCTGCGGAAACATACCGGAGCCGGTTGGGCACCCGCGTCGGGCAATTCTGTCCGTTCGACCCAACCGGCGCCGCCGTCCACAGGCTCGAGTCAAGCCACGAGGCCACCAATTGGCCCCACAAACAAGGGCTGAATCATGGCAAAGACGGATCTATCGAATGTTCTACGCGGATCAACTAATGCCGAGCAAATGACTCGCCGCTCGGCTGAAAGAGCCCAACACCAGCGTCGAGAGTCGTCAAGAACGGCCGTGGACATCGACGCGGAACATGGGTGGCGCGTTCGTCGGAGTCGTTCCTAAGTGGATGCCAGTCCACCCTGCGCATGCATTCAGCTGGCACCAGTCGGAATGAGACAGTCGCTAACGTCAACGCACGTCGCCGACGGTTCCGACCTCGGGTGTCATTCACACCCGATGCCGTTCCCATCGCGATCAAGATCGTAGATGTCTTGGCCGACCACGTAAACAGGCCCTCGCACGTAGGCCGGGCCATTCCCCGACCCACCCGCACAGTCGACGTCACTGGCGATCGGCACGCACGCTCCGCTGTAGTTCCGATCGCACTGCGGCTGTGGCGGCGGAGGCAGTGGCTGAGGCGGAGGCAGTGGTTTGGCGGTGGCGGAGGCGGTGGTGGCGGTGGCGGAGGCGGTGGTCGGCGGCGGCTTCGGGTTGGCGGTGGTGACCGACGTGACGACGGCGGGCGTTGACACCGAGGCCTCAAGCACCGGAGTTGTCGAGGTCCCCGCGGGATTAGGTGTTCCGGTAGCGCACGCGGCGACCGCGCCCATGCTCAAACACGAAACGAATAGCAGACCAAAGACGCGGCCGAGACGGGTCGCCGCTCCGGCCGCAGGCGCGTTCAGTCCACTAGGGACGCTTGGAAGTCGCACTACGGCAGCGTCGCGGAACGTGATGCACTCGTCACCAGTTGATCGGGTCGACACCCGATCCGATCGGCTCCGGTCCCGACCGTACGGGTCGTGAAGCTCCGTCCGAATCGGTCAGCCTCACGCCCGATCTGGACCGTCCCTCGTTGGGCCATCCACGAGCCAGCAGGAGCCGCGAACCCGGGTCGCCAGCGGTCATCCAGCAGAACCCCGCACCACCGATGACCAGGCGATTTCACATACGGCCGATACCGGCGTCGCGCTAGCCAACCGTGGCTGCAGGAATCGACTAGCCCCGCGACCGTGAAGCCACAACGGGAGTGACCTTGGGTCCCAATCACCAAGATCATGACGCCCAGTATGCGCCCGCACACGGCGGTAGAAGGCGGTCCAGACCGGACTCGGCTGGATGAGACGGGAACGACCCCTGACCGCGTTATCGCAGGTCAGGGGCCGTTCGTCGAGGATGTGGCGGATCCAGGATTCGAACCTGGGTAGCTTTCGCGACGGATTTACAGTCCGCTCCCATTGGCCGCTCGGGCAATCCGCCTGGTGTGCCGCCGCGGGTCAGCGCAACAGCCCAGCAAGGATAACGGTAGCCCCGGCCGCCTCCGCAAAGGGGTATCGCGACGCGAGGAGCGAGCGCCAGCGAGCCCCGCACTCGCGGACCCAGCGAGTACCGTCTCAGACAGGACGTCCGGTACGTCCATCGACGTCCGGACAATTCATACATAACGGGAGCGATTCATCGTGGCCGACACATCCTCGTTCGACGTCGTCAGCAAGGTCGATCGCCAGGAGGTGGACAACGCACTCAACCAGGCCGCCAAGGAGTTGGCGCAGCGGTTCGACTTCCGCGGCACCAACGCCGAGATCAGCTGGGCCGGGGACGAGGCGGTCACCATCAAGGCCGACACCGAGGATCGGGTCAAGGCTGCCCTGGACGTGTTCAAGGAGAAGCTGGTCAAGCGTCAAATCTCGCTGAAGTCACTCGACGCCGGCGACCCGCAGACGTCCGGCAAGGGACAGAAGATCGACTGCAAGATCGTGCAGGGAATCGACTCTGAGAAGGCCAAGGCGATCAGCAAGAAGATCCGCGACGACGGTCCCCGCGGCGTCCAGGCGCAGATCCAGGGCGATCAGCTCCGAGTCACCGCCAAGAAGAAGGACGACCTGCAGACCGTGATCGCCATGCTCAAGGCTGAGGACTTCGGCATCGCCCTCCAGTTCACCAACTACCGCTGACGCCGCCACGCGCCGACCCACTCGTGCGCGATCTTGGAGATAAGCCGTGGCTTTGATCTCCATCACCCGCATTTCTCCAAGATCAGCGCAGTGGACCGCAAGATCATCGAGAGACCGGCCGCCCCGGCCGGGCGGGAGGCCTGGACCGGGGCGGACGTGTATAGAACGGATCAGCTGCGGTACTGGATCTGGCCGGAGTTGCGGGCCATCTCCTCAAGACGCCGCACGCGCTCCTCCATCGGCGGGTGGGTGGAGAACAGGCTTCGCAGTCCGCCACCGCGGAACGGGTTGTCGATCATGAGGTGGGCAGTGCTGGCGAGCTGACCGTCGGCCGGCAGGGGCATGGCCTGAGTGCCCATGTGGATCTTCTTCAGGGCTTCTGCCAGAGCTTGCGGGTCGTCGGTGAGCTGGGCACCGGAGGCATCGGCCTGGTACTCCCGGCTCCGGCTGATGGCCATCTGAATGATCGCCGCAGCCAGCGGGCCAAGGATCAGCAGGAGCAGCATGCCCAGGATGCCCGGTCCGTCGTCGTCATCGGACTGCCCGATCGGGATGAACCAGGCGATCTGTGCAAGGAACGTGATGATGCCGGCCAAGGCCGCCGCGACGGACGAGATCAGAATGTCCCGGTTGTACACATGGGACAACTCGTGCCCGATGACGCCGCGCAGTTCCCGGGGCGACAGCATGCCGAGGATGCCCTCGGTCACGCACACGGCGGCGTTCTGCGGGTTGCGACCAGTCGCGAACGCGTTCGGCTGCGGCGTCGGCGAGACGTACAGGCGGGGCATCGGCTGCCCGGCCTGGGTGGACAGCTCGCGCACCATGGCGTACAGCTGCGGCATCTGTGCCTCGGTGACCGGTTGCGCACCCATGGTCCGCAGCGCGATCTTGTCCGAGTAGAAGTAGGTCGCGGCGTTCATGCCGAGCGATACCAGTAGCGCGATGATCAGCCCAGGACCGCCACCGAACCAGTAGCCGACGAGCAGAATGAGTGAGGTCA
Organism: uncultured Actinomycetota bacterium; assembly: GCA_963773935.1. Taxonomy (GTDB): domain Bacteria; phylum Actinomycetota; class Actinomycetes; order Mycobacteriales; family Micromonosporaceae; genus DATBGZ01. Next base: position 222,129 of record CAVZCZ010000012.1, read on the forward strand.
GCAGGCCTAGAAGAGCAGCGGTCTTGAGGCCGTTGCGATGCCCATGCACGGAAGTTCTCTCCTTCAAAGGACGGGGCATCTCTGTAACCCCGCACCTGGTTCCAATAATCCCGCGCGGTACCCCGAGCCGCCCTCGGGGATCGGCTGGGAAGTTCCTGTGAAGCCAAGAGCCCAGCGGGCACTCCGTGCGGCGCCCCCGGAGTACCGCGCCGCGCGGGCGGTAGGGTGGGCCATTCCATCCAGAGGGGGCACGGTGACCAGCGACTCCACACCGGTGCTGTCGGTCGTGATTCCGATGTTCAACGAGGCGGAGGTCCTGCCGCTGCTCGTGAAGCGGCTCCGTCCCGTCCTGGACAACCTCGGCGCGACGTACGAGGTGGTCGCGGTCGACGATGGCAGCACCGACACAACCGCGGCCCAGCTCCTCGGCGTGCGCCGGAGCTGGCGCCAGGTGCGGGTGGTGCGGCTGCGCCGCAACTCTGGCCACCAGGCGGCGCTCACCGCCGGTCTGCGGCTGGCGTTCGGCGAGTACGTCGTGAGCCTCGACGCTGACCTGCAGGATCCGCCCGAGAAGATCACCGAGATGCTCGCTCTTGCCCGAGCACAAGACCTCGACATCGTCTATGGCGTACGACTCGACCGCAGCACAGATACGGCCGGCAAGCGGGGAACGGCCGGCCTCTACTACTGGCTCATGGGTCGGTGGGCCGGGATCAAGGTGCAGCCGAACGCCGGCGACTTCCGGCTGCTGAGCCGCGCCACGGTCGATGCTCTTCGACAGCTGCCAGAGCGCCAGCCCGTCTACCGCCTCCTCGTCCCGTGGATCGGGTTCCCATCCGGCGAGGTGGGGTATGTCCGCGAGAAGCGGGCCGCTGGCCGGACGAAGTACCCGCTGCGCAAGATGGTGGCTCTGGCCACCGACAGCGTCACGAATTTCACCGCCGCACCCCTTCGCATCGCGACCTGGCTCGGGCTGATCAGCTTCTTCTTCTGCCTGTGCATGTTCGTCTATGTGGCGGTCGCCTACACACGTGAGGAGACCGTCCGCGGCTGGCCGTCGGTGATCGCGACGGTGCTGTTCCTCGGCGGCGCGCAACTGTTGTGTCTGGGACTGCTGGGTGAGTACCTCGGCCGGCTCTACGCAGCGGTGCAGGGCCGACCGACGTACTTCGTCGGCTACGACTCCGCGTTCGACGAAACGGTGGCGTCGGGTACGGACGAGCCAGCCGGGCCCAGCGACGAGCTCACCCGGAACGCTGGTGCCGGGCCGCTGCGGTCTGTTCCTTAGCCGGTTCTCCCATCGGGTCGTGAGCCGGCGGCACTGGGACCGTCCACATCCACTTCCGCAGAGTTTCCCGCTCGTGCAGGAGATCGCGGATATCTGGCTCCGCGTACTCGAACTCCGGCGACCAGTAGAGCGCGTCGAACGGGCACGCCTCAATGCAAATGCCGCAGTACATGCAGAGCGAGAAGTCAATCGCGAACCGGTCGAGCACGTTGCGCTGGCGTGGCCGTGACGCGCCTGGGACGACAACCTCTTCCTTGTGCGAATCGATGTAGATGCACCAGTCGGGACACTCCCGCGCGCACAGCATGCACACCGTGCAGTTCTCCTCGAAGAGCGCGATCACGCCCCGCGATCGGGGCGGCAGGTCACCAGCCGTCCGCTCCCTGCGGTTCCCCGCACTAGCCATGAACTCATACTGCACTTACGGGATTGCGAGCTTGCGCGCGCCCGGAGGCACGCCGATACGGTGAGTAGGTGACCGCAGCGTTGGACGAGGAAGCCCCGCCCGTGGGTGGTTGGACCACCGACGACCTCGACGAACTGCCGGAAGACGGCCGCCGCCGAGAACTCGTCGATGGAGTGCTCATCGTGCCCCCCTCCCCCACGAATACCCACCAGACCCTGGCGATGCTGCTCGGCGTTGCACTGCTGAGACAGAGTCCGAATGACCTTAGCGTCACACAGGGCGTCGAGGTCCGAATCAATCGGCGTCGTTCGTTGATTCCGGACGTCCTCGTGACGTCGGCCGAGGCGGCCGCGCGGCGACCGTCGAAGTTCCAGCCGCACGAGGTCGTCCTCGTGGTCGAAATCGTGTCGCAGAGCTCGCAGACCATGGACCGCTTCGCCAAGCCCGCGCTCTACGCTGAGGCGGAGATCCCGTTCTACTGGCGAATCGAGACCGAGGACGGAATCACGGTCTATACGTACCGCCTCGAGGTCAGCAAACACGAGTATGTCGAGGACGGCCAATTCACGACCTTCATCGACATCGCCCAACCGTGGCCGATCAAGCTGCCGATCAGCGAGATCACCCCGCGACACTGCGCCTGCAACCGCCCGTCCGCAAAGGACATCAGGCCGGACCCCACTCGCCTGGGGCGGGCACGCCGGGTGGTCGCATCGGCTGGCGTCTGGGAGCCGTGTCCACATGCGACTCGCCAGGCTCAATAGCACCCGGCCAGGGCTTTGCGACCCGAGCCGCGAGGATGAAGTCCTTGCGCAGCGGGTGGCCTTCGAATTCGGGGGGCAGCAGGAGCGGGGCGAGGTCCGGATGGCCGGGGAAGTCGATGCCGAACATCTCGTGCGTCTCCCGTTCGTGCCACGCAGCACCCGGATAGACGTCCACAATAGACGGCGCTGTCGGCGCGTCATGAGACACGAGGGTACGGACGAGGACCCCGTGACGGGACACAGTGGACCAGACGTGGGCGACTAGGCCGAACCCTCGGCCTTCCTCATCCACGGCGGAGAGCCAATCGAAAAAGTCGCAGCCGAGGTGATCCCGAGCACAGCCGAGGGCATCGACCCACCGAGCCACGGGTACATCCACAGTGGCCCGTGCCCACCGGTCGCCGCCCGAGACACTCGCGGCGCCGTCACCGAGCTCCGCGATCAGCGCCGCACCCACCTCAGCCGGAGTCACGATCCGATCCTACGGCCGGTCCGCCTGGCCGGGCGGCGGTCGCAGCAGCGGCGCCGTCAGGGCTTCGACCGAGGGCGGCCCGGTGGCGGGCGGTTCGCGGGGTTCGGCTCCGGCGGCCGCCCGGGCGAGCTTCTCCTGCAGCAGCACGATGCCATGCCAAAGCGCCTCGGGCCTTGGCGGGCAGCCGGGGATGTACACATCGACTGGGATCAGCTGGTCCACACCTTTGGTCACGGAGTAGGAGTCCCAGTACGGGCCCCCGCAGTTGGCGCACGCACCGAACGAGACCACGTACTTGGGGTCGGGCATCTCGTCGTACAGCCGCTTCACCGCCGGTGCCAGTTTGTCGGTGAGGGTGCCGGATACCACCATCACATCGGCCTGCTTAGGACCGGGCGCGAACGGGATCACGCCGAGCCGGGTGGCATCGTGGCGGCCCACCCCCGCAGCGACGAACTCGACGGCGCAGCACGCCAAGCCGAAGTTGAAGACCCACAGGGAGTATCGACGGCCCCAGTCGACGACGAACCTGATCGGTTCACCCAGCACACTGGGAGCCGACGACCCCCCAACTAGATCCACAATCTGAGCGTACGCCGGCACAGGCGGTGACGATTCCGGCACTGAGGCGTTAACTCCATTTGCGGGACGAACCATCTGTCTTGCTTACCCGTACTTAGGGCGCGGGACTTCGCCCGTCGAACGAGTCGGATATCCGTACGAATGATCACATCACCTGGCCGGAGGAGTACTACCGGCGAGTGTCCGTGCAGACTACCGACGTAGGCTTTTCATTGATACGTTCCGGCCCTCCAAGGAGGCCCCACCCGTGACCAAACAGGTCCGTCAACTGGATCGAGTGGTCATCCGATTCGCCGGCGACTCTGGCGACGGCATGCAGCTCACCGGCGACCGATTCACGTCGGAGACCGCTCAGCTCGGTAACGACATCTCGACCCTGCCGAACTTCCCGGCCGAGATCCGGGCGCCCGCAGGGACCCTGCCGGGTGTGTCGAGCTTCCAGGTCCATTTCGCCGACTACGACATCCTTACCCCGGGTGACGCGCCGAACGTACTGGTCGCGATGAACCCGGCCGCGCTCAAGGCGAACCTCGACGACCTTCCCGGTGGCGCCGACATCATCGTGAACACGGACGAGTTCACCAAGCGCAATCTGGCCAAGGTCGGCTTCGACGCAAACCCGCTTGAGGACGGCACGCTCGACCGGTGGGTGCTGCACCCGGTCGCGCTGACCTCGATGACGGTCGGCGCGCTCAAGGACTTCGAGATCTCCAAAAAGGACGCGGAGCGGGCGAAGAACATGTTCGCCCTGGGGTTGCTCTCCTGGATGTACTCGCGGCCGTACGAGTCGACGCTCACCTTCCTCGATCGGAAGTTCGGCAGCCAGCCGACGCTCGCCTCCGCCAACATCGCCGCGTTCAAGGCGGGCTGGAACTTCGGTGAGACGACGGAGGACTTCGGCGTCCGCTACGAGGTCAAGCCGGCGAAGATGTCGCCCGGCAACTACCGCAACATCACCGGCAACGTGGCGCTGGCGCTCGGGCTGGTGGCGGCGGGCGTACGGTCCAAGCTGCCCGTGTTCCTGGGCGCGTACCCGATCACCCCGGCCAGCGACATCCTGCACGAGCTGAGCAAGCACAAGCGCTTCAACGTGACCACCATGCAGGCCGAGGACGAGATCGCCGCGATCGGTGCGGCATTGGGCGCCTCGTACGGCGGCGCGCTCGGGGTGACCACCACGAGCGGACCCGGCATCGCGCTCAAGGGCGAGACGATCTCGCTGGCGATCGCGCTGGAACTGCCGCTGGTCGTCATCGACGTGCAGCGCGCCGGCCCGTCGACGGGCATGCCCACCAAGACCGAGCAGGCCGACCTGAACATGGCTCTGTTCGGCCGGCACGGCGAGGCGCCGGCGGTAGTGATCGCCCCGAACTCGCCGTCGGACTGCTTCCACGCCGCCCTCGAGGCGGCCCGGATCGCGCTGACCTACCGCACTCCGGTGCTGTTGCTCTCCGATGGCTACATCGCCAACGGATCGGAGCCGTGGCTTCTCCCGGACGTCAACGACCTGCCCGATCTGCAGGTGAGCTTCGCCACGGAGCCCAACGGTCCGGACGGTACGTTCCTGCCGTACCTGCGCGACCCGACCACCCTGGCCCGGCCGTGGGCGGTGCCCGGCACGCCTGGCCTGGAGCACCGCATCGGCGGTCTGGAGAAGGCGGACAAGACCGGCGACATTTCCTACGACCCGACCAACCACGACTTCATGGTGCGCACCAGGGCGGCGCGGATCGAGGGGATCCCAGTGCCGGACGTGGAGGTCGACGACCCGGACGGGACGGCGCGCGTGCTCGTCCTCGGTTGGGGTTCGACCTACGGACCGATCGGGGCCGCCTGCCGAGCGCTGCGCCAGCAGAGTCTGCCGATCGCGCAGGCGCACCTGCGTCACCTCAACCCGATGCCAGCGAATCTGGCTTCGGTGCTCAAGTCCTACGACAAGGTCGTCATCCCGGAGATGAACCTCGGCCAGTTGGCGCACGTCATCCGGGGCCGGTTCCTCGTCGACGCCATCCCGTACAACCAGGTCCGCGGTCTGCCGTTCACGTCCGGGGAGCTGGAGTCCATGTTGAAGGACGTGGTGAAAAATGCCTGAGCCGGTCGCCCTCACGCTGACCGCGAAGGACTTCAAGACCGACCAGGAGGTGCGCTGGTGCCCCGGCTGCGGGGACTACGCGATTCTGGCGGCAATGCAGTCGTTCATGCCTGAGCTCGGCATCCCGAAGGAACGGATCGTCTTCGTCTCCGGCATCGGCTGCTCGTCGCGGTTCCCGTACTACATGGACACCTACGGGGTGCACTCGATCCACGGCCGGGCACCGGCGATCGCCACCGGCCTGTCGGTGTCCCGTCCCGACCTGCAGGTGTGGGTGGTCACCGGTGACGGAGATGCCCTCTCCATCGGCGGCAACCACCTGATCCACGCGCTGCGGCGCAACGTGAACCTGAAGATCCTGCTGTTCAACAACCGGATCTACGGGCTCACGAAGGGCCAGTACTCGCCCACGTCCGAACTCGGCAAGGTCACCAAGTCAACGCCGGCCGGCTCGGCCGACTCACCGTTCAACCCGCTTTCGTTGGCGCTCGGTGCCGAGGCTTCGTTCGTGGCCCGCACGATCGACTCCGATCGCAAGCACCTGCAGTCGGTGCTCCGGGCGGCGGCCGCGCACCAGGGATCTGCCTTCGTTGAGATCTACCAGAACTGCAACATCTTCAACGACGGAGCGTTCGACCTCCTCAAGGAGCCCGAAACCCGCGACTCCGCGCTGATCCGGCTCGAGCACGGACAGCCGATTGCGTTCGGCGCCGACCGACAGTTCTCCGTGGTGCACCCGCCGGGCGGCTTCGGTCTGGAGGTGCGGGATTCTGCCTCGGTCGAACCGGGTGAAGTCGTGGTACACGACGAGACCGTGCCGGACGCGGCGTACGCCTTCGCGCTGTCCCGGCTGCCGAACCTCGACCTGTCCCACACGCCGATAGGTGTCTTCCGCCGGGTGAGCCGGCCCACGTACGACAACCTGGTCCGGACCCAGGTGCAGTCTGCGGCAGCCAAGGTGCAGGAGCCGGAGCTCGAACTGGCCTCCCTGCTCAACAGCGGCGACACCTGGACGATTCTTTAGCCGGACGTCACTCCTTGAAGGTGGGCATCGACAGGTCAGCCGTGGGGTCGGTGTCGATGGACAGGCGGACCAGGGCGTGCATCAGATCCGGGTGGTCCACCGCGAGCGCGTAGGTCGTCGACTCGGCCAGAGTCATCGCCGCGCCGGCCGCGTAGGACTCGTCGAAGGCGGAGTCGCCCATGATGTGGCGTACTGCCGACTCGTGCCGCTGGCCCATCGGACCGATCGACGCCGCGGTGGGTGCGTAGCCGAGCGCGGGCTGCCTGTGACGCGCCGAACAGCGTCGCCGCCTGGGTCATCTCGCCGCCGAGTGCACAGCGGACCGCCATCGCCGTGAGCGCCTCCGTCGCGGCCCAGTGGTAGCCATGGACCATCCGGAACCGCAGCGCCACCACGATATGGTCGTGCGCCGCGATCAGGTCCCCCCGGGACAATGCGACCATGCCGAGCAGCATGTCGATGCTGCGCCGGCCGCGCTCAGTCGGGTGCGTCGAGGCCACCGCCCGGGCCGCGCCCAGTTCGGTCGCCGCCTCGGCCAGGGAACCGCGCTTCCAGAGCATCTGGGCGAGACAGAACACGGCCGGCAGCGCTTCGGCGTCCACGTGCCGGTTCCGGGCCCAGTCGATCACGTCACGGCAGGCCCGTTCCGCCTCCTCTTCGCGCCCAAGCGCGACCAGTGCCTCGCCTCGGCAGGCGCTGACCCGCGCGATCATGGCGGCCTGACCGCTACGCCAGGCGGCCTCCTCGGCCAGGACCAACAGCCGCAACTGCTCGGTGAGCTCTCCGTCGGCTCCGGCGTGGCGAGAGAACACGTGGTAGGCGACCGCGAGCTCCGCCGCCGGAACTTCCTCGCTGTTGCCCATCTTCTCGAAGAGTCGGAACAACCAGAGGCGCCCCTCCCGGGCCAGGCCACGCTCCCGCCACCACTCATCCAGCCCGACCGCGAGGCGCAGGCCGTCGCGGATCCGTCCCGCCGTAACGCTCCACAGGAGTGCGGCACGAACCTCGGCGGCAAGGGAATCCAGCGGGTACGTAGACAGGGTCACCGGTCGGCCATCGGCGTCGGTGTGCACTCGGGCGACCGCGTGCAGCGCCCAGGCCAAGTGGCGATCCCGCGCGGCCTCGTCCTCGCCAGCCTGCGCCAGCGCCCGGGTCCCGAAAGCCTTGATCGGGTCGAGCACCCGATAGGAGACGTCGGCCTTGGTCGGTCCAGGCTCCACCGACACCAAGGACTTGTCCACGAGTACGGCCAGCTGGCTGACCGCGACCGGCCCCGCCACCCACTCAACCGTGGCCAGGTCGACTCCGCCAGCGAACACGCTCAGCTGGCGCAGCAGCGAGGCGGCCTCTGTGGGCAGGTGCCGGTACGACCAGTCGACGGTGGCACGCAGCGTGGAGTGGCGATGCCGACCGACCGTGACGATGGCGAACTCGCCGGTCTGACCCATCCCCGCGTCCAGGGTGCCGAGCAGGTCCTCCAGCCGATCAGCGAGCTGGCTGGCGGAGAAGAGCCGCAGCCGGGCGGCAGCGAGCTCGAGCGCGAGCGGCAATCCATCCAGACGCTGCGCCACGCGCTGCAGATGAGCCATTTCCTCCGGGACCAGCAACGCGGCCGCCCCGAGCCGCCTCGGCCCGATCCAGCAGCAGCGCCACCGCGTCCGGCGTGGTGCCGTGGTCGCTCAGCACACCCATCGGGGGGATGCGCCAGACCAACTCGCCGGGTACGCCCAGCGGCTCGCGGCTGGTCGCCACCACGCGGACCCCGGGTCCGGCGCCGATGAGACGCTGCACCAACGGCTTGACCGCGCTCAGGTGCGCGTCGCAGGTGTCCAGCACCAGGAGCAACTCGCGGGACGAGAGGAAGTCGATGATCGTTTCAAGAATCTGCCGTCCGGGTTCGGGCCGGACACCGAGCGCCTCCGCGACCGCCACGGCGATCAGGTATGGGTCGGTCACCGCGGCCAGGTCCACGAACCAGACACCGTCCGCGTAGGCCGGCACCGCCTCGCCGGCCACCTCGAGCGCCAGCCGGGTCTTGCCAGCGCCGCCGGGACCGACAACGTTCACCAGGCGGCGATTGCCGACCAAGTTGCTCAACTCGGCCTTCTCTGCTTCCCTTCCCACGAAGCTGGCCGCGGGCGCGGGCAGATTGTGCGCCGCGGCGGTGGCCGTGCGGGGGCGCGGGAAACGCCGCTCCAGACCGTCGGCTACGAGTTGGAAGAGGCGCTCTCGACCGTCGAAACCCCGCAGCTGGAACAGCCCCAGGTCCACCAGCTCAGCGTCTGCCGGTAGGTCAGCTGCGAGCCGGGCGGTGGCCGCGGAACAGAGCACCTGACCGCCGTGGGCGGCCGACGCCACCCGGGCGGCCCGATGCACCTCAGGGGTCGCGTACTCCCCACCGACAGGCTCGGCGAAACCCGAGTGCAGTCCCATTCGTACCCGCGGGGGGGCCTGCGGGTCGGGCCATTCGTGCGCGACCAACGCTCGCTGCGCCTCGGCACAAGCCCGGATCGCCGCGTTGGCATCGGGGAACGCGGCGAACACGGAGTCACCTTCCGTGAACAGCGCCACACCGTCACCCGCTCCAAGCGCACGACGAAGTATCTGCCGGTGCTCCGCGAGCACAGGCCGATACTGGGCGCCGAGCAATTGCGCCAACCGGGTCGATCCCTCAATGTCGGTGAAGAGGAACGTCACCAGTCCGCTCGGCAGGTCAAGCGATGCCGACACGGGTGAACCTCCGCCCCCTGGGAAGTCGGGGATCATACTGCCGTATCCCGTCGAGGATTGCCATTGTCGAAACGGGCCGGTTGGATCGCTTCACAAGGTCGCCAGGGGTAACGATGTCAGCCACATCGCGTTGCGGCCTGAAGTCGGTCTGAACAGCCCACGTACCGCGGTCGAGCGGCCCACCGCGGCGGGGCCGTTCGGCGATACTCAAGTCATGAGTCCCGGCAACGATGGCGAGGCGACGCGCGGCAGCGGGCAGTCCGACGACGAACCTCGCGACACCGTTGATCTGAGCGCCGGGTCCGCCGATGGAACCGGTGACACCGCACCGTTGCCCGCCGACTCGGCACCGATGATCCGGCCAGCCGTGACCGACGAGACCGTGCCGGGCCTGCCCACTATTGCCGCATCGCCGCGCCGGATCCCACCGGCCGAGAAACCGTCCACGCGACCCGCCCTCCGCACGGCCGCGGTCGCGTTGGTGCTCCTGGTGGCGTTGCTCATCGCCGGTGGCCTCATCGGCCGGCTCACCGCTCCGCGAACACCGGGGGTGGCCGCTGCACCGACCTCAACGGGCCCCGGTGCCGTGATCGCGACGGTGCCGCCCATTGCGCCCGCGCCCGCGTCAGCGCCGCCGACGGCGCTGACCCGCCCAGCCGACGCGCTGGCACCCTGGGCGAGCCGGGTCGGTGTCGTGCTCGACGTTCCAGCGATCGCGGTGCAGGCCTACGGCTACGCCCAGCTGGTGCTCCAGAGTGCTGCGCCGAACTGTCATCTCGGCTGGACCACACTCGCCGGCATCGGGGAGATCGCCTCCCATCACGGCCAGGCCGGGGGCGCAGTGCTCGATCGGGGCGGGCGATCGAGCCCGCCGGTCGTCGGTCCGCTGTTGGACGGTCGGGACGGTCGAGCACTTGTGGCCGACACCGACGCGGGCGCGTTCGATGCCGATCCCAACTATGACCGTGCCATGGGTCCGATGCTGTTGCTGCCAGCCGTGTGGCGCCTATACGCGACTGACGGCGACGACGACCAGATTCAGGATCCGTACGACATCGATGACGCGAGCGTCGCGGTCGGGAGGTTGCTCTGTTCCGGCGGCGAAGACCTGAAACAGCTCAGCGGATGGACTGCCGCGATCGCCCGGCTGCAGCCGGGCGAGGAGTACGCCCGGACCGTGTTCCAGGCCGCCGATAGCTACGGGCAACGTTCTCGAAACATTGAGTGATGCCCAAAGACCACAAACGTGACTCAACGACCCGCTGCCCATTGTCGCGCGCCCCGGACAGCCGGCAAGCTGGTCTGGTGAGGCTTCGGGAGTGGGATCCTGGTACCGCCCCGGCAGCGGAGATCGCTGGCTGGTTGAAGGCACACAACGAGGTCCTCGCCGCCGACCTCCCCGACGATCCGTCCTGGGGCGACGAGCGGCTTCGCGAATTCCTCGCCGAGAAGATGCCCGGCGAGCGGCGACTGACCTGGCTGGCTGAGGACGACGACGGCACGGTGCTGGGCTACGGCCGGCTGCTGGTGCTCAGCGACCTTGGCGTGCTGGAGATGTTCGTCGTTCCGCGCATGCGCGGCCAAGGGATCGGCCCAGCGCTGCTCAAGGCGGTGGCGGAGCACGCGGTCACCGAGAATTTCAACTCCCTCGGCATCGAAGTGGCCGCTGACACGCCTGGTGCGAGGTTCTACCAGTCCCAGGGCTTCGCGCATGTCTACACCGAAATGCGCAGCATCCTCTCGCTGCCGGACGTGGACTGGGGCCACATCGAGGAGATGGCGGCCGGCCTCGTGCCGGGGTACCGGGTCGAGGTGTACGCCGGCGACCTGCCCGACGAGTTGCTGCCTGCCTACGCGGAGACCAAGCAGGTACGCCGCATGGACCCGACCGGCGAGATGGACCTGCGGCGTAGCTCGTACGACACCGACCGGCTCCGGGCGAGTCTGCGCTACCTCACCGCTCGGGGCCTTCGGCCGTACGTCGTAGTAGCCATCCACGAACGCAGCGACAAGGTGGCCGGCCTGACCGAGCTCGTGGTGCCGGCGCAGCACCCCACCCGGGCCGACCAGTACGACACCGTGATCATGCCAGTGCACAACGGTTACGGCCTGGCCCGCGCCATCAAGGCCCGGATGCTGCTGGAGTTGCGGGCAGCGGAGCCGCAGTTGCGCGAGGTGCAGACCTGGCACGCCACGGAGCGGGAGACGCTGCAGGCGGTGAACAAGGAACTCGGCTTCCAGCCCGACCGCGAGTGGCGTGAGTTCGAAGTGGACACCGCCGACCTGGCAACTCGCCTCGGCGTGGATTAACCTCGGCTGTCCATCAGGTCGCCGGCTCCGTTAAGCCACCACATTACGTCGAGTGTGTCGGGTGAGTGGACACGTGGCGTTGCGATATCAATATCACTCAGCGATATCGCTGATGTTGAACGCCTACCACGCCGGCAGCTGCTGGTTGGCGCCTCCCGCCAGCACGCTCTCGGATCGAGCGTGAGAGCACGGGTGCGCCGATGGGGAATGATCCGATCTCACAGGCTGATATTGATATCGGACCACATATGAAGCCCCGGATCGCGACACGCCGCGCCACAGTCCAGGCGATGTCGAATCCGTTCGGACGGTCATGGCCCGCGCCCTGCGAATCTCAGTCAGCGCAGCAAGGGGGCGGCGTCGGTGGCCCAGTAGGTGAGGATGAGTTGGGCGCCGGCCCGGCGGATTGAGGTGAGGGTCTCGAGGATAACCCGCTCCCGATCGAGCCAGCCGTTGGCCACCGCGGCCTCGGCCATGGCGTACTCGCCGCTGACCTGGTAGGCGGCGACCGGAATGTCTACTGTGGACCGAACCGCGGAGATGACGTCGAGGTACGGCAGGGCCGGCTTCACCATCACGATGTCGGCGCCCTCGGCGACGTCGAGCGCGACCTCGCGCAAAGCCTCCCGCACGTTGGGCGGGTCCTGCTGGTACGTCTTGCGGTCGCCCTGCAGCGACGACTCCACGGCCTCGCGGAACGGACCGTAGAAGACTGAGGCGTACTTGGCCGCGTAGGCCAGGATCGACACGTCCTGATGGCCGGCCGCGTCCAACGCCTTGCGCACGACGCCCACCTGGCCGTCCATCATTCCGGACGGGCCCACGATGTCGACCCCCGCCTCGGCCTGGGCCACCGCCATCTCGGCGTATCGGATCAGGGTCGCGTCATTGTCGACGCTGCCGTCGGGCGCCAACACTCCACAGTGTCCGTGCGAGGTGAACTCGTCGAGGCACAGGTCACCCATCACCACGGTCGCGTCGCCGACCTCGGCTACCACGTCGCGGATCGCGACGTTGAGGATCCCGTTCGGATCGGTCCCGCCAGAGCCGACCTCGTCCTTGTGGTCGGGGACGCCGAAGAGCATGATCCCGCCGACGCCGGCCTGCACCGCGGCGACCGCGGCCTTGCGCAGCGACTCGCGGCTGTGCTGAACCACGCCGGGTAGAGAGCTGATCGGTCGGGGCTCGGAGAGCCCTTCCCTCACGAACATCGGTAGCACCAGTTCGGCCGGGTGCACCCGCGTCTCCGCCACCATCCGCCGCATGGCGGCGGTGGACGCAATGCGGCGCGGCCGAACGTCGGATACGACATCGACATCGCTCCTGTTACTACGAATCAGCGGAAGCGCAGCGCCGGTGGGTCCCTGCACCTTCGAGCCACGGCGTTGCTTGGCCGGCATGGCGGCCAGTTTCTCCCGCAACTCCACGGCGTAGGCCGCGAGCGCCTCGACCAGGTCCGGCACGGACGAATGCGGTGGCTGCACATCGACCCGCAGCCCGAACTCAGCGGCGGTGTCGGCCGTCTTCGGGCCGATCACGGCGACCACGGTCCGGGTGTGCGGCTTGCCCGCGATGCCGACCAGGTTCCGCACGGTCGACGACGAGGTGAAGAGGACCGCGTCGAAGCCCCCGGACTTGATCGCGTCCCGGATCTCGGCGGGCGGCGGTGCGGCCCGGACCGTGCGGTACGCCGTGACGTCGTCCACCTCCCAGCCGCGCTCGGTGAGCCCGGCAGCGAGGGTCTCGGTCGCGATGTCGGCCCGGGGCAGCAGCACTCGACCGACCGGGTCGAGGATCTCGTCGTGCGGCGAGAACTCGGTGAGCAGGCCCTCACTGGTCTGCTCCCCGCTCGGAACCAGCTCGGGTTGGATGCCGAAGGCCCGGACCGCGTCGGCCGTCGCCTCACCGATGCAGGCGATCTTCACGCCGCCGAAGTGGCGCGCGTCGAGGCCGTGCTCCGCGAACTTCTCCCAGACCGCCCGCACCGCGTTGACCGAGGTGAAGATGGTCCAGGCGTACCGGCCGTCCACCAGACCTTTGATCGCCCGCTCCATCTGGGCCGGCGTGCGGGGCGGCTCGACCGCGATCGTGGGCACCTCGCACGGCATCGCGCCGTACGCCCGAAGCCGCTCGCTCATGGCGCCGGCCTGCTCCTTGGTGCGGGGCACCAGCACCTTCCAGCCGTACAGCGGGCGGTTCTCCCACCATCCGAGCTTGTCCCGGTGCGACAATCCGTGGCCGAGGCTCAGCACCACCCGGCCGCTGAAGCCCAACGCCGCCGCGACGAAACTGTCCACAGTGGAGGTCGTGGTGTACTCGGTCTCTCCAGTGCCGTCGCCGGTTACCGCGATCTGGGTGCCTCCGTCGAGACCGGCGGCGAGCAGCCCGTCGCGGACGGCGGCCAGGTCACCCGCGTCGACGGTCATCGCGAGTCCCCGTGCTGCCGCTGCCGCGAGCGCCTCGAAGTCGAGCCCATGGACGTCGTCAACGTCCACAGTGGTCCGGATACCCGTCAAGGCCACGCCAGCGTACGTCGCGACACCGGCCGGTCCGCTCACGCCCGGGACGACCTCGAACGGCACCGCGGTCCGGGCCACGGCTTGAACCTCCTTGACCACCGAGTCGTGCTCGAATGGATCCCCGGCCACCAGGTGCACCGCGCGAAGTCCCGACCTTGCCGCCGACAGCAGGACCTTGGCCACATCTCCGGGCACGCCCTCAGCCGGGCTGAACTGGGTCTGCTCGGCCGGTTCCGACTGCGACGTGCTCTCGTCATTGGCGCCTATCGCCTCGGCCCGGATCCATTCCAGGAGTGCCTCCGGCAAGTCCCGGTCGTAGATCACGTGATCGGCGGCGCGGACCGCGTCGTGGGCACGACGGGTAACCAGGCCCGGATCGCCGGGTCCTGCTCCGACGAAGCTGATCCGGCCGACGGTCTTTCGGGTTCGGGTCATGCATGCTCTCCCAGTAACTGATCGGCGCCCTCGGCGAGGAGCTCGGCGGCCAGCCTCGAACCCACCTCGGCGGCGTCGGCAAGCGTTCCGGTGCGCGTCATCCGGATGGCACGGCTACCGTCCGGTTCGAATACGGCACCACGCAGAACGATCTCCCTAGCTCCGTCCACATTGTCCACGACGACAGCGAGGGCGGCGACCGGCGCGCTGCAACCGGCCTCCAATGTGGCGAGCAGCGTACGCTCCGCGATCACCGCGGCGCGGGTCTGCTCATCGTCAAGGCAGCCAAGCTGCTCAACGAGGCTGTGATCTCCCGACCGACACTCCACGGCGAGCGCGCCCTGAGCGGGCGCCGGCAGCATCAGGTCGGGCTCAAGAATCTCCGTGATCTCGTCGGCGCGGCCAAGGCGACGCAGCCCGGCCGCGGCCAGCACGACGGCGTCGACCTCGCCGCTGGCGACCTTACGCAGGCGAGTGTCCACATTGCCACGCATCGGAAGGCACACCAGCCCGCGCCCGAGCGCCCGCAGCTGCGCCACCCGCCGAGGTGCCCCGGTGCCGATCCGGACACCTTCGCCCAGCGCGGACAGCGGCGAACCGTCCCGGCTCACCAACGCGTCGCGCGGATCCTCGCGCACCGGCACCGCCGCGATGGTCAGGCCATCGGCGAGGAGCGGTCGGCAGGTCCTTGTACGAGTGGACCGCGAAGTCGATGTCCTTGGCGCGCAGCGCATCCCGCAGCGCGGAGACGAAGACGCCGACGCCGAGCTGCTGAACTGGTGCCGCCGACCGGTCTCCGTCGGTGATGATCTCCACCAGCTCGACCGGCTCACCGAGCGCGGCCGCGACCTGGTCGGCGACGAGCTGCGCCTGGGCCATGGCCAGGGCGCTGCCACGGGTGCCGAGCCTGAGGGTCACGAGATGTCCTCCTGGCGCTCGCTCCTCATCGTCCGGAAGGACCTCCACCGCCCGGCCAAGGTTGTGGCCTGGGTCGGGGACGGCGAGGTCGAACAGCTCGCGGAGAACGGCGATGTACTGGTCCCCGGCCGGCGTTGCGGCCAGCTGGCGCACCCGCACCGTCGGCTGGTGCAGCAGCTGCTGCACGACGCGGTGCACCGCGTGGGCAACGTCGGCACGCTGCTCGTCGGTGAGGTCGGGGCGGCGGCTCGAGCAGTCGGCGCAGCTCGGCCGCGACAACCTCGTCCGCACGGGCTCGCAGCGCGGCCACCGTCGGCGCCACGTCTGCGCCGCGCAGCCAAGCCAAGCAGGGCGTCCACCTCATCGGCCACGATCGCCTCCGAGGCCGCCCGGTCGGCGGCCGATGGCGCGTCCAGGCTCGCCGCGCTCGAGAGTCGCCAGGTCGACCAGCACCACTCCCGGTAGGTCGGCCACCTCGGGTGCCACGTCGCGCGGGACCGCAAGATCGAAGATCACCAGTGGCCGGTCCGCCCGGCCCGCCATCGCCGCGGCGACGACGTCGGCCGTCAGTACGGGTTGCGATGAGGCGGTAGCGCAGACCACGAGGTCCACCGTCGGCGAGGTGATCGACCAGCGCGGCGAACTCCACGGCCTGGGCGCCGTGAGCCTCGGCGGCGCGGGCGGCCCGGGCCGTATCCCGGTTGGTCACGGCCAGCGGCCCGGCACCAGCGCGGGCAAGGGTCGCCAGCGCGAGCGCGCCCATCGACCCGGCTCCGATCACGAGCGCCGACCGGCCCGCGACTCCGTCCGGAGCCAGGGCGAGTGCGGCGCTGACGATGCTCTGACCGGCCTGGTCGATGCCGGTCTCCGCGTGCACGCGCTTGCCAACCCGCAACGCCTGCTGCATCAGCTCATGCAGCAGGCGGCCAGCGGTGTCCCGCTCGCTCGCCGTCTGGTACGCCTCGCGGAGTTGACCCAGGATCTGGGCCTCGCCAATCACCATCGAGTCGAGGCCAGCCGCAACCCGGAGCGCATGCCGCGCCGCATCGGCGTCGAAGTGCACGTACAGGTGGCGCGCGAGCATGCCGACGTCGACCCCGGCCCGCTCGGCGAGCACCGAGCCGACGTCGGCCAGGCCGCCGTGGAACGCGGACACCGCGGCGTACACCTCGACGCGGTTACAGGTGGACAGGACGACAGCTTCGGACACATACGGGGTGCCCACGAGGCGGGACAGGAGCTGCGGGGTCTCGTCCCGCGAGACGGACAGTCGCTCCAGCAACTCAACCGGGGCGGTGTGGTGGGACACGCCGACGACAAGCAGGTTCACCGGGGGACCACCCCCTCGGCCAAGCCGAGGGCGGCCGGGCGCGCGCCGTTGGGATTCACGGTCGCGCCGTTGGCCCAACCGGCAGCGGAGGCCTTCCGGCGCTCGTGGAAGCTGAGGATCTGAAGTTCAACCGCGAGATCGACCTTTCGTACGTCCACCCCGTCGGGCACGGTCAGAACACAGGGTGCGAAGTTCAGGATGCTGGTCACGCCGGCCGCCACCAGCCGGTCGGCCACGGCCTGCGCGGCGTGGACCGGCGTCGCGATCACCGCGATGTTGATGCGGTGTTCGCGCACGACGGTATCGACATTGTCGATGTGATGCACGACCAGACCGCCGATGCGCTCGCCCACGCGCGAATGGTCCGCGTCCAGCAACGCGGCGAACCGGAAGCCACGCGAGGCGAAACCCGCGTACCCGGCCAGCGCGTGCCCCAGATTCCCGACACCGATGAGCGCCACGGCCCGCCGCTCGGTCAGCCCGAGCACGGACTCGATCTGATCCACGAGCACCGCGACGTCGTAGCCGACGCCGCGGGTGCCGTACGAGCCAAGGTGCGACAGGTCCTTGCGCAACTTCGCCGAGTTGACCCCGGCGGCCGCGGCGAGAGCCTCGCTCGAGACCGTCTCGTGCCCGGCTTCGGAGAAGTGGTGTAGCGCCCGCAGGTACTCCGGAAGCCGGGCAACCGTGGCTTCGGGGAGGTCCGGAAACTCCTCGCCCGAGCCGCCGTCGACCACTGCGCTGGGCCGGTACCCAGGCGTCACCACGGCACGGCCAGGCTCGTCAGTGGTCGACGCTGGTCGCGACTCGGCGGGGTGCTCCCCGCGGGGCTGGGTCATGGTGCTCCGGGCCGAATGGGCGGTCTCTTTGAGCGGCCAGGCGTGTGCCAGCTGCGCGAATGTGGCACGTCCCCGTGCGCCGCGTGCTGCCGAAGGCTCACCGCTTGCGTCAGCGTAGGCGCTTGTGAAGCCGTGCACAAATCGCGATCTTGGCGTACGCCCTGCCCACCCTGAGTTGAATATCCTGTTTGTCCTTAGACAGCCTACCGCGCCCGGCTTGCACACAACCCCACGCCAAGCGTCTACGCACTGGCCTCCCTCGCTCTTGATCCACACAACTGGTCACCAATCGGGGCCGCTCACTGTTCTTTAGGCCCAAGAGGTGACCGATTGCGTCGATCTTGGAGGGATTCGGATGATCACGTCAACGATGCGAGCCAGGAAGCGCGATCAGGGGGCGGCGGGGCAGCCGTGCGCGGCGTGCCAGGCGGTCACCTCAGGTACGGCCGACGTCGACGGTGCCGGCCCGCCACGCGTCCAGGTAGGGCCAGGGCCAGATCACACCGCGCCGGTTCCACCAGTCGCCAACCCGCGCGCACGGCGGCGAGATGCCGAAGTGGAGGTGACACGCGCTCGACAAGCCGGTCGTCCCGACCAGCCCGATCTGCTGCCCGGCCGCGACCCGAGCCCCGGGCTCCAGGCCATCGACGATCACCGAGAAATGCGCGCCGTAGTAGCGCACCCCGTCGTCGCCAAGAATCGACATGAATCGTCCACCGCGCCAGGCGCCGTCGTCGGTGGCCGGGTCCCATCGGTCCACCCGGTTCAGCTCCAGCACTGTCCCGTCCGCCGCGGCCACGACCGGGGTGCCGCAGGGCGCAAGGATGTCGGCCGCGGGGTACTCGGCGTGGCCGTGCGCATAGGTGGCTGCGGCGGCCGGCACCGGGAACACGTATCGGTGGGCGCTGGCCGACGCGGCCGACGCCGAGGCCGTCGACGCGGGTCCGGCCAGTGCCGGTGCGTTCACTCCGGCAGCGGCGGGCGAGGCCGGCGCCCCCGGTGGGTCGGAGCTGAGCTTCACGCCGGCCACCACCGCGATGGCGAACAGCACGGCGACACCCACCACGGTCCGGACCCGGGCGGCCACTGAGGTTGGACGGCGATGCGAAGCGGATCGCTGCCGGAGTGGCCATCGTCGCAACCTACCAGCCGTACCGGCGATCAAGTCGCATCCAAGCGCGCCAGCATCGATGTCCAGACGACATTGGAGGTGGGGTTAACCCCACCTCCAAGAGGCCAGGCGGCAGGATGGGTCTACGCCCCGTACCGACCTAGCGTCAAGGACATGACGACCATCACTGCCTCGACCCCGACGCCGAACCAGGCCACCGACCCGACACGCCGCCGCCGACCGACCGCCGGCGCGAGGTCTGCTGGCCCAGCTCGGCATCGACACGGCGTACGTTCTGATCGGCTTTCCGCTCGGCATCATCGCGTTCGTCCTCGTCATCACCGGTCTGTCGCTCGGCGGTGGTCTGCTCATCACTCTGCTCGGCATCCCGGTGCTCGTGGCAACGCTGTTCGCCGCCCGCGGTCTGGCCGAGGTGGAGCGGGTGCGCATCCTCCCCGTGCTGCGCCAGCCGCGGCTGCGGGTGCAGTACCGCCAGGCACCGCCGGGTTCGGGTTGGTGGCGGCGCATGTTCACCCCGTTGGGAGACGTCCAGGCATGGCTCGACGTGCTGCATGGGGTGTTGCGGTTCCCGGTGAGCGTGGCCACGTTCGTCGTGGTGGTCACGTGGTGGTCGGGCGCGCTCGGCGGGCTGACGTACATCTTCTGGGACTGGGCCCTGCCACACACCGAGGACAACTACGAGCTGCCCGAGCTGCTCGGGTTCGCCGACACCCCGGCGAACCGGATCAGCTTCTACCTGATCATGGGCGTGGTGTTCACGCTCACCCTGCCGTTTGTGGTTCGCGCCTGCGCCCTGCTCGAGGCGTACCTCGGGCGGGCCATGCTGACCGGCGTGGCCGAACTGCGCGACCAGGTGGCCGGGCTGACCCAGGACCGAGCCACCGCCCGGGCCCAGACCGCCGCCGCGGTCTCGGCCGAGGCGACCGCGCTGCGCCGATTGGAGCGCGACATTCACGACGGTCCGCAGCAACGGCTTGGTCCGCCTCGCGGTCGATCTCGGCCGGGCCAAGCAGCAACTCGACGCCGATCCCGATGCGGCCCGCCGTACGGTCGACGAGGCGATCGCGCAGACCCGCGAGGCCCTGGACGAGCTACGCACCCTGTCCCGCGGCATCGCCCCGCCGATCCTCACTGACCGCGGTCTGGCCGCGGCGGCGGCGGCCTTGGCGGCGCGGGCCACCGTCCCGGTCTCGCTCGACATCCCCGAGCTGCGAACGCATGCCGGCGCTGGCCGAGCAGACCGCCTACTTCACGATCGCGGAGGCACTCGTCAATATCGCCAAGCACAGCGGGGCGAGCCAGGCGGTGGTGTCAGTGCAGCGGTACGGCGACCGGCTCAGCGTCACCGTGACGGACAACGGGCAAGGCGGCGCGCATGTGGCCAAGGGGCACGGGCTCGCTGGGCTATCGGACCGCCTGCACGCGGCGGGCGGCGAGTTGTGGGTGAGCAGCCCGCCCGGTGGTCCCACCAGCATTCGTGCCGAGCTCCCCTGTGGCGGCGTCGACGAGGACGCCGAGACGACGGTTGGAGGCGACGCGTGAGGTTGGTGCTCGCCGACGACGCGGTCCTGCTGCGGGAGGGGCTGGTACGGCTCCTCACCGAGCAGGGCCACGACGTCGTGGCCGTGGTCGGCGACGGACCCGTCACTGGTCGCGGCCGCGGCCGAGCACCAGCCCGATGTGTCCATTGTGGATGTACGGATGCCACCGACGCACACCGATGAGGGGCTCCGGGCCGCGGTAGCGATCCGTGCGCGAAAGACCGGGCGCACCGCTGCTCGTGCTCTCCCAGTACGTCGAGATGTCCTACGCCGACGACCTGCTCGCCGACCGGCGCGGCGCGATCGGCTACCTGCTCAAGGACCGGGTGGCCGACATCGCCGAGTTCTTGGAGGCGCTGCACCGGGTGGCTGGCGGCGGGACCGTGCTAGACCCCGAGGTGGTGGCGCAGTTGCTGGTACGACGTCGGGCCCACGATCCGCTGGAGCAGCTCACGCCGCGCGAGCGGGAGGTGCTCGCACTGATGGCCGAAGGCCGTTCGAACACCGCGATCGCCCGTCACCTGGTGGTCAGCGAGGGTGCGGTCGAGAAGCACGTGGGCAACATCTTCACCAAGCTCGCCCTACCCCCCGACGAGGACATGAACCGACGCGTGCTGGCCGTGCTCGCATTCCTACGATCCTGACACCACGGTCCTGAGCCAGCGGCGCTGCCACGGGGTCTCGACCGCGCGCCGGTGGTAGCCGCGCCCGTATCCAAGCGACGGCGTCGTCGGGGCCGAGCCCGTCCAACACCGCGAGGGCGGCGAGCGCGGTGCCGGTGCGGCCCACCCCACCCCGGCAGGCGACCTCGACCAGCTCCCCCGAGTAGCTGCGGCGGTGCGCCTCGGCCAGGGCGGCGAGCGCGTCACCCTGGTCGGTGGGCAGCCAGAAGTCGGGCCAGCGGATGCGCCGGTACGGCCAGGCCGGCGGCACGCCGCGACCCAGCACCAGGGTGAAGTCCGCCGGCGGGGCCGGGTCGGATAGTCGCCGACCGCGGACCTGGGCACCCCGGGGCAGGTTCAGCACGCCGGGACCAGGCATGGCTCAGGCAGAGAACGCGCCGGCGTCGTGCGCCAGTTTGACCGCCTCGACGAGCGAGGTGGCCACGGCGCGGCCCGTCTCGCGAAGCCTGGTCTCGTGGGTGAACCCGCCGGAGTACAGAACCACCGCGGCGCCAACCTCGTCAGCGGCGTGTGCGTCATCGACTGAGTCTCCAATGAGGACACAGTCCGCACCAGACACGCCGAGCGCGGCGAGGTGGGCCCGCAGATGTGGCGCCTTCGACCCGCCGCCGATAGCGTCCCGCAGACCGTCCACTCGGGACAGATGCGGGTCGAGCCCACGGGCGGCGACGGCCGGCACCAGCTCGTCGTGGAAGAACATGGAGAGCAGGGACTGGCTACCCGACCAGGCGCCGATCGCGTCCCACGCGTCGGCGGCCAGGCCAGTGTCGGCCAGTCCCAGGCGGTAGGCGTCGTGGAAGGCCCGGTCGAGGGCGGCGAACTCGCCGACCTTTAGCGGTCGCCCCAGCACGAACTCGTAGTACGCCGAGATCGGCCGGCGGAAGTCGCGCCGGTGTTCGTCCGACCGTCACGGACGGGCCGTCAACGCTAGCCAGCGAAACGTTCGTCGCCGCTACGACGAGCGTGATGTCGTCGAGCAGCGTGCCGTTCCAGTCCCAGACGAGATGAGCCACCCGTGCACCTTACGTGCGGGACGCTCCGCGATGCCCGCGACTTACCGCGCAGCTGGCCGGTGCGGTGGAGGCAGCGGGGACGGCAGCGCGAGGTCGCGCAGTAGCCGGTCCTCCTCCACTCGCCAGTATCCGTGCGTCTTGCCGTCGACCAGGATCACCGGCACGAGGTCGGAGTACTCGTCCAGCAGCGTTGGGTCGGCATCCACGTCGAGCTCCTGCCACGTCACCCCGGCCGTCGCGGCGACGCGCGCCAGCGCCTCCTTGGCCACATCGCACAGGTGGCAGTTCACCCGTGTGATGAGCGTCACCCGTGGATCTGGCGTTCCCGCAGTCATCGGGCCGCCTGCAGGTTGGCGCGCAGGGTCGCCTTCCGCACCTTGCCAATCGCCGAGTGCGGCAACTCAGCCACGAACTCGATCACGGTCGGGCACTTGAACCGGGCCAGGTTCCGCTCGCAGTGAGAATTGAGCTCATCGGTCGAGACGGCCCCACCCTCGACCGCGACCACGTACGCGGTGACGGCCTCGCCTGTGGCCGAATCGGGTATCCCGACCACGGCCGCTTCGGCCACGCCGGGGTGGGCGGTCAGTACGAGCTCAACCTCATGCGGATAGACGTTGAAGCCGCTGACCAGGATCATCTCGCCGAGGCGATCGACGAGGAACAGATCGCCGTCGGCGTCCGCGTAGGCCACGTCGCCGGTGGGCCACCAGCCGTCGGGGTCGGGCCCACCTGCGCCGTCGGGCCAGTACCCGGAGAAGAGGTTCGCCCCTCTGACCACGATTTCGCCTGGGTCGGTGCCGGGCACTCCGCCGGCGTCGTCGTCGAAGTCGTCGTCGATCTCGCCGCGCAGCCCGTCCGCCGTGACCCGGGCGATCTCGGCGCCGTCCGACCCGACGAGCCTGACCTCAACGCCCGGGATCGGCCGGCCGATCGAGCGGACCTTGGGCACCGGGCTGGCCAGCGCGGTGGCCACCACCGGCGCGGTCTCGGTGAGGCCATACCCCTCGAAGACCGGATGCCGGGTGGTCTCCAGGAACCGCCTGGCGACGGCCGCGTCCAACGGCGCTGCTCCGCTGACCGCGACGCGCACGGAGGCGAGGTGTTCGGCGAGGTCAGGCTGGCTGCCCCAGGCGACGTACATCTGCGGTACGGCCGCGACCACGCTGACCTGGTGGTGCGAAATTGTGGCCAAGGTGCGGGCGGGGTCGAACCGGTCGACCAGGACCCCGCACGCGCCGTGGTACGCGACCGCCACCAGGCCAGCGTTGAGACCGAAGATGTGAAACAGCGGAAGTGCCAGAAGCACCACGTCGCCCGGACTCACGATCGGTGGGTCGACCGCCGCCACCTGGCCCTGGTTGGCGAGCAAGCGCGCGGTGGGAGAGCATGGCGCCCTTGGGTGCGCCGGCTGTGCCGGAGGTGTAGAGCAGTACGGCGAGGTCCTCGCCCGCGCCCGACGGCGGTGACCGGCGACGCCGGGGCGGTCAGCTCGGCGTACGGTCGGGTGCCGGGTCCGTCGGAGTCCACAGTGTAGACATGCGCGAGCACCGGAAGGTCCGCGCGAACAGATTCCACCGCGGCCGCGGCGTCGCCGGTCGTGACCATCAGTTCCGCGCCCGAGTCGGCCAGCACATGCCGGAGCTCGCGCGCGGTATACGCCGGGTTGATCGGCACCGCGACCAGCCCGGCGCGGAGAGTGCCGAAGAAGGCCTCCGCGAACGCCGGCACCTGCGGCAGCGCGATCGCGACCCGGGCCGGCGCGCCCCCAGAGGCGGTCAACTCCAGCCGACGTAACGCGGTCGCTACCGCGTCGACCCGGGCGTCGAGCTCGGCCCAGGTCAGGCCCGCGTCGACGGACGTCTCATCCGCGCTCACCAGGGCGAGCGCGTCCGCATGATGGGACGCGGCCCGGCGCACCGTATCGGCCACATTCTCAGGCACACCTGAGTGTGCCACGGCCGGCCCTCATGATCGCCCAAAGCCACGGACACATCGCACATCGTGTGCGACTGGTGGGGTGGGAGTTACAGGAAACTTCGCGTCTGGCCGATGCAACTCTCCCCCGTACGAAGATGTCGCCCTTTATGCTCTCCTGGTCGACTCATCCTTTTTGGGTCTGCTCGAACCCCTCACCCCGAGGAGGCCGTTGTGCCGCGTATTCAGCTGATTGACGCCTTAGTGCCCTGCTGTGCGCCGGAGGAGCGGCAGTGAGCGGCGAAGAACGGGCGCCGGGGAGTCCCGCAGCCGCGACACACGCGGCCATGCGCGACCGTAACCTGCCACGGGACAGCAGCGGGCAGGTCGCCGACGATCTGACCGCGCAGACCCCCGCCGGAGTCGGCCCATCCGGGGCTGGATCCGGCTCCAGCCGCTTGGGCGCGCGAACGGAACCCCGCAATGACGGTCCACATCCGCAGGGTTCCAACGGACGCCCGATGCCCTGGCCCACCGGGCCAACCCGCCCGCTGCCGTCGATCCAGGCCCACCACGAGGCCGCTGCGACCGCGGAGCGTGCGCTGGTAGTAGAACGGCCCATGATCCCGTCTGCCCGCGAGGAGACGGTCGAGCTCCGGTCGATCCCAGCTCCGCCGCCGCCCACCCCGAGCGCAGCGGCCCCCGCACCCGCCCAGCCGGACCGCGGCACCTGGCCCAGCCGACCGGCCGCGGACGACGCGGCAGCCGAGGTGTGGGCCCTGGTCGAACGGGCTCAGGCCGGTGACGCAGACGCCTTCGGCCAGATCTACGAGCGGTACTTCGACACAGTGTTCCGGTTCATCTACTTCCGGGTGGGCAGCCGTCCCCTGGCCGAGGACCTCACTGCCGAAACCTTCATGCGGGCGCTCAAGCGGATCGGCACCTTTACCTGGCAGGGCCGTGACCTCGGCGCATGGTTGGTCACGATCGCCCGAAACCTGGTCGCGGATCATTTCAAGTCGGGTCGATACCGGCTGGAGGTGACCACTGGGGACGTGCTCGACGCCGACCGGGAGGACCGGGGACCCGAGGGCAGTCCAGAGCTGGCTGTGGTTGACCACATCACCAACGTCGCGCTGCTGACCGCCGTACGCCAGCTCAATCCGGAACAGCAGGAGTGCATAGTGCTGCGTTTCCTGCAGGGGTTCTCGGTCGCCGAAACCGCGCAGGCGATGGGCAAGAACGAGGGAGCCATCAAGGCATTGCAGTACCGTGCCGTACGGGCGCTTCACCGCCTGTTACCAGACGGATTCCAACCGTGACCGCGGCGGATGCCGTGGCCCTTCGGGCAGTGATCGTCGGCATATCGACCGGCGGTACTGCTGCCACGGCCGTTACTGCGTGTCGCGACTGCCCGTTACTCAGTGCAGCGAGAGACTGGGCTCGAGGGGAGGCAGCGCGATGACCGAACGCCGGCGCATCGAGCGCTTCGCCGAGCTCGTCGATGAGGCCAACGGCGGCCGTCGCCACCACCGACGTGTCGATCTCGATCCAGCCCTGGCGCCCTTGATCGCCGTAACGCGGCGGATCGGAACGCTCGAGCGTCCTGAGCCAACGGTTGATTTCCGCGAGGGTCTGCGGACGCTGCTCATGAATGCCATCGAACGCGATGGCATCGGCGTCACCGCGAAGGCCAAGGCGGAAGAGGCGGCGCGGCAGGCGGCACTCGCTGGCAAAACCCAGGCGGTACGGCAGGTCGCCACACCCGGTTCCGGCCGGACCCGCATCGCCGTCATTGCCGGCGTGGCTGTCGGAGCACTCGCTCTTTCCGGAGTCTCGCTGGCGAGTACCGACTCCATTCCCGGTGACGCGCTGTACTCGGTCAAGCGGACCAGCGAGCAGGCCCAACTCGTGCTCGCCGGCTCGGACGCCAACCGGGGCCATCTGCATCTTGAGTTCGCGCGCAGCCGCTTGGTCGAAGCGACTCAGGTGGATCCTTCCGCCCTGGCGGATGTGTTGGCTGCGATGGATGCGGAGGTCACGGCCGGCGCGAGGATGCTGTTCTCGAGTGCGATGCAGCGCGGCGACGGTTCGGCCATCGACGCGGTGGACGCGTTCGTGAAGCAGCAACGAACGGAGCTGACCAGGCTACGGCTCGACCAGCAGTACGCGGACGACCCGTTGCGCCGCTCGCTGGACCTGCTCGGCGACGTCGACACTCGCGCCAACCTGCTCCGGGCAGCGCTGCTCGGTGGCGCCTGTACGGTGACCAACCTCGACCGACTCGGCCCTAGCCCTACCTGCTGACCTGACCGCTACCCTCAACATGAAGCTCGGGAGCGCGGCTGCGCGTGCCTGCGCGCACGAAGCTTCCGACGCGAGCGAAGAGGTGCCGGCGCGGCGTGGCGCCTGAGGCGAGACGCGATGCGATGCGACGGGAGGCTAGCCCGGTGCGGGTGTCACGGCGGAGGTCGAAGTCGACCATGGGCGTCGGCTACGCCGTCGCCGAACTGGAGCAGGCCCTGACTTCGCCTCCTGATCCCACCGCGGCCGGCTTCTTCGACGTGGACAACACGATGATGCAAGGCGCGTCGGTCTACTACCTTGCCCGTGGCTTGGCCGCCCGCAGGTACTTCACGACCGGGGACCTGCTTCGATTCGGTGTCAAGCAGCTACGGTTCCGGATGCTCGCGGCCGAACACGGCGACGATGTGTCGCATGCGCGCGAACAGGCGCTCGCGTTCGTGGCCGGTCGGCCGGTCGACGAGCTCCGGGAACTGACCGAGGAGATCTTCGACGAATTGATGGCCGAGCGGATCTGGTCCGGCACGCATGCTCTGGCTCGAATGCATATCGACGCCGGGCAACGGGTGTGGCTGGTGACGGCGGCACCGGTCGAGGTCGGGGTGGTCATCGCGAAGCGGCTCGGACTCACCGGCGCGATTGGCACCGTGGCTGAGATCCAGGACGGTGTCTACACCGGACGGTTGGTCGGCGGTCTTATGCACGGCCAAGCGAAGGCGGATGCGATCGCCGACCTCGCCGCCGGGGAGGGCCTGGATCTGGCCCGCTGCGCGGCCTACAGCGACTCCATCAACGACGTGCCGATGCTCTCTTTGGTTGGCCGAGCGGTGGC
Source organism: uncultured Actinomycetota bacterium (assembly GCA_963773935.1). Lineage (GTDB taxonomy): Bacteria > Actinomycetota > Actinomycetes > Mycobacteriales > Micromonosporaceae > DATBGZ01. Next base: position 249,260 of record CAVZCZ010000012.1, read on the forward strand.
AGTGAACCCGGACCCGGCGCTGCGCCGGGCCGCCCGCGAGCGCGGGTGGGAGATCCGGGACTTCCGCACCGGTCGCAAGGCGGCCAAGGTGGCCGTGCCGACCGCGCTCGGCGCTGGCGTGGTGGCCGGCGCAGTCGCGGCCGCGATCGCCCTCAACCGTCGCGGCGCCTTCCGGGCGCTGCGACGGCATGGCTCACTCGAGGGCGCCAGGCCGGTCCGGCACGACTACCCGCCGCCCGACTAGCCGCGGCCCGAACCCCGACGCCACCGGCCGAGCAGCCCGCGCACTCGAGCCCGACCCGGGGCACGAAGATCCCCGCCTGCCGAACAATCACGGAGCTTGACTGCGTGTTTGTTCGGCACGCCGGGATCACCCCGGGAGGCGGACCACCACATTCACGGCACGGCTCTAGCCGAAAGGGTCTGGCCGGCGTTCCAACAGCGAATGCAAGGTTTGTTGAATCGTCTCGCGGACCTCGTCGGCCAGGTTGAACACGACGATCGGGTCGTCCGCTTCATCGGCGTACTGCGTGGTGTCGATCGGCTTGCCGAACTCGATCAGCCACTTGCTCGGCAACGGCAGCATTCCCAACGGGCCCAGCCATGGGAACAACGGTGTGATCGGCACATAGGGCAGGCCGGTCACCCGGGCGAGCGGCCGGATGTTGCCGATGATGGGATAGATCTCCTCCGCTCCGACGATCGAGACCGGCACAATCGGCGTGCCGGTACGAAGGGCCGCGGAGACGAAGCCGCCCCGGCCGAAGCGCTGCAGCTTGTACCGGTCCCGGTACGGCTTGCCGATGCCCTTGAAGCCCTCCGGGAACACACCCACGTACTCACCGTTGCGCAGCAGCCGCTCCGCGTCGGGATTGCACGCCAGCGTGGAACCAGACTTGCGGGCAAGCTCCGACAGGATCGGAACCCGGAATACGAGGTCTGCCCCGAGTAGCCGTAGGTGGCGATGGAACGGGGTCTCGTCGTGCACCGCGATGGTGAGCATCGCGGCGTCGACCGGAACCGTGCCCGAGTGGTTGCCGACAATCAGCGCCGGGCCGTCCGGCAGGTTCTCGACCCCGGTGCACTCGACTCGGAAGTAACGCCGGTAGATCTGCCGCAGGAGCGGATACAGCAGGTTGTCGGTGAGGTCGGAGTCGAAGCCGAACTCGTCCACCTCGTACTGGCCAGTCAGCCGGCGACGCACGAAGGCGAGCACATCGGCTACCCGGTCCTCCCAGACGTCGGAGGTCCGGCCCTCGGGTGGGGGCGACGCTGGTGCGGACGATGGTGCTGGCGGCGGCGCTGAGGTGGACGCCGCCGAGGGCAGCTCATGCGACGACACCGCGCCCGGTTTGGCCACGCTCGGTTTGGCCACGCTCGGTTTGGCCACACGCGGCTTGGCCACGCCCGCTTTGGCCACGCTGGCGCGGTGCCGCTGGGCCAGCGGTCGGGTGCCTTGGGCGCAGCGGTGGGTGCCTTGGACACACGCGGATGCGGCCTGGTGCGCCGCAACGCCGGAGCGGCTGCCGGCTCGACCGATCGCCCATTCGCTCCGCGTCCGCCATTGAGGGAAGGCGACTGCATGTCCGGCCGCGATCCGGCACCGCGTCGACCGTTGAGCCGAGCGTCAGGGTGGGCTCCGTTCGCATTCACCTGCGGCGGCGCCGCGGCCTCCGTGCGGCCGCGCCGCCTCGCGCGGGGCTCGTACCCTACGGGCTCGTTAGTCAAGGGACGGCCTCCGTGTCCCACGCCCGACCGCGGCCGCCGCCCGCACCGAACGGATGCCGTCGAGCACCAACGACTCGACCGCAGATACTGTGTCCGGGCGCAGCGCGGCGAATACTCCGGCCCGGTGCAGCCCGCGGCCTTCGACGAAGTCGGCGAACGCATCCTTGGTGCTTCGTGGCCGGTAGCCGAACTCCTCGGTCATCCTGCCGGTGTCGACCACCCGACCGTGCACGAACAGCTCCAGCTGGTCGAGGTTGAAGTCGCCGATACCGGATGACCTGACGAATGCGGCGAAGGCCGACATGCCCGGCTCGACTACGGGCAGGGCAAGCCGTCCTGCTTGCCGGATCGCTTGGGACAGGACGATGACACCGTCACCGGCCACGTTGTACGTGCCTCGGTGGTTCTCCACCACGGAGCGCACGAGAAGCTCCAACGCGTCGTCGACGTGGATGAACTGGAGTCGCGGATCGCGTCCGAACACGGTCGGCACGACCGGAAGCGCGAAGTACCGAGTCAGCGACGTGTCTGCGTGCGGGCCGACCAGTGGAGCCAACCGCAGCACCGTGGTCGTCACGTCCGGCCGCCGCCGCGTGAACCCGCGAACGTACCCCTCGATCTCGATGACGTCCTTGGCGAACCCACCGCGGGGTACCAGGGTGGGCGGGGTCGACTCGGTGAAGACCGCCGGGTCGCGGAAGGAGGCGCCATAGGCGGCGGTTGAGGATCGGACTACCAACTTGTGCACCCGCGGCGCGGCCTGACACGCGGCGAGCAGCTGCATGGTGCCGATGATGTTGTGTTCCTTCATCGCCGGCCGACCGCCCTTGGCGGGCGTGGACAGCACTCCCAGGTGGGCCACCGCGTCGATATCGCCGCCCGTGATCACGGCGACGATGCCGCGCAGCTCACCGGTCAACGACTCGACGCTGTGCTCGGCAAGCAGCTCGCGCAGTTCGGCTGGCGGCGCGACCGTGTCGAAGCCGATGACGCGGCCGACCCTTGGATGCGACGCGAGGCGGACAGCCAGATGCGCCCCGACGTACCGGCTGACGCCGGTCACCAGGACGTTCACCTACGCCTCCCACCGATCGGGTTGGGGTGGCGAGCAGCGGCCGGGCGGGCTGGGCCGCCCGCCCCGTTACTTACCGAGACGGCGACGCTGGACGCGGGTCTTGCGCAGCAGCTTGCGGTGCTTCTTCTTGGCCATTCGCTTGCGGCGCTTCTTGACCACCGAGCCCATACGGCTGTCTCCTCGGGTGAACGTGTCGTACGGACCCGCCCGCGAGAGCGGCGAGCGAACGAGCCGGCGCGCGAACGCGGCCCGATGTAACCCGGCCGTCGTCCGGCTCGGCGTCCGATGTCTGTGTATGACCCCGATCGCTGCGGCATGCCAGGGCTGCGGTCCCTCGTGGTCGTGCTACAGCCTAGCCTGCTGGTCGAGACCAGAAGCAACCGAGGTACCCAAGGACCCTGCTAGCGCCACCTGAGCGCCGCGCTGACCTCGTGCCGCATCAGGCGGATTCGGCGAACGCGTCGCGCAAGTACTCATGCACGGCGTGTTCCGGAACTCGGAACGACCGCCCAACCCGCACTGCGGTCAGCTCGCCGGTGTGCACCAGTCGGTACACGGTCATCTTCGACACCCGCATCAGCGTTGCCACCTCAGCGACCGTCAGGAACTTGACCTCCGCCAGCCTGCCCGCGGTTTGCGGTGATCCAGCCATGGCTCACCCATCCCATCCCCTGCGCGTTGCGCACCGTTCGGTCGTACGCGCGTGTTACCTGACAAAGGTACCGGTACGTGAGTGAACCGCGCGATACGTTGCGCAAAGTCGATCACGAATTGCAGGGCTGCCACCTGCGATTATTCGGCCCGCAGTTATTCGGCCCGCAGTGCGACCACCGGGTCCAACCGGCCCGCCCGGTGCGCGGGCACCACGCCGAAGATGATCCCAACCCCCGCCGAGACACCGAACGCCAGTGCGACCGACCACCAGGTGATGGCCGCGGGTACGGGCGTCAGCGCCGCCACCACCAGGGCGACCGTGGCACCGAAGGCGATACCGATCACGCCTCCAATGGTGGTGAGCAGCACCGCCTCGAGCAGGAACTGGACGCTGATGTCGCGCGGGCGCGCACCGACCGCCTTGCGCAGGCCGATCTCGCGAGTGCGCTCGCGCACCGAGACCAACATGATGTTGGAGACGCCGACGCCGCCGACGAGCAGCGAGATGCCCGCAATCGCGGCGAGCACACCGGTGAGGATGCCGAGGATGTCGCCGAGCACGCCGAGAATCTGGTCCTGGGTGACGGCACTGAACTCGGTGTCCGGGTGCCGTTCGTGCAGCAGCTTGACGATCTTGTCCCCCAGCTCGTCCAGCGCCTCCCGGTTGGGCGCCTTCACCGCCATGGCGTCCACCCGGCTGGTGTCGAAGACCCGCTGTGCGGTGGTAATCGGGATATGAACCTCGTCGTCGCGATCCACGCCGAGGCTCTGCCCGAGCGGCGCAAACACCCCCACCACCCGAAACCGCACTCCCGCGATCGTGATCTGGGCACCGACCGGATCCCGGTCGCCGAACAGCGCAGTGGCCACGCTGGAGCCGAGCACCGCGACCCGCCGCCCAGTCTCCACATCGGACCGAGACAGGTACGTCCCCCGACCCAGGGACCGGACGAACACCCGAGGCGTCGTCTCGAGCACGCCGACGACACTGCGTGAACTTGCTCCGGTTGCCAGCCCGCGCGGTCTCACCCGACGAGGTCGCTACCGCGACCAGACCGCGGTCACCAACCAGCCGGGTGACAGCTTCAACGTCGTCGAGGCGCAACCGGGACACGGTCGGGGCGGCGGCGAAGTTCACCTGGCCCGGGACGATCAGAGCAGATTGGAGCCCAAGCCTTCCACCTGTTGCTCGATCTTCTGCTTCGTGCCGGTGCCGATGGCGACGAGGATCACGACCGACGCCACGCCCACGATCACACCGACCATGGTCAGCGCGCTGCGCAGCCGGCTCGCCCGAAGTGCGTCGACTGCGACGCGCCACGCCTCCGCGAAGCTCACGTCGGCTCCGGGACGATCAGGCCGTCACGCATCCGGATCTGTCGCCGGGCACGGGCGGCGACCGCGCTGTCGTGGGTGACCACGGCCAACGCGACGCCGCGTTCGGCGTTGAGCTCCTCGAGCAGGTCGAGCACCGCCTCACCCGAACGGCTGTCGAGGTTGCCGGTGGGTTCATCGGCGAGCAGCACTGACGGCCCGGTCACCAATGCTCGAGCGATCGCGACCCGCTGCTGCTCGCCGCCGGAGAGCTGGTTGGGCCGGTGGTGCAGGCGGTGCGCCAGCCCGACCCGGGTGAGCATCTCCGCGGCCCGTCGGCGCCGCTCGGTCCGCCGCACACCGCGGTAGATCAGCGGCAGCCCGACGTTGTCGAGGGCTGAGGTCCGGGTGAGCAGGTGGAAGCTCTGGAACACGAACCCGATCACCTGGTTGCGTAACCGGGCAAGCTCGGCCGCCGAGAGCGCAGCCACGTCCCGGCCACCCAGGAGAAGCCGACCGGAGGTCGGCCGATCCAGGCCGCCGAGCAGATGCATCAATGTGGACTTGCCCGAACCGGATGGCCCGGTGATCGCCACGTAGTCGCCCGGCTCGATGCCCAGACTCACCCCGCGGAGCGCCGGCACGCTGAGGCCGTCAAGCTCGTACGACCGCACCGCGTCTACGACCTCAACCGGCGCGGTCATCGACTTCCCAGTTCCGATCCGTCCGTGCGGCGCGTCCCTCCCGGGTCGGATTCCTCGGCCGGGTCCGGTCACGTCAGGTCCTGGCCGACGGTCACCTTGTCGGTGCCACTGACGACGACCCGTTCCCCAGGCTGGACACCGCTGACGACCTGCACCAGGTCCTCGCCCTTGACTCCGACGGTGACCAGCTGCCGCACTGCGCGGCCTTCGCGAACCAGCCAGACCGCGTCGCCGCCATCCGAGGTGAATACCGCTGCGGCGGGTACGGCGACCGCGTCCACAGCGGTACGGACGTGCAGATGCGCGACCGCACTCATGCCGGGGCGCGGGGTCGGCGGGGGCTGCCCATCCGGTCCCGGCTCCGCCGGCCGGAACGCGAGCCGGATCCGGTACGCCACCCCACCCCGCGTGGATGCGGTGGGCAGCAGGTCGACCGTGCCCACGATGGCCTCGAACCGCAGCCCGGGCGCAGCATCAAGTTCGACGTCGGCCGTGATGCCGGGCGTGACCAGGAGTACGTCGGTCTCGTCCACCTCGCCCACGAGTCCGATCTCGGAAACGTCGATGATGGTGACGACAGCGGTACCGGCGCTGACCCGGTCGCCTACCGCGATCACGTCATCGACGCCGACCGTCTGGCCCGCACCGGCACCACCTGTGCCCGCACCACCGACAGCCGAGCCGATGATGCTCGCGAGCGGGTCGCTCGCGGCGGCGGCCGACGGTGGGGCGATCTGTACCACGCCCGCGAAGGGTGCCCGCAGCGTCAACGCATCCACAGTGGACTGAGCCAGGTCGACGGCAGTCTGGGCCTGCGCCCGTTGGGCCGCGCCGAGGGCGCCAACGGCCTGGCCGATGCTGGCCAGGCCCCGCTCCACCTGGCGTTGCAGCGAGCGGGAGGTGGCCGCCGCGCTCCAGTACTGCGCCTCCGCCGCATCAATCTGTGCCAGCAGCGCCGCCCGCAGATTCTCGTCAGCGATCTTGGCCGCAGCCTGTCGGGCGTGGGCGAAAGCGTCAGTCGCCGCGGCGTCGAGTCCATCCTGGACCCCGGAGAGACTGACCGCGGTGAATCCGTTTCCGATCCGACCGGCGGCTGCCAGCGCGGCACGGGCCTGGGCCAGCCGCTGTTGGGCGGTCGGCGAGTCGATCACGGCGATCACCTGGTCCTTGGCGATCGCAGCCCCCGGCTGGACGGCAAGGCCCGCCAGCGTTCCCTCGGCCGGCGAGGTGAGCGTGGCGATGGCGCGCGCGGTCACCGAGGCGGGGACGTCCACCACTTCGGTGACGGTCGCCCGGCGCACGTCGTCGAGGGAGATGCCGTCCAGGGACGGCTGACACGACGCCGCGGTCAGGGTCAGTGCGCTGACAGACAACACGAGCAGAGCGAGGGGGGCACGTCGCACCGGCGGAGTGTACGCCCACGCCACGCGGCCGGCCACCTACGGAGCTGGACCACGACGTTCACGCGGCCGCGTCACGGGAAACACCCGACGGCCGACCACCCACGGAGAAGGACCACCACATTTACGCGTGAGCCCCGACGCCACGTGCACGTCAGATGTCGCGGATGTACTGGGCGCAGTCAGCCTTGACCGTGGACCAGCTCGCGCCCAGCGCCTGGGTAGCCGCCGTCTCGGCAGTGATGTCGTCGTGGACCATCCTGCCCCAGAAGTCCAGCATGCGGTCCTGACCGTAGACGTCAGCGATGCGCCGTACCGCAAGGAAGGCCATGCCGTAACGCGCGCTCGCCTCCTCCAGGGGTGCGTCGAAGGACGGGCCGTCGACGGCGGGGTCGCCGTCCCAGCCTCTGTTCACGAAGGAACGGATGGCCGACAGCGACTGGGGGTCGTAGGCGCTGACCGATTTGCCGATCATCGGCGCGTAGTCAGCGATGCCTTCGATGAGCCACCACACGTTCGCGCTGACTCCGGACCGTGCGCCCGCCATCGTGGCGACATGTGTGAACTCATGCGTCAACAGCGCCTCCATGTCCTCCATGGCGGTGTATGGGCCGTTGATCACCACCTCGTTGTCGGTCTGGTGGACGTACACGCCCCCCTGCCCACTCCGGCTGGTCATAGGAGTACCAGGAGCTCCAGTCGGCCGGACCGGCGACGAAGACGACGTACCGGCTCGGTGCCGGTTTCCATTTGGCCAACGTGTCAGCGATCTTGGCGGCCCGATCTGCCATGGCCACCGTCTCGGCTAGCCGGTTGTCGTAGCGCTGGGCGCTGGCGACCACCACGCGTGAACCGTTGCCGACCGCCAGCTCCGCCGTCTCCCATGGACGCGGCCCGTACTGGTCGGATTCGGTGGCCGCCAGATCGATCAGCCACAGCCGGTCGTCGCTGAACCGCCATTCGGTACCGACGATGACGTTGTTGGCCCGGCAGGTCGACTCGCCAAAGCAGTAGGAGAGCTTGACGTCGGCGCTCCAACTGCGCTCGCCGATGACCTTCGGGTTGGTCCGGATAGCCTGAGCCCACTGCCCGACACCCATCTCGCGCACCACCCGGTAACGCCGCTGGAGTTCGGAGATCAGCCGCTGGTTGTCCGGGTCGGCGGGTGCCAGATAGCGGGTCTCGTCGCCGGCGACAAGTGCCGCGGCCTGGTTGCGTACGGACGCGTCCACGGCCTGGCGTGCCCACGAGTTCCACTCCGACGCCGGTGCATTCACCGGCGGCGGTGAGTCAAGCGGCACTTCGGCGGCATGCCACGTGACTGTCCGGCGGTCGAGGCCGGCCAGGTCGGTGATGCCGACGATCGCACCGACGGAACCGAAGGTGCAGATCACCAGCAGGCAGGCCACGACCGCAGCCCAGCGCAGCGGGCTGTTCTTGACCGGAGGACGTACCGGTGGTGCCGGCCACGAATAACCCGGCTGCAGGTAGCCCGGGTTCGGGTAAGCCGGGTTCGGGTAGCCCGGGCTGCGGGTAGCCCGGCTGCGGGTAGCCGTAACCGCCCGACTGGCTCGGCACAGGCCAGGCGGGCGGGGCCGACTGGGGGGCGAGCGACTGGGGTGCGGCGGGGGACGGCGCTGGGGCGGATACCCCCGGGCTGGTCCAGCCCGAACCGGTCTGGCCGCTTGTCACGCGCGGAACTCTACGCGACGCGATGCGCGAATGCCTTCACCGCAAAGGCTCGGCGGGACAGCGGGCTCCGCGCAACATGGCGCGGTCAACCGCGCGATGCGAGGGCGCGCGCGAAAAACGTCATGTTGGCAGGACGCTCGGCAAGCCTGCGCATTAGGTAACCGTACCATTCCGTTCCGTAAGGGACATAGACGCGCATCGTGTACCCGGCATCGACGAGGCGCGCTTGTTCGTCGGGTCGGATGCCGTACAGCATCTGGAACTCGAACGTGTCCGGTGACCGGTCGAACCACTTCGCCCGGTCCTCGCCGATGGCAACGAGCCGCGGGTCATGGGTGGCGAGCATCGGGTAACCCTCGCCGGACATCAGGATGTTCAGGCAGCGCACGTACGACTTGTCGACGTCCAGACGCGACTGGAATGCCACCGTCTCCGGCTCCTTGTACGCCCCTTTGCACAGCCGCACGCGCGATCCCGACCCAGCGAGTTCACGGCAGTCGCCCTCGGTCCGGCGCAGGTACGCCTGCAGCACCGCACCGGTGGTCGGAAAATCGACCCGGAGCCGATTGAGGATGTCCAGAGTCGAATCTGTGGTCGCGTGATCTTCCATATCGAGAGTCACCGTGGTGCCGGCCGCCGAGGCCGCAGCGCAGATCGCCCGGGCGTGGTCATGCGCCAGCTTCTCGTCGAACCGTTGGCCCAGCGCCGACAGCTTCACGCTCACCTCTGCCGCGGGTGTCAGCTCCGCGTCGGAGAGTGCGCTGAGCAGGCGAACGTACTCGTCCCGGGTCGCCTCGGCCTGCTCCGGCGTCAGGGTGTCCTCGCCGAGATAGTCAAGGCTGACGGCGAGCCCCGCCGTCGCTAGTTCGCCGGTGGCTCGCAACGCATCAACGGTTCCGGTACCCGCGACGAACCGCCGGACCACATCGCGGGTCACTGGGGCCGTTTCGATGAGCCGCTCGACCCGGGGTGACCGGGCTGCCGCCAGAATGACCGATCGGAGCATAAGAGTGAGCCTAATGGCGCCGCTGTGTTTCCGGCGCTCGCCTGTGCTTATGGCGCTCGCTGCATCAGGCGCGGCACCGGCGCTCTTGACCCGACGCCTGCCTCGTCGACTCCGCTCCCTCGTGCCTCGGTCGCTGCGCTCCCACGGCAAGCGCCGGCGCGCCGATGCGTGGTGGTTGCCCTCAAACACGGATGGGTCGTCCTCAAAACACCCGCTTCTGGTGACTCGCTGTAGGAGCGAGTGCCGACTACGTTGGACGCGTGAACTTCGACGAGTACGCGCGAACTGCGGTCGATCTTGTGAACGCACAGGTTGAGACCCTGGACCAGGTGCGTACGTTTTACGGCGTCGACAGCTGGCAGGCGGCCGAGGTGACCGAGAAAGATGTCGCGATCCTCCGCCGTGGTGCGAAGCGAATGCGCGAGGTATTCGAGTACGGCTCCGCCGGCCGGGACGAGGCCGCCGTCGCCGCGCTCAACACCCTGCTCGAGGCGCACCCGGTCCAACCCCGGATCTCTTTCCACCGCGGCGACGACTGGCACATGCACGTCACTAGCCGAGGCTCGTCGGTGGGTGCCGAGCACATGGCCGGCGCGGTCTGGGGTCTGGCGGTTTGGCTGTGCGAATACGGCAGCGCCAGGTTCGGGGTCTGCGCCGACGAACGGTGCGGCAACGTCTACCTCGACACCTCGTCGAACTGCTGCCGTCGATTCTGCTCCGAGCGGTGCGCCACCCGCTCCCATGTCGCCGCTCACCGGGCCCGGAAGAAGGCCGTGGTCGACGAGCCCGTGCCGCTGGTGCCAGCACTATGACGGCCGCCGCTGCGGCTAGCAGCTAGCGGCTCGCGGGTGCCGGTGTGCCCAGGTGCGCCCGCGCGAAAACAAGCGATGCCTCGAGATCCTCCTGCCGGGCCTGGCGGGAACGCGCGCGCCGGGTCGCCACTTCGACCGCGACAGACCCGATGAACCCGCGTGCGCCCAGTGACGCCAACAGCTCGGCGCACGGTTGCGTGCCGCGCCCCGGCACCAAGTGCTCGTCCCGGCCCTCGCCGGTCCCATCGCCGAGGTGGATGTGCTTGAGGCTCGCCCCCATCGTGTCTGCCATCGCGAGTGCGTCGGAGCGGGCGGCGGCGCAGTGTGACAGGTCAAGCGTGTACGCGTCGAAGCCCAACTTGCTCGGATCCCAGCCCGGTAGGTACGGCACGAACTCGCGCCCGCGCACCCGGACCGGATACATGTTCTCGACCGCAAAGGCGATCTCTGGGAACTCCTTACCTAGCGCGCTGAGGCCGGACCCGAAGGACAGCGCATAGTCGCGTTGCCATGCGAAAGGCGGATGCACCACCACCGTGGTGGCGCCCAGTTCCGAGGCGAGCTGCGCCGAGCGGCGTAGCTTCTCCCATGGATCCGTGCTCCATACCCGCATGGTGATCAGCAGACACGGTGCGTGCACGGAGCCGACCCGCACTCCGTAATGATCGGCGAGAACCTTCAGCGCCGCGACGTCCTGGCTCACCGGGTCGGTCCACACCATCACCTCGAGGCCGTCGTACCCGAGGGTTGCCGCCATCTCGAACGCCGCCGAGGTCGGCTCCGGAAAGACCGACGAGGTGGACAGCAGTACCGGGCATTGCCTGATGGTCGGCTCACGAGCGTCGCCGACGCGCGGGGAGGTCACCACGTCAGGGTAGCCCGCGACCAAGGTATGAGCGCCGTCGAGCCGTGTTCAGGCGTTGGCGATGGTGTCGATCCGGCGCAGGATGACACCCTCACGCAGGGCCCACGGACAGATGTCGACGTGGTCCAACCCGAGCCTGCGCATGGTCGCATCGGCCACGACCGCACCGGCGAGGAGCTGATGCGCGCGCGCCGGACTGACCCCGTCCATCTCCGCCAGCGCGGGCGAGGCCATCCGTTGGATGAAGCCCAGCACCTGATGGACACCGGTACGGCTCAACGAGCGGGAGGCGCGGAATCCGGCGCTGGACGGGGCGGCCCCGGCTAGGCGGGCCAAGGTCCGGAACGTCTTTGAGGTCGCGGCCGCCCGGTCCCAGTCGCCGACCTCGACCCCCTCCAGTTGCCGGTTCACGAATGCGCGCAGGTCGTCCAGCTCCGCCTCTGGCGGCGGGTCCGCGGACAGCCGCTCCCTGGTGAGCCGACCGGCCCCGAGCGGCAGGGACAGCGCGATGGACGGCTCCTCGTCCAAGCCAGCCGCGATCTCAAGGGAGCCGCCGCCGATGTCGATCACGAGTAGCCGTCCGGCGGACCAGCCGAACCACCGGCGTACGGCGAGAAAGGTCATCCGCGCCTCGTCACGGCCCGGCAGCACCTCGAGTTCGACTCCGGCCTCATCGCGTACCCGGGCCAGTATCCGGGCCGAGTTCTTCACGTCCCGTACCGCCGACGTCGCGAACGCGAGCATGTCGTCGACGTCATGTTGTTCGGCCGCGTGCCGCGCCGCGGTGACCGCCTTGACCAGGTCATCGCCCGCGGCAGCATCCAAGTTGCCGTCCGGCCCGATGCGTTCGGACAGGCGCAGCACCGACTTCTCCGAGTACGCCGGCCACGGGTGAGCGCCACGGTGGGCGTCCACGATGAGCAGGTGCACGGTGTTGGAGCCGACGTCGAGGACACCTAGCCGCATACCAACGAGCCTAAGGCCGGGAGCGCGAGCTGTGAGGGACGAGCAGCGAGCGCGTTCCGCGTCTCGATGAGCGGCGCGCCCAGCGGGCCACACGTCGTACCGGCCCATGCCGTGCGGGCGTACTCTTGCGCGATGAGCCGCCACCCTCGAGCACTTCGTCGCGCCGAGGTGCCTATGCCGGTGCAGATCACTCTCGAGGCAGACCACGCCGTCGACCAGAGCGGTGGCCCACGCAGTCGCGAGGTGCCGCTCGACTTCCCGCGGGAATGGCTCGAGTTCACCGACCCGGCGAATCCGGAGCACGTCATCCGGGCCGACATGACCTGGTTGCTGTCCCGGTGGACATGCATCTTCGGTCGCGGCTGCCACGGCATCATCGAGGGTCGTGATGCCGACGGCTGCTGCTCCCACGGCGCCTTCTTCACCGACGAGGACGACGAGAAACGGGTTCGCGCCGCGGCCCGCACACTCACACCGGAGACGTGGCAGCATTATCGGCGCGGATTCAAGAACTGGACCGAGATGGATTCAGTCGACGGCAACACACCGGCTCGACGCACCGCCACTCGGCCAGACGGTCCGTGCGTTTTCCTCAATGACCCCGACTTCGCCGGTGGCGGGGGTTGCGCGCTGCACGGCCAGGCACTGCGCGACGGCCGTCATCCGTTGGAGTACAAGCCCGATGTCTGCTGGCAGCTGCCGGTCCGCCGTGATCAGGAGTGGACCAAGCGCCCGGACGGGTCGAAGATTCTGCTCACGGTGCTGGCCGAGTTCGACCGCCGGGGGTGGGGCGAGGGCGGACACGACCTGCACTGGTGGTGCACGTCCTCACCGGAGGCACATGTCGGCAGCGAACCGATGTACCGCTCGTACGGTCCGGAGCTCGTCGCGTTGATCGGCGAGAAGGCGTACGACAAGCTGGTGGAGCTCTGCGCGGCCCGGGAGAAGTCCGGTCTCGTCGCGATCCATCCAGCCACTGCCGTTGCCCAGGGAAAGACGCAAGCCTGACCTGCGCGCGTCCCGCCGCGATCGCTGCCCTGGCCCCCTCGAAGATCGTCCACTCAGGACTGTCCAGATAGCACACCGCCCGCCCGGCCGGTTAGGCCGAGCGGGCGGGCGTCTGGGGAATTAGCTATGTACGGGTCAGGCCGTCGTCGCGTAACCGCGCGTGGCGATCCAGTCGGCCATGCGGTCGACCGGCACCTGGTACTCGTTGCCACCGGCGCGGTCCGCCGGATCGGCGACCGAGACCAGCCGACCATCCTCTGTGTATCCGGTGATGGTCACGTAGTGACCGCCGTTGTAGGAGTGCACCTCACCGATGGTGTCAGAGACGGTGCCGGCGATGTTCGCGACAATCGGGTCGCCGTTGTTGATGGCGGTCACGACGTCGGCGCGGAGCTTTTCAGTCTGCTCGGCGTTGGCCCCACGCTCGGGGATCTCGACGGAGCGGTACCCGCCGCCCAGGTTGAAGTTGAGCACCCGGGTGACATCGTGGATTGAATCCGTCCCGTTGACGGTCGTGTGCAGGTCTGTCGCGAGGTCGTCGAAGCTGGGTGCGTGGCCGTGGGCACTCACCGCGATTCGGGTCGCGGCGGGAGCGCAGTAGTAGCCGTTGGGCTGCAGCGCGCCGGAGTAGCCAATCACCTTGTTGGCGCCCGGACCGCTCGAGGAGGTGTCAGCGGCGTGGGCCGCGGTCGGCGCCATGGCGATGGCGCCACCGACGCCGAGGGCAGCGAGACCGAGCAGAGCCGACCTGGTAACGAACTTGGGGGTACGCATTGAATCGGCTCCTTTGCCGGTTAACCGACGGGGAGTTCGAGGTCCGAGGAACGAGGACCGAGAACGGACCGTCCGTTGTGGTGGGATAACCGTGGGCTAGGGGGCGGCCCACGTTGAGCCCTCCGGGGGTGGAGAACTCCCGCGAAAGGGGGTCCTACGCGGTCGTACCGAAGTTACAACCGTACGGACTAAAGGGGCATTTCCGCTCGTGTCGGTCATCACAATACGTAGGCGTGCCTCAATACGTTGGGTGATTGACCCACCACGGAGAGTGGTCGGCGAACGGGGGTCCACTGTGGAAGGTCTGGGTGGCACTCCGCCCGCCGGGCTTGTTGGGCGCGGCGGGCGGGTGTGTGGGTGGGGCTGTTCGGTTCGATTTGTGTGGGTGTGGGTTAGGAGGTGTAGCCGCGGGTGGCGGTCCAGTTGGCCATGGTGTCGACGGGCAGTTGGTATTCGTTGCTGCCCTTCTTGTCCCATGAGTCGGTGATGCTGACTAGGTGGCCGTCGTTGGTGTAGCCGGTGATGGTCAGGTAGTGCCCGCCCTTGTAGGAGTGGGCCTCGCCGGCGGTGTCGGTGACGGTGCCGGCGATGTTGGCCACGACCGGCTCGCCGCTGTTGATGGCGGTTACGACGTCGGTGCGCAGCTTCTCGGTCTGCTCGGGGGTGGCCTTGCTGCCGGGGATTTCGACGGACTGGTACTTGCCGCCGCCGGTGTAGTCGTTGAGGACCCGGGTGACTTCGTTGATGGAGTTGGTGCCGTTGGGGGTGGTGCCGAGTTTGCCGGCGATTTCGTCGAAGCTGGGGGCCTGGCCGAGGCCGGTCAGCGCGACCCGGGTGGCGGCGGGGCCGCAGTAGTAGCCGTTGGGCTGCAGCGCGGGGTCGTAGCTGGCGATCTTCGACGCGGCCGGGGCGGGCGTGGTGCCGTCGGCGGCGTGGGCCGCGGTCGGGCTCATCACGATGGCGCCGCCGACGCCGAGGGCGGCTAGGCCGAGCAGGGCGGACTTGGCGGTGCGGGTGCCGCAGATCGCGGACAGGAAGGTCGTGGGGGTACGCACATCGGCTCCTTTGCCGTCGGGGGAACGCCGCGGGGTTCGGGGGCCGATCCCGCGTTGAGCCCTCCGGGGGGAGAACTCGCGCATGGTGCTGCGCGGTCGTACGGGTGGCATAACCGCCCGGATCAACCGGGTCATTTCGGTTCGTTACGGATCGTGGCGGGGGCCACAAGACGTCGACATGCTTCTATACAGAACGTAGGTGGTCGACTACGCACTGTAGGGATTGGTGATCGGATAGGACGCGGGGTGAGCGGCTTGCGCGGCCTGTCCTGGGCGGATGTTGGAACGGGACAACTAGCCCATCAGGGCTCGAACTTGTATCCCAGCCCACGCACCGTGACGATGAACCGCGGGTTCGAAGGCTCCGGCTCGATCTTCGAACGAAGCCGCTTCACGTGCACGTCCAGAGTCTTCGTGTCACCCACGTAGTCCGCACCCCATACCCGGTCGATCAACTGCCCCCGGGTCAGTACCCGGCCGGCATTGCGAAGGAGGAGCTCCAACAGCTCGAACTCCTTCAGCGGCAGGGCCACAGAGCCGCCGGAGACCGTGACCACATGCCGCTCCACGTCCATCCGCACCGGGCCGGCGGCCAGCGTCTGCGCCGAGGTCTCGGCCGCCTCGGCCGCGTTGCGCCGCAGCACCGCCCGCACCCGCGCGACCAGTTCCCGCGGCGAGTACGGCTTGGTGATGTAGTCGTCGGCCCCGATCTCGAGTCCGACCACCTTGTCGATCTCGCTGTCCCGGGCGGTCACCATGATGATCGGCACGGCCGACTTCTGGCGCAGCTGCCGGCAGACCTCGGTGCCGGACATTTCCGGCAGCATCAGGTCCAGCAGGACGATATCGGCGCCGTTGCGGTCGAACTCGGTGAGCGCGTGGGTCCCGGTGGCAGAGACCGCCACCTCGAAACCCTCCTTACGCAGCATGTACGACAGGGCGTCCGAGAACGACTCCTCGTCCTCAACGACTAACACACGCGCCACAGAAACTCCTTACAGAACATCTGAACCTTCCGAGTCGATCTCAACGCCCGGCGGCAGCGGCAGAGCGGCGTCCGGCGGGCGGGCCGGCAACCGAAGTGTGAACGTCGAGCCGACCCCGACGGTGGACTCCACCTCGACCCGGCCGCCGTGGTTGACCGCGATGTGCTTGACGATGGCCAGGCCCAGGCCGGTACCTCCGGTGTCCCGCGAGCGGGCCTGGTCAGCGCGGTAGAACCGCTCGAAGATCCGGTCGAGATCCTTTGGCGCGATGCCAATGCCTTGATCCACCACCGCGATGTCGACCATGTCCCCGACGAGGCTAGCCTCGATCGACACCTTTGTGTCGTCGGCGCTGTACGCGATCGCATTCTCGGCCAGGTTGGCCACGGCGGTGACCAACTGCCCCTCATTGCCGTAGACGGTCAGCCCGCGGCCACCGGTGAAGCTCAGATCGATGCCCTTGGCCGTGGCGCCGGTGCGGGTGCGATCGACCACCTCGTTGATGATCCGATCAACAGAGACCGGCATCGGCGCCGGTAGCGGGTCGGCGCCCTGCAACCGGGAGAGCTCGAGCAGCTCCTTGACCAGCCGGGCCAGCCGCTGCGACTCGTGGTGGATGCGCTCCGCAAAGCGTCGGGACGCATCCGGATCGTCGGCCGCCTCCAACAGGGTTTCGGCGAGCAGCGCCAGCGCGCCGACCGGCGTCTTCAGCTCGTGGCTCACGTTGGCCACGAAGTCGCGCCGCACGCGGGCCACCCGGTGCGCCTCGGTCACGTCGGACGCCTCGATCGCCACGTGCCCCGGGGCGTAATCGATGCCATTGATCGCAGTCACACGTACATGCACGCCGAGCGGCTCTCCGGCCAGCTGGCGACCCGTGGTTCCCCTGGGCAGATCAAGCTCGACCTCCCGACGCACCCCGCTGCGTCGAACCTGGCCGGCGAGCGTGCGAATGACGGGGTGCACCTGATCACCGCTACGGATCAGACCGAGGTCGAGGGCGGCTGGATTGACCAGCACGGGATGGTCGGCGGCGTCGAGCACAAGCACGCCGACCCGCAACGAGTCCAGGGCGTCGGCGGCAAGGCGCGTCGGGACACGCGCCGTTGGCTTGCGGGTCCAGCTCATCGCCCACTCCACGCCGCCGATGGTAGGCGGCAGGTTAACCATTCCACGCGAATGAGGTGGTTCATCATCGACCTTGTCGTCTGATGTTCATTTTTGGGCATGCCTGAGTTCATCCGAGTTCACTGGGGTAAACGCCAGGTATCCATAGGGTCATGGCGCGGAAGGATGGGCTATGCGCGGTGAGTACGAGGCGGAGCTCGAGGACGTCAGCCGGATCTTGGTGGCGATGGCCGACGCGGTTCGTGAGGCCATGAGCGAGGCGACAGCATCCCTGCTCGGCGCCGGACGCGACCTTGGCCGAGAAGGTGATCTCCGCCGACGCCATGATCAACGAACACCACCAGCGGGTCGAGGACCGGGTGTACGGGCTGCTGGCCCGGCAGGCGCCGGTCGCCTCCGATCTCCGGCTGCTCTTCGCGGCCCTGCACATCGCGGCCGACCTGGAGCGAATGGGTGACCTGGCCAAGCACGTCGCGAAGGTGGGTCTTCGGCGCAGCCCATTCCCGGCCGTGCCGGCGAGCCTTACCAGCGTGATCCGCGACATGGCCACCGTGGCGGACCGGATCGCCGCCAAGATCAGCTCCATTCTCGCCGCCCCCGACGCCATCGATGCCGCGTCGCTCGGCCTCGACGACGATGAAATGGATCGGCTCAACGAGGGCCTGTTCGTCGTGCTGCTCGGCGCGGCGTGGCGGGATGGAGTCGAATCGGCGATTGACGGGGCTATGCTCGGCCGCTTCTATGAGCGCTACGCCGACCACGCTGTCAATGCGGGCCGGCGTATGTACTTCTTCGTCACCGGTGTACCAATGCGGTAGGCCCCTTTCAAGGAGAACCCATGCGCGAGGAGTTCCACGCAGAGCTGGCCGAGGTGAGCGCGCTGCTCGTGGCCATGGCCGACGAGGTACGCAGCGCGATGAAGCGCGCCACCGCCGCCCTGCTCAACGCCGACGCGGGCGTCGGCGAGGGCGTGGTCGTCGGCGACACCGTGGTGAACCAGCTGCACAAAGAGGTGGAGGAGAAGGTCTACGGGCTACTCGCCCGCCAGGCACCGGTCGCCTCCGACCTTCGCCTCGTCGTCACGGCCCTGCACATCGCGTCCGACATCGAGCGCATGGGCGACCTGGCCAAGCACGTGGCGAAGACCGCGCTGCGCCGGCACCCGGCCAAGGCCGTTCCGGATGAGCTGGCCACCATCATCAGTGACATGGCGGACGTGGCCGACCGCATCGCCGGCAAGATCAGCAAGGTGCTCGCGAGCCCGGACGCGGCCAAGGCCGCCGAGCTGGAGAGCGATGACGACGCCATGGACGAGCTGCACAAGGGCCTGTTCGTCGTGCTGCTCGGTGCGGCGTGGAAGCACGGAGTGGAGTCGGCCATCGATGGAGCACTGCTGGGCCGGTTCTACGAGCGCTATGCCGACCACGCCGTCAACGCCGGCCACCACATGTACTTCTTCGTCACCGGCGAGTCACTCGTCTAGGAGCGGGCGGGCGTCAGCGAGCCCGCGCGACATTCGCTTCCACGGCGCCGCACGACGCAATTGGTCACCTACTGGGCACCGTTCACGCTGACGGGAGCCCAATTGGCGACCAGTTGCGTGGCCAGTAACTTTTCCGCGACGCACGATCACTCCGGGGCGACCGGGTTCGGGATGGCGCCGCCGAATCGACGGTCCCGCTGCGCGAAGAGCTCACAGGCATACCAGAGGTGGCGCCGGTCGAAGTCTGGCCACAATGTGTCGAAGAAGATCATCTCGGCGTAGGCGGACTGCCAGATCAGGTAGTTGGAGGTGCGCTGCTCGCCGGACGGGCGGAGGAACATGTCCACCTCCGGCACCTCGGGGTGGTACAGGTATCGGGCGAACACCTTCTCGGTGACCTTGTCCGGGTCAAGCCGCCCAGCCGCCACGTCCTGCGCGATCGCGGCAGCCGCATCGGCGATCTCGGCCTGACCGCCGTAGTTGACGCAGAACTGAAGGGTCATCGTGGAGTTGTGGGCCGACATCTCCTCGGCCGTCTGCAGCTCCGTGATCACGCTCTTCCAGAGCCGGCCGGGACGGCCGGACCACACCACCCGGACGCCGAGCTCGACCAGCTGGTCGCGGCGGCGCCGGATGACATCCCGGTTGAAGCCCATGAGGAAGCGCACCTCCTCGGGCGACCGCTTCCAGTTCTCGGTCGAGAAGGCGTACGCCGACAGATATGGGATGCCGAGCTCGATGGCCCCTTCGATCGTGTCGAAGAGGGAGTACTCGCCCATCTCATGACCCTTGGTCCGCGGGAGGCCGCGCTCCTTGGCCCACCGTCCGTTGCCGTCCATGACCAGCGCGATGTGCTGCGGCAGGGCCTGCGGCGGCAGCGCCGGCGGCCGGGCGCCGGAGGGGTGCGGCGTGGGCGGCCGAACGGCCCGCGGGACGCGCGGACGACCGCGCGGACGTCCGCCCGGTCGACCGCGCGGCACGGCCACGGCGCAACGAGGACTTGATCATGGTGCTCCGTCGCTGTGGGTACGGTCGACCAACGGCAGCGAGCGTAGCCCTCGCTCCAGATGCCACTGCAGGTGCGCCGCGACCAGACCGCTGCACTCCCGGCGGTGCGATCCATCGCTGGAGTCGGCGACACCCCAGTCCCCGGCGACCAGGGCGATCATCAGCTCGAGCGCGGACGGCGAGGGCCGCGTGGCACCGGCCGGGCGGCAGTCCGCGCACACCGAGCCACCGGCGGGCACGGCGAATGCGGCGTGCCGCCCCGGAGTGCCGCAGACCGCGCACTCCGCGAGCGCGGGAGCCCACCCGGCGGTCGCCATGGCCCGCAGCAGATAGGCGTCGAGCACCAAGGTGCTGGCATGCTCCGCCGCGGACAGCGCCCGCAACGCACCGAGAGTGAGCTGGAACAGGCGCAGCGCCGGCTCGAACTCGACCGGAGTGAGCCGTTCTGCCGTCTCCGCGACCGCACTCGCCGCCGTGTAGCGGGGATAGTCGCGGCCCAGGCTCTTGCCGTACAGCTCTATGCTCTCCACCTGTCGGACCGTGTGCAGCGACCGGGCGTGGTTGCCGGGATCGCCCGCGAGCTGCACGTCCACATGCCCGAACGGCTCCAGCCTGGCCCCGAAACGGGATGTGGTCCGGCGGATGCCCTTCGCCGCGGCCCGGACCCGGCCGTGCCGGCGAGTCAGCATCGTGATGATTCGGTCCGACTCGCCCAGCTTCTGCACGCGCAGCACGACCGCGTCGTCGCGGTAGAGCGGAAGGCGCACCGGCATTCGCCCATTCTTCTACGCGCGGAGATCAGAAGCCGAAGCGGCGAGCCGCTGACCTCGAATGCACAGCTGATCGTCACGGTGCGTGGGCTGGGATACAAGTTCGAGCCCTGATGGGCTAGTTGTCCCGTTCCAACATCCGCCCAGGACAGGCCGCCAAGCCGCTCACCCCGCGTCCTATCCGATCACCAATCCCTACAGTGCGTAGTCGACCACCTACGTTCTGTATAGAAGCATCGTCGACGTCTTGTGGCCCCCGCCACGATCCGTAACGAACCGAAATGACCCGGTTGGTCCGGGCGGTTATGCCACCCGTACGACCGCGCAGCACCATGCGCGAGTTCTCCCCCCGGAGGGCTCAACGCGGGATCGGCCCCCGAACCCGCGCGTACCACGACGGACGGTCCGTTCTCGGTCCCGTTCCTCGGACCTCGAACTCCCCGTCGGCCACGGCAAAGGAGCCGATGTGCGTACCCCCACGACCTTCCTGTCCGCGATCTGCGGCACCCGCACCGCCAAGTCCGCCCTGCTCGGCCTAGCCGCCCTCGGCGTCGGCGGCGCCATCGTGATGAGCCCGACCGCGGCCCACGCCGCCGACGGCACCACGCCCGCCCCGGCCGCGTCGAAGATCGCCAGCTACGACCCCGCGCTGCAGCCCAACGGCTACTACTGCGGCCCCGCCGCCACCCGGGTCGCGCTGACCGGCCTCGGCCAAGCCCCCAGCTTCGACGAAATCGCCGGCAAGCTCGGCACCACCCCCAACGGCACCAACTCCATCAACGAAGTCACCCGGGTCCTCAACGACTACACCGGCGGCGGCAAGTACCAGTCCGTCGAAATCCCCGGCAGCAAGGCCACCCCGGAGCAGACCGAGAAGCTACGCACCGACGTCGTAACCGCCATCAACAGCGGCGAGCCGGTCGTGGCCAACATCGCCGGCACCGTCACCGACACCGCCGGCGAGGCCCACTCCTACAAGGGCGGGCACTACCTGACCATCACCGGCTACACCAACGACGGCCACCTAGTCACGCATCGCCGACTCATGGGACAAGAAGGGCAGCAACGAATACCAACTGCCCGTCGACACCATGGCCAACTGGACCGCCACCCGCGGCTACACCTCCTAACCCACACCCACACAAACAAACCGAACAGCCCCACCCAGACACCCGCCCGCCGCGCCCAACAAGCCCGGCGGGCGGAGTGGTACCAGCACAATCCACAGTGGACGACAGGTCATGCTCGCGAGCGTCAGAAGCCCAGGCGGCGCAGCTGCTTGGGGTCGCGCTGCCACTCCTTGGCCACCCGGACGTGCAGGTCGAGGTAGACCCGCATGCCCAGCAGCGACTCGATCTCGTGGCGGGCGCGGGTGCCGACCTCCCGTAGCCGGGAGCCGCCAGCACCGATCACAATGGACTTCTGACTCTGCCGTTCGACGTATATGTCGGCGAAGACCTTCATCAGGTCGTCACGGCCGTCGGCCGGGAACATCTCCTCGACCACGACCGCGATCGAGTGGGGCAGCTCGTCCCGGACACCCTCCAGCGCCGCCTCGCGGATCAGCTCGGCGACCATGATCTGCTCCGGCTCGTCCGTGATCATGTCATCCGGGTAGAGCTGCGGCGACGGCGGCAGGTGGCCGGCCATGACGTCCACCAGCACGCCAAGCTGGTCGCCGGTTACGGCGGAGACCGGCACGATGTCGGCGAACTCGCCCAGGCGCGACACCGCCAGCAGCTGCTCGGCGAGGCGGGCCTTGGACACGAGATCGGTCTTGGTGACCACCGCGATCACGGCCGCCTTCAGTCCACCGATCTCGCTCGCGATGAACCGGTCGCCGGGCCCGACCGCCTCGTCGGCAGGCACACACAGCCCGATCACGTCGACCTCGCTCCAGGTCGACCTGATCAAGTCATTGAGTCGTTCGCCGAGCAGCGTCTTTGGCTTATGCATGCCGGGTGTATCAACGAGCACGAGCTGAGCGTCGGGCCGGTGCAGGACGCCACGAACGACGTGTCGGGTCGTCTGCGGCCGACTGCTCGTGATGGCGATCTTCTGGCCCACGATCGCGTTGGTCAGCGTCGATTTGCCGGCGTTGGGCCGCCCAACAAAACAAATGAACCCAGCCCGAAAGCTGCGCTCGCTCATGCGCCGTCCACCTGATTCGCTCGCTCGCGCGGCGCTCAAGGGCGACGCCTTCCCTCGCTCGCTCATGTGGGGCCGATCAGGGTGCCGAAGGGCTTGCCGTCCGGAGTGGCGGCGTGCACCGGCGCGCTGGCGCTGAGATCACGTACCGCCGCGTAGCCACTAACATCCACAGTGGATGCCTCGGTCACGACCGCGGCCGCTTCGAGGGTCCTGACACCGGCGGCCACGGCTGCCGCAACCGCCGCCTGCAACGCGGTGAGCGCGAGCGATGGCAGCGCGACGGTCGCCGAGGCATACGTACGACCATCCTCGTCGCGTACGGCCGCGCCCTCGATCGCGCCGATCCGAGCCCGCGCGGCCCGGGCCAGCGTGACGAGCTTGAGGTCCTCAGTGTCAAGCTCCTGCAGAACCTGCTCAGGCATCCGCCGTCTGCCTCTGCGCCACTCGGTCCTCGGTCGGTTCGTCGCGCTGGCGGGTGACGACGACCGCGTCGATCCGATTGCGTCGCCCAGTCGTGCCCTCGGCCTCCAACGTCAGCGGACCGATGGTCGCGGTCGCGCCCGGGATCGGCACCCGACCCAGAGCGTGTGCCAGCAGGCCCGCCACGGTCTCCACGTCCTCGGTCTCGAGTTCCACGTCGAACAGCTCGCCGAGGTCCTCCACTGGCAGGCGGGCGCTGACCCGGATCCGATCGTCGTCGAGGCGCTCCACGGGCGGACGCTCCACATCGTACTCATCGGTGATCTCGCCGACGATCTCCTCGAGGATGTCCTCAATGGTCACCAGGCCGGCCGTTCCGCCGTACTCGTCGACCACGATTGCGATATGCGTACGCGCGGCTTGCATCTCTCGTAACAACTCGTCGACGTGCTTGGACTCAGGCACGAAACTCGCCTCGCGCATCAGCAACCGGACCTCGATATCGTCGCCCTGGGTGTGGGTACGGCGGACCAGGTCCTTGAGGTACACCACGCCGAGCACGTCGTCGATGGTTTCGCCGATCACCGGAAGCCGGGAGAACCCGGACCGTAGCGCGACCGTCAGCGCCTCGCCCGCGGTCCGGTGCGCCTCTACCCACACCATCTCGGTGCGGGGCACCATGACTTCTCGCGCGATGGTGTCACCGAGCGCGAACACGGAATGGATCATGTCGCGCTCGTCGTGTTCGACCACGCCCCGCTGCTCGGCGAGGTCGACCAACTCACGCAGCTCAATCTGGGTGGCGAACGGTCCTTCCCGGAAGCCCTTACCTGGAGTCACCGCGTTGCCGACCCGAATCAGGAGCGTCGCGAGCGGACCCAAGGCCTGGCCGAGCCAGTGCACCAGGGGTGCCACGACCGATGCCAACGGCGTACGCATGCTGCCGCCCGATCGTGCGCGGTCCGACCCCCACGACGACGAAGCTGACCACGGCCATGGTCACGGCAGTGACCAGCACGGCCAGCCAGCCCCGGTCGATGGCGGTGATGAACACCAGGGCAACCAGTGTGGTGGCGGTCAGCTCGCAGATCAGTCGCAGCAACAGCAGCAGGTTGGTGTAGCGCGCGGGATCGGCGGCAATCGCCTGCAGCGCCCGGGCGCCGCGGACCTTCTCCCGGGTGAGTTCGGCCGCCCGCGCACGGGACACTGTGGACACCGCCGCGTCGGACATGGCGAAGAAGCCAGCCAGTACGACCAGCCCGGCGGCCGCGAGGATCAGCGTGGCGTTTTGCACGGCTAAGCCTCTTCGCGCGGCACGCCAGCCGTCGAGCAGCTTGGCCTGCAGGGAGAACATCTCCCGCTCGTCATCCGGTTCGGCGTGGTCGTAGCCGAGCAGGTGCAGTACCCCATGCACGGTGAGCAGGTGCAGCTCGTCGGCGGTGCTGTGGCCGACGTTGAGTGCCTGCTTCTCGGCCACTTCGGGGCAGAGCACCACGTCGCCGAGCAGGGTCGGCTCGCCGCCGGACAGGTCGTTGGGCCCCGGATCGATGGTGCCTTCCTCCATCGGGAAGGCGAGCACATCGGTCGGGCCGTCCCCACCCATCCAGCGGTGGTTCAGCTCGGCCATGTATGCGACGTCCACCAGCAACACGGACAGCTCGGCGAGGGGATTGACTCCCATCTCGTCGAGGGCGAAGCGGGCGCAGTCGAGCACGGCGTCGGTGTCAACTTCTACGCCGGACTCGTTGGCGATCTCGATGGACATGCCGTAACCCCCCGTGACAGGTTAGCGCCGACGGGTTCCGCGGCCGGGGTGCCCCGGATGTCCGCCCCGTCCGGGTACGGCGCGAATGGGCTGGGCCTCGGCAGCCTCCTGCGCGGAGTCCCAACGCTCGTACGCGTCGACGATGTCGGTCACGAGCCGATGGCGCACCACGTCCGCGCTCGTCAGCGACGCGAAGTGGACATCCTCCACGCCGTCGAGGATCTCCCGCACGACCTTGAGCCCGCTGCGGGTGCCACCGGGCAGGTCGACCTGGGTGACGTCGCCGGTCACGACGATCTTGGAGCCGAAGCCGAACCGGGTCAGGAACATCTTCATCTGCTCGGGCGTGGTGTTCTGCGCCTCGTCCAGGATGATGAACGCGTCGTTGAGGGTGCGGCCACGCATGTACGCCAGCGGCGCCACCTCGATCGTCCCGTTGGCCATCAGCCGTGGGATCGAGTCTGGATCGATCATGTCGTGCAACGCGTCGTAGAGCGGGCGCAGGTACGGGTCGATCTTCTCGAACAAGGTTCCGGGCAGGAAGCCCAGCCGTTCGCCGGCCTCGACCGCGGGCCGGGTCAAGATGATCCGGCTGACCTGCTTCGCCTGCAGGGCCTGGACCGCCTTGGCCATGGCCAGGTAGGTCTTGCCGGTGCCGGCGGGACCGATGCCGAACACGACCGTGTGCTCGTCGATCGAGTCCACGTACTTCTTCTGCCCCAGGGTCTTCGGCCGGATCGTGCGCCCGCGCCGGGACAGGATGTTGAGCGTCAACACATCCGCGGGGCGCTCGGCCGTGCCCTGCTCGAGCATGCCCACGGTGCGGCGGACCGCATCAGCCGTCAAGATTTCGCCCTTCTCAATGAGTTCCAGGAGTTCAGCGAAGATCCGCTCGGCCTTGGCGTTCTCGGCCGGCGCGCCGGAGATCGTGATCTCGTTGCCCCTGACATGGATGTCGCTGCGTACGGAGCGCTCGACCAGCTTCAGAATCTCGTCGTTCGAGCCAAGCAGGCTCACCATAAGCTGGGAATCTGCGACTGTGATCTTGGTCTGCACGCGCGCGTTCGCATCCGTCGCGAACTCGGCGGCGTGGGGTGGACTACCGGTCATAAGTCGGCCGCGCGGCCTCTGCCACCTGCTTCCCATTTCACAACGACATCCGAGTTACCCATGGTATCCGCCATCGCGATTCATTTCTGTTCCCGCCATGCGCGGCATTATTCGACCGCGCTGCCGAGGCTCGCGACTGCATTGCTCGTGGCGGTCGCTCCACGCGCGTCACATTTTGGGCGATAACGTCATGGTTGGCCGGGATTGACCCCCTCGAAGGTTTCCTGGGTACGCGTGAAGCGGTACGTCGCCCAGCGCATGCTCGTCACGGCGCCGGTGTCCGGATCCCGGAGCAGGTGCAACAGCTCCCCTGCCTCCCCACCGGCCCGGGTGCGCAGCACGTCGGTACGGTCGACAACCCGCTCGAACACCGACGGCGGCTTCAGCGGGGAGTCCTCGGCCCGGCGGGCATGCAGGCCGCCATCGCGCCAGGTGAAGAGGTACTCGAATCCCTCGCTCCACCACCGACCAAGTACCGAGCGCAGGTCGGGCGGCGCCGCCTCCCCCGGTGCCCAAGGACTCACCTCGGGAGGAAACTCGGCCGCATCGACTGCGAGCAGTGTGTGCACCAGCTCCCCGACCGCGACCCCGGTACCGGACGACCCGAGGGCCGCGGCCGCGAACGCGGGCGGCTCGTCCATACCGCCGACTCGGCCGTACGCGGCGGCGATGAAGCCGGGCATGGCCCCGTCGTGGCCGACGTGCACCACCCGCGCGGGCTGCGGCATCAGGATGAGCCCGAGCCCGAACCCGGCCAGCCACTGCGCATCGTCGGTCACCGTGCGCGGCCAGCGCATCTCCTCCACCGTGGAGGCGGCGAGGACCCGAGCCGCCGGGTCCACTGTGGCCGGATCAGCCAGGAACGCCGCCCAGCGGGCCAGATCCGCGGCGGTCGACCACAACTGGCCGGCGGGCGCAAGGCCACGAAGCTCAGTCTCGGGTTCCGGCCGAGCGTGGTCGGAGTATGCGTCGACGAGGTAGCCGACCGCCGCCTGCTCGCCCGGCTCCGTGCCGATGCCCGTCAATCCCAGCGGCGCGAGGATTCGGTCTTCGAGCACCTCGCCCCAGCTGCCGCCACGCAACCGGCCCACCAGATGACCGAGCACGGACATGCCCAGATTGGAGTAGTGGTAGCGCCGGGCCGTCGGCAGCACCCGCTCCGCCCGGGCCAGGTCGGCCAGCACCTGCTCGGTGCCGGGCATCCGCAGCGCGTCCCAGACGTCTCCGTACGGCTCCCGCTGCAGGCCCGACGTGTGCGACAGCAGCCTCCGTATGGTCAGCTCGCCGTGCGCCGGAACCGGCAGGTGCGCCGAGACGGGGTCATCCAGGTCGAGCAGCCCGTCATCGCGGCACTGCAAGGTGAGCACCGCGGTGAACGACTTGGTGATCGAGCCCATCCGGAATCGGGTCTGCGGTCCGAGCGGCGCCGATTCCCGACCCGAGGTGCCGACCTGGAATGTCCACAGTGGGCGATCGGCGCGATGCACCGCCACGGACACGGCCGGGATCCGCTCCTTCGCCTGGGTCTGCCGGACGAGCCGTTCCAGCCGTACCGCCCTTGTTTCGTCCATCTCCCCCACCTCAGCCCGGCGGCCAGCTGATCGGGCGGCCGCCGAGGACGTGGCAGTGCGCGTGGAAAACCGTCTGACCCGCGCCCGCTCCGGTGTTGAAGACGAGCCGATACCCGGACTCATCGACGCCCTCCGACCGTGCCACTGCCCCCGCCGCCGCCAGCACGGCGCCGGCCAGCGCCGGATCAGCCTCGGCCAGTGCCGCCGCATCGGTGTGGTGCGCCTTCGGGATCACCACGACGTGTGTCGGCGCCTTCGGGTTGATGTCGCGGAAGGCCAGCGTCAGGTCGGTCTCTTGCACCACGGTCGACGGGATCTCCCCGGCGACGATCTTGCAGAACAGGCAGTCTGTGGTCACCGGCGAATCGTAACGGCTCACCAGCGGCCGAGGGCAGCGCTGACGCGGACGTGAAGATCTCGACTAGCCGAACAGACGTACAGTTTGGCTGCATGATTGTTCGGCGAGTACGGATCAGTTGCACGAACCCATCCGTGCCCGCCTCCTGGCAGCGCCGTCGACAGGACCGCTACCAGTGGCCTAGGCGGATGTTCAGCACGGCGATGGCGGCCGGTCCGGCGGTCGACGTACGAAGCACGGAAGATCCGAGCCGTACGGCCTGAGCTCCCGCGGCCTCGAACGCGGCCAGTTCGTCGGGGGTGATGCCGCCCTCCGGCCCAACCACCACGACCACGTCGCGCTCGGCGGGTAGCTCCACTGTAGACAGCCGGGCCGTCGCTGTCTCGTGCAGCACCAGCGCGCCATCGACTCTGCCCAGCAGGTCCTTTGTGGATGCGGGCGGCTCGACCACAGGCACCCAGGCACGGCGGGACTGTTTGGCCGCTTCCCGGGCGATGTCCACCCACCGCTGATGCTGCTTGTCCGACTTCCACTGGGCGACCGAGCGCGCCGCCGCCCACGGCACGATCACGTCCACGCCGACCTCGGTCATCGCCTGCACGGCGAGCTCGCCCCGGTCGCCCTTGGCGATGCCCTGCGACGACCACGATTCGCGGCGCCGGCTGGGTTCGTAGCTGCGCTCGCCCAAGGCGAGGTCGAGGGTGCCCTTGCCCGCCGCGGTCACCTCGCCCGTACCAAAGTGCCACGCCCGTCGCCCACGAGGAGCGACTCGCCAACCCGCAGCCGCTGCACCGTCGCGGCGTGATGCCCCTCCGGCCCGTCAAGCGTGAGCGTCGTCACCATCGGGGAGCGCCGCCACCAGAAACAGCGGATCGCTCACGGTGTTCAGGCTTGGCCGTTGAAGGCGTCACGCATGAAGGAGAGGAAACCGCCCTGCTTGCGGGACAGCTCCGCCACTTCCTCGCCCCGGGTCCGGGCGAAGTCGCGCAGCATCCGCTCCTCGTCGGAGGTGAGCTTGACCGGCGTCCGCACATCGAGGTGCACGTGCAGGTCCCCCCGGCCCGACCCGCGCAGGTGCGGCACGCCCTTGCCCCGGATGCGCAGCGTCGCACCGGGCTGGGTGCCCGGGCGCACATCCACGGTCTCCTCGGAGTCGAGCGCCTTGATCGTGATCCGGGTGCCCAAGGCAGCCGCTGTCATCGGCACTGTCACGCGGCAGTGCAGGTCATCGCCCTTGCGCGAGAAGATGTCGTGCGGCCGCTCGTGGATCTCGACGTAGAGGTCGCCGGCCGGGCCGCCACCAGGACCGACCTCACCCTGCTGGGCGAGGCGGATCCGCATCCCGTCCTCAACTCCGGCCGGGATCTTCACGGTGAGATTGCGCCGGGCTCGGGTACGGCCGTCGCCACCGCACTTCGCGCACGGATGCGGGATGAGCGTGCCGTAGCCCTGGCAGGACGGACACGGCCGAGCCGAGACGACCTGACCGAGGAAGGTGCGCTGGACGGACTGGATCTCGCCCCGACCGGAGCAGGTGTCACACGTGGTCGGGTGGGTGCCGGGTGCCGTCCCGGCGCCGCTGCAGGTCTGGCAGGTGACCGCGGTGTCCACGCTGATCGGCGCCTCGATCCCGAACGCGGTCTCGTGCAGATCGAGCTCCAGCCGCAGGATCGCGTCGGCTCCCGCCCGGGTACGCGGTCGAGGCCCGCGCGCGGTCGCGTTGCCGAAGAAGGCGTCCATGATGTCCTGGAACCCGACGAACGGCCCCGCGCCGGCGCCGGCCGTCCCGCCCGGCCCGAGTGGATCTCCACCGAGGTCGACGATCTCGCGCTTCTTCGGATCGGTCAGTACCTCGTAGGCAGCATTGATTTCCTTGAACTTGTCCTGCGCCGCCGGGTCGGGGTTGACGTCCGGGTGGAACTGCCGGGCCAACTGCCGGTAGGCCTTCTTGATGTCGTCCGCGGAGGCGTCCCGGCGTACCCCCAGGATGCCGTAGTAGTCCTTGGCCACCTGTGTCCTTATGCCCTCGCTCGACGATCGTGCACCATTGCGCACTCATTCATGACAGTCAACATTTACAGCGGTCAACTCTGTGCCAATACCTCGCCGACGTAGCGTGCCACGGCACGCACAGTCGCGATAGTGGCGGGGTAGTCCATCCGGGTCGGGCCGAGCACGCCAAGGCCGCCGACGACCGTATTTCCCGGACCATAGCCCGTGCTCACCACCGACGTCGCGCGCAGGTCCTCGAACTCGTTCTCGTCTCCGATGAAGACCCGGGTCGGGCGCTGCTCCACCTGGCCGAAGAGCTTGAGCAAGATGACCTCCTCCTCGAGCGCTTCCAGGATCGGGCGGAGGGTGCCGGAGAAGTCGAGCGAACCGGCACGGGTGAGGTTGGCGGTGCCGGCGAGGGCGATGCGTTCCTCGGGGCGCTCCGCGAGCGTCTCCAGCAGCACCGTCACCAGTGCGATCATCGGACCGCGCAGGTCCTGCCGGGCCTGCTCGCACAGATTCTGCAGCGGCTTGGTCGACTCCACGAAGAGCAACCCGCCGATGGTGTCGTTCAGGATCTGGCGCATGTCGTTGACCAGCTCGGCCTCGATCGGCGCAGGCAGGTCAACCAGGCGTTGCTCCACCCGTCCGGTATCGGTGATCAGCACGAGCATGAGCCGTGTGGTCGAGATCGGCACCAGCTCCAGGTGGCGTACCCGACTGCGGGCAAGGCTCGGGTACTGAACCACGGCGACCTGTCGGGTGAGCTGGGCCAGCAGCCGAACCGTGCGATGCACCACATCGTCGAGATCAACCGCCCCGAACAGGAACCGCTCGATTGCCCGACGCTCGGCCGGAGTGAGCGGCTTGATCCGGGACAGACGGTCGACGAACAGCCGGTAGCCCTTGTCGGTGGGCACCCGTCCAGCACTGGTGTGCGGCTGGCGAAGGTAGCCCTCTTCCTCGAGGACGGCCATGTCGTTGCGGACGGTCGCGGGCGAAACCCGTAGGTTGTGCCGCTCGACAAGAGCCTTGCTGCCAACGGGCTCCTGAGTCGCCACGTAGTCCTCGACGATGACACGCAGCACGTCGAGCTTGCGGTCGTCGAGCGTCACGCCATCACCGTCCCTGTCCCACTACCAGCACGCCTGGCACTCGCGCGCAGTGAGTGCCAGTCTACGTCGGCACGGGTTGTACCCCAACGCCCAAACGCGCCAGGCCATGTGCGCGCGCTTTGATCCCGAATTGCGTCAAAGGCCGGGAACCGCTGGTCGGCGCGCGACGCTCGGAGGCCGGTTGGTCCTAGTAATGGGCGATCATCAGCCCTACGGTGTCCGCATGACCGAACCGTCGCGACCCTCCTCGGGTTGGTTCGGCCGGACGCCCGCCACCCCGAACGGCGTTTGCACCACCCCGGCACTGCCGCACTTCCGTCACCCTCTGCCAACCAAGGAGGTGCGCCGATGGGCGCTCCAACACCCGGTACCCCCGTGCCCGGCTACGCCAACAGCGACGAGAAGACCTGGGCACTGATCGCTCACTTCGGTGGGATCATCGTCGGCTTCGTCGCTCCGCTCGTGGCGCTGCTCGTCAAGGGGAACGAGTCCGCCACCGTACGAGGCCCACGCGATCGAGGCGCTCAACTTCCAGATCACCTGGAACGCCGCGCTGATCGTGACCTGGATCATCGCGATCTGCGGTGCGTTGGCGGCCTCGGCTTCTTCGGCCGCTCGCGCTGGGTGCTGGGCCGTGATCGTGATCTTCAGCGTCATCGCCGGTCTCAAGGCCAACGAGGGCCAGCTCTACAAGTACCCGGTCACCGTCCGCCTGGTGAAGTAGGCCAATGTCCGTGGGCCCCGTCGCAGCGACGCGACCCGGGCCCGCGGGCGGGTCTGAGCTGCAGCAAGATCGCGAATCACGCCGTCAGCGAGTAGCCGGCCGCGCAGGGTGAGCACCGCCCGTCCGGACTCGTATCGCAGCAGGCCATCGGCGACGGCTCGGTCTGCGGTTGCCCGCTCCGCCGTTGCCAAAGTCTCCAGCGGCAGCCCCTCGGCCAGTCGCAGTCGAAGCATGACGTCCTCGACGTGGCGATCTTCCGGCGTGAGCAACTCGCGCGCGTGCGCCGGGCTGCTCTTGTCCGCAAGCCGGCCCGCGTACGCCGACGGGTGCTTGACGTTCCACCAGCGCACGCCGCCGATGTGGCTGTGCGCTCCGGGCCCGAACCCCCACCAGTGCCCGCCACGCCAGTAGCCCAGGTTGTGCCGGCACACGTCGCCTGGCGACCGAGCCCAGTTGGAGACCTCGTACCAGGCGAAGCCAGCCGCACCGAGTCGCTCCTCGGCGGCCAGATATCGGTCCGCCGCAACGTCATCGTCGGTGTCCGGGATTTCGCCGCGGTGCACCCGTGCCGCGAACCTGGTGCCCGCCTCCACGATCAACGAGTACGCCGACACGTGGTCCACGCCGGCGGAGATCACGGCGTCGAGGGATGCCATGAAGTCCTCCGGCCGCTCACCAGGCGTACCGTAGATCAGATCTAGATTGACATTGGCAAATCCAGCTTCTTTGGCCTCTCGGGCCGCGGCCACTGGCCGACCTGGGGTGTGCTGTCGGTCCAGCAGCGCCAGGACGTGGGGCGCTACCGACTGCATACCCAGCGAGATCCGGTTGAAGCCGACTTGGCGCAGAGCACGCAACGACTCCGGCGACACCGACTCCGGGTTGGCTTCGGTGGTGATCTCAGCATCGGGAGCCAACCCGAACGCCTTGTCGATTCCCTCGAGCAGCAGGCCCAGATCGGTCGGGTCGAGCAGAGTCGGCGTGCCACCGCCGAAGAACACCGTGTCGACCGTTCGGGCCGCGCCACCGAGCACCCGCGCCGCCAGGGCGACCTCCTCGAGCACCGCGCTCGGGTACGCCTGCTGCGCCCCGCCACCGCCCAGCTCGCGTGCCGTGTAGGTGTTGAAGTCGCAGTAGCCGCACCGGCTGGCGCAGAACGGGACGTGCACATAGATCCCGAATGACGTCCCGTCGTGTAGCTCACGCAGGGCCGAGGAGGGCAAGGACCCGTCGGCAGGCGCCGGATCACCGTCGGGCAGCGAGCTAGGCATGTGCACCAGTCTGCCCCGGCCGGGATGCGCATTGGGTGGGGCGGCGGGGTCATTGGGTGGGGCGGCGGGGTCAGCGGAATGTAGCGTTCGCCCATGGCCGACACCGTGGTCCGGACCGACGTCGCAGCGGGTGTGGCGACGCTGACCCTGGACAGCCCGCACAACCGCAATGCGCTCTCCTCCGCGCTTATCTCCGACCTGCTCGACGGCCTAGCGGCCGCGGCCGCCGACGACACGGTTCGGGTAATTGTGTTGAGTCACACCGGCAGCGTGTTCTGCTCGGGCGCCGACCTGAAGGAGACCGCTGCCGCGCTCGAGGCTGGTGACATGCCGGCGGCCCGGATGGGAGACGTGCTCGCGGCGGTCTGGGAGAGTCCGAAGCCGGTCGTGGCGCGGGTGGGCGGGGCGGCCCGGGCCGGCGGGCTGGGACTGATCGCGGCAGCTGACATCGCGGTCTGTTCGACCACAGCGACGTTCGCCTTCACCGAGGTACGACTCGGCGTCATCCCGGCCGTGATCTCGGCCACCGTCGTACCCCGATTGACGCCCCGCGCGGCGGCGGAGCTCTTCCTGACCGGTGACACATTCAACGGCGTCCATGCCGCGCAGGTCGGTCTGGTGACGACGGCGGTGCCCGACGAGGAGCTGGACGCCACAGTGGACCGCTACGTCGGCTCGCTGGTGCGAGGTGCGCCGGCGGCCCTGGCCGCGACGAAGGAGCTACTGCGGGCCGCGCGCGACGGTCGCGCGATTGCGGATCAGATCGCCGACCTGAGCGCGGTGTCGGTGCGATTCTTCGCCTCGGCCGAGGGCCGTGAGGGCGTGAAGGCGTTCGCGGAGAAGCGCAATCCGTCCTGGGTGCCCTGACTGGTACCGCGCCCCGTAGGGTGGGAGCCTGGCGAGGGAGGGTTCATGCGCCGGGCGTTGCTGGTGGTGGCTGCAGTGATGGTGCTCATCGCCGGCATCGGGATATATGTGGTGATTAACCGATTCGGTCACCAATTGCCGATCCCGATCCTTCGCGGCTGCGAGGCCCGCACCGATGCCGGCTCGGTCAAGCTCAACGCCGACCAGATGGCCAACGCGGCCACGATCGCTGCCGTTGGACTCACCCGCGGGTTGCCCGACCGGGCCGTCGTGGTCGCTCTCGCCACCGCGATGCAGGAGTCAGACCTGACCAACCTGGCCGGCGGCGACCGCGACTCGGTGGGGCTCTTCCAGCAGCGACCCAGCCAGGGTTGGGGCACCGTCGAGCAGATCCGCGACCCGCGCTACGCGGCGAGCGCCTTCTACAACCAGCTGGTCAAGGTGCGCGGCTGGGAGGAGATGAGGGTCACCGAGGCCGCGCAGCTCGTGCAGCGCAGCGCGTTCCCTGAGGCGTACCAGGCTTGGGCCGACGAGGCGCAGGTACTCGGCGACGCTTTCGTCGGCGCCACCTCCGAGCGCGCTGACGTGCGGCCCGGTCGGCGAGCCCACGTTGCGGGGCGCGGCCGCGACCGAGGCGCTCGGGGCCGGCCTTCGGGCCGACTGGGGTGCCGAGGGTACGGTCTCCGACGCCGCGGTCGTCCTCGTCGCCGACCAGGGCCGGACCGGCTGGCAATACGCACATTGGCTGGTCGCCCATTCCGCCGGGCACAGCGTCTCCCGGGTGCGCTTCGGCGACCAGGAGTGGACCGCGGAGAGCGGCGCGTGGAGCCGGATCGAGGCCGAAGCCGCCGCCGCCAACCGCGTCATCGCCGAGGTCTATCGCCTAGACGCTGGTAAGTTCGGCGTTTCCCTCGCGGGGACGGCCGTGGTAGGTGCAGGCCCCATCTCACGCCGACACCGGTTGGGCACGAGGTAACCCCAGAAGGTGACCAACTGGGCGAGCCGCGCATTCGGAGGGGCCAATATCTGACCAGATGGAGGGCCAGTTCGCGTCGCTCCCGTCCCCCCGCGACCAGAGCACAACACGACCCCCGCATGCACGAGCGCGGTGCGACCGGCCGGTCGCACCGCGCTCGTGCATGGCGCCTAGCTAATCCAAGAATTAGCCCTCAGTGATGTTCCGTCGACGGCGGAGCAAGATCAGCGCCGCGCCACCGGCTACGAGAACAGCACCGGTGACCGCGAGAGTGCCGACTCCGACCCCTCCAACCGTGTTGCCGGTTGTCGCCAGCGACGATGTGCTCGTGGCCGGGGTGCTGCTCGAGCTGCTCGAGCTCTGCGGGTCGACGACCTTGAACGGCTCGCAGGGCCCCGGACGACGTCGGAGTGCCGGGTTGCCGGTGAAGCGAAGACTCCTCGTAGCTGTAGTCGCCAGCGGCCAACCCAGTCTGGGGCAGAGGTTATCCAGCGGCATCGACGGTGCCCTGATTCACGGGAATCTGTCGGCGTGGTCGTGCGCACGGTCCGCTGCAGTCGATGTTCGTGAAGAACAACAATGTCAGCGTCGCCGCTCCACGTCGTGTAGACCCGAGACCGTGAGGATGACCGAGTCGTGCACGTTTGCAGGGGCCGTGGCCGGATTGGCGTTGTCGATCACCGCGTGGGTGTCCGTCGAGGTGCACCTCCGACGTGAGCACGGCGCTGACCGGGGGCGGTCTGCCCGTCGGCCGAACGCCGCAGACCAGCCAGTGGCTGATCGTCGGGAGTGTTCCGCCGCTGCTCGTCGGGCGCGACAGGTCAGGGGCCATGCTGGTCCGGCCAACGGGCGGGCTAAGAAGTAGACGTTGAAGTCGTCGCCACCCTTGACGATGATCGCCGTGACGCTGTGGCCGGCCGCGATGTGGACGTCCAGCTCTTCCCATCGGCCGACAGCGTGCCCGTACCCGTCGCCGGGGCGTCGCGTTCTGCGGCTATCCCCGGACGTGAGGAGGACGACGTCACCGGTGGAGCGATCGGTCGCAGTTCTTGAGATTCGTGTGTCGAACACGACCGGCGTCGGCAGCGGACGGCAGCAGCGAACGCGGCAGCGGGGGTCGCCATCGCCAACGCCATGGCTCCAACGCCAACCGTCGCAACGCCGACCGACGCGATCCACTTAAGCCCACGGCGCCCAAGGCTCGGTCGATACTCCGCAGCGCCAGCTGGCGCGCTCTTCGTAAACGCTCGAAACACCATGCAAGTCCTCCGGGGGTGCGAGTAGACCTTCATATCCTTCACGGCCACACCTGCTTGCCCATCGTTCGTCGGCAATAGCTGTATCGCCAGGGCGTAATCCAACCAGGTCGCCGCTGCGAGCTCAACACGGGCCACGCAGCAGCGGGCAGGATGGACCACGCCTAATGGATTCTGCGCTTCGAGGACGTCTGGCGTTACTCGCAAAACGGCCAGTCTGGATGCAAGTCAGTTACGCGACAGAGGTTTCCCCCGCACGGGGCCATAACGGACAGTCAGCCACTTGCATGCATGCCCGATTTCATCCGCTCGGAGTAATGACTCGGTGACCCGACGCGATGGCCACTAAGAACGCGATCTTAGGGCCATGCATTGACGGATTTCCGTCACGCGCATAGCCCCAAGGTCACCAAGGCGGTTGGGTTCAGCTCACACGGCGGCGTCCCGTTGCGCTGGCCACGACGACCACGCCGATCGCGGCGAGCGCGACCTGGATGAAGATCTCGATCCAGTCGATGCCAGCAGTGGTCTCCACGCCGAGCGCGTTCGCGATGACGCTGCCTAGCAGGGCGGCGATGATGCCCACCACGATGGTGAGCCAGATCGGCATGCTCTGCCGGCCGGGAATCACGAGCCGACCGAGCGCGCCAATAATGGCGCCGATGATGATTGCTGAGATGATGCCATCCGCTGTCATGACTTCCTCCGGGGGACCTTAGGGGACGGGCACCTGCTATTTCCCGGCAGCGGCGGACTCCAAACTCGCCCGAACGGCCACAATCGCCGCGTCCATCGTCGTGAAGGCAAGCTCGGGAGGCTCCCGCAGGGAGAACCACGCGTACTCCGTGGCCTCGTCCGGGTCGAGACTGATCTCGCCATCCACAATGGAGGCAAGCCAGAAGCAGTCGAGCACCGGCAACAGCTCGTCCTGATACAGGTACTGACCCAGATACATGCCGACGAACCGGTCCAGCCGTACGGTCAGGCCCAACTCCTCGCGCGCCTCCCGGATCGCCGCGTCCGCCGGCAATTCCCAGCCGTCGCAGAATCCGCCCGGCAGGTCCCACCACCCCTCGCGCGGGGGCCGGGCCCGCCGCACGGCCAAGAACCGCCCGTTCTCGACGATGATGACGGTGCCGGTCGGTTTGGGATTGACGAACAACGCGTAGCCGCATCCGGCGCAAGCGGTCGGCGGCGGGCCGGACAGCGCCGACGCGCAGCGCGGACAGTACCTGGCGTCGACGGTCATTTCTTGCCGCCGGCGCCCTTCTCGGTCGGGGTCGTGTCCGATGTGGACAGCGCCGCGATGAACGCCTCCTGCGGCACCTCCACCCGGCCCACCATCTTCATCCGCTTCTTGCCCTCTTTCTGCTTCTCCAGCAGCTTCCGCTTCCGGGTGATGTCACCGCCGTAGCACTTGGCCAACACGTCCTTACGGATGGCGCGGATCGTCTCCCGGGCGATGACTCGAGAGCCGATGGCGGCCTGGATCGGCACCTCGAACTGCTGCCGCGGGATCAACGCGCGAAGCTTGGCCGTGATGGCCACGCCGTAGTTGTACGCCTTCTCCTTGTGCACGATCGCGGAGAACGCGTCGACGGCTTCGCCATGCAGCAGGATGTCCACCTTGACCAGGTCGGCCTGCTGCTCGCCACTCGGCTCGTAGTCCAGCGACGCGTATCCCTTGGTGCGGCTCTTCAGCTGGTCGAAGAAGTCGTAGATGATCTCGGCCATCGGCAGCGTGTAACGAAGCTCGACCCGGTCCGCGGACAGATAGTCCATGCCCTGCAAGGAACCACGCCGGCCCTGGCACAGCTCCATCACCGCGCCCACGTAGTCATTTGGCGTCAGGACGGTCGCCCGTACGACAGGCTCGTAGACCTCCGCCACCTTGGCCGCGGGGTACTCGCTCGGGTTGGTCACGGTCAGCTCGGAGCCGTCGTCGAGGACGACCCGGTACACCACGTTCGG
This sequence comes from uncultured Actinomycetota bacterium, assembly GCA_963773935.1. Lineage (GTDB taxonomy): Bacteria > Actinomycetota > Actinomycetes > Mycobacteriales > Micromonosporaceae > DATBGZ01. Next base: position 287,235 of record CAVZCZ010000012.1, read on the forward strand.
CGCGGTCGAGATCAGGTCCAGGTTGGACTCGCGCTCCAGCCGCTCCCGGATGATCTCCATGTGCAGCAGGCCCAGGAAGCCGCAGCGGAAGCCGAACCCCAGTGCCGCCGAGGTCTCCGGTTCGTAGTGGAGCGCGGCATCGTTGAGCTTCAACTTGTCCAGGGCGTCGCGCAGGTTCGGGTAGTCCGATCCGTCGATCGGGTACAGGCCCGAGTAGACCATCGGCTTCGGGTCCTTGTAACCACCGAGCGCTGTCTTGGCTGGGCGGGAGTTGATGGTGACCGTGTCGCCCACCCGGGACTGCCTTACGTCCTTTACCCCGGTCATGAGGTAGCCGACTTCGCCCACGCCGATTGCCCTCGACCTTGATCGGCTCCGGCGAGATCACGCCGAGCTCGAGCAGTTCGTGCACGGCGCCGGTGGACATCATCTTGATCCGGTCCCGGGCCTCGATCCGGCCGTCAATCACCCGTACGTACGTGATCACACCGCGGTACACGTCGTACACCGAGTCGAAGATCATCGCCCGAACAGGCGCGGTTGGGTCTCCACCGGTCGGCGACGGCAGTTGCCGCACGATCTCATCGAGCAGGTGCGCGACGCCCTCGCCGGTCTTGCCCGACACGCGCAGGCAGTCTTCGGGCTGGCAGCCGATCAGATGGGCGAGCTCCTCGGCGTACTTCTCCGGCTGGGCCGCTGGTAGGTCGATTTTGTTGAGTACGGGGATGACCGTGAGGTCGTTCTCCATGGCGAGGTAAAGGTTGGCCAGGGTCTGCGCCTCGATCCCCTGTGCGGCATCGACGAGCAACACGGCGCCTTCGCACGCGGCGAGGCTGCGGGAAACCTCGTAGGTGAAGTCGACGTGGCCGGGGGTGTCGATCATGTTAAGGACGGCGTCCTCACCCTGCTGGGCTCCCTCACGGACCCGCCATGGCAGCCGTACCGCCTGGCTCTTGATCGTGATCCCGCGCTCGCGCTCAATGTCCATCCGGTCGAGGTACTGAGCCCGCATCTGCCGCGGATCGACCACGCCCGTGAGCTGCAGCATCCGGTCCGCCAGGGTGGACTTCCCGTGGTCGATGTGGGCGATGATGCAGAAGTTGCGCAGGCGTGCCGGGTCGGTTGCGCCGGGCTCGAGCGTCGTCATGATCCCGTCTCGGCGGAGTGAGTTGCGTCGGCGAGCACGATCGTCCTTGCTAGCTGGGATGGGGATGCGAGCCGGCCGGTGCCACGCGGCGACCGGCCGGCTCTATCGTCCCACGCGGGCACCCTCGGCCAACGAGCGCACGGCGGCGAGCCCCGCGCGACGTCGCACAGGCGGCCTCAGCTCCTGAAGGCCGAGCTTGTCGAGAGCCCGCTTCCGGTTGCGCATCGATCGTTCGTAGAACATCTCGGACAGCCGGGGCAGGCGGCGCCTTGCCTCGTACTCGTCAGTGATCGGCCAATCCGGTTCCTCCTCGCCGGTATCGGCCGCCTCGGCGGCGGGATCGCGCATCCCTTCGGCGAAGTCGTAGAAGGTGATTTCGTCCTCGCCGGTGACGGCGGCATACGCGTGGCTAGCGACGAAGAGCATGTCCTCCCGTCCCAGCCACCGCGGGTCGTTGGCTGCTGCGATCTCCCGTACCAGTGGGTGATCGGCGAGCGAGTCGGGGCCGGCCACCGCCGCCTCGAAGGTGGTCCGACCGAGCGCCACCAGGCCGGCCCGGAAGTCATCGAAACTGTCATCGCCCAGGAAACCGTGTTCGACCAGGACCGCGGCGTTGGCCATGGTCGCCTGGCCGGCCCGTGCCCGGACGTCCTCGAAGGTGTTGTCGAAGCCGGCGATCTCGGCTGCCGGCAACTGCGCCAACAGCTCGTACAGTGCCAGCGCCACAGGGTCGGTGATGTCGTCCTCGTCGTCCTCATCGTCCTCGTCGTCTTCGAGTTCCGCGAGGTCGTCTGGCTCGTCCGCGTCGCTACCTGTGACGGCGAACTCGGCCCGGGCCGACTCGACCAAGGCCTGCATGTCCTCGTCGTCGAAATCCCAGTAGTCGCGATCCGGATCGCCGTCATCGCGAAGGTCGAAGTCCCGGATCGCCTGGTCGGCCCGCGGGCCTGCGGCCGTACGCGCCTGGTCGATCAATTGCCAGAACCGGTCGATGTCCATGCCAGGAAGTCTGGCATCCGACGCTGCGGCCCGGTGCGGAGACGGCGCCTCGGCGCGCCGAGTTGGCCGCGGTCGAGACGGGCGATGTCAACTGCTCCGTTCGGGGCTGGTAATCTGATTTGTCGCGCATGGCGGTCGACGCTGCGCGCTCTGACGGTAGTTTCCCGAACCCGATTCATAGACGAGGCTGTCGCGTGGCGAACATCAAGTCCCAGATCAAGCGCAACCGGCAGAACGAGAAGCGCCGGATGCGGAACAAGTCGGTTAAGTCGTCGCTCAAGACCGCGATCCGCAAGTTCCACGAGGGTGCGGCCGCTGGTGACGTCGAGGCCACGGCCGAGCGGCTTCGAGCGGCGTCCCGTCAGCTCGACAAGGCCGTCAGCAAGGGCGTGATCCACAAGAACCAGGCCGCGAACCGCAAGTCGGCGATCGCCAAGCGCCTGGCCGAACTGTCCTCCTGACGCTCCACGCGGGCTCTCACCCGACGCCCGCGCTCACTCTAAGCGAAGCGGCCCTTGTTCCCCCGGTCGCGCCGACGGTGCTCAGCACTGTCCGGGCGCACTCGCGGGGCGGGGCCGGACTCGTCTGCACCGGGGTGGGGCACCGCGGCGACTCCACGCACTACGCCATCCCGACGGGGCGTCGGGCCGGGCTGGGCTGCCGGGTCTGCAACGGCGTCGTCACCACTGATCCATGTCGTCAGGTGGGCCGTCGAAGGTCGGGCGCTCACGCCGATGGCCGGACCGCCCGCAAGCCGTGGCCGGTCCAGCTGGGCCGCCGCTACCGGGCGGCGCAGGACCACCATGATCACGTCGTTCAGTTTCACCATGACGGCCACCGCGACCGGGATCGCCAGTATGCCCCACGGATGGATGAGATCGGCCAGCCAGAGTAGCAGCGCCACCATGACGGAGCCTTCGAACAGCGCAAAGGTAGGCAGCGGACCAGGCCGCAGCTGCCGTAACCGGAGCAGGCGATGGTAGACCGGTTTGCGGCTGCGGATCATCCGCCACCCGACCCGCGCACGGAGACCAGATCGAAAACCGCACGCTCCAAGGCGTACCCACGATCCTCCACGCCACCCTTGACGTCCGCGTTGCATACGGCGGCGATCTGCATGGCCTTCGTCAGCGACTCGGGTGACCAGCCGCGAGCCTGGCGCTGGGCCCGCTCCACCTTCCAATTCGGCAAGCCGAGCGTGCTGGCAACCTGGTACGAGTTGCCGCGGCCGGCCGAGGCCACCCGGGAGACCGTACGGACTCCGTCAGCTAGGGCATCGGCGATCGGCACGGGGTCGACACCCACCAGCAGCGCCCAGCGCAGAGCCTCGAGCGCCGCCGGCAGATTCCCGAGCATCACTGCGTCAGCAACCGTGTAGCCACTGACCTCTGCCCGACCCCGGTAGTAGCGGGCGACGGTGGCGGCGTCGATCCGGCCATCGGAGTCGGCGACCAGTTGCTGACACGCCGCGGCCAGTTCCCGAAGGTCGGTACCGACCGCGGCGATCAGCGCCTCAGCGGCCTCCTCGCCACACTTGCCGCCCAGCCGACGGATCTCTTCTCGGACGAACTCCACTCGCTCCCGATGTCTGGTGAGCTTGGCCGCGTTGGTCACCCCGGCGCCCGCCTCGCGCAATCCGTCCGCGAGCGCCTTGCCCTTCGCCCCACCCACGTGAGTCACGACCAACGTGACGTCGGGTTCAGGTGCGGCGGTGTAGCTCAGCAGCGCGGCGGCCAGCTCCTTCCGGGCGTCCTGGCCACCGTGCACGACCACGACCCGCTGGCCGCCGAACAGAGCTGGGCTGACCGCCCCCATGAAGTCGCCCACCGACATCTCGGCGGCGAGGAACTCCTCGACCAAGGCCTCGGGGTTGGTCGCCCTGGCCTCCGCGATCGTGGTTGCCACCGCACGAGCGACGAGAAGTTCCTCGTCTCCGAGGACGAGGCGCGGTGCGCCCGGGGTCATGTGGCCATACTCGCATGTCCCACCGACGCTTGCGCCGGACCGTCTCACCCATCGATCTCGCCCTCAGCCCATCGCGGAAGGCAAGGAGTTGGGCTCTACCTAGCCCCGGATTCGCTGAGACTACGCGTGACACTGTCGAGGACAGTGGAGATGGCGCTGCGATCCCGGAGCTCGTAGTGAGTCGTGACGGCCTCCCCCGTGGCGAGCACCGCGACGTCGAGCTCGGCCTCACCGCTCGTCCAAACGATCAATGATGCGAGGCGTTCGTCGGACGTGCAGTCGACCCACGCCGCGGACTTGTCTCGAGTGGGGCCGCGGTGAAGTTGCCACCGGATACCGGCGCTTTCCCAGCGCTCGGCGTGCTCGTCCACGGCGGCCGCAAAGTCGTCCAGGTTCACGCTGCCCATTCCAGTGATGCTACGAGTGCGCCGACGGCCGGACCGGTGGACGCCGTCTTCGCGCGAGATTTTCGCAGGTGGTCGAAAGTGGCGGAAGTTGGGCGTCCCACCGGTTGATCTCGCGGGCCAACACCGCTTCGACGAACTGATCTACGGTCCTGCGGGAAGGAGACCACTTGGCGACGGTACCCGAAGCGGGCCACGCCAAGGGTGTTGTCCACAATGGGCACACAAGCGAGTACAACCTCGACGTGGACAGCACGCCGTCGTCTCTTCGTCCGTCGGCGCGCGTTCAACGTCCAACCAGGAGCTCCATAGGCTGTGATCAACCGGCGTTGCCGAACGATACGGACGAGACCTGGAATCCAGCCACCGGATCACCGGTGATCATCATCGCGATGACGCCGCCGGACCAGTTGTAGTCGCACTCACTCGGCGCCGTGGGTTGGGTACACCCGCCAAAGAAGTACGTGTCGGCCAGCCACGTTTTCGCGAAGAGTGCGGTCGCGGCGGACGAGGAAGCGCCCAAGCTCGCCGCGGCCGTGTCGTTCGCCTTCCACGCGTTGTAGAGGTGCTCAGCCGCAGCCTGCGGTGTTGTCAAGATTAGCGGCGGCGCCGTAGAGGGCGACGTGGCAACGGGTGATGGAGAGCCGCCACCGGTGCCCTCAGGCTGGCCGATAGCCCCGGTGCCGGACGGGTTCAACGCCGGCTGCTCGCCGTTGCCGCCGCCGTCGGCGCACGCGCCAAGTAGTGCGATCGTCATGGCGACCAGTGCCGCGCTCACGTGCCTGTGGCAAATCTTCACCGCTCGACCCTCCTCGCTCGACCGGTCGGTGGGCCTTCCCGTGCAGTGTGGTGGCGATCGGAGCCCAAGTCCTCGACGTCGACGAATAGCCGACAATGCCTCGGCGACGCGTTCGGGTGAGAGCGTCGCGCACGGGTCGCGCGTGCCGTGCAGTGTATTGCGGCCGCGGCGCGCGGGAGCCTGGCGCGCCGAGCCTGGGCGCCGCTGCTGAGAGCGCGGCGCCTATTGCGCGAACCGAGAACAGTCTCGATGATTGGTGGCCATGACTCGAAGCGCGCCACGCGCATGAAGGTATTCGTCACTGGCGGGAACGGGTTCATCGGCCACCAAGTCGTACGCCGTCTCGCTGAGCACGGGCACGAGATCCGATGCCTACTGCGCCCGACGAGTAACACCGACCGCATTGATGGCATCCGCTACGCGCGTGTCGACGGGGACGTTCGCGACGTCGAATCGATCCGTGACGGCATGGTGGACTGCGACGCAGCGATTCACCTCGCTGGACTCTCCAATTGGAACGACATCGATTCGCCGCTGATGCGGGAGGTGGTGGTCGGCGGCACCAGAAACATCCTCGATGCTGCTGGGGCGCGGAACGTCCGCGTCGTATATGTTTCGTCTGATCTGGCGGTGAATGGATCCAAGGCACCGATAATGTTCGACGAGACGGCCGAGTGGACGCTCACGGATAAGAAGCTCATGTACTCGGTCTGCAAGCGTGAGGCAGAGAAGCTCTGTGTCGACGCGTGGCACGGCGGCGGTCTTCCAGTCGTCATCGTCAATCCGAGCGAGGTGTACGGGCCGAATGACGTCGACCTCATCACCGCCGGAAACCTGGTCGACTTCGCCAAGTCCAGACCTGTCCTCGTCTGCACGGGTGGGACCTCGGTCGTCCACATCGACGACGTGGCAGCGACCATAGTCGCCGCACTGGAGCGAGGCACGCCCGGGGAACGCTACATCGCGGCCGGGGAGAATCTCACGGTGAAGCAGCTCGCCGAGCTCAGCTTGGACATTCTCGGCCAGAAGAAGAAGATCGTCACCGTTCCCAATGGAATGCTGCGCGGACTGGCGTCGGTGGCACAACGACTGCACATCCCGATGCCGTTCAACACCCATGTGATTCCGTATGCGACGAGGTTCTGGTTCATGGACTCGTCGAAGGCACGGCGGGAACTGGGTGTGTCATTTCGCTCCGCGCGGGAAACCCTCACCCCGACGCTCCAATGGCTCAAGGACACCGGAAGAATCTCCACATAGCGGCGGGTGGCGCCCGCAGACGTGGTCCTGTAGGACGAACGTGATGGCACAGTTCTGAACCCGGTATTTCGTCAGCCACCTGACTCTGCAACGTGATGACCTCTAAACAGCCAGGTTGAGGAACGCCAGCGCAGCCACGTCGAACCGCGCGGAGGCGCCGCTCGAGTAACACGACCTCAGCTCAGCGTTGTGCGTCGGACCGCCGATCGTCGTGCCGCAGCAGGCGTGTCTCGTTGATCGCCGTGGCGTAGAACTCGGGCCTGGATCGCCCACATTGCATGGGCGTGCTTTCTTGCTCGGACCGGATGTTTCATCCGGTCCGAGCCGCAGTTGGAAGGCATTGTCTGCCTGACCGTCGAAGGCCTAGAGCGATTGCCGCTTGAGCCAGGACAGGCAGGAGTCGGCGACGTCCCGCCAGCCGCTGATCGATGGTCAGCGAGTGGGCCCGGTCGGGAAACTCCATGAAGTCGGTGACCGCGTCGGAGTGCCGGTACTGCTTGAGGGTGGCCCTGGTGACCGATTCGGGCACGGTATGGTCGCGGCCGCCCATGATCAGCAGCAGCGGTCCGCGCATCTCGTTGGCCGTGTCCACCTTGGCCGGCGAATGCGGGTCGAAGTTGGCCGCGGCGGCCTCGAACAGCGGCTTGCCCGGCGCCGGTATCGCCCAGCGCTCAAACAACTGCCGGGATTCCTCCTCGGAGATGGCGTTGCCGAACGCGTACCGGAACTGCTCCGCGGTCAGTGAGACGGCCCTGTGCCGGTTGCGCCGGGTTCTTGAACACCGGCAGGGTCGCATCGCAACGCGGATAGCGGCAGCGGCAGCACGCCCTTGATCTGGGCGGCGTCGATCGCGACAGCGGCGGCGGCGAGGTCCTGGCCGAGCAGTTTCTGGGCGATCATTCCGCCGAAGGAGTGCCCGATCAGGATCGGCTTCGATCGAGCCCGTCGATGATCTGCGGCATAGTGTGCGACGACGTCGTCAATGCCGTGGTCGGCAACGCTCTGCGGGATTGGCACGGGCCTCTTCGACGGTGTCCGGATCGCCGGGCCAGCCCGGCGCCATTGGTTCGATAGCCCGCCTGGCGGAACAGGTCGACCCAGCGAGCTCCAGGAGGTGGCGTGCAGCCACAGCCCATGGATAAAGATGACGGGGTGGACATTCGCTCATGATCGCCTCTCAGGTCGGTGCCGCACGGTGTGGTGCGCGGGCCGGACGGTCGTCAGACCAGGGCCGGTCGGTCTGACGCGATGCCGTGAATCGTGCGGCGCTGTCGGCGTACGGCATATGGCGGCGGTCTCGGTGTCCGTCGAGCCCGTAGCTCGGCGCAACAGGGCGCGTGTCGAAGACGCGTCAGAGCCATTCGGATCGCGGCGACGGGGACGGCCCGCCATGAAGCGCATGGAAGCCTGTCGGGGTGGATGACCAGGGTCGGCGGTGGCGACGATGAACCAGGCGGCAAGCGTCATTCCATGCCGCGCGTGGGGCTGCTTCCTGGAACGCGCCGGCGTGCGACTGGGCGTTGCGCGACCGCCCGCGACCGCTACGTGAGCGCCGGTCGGCGCTCCTGAACGGCCTTGCTCGGTGACCGGTCGCGCCAGATACCGCACGCCGGCGCAGATACCGCTATGGGGAGGTGGACGGACGCAGGTCAGCTGAGCCCGAGCAGGCGTGTCCGGGGTACGAGCCGACGTCGCGCAGTCGCTCTGACCAGACGAGGCCCTGGCGGTGCAGGAAGGCAGCCACGTAGTACCCAGCCGACGACGTTGTCGGCCTGTGACGCGGACTGGGTGTTGACCGGCCCGCCGTAGCAGTGGGGCCGATGGAGTCCAGCAGCACGGTCCGCCGAGGGCCAGGACGCGGCTCTGTTCGGCCTCGATGTCGTCGACTTCGAAGTCGAGGTGGAACTGCTTCGGGTGCTCGCCGTCGGGCCACTGCGGGGCGCGGTAGTTCGCGTCCACCCGGATGAAGGCCAGCTCGATCTCCCCGAACTGGATACCGGCCCAGTTCTCGTGGCTGCCCGCCTTGACCGGGCGACCCGTCACCTCGGAGTAGAAGGCTGCCAGCTTCATCGTGTCCGGTCAGTCGATGATGAAATCGGTGAGTGCAGCGTCCGACGCATCTTGCCACAAGATCAAGTAAGCCGGACTTTGAGACAGTCCTACGTGCGGGTGCTCCAAGGGCGGCAGCGCAGGGCGGACTCGTGACGTGACCCCGAGCTTGGGGAAGATCCGGTGCAGGTGGGAGCTGACCGTCCGATGCGACAGGTAGAGCTTCTGGCCGATCTCCCGGTTGGTCAGGCCCCGGCGGCCATCTGGGCGATCTGAAGCTCCTGCGGCGTGAGCTGGTCGCGGGCGTCAGGGGTCCGGCGGCGGCTGGTCTCGCCAGAGGCCCGCAGCTCCTGCCGTGCTCGCTCGCTCCACGGGATCGTGCCGAGCGCGTCAAACGTCTCCCGGGCAGCGCGCAGAGGTCCCCGGGACTCGGCGGCCGTCGCTGGCGGCGCAGCCATCCGCCGTAGGCGAGCTGGGCGCGCGCCCGAGCGAACGGCCACGCCAGGCAGGTCGGCGCCGATGCGCGGCCTCGAACAGCGCCTCCGCGTCGCTGTCGGCGGCGAGCAACGCTCGCGCGTACCGCAGGCCGGCGTGCAAGTGCCGGCGACGGAGTCGTTCTACGCCACCGCCTCCATTTCATCACGATGCCGCGAACGGCGTCCTGCGATGTCCGCCGTGCACAGCGGCCTCCGCCAGGTCTCCGACCGCGAAGCAGCGAAGCGCCAGGTGGTAGGCCGGATCGGCTGGGTCGTACATCCGGCGCAGGCTGCTCGTACGCCTCGGCATAGCGCCCGCCGCCGAGCGCGGCCAGCCCGCGGGCGTGCTGCACGGTCGCCAGCACCGGGCGGGCGGCGACGGGCAGGACGACTGCTCGGCCTCGGCGGCGAGGGCGTCGACGCGGTCCTGTTCCCCCCGCAGCGCGGCGAGCATGGCCTGGGTCACCCGCGCCGTGGCGTGCATGATCGGCTGCATCGTCTCGCGCGTCAACCGGCTGGCCTCCTCGGCGGCCGGAATGGCCGACACTCAGGTCACCCAGGTGCGCCGCGCTCCACGCCTGTGCCGCAAGGCACCGCGCCAGGAGGCCGAGCCGGCCGTGCGAACGAAGCTCGGCGATCGCGGTGGCGCAGAAACCCCCCCGCGAGGTCGAAGGCACCGACCAGAATCGCCGCGTCGGCTAGGCGGGCGGCCCTGCTGGTGCGGATCCGGGTGCGTCGCCAGCCAGCGCAGTTGGTCGATGACGACCGCGCCGCGCTCGATCGGTGCAGCGAAGGCGAGGATCGCGAGCAGCCGCCCGTCGCGTGCGTCGACGGGCAGCCGCTCGGCCGCGGCCACGACGCTGTTCCGCGCGGCTTGGCCAGGCTCGGCCCAGAAGCACCGCAGGGCCGCGCCCCACAGGAGCTTCAACGCAAAACTGATGTCGCCATCGGCCGCGACCCGCTCGGCGAGTTCGGTCAGCGATCGTGCCCCGCCGCCGACATCGCGGATGCCGTCGTCGAATCTCTCCCGGATCCACACCATCCGGGATCGCTGTCGCTCGGACAGGTCAAGCGGGGCGGTCTGGCGAAGCAGCCCGACGACGAGGTCATGTCGTCCTAACTCGAAGGCGAGCTCGGCCGCGCGCAGCAACCGTTCGCCCCGCCGCCCGGGTCCTCGCTCAACCTCGCGGCGCGTTCGAGCGCAGACGCGCCGCCTCGACCCCACCCCGGCGTTGCGCGCGCAATGCCGCAGGCCTCCAGATCGGACGCGACGTCCTCATCCGGCCCAGTGCGTCGCCGCCGCCCGATGCCAGATCCGGCGATCAGTGTCGGCGCTGAGGACCTGCGCCAACGCGGCGTGCACCGCGTGCCGCTGCCCGATGCTCGAACGCTGGTGGATCGCCGAGCGCATGAGCGGGTGGCGGAACCGCAGCCGTTCACCATTCACCTCGACGAGCCGAGCCTCGACTGGCGGGCGTGAGGTCGTCCACGGTGACTGTCTTGCCACCGACGACGGCCGTCGCTTCGAGCGTCTCCGACAGGAGATCGTCGTCGTTGAGGGCCGCCACGAGCAGCAACATGCGGGTGGCGGTCGGCAGGCCGGACACACGTGCGGCGAACGCCTGCTCCAAGGCGCGTGGTCAGTGGTAGCCATGCGGTGGACACCGCCTGTCGCCGACCTCTCCCAAGACGATCGGCAACTCAACGAGGGCAAGGGGATTACCGGCCGCCTCGCGCCAGGACCCGCTGCCTCACCGCGGGCCGCAGGTCGGGAGCACGGGCATCGAGCAGGGTCGCCGCCGCAGCCTGGTCGAGCCGCTTCAGATGTAGCTCGGGTAGACCCGCGTCATCGAAGGCGCCGTGGAAGCCATCGCGCATCGCCGCCAAGCAGCACGAGCGGCTCGAACTCCAGCCGCCGCGCGACGAACGCGAGCACGTCGCGCTGGCGCGAGTCGAGCCAGTGAAAATCATCAGTAAGTAGCAATATCGGCTCCGCGCCCGCCGCCTCCGCCAGAAGATTCAGCGTCGCCAGCGCGACCAGGAAGAGATCAGAAGCTGCCGAGTCACACATGCCGAAGGCCGCCATGAGGGCATCACGCTGCGGGCCGGGTAGTTCATCGGCTTGACCCATGATCGGGTGCAGGAGCTGATGAAGCCCGGCGAAGGGGAGGTGCGCCTCGGACTCAACGCCCGCGTCCATAGGGCGCGGACCCCGCTTGCGTGCGCGATCCGGCTCGCTTCCATCAGTAGGGCCGACTTGCCTATGCCGACCTCGCCCCGCACCAGCATCGCTCCGCCACGCCGGCGTCCGCGCTCGACCAGACCGCGGAGCAGCTCCGTCTCGGAGTCGCGGCCGATCAGCGTCGTGTGCAGATCCCCAGGCATGCCAACATCATCCACGCCGACCCAATGGTCGCGCGACCGGCCGAGCAGTCAGGCTGGCCACGTTCACAGCCCGGAGGCCACGGGATTAGCACCGCGGCAGAGCGGCAGGTACCGCCGCGGTCCCGAGCGGTACGGCGTCGGGCCCACGACTCGTCGAGTGGGTGTTCCACTCGTGCACCAACGCGGTCCAACGCACGAGCGGCGCTGTCGAAGGTTCTCATCTATGTCCATAGTGGCCAGTGCGGGTCCGGCGTGTAGCGGAGTGTTCACTGTGGTCTTCGCAACGAATGCTGGCGAACGTTGGCTGGAACGGGCGGAGTGCCGCGGCGGCACTGAAGGTTTGAGTCTCCATGGTGAAGTCTGTTAGCCACAACGCAAACGGCGAGAACCTTGCCTGGTCGACGGCGCACGACTCAACGATCTGGGCAGGCGACAACCAGGCCGAGACCCTCTCCGGTCACCACGACCGCGATTTGGCCGTCGAGGTCGGTGCGCCGCACGCGGGCGCCTTCTCGTTCGAGCCGGGCCGATAGCGCGCGTTCGGGTGCCCAACGGATTGTCGGCGCCACGGTGCTTGGTCAGCCGCAGCGCAAACCGCGTCGAGCCCTGCTCCCGGATGGACAGCGTCCTACTCTCCGCCCAGCCGGGCTTGCTTGCTGGACCGAAACAATCCCCCTCACCTTTGCATCTCGTTTCCGCTGGGCGGGTCGGCGATGCGGTACCAGGACTTGGTGCAGCAGATCAGCTGGTCGAAGCTATCCGCGTCGACACCGCCGAGCGCACGAAGGGTCAGGTCGCTGCCGTGCATCGTCCACATCGCGCTCAACAGGTTGCCGGCGGAGTGGTGGCAGTCGGGCAACGGGTCGAAGGTGAAGGCGACGTGGTTGTCGGCGACGGAATACACCCCTCCACAGTCGAGGCTGAACTCCGGTCCGGCGCTGTGGCGACTCCATCGCCCGTTCTTGAGCGTGAGCGTGTGTGTGGCGGCGGCGGCACGGGCATCGGCCGGGCTTCTCCCGAGCGCAACGAGAGCCCCGTGGAGCAGGTCCGTCCGATAGACGCCATTGAGAACGCCCGGGTCGTCCTCCCCTTTGACTCGCGCTCGGCCTTCTTGTCGCTGGGGCGCTGCCGGTACATCCGATGGGGATATCCAGCGTTTCGGCGTGGACGTGGCGCTTTCAGCCGCTCGATTTCGGCGATGAAGGACGAGGTCTCCCGGTCGCTATTGAGCCTGGCGTAGGCCGGGGCGAAGGCCCGGCGTAGGGCGGTCAGTTGCGCGTCGGTGGCGTTGGCGAACCGGGCGCCGCGGCGACAGAGCTGCGCGACCAGGTCAGCATCTCGGTCGGCCTGCCGTGTCGAGTGCGCTGCGGCGTCGGCGGCGGCCTGGCGTAGCCAATCCTACTGGGATTGGCTGAGTGACATAAGGCGATGCGGATTCGCCAGCAGGACGGCCGTCTCCGGCCAAAGGTTGACATTGGCACCGACGTAGGGCGCACGCGGCGCCGTCCCGTTAAGCGCGTAGATGAGCAGGTTCTTGTCGAAGGCTTGAACTAGGCCCGCATCGAGATCGTGGTCCGGGCCTGCGGGGGAAAACGTCGCAGGTGTCGCGTCGAGGGCGCGCACCGCGTCGGTGTGCCCGTCAGATGGAAGCGTCTGGAACCTGATGCCGCGCCAGTCGGCCGGCTCCAATAGGGGTCCGTTTACCGCGATGGGTTTTCGTAGTCCGCCAGCGAGCACGGCGAGGCCAACCAGAGATGGGTCGCCCAGAGCAGCCAGCATCCGGTCGGGAATTCCGTGGTCGAAGACAGCCCGTTGCACCGCGTGACTGTCGATGAGCATCGGCGCGGTCAACGCCTGGAAGCTTCGCAAGCCGAGCGTGTCGAAGACCCGGGTGCCTACCCAGCCGAGGTCTACAGCGCCGGCGCGGACCGCATCGACAACCAGCCGTTCGGCGTCGGTTCGCCCGTTGCCCCATTCGTTGCTGACCTCGAGCTTCATCGCACCGGCCGAGATCGCATCGACGCGCGTGACGAAGTCCAGCACCGCGGGTTCGTAGGCGAGACTGGCGTAGGCGTTCGCCATGGTCAGTACGGCGCGGTCAGCGTTGCCGTCGGCCGCGGCAGTTTCGCTGTTGTCGTGGACGAGCCGCGATGGCGGCGACGGCGACGACCAGGGCCACAACCACGTCGGGTAGTCGCCGCCGCCCGCCCGGCCGGCCGCCATCCGGCGGACGGCCGGTCGGACCACGGTCGAAACTGACCTCGAGGCCGTCGACCGCAGTCGTATCGAGCCGATCTCGACCGCGGGTCACGAGGCAGCTTCCGCGGTCGGCGACGTGGTGCCCCGTGCGCTGCGGCTTGCCACACGTGCCGCCCGCCAGCGGAGTCGCCGCCTGGGGGTTGTTGCTGGTTCGGCGAGACGGTCCGCGGAGGCTTGGGTGATGAGATCCTTGACGCGCGCTTGTGCGGCGGCGGCGATGATGGCGTGGTGGTAGATCACGGGGGTTCCTCACCTTCGTTCGCTCTGGACGCGAGGCTGCGGCGATCGGGCCTGCAACGGTGAGGTTCGGCTGTGCGCATCCTTAGATGCATCGGGTGCGGTTCCTCAGAAACCGGCCGTGAAGCCCTCATGTTCGGGCTCTGCGGCCCACGACAGCGATCGGCGCCGGTGGCAGACTGCCGGACGTGGGGCGCACGGCGCCGATCGCCGGCCGGGCGTTGGTTGGGCGTGCCGGCGAGGTGGAGCGCGTAGTCGAGATGGTGCGGGGCGTCGCCGCCGGGCAGGCGGCGACGCTGCTGGTCTCCGGCGAGGCCGGGGTCGGTAAGACGGCGTTGGTGGAGGCTGCGTGCTCGCAGGTAGCCGACATCGCCGACGTCGTGTGGGCCTCCTGCTTGCCGCTGACCTCGTTCGCGGTGCCGTTCTTCCCTTTGGTGTCCGGGTTGCGGCAATGGGCGGCCGGCCACGGTGCAGCCGTGCCGGCGGTGTTGAGCGGCGCCGACGAGCGGCCGGCGGGTGATGGGCCGGTGCAGTTCGATGCGTGGCTCGATGCGACCTGCCAACGGCGCCCGATCGTGCTGGTCGTCGACGATCTACATTGGGCGGACCAGAGCTCACTGGACGTGCTCATGTACGTCCTGGCCGGGCCGACCGGTCGGCGGGTGGCGGTCGTGGCCACCCTACGCACGGGCGAGGAGGGAGACGGGCATCGCTTGCGTAGGTGGCTGGCCCATGTGCGCCGGCTGCCGCGAGTGGACGAGTTCCTCCTGGGCCGGCTCGATCGAGCGGCGACGGCGGCGCAGCTGGCCGGCGTGCTCGGCGGCTCCGCCGCACCAGGCACTAGTGGACGCGGTGTTCGCCCGCACCCGAGGCAACGCCTACCTGACCACACTGCTCGCGCGGGGGTTGCCACCAGACGCGGTCGCGCTGCCCACGGGCCTGCCCACGGCGTTGCAGGAGGCAGTGGCCCACGCGTGGCACGGACTCTCATCGCCGGCGCGGGAGCTCACCCGTTTGCTGGCGGTGGCGGGACGACCGCAAAACGCGAACCAACTCGAGGTCGTCGCGCGGGCCTTCGGGATCGCCAGCGACCCCGTGCCGTTGCTGCGTGAGGCGGTCGATGCCGGGGTGCTCGACGTCGGTACCGATGGGCGGTACTGGTTCACCCACCCACTGCTGGCGGAGGTACTCGAGGAAGGGTTACTGCCGGAGGAGCGGCAGGCCCGGCACGCCGCCTTTGCCGCAACCTTGGAACCGGGTGCCGCCGGGGAGGTCGATGTCGAGCTGGCCGTGGCCCTTGCCGACCACCACCACCAGGCGGGGCATCGGGAACAGGCGTACCGGTGGGCGCTTCTCGGCGCCGAGGCGGCCGACGCGGCAGGCGGGACGAAGGAGATGCTCCGGTTGCTTCGCCGGGCCCTTGACCTGCATGCGGAGGTGCCCGGCGCGGAGGTGACCCGGTTGGACCTGCTGGACCGCATCCGTACCGCAGCCGAACGTACCGGCGAGCACGAGGAGGAGCTCGCCGCGATCGAGGACACCCTGGCCCTTCTGGATCGAGAGAGGCAGCCGCTGCTCGCCAGCGAACTGCTGGTGCGGCGCAGGTACCTGCGGGACGAGACGGGTCGGGACTTCGCCTCACTCGCCGACGCAACGGAGGCGGTCGATCTGTCGGCCGGTCACCCGGGCAGTGCCGAACACGCATTGGCCGTGGCAAATTTCGCAACGGTCGAAATGTTGCACGACCTGCCGTCTGGAAGGGCGAGAGCGGACGAGGCAGTTGATCTTGCGGTGGCCTGCGGGTCGACCAGGGCGCTGACATACGCCTTGTCGGCGCGGGTGATGGCACGCTGGGGCGTCGACCGCGCTGGTACTGGTGTTGCCGACGCAGAGCGGGCGCAGGCTGCGGCGGCGGAGGTGCGCGACTATTGGGCATTCACGTGGGCCGTGATCAGGGCGTGCGACAACATGGACGGCCCGCCCAGTCGGGCGGTCATCGAGTATCTTCGCCGCAGTCGAGAGCATCTGACCTCGCTCGGTGGGCCGCACACATACGTCGCGATGCTCTCCGGGATAGAGGCGTTTGGGCTGCTCCTGCTCGGCGAGTGGCGCGGCTGCGTCGAACGGTCTTCGGGTCGTGCTGGGTTCGACACCCGGGCCGGGGCCGGATACGTTCGCCCGGCTCACCTCGGCCCTGCTGGCATGCTGGCAAGGCCGATGGGCCGAGGCGCAGGCCCACCTCACCGCGCCGAGGAGCTGTTCGCCGAGCTGCCCCGCAACCCGTTCTACGCCTTCGCTGCTGTTCGGGCTGAGCTCGCCGTGGCCGCTGGCGACACCGAGCGGGCGGTGGCGGCCGCCTGGCCGGGGTGCAAGTGGAGGCGGGTGCGCCGACTCTCGTTGAACGGCTGATCCCGCTGGCCGCACGAGCCACCGCCGATGAGGCGCAGGCCCGTCGGGACCGCGGTAACGACCCAGCCCCGGCCGAAGCACGCCTGATCGACCTGCAGCGCCGCTTCCCGGAGGTGGTCGCGGAGGAGCAGGTCGGCCCGATGTACACGGCCCAGGTGCGCGCCATGCAGGCCCTGTACGAAGCCGAACTACTGCGCGGCCAACTCGACCCGGCCGCCGCACAGCGTGGAGCCGCGCCGCCCAAGCCTGCATCGAGGCCGAGCTTCGATGGGACGAGGCCTACGCCCAATGGCGGGCCGCGCAAACCATGCTGGCCGACCGCTCGACCCGTGACGAGGCCGTGACCGCCCTCAGACGAGCACACCAGCTGGCCGTCGACCTGCAGGCGGCCCCGCTACTAGCCGACATCGAGGCACTGGCTCGCAGCGCTGCAGTGGTATTAGACAGCGCCGCGGTTGGCCTCCCAGCCACCGCAACACTCCTGCCCGGTCTCACCCCCCGGGAACGGGAGGTGCTCACGCACGTCGTCGCCGGGCGCACCTATCGCCAGATCGCCCGCGAAATGGTGATCAGCGAAAAGACCGTCAGCGTGCACATCTCCAACCTGCTACGCAAGACCCGCACGTCCAACCGCATCGAACTCGCCGAGTTGGTACGCCGCCTCTCCGGCCAACCGCGCCAATGAAGTCCACTAGGACACCGAGACCACGATCATGGACTGAACAGATGTCGGCGGCTGAACCCTAACGGTTTTCCGTGACGACCCCGAGGCCGTCCGAAGTGGACACCTCTAGCGATGTCGCCGTCGAGGTCGGTGCGCAGCACCCGGGCGCCGGCCTCCGGTGGACCGTGCCGAGTTGTCCGCGCCGACGCTCACGAGCGCCACCCGCGGATCGATGGCGTCAAGCAGATCGGGTCCTGAAGGACGATCCGTGGTGGCGCAGTTCTGAGCAGGTACTTGGCCTTCCCGGGAACTCTGCGCCTCAGCCAGGACGGCCCTGTTCGTCGCAGGGAAGCAAGACGGATGAGTTTCCGGAGACCTCGTTCTCACTCAGTCGTAAGGTCGTGGCCATCTCATTCGGAGGGATGTATGCACCATCCTGATTGAACGGACGGTCGAGAAAATGGATGACCAGAAGCGAGGACACGACGAGCGCCGTGATCGTCCCGATCATTGTGCCCTGGACCCACCATCGCTCTCGTCGGTCAGCGAGCAGAAGGATATACAGCACCGTCAGTCCCGCGCCCAATACCAGCATCAGCCAAACAGGCTGCGGCGTGGCCGATTGTGCCTCTTCGAGCCGGGCACGACGGCCTTCCCGGCGTTCGGTCATCTGATCGAGCCAGTGGTCAAAGGCGACCTCGGTTCGAGCGCTGTCCACAGGGGTCCGGTCCACCGTCGATTCGATGGCCGCGAGCCAGTCGGCCACCAGCGCGCTCTCACCGCCATTGTTCATCTTCGGCCACTCATCCGTGACCACTGCCCGCGCATAGCAGACGAGGTCGCCACGGAGTTCGTCCTGCTGGGGTTCGGGGAAGAGCCTCGTCATGCGTACGAGCTGCGTCACGGCGACGGCCTCCCTGGATGCCCCTTCGCGAGCGCGGTTGTAGCCCTCGAACGCCAAGAACAGAACAAACGCGAGAAGGACGGCGAACGCGACGCCGAGCACCCCGAAGACACCCGTGGTGGGCGCCGTGTCGCGTAGAAACCCGTCCGGTGCCCCGTATTTCCTAACCGCCAACATCAGCAGGACGGCGGCGACCGAGGCCCCGGCCAAGAGCGCAATTGACCAGAGCGGGACCATCATGCCTCCGCGAAAGCGATCGCCGGCATCGTGATCAAAGCCTATTCGTTCGGCCGTGTTCGTGAGCGTGGTTTGCTCAGGCGGGTGATTTGTCGCGGCGGGCTTGACGGGCTGGCAGGTTGTCAGTCGTGGCGCGTCTTGAGCGACCAGTTGGACCGAGCCGCCGACCGTCGAGACGACCGCGATGTCGCCATCGAGGTCGGCACGCACGCGTGGGCTCCGTCCTCGGTCAGGTGCTTTCAAGACGATCAGACTCGGGGTGGCCATAGGGTTGTCCGCGCCGACGCTGGCCAACGCCACCCGTGGCGCTTGCCGACCACCTTAGGTGACGATGACTAGTCCGTCCGAAGTGGACACTATGGCGATGTCGCCGTCGAGGTCGGTGCGTAACACCCGGGCACCGTTGTCCGCCAGGCGCCGTAACACCGGCGGGCTCGGGTGACCGTACGAGTTGTCGGCGCCGACGCTCACCAATGCCACCCGCGGGCCAACGGCGTCCAACAACTCCGGATCTTGGTACGAAGAGCCATGATGAGCAACCTTGAGCACATCGGCCCGAAGCGCGTCGGGGCCTAACTCGGCCAGCAGGGCATGCTGCTGCTCGACTTCGGCGTCCCCGACCAGCAGCACCGAGATACCGCGCGCCCGGGCCAGCAGGAGCAGGCTGTTGTTGTTCGGGTCGGACCGGGTGCCGGTCATGGGGCGGGACGGGCCGATCACCCGGATGTCGACCGGGCCGTTCCGAAAGCCCCAACCCACGCCGACCTCCGCCACCGGCACCGAAGCGGCCAGCGCGGCGGCCCGTACCGTTGCCTCGCCGGTGGCCGGGTCGTCGAAGGTCGGCAGCACCACGCTGCCGATCTGCCGCCCCCGAAACACTCCCGACAGGCCGCCGATGTGGTCCACATGGAAGTGGGTGACCACGAGCAGAGTGACGGTGGTGACGCCGAGCCGGCGAAGGCAGCCGTCGACCGGCACTGGATCGGGACCGGCATCGACCACCACCGCTGACCCGACGCCGTCCGGCAATACGATCGCGTCCCCCTGACCGACATCGCAGGCGACCACGACCGCCTCGTCGGGCGGCCAGCCGCTGGCGGCCCAGCGGATCGGAACCGCGCCCACAGCCACCGCGAGGGTCACGACCAACAGCACCAGCCGCAGCGCTGGTCGCCGGGCCGCAACGAACACGGCACCAATCACCGCCGCCAACAGCACCGCCCCGGCCCATCCGGCCGCCCAGGGAATCGACCCGACCGGCACCGCCGCCCCGGTATGCGCGATCCACACGAGCCACCGGGCCGGCCAGGACGCGAACCAAGCCAGCGCCTGAGAACCGTCCGGCCAGAACGGCGACACCACGGCGGAACCGACTCCGAACACCGTGGCCGGCGCCACTGCCGGCGCGGCCAACAGATTGGCCGGCACCGCGACCAGGCTCACCTGCCCGGAGAGCGCGGCAATCACCGGAGCACACGCCACCTGCGCCGCAGCAGGCACCGCCAGCGCCTCGGCCACCCCGGGCGGTACCCCAACGGCGCGCATTCCGTCCCGCCACCTCGGCGCCAGAAGGATCAGCGCGCCCGTCGCGAGTACCGACAGCCCGAAACCCACGCTGCTCGCGAGCGCCGGATCGAGCAACAACGCCACCACGACCGCGGCCGCCAACGCAGCGGCGGCCGCGCGGGTACGACCGGTCGCCAATGCCAACAGACCGATAGCACCCATCGCCGCCGCCCGCAGCACGCTGGGCGATGGCCGCACCAGAATCACGAACCCAATCAACGCGAACCCCGCGAGCACCGCACTGGGCCACGGCGGGACCCGTACCCATCGAGCCGCGAAGAGCACCACGCCGAGCACGATGGCGACGTTGGCGCCACTGACAGCGACGAGGTGGGTCAGACCCGTGGCACGGAAGTCCTCCTCGAGTGCTGGATCGAGATGGCTGGTGTCGCCCAACACAAGCCCAGGCAGCAGACCGCCGGGCTCGGCCGGCAATGGCGCGCACGCCGCCTGGAGGCCGGCCCGCAGGGCTCCGGCAGCGAGCTGTGTCCACTCTGGAGCATCAGCCAGGTCCGGAGGCCCGGTCACCGTCAGCACGGCGGCGGTAAGATCGCCGCCGCGGGCCGGGGCGAGCCGCCCGGTCGCCGTTAGCCGCTGGCTCGGCAACAGTCCGTGCCAGGCCGGATCATTGGCGAATACGACCACCCGCGCGTCGATGCTGAGACCCGACCCCGTGCCGGACTCGACCAGGCCCGTCATCCGCGCCGGCACCAGCACCGAAGTGAGGCCGGGCGAACCCGAACGCAGTACGTCCGGATCATCGGTGACGACCAGGTCGGCCCGCACGACAGCTTGCGGCCAGCACGAGGGACGCGAGCGCCGGCGAGTCCCGAGCGGCGGTTCGAGCAGCGGTCGAGGTGAGCCCGCAGACCGCCCCGAGCAGGAGTGCGGCGACGCCCCACGCTTCGGCGTGTCTCAAGTGCCGCGGCACGTACGAACGAGGCGCGCGTCGACGACGCAGAAGGGCGACGAGCGCGGGTAGCCAGGCGACGACCGCGAGTACGAGGGTGGCGGCCGCCAGCGCCACGGTCCACGCGCCGGCGGGGCTGAGCCACAGTCCGGCGAGGCTCGCCGCCCAGACCCCGGCGGCGAACCCGAACAGCCGCCGATCCGCAGCTCCGGTCCGTTAGGGACCGAGTCAGTGCGGAGCCCTGAAGCGGTCATACCGTGACCTGTGATTCGAGCTCGTTGAATCGCGCGTCGCCGATGCCCGTGACCTGACGCAGGTCAGCCACGGTGGTGAAGCCGCCGTGCTGTTCGCGGTAGTCGATGATTCGTTGGGCGAGAACCGGGCCGACGCCCGGCAGTGTCTGCAGTTGCTCAAGGGTGGCCGTGTTGAGGTTCACCAGGCCGCCACCGCTCGACCCAGACGGCGCCGGCACGCCGACGGTGATCAGCTCGCCATCGACGACCTTACGGGCGAGATTGAGGGTGGACAGATCCGTCCCCGGCAGCGGTCCGCCCGCGGCTTCGAGAGCGTCGGCAACCCGGGCGCCCAAGGGCAGCCGGACCAGGCCCGGGCGCACGACCCGCCCGGCGACCGCAACGACGACAACATCGGGTTGGGCCGATGCGGTCACCGGCGCGGGGGCCACGGGCTCGACCGAGGGCCGCGCGCGCCACGCGAGCACACCCGCACCGACGGCGACCAGCACGGCGACCGCAGCCAACGCCCGCACCGCGGTTGCGTTCAGCTCCCACCGGCGTAGGGCGGAAAGCGCACTGGTTGCGTCCCGATGGCTCGACACGGCGCCGACGCTAGGGCCGCCGACCAGCCACGGCTACCACAGAATTCGGGCCTGTGGATTGTGGATAACCCGGTCCTTACCGCGCCGCGCCCGGAGGGCCTACGTACGGCGATGCACGGTCACGCCGATGACGCCCGGACCTGTGTGGGCCGCGACGGCTGCGCTCACCTCGGAGAGATAGGCGTCGTGCACCCGGTCGCCGAGGCGGCGCGACCAGCAGGTCGAAGAGTGCCTTGGCTCTGTCGGCCGCGTCCAGATGCTGCACCGCGATGTCCACATCGGACTCTCCGGCCGCCTCGACGGCGAGGTCAGCGAGCCTGGCGAGCCCGCGGGCGGACGTGCGTACCTTCTCCTTGAGGACGACCTCACCGCGGACGACATGCAGAATCGGCTTGACCGCGAGCGCGGTTCCCACCAGCGCGCTGGCGGCGCTGATCCGCCCGCCACGGCGCAGAAACTCGAGCGTGTCGACATAGAAGAGGGTCTGTACCCGTTCCGTCGCGGCCAGCGCCGCCGTCCGTACCGCTTCGACGTCGCCACCGTCGGACGCCACGGCGCTGGCCTGCAGCGCGACGAAGCCGACCCCGATTCCGGCGGCGGCCGAATCGACCACCCGCACCCGTTCGCCGAACTCCTCGGCGCCGAGCAGGGCCGACTCGTACGTGCCCGACAGGCGGGCGGACAGGTGCACCGAGACCACCCCGCTGGCCCCGCCCGCGAGCAGTTCCCGATAGACCTCGGCGAACTCGGCTGGGGCTGGACGGGAGGTCGTCACCGTGTGGCGCCGCTCACGCAGGGCTCTCGCGACGTCGGCGGGCCAGATGTCCACCCCCTCGAGGCCCTGCTGCCCGGAGACGGTCACGGAGATAGGAACGACCCGCAGTCCCGCCGCGGCGGTGACAGCGGCGGGCAGGTGTGCGGTCGAGTCGGTGACCACCCGTACGGCCATGCCGGCACCGTATCCGATCGGCGCCCTTCGTGACCGACGATGGGCTCGGCCGGCCAAGACAACTAGATCTTGCGCACCGTCTGCACCAGTGCCGGCGTGCCCTGCTGGCATGTGGTCATGATGTCGTTCTGGATCAGGACCGAGACCTCGATCCGAGCACCGGAGAGGATCAGCGCACGGTCGCCACCAAGCAGCTGGTAGACCGTCCCGTCATCGGTCGTCATCACGACGCAATTGGCCTCGACGCCTTCCGAGGCGATGCCGCGCAGCGTCTTCGGGGTGCCCGGAGGATCTGGATCCAACATATCGCCCGGGTCCTCCTCGCCAGGTGGCTTCGTGCCGGCGTCGCACCGCCGGCGTTGCCAGGCGAACCCGCCCCGGACGCGCCAGTGGCGGGATCGGTCCCGACGCTGGCTGAGTCATCTGGCCGGTCGGCGCTACCGGTGGGGGTGGCGCAGGCGGCCATGGTGGGCAGGGCCAGCGCGAGGCAGACCGTGAGCGCGAACCAACGATGCTTCGCCATGTCGCCTTGGACGCTACCGCCGGGTCTTGGGTTCCGCATCCCCAAACTCCGTCCGGTATGGCGCTATTAGCCCTGGTTGTGCCCGTGCATCTGCCAGCCCCGGATCGGGTGGCGCCGGAGGTCGGTGAACCGGCAGTTTTCCAGTACGGCGAGTGTGTGCCAGGTCCCGGCCGGCCAGCCCAACAGCAGCCCGCAGCCGACCTGCGCGGCGCCACCGTGGGTGACCAACACGGCCGTCCCGTCCCCGACCAGCTCAGCCGCGTCGTGCATGGCCGTGACGACCCGGTGGGCGAGGACCGATGTGGGCTCGATCTCAGGGTTCAGGACCGGCTCGGCCGTGCCCAGACGTGGGTAGTCGTCCGGATACCGGTCGAGGATCTCGGCCGGGACAAGGCCCTGCCACGGTCCGAAATCTCGCTCTCGCAGTCGTACGTCGAGCTTCAGCGGAAGCCCGGTCAGCTCGACCAGGGCCTCGGCCGTCGACCTCGCCCGGCTCAGGTCGCTCGAGATGATCACATCGGGTTTCTCGGCTGCCAGGCCCGGCGCCGCAACGGCAGCCTGCTCCACCCCGATCTCATCCAGATCGATGTCGGTCTGTCCCTGGCAGCGGTGCTCAGTGTTCCATGCGGTGCGGCCGTGCCGCCATACCAACAACCGCGTCATGCCACGTCGTGATGTGCTGCATTTCCCGGCCGCACCAGGTCCCGGTCCACGAACGGCACCCGAGGGCAGTCCTTCCACAACCGGTCCAGCGAGTAGAACTCTCGCTCCTCGTTGTGCTGCACATGCACCACGATGTCCACGTAGTCCAACAGGACCCAGCGACCCGCCCGCTCGCCCTCGCGACGTACCGGCTTGGCCTTCTCAGGCAGGGTGAGCAGCGCCTCCTCGACGGCATCGACGATCGCCATGACCTGCCGCTCATTGGGCGCGGAGGCGAGGATGAAGGCGTCGGTGATCACGAGCTGATCGGTGACGTCGAGAATGGCGATGTTCTCTGCCTTCTTGTCGGCAGCGGCCTGCGCGGCCGCAAGCGCCAACTCAAGCGAACGCTCGGATGCCGGCACGGGTCTCCCTTCCTGTGGGGTACGACCAAGCGTCTCACACGTGGCTAAGGAGTTCCGGCAGCCGGGCGGTAGAGGTGACGCTTGGCTATGTACTGCGCCACACCATCGGGCACGAGGTACCAGACCGGCTGCCCTTCAGCCACCCGCCGTCGGCAGTCGGTGGATGAGATGGCCATCGCCGGAACCTGAACCAGGCTCACCGTGGCGGCGGGGAGGTGCGCGTCGGAGAGCACGAACCCGGGTCGGGTCACACCCACCAGGTGGGCCAGCTCGAAGATCTGGTCCGCGTCCTTCCAGGAGAGGATCTTGTCCAAGGCGTCCGCGCCAGTGATGAAGAACATGTCGACCTTGGGGCCGTACAGTGCCCGAAGGTCCCGCAGGGTGTCCACTGTGTACGTTGGTCCGCCCCGGTCGATGTCGACCCGACTCACGTGGAACCGTGGGTTTGACGCGGTCGCGATCACCGTCATCAGGTACCGGTCCTCCGCCGTGCTCACCGCGTACTCGGCCTTCTGCCAGGGCTCCCCGGTTGGCACGAAGACCACCTCGTCCAGCAGGAACCGGCTCGCGACCTCGCTCGCCGCAACCAGGTGTCCATGGTGGATCGGATCGAAGGTGCCGCCCATGATGCCGATGCGCCGGGACCGCCGCCTCGCCGCCGTGCCCGCGCCGCCGGCGCGGCTGGCCGACGCGGCGGGCGCGCTGGCCGCCTTTCGTGGAGTCGCGGATACGGGCTTTGCCGGACGAGTGGTACGCCCGAGTACGGACCGGGATCGGCGCCGCATCCGGCACCGGCGCGACGGGACGAGGCCGAGGTGGCGTCATCGCGCCGGCTCCCCGGTCGTGGTCACGGCGCGGGCACTCAACTCGCGCGCGGCCAACGCACGGCGCAGCTCATCGGTACCGTCATCGATAACCCGGCGCAAAGCGGGATCCAGCCCGTCGACCCGAAGCAGCGCCTCTGCCTGCTCGATCGTCGAGGGCTGCGCCGCGTACCGAGGGAAGCCGGCCATCGCCACCTGGATCGTCATCATGGGGGTGCGCAGCCGGGCCGCCGCTGGCATCTCGTCGAAGTAACGCTCCACATAGGACTCGGTGAGCGATTCCTGGCCGGGATGCCAGAAGCCCTCGGCGGCGGCCACCACCAAGCGGTTGGATGACGTGACGTCCGCCACGATCGCGTCCCAGGCGTGCCGCTTGGCCGCCGGGTCGGGGCGGGAGGCCCGACACCGTACCGCCTGGACCGCTCCGGACGCCGTGCGGTCCCGCTCGTACTCAGCGTCGATATCGGCCTCGTCGGCCTCGCCCAGCACGGCCAACCGGGCCATCACCGCCCACCGAAGATCCGGGTCGGCGACCAGTCCAGCCGGGGTGTGGCCGGAGAGCCAGCCGACGCAGCTCCGGCACCTCGTCCAAGCCCGGCCGCGCCCACGAATCCCAGTGCGGCGAGCAGTTGGACGCCGCTGTCGCTGGCCCGTTCCATCGCGGCGCGGCAGGTTGATGCCACCCGGCGCTCGACCCCGCGTCACCCGGTCCGGCGGCAGGAAGCGGCCGAGCACACCCGCGAAGACAGTAGCTCGCATCGGCCGCCCGGCTGGTGGCGAACCGGGTCAGGTCCCGCAACAGGTTCAGCTGGGTCTCCGCCGGTAGGCCAGCCTCGAGCAGCCGGACAAACTCCTCCGCCGCCAGCTCGGCGTCGCGCACCGCATCCGCGGCCGCAGCCCAGACCAGAGCCCGAGCTAGCGGCTCGGACAGGCGAGCCAAGGTGTCCGGCAGCGCGGCCAGGCTGGTTGGATCGAAGCGGATCTTCGCGAACGTGAGGTCACCGTCGTTGAGCAAGATCAGGTCGCCGACCGGTTCCCCCGACAGCTCAGGCACCGGCGTGTCGGCGACCGCCGCCACGTCGACGGCGACCGACCGACGCCGGACTCCGCGGTCGAACACCGCGACGCCGATCCGATGCGGCCGCAGCGTGGGATGGCTCGGCGGCGCGGTCTGTTCGATGTGAACGGACTCATAGGTGCCGTCGGAGGCGATCGCCACGATCGGCCACAGCGTGTTCACCTGAGGTGTGCGCAGCCAGACGTCGGCCCACGCGGTCAGGTCGCGGCCCGATGCGGCGGCGAGCGCGTCGAGCAGGTCGGCGAGCGTGGCGTTGCCGTACGCGTTGGCCGCGATGTGTGCGCGCAGGCCGGCCAGAAACGCCTCGTCGCCGAGCCAGGCGGCCAACTGTCGCAGGGCTGCTGCGCCCTTGGCGTAGGAGATGCCGTCGAAGTTGAGCAACGCATGGGCAGTGTCCACAACGGACTCCGGCGCGACCGGGTGCGTCGACGGGCGCTGGTCGGCCGCGTAGCCCCACCCCTTGCGGCTACCCGCGAACTCCGACCAGGCGTGCACGAATCGGGTCGCTTCCGTGGTAACCCGGTAGCCCATGTATTCGGCGAACGACTCGTTGAGCCACAAGTCGTCCCACCACTGCATGGTGACGAGATCGCCGAACCACATGTGGGCCATCTCGTGCGCGATGGTGAGTGCCCGCAGTTCGCGCTCCGCGTCGCTGACGGCGGATCGGAAGACGTACTCGTCGCGCAGCGTCACCAGGCCGATGTTCTCCATCGCCCCGGCATTGAACTCGGGCACGAAGGCCTGGTCGTACTTGCCGAACGGGTACCGCACGCCGAACAACTCGTGGCAGCGGTCGAAGGAGGCGGCGGTGATCTCGAACAGCTCGTCGACGTCCTTGTCGAGGTGGGGCGCCAACGACTTCCGGCAGTACAGCGCAAGCGGGATGCCGTCGTGCTCCGTGCGACGCACGTGGTACGGACCGGCGACGAGGCTGACGAGGTACGTGGACATCGGTGCCGTGGGTTCGAAGAGCCAGCGTCCCGGGGCGACCTCAGTGCCAGCCGCGTTGCCGGCGACCACCCAGCCCCGCGGCGCGGTTACCGACAGGGTCACCGACGCTTTGAGGTCAGGCTGGTCAAAGCAGGCCAGGATGCGCTGCGCATCGTCGAGAAAGCTCTGGGCGTACAGGTACGTTTCGCCATCTTCCGGGTCGACAAACCGGTGCAGGCCCTCGCCGCTGTGGGAGTAGCCCATCCTCGCTCGGACCACCAGGTCGTTCTGGCCGGTGAGCCCACTCAGCGGCAGCCGATTGTCCCGCAGCGACGACGAGCTCGAGCGGGCTGTCGTTGAGCCGGACCTCCATCAGCTCAACCGGCTTCAGCTCGACAAATGTGTCCCCGTCGGCCCGGAACGTGATCTTGCAGGTCGAAACGAACGTGTCCTGGTCGAGTGCGCCGGCCAGGTCAAGATCTACTTGGTAGCCGTCGACACGCACCAGACCGGCTCGTTCGACCGCCTCTACGCGGGTCAAGCTGGGCATACGTCGAGCGTACGGTAACTATTGGCGCTCGCTCTGGCGCTCGCTTCGCTCGCGCGCGGCCATGGCCCATCTGTTGGCGCCGCCTTCCCTCCTCGCTCGCTCCTTCGTCGCTCGCTCGTCAGTCCAGACGACGCCGGGCCATGGCCGGTCGGTGTGGTAGGGTGCGTTTGTGCGAATCGCGTTGACGCTTGGTTGGTGGCGCCGCTAGGGCGGCCACCCCGATTCGCGTACCCACATCCGCGGCCGCCCCACTCGGGCGGCCGTTTCGCATGCTGACGGTCGGCCTGCGTGGCGGCGGCTCATCCTCCACAGTAGACAGGAAACCCGCCATGCCCACCACACTCACGGCTGACTTCGCCGCGACCAGTACTCCCACGCCCGCAATCGCGCGCCGCCTTTCCGGTTTCAAACCCACTGGCCGGCTCCATCTCGGGAACTATTTCGGTGCCATCCGCCCGATGCTCGACGCGTCGTCGCAAACCGACTCCACAGTCATGATCGCCGATCTACACGCCCTGACGGTCGAGCACAATCCGGCCCGGCTGCGATCGCTGACCCACGAACTATTGGCAACCCTGCTCGCGTGTGGGATGGACCCGCAGCCGACGCCCATCTACGTACAGTCCGACGTACCCGAGCACGCCGAGCTGCATTACCTGCTCGAGTGCGCCACCGGATACGGCGAGGCCGCCCGGATGATCCAGTTTCGGGAGCAGGTGGCCGGCCCCGAACCGGTCCGCCTGTCGCTGCTGACCTACCCGGTGCTGATGGCGGCGGACATCCTGCTTCACGACGCCGATGAGGTGCCGGTCGGCGAAGACCAGAGCCAGCACCTCGAGCTGGCCCGCGACGTGGCCAACCGCTTCAACACCCGCTACGGCCATACGTTCGTGGTACCCCGCGCGGTACATCCGCCCGTCGCCGCTCGGGTGATGGACCTGGCCGACCCCACGGGGAAGATGGGAAAGTCCTCCACTGTGGACTCTGGCATGATCTACCTACTCGACAGGCCGGATCTGGTGCGGCGCAAGGTATCCCGGGCCGTTACTGACGGCGGCTCCGAGGTCTCGTACGATCCGTACCGCAAGCCGGGCGTGTCGAACTTGCTGGAGATCCTGGCTGCGTGCGAGCGGGACCAGCCCGACGTCACCGCGCTCCGCTTCGCCTCATACACCGAGCTGAAGGAGGCACTGACGGCGGCCGTGGTCGACACCTTGGCGCCGGTGCAGCGACGATACGCCGAGCTTATGGCCGACCGGACCTACCTGGACGAGGTGCGCCGCCATGGGTCCGAACGGGCCCGCGACCGCGCGCAGCAGACCGTGCACCGCGCCAAACACGCGATCGGTCTGGCTTCCTGATCGGCTATCGGATCAGAGGGCCTTTTCGTAACAGACGCTCGCGGGATGGCCCACGTACTGGCCGAACGGCGGGATCTGCGCGTAGCCGCTGGAGGTGTACAGGCCGACGGCCGGTGCCAGGAAGGCACCCGTCTCCAGTCGCAATGTGTGCAGGCCCCGCCGTACCGCCAGATCCTCGAGTGCGAGAAGGATCCGCCGTGACAAGCCCTTTCCGCGCCGGGACGGCACCACGTACATGCGCTTGATTTCGCCGATTCCGTCGCCGAGTTGCTGCAGTGCACCGCACGCGATCGGACCGCCGTCAGCGAATCCGACCACGAACTCGATGTGTTCGTGCAGCGGGAACACCACGTGCCCGTCGCCCTCGGCTTCGGTCAGCTCCCGCTGCTGTTCCGTGACCAGCGCATGTACGGCGGCATCGTCATGATGCCGTGACTCAATCACCATCGGGTGTATCACCCGGCGGTTCGCTCTCTTCGTACGGGCGACGGCGGGCCTTGCGGGCGGCGAGTCGCTGGGCCGCGCTGGGCCGGGCGACGCCGTCATCTCGGTACTCGGCCAGGCGGTAGTCCGCGCCGCGTTGCCCGGGAGTGAACTGGGCTCCGGCGTAGACCGTTGGCTGCCAGTCGAACTCGAACGTCCCGATGCGCACCAGGGATCCCGGCTCGGCACCCGCCTTGGCGAGCGCATCCTCTACCCCGAGGCGGGCAAGTCGATCGGCCAGGTAGCCGACCGCCTCCTCGTTGTCGAAGTTGGTCTGGCGCACCCAGCGTTCCGGACGGGGGCCGTGCACCACGAACGAGCCATCCGGCTCGGGCTCGATGCTGAATCCAGTGTCGTCAATCGCCTGCGGCCGCAGCACGATCCGGGTGGGTTCGCGTGCTGGTCGGGATGCGATGTGCTCGGCGACGAGCCCGGCCAACGCAAAGCTCAACTCCCGCAGCCCCTCGTGGCTCACCGCGCTCACCTCGAAAACCGGCCAGCCCCGGGCCGCGAGGTCGGGCCGGACGATCTCGGCCAGGTCGCGGGCCTCGGGCACATCCATCTTGTTGAGCACGATCACCCGCGGCCGGTCTTCGAGACCGCCGTATGCGGCCAGTTCCGCCTCGATCGCGTCCAGATCCGAGACCGGGTCGCGCTCGGTCTCCAGCGCCGCGCAGTCGATGACATGGGCAAGCACCGCGCACCGTTCGATGTGGCGCAGGAACTTCAACCCCAGGCCCTTGCCGGTGGCCGCCCCGGGGATCAGGCCGGGCACATCGGCGATGACAAATGAGTCGTCACCCGCCTGGACCACACCCAGGTTGGGCACGAGCGTCGTGAACGGGTAGTCCGCAATCTTCGGTCGGGCCGCGGAGAGCGCCGCGATCAGTGACGACTTGCCCGCCGAGGGGAACCCCACCAGCCCGACGTCGGCCACGCTCTTGAGCTCGAGCACCAGCTCGACCTGCTGGCCCGGCTCACCGAGTTCGGCGAAGCCCGGCGCACGCCGGCGAGTGTTCGCCAGTGCCGCGTTACCCCGGCCACCGCGCCCACCTCGGGCTAGTTCATACGTGCTGCCGACGCCGACGAGATCGACCAGCACAGTGCCGTCAACGGTCTGCACGACCGTACCGTCAGGAACGCGCAAAGTGAGGTCTGCGCCAGAGGCGCCGTCCTTGTTGTTGCCGGAGCCGCCCTTGCCGTTCTCGGCCTTGAGGTGGGGACGGAAATGGAAGTCGAGGAGGGTATGCATGCCCGCGTCTACTACCAGGTGGATGCTGCCGCCACGCCCGCCGTCGCCGCCGTCGGGGCCGCCCAACGGCTTGAACTTCTCACGCAGGATCGATACGCACCCGTGGCCGCCATTGCCGGCCTGAGCGTGCAAGACGACCCGGTCGACAAAGCTTGTCACTGATTCACCCTCGCGCTTCGTGGAACCCGCACCCGGCTGGGTGCCGCGCGGGAGGTCGGTCAGACCTGCGCCGACGGCACGATGTTGACGACCTTCCGGCCACGCTTCGTGCCGAACTCGACCGCGCCTGCGGCGAGCGCGAACAGAGTGTCGTCGCCGCCGCGGCCGACCAGGTCGCCCGGGTGGAATTTGGTGCCCCGCTGGCGAACCAGGATCTCGCCCGCGGAGACCACCTGGCCGCCGAAGCGCTTCACGCCCAGCCGCTGCGCGGCGGAGTCGCGCCCGTTGCGGGAGCTGGACGCCCCCTTCTTGTGAGCCATGGCGCGCCTACTTCCCGCTCGCAGAGCTACGTTGCTCGGCTCGCGAGCTCGCCGAGATGCCGGTTACCTTGACCTGAGTCAGCGGCTGGCGGTGACCCTGGCGCTTGTGGTAGCCGGTCTTGTTCTTGAACTTGTGAATCCGGATCTTGGGACCCTTGGTGTGGGCCACGACCTCCCCGGTCACCGCGACGCTGGCGAGCTGCTCGGCATCGGTAACCAGGCGCTCGCCGTCCACGAGGAGCACGGCCGCGAGCGAGACGGCGTCGCCGGGTGCGCCGACGAGCTTCTCGACCTCGATCACATCGCCCTCAGCGACGCGGTACTGCTTGCCGCCGGTCTTGACGATCGCGTACATCGGACGCGCACTCCTGTCTGACTACGAGGACTGGCTTGCCAACCGTGCCGACCGCTATGCCCTCCGTCAGGGCAACCCGCGCCGTGGCACACGAAGTCTCAGCGCACGAAGTGCACCGGAACACAAGCCTACGCCATCGGATCGCGCCGCCCAAACTGGGCCCTGGGCTCGTCACCCGCCGACGGTCGCAGAGGGCTCGGCCGAAGGCAGCAGAGGGTCACCCGGGCCCGGAGTGCCGCCACAGAGCTCGCCCATCCTGTCCCCCACCTTGTCCAACTCGGTGGTGTCGAAGTTCTGCAGACCGGTCAGATCGGTCAACTGCTTGCCCAAGGACTCAAACTCCGCTGCCAGGTCGCTCACCGTCTGCTTGAGCGTGGCGTCGTCGGCGTTCTTGCCGTCCTCACGCAGGTGGGTGGAAATGTCGACGAGGGTGGTGCCAGCGTGCCGAACCGTCGTCTGGGCGCCTTCGAGATCGCCGTTCCTGGCCTTAGCGCTGACGTCCTCCATGTCCTTGACGAAGATCTCAAGACCCGCACTCACGGTCTCCTCGGTCGCCCGGCAGACCGTGGCGTTGTCATCGGCAATTGTCGGGACTGCGGCCGTGGCAGCGGATGCCACCGCCACTGGCGCCGCGGCCGCGCCCAACGCGATCATGACCGCCGTGACCAAGCTTGAGCGTCGCATGCCATTCCTCCCCCGTTTGCCTCAACCGCAACCACCCGGCGAGCGCAGCGAGCCGCTAAGCGGTCGAGTGAGCTTGCGAACTCGCCCGCTTAGGTGAGCTTGCGAACTCGCCCGCCTAGGTCACCCCACGAGGCTATAGCCGCAGGTCGGCGCCCGTGCCCGAATGGCAACGCCGCGCCTTGTGCAGGCTAATGCCGGGGACTCACACGGGCCTATGCGGTGGGCGAAGCGGAGGCCGGCGGCGTGCAGGTCTTGGTAAAGGCGGCCGCGAAGTCCAGCAACTTCTTGCGGATGTCAACCGTCGTGCCGGTGTAGGACAGCGACGACATCTGCGTCAATGCCGTGGCGATGTCGGTGAGCACGGTCGTCAATGCCGGAGTGACCGGCCGCTCGGAGAGCTGGGTGAGGATCGCGGCCAGGCTGACGAACTGCTTGTTGATCGTCTCGGCGGCGGCCACCATCGCGGCCTGGTCGTTGCGGGCAGCGGCCTGCTCCAGCGCGGCGATCTGATCATTGAAGACCTTCGTGGTGCTGGCCGTGGCCGCCGCGGACAGGCTGCACACGTCGGCCGTGACCGCCGGGTCAAGCGGGGGCGGCGTCGGCGAGGCGGATGGCGATGGCGAGGCGGACGCCGTCGGTTCGACGCTGGGCGACTCCCCGGCCGCCGGCGTCGAGCCGCTGCACGCGGCCATCGTGAGCATGACGAGCAGCGCCGTCGCCCCGACCGCGAGCCGAGTCTGCCCGCTCGACCGCATGAGCCGCCTCCCTCATACCGAGTCCCGTCGGAGCGTACGCACGGCACCCGCCGTCGGCACGCCGAATGTCCGATTTTCTGGCGACCAGAGACGCGACCGTTATGGACGCACGCGGATCACGGTCGGGTCCGACGCCGCGAACTTCCTCGGCGGGCTCGGCGCCGGGCCGACGGGTTCTCGGCGTCCTCCTCGGCGAACTCGCCCGCGACCTCCACATCAGTGTCCACATCGGCCAGCGGGCTGTCGTCGCCATCCGGAAACTCCGGCTCCGTGTCGTCCTGATTGCCGCGGCTAGAGGCCGCCATCGCCCGGACCTTCTCGGCCACGTTCGCGCGCGGGCGCTCCGCGACCGGCTCGGTCTGGATGAGCACGCCTCGACCCTTGCAGTGGTCACACGTCTCGCTGAAGGCTTCGAGCAGACCCTGCCCGATCCGCTTGCGCGTCATCTGGACCAGTCCGAGCGAGGTGATCTCGGTCACCTGGTGCTTGGTCCGGTCTCGGCCCAGGCACTCAGTGAGCCGGCGCAGGACCAGGTCCCGATTGGACTCCAGCACCATGTCGATGAAGTCGATCACCACGATGCCGCCAAGGTCGCGCAGCCGCAGCTGGCGCACGATCTCCTCGGCCGCCTCCAGGTTGTTGCGGGTGACGGTCTCCTCGAGGTTGCCGCCGGCGCCGGTGTATTTGCCTGTGTTGACATCAACGACGGTCATCGCCTCGGTCCGGTCGATCACCAGGTGACCGCCTGAGGGCAGGTAGACCTTACGGTCGAGGGCCTTGAGGATCTGCTCGTCGATGCGCCACTCGGCGAACACGTCCGAGGTGCCGGTGTGGCGCCGCACCCGCGCAACCAGGTCCGGCGAGACGTGCGAGAGGTACTGCTCGACCTGCTCGTACGCGTCCGTGCCCTCGATGACGACCTCGCGGAAGTCCTCATTGAACAGATCGCGGACGACGCGGATCACCAGATCGGGCTCGGCCGACAGCACCGCCGGCGCGCCGCCCGCGGCCGCCTTGCCCTGGATCTCCTCCCACTGGGCCTGCAGCCGCTTCACGTCGCGCGCGAGGTCCTCTTCGGCCGCGCCCTCGGCGGCCGTCCGGACGATGACGCCCGCGCCGTCCGGCACCAGGTTCTTGAGGATGTCGCGCAGGCGGCGACGCTCCACATCGGAGAGCTTGCGGGAGATACCCGACGCGTGACCGTTGGGCACGTACACCAGGTGCCGGCCGGAGAGCGCGATGTGGCTGCTGAGCCGAGCGCCCTTGTGCCCGATCGGATCCTTGGTGACCTGGACCAGGACGGACTCGCCCGACTTGAGCGCCTGCTCGATCGATCGCGCCCGGCCCTCGAGCCCGCTCGCGTCCCAGTTCACCTCGCCGGCGTAGAGCACTGCGTTTCGCCCGCGGCCGATGTCGACGAAGGCCGCCTCCATGCTCGGCAACACGTTCTGCACCTTGCCCAGATACACGTTGCCGACCATGGTTGTGGCGGACTGTCGGGCCACGTAGTGCTCGACGAGGATGTCGTCCTCCAGCACCGCCACCTGGGTCCGGTCGCCCCTCTGCCGCACCACCATCACCCGGTCGACCGCCTCGCGGCGGGCCAGGAACTCCGACTCGGAAAGGATCGGCGGTCGGGTCCGGCGCTGCTCGCGGCCGTCCCGGCGGCGCTGGCGCTTGGCCTCTAGCCGGGTCGACCCAGTGACGCCCTGAACCTCGTCGCGCGGCTGGCGCACCCGGACCACCGTCACGACACCGTCGTCGGCGGCGCCTTCGGCGTCAGCACCGGCGCCGCTACGCCGCCTGCGTCGACGGCGTCGGGTCAACGGCTCGTCGTCACCGGGGCCCTCGTCACCCGTTGCCGCGTCGGCGTCGGCGTCTGCGGCGGCAGGCGTCTCGGTCTCGTCGGTGTCGAGCGGGCCCTTGCCCCGGCCGCGCCCTCGACGGCCACGGCGGCGCCGGCGGCGCCCGGCGGCGTCGAGCTCGTCCTCGTCGTCGACCTCTTCCTCGATGGCGGCGGTCGGCTCGGCCTCGGCGGTCGGCTCGGCAGCCCGACGGCTCCGGCGGGTACGTCGGGTCCGACTTGTATCGGGCTCGATGACCTCCGGCTCCGCCTCGACGGCGGGCTCAGGCGCTCGGCGGTCGCGCCGGGTGCGCCGGGTCGGCCGACCGGCAGCTTCGCCCTCGCCTGTTGGCAGCGTGTCCAGCGGAAGCTCGGGCTGGGGAGCCACGAACAGGACTGCAGTCGTCGGAGGCGCCCATGAGCCGGAGGGCGGCGGTGCTTCGGCCGGAGTCTCGGCGGTGGTGGACTTGGCGGCCGCCCGACGGCGGGTGCGCTTGGCCGGCGCGGCCTCGGAAGGCTCTGCCGGCTGGGTGGCTTCGCCCGACTCGGCAGCGCTCACTGCCTTCGCCCGGCGCCGCCGGGTCGGTGCGGCGGCCGCTGCTGGCTCGCCCGCGTCGCCCTGGACGCCGCTCGTGGCACCGGCATCAGGCCCGTCAGCACCGGTGCTCGCCGCAGCGGCACCGGTGGCCTTGCGGGCTCGCTTGGCGGGGGTACGGGGACTGCTCACACCCACGCCTTCCGTCTCCGACGTCGCGGCCTTGGCGGCTCGCCGGCGGGTACGGCCCTGCGTCCCGGCATCGGAGTTCGAGTTGGGGGCTGCGCCCGGCGTCGGCTCGTCGCCTGCCGGTGCGCTGCCCGCTTTGGTCTCAGCCATGCGGACAAATCTCCAGTTCCGGCCTCCCCGGGCGCGTTACACGCAGCCACGCAGGGAACGCCTCAAATGATGTCTCTCGACCCCCACGCCAGACGGCAAGAGATCGAAGTCTGCCAACTCAAGCGACACTCGCGAAGCTCGAGCAACGCAACGCCACAAGCGACGCGGGCGGAGCTTGAGCAACGCAACACTAATGCTCGCCCAATACGGACGATTCTCCAATGAACGCCTCGCCGCTGATCGCCTCGTCGTCCACCAGTGGATCGACGATCTCACCCTGCGGTGTCAACGTGCCCTGAGCGAGCCGGGTCGCCCGCGGGGGCAACGGCGGCTCCAAGTCGGCGACGACCCGCAATCCGGCCAACACGTCATCGGGTCGCACAGCCGGGGTTACCTGCCGTACGACAAGGTCCATCATCGCATACTCCGATCCAGACGCTGTGTCAGGTATCGCACCCGGTTCCATCAAGGTCACCGCTGCCCGGGCGTCGAAGCGGCGGCGGCCCTGTTTGGTCAGCCGCTCGACCATGACCTCCTCCGCGGCGAGAAACGCCGTTACCGCGTCGGCCAGGCTGGCCGGCGGCACGTCCGGCAGTTCCACCCGCCATCGTGACGCGTTGATCCGGTCGGCGAGGCTGGCACTGCCGGTGGCAACGCGGACATCGAGTACATCCAGGCCAGGCGAGAGCGCAGCGTCTAGCGCGGCCCGCACCTGGGCCGGGTCGGCGATGGCCTGCAGGCCGATCTCCAGGTACTCAGCCTCGCTGGCGGCTCCGGTGGGCGCCGCGCTGGCGTACGAGATCTTCGGATGCGGAGAGAAGCCCTGCGAGTAGGCGATCGGCACCCCGGCCCGCCGGATGGCCCGCTCGAATGCACGCGCGAAGTCCCGGTGCGAAGTGAACCGGAGCGGACCTCGCTTGGCGTACCGGATCCGCAGTCTCTGGACCACCGGCAGTTGGCTGCGCTCAGGCTGGGGCTTGCGTGCGATGGCTCGCTCCTTGACTCACGTGCGTCGGTGGGTAAGGAAGGACGCCCTCCAAACGCATATGGCGTATGAGGGACGCCTTCCTTACACCGGGGTCAGCGGGAGCAGCTTCCGTCCGGTGGGGCCGACCTGGATCTGGGTGTCCATGGAGGGGCACACGCCACAGTCGAAGCACGGCGTCCACCGGCAGTCGTCCTGCTCGTACTCGCTCAGGGAGTCCTGCCAGTCCTGCCAGAGCCACTCCTTGTCCAGGCCGGAGTCGAGATGATCCCAGGGCAGGACTTCCTGTTCTTCCCGTTCCCGGGTGGTGAACCAGTCCAGGTCGACGCCGTGCTCCGGCAGAACCGCGGTCGCCGCATCCACCCAACGCTGGTAGGAGAAGTGCTCCGACCAGCCGTCGAACCGCTGCCCGTCCTCCCACACCCGGCGGATCACCGCACCGACCCGGCGGTCGCCCCGGGCGAGCAGGCCTTCGATCAGGGATGGCTTGCCGTCGTGGTAGCGGTACCCGATCGCCTTGCCGACCGACTTGTCCGCGTTGATGGCCTGCTTGAGCAGCCGCAACCGGTCGTCGATCACATCCGGCGTGGCCATCGAGGCCCACTGGAACGGGGTGTGCGGCTTGGGCACGAATCCACCGATCGACACCGTGCACCGGATGTCCCGCGACCCGGTCGCGGCACGGCCAGCCTTGATCACTTCGTGCGCCAGCCGGGCGATCTGAACCACGTCCTCATCGGTCTCGGTGGGCAGCCCGCACATGAAATAGAGCTTCACCTGCCGCCAGCCGTTGGTGTACGCGGTAACCACGGTGCGGATCAGGTCCTCCTCCGAGACCATCTTGTTGATCACGCGACGGATCCGCTCCGAACCGCCCTCGGGCGCGAAGGTCAACCCGGTGCGGCGGCCGTTGCGGGACAGCTCCTCGGCCAACGTGATGTTGAACGCGTCCACCCGGGTCGAAGGCAGCGACAGCGACACGTTGGTGCCCTCGTACTGGGTCGCGAGTCCGGAGCAGATATCGCCGATCTCGCTGTGGTCGGCGCTGGACAAAGACAGCAGGCCCACCTCAGAAAAGCCGGAGAACTCCAGCCCCTCCTTCACCATCTGTCCCACCGTCGTGATCGACCGCTCCCGTACCGGACGAGTGATCATGCCGGCCTGGCAGAACCGGCAGCCGCGGGTGCAACCGCGGAAGATCTCCACCGCGTACCGCTCGTGCACGGTCTCGGCCAACGGCACCAGCGGCTTGCGCGGGTACGGCCAGGAGTCGAGGTCCATTGTGGTGCGCTTGTGCACCCGGAACGGCACGTCCGGCCGGTTGGGCGCGACCCGCTGGATCCGCCCGTCCGGCAGGTACGACACGTCATAGAAGCGCGGTACGTACACCGCCTCCGTCCGAGCCAACCGGAGCAGAAGCTCGTCGCGCCCACCGGGGCGGCCCTCCTGCTTCCAGGTCCGCACGATGGCACTGATCTCCAGTACCGCCTCTTCGCCGTCGCCGAGCACCGCCGCGTCGATGAAGTCGGCAATCGGCTCGGGGTTGAAGGCGGCATGCCCGCCGGCCAGCACCACCGGGTCATCGTCGGTGCGGTCGACCGCCAGCAGCGGGATTCGGGCCAGGTTCAGCGCGGTCAGCATGTTGGTGTAGCCGAGCTCGGTGGCGAACGAAAGGCCCAGCAGGTCAAAGGCGCGTACCGGTCGATGCGAGTCGACCGTGAACTGTGGCACGCCGTGCTCCTGCATCAGCCGCTCGAGGTCGGGCCACACCGCGTACGTCCGCTCCGCCAGCACGTCGGGCTGCTCGTTGAGCACCTCGTACAGGATCTGCACGCCCTGGTTGGGCAGGCCAACCTCGTACGCGTCCGGGTACATGAGCGCCCAGCGCACCGTGGCAGAGTCCCAGTCTTTGACCACCGCGCCCAGTTCGCCGCCCACGTACTGGATCGGCTTGCTCACCAGCGGGAGCAACCTCTCCAGCTGTGGGAACACGGATGTCACGGTCATTGACGCCTCCCTGGTGGTCAACCCCAATTCTGGCGCTCGCGTCCGCTCGCGCGCGCACCAGGGCCTCTATTGACGCCGTTCGGCTTGTCGACACGCCCGCCCTAGTGCGTGCGCGGTGATGCCTATGCTGCGCATATGGCTGCCCCCGCTGCTCCTCTTTCGCTCGGTGCTCGACTTGCCGCCTGGCGCTATGCGTTCCTGACGACCAACCCGCCGGAGCAGGGAGTGGTCGACAGCGTCACCCGATGGCTCGTGGTGACCCGGGCCGGCGTGCTGCCGATGACCCTCACCTCGGGCCTGATCGCGGTACTGCTGGCAGCGATCGCCCCGGCCAACGTATCCGGTCGACTGGTTGAACGTGACCCTGGCCGTGATCGGCATCGTGTTCGCCCACCTGGCGAACAACCTGATGAACGACCTCGCCGACACGCAGGTCGGTAGCGACACCGAGAACTACCCGCGGGCTCTGTACGCGCCGCACCCCATCCTGGCCGGGCTGGTCACCAAGAAGCAGCTGCTCGCCGGTATCGCGATCTGCCAGGTGCTCGACCTCGCCATCATGATCGTATTGATCCAGCGGCAGGACTGGTGGATCGCCGCATTCGCTCTGGGCGGCCTATTCCTATCGTGGGCGTACACCGCACCGCCGCTGCGGCTGAAGAAGGTCGGACTGGGCGAGCTTGACGTACTGATCACGTGGGGCCCGCTGATGGTGGGTGGTGTCTACTACGCCGGCACCGGAACGCTCCCGTGGGAGGTGCTCGCCACGGCCACCGTCTACGCTCTGCTGCCCACGTCCGTACTTATGGGCAAGCACATCGACAAGCTTCCGTACGACGCCCCAGCTGGCACGAAGACCTTCCCGGTTCTCGTCGGCGAGCGGGCTGCGCGGCTAATTACTCAAGCCATGATCGTCGGCTACTACCTCGGCGTGATCGCGCTCGTATTGGTGCGGGCGCTGCCCTGGCCGGCACTGCTCACGTTCCTCGCAGTGCCGAGGGCGGTGACGTCGATACAAAAATTCAGCCAGCCGAAGCCGACCGAGGCACCACCGGACAACCCCGTCTGGCCACTGTGGTGGGCGCCGATCGCGTTCCTGCACACGCGTCGGGCCGGCGGATTGCTGATCCTCGGCCTGCTCGGCTGGGCCATCTTTGCCGTCCGCTAGGGACCGACCCAGCGGCACGAGCCCGACTGCGTCGTAGATGGTCCCTTGTGGACTAGCCGGCAACGCAACTGACAAGGACCTGCTCGCCGTGCGTGTCGGATAATCGGTGCTTTGTGGACGGCCGCGCATGGGTTATGGTCGAAGCCGATCGACGGCACCAATCACTGCGCGATCTTCTATGACATCACAGCAGCGAGCGCCGCTACCAGCGAGCCGTAGCCGCCGCGCCAGGCCACCCCACAGACATTGATCCAACCCTTCGGTGGCCGGAGGCTCACGTCATAGTCGATTGGCCGTGTGGGTGCCGCACATCCATCGACTTTGGGCGGAGGCACCACGATGAAAGTGCTTGTGGCAACAAGTGACACGCAGGGCCAGCGCGGCAACGACTTCAGTTACTGCATTGAGGGGGAGCTGGTCACGGTCGGCATGGTCTGCGCAGCGGACGAGGAGGATCCGGACGGCGGCTGCGGGTGCGGCCGCGCATTCGCCGGGACTGAACTCGCACAAGGCGACCACCACCGCGAAGGTGAAGGACGTCGAACTGTCCGAAGAGGACTATGTCGAGGCATTGCGCTCCAGCCTCGCGCAGCAGGGTTGGCCGACCGAGGATGTCGGTGAGCTCGCGACATGGCTGGTGCAGCTCGTTTCGACCTGGCCGACCGGCTCGGTTATCGAGCGCCGGCTCGACGACATCTACATCCGTACCGAGGCCGACTCGTCGGCGCGATGAGCTCACCGGTGACCCGGCCACGGGTCGCCGGTTGAGCCGTCGTCAGTCTTCGGACTGACCGCGGCGGGGAGCGTACCGGCCGACGTACTCCTGACCAGTCAGCGCCTGGATAGCCAGCATCACCTCGTCGGTGATGGCGCGCAGCGTTGAGCTGTCCATTGGCCGTCCGGCGAAGTCCATCGGCTTGCCGAATCGGACGGTGACCTTCGGCCCGAACTTCGGAATCTTCGTGCCGATCGGCTGCACCGCTTCGGTGCCCAACACTCCAACGGGGATGATCGGCACCTCGGCGAGCAGCGCCAGTCGGGCCGCACCGGTACGACCGCGGTACAGCCGACCGTCGGGTGACCGGGTGCCCTCGGGGTAGACCCCGACCAGGTCTCCGGCCCGCAGGGCGGGAACCGCGGCGTCCAATGCGGTCAATGCCGCCCGCCCGCCTTCACGGTTGACCTCGATCGCGCCGAGGCCATGCATGAGTTTCTTGAAGAACCAGCCGCGTAGGCCGGTGCCGTTGAAGTACTCCGCTTTCGCCCAGAACGCGATGTGCCGGGGCACGACCGCGCCCATCATGTACTCGTCTGCCACCGAGAGGTGGTTGCCGGCGAGGACCGCCCCGCCAGTCGCGGGCAGGTGCTCCAGGCCCTCGACCGTGGGTCGCCAGGCCAACCGCACCGCCGGCGCCACGGTGTACAGACCGATGGTGTAGAGCAGCGGCACGCGAACCCCTCCAGTAGCCGGATCTTCGGATCCACTCTAGGGCGATCCGCAGGAACCGGCGTCGCGAGGATGCCGCTCGGTGACGAATTTAGCTCTCCGGCGTCAGAAGAGCGCGTCTTCTGGATCGACTGCGTTCCACCGGTCGCTCTTGCCAGGTCGCGGGATCCGGGCCGGCGCGCCGGGTGGGGACTCGATGAGCGCAGCCAGATCGGCGGCGGAACTCGACGCGAGTCGATAGATTCCGTGCAGGCCGACCGAGCGGGCCAGCTCGCCGTCTCTGGCGTACTTGAGTGGCCGTTCCCCGCGCTGCGAGCGGAACGACAGTCGCATGAGCATGTCGGGCGGCAGCGGGAGGTCGGCGCGCAGGGTCGTGCCGTCACTTCCGATGACGACCTCCTCGGTGCAGGTGGGCGCGAGCAGCTTCCACGGCTTGAACTGCGGAAACCGCTGATCGATCAGCGTCGTGCCGTCCTCCTGCCCGAGCAACAGCATCTCCCGGACCCGCATCCGCGCGATCAGATACACCTGCCGGTTCATGACGGCCACCGGGTAGAGCAGGTCGCCCACCTTGACGCCGGCGCGACGGAAGCTCGGCTCGGACAGGTGTGGGCCGCCGAAGAGCACCGGGAGCGGCTTGTGTCCGACCGCGAGTGCGCCGAGCCAGCGGTCCATCGTCCAGAACACCGTGTACGCCTCGGTCATCCGGGCCTCCCTCCCGCTGTTCTGATTGGCATTCTGCCTCAGCGCTCGCCGGCCGCCCTGGCAGCGCCGCGCCCCTAGCGCCACCCACCCGTGAGTGTAAGGAAGGGCCCCTTCCATACGGATTTGGATATGGAAGGGGCCCTTCATTACACGTGCCACGCGGCTCTCAGGCCCGTGCCACGAGCACCCGTACGGTCTCGCCCTCGCCGGCCTCGCCGGTGAACCCCGAGTCGCCGGCCGCGCCCAGTTTCACCGATGTGGCCAGCGTCTCCGCGGCGACGAAGTCCCGATGCGCCTCGACTGCCTCGGCGACCCCGGCCGGTGCCTCGACGACCAGGGTGATCCGGTCCGATACGTCGAAGCCGGCGTCGCGGCGGGCTTGCTGCACCACCCGGATCACGTCCCGGGCCAGGCCCTCCGCGGCGAGCTGCGGTGTGACCTCGATGTCGAGGATGACCACGCCCTCGCCAGCGCCGAGCGGCGCCGCCTGGCTGGTGTCACCGTCGGCTGACGAGGCGACCAGCCGCAGCTCATACTCGCCTTCCTCGAGCGTCACTCCGGCGGCGACCGGGCGGCCGTCCACGAGCGACCATTCGCCGGCCTTGACCGCCTTGATCACCTGCTGCACCTGTCCACCGAGCCGGGGGCCGAGTGCGCGCGGCACGACGGTGAGCACTTGTTCGCAGTGGCCGGCCACGTCGTCGGTCAACTCGACCTCCTTCACGTTGACCTCATCGGCCACGAGGTCCAGGAACGGCTCCATGACCAGCGCATTCGGCGTTGCCACGGTGAGCTTGCGCAGCGGCAGCCGCACCCGGAGGCTGCGCGCTTTGCGCAGTGACAGCGCCGCCGAACAGACATCTCGCACCGAGTCCATCGTGGACACTAGCTCGTGGTCGACGGGGAAGTCGTCAGCGACTGGCCACGACGCCAGGTGCACCGACCGGTCGCCGGTCAGGCCGCGCCAGATCTCCTCGGCCGTCATCGGAGCCAACGGCGCAACGACCCGGGAAAGCGTCTCCAACACCGTGTAGAGCGTGTCGAACGCGTCCCGGTCACCCGACCAGAACCGGTCCCGGGACCGGCGCACATACCAGTTGGTCAGAGCGTCCAGATAGGACCGGACCGACTGGCACGCGCCGCTGATGTCGTAGGCATCCATCTGCTCGGTGACGGACGCCACAAGCTCGCCCGTCTTCGCCAGCACGTACCGGTCAAGCAGGTTGGTGCTGTCCGTGCGGGCCTTGGCCGAGTACGACTCCGCGTTGGCGTAGAGCGAGAAGAAGTACCACACGTTCCACAGCGGAAGTAGCACGTGCCGAACCGCATCCCGGATGCCCGACTCGGAGACCAGCGCGTCGCCACCGCGCAACACCGGTGAGGACATGAGCATCCACCGCATGGCGTCCGCGCCGTACACGTCGAACATCTCGTAGACGTCCGGGTAGTTGCGCAAGCTCTTGGACATCTTGCGGCCGTCGTCGCCGAGCAGGATGCCGTGACAGACGCAGTTCCGAAAGGCGGGGCGGTCGAACAGCGCCGTAGCGAGCACGTGAAGTGTGTAGAACCACCCTCGGGTCTGGGGTGCGTACTCGACGATGAAGTCGCCCGGGTAGTGGTGTTCGAACCAGTCCGCGTTCTCGAACGGGTAGTGCACCTGGGCGAACGGCATCGATCCGGACTCGAACCAGCAGTCGAGCACCTCCGGCACCCGACGCATCATGGATTTCCCGGTGGGGTCGTTCGGGTTGGGCCGGACCAGCTCGTCCACCACCGGCCGGTGCAGGTCAGTGATCGTCACCCCGAAGTCCCGCTCGAGTTCGGCCAGCGAGCCGTACACATCGACCCGCGGATAGGCCGGGTCGTCGGAGCGCCACACCGGGATCGGCGAGCCCCAGAACCGGTTGCGGCTGATCGACCAGTCGCGGGCGTTGGCCAGCCACTTGCCGAACGAGCCTTCCTTGACGTGCCCGGGTACCCAGGTGATCTCCTGGTTGAGCTCGACCATCCGATCGCGGAACTGGGTGACCGCTACGAACCAGGACGAGACCGCCTTGTAAACCAGCGGGGTGTCACAGCGCCAGCAGTGCGGATACGAGTGCGTATAGGTGTCATGGCGCACCACGAGACCGCGGTCCTTGAGCTCCCGGGTGATCGGTTTGTTCGCCTCGAACACCTGCAACCCCTGGTACGGCGGGACCAGTGCGGTGAACCTCGTGTGATCGTCAACGGTGACCACGGTAGGGATTCCGTTGGCGTTGCAGAGTGTCTGGTCGTCCTCGCCGAAGGCCGGGGCGAGGTGGACGACGCCGGTGCCGTCCTCGGTGCTGACGAAGTCCGCCGCGAGCACCTGGAACGCGTTCGACCCGCCCTGCTCGACCAGGAAGTCGAACAGTGGCTCATACCGACGACCGGCAAGCTTGCGGCCCTTCACTGTTCCTGTCTGGGTCCAGCCCTCCAGGTCCTTGGCGTAGTAGCCCAGCCGGGCCTGCTCCGACGTACGCCTTTTCACCGTCCTTCTCGAGCACCGCGTATGAGATGTCCGGGCCGACCGCGAGCGCCAGGTTCGAAGGCAGCGTCCACGGTGTGGTGGTCCAGACCGCGATCCGCTCCTTCGACCGGGCGCCCTTCTTGTCGAGCAGCCGGAACCACACCGTCAGGGCGGGGTCCTGCCGGTCGCGGTATACGTCGTCCATCCGGGTCTCGGTGTTGCTCAGCGGTGTCTCGCACCGCCAGCAGTACGCAAGCACCCGGAAGCCCTCGTAGATCAATCCCTTGTCGTGCAGGCTCTTGAAGGCCCACATGACGCTCTCCATGTAGGACAGATCGAGCGTCTTGTAGTCGTTGGCGAAGTCGACCCAACGCGCCTGCCGGGTGACGTACCGCTCCCAGTCCTGGGTGTACTTGAGTACCGAGACCTTGCATGCGTCATTGAACTTGCCGACCCCGAGTTCGAGGATCTCCTGTTTGGTGGTCAGTCCGAGCTGCTTCTCCGCCTCGACCTCGGCGGGCAGGCCGTGACAGTCCCAGCCGAACCGGCGCTCGACCCGGCGGCCGAGCATGGTCTGATAGCGCGGCACCACGTCCTTGACGTATCCGGTGAGCAGGTGCCCGTAGTGCGGCAGCCCGTTGGCGAACGGCGGCCCG
Organism: uncultured Actinomycetota bacterium; assembly: GCA_963773935.1. Lineage (GTDB taxonomy): Bacteria > Actinomycetota > Actinomycetes > Mycobacteriales > Micromonosporaceae > DATBGZ01. Next base: position 332,212 of record CAVZCZ010000012.1, read on the forward strand.
TCGTAGAAGACGTACTCGTTGGTGCCGTCGACACCGGTGTCGCGTGCCTCGACCGAGGCCACGAAGGTCTTGTCGTTCGCCCAGTAGTCCAGCACCCGCCGCTCGACCTCGGGCAGGCTCGGACTCGCCGCTACGCCGGCGTCGGGGGCGTTCTTGGGGTACGCCATCTGGTCATCTCCTCGCGCTGGTCCACTGCTCTGTTGAGCCTTGTTCCGCGCGAGGACGAGCACAGGGCCCGCGGTACCACCTCGCTTGGCCCCGGAGCTGCCGAGACCCGCTCGTTCGTCGGCTGTTACGGGCCGAATCCCGTCCGGTTCTACTGGGACCCGGGGCGCTGCGAATGCCTGGGTCTGTTCTTCCGGAGGCTCACCGGTGATTGCCGGATCGATGCCGTTGCGACCAAGGCTACCCGAGCCGGCCGGCGGCCCACGACCGGGTTTGCGCCAGGAGCTCGGCCCGGCGCTCAGGCCAGGTCAGGGAACCAGATCGCGAGCTCACGCTTGGCGCTGCCGGGACCGTCGGATGCGTGCACCAGGTTCTCCCGGTTCGACAGCGAGTAGTCGCCCCGGATCGTCCCCGCAGCGGCCACCCGGCCGTCGGTCGCGCCGACCAGGGTACGCACCACCTCGATCGCACCGTCGCCACTGAGGGCCAAGGCGACCAGCGGGCCGCCGGTCATGAACTGCTTGAGCGGTGGGTAGAACGCCTTCTCCACATGCTCGGCGTAGTGCACGTCAGCGAGGTCGCCATCCATCGTCCGCAGCACCATCGCGTCGATGGTCAACCCTTTCTGTTCGAAGCGCGCGAGCACCTCGCCAACCAGCCCTCGCTGGACCGCGTCCGGCTTGATCAACACCAACGTGCGCTCAGTCACCCTGCACTCCTTCGTCGGCCAGCAGCCTAGTCAGACCTCCGATGAGGTCGATATCCGGCCTGCGCCGGGCCGCTCCTCGCGCTTCGGCGGACCCCGCTCGGCCTCACGACCGGCGGCACCGCCGTCGGCGCCGTGGCGTAGGCCGCCGGCGCCTGCTCGCCGTCGAGCCGCCGCAGCTGTACCCCGGCGGCCGTGCAGGCCGCAACGACGTCGCGGCTAACTCGTGCCAGCGCCGCGGACGGCGCCGCCACCGCGGCGAGTACAGCCGGTTCGCCCCGCCGGCTGAACGAGACCGCCAGTTGGGTGACCCCGGGCGCAAGAGTGCCGTGCGGAGGCGTCCAGCCGGCAACGGCGTAGTGAGTACGCGCGAGCCGCCCCGAGCGCCACACGCTCCAGTGTTCCTGCGGTGGTCCGTCCAGTCCGGTGGCCTCGACCAGGGCCGCCAGCAGCCCGTCCTTGCCCACGGCCCGAGCAAGCCACCCGTGCCCGTTCAGGGTGCGCGCGGCCCGCAGCGCGGCGGCCGCCACGCTGAGCTCGACCGCCGTGACGCCGCCGGAACGCTCCGCGGCCAAGGCGTCTGCTGGCGTCACCCGAAGCGCGACCCAGGCCGGCTGGGGTTGATCCGACGAGCCGCCAGGACGAGGATCACCTGCACGCAGGAGACCGCGGCCCGATCCGGCCCCGGCTCTACCAACGAGGCGAGCTCGGCGAGCGGTACCGGACCTGCCGCGTGGGGTAGCGCCGCTCCGGGCGCCCAAGCGCTGGCTGGCTCGTCGCCGGCCGACAGGACCATGTCGTCCTCCCAGAGCGAGCCGACCTCGACCACGGCGAACCAGCCGTCCTGATCAGTGCCGATACCCACGGTCGTGGTGCCCACCTGTACCGAGCCAAGCGCCAACGCGGGCGCCAGGGTACGAAGCCAGGGCAGCTGGGGAGGGCCCGCGCTTCGTCCCGACCGCGGCCGCGAGCACCTGCTCGGCGGCGAGCTTGCGTCGCAGGCGGAACCGGTGCTGGCTGGCCACGGTCTGATACCACCAACCGCCGCCGGCCCGGCCGAACGTGGCCACCAGCACCGCGGCCGCTAAAGCGCCGACCCCGATCACAACCCAGCCCGGTCCGAATGCCGCCACGACGACCGCCGCCACGGCGATCTCTGCCACGACCAGTTGCCCCGCCCGCACCCGGGTGGTCCGCTGCATGCTTGCCCCCAGATTTTCTGAAGCCGATCCGTCTTCGCCGCACGTCCCTCGCGGCTCAGACTCCTCGGCGCAGTTTCTAGAGCCCGATCGCGACGGATGGATTCATGGGCGCGACTCGCTGAGAGCGTAGAGCTTCCAATGACCCGGCCGTCGCCGTAGCCTCGGCCACGTGAGCGCGAGGAACGAGCGCGGTCGCTGGCAGCTGACCGACATGCAGCGCTTCTTCCTGGTGCTGGTAGTCGTGGTTGCGGCGTTCCTGGCCGCGATGGCCCTGGGCGGCGCGAGCCTGCCGCTGTTTCTGATCGCGGTCGCGCTGCTGGCCACCGCTGGCCTGACGGTGTTTCTGGTCGGCCTGCGTCGGAACGCGATGAGGCATGTGGTCGCCACCGCTTACGTCGTGGCGGTTTCGCCGCCGCCGACCGATGCGATCGTCGCCAAGTGCGACATGAGGCTGAAGGTGAGCCTGTACGGTCGCCCACCGGTCGAGGTCAAACACCGTGACGTCGCGCTCTCCATCGAGCGCTGGCCGCGGGTTGGTCAGACCCTCCCGGTTGATGTCGAGCCGAACGCGAAGCACCTGAAGGTACGGTGGGACCTCATCGATCAGGGATACCTACGCGCGCCCGACCCAACCCCTCCCCGGTCCTACCAGCAGGCCGGGTCCAACGCGGCGCAGCGGGACACAGCGCAACGGGACACAGCGCAGGACCGTGATGACACGGTGCATCGTGACACGGCGCCGTCGGTGCGGCTGCACACCCAATTCAGAGACGCGAGCCTGAACGAGTACGCCGAAGACCCGGCCTTCGATGGCGACTACGCCCCGGTACGGGCCCCGGCACCCGCAGTGGACCCGTTCGGGGAGGCGACGATGGGTGGCGACGGGCGCGAGCGCTATCGGGCCGAGGCGCTCGCTCGCGGCGCCGAATTGGCCGCACGAGCCAGACCGGCGTGACGGCGCCTCGACGGCCGTTCATCCCGACTTCGATCCCGCCGACATCGACCGCAGCGACTTCGAGCCTGACCCGACGGAGTCGACAGATGTGCCTGCGCCCTCGATTCCGATGCCGCGTCCGCCGCAACAGCCGACGTTGCGAATCACCGGTTCCGGTACGGCTGTGCCCGCCGGTGACGATGCGACCACCGAGGACGGACCAACCGGCCAGCCCAAGGAGGGCGCCTCGATCGGCGGCATGCTCATCGTGTCGGACCTCGATCGGTCCTTGCGGTTCTACACCGAGAAGCTCGGCTTTACGATCGTCTATGCGGCGTCCAGCAACGCGGTCGTGGAGTATGGCGGGGCCCGGATTCTGTTGCAGCACATGGCTGATTTCTCGGGCATCGATCGCAAGGTTGGGCACCTGCACATCCAGGTGCCGGACCTGGAGGCCTCATACAACGACCTGATGGCGAAAGGGTATCGACTTCAGGTACCGCCCGAAGATGGTCAGCCGCAGCGACGACGTTGAGCTGTGGAAGGCGGCCTTCGACGACCCGGACGGGCACGGCGTGGCGCTGACCGAGTGGCGTCACCGCCGCTCGGGAGCCAGGCACGACCGAAGTCGTCAACGGCTTGACGTACCAGTACCGTTCGCCGCACCCGCAGGACGTACAGCCACACCAGTCCAAAGAGGACGCCGAGCTACGGCGAGCGAGGCGTGGATGACGAACCCGCTGCCGAACAGAACCGCCTGCAGGACGGATCCGCCGATCCAGGCCCAGCCGCGACGCAGCAGGCCGGCCAGCGCGAAGCTGACCACGGCGAGCGCCGCCACAACGAGTGTCCCGCCCGGCGCCGGTGGCCCCGAGCACGCGCAGCGGCACGATCGCGAGCAACAGCACCAGCCCCTCGGCCGCGAGCGTCCCGGCGCCCACACCGCGAACCGCGGCGCCCGGGTTACGCAGCCCTGACTGAGGCCGGTCCGGGTCTGGTTGGCTCGACTGATCCTCGCGCGCCGGATCCTCGCCCATCTCGTCCTCGCCCATCTCGACCTTCGCTCATCTGGCCAGCGCTCACCGGACGAGGAGGGTGCGGGCGTCGGCAACCGTGATGACCGAGCCGGTGATCAGGATGCCCACGCTTGCGAGGCTACTGTCGATATCGGACTCCGCAAGTTCGACCGCGGCCTCGATCGCGTCGGGCAGGTAGGCCTCCACCCGTACCCGGTCCTCCCCGAAGACCTCGACCGCCTGGCCGCCGAGCACATCGGCGGACATCGCCCGCGGCGAACTGTTGCGACTGCAGACAATCGCATCGACGACCGGCTCGAGCAGTTCCAGCATTGCCGGTCACATCCTTGTCGGCGAGCACGCGCGAGCACTGCGATGAGCCGTCCGAACGCGAACTCATCCTGCAGCGCCGCCACCGTGGCGGTCATGCCGTGCGGATTGTGCGCGGCGTCGAGCAGGATCGTAGGTGCGGTGCGCACCCGCTCAAGGCGGCCCGGCGAAGTCGCGTCGGCGAAGCCTTCCTGGATCGTCTCCGGGTCGAGCTGGCGGGTGTTCGCTCCCGCGCCGAGAAACGCCTCCACTGTGGCGAGTGCCACGGCCGCGTTCTGTGCCTGGTGTGCTCCGTGCAGTGGCACGAACACGTCGTCGTATACGCCACTGAGGCCCTGCAACGACAGCAACTGCCCGCCGACCGCAAGGTCCCGACTGCGGAGACCGAACTCGCCCCCCTCGCGGGCGATCGTGGCACCGACCTCGGCACAGCGCTCGAGGATGGGCCGCATGGCGTCCGCCGGCTGTGAGGCACAGATCAGCGTCGCTCCGGGATGGATGATGCCAGCCTTAGCGGTGGCGATGTCCTCGATGGTGTCACCCAACCACTCGGTGTGGTCCAGTCCGATCGGGGTGATGACACAAGTGTTGGCCTGCAACACATTCGTTGAGTCCTCCGCCCCGCCGAGGCCGACCTCAACCACGGCGACGTCGACTGGAGCGTCGGCGAATGCGGCCAACGCCATCGCTGTGGTCATGTCGAAGTAGGTCAGGCTCTCCTCGGCACCGCGCTGGTCGAGGAAGTTCGCCACCGGCGCGACCTCTTCGTAGATCTCAACGAATTTCTCCTCGCTCACCGGCTCGCCGTCGATAGTGATCCGTTCCCGAACCGTGGCCAGATGCGGGCTCGTATAGCGGCCGGTCCGAAGCCCGTGTGCGCGCAGCAACGCGTCGATCATCCGGGCCGTGGAGGTCTTGCCGTTGGTGCCGGTGAGGTGGATCGCGGGATAGGCCCGCTGCGGACTCCCGAGCAGGTCGAGCAGAGCCTCGATCCGGGACAGGTCAAAGACCATCCGGGCGAACCCACGCGCATTGAGCTCAGCCTCAACATTCATGAAGTCCGCGCTCACGATCGGGTCATCCTCACCGGCCGGATGCCTCCACTCAGCCGAGCGCGGCGAGCGCGCCGGAGATCCGAGCCAGATCCGCCTCGGCGGCGGCGAGCCGCTCGCGGATCTTCGCAACCACGTCGGCCGGCGCTTTGTCGGCGAAGGCCGGGTTGTCGAGCTTGGCCTGGCACGCAACGATCTCCTTCTCAGCGCTGGCCCGGTCCTTTTCCAGCCGGGCCCGTTCGGCGGCGACGTCGATCGCACCTCTGGTGTCGAGTTCCACGGTGACGCCGCCGGCGGCTGACAGAGACGCCGTCACCGAGAAGGCGCCGGTGGGCTCGTCCACCCGCGCCAGCGCCCGGATCAACGGCTCATGCGCTGCCAGGCCGGCACCGGCCAACCCGTTGAGCCGACCAGAGACCCGCTGACCGGGGCGTAGGCCCTGATCGGCCCGGAACCGCCGTACTTCCGTCACCACCAGCTGCAGCGCGGCCAGGGTCGCCTCGGCCGCATCGTCCACATAGGCGCTGTCCACCGAAGGCCAGCTGGCCCGGACCACCGACTGTTCGCCGGTCAACCCGGACCACAGCTCGTCGGTGACGAACGGCACGATCGGGTGCAGCAGCCGCAGCAGCTGGTCAAGCACGTGGCCGAGCACGCGACGGGTCGCGTCGGCGGACTCACCGCCCGCGGTGAGCACGGGCTTGGCCAGTTCCACGTACCAGTCACACACGTCGTCCCAGGCGAAGTGGTAGAGCACGTCGCAGACCTTGGCGAACTCGAACGCCTCGAAGTGCTGATCCACCTCCGCGGTGACGTGTTGCAGCCGGGACAGGATCCACTTGTCCACGGTGGACAGATCGTCGTGTTTGGGCAGTTCGCCGGCCACCGTGGCACCGTTCATGAGGGCGAACCTGGTCGCGTTCCAGAGCTTGTTGCAGAAGTTCCGCGAGCCCTGGCACCACTCCTCGCTCACCGGTACATCCGAGCCCGGGTTGGCCCCGCGGGCCAGGGTGAACCGGGTGGCGTCGGCGCCGAAGCGTTCGATCCAGTCGAGCGGATCCACCACGTTGCCGAACGACTTGGACATCTTCTTGCCGTACTGGTCGCGCACCATCCCGTGCAGAGCCACGACGTCGAAGGGTTGACGGCCGTCCATCGCGTAGAGGCCGAACATCATCATCCGGGCAACCCAGAAGAACAGGATGTCGTACCCGGTCACCAGCACGCTGGTCGGGTAGAACTTCGCCAGGTCCTCAGTGGAATCGGGCCAGCCGAGGGTCGAGAACGGCCACAGCGCCGAGGAGAACCAGGTGTCGAGCACGTCCTCGTCCTGACGCCACCCTTCGCCCTCGGGTGGGGCTTCGTCGGGACCGACACAGACCGTCTCACCATCGGGGCCGTACCAGACCGGGATCCGGTGCCCCCACCACAGCTGCCGCGAGATGCACCAGTCGTGCATGTTGTCGACCCAGGCGAAGTAGCGCTTGGCCAGCTCGGCCGGTTCGATCCGGACCCGACCGTCGCGGACCGCGTCGCCGGCGGCACGGGCCAGTGGGCCAGTATTGACGAACCACTGCAGGCTCAGGCGCGGCTCTACGACGGTCTTGCAGCGCGAGCAATGGCCAACAGCGTGCAGGTACGGCCGCTTCTCGGCCATCACGCGGCCCTGCGCCCGCAGCGCCGCCACGATCGCCGGCCGGGCCTCGAACCGGTCCAGCCCCAGGTACGGACCATGGGCGGTGATCACGCCGCGTTCGTCCATGATGGTCAGGTTCGGCAGGTTGTGCCGCTGGCCGATCTCGAAGTCGTTCGGATCGTGCGCCGGCGTCACCTTCACCGCGCCACTACCGAAGGCCGGATCGACGTGGGCGTCGGCGACGACCGGGATCCGCCGGCCCGTGAGCGGAAGCTCTACCTCGCGACCGACGAGGTGCCGGTACCGATCGTCGTCGGGATGCACGGCGACCGCGGTGTCACCGAGCATCGTCTCAGCCCGGGTCGTCGCGACCACAATGGAGTCATCGCCGTCGCCGTACCGGATTGAGACGAGCTCGCCGTCGTCGTCGCTGTGTTCCACCTCGATATCCGACAGTGCGGTCAGGCAGCGCGGACACCAGTTGATGATCCGCTCCGCGCGGTAGATCAGGCCGTCGTCGAAGAGCCGCTTGAAGATGGTCAACACGGCCCGGGACAAGCCCTCGTCCATGGTGAACCGCTCGCGGGTCCAGTCCACGGAGTCGCCCAGGCGCCGCATCTGACCCAGGATCGTCCCTCCCGATTCGGCCTTCCACTGCCAGACCCGCTCGACAAACTTCTCCCGACCAAGGTCCTGCCGGGAGAGGCCCTCGGCCGCGAGCTGGCGCTCGACGACGTTCTGGGTGGCGATGCCGGCGTGGTCGGTGCCGGGCAGCCATAGAGCCTCGTAGCCCTGCATCCGCCGGCGCCGGATCAGCGAGTCCTGAATCGTGTGATCAAGGGCGTGCCCGACGTGCAGTGAGCCGGTCACGTTCGGCGGGGGAATCACGATGCAGTACGGGTCGCGAGAGCTGGTCGCGTCCGCCGTGAACTGACCGCTCTCTACCCAGAGCTCGTAGCGCCGCTGCTCTACCTCGCCGGGGGTGTACTGGGCGGAGAGGGTCGCATCGTCACGGGTCTGGTCACGTGTCACGGTCACGCTGGAAGTCTACGGAGCGCCGCGATCTCAGGTGTCGTCAGCCGTCACTCTCGCCGCGGTTCCGGCCCGCCAAATACCGGTCCTGGCCAAGATCGCTGTGTCCTGGTCGGGTTGTGGATGCGCGCGCGATTGGCTGAGTCGGTGTGCACGGCGATGTTGGTGGGTGATCGCCGTGTCGCGTTGGTAGTGCGTGCCGCGTCAGCGGTTGAGTGGGTGTGCACGGTGACGTTGGTGGATGGTCGCTAGGTCGCGTTGGTACGGCGTGTTGTCGGTGTGGCGGTCCACGGTGATCGTGAGGTGGTGGGGGGCCATGGCGTGGGATTGGGCGCTGGTGGTGGATATGGCAAAGGGCCGCACCCGGGTGGGTGCGGCCCTTTGTGAGGGTTGTCCGGCGGCGTCCTACTCTCCCACACCCTGTCGAGTGCAGTACCATCGGCGCTGGTGGGCTTAGCTTCCGGGTTCGGAATGGGTCCGGGCGTTTCCCCACCGCCATGGCCGCCGTAACTCTATGAACACCCGCGTTTGCGGGTGTTTGTTTGTGTGCGCGTGGCGTTTGGGAGGTCTGTGCGGGGCACAGGCTCTTGTGCGGTGGCGCATGGGTCGTTGTTTCAGAGTTGCACAGTGGACGCGGATGTGTTTGTGGTCAAGTCCTCGGCCTATTAGTACCAGTCGGCTGAACCTGTTGCCAGGCTTACACTTCTGGCCTATCAACCCAGTGTTCTGGCTGGGGGCCTTAACCCTCGAGGGGGTGGGAGACCTTATCTTGAAGTGAGCTTCCCGCTTAGATGCTTTCAGCGGTTATCCCGTCCGAACGTAGCTAACCAGCCGTGCCATTGGCATGACAACTGGCACACCAGAGGTTCGTCCGTCCCGGTCCTCTCGTACTAGGGACAGCTCTTCTCAAGTCTCCTGCGCGCGCGGAGGATAGGGACCGAACTGTCTCACGACGTTCTAAACCCAGCTCGCGTGCCGCTTTAATGGGCGAACAGCCCAACCCTTGGGACCTGCTCCAGCCCCAGGATGCGACGAGCCGACATCGAGGTGCCAAACCATCCCGTCGATATGGACTCTTGGGGAAGATCAGCCTGTTATCCCCGGGGTACCTTTTATCCGTTGAGCGACACCGCTTCCACATGCAGGTGCCGGATCACTAGTCCCGACTTTCGTCCCTGCTCGACCTGTCGGTCTCACAGTCAAGCTCCCTTGTGTACTTGCACTCGACACCTGATTGCCAACCAGGTTGAGGGAACCTTTGGGCGCCTCCGTTACATTTTAGGAGGCAACCGCCCCAGTTAAACTACCCACCAGACACTGTCCCTGGACCGGATCACGGTCCGAGGTTAGATACCCAAATTCAACAGAGTGGTATTTCAACGTTGACTCCACCCGAACTGGCGTCCGAGCTTCACAGTCTCCCACCTATCCTACACAATTAAATTCGAGTACCAATGTCAAGCTGTAGTGAAGGTCCCGGGGTCTTTCCGTCCTTCCGCGCGTAACGAGCATCTTTACTCGTAGTGCAATTTCGCCGGGCCTGTGGTTGAGACAGTAGGGAAGTCGTTACGCCATTCGTGCAGGTCGGAACTTACCCGACAAGGAATTTCGCTACCTTAGGATGGTTATAGTTACCACCGCCGTTTACTGGCGCTTAAGTTCTCAGCTTCGCCCTTGCGGACTAACCGGTCCCCTTAACGTTCCAGCACCGGGCAGGCGTCAGTCCGTATACATCGTCTTACGACTTCGCACGGACCTGTGTTTTTAGTAAACAGTCGCTTCCCCCTGGTCTCTGCGGCCACCTACCGCTGCCACCCGCATGGGGTTTGACGGTCTGTGGCCCCCCTTCTCCCGAAGTTACGGGGGTATTTTGCCGAGTTCCTTAACCACAGTTCGCCCGATCGCCTCGGTATTCTCTACCTGACCACCTGTGTCGGTTTGGGGTACGGGCCGCTGGAAGCTCGCTAGAGGCTTTTCTTGGCAGCATGGGATCACTGACTTCGACGTACTCGTCTCGGCTTAACGTCTCAGGCTCATGGTGCGCGGATTTGCCTACGCACCGCCCTACACGCTTGCCCCGGCTCGACCACCGGCCGGGTTCAGCTGCCCTCCTGCGTCACCCCATCGCTTGACTACTACCCGCCAGGTTCCCAGCCACACCACACTCGCCCGAAGGTCCGCATGGCGCAGGTGGTTAGCGCAGCGAGGTTCGTCAG
>CAVZCZ010000012.1:347500-387789 GCA_963773935.1 uncultured Actinomycetota bacterium
CACCTCGCCGCCCGGCGCCACCGAGTTGGATTCCCGCTCCGACACCCGGCCCGGGATATCGATGTCGAACAGATGGATCTTCCGGTATGCGGCCGCGAGCCCACCGGACCGGTCAAAGACCAGGGAGGTGTTGTAGGTACGGGTCGCATCAGGACCGCTCTCGTGAAACGACCCCGCGACGACCCAGATTCCCAACCGCCTAGCCACGGTCGGCGAAGGTGGCCGCGAACTCGCCGTCGACCGGTTCCGGTTTTGGCCTGCGGTCGGTCGGGCCAAGGTAGTCCAGGTACTCAGGCAGCACGGCGAAATCGGCGCCGGCATCGGCGGCGTGCTGCAGCAGCTCAACCGCGCTGGCCAGGTTGGCCGCGCGATCGGATCGAGAATTGATCTGGCAGACCGCGACTCTCATGACGGGAAGGATATGCCGGCGATGGGTTCAGATCGCGGTGAGCACAAGTGCGCTGGCGGCCAGGCCGAGCCCGGCAACCTGGATCGGGCGGACGCGTTCCTTGTCGATGGCGAGGGCGAGTAGCACGGTGCTGACCGGATACAGCGCGGCGATCGGTGCGACCACGCTGAGCAGCCCATCCCGTACGGCGAGAAGGAAGAGCGCGTTGGCGCCGATGTCGCCGGCCCCAGCGCCGATCAGCCAGCCCGTAAGCTGGCGCGGCATCCGCAGTCTGGCCCCGCGCATGGCGATCAACGCCAGTCCCAGCGGGATCGAGACACTTCGAACCACGACCAATGGCCACACGCCGGAGTCGTCGCTGGTCTGCGCGAGCAGCACAAAGAAGACCCCGAACATGGCGCCGGCGAGTAGGGCAACGCCGATGACCCGCGCACTGACCCGCCCACCCGTCCTTGGACCCATGCTGACCAGTCCGATTGCCGCCACCGCGCACCCGACGCCGGCAAGGGTGATCGCCGACGGCGCCTGCTCGAGTAGAAGTCCTGCGATGACCGGAACGACTGCTCCGGTGACCGCCGTGATGGGTGCAGCGATCGCCATTGCGCCGGTCGACAGGCTTCGGTAGAGCAGCACGATGCCGAGGAATCCGCAGACTCCGCCGGCCGCCGACCAGCCCACGTCACCGAGGCGCGGCGTGCCGGGTACGAGCAGGACAGCCAACGCAAGTATTGGTAGTCCGTAGATCTGGGAGACGACCGTGACCGAGAGCGCGCTCACCCGCTGGGTAGCCCGGCCGCCGCAGTAGTCGGCGGAGCCCCACACGAGAGCGGATATGGCGGCCAGCGCGATGGCGGCCCCGCTCAGGCGGACTTCTCCTCGCGGTCATGGCTGCGGCCGCGGCGGGACGGAGCCGCACTACGCGGAACGATCGTCGGGTTGACGTTTTCGAGTACGGCCGCCCTAGTGATCAGGACCCGAGCAGCGTCGGGGTTGCTCGGCACCTCGTACATCACCGAGAGCAGCACTTCCTCCATGATCGCCCGCAGGCCGCGCGCGCCGGTGCCGCGCAGGATCGCCTGATCGGCGATGGCCTCCAGAGCGGGCGTATCGAACTCCAGCTCGACGTTGTCCAGCTCGAAGAGCCGCTGGTACTGCCGCACCAACGCGTTGCGCGGCTCGGTCAGAATCTTGATCAACGCGTCCCGGTCGAGGCTGCGCACGCTCGTAAAAACGGGCATCCGGCCGATGAACTCAGGGATCAGCCCAAACTTGATCATGTCTTCTGGCATGACCTGGGCGAACACGTCATCCGATGAGCGCTCCGACACCGAACGAAGATGCGCGCCGAAGCCCAGGCCCTTCTTGCCTACCCGCTGCTCGATGATCCGCTCGAGACCCGCGAAGGCCCCGCCACAGATGAACAAGACATTGGTGGTGTCGATCTGGATGAATTCCTGATGCGGGTGCTTACGACCGCCCTGTGGCGGCACGTTGGCGACCGTACCCTCGAGGATCTTCAGCAAGGCTTGCTGCACGCCTTCGCCGGACACGTCCCGGGTGATCGACGGGTTCTCGGACTTACGGGCGATCTTGTCGATCTCGTCGATGTAGACGATGCCGGTCTCGGCCCGCTTAACGTCGTAGTCGGCCGCCTGAATCAGCTTGAGCAGGATGTTCTCGACGTCCTCGCCGACGTACCCGGCTTCGGTGAGTGCGGTGGCGTCCGCGATCGCGAAGGGAACGTTGAGCATCCGAGCCAGCGTCTGCGCCAGGTGGGTCTTGCCACACCCCGTCGGGCCGATCATGAGGATGTTGGACTTGGCTAGCTCGACCGGCTCCCCGTCACCCCGCTGCCCTGAGGCCTCCGCCTGGACCCGTTTGTAGTGGTTGTAGACCGCGACCGCGAGCGCTTTCTTCGCCATGTCCTGGCCGACCACGTAGTCGTCCAGGAACTCGCAGATCTCCATCGGCTTGGGCAGCTCGTCCCAGCGCACCTCGGCGGACTCGGCGAGCTCCTCCTCGATGATCTCGTTGCAGAGATCGATGCACTCGTCACAGATGTAGACGCCCGGCCCCGCGATGAGCTTCTTCACCTGCTTCTGCGACTTCCCGCAGAACGAGCATTTGAGCAGGTCACCGCCATCGCCGATGCGTGCCACCTGGTACTCCCTGCTCTGACGCGGCCGCTGACGGCCCTCCGGGGCGAGGCTCGCACGGCGGATGACCGGCGCGCCCGTTCGCATCGAACGGTACCTGGTCGGGGTCTCAAAGTCCGACCCCGACGCCCGTGATCTTAATGGTGTCGCGCCGCGTTTCCCGTCCACCGCGAGCGGGAGCGTGGCGAGGAGCGTGGCGGAGAGCTCAGCTTGCCTTGGCCGCCGCGGCGGCGACGAGCGGGGTCTTCTTGCGGCTGCCGAGCACTTGGTCGATCAGGCCGTACTCGCGGGCCTCCTCGGCCGTAAGGATCTTGTCGCGGTCGATGTCCTTGCGGACCAACTCGATAGCGCGACCGCTGTGCCGGGAGATCATCTCTTCCAGCATCGTGCGCATCCGCATGATCTCCCGAGCCTGGATCTCGATGTCCGAGCCCTGCCCGTAGCCGCCCTCGGTGGCCGGCTGATGGATGATGATCCGCGAGTTCGGCAGCGCCATCCGCTTACCGGGAGTACCCGCCGACAGCAGCACCGCGGCGGCGCTGGCCGCCTGGCCCATGCACACGGTGGCGATGTCCGGCCGCACGTACTGCATCGTGTCGTAGATCGCCGTCAGCGCGGTGAACGAGCCGCCAGGCGAGTTGATGTAGATGGTGATGTCGCGGTCCGGGTCCACCGACTCCAGCGCCAGTAACTGGGCCATCACGTCGTTGGCCGACGCATCATCCACTTGCACGCCGAGGAAGATGATGCGCTCCTCGAACATCTTGTTGTACGGGTTGGACTCCTTGACACCGTACGAAGTCCGTTCGATGAACGACGGGATGATGTAGCGGTTGTGAACCTCGCGCAGGCCTGACGGCAGGTTCAGGTCAGTCATGATGGTCGCTTCCTCTCGTCAGCGTCGTCAGGCACGCGTGCCGGCGCCCTCGGGAACCTGAGTGGCTCCCGTGATCACCTTGTCGATGAACCCGTAATCCCTCGCCTCTTCGGCGGTGAACCAACGGTCACGGTCGGAGTCGGCCTCGATCTGGTCGGTGCCCTGTCCAGTGTGGAATGACACCCGCTCCTGGAACATGCGCTTGGTGTAGAGCATCTGCTCGGCCTGGATCGCGATGTCGGCCGCGGTACCGCCGATGCCTCCCGACGGCTGGTGCATCATGATCCGCGCGTGCGGAAGGGCGTACCGCTTACCCTTGGTACCGGCGCAGAGCAGCAGTTGGCCCATCGATGCCGCCATGCCCATGGCGACCGTGGCCACGTCGTTGGCGATGAACTGCATCGTGTCGTAGATCGCCATGCCGGAGTACACGGAACCACCCGGCGAATTGATCCACAGATTGATGTCGCGGGTCGGGTCCTCGGCGGCCAAGAGCAGCAGCTGCGCGCAGATGCGGTTGGCGACCTGGTCGGTCACCTCGCTACCCAGCACGATGATGCGCTCCTTGAGCAGGCGGTTATAGACCGACTCGTCGAGCATGCCGGCGAGCGCGTCACCGCCCCGCGCCAGCGGGGACTCGCGGTGCAAATCCGTCATGGCAGCCCCTTCGGTCGTAGTACCAGGTCAAAGCCGGCGTCTATGGCGACCCTAGCCGGTCGCCATACCGCCTTGCCGGCAGTGGGCTCCATTTTCGCTATGGGCGCAGTCGTCTCGGACCGGCTCCAGAAACACGGCGGCTCACGATCAGTCGTGATCGTGGCCGGTGTGGTCCTCGTCGGCGCCACGCAGCTCGTCCAAGGTGATCACGTTGCCGTCGGTGTCTTTGATCGTGATCTTCTCCAGCAGGGCAGCGAGCGCCTTGCCGCGTCGGACGTCGACTGCGACCGACGACGCGACCCCCGCCCGCACCAGTTGGTCGTAGTACTCCTGCGGCGCCATCTGGGCCCGCTGCGCGCGGTGCACCACCTCATGGCCGAATTCGTCATCCGACACAGTGATCTGTTCCGCATCGGCAAAGGCGTCCAGCAGCAGCTGGACCTTGACCCCGTTCTGGGCGGCCGCGGTCAGGTCCGCGGTGAGCTCCTCCTCGGTCTTCTCCTCGGCGGCCAGGTAGTCCTCCAGCGTGGCACCCATCCGCTCAAGCTGGTCGGTCATCTGCTGCTTGCGGCTGTCGACCTCGTCGCGCAGCACTCCCTCCGGCGCCGGTACATCTGCGGCCACGACCAACGCGTCGAGCGCCTTGTCGCGTGCGGACACGACCTGCTCCATCCGGCGGACCCGACCAAGCCGCACCGCGAGGTCCGCGCGCAGCTCCTCGAGCGTGTCGAACTCGCTCGCCATCTGGGCGAAGTCGTCGTCGACCGGCGGCAGCTCGCGCTCCTTGACGGTCCGTACGGTCACCGAAACGTCGGCCTCACGTCCGGCGAAGTCGCCGGCCACCAGCGCACTGGTAAATGTGGTCTCCGCGCCCGCGCTCATCCCCGCGACCGCCTCGTCCAGGCCGGGGAGCAACTGGTTGCTCCCCACCTCGTGAGAGAGGTTCGTAGCCGTCCCGCCGGGCACTTCCTCGCCATCCACGGTCGCGGCCAGGTCGAGCTGGACGAAGTCGCCCGCGCTCGCCGGGCGGTCCACGGTCTTGAGCGTGGCGAAGCGCTGACGCAGACCCTCAACCTGGGCCGACACGTCGTCGTCGCTGATCTCAAGGGCGTCCACAGTTACCTCGAACCCGCCGAGGTCAGGCAGCGAGATCTCCGGCCGGACGTCCACCTCGGCGGTGAACTTCAGTGGCTGCCCGTCGCCGAAGTCGGTGATCTCCACCTCAGGGCGGCCGATCGTGCGCACCTCATGCTCACGCACGGCGGCGAGGAACTGCTCCGGGATCGCCCCCTGCACCGCTTCGGACAGGATCGTGCCGCGGCCCACTCGCTGGTCGATCACCGCGCTGGGCACCTTGCCCTTGCGGAAGCCAGGGATGCTGACCTGCGCGCCGATCTCCTTGTACGCCCGCTTGAGACTGGGCTCGAGTTCGGCGAACGGCACCTCGATCGCGAGCCGCACCCGGGTCGGGCTCAGGGTCTCGACGGTGCTCTTCACGGGCGTACTCCCTTTGGCATCTCGTGCTCTGCAGCGTCCACGCGGCAGCGTCACGCGTGGCGCGGAGGCGGTGACGCCGAGTCTAAGCGAGCACGCCTGCCCGATTTGCGGCGGGCGTGTAGCTGGTCGGGGTGGCGGGATTTGAACCCACGGCCCCTCGCTCCCAAAGCGAGTGCGCTACCAAGCTGCGCCACACCCCGTGGCGAGGAGCAAGTGTACGTGCTGTCCGCTCCCCGCAGCGCGCTGGTACGGCCGCGGCCTGCCGCGGTGGTAAGGCGCGCGACGATGCGCCCAACCAGCGGCTACGCTGTAGCCGGCCGGTTGCCGGTCGCGGGGCCGTAGCTCAATGGCAGAGCTTCAGTCTTCCAAACTGACGGTGCGGGTTCGATTCCCGTCGGCCCCTCCAGCCACAACCGCCCAGGTCAGCGCCACTCTTCGGCGACCTGGGCGTTCCTCTTTACGATGGCCCGTTTAACGAATCAGCAGTCTCGTTCGAAACCCAGCGCCTTGACGGTGGCTGCCGATTGGTAGGGGATGGCCCACAACCAGCGCCACGGAGGCAGCGGCGAGGTCACGACATAGACATCACCCGAAAAGCAGCGCGACACGCGCAGCTTGGCCCGCCAAGCGTGGTCCGGTGTCGTGACGATGATGACCGCCGTCCAATGGTGCTGCTCGGCCATCTGTCCGATGTAGCGGGCCTCGCCACGGGTCGTGTTCGGCTCGGGGTGGAAGCAGCGGATCTTCACCCCGGGCACCGGCGGCAGACAGCGGTCGGAGCCGGCCTCTTCGACCACGGTCGACTGGATCAGTAGCGGGGCCCGATTCTGGCGGGCCAGGTCGAGCGCGACCTGATCCCGGTTACCGGGCCCGGCCAGCTCTATGATCGCGTCGACCCGGTTCGGGGCCGGCGCCAGGTCGGGCCAAACGAACAGCCGAACCGTCGCCGCCCCGAAGACGACGACGACCAGGACCGCCGCCGTCCTCCACCATCGCGGCCGCGTCTGGCGAACAGTCAGCACGTCGGACCCGCCACCGACCGCTTCCTGCGGCGACGGTGAACGGATGAGTGGAGGCTGACCACAGAGCTTCTCCCAGGTGTCTACATCGGACTCAGCATAGCGGCACCAACACTGGTTTCGGTCGTGAAAACCGCTACGTGAATACCGCGAGAGTTCCCCACCGTTGGAGCCATGCGATCATCACCAGCATGACGACAATCCGAAAGGATCATGGCGCGTAGATCACCCGCTAGGGTCCGCGACGACACCCCGAGACGCTGCTACGGAACTCCACCGCCAAACGTTCCCGGCCTGACCCCGCGCGGCGAAGCCGCCATCGCAAGTCTGGAACGTACGCGCCTCTGGCCCGGCGCAGTCCGCCGAGCGCTCGACAGCTGGACCCGATTCGTCCGAGATCCGAGTCACCGGCAGTTCGACCTCCAACCCCGATGCGGCGAGCCGGAGTGTTGTCCCGACCCCGCCGTGCTCCGGGCGCTCCTCGAGACCGTCGCACACGCCCTACCCCAAAAGGACGCACGAAGATTCAGGAAACGCTTGGCCCAACTCGACGAGTCCTGGTAGCCGCCCGGGCCATTCACGGGCCAGTAGGGCCCGTCCACATGCGGTCTCCGGCGGTAGCCACAGGACAATCAGCACCTCTGTTGGGCAGGATATTCGGACATACGGCCGATACCGGTCCCGCTCTTCAAACAGCTGCGCGCCAACGCGATTAGGCGGCGCCGGTGTCGCTAGTGCGACGCCACCAGGGCTCCTCGTCGGCGGACAGCTCCTTGGTGGGGTGCAGGACGGCGGAGAGCGCGGGCATGACCTGGGTGGGTTCGAGCATCCCATTCAGCTCGTCAAGGTCGGCCGTGAGCGGGTCAAACCCGTCGTCATCGGAGACTGGCGCCACTCGGAAGGATTCGAACTGCTCGACGACGTACGGCTCCTTGGCCATCACCGTGTCGTAGTCGTCGCTCAACTCGGCTACGACGTTGGGCGTCTCGGGCTCATTGAGCACCGGGATGCCGCTGACAACCTCGTCCAAAGTGGCCTCAACCGCGTCCAGGCGGGCGTCGAACTGGCGCGAGGCCTCTTGCACGTCGGCCACCGCTTGCGTGGCGACCGGCCGCTCAGTCGCCGCCCCGACCTGAATCAGTCGCTGCACCCGCTGACGTGAACCCAGCCCGGTCAGCTCGGCGATCCCGGTCAGCTTGTGTCCCTGCTCGACCAGCTCTGCGAGCGCCCGTCCGCGTTCCCGCTTGATCGCCGCGACGAGCGCGTCGTAGAGCACCTGTTCTCTCGTCAGCACCGTGTAGCGGAACACCGGGTCGCGCTCGGCGAGGTGGAACCCACACAGGTTGTGCAGCATGGCCTCGACCTCGTCCGGGTCGGCCGTGATGCCCCCGGTGGTCCTGTCCCTCATTGTTACCGCCCTCTCTCAGGTACCCCGCTGCCCCGCATCGCACCGTCCCGCCTGGCCCGCCGGCATCGGCCCCACACGTGGTTCAAGCGATCCGCGCGGTCAGTCGTCACGCCCGGATGGCCGCAGTCTGCCCGATCATGAACTGGTAGCCCATGAGCGACACGTCTGACTTTGCCACACGTATCGGATTCGAGGGTCAGCCGAGATCCACCTGGTCGGTCAGCCAGCGCCAACCGTCCTGCAACCAGTCGCCGGTGCTGAGCTCGTACTGCGCGTTCACGAGGTACCACACACCGGCCAGGGTCAGGAACAGCCCCGCAAAGAAGTGCGACCATCTCGCGTGCGGCCTCGCCCGGCCGAGAGTGCGCTCCAGCAGGTAGTAGCCGGCCGTACGGGCGGTCACGAAGATGAGCGCCCCGACGATCAGCGCAAGCACGAAGCCCGGCCAGATCGCGGTGCCTGTGCCTTTGCTCCCGGCCGCCCAGATAAGCCAGCCGGACACGATGACGATGAGCCCCGCCGCAGTGAACCCCCACCCGTCGTAGAGCCGGCGCCGGTTGGCGTTCTTCACCCGCTCCCAGGAGACCTTGACCTGCTTGGCAGCTGGTTGTGAGGGGAGGTACGCCAACGGCAGCTCCGCCGTGGGATCCCTTACCGCGGGCGGAACCGGGACCGGGGCGCGCCCGTACATCGGCGTCGGCTCGGTTCGATCGCCCCACGGATCAGCGGGCGGATACATGCGATAACCCCATTTCAAACACCACCGACCGAGGGTAGCCATCAATGTCACGTCCTACTAGCTCAAAAGATCTGGTGACCGGTATTCGCTGGCCCGCGATCGCCGGACCGGGTAGGACAGGAGACGTGACCAACGACATCACGATCGAGCCCGGCGCGGCCGAGGACTGGGACGACATCTTCCGAGTAGTCTCCGCCGCCTTCCACGGCGACCCGGACGAGGAGGCGGCCGCGGCTGAGCGCGACGTGCTCGAGATGGAGCGAGTGCTGGTGGCGCGGCGCGACGGCGCGATCGTCGGTACGGCGGGGATCCTCACCCGTCAATTGGCGGTGCCGGGCGGTGTGGTGCCGACGGCACATGTCACTCTCGTCGCGGTCGCCCCCACTGCCCGCCGCCAGGGCGTACTCACCCGGTTCATGCGCCGCCAATTCGACGACGCCCGCGCGGCCGGAGAACCGATCGCCGCGCTGTGGGCCAGCGAGGGTCGGATCTACCAGCGCTTCGGGTACGGGCTCGCCGCGAACAAGCTCGGCCTCACCATCGAGACCAACGAAGTCGCGCTCACCGTGCCGGCCAGCGCCGGGTCGCTGCGCGACGGCACTCCGAGCGTGCTGCGCGACGACCTGGTGAAGCTGTACGACACCGTGTACGCGAGTCGACCCGGCTGGTCGGAGCGGGCCGAGCGGCACTGGGACTACCGTCTCGCCGACCTGAAGGAGTGGCGGCGTGGCAGCACATCCCTGCGCGCCGTCATCCACGAGGGGCACGAAGGCGTCGATGGGTACGCCCTGTGGCGAGCCCAGGGCAAGTGGGGCGATACGGGCGCCGCCGGTGAGGTGCGTGTGGTCGAGTTCGTCTCGATGACGCCCGAGGCGTACGCCGCCTTATGGCAGTTCCTATTCACGGTCGACCTCACCCGCACTGTTCATGTCTGGTCCTGCGCTCCGGACGAGCCGTTGCTGCACGCCGTCACCGAGCCGCGCCGGCTCGACGCCCGACTCAGCGATGCGCTGTGGGTTCGCGTGCTCGACGTGCCAGCCGCACTGGCCGCCCGCAGGTACGCCACCGACGTCAACCTCGTCATCGAGGTGACCGACGAGGTCGTCGCGGCGAACGTCGGGCGGTGGCGGCTCCAGGGCTCACGCGGTGCCGCGACGTGCTCCTCCACTGTGGACGAGCCGGACCTCAGCTGCGACATCCGGGTGCTCGGGGCGGTATACCTCGGCGGCACGGGGTTCACGACCCTCGCCGCTACCGGCCAGGTCCTCGAACACCGGGCCGGGGCGCTCGCCGACGGCGACGCCGCGTTCCGATGGCACCAGGCGCCGAGCAGCATGGAGGTCTTCTGACGTGGGCTAACCTGTCTCGCGAGACCGAGACTCAGCCCGAACTATGACGGGAGGCCCGATGGTCGACGCACCGCGTCCGCCGAGAGAGGTCCACCCCGCCAACGCCACGCCCGCCAACGCCATGCCCGCCACCGCCACCGCCACGCAGCCACCGCCGCAGCCACCGACGCACGGCGCCGACGGCGGGTGCGGGTGGCCAGCGCTGCGCCGACTGGGTTGGACGACCCCGGTGCGGCCGCCAGCGCCGAGACCACGCCGCTGCACGAGGAGCCGGAAATATGGCCAGCGGTCGAGGGCGATGTAGTCGCGGTCGAGCGGGGGCTGCGCAACATCGTCGGCGGCGGTTCGTCCCAGGTAACACCCAGCGCCGCGCTGCGGGCTCGCGATGCGGCGCGTCCGCGTCCGGCCGACCTCGAGCGCGCGGAGACGGAGCTCACCATCATCCGCCGCCACTGGACCCCCCGCGAGTAGGTGGGTCTGCGACGCCGCGAACCGAGCGCCAGCTAACGCGGTTCTTCTGCTCTTGGCAGGGGCCTTCTTGGCTGGTGCCTTCTTCGCGGCCGTACTCGTGCTCTGCGCCGACTTGGTCGCCTTCTTGGCGGGAGCCTTGGCGGCCTTGGCTGTCGCCGCGGTTGCCTTGGCTGCCTTAGCCGGTGCCGCCTTCTTGGCCGGCGCCTTCGCGGCCTTGGCCGACTTGGCTGCCGTGATCGGGGTCGGTGCCACCGGCTCGTGCTCGACGGGCCGCCCCACCACGGGTCCGGGATGCCTTGGCCCGCTCGACCGATGCCCGCAACGCGGCCATCAGGTCGATCGCCCCCGAGGGCGCCTCCTCGGCCTCCGGCGGGGCCACGATCTCCTTACCTGAGACCTTCGCGTCGATCACCTGCTGCAGCGCGGCCCGGTAGTCGTCGCTGTACTCCTCGGGCTTGAAGTCCGCCGCCATCGACTGGATCAGTGACGACGCCATCTCCAGCTCCTGGCGACGCGGAGCGACGTCCTCGTCGAGGAAGTCGAAGCTGGCGGCGCGGATCTCGTCCGGCCAGAGCATCGTGTTCAGCACGAGCACGCCATCGCGCACGCGCAGCGTGGCGAGCTGTTCGCGCTGGCGCAGCGCGACCTTCACGATCGCCACCCGGTCGGACTCCAGGAGGGCGTCGCGCAGCAGCACATACGGCTTGGTGGCCACGCCCTCGGGCTCGAGGTAGTACGCCTTGTTGTAGAGGATCGGGTCGACCTGCTCGGCGGGCACGAACTGGTGCACATCGATGCTGCGGCTGCTGGTGAGCGGCAGGTCGTCGAAGTCTTCATCGGTAAGGATCACCATCTCGCCGCCGCCGAGGTCATACCCCTTGGCGATGTCGTCGTAGCTGACCTCTTCGCCACGACGGAGCAGGTCCGCTTGTACTTGATCCGTCCGCCGTCGCTGCGGTGAACCTGGTGGAACCGGATGTCCTTCTCCTCGGTGGCCGAGTAGAGCTTCACCCCGATCGAGACCAGCCCGAACGAGACCGCCCCTTTCCAAATGGCCCGCATGGTGGTGCTCCTTCCGACCGATCAGCGTCTAGCATCCCACCTCTACCCAGCTTGCGTCGATCAACCCTGGACGCCGTGACTAGGGTGGGCCTGTGCCCGGGGTTCCGCAGCCGATGTTGGCCACCACCGGCGAACTGCCGGTCGGGCCCGGCTGGGCGTTCGAGTTCAAGTGGGACGGCGTACGCGCGCTCGCGGTCACCACGGCCGACCGGACCCGCATGTACGCCCGGTCCGGTGCCGAGATCACCAAGGCCTACCCGGAGCTCGCCGGGTTGGGCGCCGGCCCTGGCCGAAGCCGGCCTCACCGACGCCGTGCTCGACGGCGAGATCGTCCTGCTGGACTCCCACGGGCGTCCCGACTTCATCGCGCTGGCCGAACGGATGCACGTGCGCGACGTCGGCCGGGCCGCGCAACTCGCGTCGACGATGCCGGTCAACTACATGATCTTCGACATTCTCTCCGCCAACGGCACGGACGTCTCCTCGGTGCCCTATGTGGACCGTCGCCAGCTGCTCGAATCGATCCTGCCCGCCGCCGGACCCTCCACCCGCTGGGCGGTTCCGCCGCAGTTCACCGACGGCGAGGCCACCGTGGAGGCCGCGCTGGAGTTGGCCCTCGAAGGTGTCGTCGCCAAGCGGCTCTCGTCGACTTACCGTCCGGGCGCACGATCACCCGACTGGATCAAGATTAAGAACGAGCAGACGGGCGACTACGTGGTCGGCGGCTGGCGGCCCGGCCGCCGCCAGTTGGGCGCGCTGCTGGTCGGGGCGGTCGGCCCGGGCGGGCTGACCTACCGGGGTCGGGTCGGCGGCGGCATCTCGGCCAGCGCAGAGCGCGATCTGCTGGCCCGACTGCGTGCATTGCATGCGACCAAGTCCCCGTTCGTCGGCGCGCTGCCGCGCGAGGACACCAACGGCGCCACTGGGTCCGGCCGGAACTCGTCGTCGAAGTGCGGTACGGCAGCATCACCCGGGACGGGAGACTGCGGTTCCCGCGCTACGTCCGGCTGCGCCCGGACAAGAGCCCGCAGGAGGCCAGCGATGCCTGACAAGCCGGGCCAGCGGATCCGGGTGCACATCGACGGCAGAGAGCTCGAACTGTCCAACCTGGACAAAGTGATGTATCCGGCGAACGGATTCACCAAGGGCGAAGTCATCGACTACTACGTCCGCGTGGCGCCGACCCTGCTCCCGCACCTGGCCGACCGGCCGCTCACCCGGATCCGGTACCCGAACGGGGTGGACGCGGCCAGCTTCTTCGAGAAGAACGCTCCCGGCGGCACGCCGTCGTGGGTACGCAAGCAGCGACTGCCGGTGCCCGGGTCGTCGACCGGTCGGGAGACCCTGGACTTCATCGTGGTCGACGGGGTGGCGACCCTGGCGTGGCTGGCGAATCTGGCCGCGATCGAGCTGCACACACCACAGTGGAGGCTTGCCGGCAAGGCTCCGGCCAACCCGGACCTGCTCGTCGTGGACCTGGACCCCGGTTCGCCCGCAGGCCTTGAGGAGTGCTGCCTTGTTGCGGTCGCCGCCAAGCACCGGCTCGAGCTGGACGGGTTGCACCCGTTCGCGAAGACATCGGGAAAGAAGGGGATGCAGCTGCTCGCCCGGCTGGATGGCAGCCGTACCTCGGATGAAGTCTCGGGGTACGCGAAAGCAGTCGCCGAGGACCTGGAGGAGGCCCTGCCCGACCTGGTGACGGCCAAGATGACCAAGAACCTGCGACCGGGCAAGGTGTTCTTCGACTGGAGCCAGAACGCGGCCGCGAAGACGACCGTGTCGGCCTACTCGCTGCGGGCGGCACCCACCCCGACGGTCTCGGCACCCTTCTCCTGGGCCGAGGTTGAGGCAGCGCAGGTACGACCGCTGCGCCCCGAGGAGGTACTGGCCCGGCTCGAACGGAGCGGCGATCTGCTCGCCAAACTCCTGGTCTGACTGGAATCGGGTTGGCCTCAGGCGAGCGTGCCGACGTTCAGCGCGCCCTCGGCGTACTGAGCCCGGACCCGCTTCTTGTCGAACTTGCCGACTGAGGTCTTCGGCACCGCCTCGATGAAGGCCCAGCGCTCAGGCAGCTGCCATCGGGCCACCGTCGTCGCCAGGAAATCTCGCAGCTCCTCGGGGGTGGTGGTCTGCCCCTCGCGCAACACCACTGTCGCGAGTGGACGCTCGCCCCAGCGCTCGTCGGGCACACCGACGACGCAGGCCTCGAGCACGGCGGGATGCCCCATCAGCGCGTTCTCCAGCTCGACCGAGCTGATCCACTCGCCGCCCGACTTGATCACGTCCTTCGCCCGGTCGCTGAGCGTCAGGTAGCCGTCCGGGGAGAGCACGCCCACGTCGCCGGTGCGCAGCCAGCCCTCAGGCGAAAACTTCTCCGGATCCGGTGTCGCGTCGCCGATGTAGGTCGACGTGATCCATGGTCCGCGAACCTCAAGCTCGCCCACCGACTTGCCGTCGTTGGGCATCACCGAGCCGTCCGGCCCCACGATTCGCGCCTCGACCGACGGCCGGCACGCGGCCCTGGGTATACCGGTACGCCCACGCCTCCGGGCCGGACAGGCCGGCGGGAGACCGGGAGACCGAGCCGAGTGGGGACATCTCCGTCATCCCCCACGCATGGATGATCTCCACGCCGTGACGATCGAAGAACGAGTGCATGAGCGCCGGCGGGCAGGCCGAACCACCAACGATGACCTCCCTCATCGACGAGATGTCCGTCGGGTTCGCGTCCAGGTGGGCGAGCAGGTCGGTCCAGATGGTCGGCACAGCGCCGGCGAGCGTCGGTCGCTCTGCGGCGATCATCGCGGCCAGCGGAGCGGCCTGCAGGAAGCGGTCGGGCATCAGCAGCGAAGCGCCAGACAGGAACGACGCGTACGGCAGGCCCCAGGCCATGGCGTGGAACATCGGCACCACGGCGAGCACCTTGCTGGCCGGCCCGAGCCCGAACGCCTCGGCGCTGCAGACCTGCATCGAGTGCAGGTAGATCGAGCGGTGACTGTAGGCGACACCCTTGGGGTTGCCCGTGGTGCCGGAGGTGTAGCACAGCGCGGCCGCGTCGCGCTCGTCGAGGACCGGCCAGTCATAGTGGTCGGACTTGTCACGGAGCAGGTCGGCCCAGCGGTGCAACTGCACCCGGCCGGCCGACGCTTGGGCAAGGGGCCCCATGTCGCCGTCGCCGACGACCACAACGTGACGCAGCGTACCCAGGTGCGACAGCACGCCGGCGAGCAGAGGGATCAGCGTCGAATCGACGATCACCACTCGATCCTCAGCGTGGTTGACAATGTAGATGAGCTGCTCCGGGAAGAGCCGCAGATTGAGCGTGTGCAACACCGCACCCATGCTCGGCACGGCGAGGTAGGTCACCAGGTGTTCCGCGTTGTTCCACATGAGGGTGCCGACGCGTTCGTCGCCCTGGACGCCCAGGTCGTCGCGCAGTGCCCGGGCAAGCCGGGCCGACAAGTCTGCCGACTTCGGCAAACGACGTTCGGCGTTGGCCTTCGGCCGTCCAGGTGATCACCTCGGACGAGCCATGCACCGTGCTCCCGTGTTCCAGTAGCCGCGACACCTGCAGCGGGGTGTCCATCATCGTGCTCCGCATGCGCGGCAACGTTACGTCTCGATCGTCTGCCGGCAACAGTCCCCCGAGCGGAGACCCCCGAGTGGATGCCCACTCCACGACGCGGGCCGCCGAACGCCGAAACGACACCGTCCCCCGGAAAACGGGTCGACAGGCGCGCCGCCGACGGGGAGCATCGCTGCCCGTGCGTCCCGGCCTCGACCTCGCCCCGCTGCGCTCATCGCGCGACTTCCGGCTGGTGTTCGCCGGTGCCGGCGTGTCCGCGATCGGCTCATACCTGACGTACGTGTCCATCCCCTATCAGGTCTACCTGATGACGCACGACCCGTTGCTCGTCGGCCTGCTGGGATTGTGCGAGATCGTGCCGCTGCTGTTCATGGCGTTCGTCGGCGGAGCCTTGGCGGACTATGTGGACCGTCGTCGCCTGGTGATCATCGGTGAGGTCGCATTCACCCTGTTGACCGCGGTGCTTCTGGTCAACGCCCTGCTCGGCCAGCCGCAACTGTGGATCATGTTCGTGGTGGCGGCGCTGACCACCGCGATCGACGGACTGCAGCGGCCGGCGCTGGACGCGATCGTGCCGCGGCTCGTGGACCCGGCGCAGATTCCAGCCGCCAGCGTGCTTAACAGCCTGCGGATGAACGTGGCGTCGCTTGCCGGTCCAGCCCTCGCCGGCGTCCTGCTCGCCACTGTTCCGCTGGCCTGGGTCTTCGCGATCGATCTCGGCTACGTTCGCGGTGAGCCTGGTCTGCCTGGCCGCGGTGCGGGCGGTGCCACCACCGCCGGCAACGGACCGGCCGTCGCTACGGTCAGTCGGCATCGGGCTGCGGTACGCCGCCCGCCGTCCGGAGTTGCTCGGCACGTATCTGGTCGACATCAACGCGATGTTCTTCGGGATGGCCCAATCGCTGTATCCGTTCGTGGCCGCGCGGTTGGGCGGACCGGCCGTCCTGGGCTTGCTCTACGCCGCGCCGTCGGCCGGCTCGCTGCTGGCCACCCTTTTCTCCCGTTGGACCGGCCGGGTGCACCGGCACGGCCTCGCCGTGGTGCTGGCAGCCGGAGCGTGGGGTCTGGCGACCGTCGGGTTTGGACTGTCCGGGACGCTGTGGCTTGCCTTGGCGTGTCTCGTTCTCGCGGGCGCGGCGGACATGATCTCGGGCATCTTCCGCATGGTCATTTGGAACCAGACGATCCCCGACCACCTACGCGGCCGGTTGGCCGGCATCGAAATGATCTCCTACACGATCGGTCCGACGCTCGGCAACGCTCGGGCCGGGGCAACGGCCCGGCTGGCCGGCGTCGGCGGCTCCATCGTGTGGGGCGGGGTGGCCTGCGTCGCAGGGACGCTCGCGTTGGCCGCGGCGCTGCCAGCTTTTCTGCGCTACGACGGGCGGGACGGCCTGGCTCGCAAGATCGCCGAGGATGAGGCGTGGGCGGCCTCCGTCGCGGTCATCGGTACGAAGGGGCCGTCGGCTCAAGCTCCTGCGTGATCGTAGTGATCCAGCCGACGCCGCTGCGCGACTCGGCCATGCCGGCGTCGGGCTGCGGGATGCGAGACGCCAGGTAGCCCAGAAGCCCGCCGAGAAAAGCGGCAAGCTCGAGCACGAACACTGGGCCGCTGCCGAGCCCGTCGCCATGCAGATACCAGGCCAGCGTGAACCCGGCCACCATGACGGTGGTGGAAGCGCTGGCCAACCCCCGGACCCGGTGCGCCACACTGCCGACCGGCGCGGTGGTGTAGTCGACGAACAGGGCAGTCAGGGTGACCAGGCCGACCAGCAGCGCGGTTGCCAACACGCCACCGGCGATGTCGCCGAACGCGACCATGCCACTCATCAGCGCCCCGAGGTCAGCCAGCAAGGCGATGCCGAACAGCGACAACGGCAACAGTGACAGCAATGGGTTGAGACCACGCTCCAGGGCTCGCTGCACCTTGCACCTCCGACGCAACGCATCGAAACCTATCAGATCGCCGGAATGCCGCCCATCGCCGCGGCGACCGGCGACAGCACAACGAGCCGGTCCCCGGTAGACCAGAGGCTTGGAACCCTTGGGAGGAAGGGATTCCGGGAGAGCCGCCTCGGGGAATCGAACCCCGGACCTACGCATTACGAGTGCGTCGCTCTGTCCGACTGAGCTAAGGCGGCAACGACGCCCAAGTGTACGCGAGGCCCTTACCGGTCCGCGCCTGGGTTCAGCGCTGCCTTGAACGTACGGGTCAGGGTCAACCGCTCATTCACTGGTCATGTTCGGTAAACGTCACGACGGTGGTCGATGTCAACGACGGTCACACTGTGGGAGTCGTCGTCGATTCGGTAGATGACGCGATAGGTGCCGCGCCGGGCACTGAACCGGTCATCGAGTGGTGGCATCAGTTGCTTGCCGACGCGGTAGGGCTCGCGGACCAGCGGACCCGTGATGAACTCGTACGCCGCAACCGCGACCGCTTCGGGTAGGCGCTCCCCTAAGGCCCGCCGGACCGTCGGCGTGGTGCGGAGCACGTACGGTTCATCTTCTGCTTGCTCGGTCACGCGGCAGAACGCCTGCGCCGCATGGTCTCAGCCAGATCAGCGGCTCCACCGCTATCACGCCGACGCCGTCGAAGGGTTGCCCGGCAGAGGCTCGTGCCGTAGCAGCGTCACCGCTTGGTGCAGAACCGACGCGCGTGATGGTCATACACGACGCCCCGCGCAGTACTCAGCGATGTGCGCTCACCTCGCCTCAGGGCATCGTCGTCATGGTCACAAGTATGACCAAAAGTTGACCCGGCGTCCACCGCGCTCAGACAGGTCTTGACTCGTAGGCCTGCCGGGAGCCGCAGACCGAGGCCTTGGAGCACGAGCAGCGCGAGCCGTCCGCGTCCAGCCGTACCGTGACCGCGTCCCGCGGCACGCTGTGCCCGACCACCCGGCCGGGACCGTCGGGAGTGCTCACCCGCTCCCCGACCGCTGGGGCGGTCGCCTGGAACTGCTGGTACAGCGGGTGCTCGTACTTCAGGCAGCACATCAGCCGGCCACACGCCCCGGAGATCCGCATCGGGTTGAGAGGCAGGTCCTGATCCTTCGCCATCCGGATGGTCACCGGCTCGAAGTCGGTGAGGAAGGTGGCGCAGCAGAGGTCCCGGCCGCAGGAGCCGATGCCGCCTTGCACCCGGGCCGAGTCGCGGGCCGAGAGCTGGCGCAGCTCGACCCGGCAGCGCAGGGTCGCGCCAAGGTCGCGAACCAGTGCCCGGAAGTCGACCCGGTGCGGGGCGGTGAAGTAGATCGTCGTCTTGGCGCCGGTCGACGAACCGGACGCGGCGCCACCGCCGCTGAGGATGTGGTCCACCGCGACCACCTTCATCGGCAAGTCGTGCGCCCGGATCAGCCGCTTGGCGGCGACCTTGGCGTCAGCCTTGGCCCGCCGGATCTGCTCATCCCGCCGCACGTCATCAGGGCCGGCCAGACCAAGCAGTCGAGGGAAGCCATCGGTGTCCTCGTCGGTCCACTCCGGTGCCCAGACGCACTCGGCCACCTCGGCGCCATCCTCGGTCGGCACCAGCACGAGATCGCCAACCTTGGGCCGGTGCTCGCCCGGATCAAGGTAGAACAGGCGGCCGTACCGGTTGAAGCTCACTGCGCAGAGCTGACCCATGCCGCCACCCTAGCCCGCCGGCGGCACATCGCCGGGGGCGCCGAAGATCAAGCAGCCGCCTAATGCTGGAGCCGGATCGTGCCGCCGAGCCGGAGCTGGTCCACCTGCGTCGGGGCCCGGTAGGCGAGTTCGGCCAGTGCCGGCTCGGCGTGGTGGTGCAGACTCCGGCCAGCAACCACGGCGTCCTCCGCCACACCGAGTAGTACCGCACCGATGTCGGCCGCCGCCATCACGGCCCGGGCGAGACCCCCGCCTGGCTCGGCGGCGCGGAGCAGGTCGGTCAGCCCCCGTCCCAGCGCCGGGACCGACCGGACCGCGACCGCCTGGCTGGACGTCAGCACCTGGGCCAACGTCCGCGCGACCTGGTCGCGGCTCCGCTCGCACCAGTCCGCCAGAGAGTCCACATAGGACGCGGTGGCACGCAGCCGGCCGGCCAGGGTCTCGTCGTGCTCCCCATGCAGGAAGCGCGCCGAGACTGTCCGCCTGCACCGCGTAGCTCTGCGCCGCCGAGCCCTCCCACGGCACCGCGGCCGGGACGGTGGCGCTCTCGTAGGTCACCGCCCGATCGCGTAGGGCCTGGCCGGCAAGCCGGAGCCGGATCGGATCGAGGTCGGCGAAGAACCCCACCGCGTCGGCTGGCGTCGTGCCCATGCGCCGCAACATCGCCCACACCGGGTGTTCCGGTGGTGCGCCCAGGGTGGCCAGCGCGTTGTCCACGTCCCGCAGCAGCGGGCGAGCAACCGGGGCCAGGCGGGCCAGCGCGTCCATCACATCACCCCCGCCGTTGCGCCAGTGTCGCCCTCGTCGCGGTGCTGGCTGCGCACGCTCTCGTTCGCGTCTGCGAAGCCGCCCGCGGAGCGGCTGACGAGATCGGCGAGGTCATGCATCCGCGCGGCGTGCGCCTGGGCCTCCCGCGCCCGTGCGTCGAGGCCGCGCTGCCACTGCAGGTAGAGCTCGCGGCCAAGATCGCCAAGTCGCCCCGGCCCGCCGGCGCCGAACGCGGTCGGCGCCGGGATCGACGGCGGGCAGCTGCCGCCCCGCCTCGCCGAGGAGGTCTCCGGTGACGCGGATAGCCGCGACCGCACCGGACAGGGTCTCGTTCATGGATCACTCTCCTCAGATCGCGTGGCGGGCGGCGGGACTCAGCGGACGCTAGCGCGACCCCAGATCCGGAAAGTCGTCGAACGTCTCGCTGTGCAGCTTCCGTCGGGCCCATTGCGCCGCGTCGGCGGCCGCGGTCACCGCCGCCTGCACTGCCTTCGACAGCTCCCGCGGCGACCGGCCATGGGCCTGCTCACCGATCACGACATCCCGGATTGCTCCGTCCGCACCGACGATGACCTCGACCAGGCCGTCCGGGGAGCGGACCGTGACATCGACCTTCGCCAGCGCCTTGTCGAAGTCGGCCAGCGACCGCTCCATGCGCTGATATCGCTCGATCGCCTGCTCGATCCACGCCTCGTCCACCTGCTACACCTCACGCGCGGGCGCCCGCGTCCGGGCGCTGCCGACTGTCGTTCCCGCACGGCACGCTACCGTGACCGTCCACAGCGGCGGCACCCCGAATCTCGCTCCTGTGGATAACTCCCCCGCAGGCACGGGTCAGCCGTGCCAGAGGGTGACCATCATCGCTTCGACGGCGATCTGCGGCTTGACGTTGGCGTCGATCGCCGTGCGGCAGGCGAGCACGGCCTCGAGCCGGCGCAGGGTGCTCTCCGGGGTCCACTTCCTCGATGCGCCGGCCACATCGGCGGCGGCGTCGACATGCACCGAGGCGACGCCCGCACCCACGCGGTGCAGCAGTACGTCGCGGTAGAAGCCGGCCAGGTCAACCAGCGCCCGGTCGAGCGCGTCCCGTTTGGCTCGGGTGGCCCGCGACTTCTGCTTGCGTTCCAGCTCCTTCAAGCGCGGCGGCCGAGCTACGGGCGACAGCTGATACGCCCCGGCCGGTTCCGCCGGCGCCGAGCGCGACCTCCAGCTCGGCCCGCTCCTTCGCGTCCACATCGGACACATTGGCCGCCGCCTCGGCATCGGTCGCCGCGATCAGGGCCGCGGCGGCGTCGAAACAGGCGCCGATGCCGGTGAGGCGGCGCGGCACGGCGAGCACCGCCTCCCGCCGACTGCGCGCCTGCGGGTCGCGGGACAGACGGCGGGCCCGTCCGATGTGCCCCTGCGCCGCCGCTGCCGCCCAGGCCGCGGTACGCGCGTCCACGCCGTCGGCCTGCAGCATCCCGGCGATCGCCTCGGCGGACGGTGTCCGCAGCGTCACCACGCGGCATCGGGAACGAATCGTCAGCGACACGTCGTCGGGGTGGGTGGACGGGGTACAGAGCAGGAACACGGTGCGTGGCGATGGCTCCTCCACCGCCTTGAGCAGGGCGTTGCTGGCCTTCTCGGTCAGCCGATCGGCGTCCTCCACAAGACCACCTGCCACCGGCCGCCCGTGGGTGCGCTTGCGGCCCGCAGCACCAGGTGCCGCATCTCATCGACCGAAATGGACAGTCCCTCCGGGACGACCGCCCGCACATCCGCGTGGGTACCGGCCAGCGTGGTGTGGCACTCGGCGCACACGCCACACCCGCCTTGCGGGCACTGCAGCGCGGCGGCGAAGGCCCGCGCGGCGACCGACCGGCCCGAGCCCGGGGGTCCGGTGAAGAGCCACGCGTGGGTCATCGCACCCGGGCGGTACGGCCTCGCCGCGCACGATCGCGCCGGCCGCCCGAGCCGCGGCGACCAACTCGACCACCGCCTCGTCCTGGCCGACCAGGGACGCCGAAGACGGGCGGCGCTTCGAGTGTGGGCGCACTCACCGGGGCAGGTCCGCGTTGTTGGCCGGTCGGTCGCCGGACTGGGCGCGGTCGTCTCGCCGACCTCGCGACCATTGCCACTGCCACCGTTGTCTGTCCACAGTGGTGACTCTTGCTCGCCGACGGCAGATGCGGGCGGCGGCGCCGGGACGTGCTCGGTCATCGGCGCCGAACCGTGCCCCGGCAGGTCGGCGGCGGGATCGGCGTCGACCTCGGCGGGCAGCAGGGAGCGGACCCGGGCGGCGATCGCGGCGGCGACGTCTCCCTCGGCGCCGGAGGCGTCGATCACCAGATAGCGACGGGGGTCCTTGGTGGCGAGGTCGAGAAACGCGTACCGGACCCGGTCGTGAAACTGGCCGCTCTCGGCCTCCAGCCGGTCCGCGCCGCCGCGGCCGGACACGCGGTTCAGCCCGACCGCGGGTTCGATGTCCAGCAGGACGACCAGGTCGGGGCTGAGCCCACCGGTCGCCCACGCCGACAGCCAGGAAATCTCTTCGACCGGAAGCGTGCGCCCGGCGCCCTGGTAGGCCAGCGACGAGTCGATGTACCGGTCGCTGATCACAATGCTGCCCTTCGCCAGCGCCGGCCGTACCACCGTGGCGACGTGATGGGCCCGGTCGGCCGCATAGAGCAGCGCCTCGGCCCGCGGCGAGAGTGCCACGGCGCCCGCGACGCCAGCGGCCGGGCGGTCCAGCAGCATGCTCCGGATCCGCAGGCCGACGTCGGTAGCGCCGGGCTCCCGCGTGACCACGACATCCCAGCCGTCCGAGATGAGCGCGGTCGCGAGCAGGTCCACCTGGGTCGACTTGCCCGAGCCCTCGCCACCCTCGAAGGCGATGAACACGCCGCGCCGGGGCGCGAACTCGGGGACGCCGAGCGGGCGTCCACGAAGCGATCCCCAGACGTCGGCGAGGACCGGCACGCCAGGCTTGTCGTCCATCTGCCGGAACGCCGCGATTCCGGCGAGCACGCCGACCACCCCGGCGGCGAAAAGCAGGATCCTCGTGGTGGACACCGCCACCGACAGGCTGCCGATGGAGAAGACGCGATCGCTTCCGACACCCACGAGCACGCTGGAGAGCGCGATGGCCAGCATCAGCACGACGCGGGTGGACATGTTGACGAAGCCGAAGACCCGGCCACGCACATCGTCGCCGACCTCGCCGCCGAGCAGTGTCGTGCCGGACAGGAACGCCATCCCCGCGGCGATTCCGACGAGCAGGACGCAGATGATCGCCACCGACAGGTGCCAGGCGAAGGTCATCAGCCCGACCGCCACGCCGGCCATCACGATCGACAGACCGAACCAGCGCCGCCGCGACAGCGCCCCGATCAACCTGGGTCCGACCGCGATCCCGATGGCCAGACCGACGAAGATCATCGCGAACAGGATGTAGAACGTCGACTCGCCACCGCTGAGCGAGCGGGCATAGAACTGTGCGCTACCGACGACCATGCCGCCGCCAGCGAACGCGGCGAGGATGCCGAGCACGAGGCCGCGGACCAGCGGGGTCTTGCCGACGTACGCCCAGCCGTCGATGAACTCCCGCAGCACACCGGGCTGTGGTCGATGGGACCGATCGCTGCGGCCGCTGATCTCCTTGATGCCGAAGTAGACGACCGCGGCCGTGGCCAGCCGGGTGAAGGCGAGGAAGTACAGCGAGAACGTGGTCGGTTCAAGGAAGGTCTGATCGGTGCGTTCGTAGACCCCGGACAGACCGGTGGTGAGGCCAGCGAGCAGCAGCGCCGCGGCGACCGGGGTGACGCCGTACGTGGTCGCGAGAGTCAGCTGGTTGGCGGTTTCGAGCCGACCCTTGGGCAGCAGGTTGGGCACCGACGCGTCCTTGGCCGGGAGCCAGGCCATCGTGACGGCCTCGACCAGGAAGGTCGCGATCGCGGTCCAGGCGATGATCTCCGCGGCGTTCGACAGGATCAGAGCGGCCAGCGGGATGGAGGCGAAGAGCACGAACCGGATCAGGTCGCAGACGACCATGGTGTAGCGCCGGTCGAACCGGTCCGCGAGCACGCCGGCGATGGGCCCGAGCAGCAGCGCCGGCAGGAGCCGGACCGCGATCACGCCACCGAACGCCACGCCCTTGGCGGTGGCGCCCTCCACCTGCTGCTGGGCGAAGATCGACGTCGCGAGCAGGCCGAGCCAGTCGCCGAGCGACGCGACGCCGAGCACGATCCAGAGCCGGCGGAACGGCCGGATCCGCAGGATCGACCGAAGCGCGGCCAGGCCCGAAGGGTCGGAGCGCGCTGCCGCTGCGGCCTCGGTGTCGGAGATCAGCCGGCGATTCATTGGCGCTCCGTCCGCAGCCCGCGCCTGTCTGCTGATGGCGACACCTCCACGTCGGCTCGGCCCGCGAGTGCGTCGGGCGAGCGAAGCGAGCCTGCGCGCGAGCGAGGCTCGAACGCAACGCCCAAGCGCCCGAATGCGACCATTTCAGGCGCTGGAGCGTGTCCGGTCACATGGTCGTGTCCGGGCACCCAAGCGCGGACCGCCCCCGCGCCGGATGTCCGCTCGCGCCCAACTGTAGTCCGACCATGGATCATGCGCTTACCCCGATCTGGGCCGACGACCCTGAACTGTCCCGGATTGAGGACTCTGCCACCAGTGACTGTGTTCGCACTGAGTCGTGCGGGTCGCTGAGTCGCCACGCAGTCGAATAAAGCGAGTACCTTTCGCATTTGGTCGTGGAGAGGCTACCGTGCACACGTGGAAGCCGACCACAACCTGGGCAGAGTCTCGCAAAAGGGTCTGACAATACAGCCGCCGCAGCGTCCGCACGCCGAACCCGTGCTGACTTCGCCGACGGCGGCTCGCTTCGATGCCGCCACGGCCGCCCTCGACCCGCCGTTCGGGATCATCGATTCGGAGGCGTTCGAGGCGAACGCCGCCGGCCTGGCTTCGCGAGCCGCTGGCAAGCCGATCCGGGTGGCGAGCAAAAGTCGTGCGCTGCCGGGAGCTCCTCCGCGACGTCCTGGGCCGGCCCGGGTTCCACGGAGTTATGGCCTTCACCCTGCCGGAGGCGATCTGGCTCGTCCGTTCCGGCGTCACCGACGACGTGCTCATGGGCTACCCCACCGCGCACCGCGCAGCGCTCGCCGAACTCGCCGCCGACGAGCAACTGGCGGCTGCGATCACGCTCATGATCGATAGCGTGGAACAACTCGACCTGATCGACATCGTCGACGCCACCGGCCACCCGGGCGACCCTTCGCGTGTGTTTGGACCTCGACGCGTCATGGCGCCCGTTGGGCCGCGCCCACATCGGCGTTCGTCGCTCGCCGCTGCACGCCCCGGAAGCCGTTGGCGACCTCGCTGCCACGGTGGCCGGGCGGGCGGGTTTCCGGCTCGTCGGGGTCATGTCGTACGAGGCCCAGATCGCGGGGCTCGGCGACGCGCCGCCCGGTCGGCCGATCTACGGACGGGTCTTGCGAACAGTGCAGCGGCGGTCGTACCGCGAGTTGCTGATCCGTCGCGCGGCCGCGGTCGAGGCCGTCCGTCAGCACGCCGACATCGAGTTCGTCAACGGCGGTGGAACCGGGAGCCTCGCCCTGACCGCGGCTGACCCTGCCGTGACGGAGCTGACCGCCGGCTCAGGTCTGTACGGCCCGACCCTGTTCGACGGGTATCGCTCGTGGCGGCCAGTGCCGGCCGCGTACTTTGCCCTGGCGGTGGTCCGCCGGCCCGGGCCTCGCCTCGTGACTGTGCACGGCGGTGGCTGGATCGCCTCCGGGCCGGCCCAGCCGTCCCGGCTGCCGCGACCGGTGCTGCCCCGCGGACTGCGCCTGCTACCGACGGAGGGCGCGGGCGAGGTGCAGACGCCACTCGAGGGCCCCGCGGCCGACGCGTTGCGACCAGGCGACCGGGTGTGGTTCCGCCACGCCAAGGCCGGCGAGTTGTGCGAACACGTCGACAGCCTGCACATCGTTCGCGGCGACACGATCGAACGCTCAGTCCCCACGTACCGCGGCGACCACGCCCGGCGTTTCTCTAGTGAGGGTCGCCGCAATTAGTCACCAATTGGGTGATCAATTGCGAATTGGTGCCCAGTTGGTGACCAATTGCAGGTGCTCGTCGCGTCAGGAAGCCCGTCAGCTCAACTTGCGGTAGAGGTACTCGCGGACGATGTCCTTGGCCTCGGCGAGGATCCGCTCGTCGCCGTCCGGCTGGTACCTGAACGCGGCCTTGACCAGGGCGTCGGCGATCTCGACCGCCATCGACAGCGCGAACGTCAGCTCCCGGCCGTCGGTCACATTGAACTGGGTGATCAGGATGTTGCTGAGCTGCTCCACGATCACCGCGTTGTTGTCGCGCTCCTCGTCGAGCAGGTTCGTGTCGACGACGTCGCCGAAGTGCAGCGTCTTGAACCCCGGCATCGTTCGATGCATGTCGATGTACTCGTCCATCGCGGCGTCGACGGCGTCCCACCACTTGTCGAGACCGCCGTCGGTGATCCGGGCCGACAGCCGCTCGACGTACGCCTCGACGTTGCGCATCGTGAGCGCCTGCACGATGGCCCGCTTGTCCGGGAAGAACTGGTAAACGGAGCCGATCGCGACCCCGGCCCGCTCGGCGAGAAGGGTCGTGGTCAATCCGTCGTAGCCGACCTCATCGATCAGCCCGGCGCACGCGTCGAGCATCCGTTGCACGCGCGCCAGGCTTCGACCCTGCACCGGTACCCGACGCAGCGGACCAAGCGGCGCTGGTCCGTTCTGCGTCACCACCGTGCCCCCAGCGTCTGCCATGCGCACCCGCCACGCGCTCTTTGCCCACGTACAGTGACCATTATTCTGCCCCACCTGTGGCGCACGGGTGTTGACGCCACGCATACATGAGGGGTATTCACATCTTATGCGCAAACGTACCGGGTCGAGCTGGCAGAACTGGGCCGGGAATCAACAAGCCACCGCCTCCGCGGTCGCGCAGCCGGCGAGCACAGACGAGGTCGTCGCCGTAGTCAGATCCGCGGCGGCAGACGGTGGCGTCGTCAAACCGGTCGGCTCCGGACACTCGTTCACGCCGGCGGCCGCGACCGGCGGCACCATGGTGGATCTGTCGAACCTGGCCGGCCTGGTCACGCTCAGCCGGGCGTCGAAGCTCATCCGGGTCAAGGCCGGCACCCAGCTCTCCGCGCTCAACGCCGAACTCGCCCGGCACGGCCTCGCCATGCCGAACCTCGGGCGACATCGACGTGCAGACGATCTCCGGCGCGCTCGCCACCGGCACGCACGGCACCGGCAAGGGGTACGGCTGCCTGTCTACGTTCGTGACCGAACTGGAACTCGTCACCGGCACCGGCGACGTCGTCCGCTGCTCCCGTGACGAGCAACCCGGACCTCTTCTCTGCGGCGCTGGTCGGCGTCGGTGCGGTCGGCATCGTGACCGAGGTGACGCTGCGCGGCGTGGACGCATTCGTGCTGCATGCCGACGAACGGCCCACTCCGCTGGCCGACGTCCTGGCCGGGCTCAGCGACCACGTCGAGGCCAACGACCACTTCGAGTTCTACTGGATGCCCTACACCGAGAAGACCCTGACGAAGGCCAACAACAAGGTGCCGGCCGACGACAAGCCGCGCGGCCGGTTGAGCACCTTCGTCAACGACGACCTGCTGGAGAACACTGCGCTCGGCGCCGTCGTGCGGCTCAGCCGCGCCGTACCGTCATGGACGCCGACGCTGCTGCGCGCGACCGCGTCCGCCTTCTCTGCTCGCGACTACACGGAACGATCCGACCTCGTCTTCACCACGCCTCGGCGGGTCAAGTTCGTCGAGATGGAGTACGGACTCCCGCGCGCCGCCCTGCCCGAGGCGTTCGCCGCGCTCAGGCGGATCATCGACCGCCTGCCGACCAAAGTGTCGTTCCCGGTGGAGGTCCGCTTCACCGCCGGCGACGACATCTGGCTCTCCCACGGGTACGGCCGCGACAACGCGTACATCGCTATCCATCAGTTCGTCGGTATGCCGTACGAGCAGTACTTCCGCGAGTTCGAGGCGGTCTGTAGCGCGTTGGGCGGCCGGCCGCACTGGGGCAAGATGCACTACCGCACCGCGGAGTCGCTACGGCCGGTCTACCCACACTTCGACGACTTTCTCGCCGTCCGCGACAAGGTGGACCCGAACCGGGTCTTCGCCAACGACTACACCCGCCAGATCCTCGGAGAGTAACCGCTGTCTCTCGGCCGCGCCCTTCCAAGATCACCGTGAACTGCCCGGGCGGCGTGTCGCGGCGGGTTGGTTCACGGTGACCAGCGCCAAAAGTCACCGTGCAGCGCGCACGCGGCGCGGCCGCCTGCGTGTCGGGGACAGCGATCATGACTCGGACGGCGGGGTGGCCTTCTTGGCGGTCGACTTCTTCGCGCCGGTGGTCTTCTTGGCGGCGGTGGTCTTCTTGGCGGCGTGGTCTTCTTGGCGGCCGCCTTCTTGGCCGCCTTCTTGGGCGCGGCCTTGGCCGAACTCGTCCGGTCGACTTCACTGCTCGGGTGGTCCGCTTGCGCGGCTCGGCCGGGCCCTTGGCCCGCTTCTCGGCCAGCATCTCGCTCGCCTGCTCCACCGTCAGCGCCTCGATGGACTGGCCGCGGCGCAGGGACGCGTTGGTCTCGCCGTCGGTCACGTACGGCCCGAACCGACCATCCTTGATCACCAGGGGCTTCTCGGTGATGGTGTCGTTGCCCAGTTCCTTCAGCGGCGGCTGCGGCGCCCGACGCTGGCGGGTCTTCGGCGCGGCGAGCAACTCCAGCGCCTCGCCGATGGTGACCGTGAAGATCTGGTCCTCGTCCGCCAACGACCGGTAGTCGTCCCCGCGCCGGATGTACGGCCCGTACCGGCCCGGCCCGGCGAAGACCTCCGCGCCCTCGGGGTCGGTGCCGAGCAGCCGCGGCAGCGCCAACACCTTCAGCGCGTCGGCGAGGGTGAGCGTGTCCGGCGCCATCGACTTCAGCAGCGAGGCGTTCTTCTCGCCGGTGGTGACGTACGGTCCGTACCGGCCGGCCTTGAGCACGATCGGCTCCCCGGTCTGCGGGTGCTCGCCGAGCTTTCGCTCGCCCCCGCCACCGAGGAACAGCTCGTCGACCTTCTCCCGGCGTGAGCTCGTCCGGCGCGATGCCGTCGGGCAGCGACACCCGGTCGCCGTTGCTGGTGGACTCAGCCATTGTCCTCAGTGGACCCGTTCGCCGGCACGGTGTCGGCGCCGGGGACGGACCGCTGCAGGTACGGACCGTACCGCCCGACCCGGACCACGACCTCGCGGCCGGACTCGTCGGTGAACAGCCGGATCGAGTTGATTCCGCGGGCATCGATAGCACCGAGGTTCTCGGTCACCATCTTCTTGAGACCACCGCTTGCGGCGATGGTTTGCATCTGCTTGGTGGACGTTCCAAAGTAGAACGCGCGGAGGAAGTCCAGCGCCGCGGCGCCACCTCCGGCGATGTCGTCGAGTTCGTCCTCCATCGCGGCGGTGAACTCGAAGTCGACCAGGCGCGGGAAGTGCCCCTCGAGCAGCCCGACCACCGCGAACGCGAGGAAGGACGGGATCAGCGCCTGGCCGCGCTTGAACACGTACCCGCGGTCCTGGATCGTCTGCATGATCGACGCGTACGTCGACGGGCGTCCGATGCCGAGCTCCTCCAGCGCCTTCACCAGTGACGGCTCGGTGAAGCGCGCCGGCGGCTGGGTGGAGTGGCCCAGCGCCTCGAGCGAGTCGGCGGTCAGGCCCTGGCCCTTGACCACATTGGGCAGTCGGCTCTCGACGTCGTCGGCCGACTCGGCGTCGTCGGTGGACTCGACATAGGCCTTGAGGAACCCAGGATCGGTGATGGTCTTACCGGTGGCCCCGAAGTCGCACTCCTCGCTGGCTGAGGAGGTGGCCCGGATCCGAACCGAGACCGACGAGCCCAGCGCGTCGGTCATCTGCGACGCGATGGTCCGCCGCCAGATCAGCTCGTAGAGCTTGAACTCCTCGGTGGACAGTTCACCGGCAACCTCGCCCGGGGTACGGAACACATCCCCGGCGGGGCGGATCGCCTCGTGCGCCTCCTGGGCGTTCTTCACCTTGCCGGTGTACGTGCGCGGCTGCGGCGGCACGAACCGGTCCCCGTACAGCTCGGCGATCTGCGACCGGGCGGCGGCGATCGCCGTCTCGGCAAGGTTCACCGAGTCGGTACGCATATAGGTGATGAAGCCGTTCTCGTAGAGGCGCTGCGCGGTACGCATGGTCTGGGCCGAGGAGTAGCGCAGCTTGCTGCCGGCCTCCTGCTGCAGCGTCGAGGTGATGAACGGCGCGTACGGACGACGCCGGTACGGCTTCTCCTCCACCCGGATGACCTCGAACGGGCGACCCTCGAGACGGGCGGCAAGCCCGCGGGCGCCGTCACCGCCGAGGTGCACGACGCCCGCGCCGGGCCGGACCCGGCCGGTGGCCGGGTCGAAGTCCTTGCCGGTGGCGACCCGATCGCCGTCGAGCGCCACCAGGGTGGCCGGGAACGTACGCGGGCCCGTCACCCACCTGGTGAGCCGCAACCGCCAAGATCGCCTTGATGTCCCAGTACTCGGCCGAGTGGAAGCGCATCCGCTCCCGCTCGCGCTCGACCACGATGCGGGTGGCGACCGACTGGACCCGGCCAGCGGACAGCGCTCGGCC
Source organism: uncultured Actinomycetota bacterium (assembly GCA_963773935.1). Classification (GTDB taxonomy): domain Bacteria; phylum Actinomycetota; class Actinomycetes; order Mycobacteriales; family Micromonosporaceae; genus DATBGZ01. The sequence goes on from CAVZCZ010000012.1 coordinate 377,809, forward strand.
ATCGGGTCCCTTCGGCATCACCTTCTTCCACAGCACCGGGGAGACCTCGTAGCCGTAGAGCCGGTCGAGGATGCGGCGCGCCTCCTGCGCCTCGACCAGGGACTGGTCGATGTCGCGCGGGTTGGCCACGGCGTGCTGGATTGCCGGGCGGGTGATCTCGTGGAAGACCATCCGCTTGACCGGCACCTTGGGCTTGAGGGTCTCGACCAGGTGCCAGGCGATCGCCTCGCCCTCGCGGTCCTCGTCCGTGGCGAGGAGCAGCTCGTCGGAGTCCTTGAGCAGCGTCTTGAGCCGGCTGACCTGCTTGGCCCGGTCGGGCGTGACGATATATAAGGCGGCGAAGTCGTTGTCGACGTCGACGCCGAGGCTCGACCACGGCTCCGACTTGTACTTGGCGGGCACATCAGCGGCGTTGCGCGGCAGGTCGCGGACGTGGCCCATGCTGGCCTCGACCACGTACCCGTCACCAAGGAACCCGGAGATCTTCTTCGCCTTCGTGGGCGACTCGACGATCACCAGGCGTTGCATCTTGGCGTTAGCCACCGTGCTCCTCACGATCTCTCAGCGCGTCCCCCGCGCTCGTCCTGGCCTTGATCAGTCCCCACACTGACGGCCGACGGTTGTCAAACGGTACACGCCTGTCAACCCGGGGCCACGCAAACGTGGCAGATTCAATGGCGAGGTTCGCCACAAACCCGACTCCACCGGACAAACACTCCGCGCACTACCTCTCCAGGCGAGGCTAGCTCGGCCAGATGTCAGGCGGCGCCTGCTTGGGTGGATCGCCCACCATCTCGACAAGTCGGTCGAGCCGGCGGCGGCCCACGATCCGGAACATCTCGCCGGTACCACCGCGCCGGCTGACGAGCTGCGCCGCGATGCCCATGCCGGCCAGCGCCGCGCCGACCACGTCGCGGAACGCCTGGTCCGGCTCGGCGATGGCGAGCACGTACGCGGAGGCCTCCCGATGGCCGACCGCGAGCGCCCACAGCCGCAGCACCCGGCCGTCCAGACTGAGGCGTCGCGGCGGCCGTCGGCCCAGGTCGTCGGTCCAGGCTCGGGCCAGCGGACCGAGCGCCTCGGCATAAGCGGTCCGCACCCCGATCGGCTCGTCCACAGTGGATACGGCTGTGGCAGCCAGCCCGCGGCGGGCGCACTCGGCCACGATCGCGGCTGCGCGCCAAGGATGGTGCACGACTATCGATACCTGCGCCAGCTCGCCCTGCCGAGCAATCTCCCCACCGGCGAGCAGCAGGCCGGCGAGGTCCGCCGGCTCCGGGGGTGAAGCCCCGGCGCCGAACAGAGACAGCTGTCGGCTTACCGACACTCATCGATCCCGTCGAACGCCTGCCTGAGCTCCGGCGAATCGAGTCCGGCCACATCGATCCCATTGCCTTCGTACTGGTCGGTGAGCCGGGTCAGGACCGCGGTCACACCGTCGTAGAACGCGGCGTCGTCGCTGGTAGGCAGGGCCGCCAGGTCCGCTTCGGCCTGCGCGTACGCGTCCCGGGTGCCGGCGAGCGTCGCTTCGAATCCCTCCGCCACGACTTCGCCTCCGCTCGACATCCGGTATGCCCGCCGCCGCGATCGAGGCTCTGGCGCTCTCGCTCGCCTGCCGTGCGCCGGTGAACAGAGTAATGAGGTTCTCGCGGGTCTGCTCCGTGGTCGTGGCGGCGGCCATCTGGGTCGCCGCCTGCCGGTTGAGATCAGCGATCGCGGTGCGCCACGGCCCCAGCGCGCCACACACCGCCGCCGCCCACTCGTCCGCGGACGGGTCCGACGAGCACCCGGCCAACGCCAGCAGGCATACCGCAATGCCCGCGAGGAGCCGGCGGGCTGGCGGTGACGCGGACCGGCGGCGGAGGGGCGCGGTGGTCATGGCAGAAGAGCTTATGACCTCAGCCACAGATATCGGGCGAGCGTTCGAGCTCGGCCCCCTTCGCATGTTGATCACCCCTTGGCCCGTCCAGCACGATCAATGCGATTGCGACCGATAACAGTCGATAAGCTCCGCGTCTGGGAGGTCGACCACGAGTTCAACGGGGTCGTATAACTGCGCCGCACAGATCCTGGCCACGGGCCATCTAGCAGCGCTGATCCAGTCCATCATGGACTCCCAGTCATGTGATCGGCTGCGAACGGCCATGCTGCAGCCAACACGCGGCACCGTCAGCGATTGATCTCTGTCACTCCGTTGCGGAGTCGAGGTTCACCGTGCTTGCGGGCGGTTGCTCGAGTTGGAGCGGCGGTAGATCAGCACGACCACGAGCACCAACGCGGCAACGAGGACCACACTCAGTACGGCGAAGACAGCCAGCCGGGTGGGACTGGATCCGGCGCCACTGTCGGGTCGAGCCTGCGGGGACTGCGGGCTGCCGTCGGGATTCGGGCTCGGACTCTCGACCAGCGGCGGAACATCGGCCGTCAGGGCCCGAACCGGGTTCACGATGCCGAATCCAAACTCAGCGTCACGCCCCGGAGGCCCCTTGTCATCGGCCGTCATCACGAGCCGGTGATAAATCTCCCGACCCGACAGGTTGGGAAACTTCGCCTTCACCAACGCCGCTACCCCAGCGATCAGGGCGGAGGCGTCGCTGGTGCCCTACCGGTATGCCGTAGGTGCCACCGGTTCCGGTGGTGGTGATGTCTTCGCCCGGCGCCGCGAGGACGAGCCGGTCACCACCCACCGATACCGCCGCATGCTACCGGTTCGGTTGATCGCTGCGGCGGCGATCACACCGTCATAGGCGGCCGGATACTCCACCTCGGATGGCCCCAGGCACGATTCCCGGCGCTGGCGACGATGACCACGCCAGCGGCCAGCGCCGACGCGACCGCCCGCCGCACATCCGACGCGTCTGACGAGCTTGCCACGCGAGATATTGATGACCTGAGCGCCATGTGCCACGGCCCAGTCGATGCCCCGCGCGATCGAGATGTGTCCGATGCGCGGATCGGCAGGATCTTCGCCTTCGGGGCGATGCCCACGCGGCTGTCCCATGCCCCGCGATCAGGCCAGCCATCGCGGTGCCGTGACCGTCGGTGTCGGATCTGCCGTCCGGGGCGCCGACGCCGTCCGGGTTGAACCCGGGCACGACCGACCCAGCCAGATCCGGGTGCGACGCGTCGACACCGGAATCGATCACCGCCACGGTGACACCCTCACCCTGACTGATCGCATGCGCCTCGGCTGCGCGAAGGAACTCCAAGTGCCATTGGTCGATGTCGGCCGCGTGCGCTGCCACCGGCGCAACCAAACAGCATCAACGCCACCGCCACCGCGACGGCGACACGCCGCCGCATCACCGATCGATCCCGATAACACCAGGTCCGGGATCGTGCGCCTCAGGCTCGGGGTCCGGCCTCAGCACACCCGGCACCCCAGCGGGCACCACCCAGTCACCGTCATCCTCGCTCCGCCGCCGTGCCGCCGCGGCCGCAGCCGCGCCATGCGTCGGCGTGGCCGCCACGACCAATCGGAGCGCCGCCGATCAGCCCGCCCGGCGGGGCAACGAAGCCACCGTCTGCTGCGCCGCCGCCGGGCCGCACGGGCGCGGCGCCATCGGCATGACGCCACCAGGAACGACGCCGAGCGGAGCCCGGGGCGCCGGTGGACCGCTCGCCGATGACACCGCCAGGGGCGAGCGCCGGCCGGTTGGAGTCATCACCCATGGGACTTGGCCACCTACGGTGGAGCCGGCAAGCCGCGGCCGTTCGGGAACGGCCCCCCGGTACGCGTACCGGGCCCGGGTGCGAACCGCCGTCGAGGATTGGGTCCTCGGGCGTGGGCGATCGCTCCGGGAGCCCGGGTGGGATCGGCCGCGTTGGAGGCGGCGTTGAACGACCGCCGATCAGACCACCACCGACGGGGACTCCTTGGTCGCGCTCCGGCCAGTCGGCTACGTCACCGGACTGCGCAGAATCACCGGCGAGTTTCTGGATCCGGGAGTGTGCGTCGATGATCTCCCCGTCGGTGGTGGCCATGATGTCGCGGGCCTGGCCGTCGAATTGCTGGCGCCAACTGGTCGGCACCACGGGCGCGCCCATGGCGTCGACCGCATACCGCAGAGGTACCGAGTTGGAGAGGCTCAGAACGTCCCGGTCGCTCATGGGGAGTGAGACGAGCTTAAGCACCTGACGTGCGGCGGCCACTCGGTCGAACTCGGCGCGCTCCATCTGTTGCCAGGACCGGCACAACTCGACGATCTTCCCGCGCGAGATGGCGAACCCACGGTTGACCTCGGCCAGCGTCGGTCCGTTCGCACCCGCCGCCTGGCCGGCCTGGGTGAACTTGTTCGCCAGCTCGTCCAGTCTTTCCTTGAAGGCGGCTGCGGCCGGGCTCTGTTCCGGCGGCCATCGGTGCCCCAACTCGGCGGCCGCGGCCGTGAGCGAGCCCGCCATCCCATGGCAGAGCTCCGCCATCTTCTTCCAGGCCTTGACGTGGGAGAAGTTGTCGTAGTTGTCGTCGCGGACCATGTCCCAGATGTCGGCGAGGCCGTACTGGCCCCATTCGGTCCCGGATGGCGTCGTCATCGGAAACACAACCTCGCGGGTCTAGAGTTCCTTGGGCAGTTCGAGGGCGGACTGGGCGGCGATCTCCTGGTGCGCAAGGCTCATCGCACCCTGCACGTCGATCTGCTGAGCCACGGCCATGCCGTCCGCGTAGCGGTAGCGGTCGGCGACCAGTTCGACCGCTCGCAGCAGCACCTTCGTGGCGTGCAGATACGACCGCAATCCCTGGATGGAGGTGTCGACCGCGTCCACATAGCCGTATCGGAATGCCTGCTCGGGCACGCTCGCCGACCGCCGCGCGATCGGCTGGCCATACCAATGGTCTTCGATGATCTCCTGCGAGTATGGTGCCAGGTTCTGGTCGATCTCTGCCTGGAGCAACGCGACGAAATCTTCCATCGCGCCGATGTCGACGGTGAGTTGCGTGAATGCCAGGGCCGGTGGATCAAAGAACGGTTCGTCGTCTATCTCCACCCACAGCCTCCCCCATCAACGAACGTCCCTATGGAGATTAGTGCACCAGCCCACACGGCTCCACCCCCTACATTGCCTTCCAGATCCCGGACTGCGACGTGCTATAAGGGGCTTCATCCATTGTGGACAAATCTATGACTTTCGACACAGGAGATAACAGCGCCGGCTCTCGTGCTCGGCGCCCGGCCAGGGCATCCGGTCGGTGCGAGCCATCACCGTGAACCCGGCCGCCTCAACGCCATCCACGACACTGGCCGGGTCGATGTAGTAGAAGTCCAGGTCGACCTGCTCACCCCACCATTCATCGGCGTGCATGATCTCGCCCGGCACGCCCTCGACAAGACTGACGTGGAAGGCGACCAGCAGCCACCCGCCGGGGCGGATCACCCGCCACATCTCGCGGTACGCCTGTGGCCGGTCCTCTGGCCGCAGGTGAATGATCGAGTAGAACGCGACCGCGCCGGCCAACTCTGCCGTCGGTGGCCGGCAATGCGAGCAGGGATCCCACTCGAAAGCTGACGTCTGGGTACCGGAGCTTGCCAATCTCGACCATCGCCGGTGAGATATCGATGCCAATTGTCGCGACACCCAGGGCGGCCAGATACGCCGCGACGTGACCTGGGCCACAGCCGAGGTCGGCGACCGCGCCATTTCCGGTGGACTCCTCGACCTCCGCGGCGAGATCCTGCACGCACCGTAGTAATGCGCGGTCGAGTGGTTTGCCCGCGAGTTCGCCGCCAATCTCCTCGGCGTAACGCTGCGCGACGCGGTCGTAACTCTGGCGTACCCGGTCATACACGCCGTCACGGTAACGCGAATATTGATACGGCCCACGTCAGCGCGGTTCGGTTGTCGCCGCGCGTCGGGTTTGCGTACGGTGACCGTGGTTCTTCAACGCCCTCACGTGGGCCTGAGTCTGGGGTAGGTATGTCAACCCTCCGCCGTCTGGCCACCATGACGGCCGCCGTCGCTGGTGCCGTGCTCGCGACGCTGGCCCTGACCACCACAGCCGCATACGCCGACGACGCCATCCAGGTGGATCTCAACGGGGTGAGCGGCAACACAAATGCGGGCGCCTTTTCGTTCAGCAGGCTCACGGGGACGTTCACGAACAAGAGTGATGGCGCGATCACCAACATCCGCGCCGTATTCACGATCCAGTTGGACGGTCTGACCCCGGACGGGGTGCGCATCCAGCGGGCCCTGGGAGCCGACCTGGCGAATGAGTCCGCTGGCGATGGCACGGTACGCATCTCAGACCCGCTCTCATTCGACATGGGTAAGAACAATCGCCGCCAGACCGCGTACTTCATGCAGTTCGACTCGAGCGCGCCTTCAGGCAAGGCATCGATCACCTTGGAGCTTTATTCGGGCGGCACCCGATTGGGTGGCGACAGCGCTTCAACCACGATCCGCGGCGCTGGCGAACCTCGGCGTACGACGAGCACGCCCCCCAACACAAACCCTGGCATCGTGCCGACTTTCGAGGCCGGTCCCACGGTTTCGATCGCCCCACTGCCGCAATCGGCCGACCTGGCACGACGCCACCGATGTGCCCGCCAGCCTGTACGTGATGGGTGGCGCACTCGTCGCGCTCGGTGGCGTGATCCTGTTCCTGCTGTTCCGTCGGCAGCGGCCGGTGGCGCTGGTGGAGTACCCGGTCGCGGAGTACGAGCAGGTGCGGCCGCAATCGCTCGGCTATCCGCCGTCGGCGGGCACGCACCCCACAGCCGTACTTCCGACCGTCCGCGACTCGGAGCCGACCGACCCCTGGCGCCGCCGCCCCTAGCCACAGCCCAACTAGCAGTGACGGAAAGCGCCGGCCCGATCTTTGCGATCGGGCCGGCGTTTTCCGTGACCACTTCGTCAACTACCGCTTGGTGACGGCCTTCGCCGGTGCCTCGTCGCCGGTCACCTCGGCGGAGGTGGCGACCTGCTTGCGCTTGCTCACGGTCACCGCCGCGACCACCGCCAGGCTGGCGACGATGGCGATGGTCACCCGCAAGGTGGTGTTCGCGTCCGGGCCCACGCTGTAGAGGATCACGGCGGGGGCGATCAGCAGGGAGACCAGGTTCATCACCTTGAGCAGCGGGTTGATGGCTGGGCCGGCGGTGTCCTTGAACGGGTCACCCACGGTGTCACCGATGACCGTCGCGGCGTGCGCGGGCGAGCCCTTGCCGCCGTGCGCGCCGTCCTCGACCATCTTCTTCGCGTTGTCCCAGGCGCCACCGGAGTTGGCCAGGAACAGCGCCATCAGGGTGCCGGCACCGATGGCCCCGGCCAGGTACGCGGCCAACGGGCCCGGGCCGAGGCCGAAGCCCACGGCGATCGGCGCCATGATCGCGAGCAGACCAGGCGTAACCAGCTCGCGCTGCGCGTCCCGGGTGCAGATGTCGACGACCTTGCCGTACTCCGGCCGCTGCGAGCCGTCCATGATGCCCGGCAACTCCCTGAACTGGCGCCGCACCTCGAACACGACCGCCATCGCCGACCGGGACACCGCGTTGATCGCGAGCCCTGAGAAGAGGAAGACGACCGCGGCGCCGATGAGCAGGCCGACCAGGTTCTTCGGCTCCGAGACGTTGAGCATGCTGTCGAGCGACAGGTCCGAACCGGCCGTCAACAAGGGCGGTGGAGATCGTGCCGGTGTACGAGCCGAACAACGCCGTCGCGGCGAGCACGGCGGTGGCGATCGCGATGCCCTTGGTGATCGCCTTGGTGGTGTTGCCGACGGCGTCGAGGTCGGTCAGCGTACGGGCGCCGTCCTTGTCGATGTCGCCGGACATCTCAGCGATGCCCTGGGCGTTGTCGGAGATCGGGCCGAACGTGTCCATGGCGACGATGACGCCGACCGTGGTGAGCAGGCCGGCAGCCGGCCAGCGCCACCGCGAACAGCGCGATCGAGCCGCCGACCAGGTACGCCCCGAAGACGGCGGCGGCGATGACGAGCGCCGAGTAGACGGCCGACTCGAAGCCGACCGGACGCCGGCGAGCACCACGGTCGCGGCGCCGGTCTCGGACGCCTTGCCGATGTCCTTGACCGGCCGGCGGCCGGTCTCGGTGAAGTAGCCGGTGAGCGCCTGGATCACCGCGGCGAGCACGATGCCGATGACGACCGCGCCGATGGCGATCCAGCGGGGGTTGCCCTCGGTGGCGGCGAACTCCGGGCCGAACCCGGCGAACGTGGCCGGCAGGTACAGCGAACGAGACGATCGCGACAAGCACGGCTGAGATGACAGCGGAGAGGTAGAAGGCGCGGTTGATCGCAGTCATGCCGGAGCGGTCCGAGGGACGCAGCCGGGTGATGAACACACCGATGATCGCGACCAGCACGCCCACGCCGCCGACGATCAGCGGGAAGACCAGGCCGTCCATGCCCCATGCGGCGCGGCCGAGGATCAGCGCCGCGACGAGCGTCACCGCGTACGACTCGAACAGGTCGGCGGCCATACCGGCGCAGTCGCCGACGTTGTCGCCCACGTTGTCGGCGATCGTCGCGGCGTTGCGCGGGTCGTCCTCGGGGATGCCCTGCTCGACCTTGCCGACCAGGTCGGCGCCGACGTCGGCCGCCTTGGTGAAGATGCCGCCACCGACCCGCATGAACATCGCGAGCAGGGCGGCGCCGAAGCCGAAGCCCTCGAGGACGATCGGCGCGTCGCCACGGTAGATCAGCACGACCAGTGAGGCGCCGAAGAGGCCGAGGCCGACGGTGAGGAAGCCGACCACACCACCGGTACGGAACGCGATCTGCATCGCCTTCGTACGGCCGCCGCCGCCTTTACGGGCCGCGGCTGCGACCCGGACGTTGGCGCGGGTAGCCAGCCACATGCCTGCGCCGCCAATCGAGGAGCTGAACAGGGCGCCGATGATGAAGAAGACCGACCGACCGACCTTGATGCCGGTCTCGCTGCCGGCGACCTCACTGACCGGGAGGAGGAAGAGCACCACGACGGCGATCACGACGAAGATGCCTAGCGTCTTGAACTGCCGCAGCAGGTACGCCTGCGCGCCCTCCTGGACCGCCCCGGCGATTTCCTGCATTTTCTCGGTGCCCTTGCCGGTGCTGAGAACCGCCTTGACCAGAGCGGCCGCGAAGCCGAGCGCGACAAGCGCGATCACGGCGGCGACGATCACTAAGGTCAGGTTCCCGCCAGCCAGGGACAGCTCGCCCTGGGCGATGCTCTTCCCGGACATTCGTTGTCCTCCTGTACCGAACATGTATGACCGGCACCTGGGGGGTGGCCGGCCTGGGATACTCCGCTGGGGAGCGGACGCTCCGCCGCGCGGGCGGGCGTCAAAGCATGACGGGCGTACTTTAACCGCACCGTGTTGGTGGTCACACGGCGGTAGGCGCATTTAGCAGCGGCCGCTCACGATGCCGAGCCTCGATGTCGGTCACACCGCGGAACGGCACGGGTGGGGCGCGAGATTGAGCGGAAGCTCAGTGGCCGCCACGCCGGCCGACCGGCCAGGACATCCGAACCTCGGTGCCGGTGCCATCGGCCGCGGCGGCGACGTTCAGGTCCGAGACAGGCCGGTGAGCAGGGTCAACCCGACTCCGAATGTCAGCGCCTCTTCGTCCATACCGGCCGGCCGGTTTCGGCGGCGACCTGGGCCATGATGTCGCGGGTCACTTCGCCCGGCTCGCGGTGGCCGCCTCGGCCGGCCCCCGGTCGGTGACCCGGACCGTGAACCGGCCACCGTCGCTCATGGCCACATCGATCGAGTCGGTCAGTTCGTGGCGCCGGTGCACCGCGACCGCCGGGTACAGGCCTCGCCGATAGCCAGGCGCACCTCGTCCAACAGCTCGTCGGCCACGCCGGCCCGCCGGGCGACCGCGGCCGCGACCATCCATACCGTCCGGACATAGGCCGGGTCCGGCGTGAAGGACATCGCACGGTCGACATGGCCGATGCTGACGCGGTCACGAGGGGTGAACTGGCTCAGGCGCCGGCGCGGGCTGCGTGCGTAGAGCCGCCGGTGGTGGCGTCCTCG